>JBAVMS010000001.1:0-55353 GCA_049690315.1 Candidatus Methanoperedens sp.
TAGTTTCCTCCTGGGAATGCAGTAAATAATTCAGTTGAGTTATGTCCGTTTTCAACTACTTTCAATAGCTTGGTTCGAGCAGTTGTATTGTAGAACAAGGTATTGTCCGTGATATCTCTTACATTAATTGGCGCGGTTTCCGTCAATGTTTCAGATGATAGATTGTTCTTGAGATCGTACCAGAAACCAGCAAATGAGGAAGCGTCCCACATTGTTGGTGCGGTGCCTGAGGCTACTGTGCCGCGTATTTCCACGCTGGTTGCCTGTATTACTGCACCGGCAGGTAATGCTACTATTAATAACATTAACGCAGCTAATGCAATTGTTGTTATTTTATTATTCATTATTCTTTACCTCCATATTGTATATGGTTTAATTTTCTCCTTCGAGATGCCGTTTTCACGGCAAGAGTGATAGTAATTAAAGACGGAACTTTATTCCATCGCTATCTCTAAACCGTCATTTTCCTGCACACTGGCAGGTCAAGGACGATTTCATCACCCTCTATTAATCCCGTCATGGATTACAGTTCGTTTATAGTAAGTACCCTTATTAATCTTTTGTGGTCAAAATCTGCATGCATGGGCACAATTGACGATTTAGTATTCACTTATTGTCGAATGAAGATAGTATTTCAGGATAAGAATTAAATAATAATACCAAAATGCACATTTTTCAATCCTCGGATCCTTCTTATATCATTCATGATTATCGCTGGAGTATGCTATAAAATATCCATTATTATCCTGACTATCTCTGCGGGGTTTTTTGCAACCGGAATATCTGCCTTCTCAAAAGCTGCTATTTTTTCAAGCGCCGTGCCGCCGTCTGCTGACGCAATCGCGCCCGCATGACCCATTGTTTTCCCGGGCGGCGCAGAAATCCCAACGACGTAACCTATAACCGGTTTACTCATCTGATTTATGAATCCGATGGAATCCTCTTCCGCTGTCCCGCCTATCTCACCTACCATTACAACTGCATTGGTTTTCTTGTCCTTTTCGAAGAGTTCCAGTACATCCACGAACGATGTCCCGCTCACAGGATCTCCTCCAATACCTACTGATGTGGATTGCCCGATTCCATTTCTTGATAAAAGGTCTATAATCTCATAAGTAAGTGTACCGCTTCTTGATACCAGTCCGACATTCCCCTGCAGGTGAATGGAATTTGGCATTATGCCTGCTTTTGATTCCTCCGGTGTTGTAATCCCCGGACAATTAGGACCGATGAGCCTTGACGACGAGCCTTCAAGATAAGAGCATATACGCATCATATCATGTACAGGAATGCCCTCTGTTATACAGACAATCAATTCAATTCCATTGTCTATAGCTTCAAAAATAGCATCCGCTGCGAATCTTGGCGGTACAAAAATTACAGAAGTATTAGGGTTTGTTTCTCCGGCGGCCTCGGACACGGAGTCAAACACTGGGATATCATATACCTCGCTGCCTCCTTTTCCGGGTGTGACGCCGGCAACAATATTGGTACAGAATTCCTGCATCTGCTTTGCCTGGAATGAGCCTTCATGTCCCGTAATCCCCTGAACTAAAACCTTCGTTTCCTTATTTATTAGAATTCCCAAGTTTAACCACCGCCGATGCTGCTTCTTCGCTCGATGATGCTAGTGTTATTCCATGTTTTCCAAGCATATACCGCCCTTCGTTTTCGTTTGTCCCCGCAAGCCTGATTACAAGCGGTAATTTTATTTCCGGAATTACATCAATAATCCCACGGGCGACCTCATCGCATTTGGTGAGGCCTCCAAAAATGTTAATGATCATGGCTTTTACCTTCTTATTGGATGAAACTATCCTGAGAGCAATTTTTATTTGACCTTCATTTGCCCCTGCTCTTACATCCATGAAATTGGCAGGCTCGCCTCCATATTGTTTGATCATGTCAAGCGTTGCCATGGCAAGACCTGCGCCATTTACAATACACCCGATATCCCCATCAAGGCCTACATAGCTCATACCGTTTTTCTTTGCCATTTCTTCAAGAGACCCTGTTTCTTCTTCCCTGAAATCCTGCCTGAAATGGGCATTATCGTCAATGACCATCTTGGCGTCCAGTGCAAAAATCCCATCCTGTGTATCTGCAAGCGGGTTAATTTCGACAAGCATGCAATCATAAGCTATAAAAACACGGTATAATTTTTTTATTATATCGGAAATCATTAATGATTTATCCTTATTAAGTGAATTTGCAAGCATCCTTGCCTGGTAATCATGTATCCCTGCGAGAGGGTTGATGTGCATTTTCACAATTTTCTGAGGAGATGTCTTTGCTATTTCTTCAATATCGATGCCACCATCAGGACTGACCATTATGAGCGGGCATTTTGCGGCTCTATCTATGATAATCCCGAGATACATTTCCTTATCCGGTTTTTTGTATTCCTCGATGAGGAGCTTATTCACAGGCAATCCCTTGATGGACATGCCCAGAATACGCAGTGCGCTCTGGTATGCCTCTTGTGGGTTTGATGCTGTTGCTATGCCTCCGGCTTTTCCGCGCCCCCCGGTCATAACCTGGGCTTTGATAACAACAGGTCCTAGTTTGCCGGCTAAATTTTGTGCGTCGTCAGGGTTTGAGACAAGACCGCCTTCCGGAACCGGGATAGTGTTTCTCTTGAAAATTTCTTTGGCATCATATTCATATAGCTTCATACTAACTCCGCTTTCTTCCAATAATCTTATTTATAATGCCTTTATCAAAAGTAATTTAAATAAGTATCTACATTTGTAGCACTAACCAAGGAGCGTCCTGATTTTGCCATCTCATTTATTATCCCTCACAGATTTATCATATTCTGAAATTATCAATTTACTTGATACCGCATCAGATTTAAAGGAAAAAAGGATACGCGGGAAAATGTCAGGGGCTGCAGAATCCAGGACGCTTGCCATGCTTTTTGAAAAATCTTCGACTCGCACGAGGATATCATTCGAAGCGGCAATGACTGAGCTTGGCGGGCATGCAATATACCTTAATTATAAAGATATCCAGCTCGGGCGTGGGGAATCTATCGCGGATACAGCCCGTGTTATGTCGCGCTATGTTCATGCGATTATGGCCCGGGTGTATAAACATGAGACGCTCATAGAATTATCAAAAAACTCAACTGTGCCGGTAATCAATGGTTTATCAGACCTGGAACACCCATGCCAGCTCCTTGCCGACCTTCTGACAATTCGGGAATACAAAGGTAAATTTAAAGGGCTTAATTTTTCATGGATAGGCGATGGGAATAATGTCTGCAATTCAGCAATTCTGGCATGTGCACTCACTGGAATGAAAATGACTGTGGCATGCCCTGAAGGATATGAGCCGAACCGGGAAATTGTAGAAAAATCAAAGGAACTAGGAGGAGTAGTCAGTATTATCCGGGATCCAATGAAAGCTGCAATGAATGCAGATATCCTTTCGACGGATGTCTGGGTTTCCATGGGAGATGAGGAAGAATATGACCAGAGATTGCTTGACTTCAGGCCATATCAAATCAACAGCAAGCTTTTAGAACAAGCTAAGCATGATGTGATGGTACTGCACTGTCTTCCTGCCCATCGGGGCGAGGAAATTACTGCAGAAGTGGTCGATGGGCCAAATTCAGCCGTATTCGATCAGGCCGAGAACAGGCTGCATGTCCAGAAGGCATTGCTGCTGAAATTATTGTCGTAACCCTCAATGCGGGGGTCGCCCAGTCCGGTCAAAGGCGTTAGCTTCAGGGGCTAATCTCGAAGGAGTTCGTGGGTTCAAATCCCATCCCCCGCATACCTATTTCTTCCAGAATTCCCACCACTTCCTGGTTCCGGCCAAAGCCAACCTGCCGCTTATTTTCTGATATTCAAACTGCAGAAAACCAACCTGGTTTCGCATATCGTTTATCCAATCATTGGACATTTTTAAAAGATCTTGCTTATGAGCCAAATCCGTTTTCATGGACTCATTCTCTTTCAGGATATTCTGGACATATTCAGATTTATTCAGATTGATATCGGTATTATTCAAACCTTCTTCAGACATATTCAGGTTGTCTTCATGTTTATTCAGAACGTCTTCGGTTTTATTCGGATTGTCTTCAGATTTATTCAGGTAGTCTTCAATTAACTTACGATAAAATTCACTCTTTGATTTTAAGCCCCTGAGCTCTTCGATTTTATTGAATATATCGTCTTCAATCCGAATCGTGATCGTTTTCATATGTCCCTTAAACGCATTAAAAGCCTATATCAATTGTGTTAAAGAAACAATTAATTTAAGGCTTCTGATAGGCACTATCTTGCGTATTTGCCAATTAATTCGCCTTTCGCGAGTATATGCCCCTTCATTGCAATTTCCACATCTTCTTTGGATGCATTGGAAGGTAAATCAAGTATTTTATCAATGGCATAAATTTTGAAAAAGTATCTGTGAGGTTTTCCGGGAGGAGGGCATGGTCCTCCATATCCGGCTTTTCCGAAATCCGTCATTCCCTGAAGGCTTCCATCAGCCAGTTTTTCTTTCTTTGGTATGCCCTTTGCCAGTTTTTGCACGCTTCCCGGGATATTATAAATAACCCAGTGAACGAACGTCCTTCCAGGGGCATCCGGGTCGTCTATTATCAATGTGATACTTTTGGTACCGGCCGGCAACCCCTGCCATGACAGCGGAGGTGAGATATCTTCTCCCTCGCACGTATATTCGTCAGGTATCGTCCCATTTTCTTTAAATGCCTCTGATGAAATAGAAATCTTTTCCATATTGTTTACCTCATTTTCCTTTGCGATACATCCTGAGATTATCGCAAGCAGGAGAATCAATATTAAGAGCCTAAAGCTCATTTTATTCCCAATGAGATTTAGTCAGTTATCGTATTATAGTTTTCTGCGGACTACCTTTAATTGTCAAAAATTATATAATAAAAGATTTCTCGCTCATAAAACTTTAAATAAGATTCTTGACTTTTTCAGCAGCCTTTTTTAACTCATTAAGAATCAAGCCAATATATCCATCCTTTCCAACCAGGACTACAATCAATGCATCCGGACCTGCAGTATATGTTATGAGGTGTTTATCCTCGGTTTCGACTATGATGGATTTAGGCTTCTGGTCGCTAAGACGCAGTGTTGTTGATTCTGCCGACATATACAGGGTAGCAGTTAATGCAGCAAACGCTTCGCTATTAAGCCCGGCTACTGTCTCTTTAGATACCATCAGCAATCCCTGTTTCGAAACAATTGCGGAAAATTCGATACCACCGACTGATTGCAAGTCATTAAGTATCTTCTCAAGCATGTTCGCAATTGTTTCCATCAATACCTCGCCAGATTTTATACTCTATACACAATCACTGAGAAATAGATTACCACGAAGTGGACTCAAAGGAAACAACAGCCCAACAATATCGATTAAATTCATTCTGTAAAAAACGTCCGTTTTTCATTTGATAATCAGGCAAACATTCCTTCAGAATGCAGATTCGGTTTTGTAGTCGGGATCATCAATTTTTTTATAGCATTACGGAAATCTTCCATACCTACGTTGCATCGTTCTTCGCGTACTGCAAACATCCCGGCTTCCATGGCGATTGCCTTGAGATCAGAACCGTTAGCGCCTTCGGTAATTGAGGCAAGCTCATTAAAATCAATACTCTCTGAAAGCTTCATCCTCCTTGAATGGATTCTCAAAATCACAGCCCTTGTTTCCTTATTGGGCATCGGAATTGAAATAAACCGGTCAAATCTTCCCGGCCTTAAAAGTGCAGAATCAAGAATATCCGGCCTGTTCGTAGCGGCTATAATCCTGACATTTCCTCTCGGATTGAAACCATCCATTTCCGAAAGTAGTTGCATCAGGGTGCGCTGGACTTCCCGGTCTCCGGAGGTTGCCGACTCGAGGCGTTTTGCCCCGATTGAATCAAGCTCATCAATAAATATGATGCTGGGAGATTTTTCCTTCGCCATTTTAAAAAGATCCCGGACAAGACGCGCACCTTCCCCAATATATTTCTGTACAAGTTCAGACCCGACAACCCTGATAAATGTAGCTTTTGTCTGGTTTGCGACAGCTTTGGCAAGAAGCGTTTTTCCTGTTCCTGGGGCGCCGTATAATAATACTCCTTTCGGGGGCTCAATCCCTATTCGTTCAAAGACTTCCGGTTTGGTAAGAGGCAATTCCACTGTTTCCCTTAGCTCACGGATCTGCTCATCAAGCCCCCCAATATCCGAATATGTGACAGTCGGAGATTCGATGACCTCCATGCCGTGTATGAACGGGTCACGGGATGAGGGGAGAATCCCTACCACTGCCAGGGTCTGGTAATTCAAAGACACTGCTGCTCCCGGAATGAGTTCTGAGCTGTTAATAAATTGTGCAGCGCCTACCACGAACTGCGGACCCGTGCTGCTCCTGATTATAACTTTTCCGTTATCAAGAACATCCACTACTGTTCCAACGACCAGTGGAGGCATTTTCAACCGTTCAAGTTCGCTTTTTAACTGCCTTAATTCTCTCTCGTACTTAAGGTTCTGGCTCTCTGTAAACCGCTTCTCCATTTCAACTTTGTTTGCCTGTTCCCTGAGAAGATTGTTCCTTTCCTCAAGCGTTTTAATCCTGTCCATCAAATAGCGTGAAAAATCATTGTTCCCCATTGCTATTGGACTTTCCTGATTTTCCTGGGCTTCAGACATTCTATCGAATGATATTTAAGCGTAGACGGTATATAGACTTTTCGCCGGGATGATTTAATGCAATGCGAAATATGCGGCTGTGATATAAAGGGAAACCCGATTCGGGTGACGGTTGAAGGGAGTGTCCTGGATGTGTGCGGCAAGTGCGCTCACTATGGGAAACCTACTGATAAATGGACGCCGGTTTCAAGGAAAATTTCTCCCACAGAAAGGGTAATAGTTACTCATAAGCCGCGAAGAGATGTTTTTGACAAACTCCAGGACGAGATAAACCCTGATTATGCCCAATTAATCAGGAAAGGAAGGGAATCATTAGGCCTGACCATCGAAGAACTTGCCTCAAAGATGATGGAGAAAGCTACGCTTCTTCGAAAGATAGAACGTGAGGAGCTTATACCTGAAGATGCAGTGCGGAAAAAACTTGAGACTGCATTAAATATCAAATTGACAGAGAAGGTTTCCTCGCAGGACCAGCGCGGAGGAGGGTTTATCAGGGGAACGACTCTCGGGGATGTGGCTATTATAAGGAAAAAGGGGAAATAGGATTTTGCTATGATTATGCATAAATAACTGATTAGGTATTTAAATAGTCATTCAATACCGTACCTATTCTATTAATATCGCTTTTTGTCAACTCTGCATAAAAATTATCGTCTCCATATTGCAAATTGACCCTCCAATAATCACCAGAACTTAATACATAATCTATAATCAAAGTTTTTCCATTTACGGCCTCTGCTAATCCCTTTGGAAGGTATGGCTGCGTCGCAATTGCTTTCAATTGGTCGAGCATTTTCATAGCTAATAAAAAGCCTATTTCAAATTGTATTTTGCAATTAGAAGTTTTCAATATGAATTCATCTTTTTCTATTTTAATCTCAATATCTTTCCTTTCAACACCTAAATTCCATTTCATTCTCTTTCTACCTTAAGTTAATCAATAAGAATCTATCGGGATCATTCTTGGGATATTTATCCTTCCAGTGCTTTCGATTGTATTCCCTTGCAATATGTATTAACATAGCTTCAAGAGGACTGATAAGGCTTTTATATCTATCCTCCACAGGCAACACCGTAAACCATATATCATCTATTCCGTGATACGCAAAATCTAAAGCACCCCATAAACGTTGGGCCTTATTCGAATACTTATTCTTATAAAAATCAAAGACATCATCAGGACATTTCTCATATTCTTTTTTATCAAAGGTAATATCTTCCGCAATTTGACATTGACAATGTCGAGATTTGCCCTCACCAACGTATCGCCGACTAAGACGTTCATGGAGCGTTTGCTTCTCTGTCATTCCAACATATCGAATGATATTTTCACTTGTACCGAACAAATAGATTCCTGCTTTGTTGAAGACATCTTTCATTTCTTTGTTGGCTTCGGATTCTTTACTCCAACGAATCCTATATCCATTTGGATTTTCTTTAGGATGCCAATAATCTTTTTGTTTATATAGAGATTCAATCCACTTAGAATATACAGGAATTAATTGCGTTTTAGCATTTTCTATCACTTCAATAAAGTCTTTTGAATTATTTAAATTAATTGTCATATAACCTAACCACCCTTCACTCAAGATCCTTGATGAACTCTTCAAGCCTGCTGCATGAAACTTTTTTCTTGGCTTCGCTGCATTTTTTGACCTTGTCAAGAAGCGAGCACATCTGCTCATGCGATAGATCATACCCCATTTTCTGGACTACCCCCTTTAATGCTTTTGTCCCTGTATGTTTTCCTATGATTATTTCCCGCTTAGCCCCAACCATTTCGGGAGCGAATAATTCGTAAGTCATCGGTTCTTCGAGCACAGCAGCCACATGTATTCCAGATTCGTGAGCAAACGCATTTGCGCCTACAATGGATTTTATCCTTGGAATCGCAAGACCGGAGTATTGTTCCACCAGCTTTGACAGCCCCATCAACTGGCTCACATCATATCTCTCGATACCATATTGGACTCGCAGGCTTACAAGCAATTCTTCAAGCGATGCATTGCCGCACCTCTCGCCGATGCCGTTGACCGTGGTATGAAGCTGGAACGCTCCCGCTTCTGCCCCCGCTATTGTGTTCGCTACAGCCATGCCCAGGTCATTGTGGCAATGAATGCATATTTTTGTCTTTATTTCTTTTTTTATCTCGCTGACAATATAAAACGCGGTGCTCGGATTCAATATCCCTACGGTATCTGCAATACTGACGTAATCCGCGCCGTGTTCTTCTGCAGACTTAAAAATTGACTTAAGAACCCTCATGTCTGTCCGCGTTGCATCCTCGGCCGCAAACCGCACGGTAAGACCATGGTCTTTTGCATAATCAAGCACATCAAGAGCGCATGACGTTGCCTCTTCAAACGTTTTATGATATTTGTATTTCAGGTGCAAATCAGAAGTGGCAATAAAAATGCTTACGAAATCAACATCACACTTGAGCGCAACATCAACATCCTTTGCTACCGAACGCGCGAGGCAGCATATCCTGGCATCAAGCCCAAGATGCGCAATTTCACGCACCGTAGCTTCCTCAGCCTTTGAGACAACCGGGAATCCCGCTTCAATCACTTCAATCCCGATGCTGTCAAGTTTTTCTGCGATTGCGATTTTTTCTTCTTTAGAAAAAGCCACTCCTGGCGTCTGCTCCCCGTCCCTTAGCGTCACATCGCATATCTCTATATCCCCGGGTTTTGATTTAATATACTGCATCAAATTGTTTTTAGAGTAATCGCTCATAATAATCAGATTTAATTAACCATGTATAATAATTACTTATATCTTTCCATATTATACATTACTTTCCGAATATATTCAAAAGTCAAACAGGGAACTCTGTGATTTAACCTCTTTTTTCTCCTCTTTCTTAACCTTCATCACTTCAGTTTCTTCCATTTCAGGATCTTCCTCCACAACTTCGGCTTCCAGACTCTTCTTACCGAATCCCCCGAAAACCTCCACCTCATGCTCGACTTGAGCTTCCCTCAAAGCCCTGGCTTCCTCATAAATTTTCTGGATTTTTTTGGTCACGGATTTAGATTCGGTAAGGAAAGCTATCTCTTCAGGTTCAAGTCCGAGCAAAGCAGCTACAAGAGGGGCTGATTCGTCGTGATGTAGCATCATCCTGAAAAAAGGAAATAGCTGGGAGCGGGTGTAGCTCATAGAAACATGGCAGTATGTCCCGATTTTCTTTGCTGTTGAATCCCTGACCATCCTCATGCCCTTTGTGGCCCCGAGTTTCCTCCAGAGCGACGGCGGCTGGTATTTCACAAAACCGCTGTATCGGTGCGACCGTGCAACCACAATCCCTGCCGTCATAAGTACGCCGGCATATCTCCACATGTTATAATTCTGCCTTCTTTTGACCCTTCCCAGAAAAACAGATGCCTTCCCAAGATAACGATACCCTTCTTCAAGGTCATTTGCCCCAGTATATTCAACCGGGAGATTTTCATCAACCCACTGTATCAAATCCTCAGGATTCTCATCAAGATGAAAAGTGGCATCATGGGCTTCGCGTATGTTTGTTCCTTTAAAAATCTTTGCAAGCACCTTGAAGATATTCTCTTTGCTGTCCCGCTCGCCTGTGATTATCTCGTTGATTTCCAGAGTGGTTTTTCCCTGTGCGATAGCCTGCAGGTCGTTTATGGCGCTTCGCAAATCCCCGTTGGCATTCTCCGCGATTTGCTCAATCACACCGAGTCCGCACTTAACGCCTTCAGCTTCTGCAATTCTTTTAAGCGCCGGGATCATGGAACGCGACATTACTGAATTGAACTGGATTGGCTTACAGGCGCCTCGAAGTCCTGACGACATGTCATATAATTCATTTGCAATAAGAATAATGGGCTGGCTGGTTTTCTTTATAAGTTCGAGGATTGCCCGCTCTCCTCCCCTGTCAGCTGTGCCGTGGATATTATCAGCTTCGTCCATTATGATAAGCCGTTTCACATTGCTCCCGTCAAGCGTGCTCATGCGGGAGGCTGAACCTGCCACTTTTTCGATTATATCCGCAGTACGCTGGTCGCTTGCGTTCATCTCGATGACTTCCCATCCCATATCATGCGCAAGCGCATGGGCTGCCGTGGTTTTACCTATCCCGGCCCTTCCATAAAGCACAGCCGCTCTTGCTTCAGGTGTCCCGTGCATCCACGCTTCTGCCCATTTTTTAAGCTCCTCGACCGCCTTATTATGACCCACTACCTCAGAAAGTGTCTGCGGGCGGTATTTTTCTGTCCAGTCAAGAGAGTTCATGGTTTACCATAGTTCAACCTGTATTACTTAAATACATATCTTTTCATTAAACTCTTGATGAGACTCAACGCCGTCCAGTTTTTTATCAATACAGCCGTGATGATGTCCAATCTTTTCATACCCGTACTTGCACAGAACATGGGCGCCTCGGGTACGGAGATTGGTATTATAGGGGCTGTTTACGGTGCGGCGCTATTCATTTCAACATATATCTTTAGCAGGGCAGCGGATTCGTATCCGCCAAAGACACTATTGTATGTGGGTTTCGCTAGCGCAACCGTGACTTTTTTTCTTCAGGTTTTTGCATACGACCCGCTCAGCCTTGCTGTAATTCGTGCCCTTGCAGGGTTCAGTGTTGGGATTTATCCAGCCGTGCTGATGCTCTATGTTTACAACTTAAGGCGCAGCATCGGGAAGTTCAGCTCTTTCATGCCCCTGGGCTGGGCTGTGGGAAATCTACTTGCAGGAATGATTGCAGTTTACTGGCAGATTTTTTCTATTGCGTCTTTGTTGTTTGCCGCGTCCTTCTTAATCACATTGACGCTGCCAGTTACGCAAGATACAGGAGTACGTACAAAAAAGAAAGCGGATTATTTCTCAAGGGACATCCTGAAAAAGAACTGGAACATATATTTTGGGTTTTTCCTGCGGCAGATAGGAGCAAATAATGTATGGGTGGTTTTTCCACTATATCTTGTGAGCCTTGGGGCAAGTGAATTATGGGTCGGGATAATTTATTCATTGAATCCGACCCTGCAATTTTTCATTATGAGAAGGCTTGACAGCTATAAAACCGCATCTCTCATTCATGCCGGGGATTTGCTCTCAGCCGCAGCTTTTATTGCCCTCATACCGCTCACGATTTACTACCAATCTGTTGTTGGAATGGTATTGATTGCCTTTTCATATTCCTTCCTGTACGTCGGTTCAATGCGCGAGCTAATTGAAACAAACGAGGAAAAAGGCGCAGCTGCAGGATTGCTTAATTCATCTATCGCATTGGCAACAATTATCGGTTCACTTATCGGCGGTGCTATTCTCCAATATTATGATTATGCGGCAGTGGTGAAAGCATTGGCTTTTTTCGGGCTGCAATGGTTATGGTTGCCGACCACACCATTTAAAGCTGTTATGGCTGCAGGCGCCTTTTTCGCTCTCGTGGGATATGCGGTCATGCAGTTGGCCGGTAGTTCAGGCAAACATCAAAAAAGTTCTTGAGAAGGTCGTTTCCACGCTCGGTATGAGAAACCTCTGGATGCCACTGGACGCCGTACAGCGGTTTTGTCCTGTGTTTCATGGCTTCAACTTCGCAGATGCCGGAGCGGGCAAGTTTTATGAAATCCGGCGGAAGTGAGCACACTTCGTCCGCATGGGATGCCCACACTTTTGTTCTTGGACCGATGCCCCTTAGAATATCGTTTTCTTCCAGGATTTCTATCTCGACTGCGGCATAACCGCCATAAGTGCCTTTGCCTACAGCGCCTCCGTAAGCCTGCGCCATAACCTGGTGGCCGAGACAAATGCCGAGAATTGGAAGGTCAAGTTCTTTGACATAAAGGCTGCAATTACCCGCGCGTTCAAGCGTTGGGCCGCCGCTGAGAATGAGCCCGTCAGGTTCTTTTGCGAGTATTTCCTTTATGGAAGAAGTGTTCTTCAAGAGCTCCACTTCCTGGTCAAGGTCCCGCACGGCGCGATGAATCAGATGGCATGTTTGCCCGTAATTGTTGATGACGATTATTTTTATCATTTTATATGGAATTGGTGTTTAGATTATAAAAATATTCTTTTTGTGGAGTGAAGTTTTATTTTTCTCATCTTGATCACCGATATGAATATCACTTTTTTCCAATCGCTTTTTGGATATTATCATTTAATTTTTTGATTACATCTTCAGATAGAGGTAAATCTAATTCCATAATTTCTTCTTCCTCCTGTCCTTTAATTTGGCTGCGCTTTATGATTTTTAATTTCCCAGAACGATTACGAACCTCATTTTGCCGAGTCTTTAACAAGGTGGTAATTAAATCAATAACAGATTTTGCGAGAACAATTGATGCAGTACCCAGTCCGAGATAAACAATAATTTCTGGCCCACTTTCATGGCATTCTAAAACAAATTTCACATTGTTTTTATCTATTAAGACATCCCCTTCATCTTTAATTGGTCCACATGGATAAATATATTTATTGACAGTAATCCATGTCTCTGGCCAACAATGGAAGCAGCAACATCCTCCTTCAGCAGGTTTGATTTTGATGGAAATATAATTCGTATAATCAGCAGGTGTGTTCATCAAATAAATTGCTCTATCTATGCTCCTTTTAAGATTGGGATTCATATTATGTCTTTTAATGCCTTCGGATGATGAACACTTTATTTTGGTCGATCATCTTCAATTTTTTCTCCGAATCTCATTTATCCGGGATTTCAGCTATCTTTAACCCTACCATTCCCATAATTACCAGAAATACCAGTAAAGCCGCCGCATAGCCATAACCTGACGATGCAGGCATGACAAGCCTTACAGCAGCAATTAAAATAATAAATACCGCAACAGAAGCAATGGATAGAATGATTTCAAGAGCTTTTTTTTTCATAACTTATAAAACCACCAATCTGGCATCGATTATGCCGTCAACAGACCTTATCTCATCAAGAATCCCGTCATCCACTTCGCTGTCCACATTAAGCACCATGATCGCTTCGCCGCCCATTTTAATCCTGCCCACCTGCATTCCTGCGATATTGATATTGTTCTTCCCGAGTATCATGCAGCAAGGTCCTATGATATTGGGATGGTCTTCATGTTTAGCCACTATCATATAGCCGGTTGGGACTATATCAATGCGGTAAGAGTCTATTTGAATAATGCGCGGTTCCTTGCCTATTATGGAGCCGCTCACTAATTTTTCCTCTGATTTCTTGCTTAATTTGACAGATATCTGGCTTGGATAGCCTTCAGAAGTCTTTGATTTGCTCTCTGTGACCTTTATCTTGCGCTCTTTCGCAATCGTGGGCGCATTTATATAATTTACGCCAGCGCCAAGCATTGGTTCAAGCAGACCCTTCAACAGTGCAAGCGTTATGGGCGCCAGGTTCTTGTCCGCGATTTCACCGCTGTAGGTTATTTCCACCTTCTCGTAATTGCCCATGAGCTGCGTCCCCAGCTTTCCCATCTTTTCAGCAAGAGGAAGATACGGCTCGATTATCTGCATAACGTCAGGCTTGACATAAGGCATGTTAATGGCGTTTTTCACAGGAAGCCCTTTCAGCGCATTGACTATCTGTTCGGCAACTGAGACTGCCACATTAATCTGCGCTTCCTCTGTTGATGCCCCAAGGTGCGGCGTCATTATAACGCGGTCAAGTTCAATGAGCGGATTTTCAAATGGCGGCTCCTTGGTGAAAACGTCGATGGCTGCGCCGCTTACGATGCCGTCTTTAACAGCTTGTGCAAGCGCCTCTTCGTTAATTATACCGCCTCGTGCGCAATTAATAAGCCGCACACCTTTTTTCGCGATTGCAAATTCCTTGCTGCTGATAAGGTCCTTAGTTTCTTTGGTAAGTGGCGTGTGTACGGTAATATAATCGGCACGCCTGACTATATCCTCTACCGTTGTCAGCTCAACTCCGAGTTCAGCTGCTCTCTCCTGCGATATGAACGGGTCATAGGCAAGAACGTTCATCTCCATGCCCTGCGCCCTTTTTGCCACTTCTGCCCCGATTCTGCCAAGACCGACAACTCCCAGCACCTTTCCACGAACCTCAACTCCCATGAACTTCTTCCTGTCCCATTTTTTGCTCTTTAAGGAGGCATTCGCCTGGGGGATATTCCTTGACATCGCCATCATCATGGCTATTGTGTGCTCGGCTGCGGAGATGGTGTTGCCTTCGGGTGCGTTCACTACGATTATTCCCCGTTCTGTTGCTGTATTAACATCAATATTATCCACGCCAACGCCTGCGCGGCCTATGATTTTGAGTTTCTTGCCCGCATTGATGACGTCTTTTGTCACCTGGGTTTCACTGCGGACGATGAGTGCTTCATAATTTCCTATGCGCTTTATTAATTCAGCAGGAGGAAGTCCTGTTGCAATATCAACATCAAATTCTTTTTTTAATATTTCGATGCCCTGGTCGGATATAGGGTCGCTTACAAGTATTTTCACTGTTATCACCGGATAAGTCGGTTAATATGACTAATAGCATTTCAGCTTTTCGTTAAAGCTTAGATATTTCAGCCATGAAGTTAAAGAAAGAGTCATGCCAGCCGAACGACCATTCGTATTCATCAACGCTGCCATGAGTGCGGACGGCAAGATTGCCACCACTCTGCGAAAGCAGACCAGGATTTCGGGAAGCCTTGATTTTGACCGCATGGATGAACTGAGGGCGTCATCGGATGCCGTGATGGTAGGAATAGGAACTGTGCTTTCAGACAACCCGAGCCTCACCGTAAAATCAAAAGAACGCAGGGAAAAACGGCGCGAATACGGGAAAGATGAGAATCCTGTAAGAATCGTAGTGGACAGCCAGGCAAGAACGCCCATAGACGCTGATATTTTCAAAAAAGGGCTAGGAAAAAAGATAATTGCCGTGGCTGAAGCGGCGCCTAAGGAAAAAGTAAAGCAGCTTTCGGAACATGCTGAAATTCTTCTTTGCGGTGAAAAAAGCGTTGACCTTGAAAAGCTCCTTTGCGAATTAAAGGCGCGCGGCATCAGCCGCCTGATGGTTGAGGGCGGGGCGACATTGAACTGGGGGCTTGTATCAGCGGGACTTGTGGATGAGATTTATACTTTCATCGGCAACATCATAATCGGGGGCAAGACAGCACCCACGCTTGTGGATGGCGAGGGATTCATGAGCGGTTTTTGCAGACTTTCGCTCATTTCCTGCGAGAAACTGGAAGATGGTGTTCTCGTCAGGTGGAAAGTCCAGAATCAAAAGGACGTCCACAATCTTTAATATCCTTTACGTCAATTGTAAAATTCATGGTTAAGCTTGATCAGATAAACATTTCAAACGATGGTCTCACTAAATTCTTTAGCCCCATCGAAGCGGCAATATTGCGGGCTTTATGGAGCGGGGGCGAAATGACCACCTCAGAACTTACCGAAAAAACGAATGTTCCTTTGACAAGCGTTGCCGGAACCCTTGACAGGCTGGTCAAGGCTGGATATACGACAAGGCGTACGGAGAGCGTGAATGGCAGGGTAAGGTATGTGTATGTACCCGCTTTTTCAGAGGAAGAGGCTGCAACCGAAATTACTACCAAGATACTTGACAGCCTTGTGGACGCGTTCGGGCCCCTTGCGCGAGAGAATTTCTCAAAATATAGTGATAAAAAATGAATATATCAGGTGAATTTAACTGCATCGGGATTTGCCTGAAGCTGTCGGATTTTGCTCCTATTGTAGCGCTTTTGGTTGTTATTTCAATCTCTCTGGTTGCGGCGAGCCTTATGCTCAAAAAACCGAAACAGAAACTTATGACATTCGTTTCAGCCCAGATCCTGAGCCTGGTGGCAATAGTAGCCACATTTTACCTGATGAAATGCAGTGAAATGCTCACCCTTTATGTCTCTCTTGCTTATGTGATTATTTCCTCAGTATTAATATTCGGGGTTCTGCGGTACTATGATAGGATATTGATCAAGCGCCTTCATGCAAAACCGGCGGCCAGCATGATGGAATGGGTAGAGGATTTTGTAGGCAGGTTCGTAACCGCCAGGGTATATTATTTTGATTCTGCAATACCCCGGGCTTTTGCAGCCGGACGGTCGATTTTCGTATCGATTGGACTTCTTGAGATGCTGGATGATAATGAGTTAAAAGCCGTTTTGGCGCATGAAGCATGGCATATCCGGCAGAATACAGGAGCGCCCTACTTTATGAAGCATGCGTTAATGGCCTTTTCATCATCGGAATCCGAACTTGAAAGCAGGGCTGACCGCTTTGCTGCTGAAATAGCAGGAAGTGCTGCGCTTTCGTCAGCGCGCAGCAAAGTTGATAAAGTATTTATCTAAGAAATTTATTCTAAGAGAGAGAAAGGTGACAAAAAATTATGTGGCTTAAATTAAGATTATATCTGGTAATGGCCGTATTGTTTTCCATAGTGTACGGCCTGGTTGTATTAGCAGTAAATCTATTGGGGCTTGGCGGACTCAATAATTTATACTTCTATGGAATCCTGGCATCGGCTATGATGTTATTCCAGTACATGATTGGCCCGAAGATGGTCGAATGGTCAATGGGAGTGCATTACGTCAGCGAGCAGGAACAACCGGCGCTTCACAGGATGGTGACTGAACTTGCAAGGGATGCAGGGATACCAAAACCCAGAGTAGGCATTGCCAGGATACCAATACCCAATGCTTTCGCATTCGGAAGATGGGCAAGCGACGGGCGCGTGTGCGTCACTGAAGGTATAATGAACCTTCTCACTGAAAAGGAACTGAGGGCGGTTCTTGGTCATGAGATATCGCACCTGAAACATAAAGACGTGGTAGTCATAACGATGATAAGCGTGATTCCCATGATATGCTGGTATCTTGCGTGGAACCAGTTATTCTCAGGCGGCAGGGACCGCGGGAACAATATCCTAATCGGAATTGTGGCGTTCGTAGTATATCTGATAACAAATCTCCTTGTGCTGTACGTTTCGAGAATCAGGGAATATTATGCTGATGAGGGTTCAGTCCAGCTCGGGAACCAGCCTCATTACCTTGCTTCAGCTCTTTACAAACTCGTCTATGGCAGTGCAAGAATGTCGAAGGATTCAATAAAAAAGGTCGAAGGCATGAAGGCGTTTTTCGCGACCGACCCTTCGCGAGCCGGCAGTGAAATCAGGGAATTGTCCCAGATTGACCTTGACGGAAGCGGTACAATCGATGCGAATGAATTGAGGGCGCTCCAGACAAAGCCAATTAAGGTAAAAACTACTGATAAAATAATGGAAATACTGAGCACCCATCCCAACATGCTAAAACGCATCCAGCGGCTGTCCTCTCTCCAGGGGATGTCCGCATATTAATTTTTTTTGATTTTTTTTGTGTGTATATTCTTTTGGTGTTAAATATCGCCTAAAGTATCTTGTGCTTTGCTGTCGCAAGGAATTTGCTGTACCAAACTTTTTTACAGTCCTACTAGAATTACTTTCACCGGGCTTGCGTTTATATTATATCCCCGCATATCATCAATTAATATATGGAAAGCCCGGATTCGCTATTCAGCGGCACCAGTGAAGCACTCTGTATCCTTTGCCGGGGCGCAAAATTATTATGCGGCAAACAGAGGTGTCCAGTCCTTGTCAAATTCTATTCCAGGGCTAAAGTCAAGCCGCTCACGGACAGCCTGAACATCGATGGCTCCTCACCGCCCGGCGTGTTCGTGGGAAGGATAGGCTATCCATACGTATCCGTAGGCCCGTTAATCCCGCCATCCCACGGCGACACGACTCTTCTTGACACGCCTGAAATGTGGATCGGGAAAAGTATCGATGATATCGTGGATTTTCGCACACAGCTTGTCCGCGGCAAGCATCTTGTTCATATAAGAGACCTCGAAGGCAGCCGGACCGTAGAAGCAACCCGCGAAATGGCGCTGTCAGCATCCCCAGTGGATGTGGAGGCTGAATTCCTGAAAAAACCAAGCGCAAGGCTTGTACTCGACGACGAGGTCCAACCTTTCGGTCCCACGGCGCCACTTAAGAAAATCGATGTAGGGAACACGAAATTTGACCAGAGGATGGAAAAAGCATACAACGATACAGACCTCAAGGCAAAGGATGCGGTACTTGAGCTTTACAAAAGGGATACTCTTGTCTCAAGCATCCAGAAAGCCTTCAGTGTAGGCTCTTTCGGGGAAGGAAAAGCCCGCCGCTTTGTTCCAACACGGTGGAGCATTACAGCAGTCGATAGCATGATTGGCGCTAACCTGATGGAGAAAATGAAGGATTTCCCGTTGATAAACGAATTCCTTGTTTTCGAATCGTGGCAGCTTGATAACAGGTTCGTGGTTTTGATGATGCCGCGAGCCTGGAGCTATGAGCTTATCGAGGCATGGTATCCCAATACTGTCTGGAACCCGTTCGGGAAGGACGTGGCGATAATGTCGTCCTCAGAGGGTTTTGAGGGGAGAACGACGTATGCAGAGATTGGCGGCTGCTATTATGCCGCTCGCCTGGCGGTGAATGAATACCTCGTGAAGGAACGAAGGCAGGCGCGCGTGGTGATACTGAGGGAGGCGCATCCGGGTTATATAATGCCAGTCGGGGTGTGGAACGTGAGGGAGAACGTGAGGGCTGCGGTTCGGGCGCCTCCGATGAAGTTTGCTTCCCTGGATGAGGCCTTTGCATATATTTCAACAAGGCTTGTCATCCCGAAAGCGCGGTGGATAAAGGAGAGCACTGTGTTGAAAAATACCTTATACCAGAGAGGGCTTGAGGATTTCTTCAGGATGTAGGTTCCAGTTTCATTTCCTCCAGGACATGATGGTAATGTGCCGGGGGCATAAGCGAATAGAATGCCTTCTTAACAACCTCGCTTAATGCCGGGTGGATGTGCATTCCGAGCAAAATGGGGTCAGCACTTTCTTGTGGGGTGTACATGAGGTTTATGATTTCCTGGATAAGTATCGAGGCATGGGGACCAATGATATGCGCCCCCAGAATCCTGTGCGTGTCAGTTTCAACTATAACCTTTACGAAATAATCTTTCACATCCATTGCCTCGCCTTTAGCAGTGTCTTCATACCTCTCTAAACCTATCAGCACATTCTTCTCACCATATTTTTCAATGGCATCCTTTTCGCTCATTCCTACGCCGGCTATTTCAGGATAGGAAAAAACGGCATGAGGAACTGCGAAGTAGTCCATTTTAACCTTTTTCTTAAGAACTGCATTAGAGTAAACAATACCGGATTCAAAATTTGCAACATGCTTGAAAAGATGCTGCCCGTTTGCATCACCGAATGCCCATATATTCGGTTGCGAAGTTTCAAGATATTCATTCACTGAGATCCAGCCGTTTTCATCGGTATTGATTTTTCCCCTCTCGGGATGCAACATATCGTTATTCTGTCCCCTTCCTGATGCAACAAGAATCTCATCCGCATCAACTGTTATTTCCTTGCCGCTGGTTTTGTCCTTTGCAATTATCTTTTTCTTTCCGTTACCTGTCTTTTGCACCTCTACAACCTCATGATTTGTGATGATTTCCATGTGTCCTGACATATCCCTCTTCGCCAGTGCTGAAATCTCAGGCTCTTCCTCAGGAATGAATCGCGGATTTCTTCCGATGATGGTCACCCTTGAACCAATTGCAGAAAAGAAATGACCGTACTCGGCAGCGATATATCCGCCGCCTATAATGGCAATGACGGGTGGAAGTTCTGTCATTTCCAACACCGTATCGCTTGTCAGATATCCTGCTTCTTCAAGCCCTTTTATTGGCGGTATAATGGGTATTGAACCCGTGCAGAGAAAGATCATTTTTGAGATAATTGTCTCGCTTCCTACCTTCATTGTGTAAGGGGCAACGAACTCTGCAACCTCGTGATAATAATCGATGTTAGGATTGCCGGATAATCCTTTACCGACCATTTTAATATTTTTTGAGATAATTGTTCTCATCCTTTCCATCACGAAATTAAAATCGATGTTTTTAACCTGTACATCGATGCCGAATTTTCCTGCTCTTTCAATTTCCCTGACAAGCTCTGCAGGATAAAGAAGAAGTTTTGACGGGATGCATCCCCTTGTCAGGCATATCCCGCCGGGTTCGTCTTTATCGATAACCGCGATTTTAATTCCCGGATTCGTGCTTATCATTGAGTTAACATAGTTCATCCCTGAACCAGTGCCTATAACGATAAGGTCGTACTTTTTCACTAAATCACTCCTCAATATAGATGTGTGTATTTGTTTGCATATAGCCTTTTTCCAGTCATAGGTATGCTTTTTAGAACTATTAACGTAAAGATAAGAAAAGCTGTAGAAAAGCTGTAAAAGTGGTCTCATGAAATGATTAAAGAAATAACAGTGAAAACCGCCCTCTCACAATCAAAGCTCCCCGGCCTGGAATATGCCCTCAACCCATACAGGGGATGCGCGCATGCCTGCGTCTATTGCTATGCGCCAGCAGTCATCCACTGGGATAGAGGAAAGTGGGGCGAGCTTGTGGAGGCAAAGGTAAACCTGCCGCGCATCCTCTCAAAGGAGCTGCGTGTAAAGAAAAAAGGCGTTGTGGGGCTCGGGACTGTTACAGACCCGTATCAGCCTGCTGAGAAGAAATATGAGATAACGCGCCGGTGCCTTGAACTTTTGCTGATGCACGATTTTCCTGTGTGCATCCAGACGAAATCCTCGCTTGTGCTGAGAGATATTGACTTGCTGAAGAGGTTCTCAAATATCGAAGTGGGCGTAACGCTAACGGCGCTTGACGACAGCGTGAGGGCTAAAATGGAACCCGCCGCATCGACTGTTGAGGAGAGGCTGCGCGCGCTTTCGGAGCTTTCGAAAAATGGGATAAAAACATGGGTCTTTCTTGGACCCGTGATGCCGTATATTACTGATGTCGAGGCGCTGATTTGTGCTATTGCAGAGGTGAAGCCGAGGTATGTGCTTGTGGATAAATTGAGGTTGAAGGAAGGAGTGTGGGAGAGGGTGAGGGAGTTTATTGCGGGGTTTAAGCCGGAGATGGTTGCTGATTATGAGAGGATTTTTTTGAGAGGGGAGGATTATTATAAAGTGGTTTTTGAGAGGGTTATGAGGAGATGTGAGGAGAAGGGAGTGAGGTGTGAGCGATTTCTTTAAAATTCGATACAGCTTATAGCTAAATACGATTGTGTCTAATTGATACTTACAATGAGATATGCTCGAAAAGAATCCCATGATATTGCTGATGAGTCAGAGTTGCCGGTGTTAGCTGTTGGAAAAGAAAAGGAGAACGGGTTAACTCCCAGGCAAAAGAAATTCATGGAAGAAACGATGGACAAGCACGACAAGGCACTCAAAAAACTAAGCCGCGAAGCTTAAATAAGCGGATCAATCAAATATCAGTCTGTTACCAGACTGCCGGGGCGCTCGCTCGATGCCTGCGTGTTTTCATTAAAAATCCTATTTCCTTAAACTTATCTCTTTTAAAATCTCTTCCCTTGATGCCCTTCCCACAAATACAACCTCCCCGTCGATAGCCACAGTGGGAACCGACATTATTCCAAGTTCAGAGGCGCGGCGCTGCCCTTCAGGATAAGATATGTTGATTTCCTTGAATTTCATGGTTTTGGGAAGCGTCTCAATTAAAAGAGCCCGGAGCATGTGGCAATTTGAGCATGTGTCCGAATAATAGAGTTCAACGGTTGTCATACCACCATTCAATATTTTCTCTAATAGATTAAGATTTGCAATCCAGCAAATATCACGGATAATATTATTTCTTCAAAAGAACTATGCCCTCAGATGTAATATCAAACCTGATTGGGTCAAGAGGGATTTTCGTATTCCTGATTTTTAAAAATTCCATAAGGCGTTCTCTCACGCCCGTGAACGGATTATCCTTTATTAAAATCCTTAGCACACCATAAACAGAATATGATGATATGCTCTCAGTACGTTCATCAGCGACCGAATCCATTATCAGCATGGAAGTCACATTCTTTTTGGTTAAGCCGCTTATTAAAGCATCAAATTGAGCCCTGAAGTCATTCGGCGTCATGTTCAGGGTAAAGACCCCTATATTATCTATCACGACAATTTCGGTATCACCAGGAATTCTGTCAAGCAATCCGAAAATATTGGACTGCAGTTCCTCGAAATTTTCAATCCCGTACTTGAATACTTCAGAGGCATATTTCGTACGTTCTTCATAAATTCTATCTATCTTTAAGATACCCTTTTCATAATATTCTGTAAGGGGCAAGCCAAGTGATTCGGATTGGACTATGATATCTTCGGCTGATTCTTCAGTCGCAAGTAAAACACATTTTTTATTGTCGAGGCACCCCTGGTGTATAAAATGAATACCAAGAATAGTTTTACCGGAACCGGTGGTTCCTGTTACGAACATAGTGCGAGCTCGTGGATATCCTCCGCCTATTTTTTCATCCAATTCTTTTATGCCGGATGGTAATCTTTCCATATATCCTTCTAATTAAATTTCAAAGTTTTTTATAATTTTTTAACGTTCAATAATTTCCAGCGTATACTTCTATCAAACAATGACCATCTCCGCCAGCAATGGTTTTCTTAATATCGACACTAATATCTTTCAATACCCGGATACCTATTCTTGCAAAGATGGCTTTTGTCAGCATGCAGAGCACTGGATTTATGCTGCCGTATTCTCCCCAGGGACATTTTTCATTATGCATAAAATACCCCTTCCCATTCAAATCCTCTATTGTATAGCATCCCCCCAGTCGGTTCATAATACTGCATGATATGCTGGCAGTTTGTTTCATATCATTGGGAATGTCCCGAATATATTTTCTCCATACCACTTCTTCCACCTGTTTGCTCATCTCAGACAGAGTTTCATTCTTCTTATCAGGAGATATATTTTGAAGCAGCAGGGGAACAATGTTTGCCATTATGGTTTTAAAATCATTCTGGGCTTCGATTTTTTCCTTGCTTTCTATAAGCTGATCATGGAAATATTTTGTTTTAAGAAGGGATTTTACGCGGGTTGTTAGCTCAATGGAGTTTGTGGGTTTAGTTAGAAATTCATCTGCGCCAGCTTCGATTGCTTTTATCTTGTCGTCAAAATCAGAAAGGGATGTGATAATCACCACCGGTATAAAGCGGGTTGTACTTTCCTGCTTTATTTTTTTACATACTTCCAAACCATCAATCCCGGGCATCACGATATCCAAAAGAACAATATCGGGTTTCTCGGATTTTATTTTTTCAAGGGCTTCCCTGCCATTATAAGCATGTATTGTATCATATTCTTTTTTTAGAATATCCTCTATTATTTTCACGTTCATTGGCTGGTCATCAACCACCAGAATTTTATACCCATTGTTTTTCATAAGAATTATGCTATATTATTGATTTCAACATTGTTTTTATTATTTTATAATTAGGTTAATCCATGTGCTGCATATAAACGAAGTTGTGAAAAAAATGTGAAGTAATTATTAGCCCGAAAAAGCGACACAAATAAGTGTTATGTGGGGTCGCTGAGATTTGAACTCAGGTCTCATGCACCCCAAGCATGAAGGATGGACCAGGCTACCCTACGACCCCGTAGGAGTAAGCCTAAGACTCTTCTTTAGTATTTTATCCTTTCTGATTGGCGGCTTTAATCCTTTGATACAATCCTGAGGCTTAAATCAAGCCAGTTTGAGGAATGCGTCAGTGCGCCAACCGAAATAACATCAACGCCCGTTCTTGCATACTGCGCAATATTCTCAAGAGATATGTTGCCTGACGCTTCAAGGATTACCTTATCTCTCAAGCCTTTTTCCTTAAGTATTTTGACAGCTTTCCCGATTTCGGCATGAGGCATATTATCGAACATGATTATATCCACCCCGATCTCTGCAGCCTGTATTGCAGAATCCGAATTTTCCACTTCAACTTCTATCTTCTGGGTAAAGCTCGCAGTTTTTTTTGCAGCGTCCACTGCTTTTTCAAGCCCGAGCACTGCAATATGGTTATCTTTTATCATGACGGTATCCGAGAGGTTGAACCTGTGAGAATCACCTCCGCCTGCTATAACTGCTTTTTTCTCAAATTTCCGAAATCCCGGCGTGGTTTTCCTGGTGCATGCGATTCTCGGTCCGTCCGCCCTTTCAACGTATTGCCGGGTCAGGGTGGCAATCCCGCTCATCCTCCCCAGGAAATTCAGTGCCAGCCTTTCAGCCCTGAGGATAGACCTTGCTCCCCCTTCAAGCGTGAAGACGATGTCATTTTCTTTTATCAGGTCGCCATCCACGAAATCCGTGGCTGCAAAAATTTCAAAATATTCAAAAACCTGTGTCGCTTCAGGAAGCCCTGCCGCAATACCGTATTCCTTCGCAATCACTTCCGCATGCACATTGCAGTCAGGAATTATATTGCAGGAGACATCGTTATAACCGATATCTTCTTCGATAAAACGTTCCAGTTCTGATAATAGCATAATCAATCCCTATGATTAATTGTCCACAGATTACTTATATGTTCAGCTTATTTTTCTACTTTCCTTAACTTTCTTATTTTCTCAACCCCACCTTCAACTTTAGCAAGGCGCTCATAAAAAGAATTTGCCATAATTATCTGCGCATCTATCAGAGGCCCAACCTCCCTGATCCAGACCTCGCGAGGATGTGTTTTTACAAATTCAGCCCATCGTTCGATATGCTCGGTATGAGTCCTGTCTCTTTGATATTCCCGTAACATCAAACTCATGATAAACGCAACCTGCGAATCTCCGCTTTTATCTTTGTGATCTCATTTTCATCAAGGACGTCAGAATAGATGATTCGCAAATGTTTTGCATCATCGATGTCCTTTTCAGATTTAAGCAGTTCTTCCTTGAAAGCGATATTCATTTCAATACTTGAAAAATATAGGTTTAGCCCTGTAAGGGGCAGTTTTTTCCGAGTCCGGATCTGGTAATCATCCAGTTCATCTTTAGATAATTTCAATTCCATTTCAGGGATAAAATGTCCTTTCCTGACAAATCGCACGCTGGTCTTATTTTTTAAATAGTCATCATAAATTACTTCCGGATCCTCAGACTGTATGCATTCAAAACCTGCCGCAAGAAGGTCATTATGCATTTTTATGAATGCGTCTTTCTTGATACTTTCAATGATTATATCCACATCTTCAGTTCCTCTGCTTCTTCCATGCGCAATCGCTACGAACCCTGAAACAATGATATATTTTGCATGCTTTTCTATTACATCAACAAAGTCTTCAGCGAATTTATCAAGAATTGTCCTTTCTTTTGTTTCCCTGCTCATTCAGGTTATTCAATATATTTGCGGGATAATATGCCTTTCCACACCTGGAGGCGCAAATCATATGGTCATCACCAAATCTAAACCGTGAGCTTATTAACCATAAATATAAAAGCAGTAAACAATAAAGAGAGAATAGATTTAAAATTCCGTGATGTTATTTTAATGAGATTAAAGAGGTAAAAAGTATTGGAAAATTCCGATGTAATTAAGCTTAAAATCGGTGTAATCGGCTGCGGCACAATAGGCGCTGAAATATGTAAAGCAATCGATACAGGTGTTATCGATGCGCAGCTTGTGGCAGTTTATGACAGGAGCATGGAACATTGTGAAAAAATGATTGGAAACCTTGAAAATAAGCCCATGATTTCAGGAATTGACGAACTGATAAAAAGTGTTGATGTTGTTGTTGAATGCGCCTCGCAGGAAGCGGTGCGCGAGCACGGACTTTCGGTGCTTGAAAACGGAAAAGACCTCATGGTCATGAGCGTGGGAGCAATGCTTGATTCTAAGTTGTTAACTAAGTTCATCAACACCGCCAAAAATAACCGGTGCAGGATTTATATACCATCCGGGGCCATCACAGGCATCGACGGCTTAAAATCGGCATCCACCGCATCCATTAATAAAGTAATGCTTTCCACCACAAAAAATCCGAAGGGCCTTGCAGGCGCGCCTTTTGTTATTGAGAATAAGATTGACCTTTCAACTTTTCATGAAAAAACCCTCCTGTTCAAGGGAAGCGCAGAGGATGCTGTGAAGGCATTTCCCCAGAATGTCAATGTGGGGGCTTCATTGAGTCTTGCCGGAATAGGTTCGAAGAAAACCGAAGTCAGGGTTTTCATTGACCCCAAAGCCTCAAGGAATATTCATGAGATTACGGTAGAAGGGGATTTCGGGGCATTCACCTGTCACGTTGAAAATGTTCCGTCCCCATCCAATCCAAGGACAAGCTATCTTGCCGCACTCTCAGCCATAGCCACTTTAAAGAAAATAACAGAACCGTTACAGATAGGAACGTGAAATGCCCTTAGAAGAGATTTTTTCATTGATTTCCGGAATAAAAAAGAAGGTATTCTACATAGTCGCGGTTTTCGGTGTAGGCGCACTTGTTTCTTTTTCCTTCATGGGTGGAGTGATTAAAAAAATAGAAAATGATATGTTCTGGCATATTAACCTGCCAGATAAACAAGGGGCATCGGGGCAACTTGTTGATATTTCCAATAACCTCACCGCGCTGTCAACAAGGATTAATGATTCTGCCATAGCGCAGAACCTTACAAAAATTTCAGGTGAACTAATAAATATATCTAGTAGTGTAAATACATACAAACCCAATATTGTTTATCTGACTCCAATGGAAGTGCTGATGCTTGAGTTCAAGATGTCACTCATCTTCGGGGCTCTTCTTGCATCCCCGCTTGTTATTTATTATGCATATAAAGGGCTGAAAGGAAGGCTCCCGGCCGTCATATCGCAAAATAAATCGCTGATATTCTCCATCATAGCTGCAGCCGTATTGCTGTTTTTAACAGGGGCCGGATATGCCTATTTTTATATGCTCCCGCTTTTTCTAACGTACCTCTACCAGGATGCCATGAGCCTCGGGATAAATGCGAATTTCTCGATATACGAGTTCATTTATTTTATTGTAATGACTACTGTCATTATGGGAGCTGCTTTTGAATTGCCGCTGATTTTGAATCTCCTTGTCAGATTTGGCGTGACAACAAGGAAGACCCTCTCTTATTACAGGAGACATGCTTACATCCTCCTCCTCGTAATAGCGGCATGGATTACGCCGGGACCGGATATTTTCAGCCAGTTAATGGTGACCGTGCCTTTTGTAATCCTGTATGAAGCGAGCCTTTTATTGATGAGACTTACCGGGAAATAGCGTCATCCTTTTACAAGAAACTCATGAAAAGAGCCTCAATTTCATGCCTTAGTTATACGGATTAGGGCAAAATCTAGATTTTTCGGATCTCGCATTAAAATGAGCGTGACATTTTCTCCTTCGACGAAATCATCTATTCGAGTTCCGTTCAAATCATCTAGGTTGTAAATCATGACCATTCCAGGAATAACGCCTGGAATTTCTTCCTGCCGGACTGTAATGTCGTTGGTCTCATTATCTATAAACACTACTGACCCTTTTACTGCGTATTCGCCGTTTGGCAGATTCTGCTGGACATTCAACGATGAAAGTGCGACCAGAACAGCAAAGCTAATGTAAAAAGCCGAAATAACAATTATTGCCAGACCGGCATAATAAACAACATTTCTGTTCTTGTTCAGCATCAGAATCTTTGCAGTCGCTCCAACCTCCAGAAGTACAAAAGCGAGTGCGAGGCATATTACAAACAAAGGAAGCGGAGCATGGGGATTGATGAAGTGCGCGCCAATCATGAATGTATGGAACAGGATAAGTATTGCCGCAGGATAGATGAACCTGTGCAGGAACTTCCATTTTTTGTATCCCATCCATGCAACGACTTTATCAAAAGAAGTAATTGCCATCAAAAAGATGACAAAGAAAGCGATTATGCTGAAAATAATAGAGATCAGTTTGTCCTCAGACAGAAAATAAATGAATTGTATGGAACCTGACAAACTGTAGAAATAATCTATAATAGAGTGAAAGAGAGCAAAGAAAAACGTGCTTATTCCGAGTGCTCTTCTTGAATAAATCAAAAGCTCGTTGAAAGCAAACCGTGGAAAATAAACACTCACCATTCCCGGAATAAGAACAAGGAACACCATAAATAGCGCAGTCAATCCGTAGTAACGCGCTAAGGCATACAAAGCAGTTGCTTCATCAGGGATAGTGTATGAAACGTAATAATAAAGCAGGCATGCCCAGATGATGGCTAAAATATAGACTATCCCTCTGCTGTATGGGACAAGCGTCCCGTAGATGTTTTTTCCTGAAATCCTGGAAGCCTCTTTTTCCTGTTCAGATGGTTTCCTGTTCGGCACAAGCATTGCCAATATTGCCAAACCGGCAATCAGAACAATTAAGGGAAAGTAGTCTTGCAACGGATTAGCATCAGGCTCGTTTCCAGTTTTCAGGTTTCCACTCACGTAATACTCAAATGTGGTTTTAAAGGACTGAAACTCTCCTACTGTTGCCGGCTTGCCGACTACTATGGCCTTGTATATGCCTGATGCAGGAAATGAATATTCAATCTGCTGATGAAATCCATTGGAAGTTATCGGAAATGCGGCAATCTCCCTGCTATCTTTTTCTATTGCAAGCGTACAATTGCATGCAGAAATGTTGAATTTTCCGCTGTTATCCTGTATGTTGACAAAAAAGCTTGTTACCTGTCCTGCAACAGGAGCGTCGTTAGGATCAGCATGCATCAGGACACCGATACTGCCATCAACTCTAAGAGTATGGGCATGAACACATGGAATAAAACTTACAAAAAAAATGAGAAATAAAATAAGGTTTTTCTTCATTATTTTCGTCTGAGGCTAACGATAAGTGCTGCTCCTGCTATCAAGAGACTGATAACAACTCCCCATTCTAAAAATGTTGTCCTGTTAGAACGCGACTGCATCATTGCAGGATTGAGTCCATTCACAGCATTTGTGAGAGTATCTATCTTTGTTTCATTTAGTATCGTCACTCTCGCTGCGGGTTGTCCGTCAACTGTATCGTCCCAGGCAACGGTTGTTCCATCAGAGTATGTTTGGTAAGCCTTCCACACCAATTGTAAAGGATCGCCGCCATAGTATGTTGCAATTCCGAACGTTTGATATTGTCCCGCTCCGAAGCTTCCGGTCCAATCAATCTCCTTTATTCTATCAGTCGGTAACTCATCACCATCAGCTGTTTTAGCTTGCGGGACCTTCTCAGTCTTTGTTGTATAATTCCATCCTGGGAGAGGAAGAATACTTGTAATAAAAACATTATCTGGCACAACCAATCTTAATTCAACTGTCGGAATATCTTTTTCATTTGGCACGTTTATGCTATATGTCTGTTCTCCGACAACAGCCTCATTAGGGTCCAACACTACGTGCGCGGATGCGGTTGCCGTAAGAATTAGCACTCCAAATAATAATGCTGCAATGAGATATTTAAAAGTCGTTTTCATATTTTTTTTCACTCCAATTTTTTGGGACTGAACCCATACTATTTCATTCCTCATCCAATACATGAAGTGTCTACAATAAAGGTTATTGGAACAAACCTCTAACTGTCCCATGTTTCTATGAACCTGTCAATCATTTTATCCAAGAAACTTTCCTTGTAAGCTATGAGCACTTTGATAATCTCATCTTCATCCATTAACGAATAAAAAATTCCATTGTCCCTGGTCTCATTGTGAATCAAATTTGCATCTTTAAGAATCTGTATGTACCATGAAATCGTGGCAGGAGAAACTGACATTTTGTCGCTTAATTCCTTATTTGTTATCCTTTTGTTTTCCAGAACTAAAATAATAATTTTTCTCAGGTTTGGCCTTCTTAACAACGGAAGTATTTTTCTTTCATAAACATTCAAACCCAATGGATAAAAACGCTTAAATCTCCCGGTAGTTTCTTCTTTAATTAAATTTGCTTTCACCAATATTGGAAGATGATAGGTCAATTGCCCAATTGTAAAACTGGTTTCACGTTCCAATTCTCTTAAATAAATTCCAGGCATGTTGTTTATCACGGCGTATATTTTCTTTCGGGTTTCAAGCTCTAAAAGCCTGTCATTTTCTATCTTCATTTTGTGACGCCGACAAAAAACAATATCAGAATAATCAGATTTAGAGGGTGAACTATTACAGGATCCATGTTTAAATAAATAAAAACGTTAAGCGCTAATATTATTTCCTTGATAAAAAACACCAGAAATGCTGCTGTAATATAAAGAATTTTTACCCTTCTATCCCTGATGTACGAAAGTGCAGATAATACAAATAGAACAAAAGCAACCAGGATAGTTGTTACATGGAGTATTACATGAAGTATTGTCTCGTCAAATACCATTTGGGAACCTCATTACTTTATTAAATCCGAATCTGTCTTAAACCTTTGTAACTATGGCAACGACTTTTGAATACACTGCAACACTGCAACAGACATATTCCGCAGGATAAAACTTCCTCAATGCCCCGAGTGCAATAATATGATGATGCATAATGGTTTTAACCAATACGGGGCCTCTAATAAAAAATTAGGGATTGTTTATGTCCTATATTTTGCATATATTAATGCTGTTGCGACCAGGATCAAGACCAATATGATTACATAGGATTGGTGATTACCTTCGAGTGTGAAGCCGAATATTCCGTTATCGCCGCTATCAGGCTCGCTCGGTAGTCCTACTGCGTTTGAAAAGCGTTCTTCTATCCCTTTATCTCCTGTTACTATATAGGCAAAAAGGCATATACCCAGAAATATGAGAACGATAGCCCCGAATATAATGAGTCCCTTTTTATTACTTTGCTGTTGCTGCAACAGGAATCACCTCCCGAAGCATGTCGGGTCTGACCCTGTTAATATATGATACCACGTATCCCGTGATGATGGCCTCAATGATTGCAACGCCCATGTTGACGGCGGCGAGGAGCGAGAGACCATAAAGCGTGGTCTGGACATCCTGATGAACTCCCTGTATACCCGATATGAGAATTATCAATATCATAACAATGCTGCCGAAAAGGAGTCCGGTTATCGTTCCAATGCCGGCTTTGGAGAGCGTATCGAGATTGATCTTTCCAAGCGCCTTGTATATGCTGTATGCAACCGTAACTTCGGTCATGTTGACGAGTAAGTTCGCGCCAATCATGCCCCATCCGCCATGACCGATTGCGGCAGATAATATGTTTACGATGAGCACAATGATGCCGCCAATCGCCGGCCCGGCGAGTATTCCAATAAGGGGGGTCAGGTTCATGTGTACCCCGCCAAATAGGGGTATGCTGACCTGGAATATTGCAAAGGATGCGGCCGTTAACATCGCGGCCAGCGTTATTGTTCTATTATCTATTTTTTTAACTTTTTTCAACCAATACAGGCATGAGCCTAAAATTAGGATAGCTAAACCCCACCATGTAATAATCCATTGTATAGAGAATGCTCCATCCGGAAGATGTATATGCGCCATGTGTTACCTCTCAAGCGATAACAACCTCAACAATTATAAATGTTTGGCTATACCCCAAACCTTAGGATACAAAAGAATCTTATTTTTTAATGTTGCCTTATCATTGGAGCTATGGTTTTAATCAGTTCATCGGAGGTTATCGGGTAATTTTCCATAATAATGCCCAAGTTCTTTGTTATTTCCTCGTAAATTTGTACGACTTTTGGTTGCCTCAGTCCCGACATTTCTATGAGATTCTTATCATAGAATATCGATGAAGGCCTGCCCTCTGCGATGATGGAGCCATCCTTCACGATGCAAACACGGTCTGATATCCTTGCTGCCATGTCCAGGTCATGGGTTGCTATAACTATGCTGATACCGTGTTTTGTTTTCAGGTTAAGGATGATATTTTCTACCATTTCGGCGTGTAATGGATCAAGGTCAGATGTAGGCTCGTCCATCGCGATTATCCTGGGCTTCATGGCAAGAACGCCGGCAATGCAAACCAGCCTTTTTTGACCACCGCTCAGATAGCTTGGCATTTTATCGGACAGGTTTTCGGCACCGACTGCTTCTAATGCACCTATGGCTTCCGTCCTTGCCTGTTCTATGCTCATGCCCATGTTTATGGGGCCAAACATCACATCATCTAATACAGTGGGCGCAAACAGCTGGTCATCCGACCTCTGGAACACTATGCCAACATCTCTCCAGATATCCGCATGACTCAAATCGAGCTTTTTACCCATGACTGTGACGTTACCGCTGCTCGGTCTGAGCAATCCGTTCAAATGCTCAAGGAGCGTGGATTTGCCAGATCCGTTTGGTCCGCATAAAGCCACGATCTCTTTTTCAAGCACCCTGAAACACATTTCATGTATGCCCAGACTACCATCAGGATAGATGTGGCTTGCACAATCCACGTGTATAAGCTCCTTGCCTTCGGGCCTACAAGAATTACAGGCTTGTTCATTATGAATTTGTTGTAAGGTTTTCAATCATATCACTCTTTAAAACGGTAATTTAACAAACCATATCAGATATATCGCCATAGTCGCTGCCACAAGTATTGTGAAGTATTCACCAACGCCTATCCCTGGTATTCTGGTCGCTGCAACGTATTTTCCATTAAACCCTCTTGCTTCCATGGCTTTATTGACCCTGTCCGCCCTATCGTACGATCGTATCATGGTTAGAGCAAACACTTCGGCAAACATCTTGCTCTGCCTGCGTGTGCTTTTTAAAAGTCCTCCGCCTCTTGATCTAAGTGCTTTGATCATGGATTCGACCATTTTCAAAGTCATAAATATAAACCGGTACGACATGAGAAATACCTGGTCGATAGGATAGGGAAAAACCCGATAAATCATGGCGGAGAAATAATTGTATTTAGTGGTCATAATGAAAAATAACGAATAGGTCACCGATGCCAGCGATTTAAACAGAAGTGTAAGCAGTAATAGCAGTCCATTATCTGTGAGGGTGAGCGAAAAGTATGGCAGACTCAGGGAAAATATTGGATTCCCCGGCTCGTTCCACATTAATATCAGCACCAACGATAGAACAAATATAAAAGGCATTGTGTACCATTGGAACAATTTTTTAATGGGTAAACCCGATAAACCGTATAATGTTAAAACTATCAGGTACAGGCACACGGCCAATATGAGGCTTTTATCAAGCGACACGAAGAGTATGATAAGCACGAGCATTAACGCCTTTGTCCAGGGGCTTATCCTGGAGAATAACGACGTACCTTTTTCACTGTAAAATGTGATAAGGTCAAGGTCCGGTATATGGGGAGATAGTTCGCTCATCCGGTAATGCCCCATTGATTATCTTCAGGGCAGCAGCAGCACGTATCATGCTTGATCCTGCCGCAGATACCCATGTTCGGATGCCCCAGTGAATTGCATATCTTATCGACCACATCCTTGGATACGAGCCCTTCGAACTTCAAAGCCTCGTCACAGGCTTCCTGCGCTGTAAGCCCATAATGCGAGAGCATTAATTCTATAATCCTGTGCCGTCTGACTAAAAATTCAGCAAACTCCCTGCCCCTTGGAGTCAATCGTACCCCCCTGTACGGAACATGCTCGATAAGGTCTGTTGATGACATCTCCTGGATGGTCTTAGTTATAGTAGAAGGATCGAGGTTAAAATGCTGCGAAATATCAGTCGTATGAACGATACCGCCTTTTTCCAGTATGTATTTCAAATATTCGCTTTTCTTCGGACTTAATTCTAAACCATCAATGTCTCTCATAGGACAAAATACGTGCACGCAGGATAAATAATTTTTGGGTATGCCCCAAAATTTACGCATAAAGTGCTTGCTAAACCCTGCAAAATGCCAGAATAACGGCTATCATAATCTAAAACCCATGCGCTGCAAAAGGAGCTATCATAATAAATACAAACGATATCAGAATCAGCACCGCAAATAGCATCACAATTGAATTTGCAACTCTTTCCACCTTCTCGCCGTCTCCCATAAACCTTGAAAGCGATGAAGCCACAACATCGCGGAATACATGCCCGCCGTCAAGAGGTACTGCCGGAAGGCAATTAAATAAGCCGGCATAGAAATTCATCCAGCCCACCCACAGGAGAATATTCAAAATCCAGAATATCCCGACTCCAAGAGGTACAGCCCATCCTGTAGGCTCATAGAAATTGGCAAGCATTCCGCTGAAGCCAGGGAATCCTTCACCCTGAAGGCCAAAGATGGGTAAACCAAAAAGCAATGCCCAGCCTGCAATCCCGGTCATGTATGAAGGGATGCTCTTTAGTACGTTCAGATAGGTCGCAGCCGGGAACTGTCCTATGCCGATTCCTATGGAATAACTGACCGCTCCTTCATCCGGCGAATAGGAAACGCCGAGAAAACCTTTTTTTGCATCGTTCCCGTATGGATATCGTGATAGCGTGATATTCCTGAATATTTCCGTTTGGGCGTTAACTGAATTGTTGCTCACAAGATAAACATCAACTTTCTGGCCTGCAGTTGTGGTATTCATGAAATTAATAAAATCATCAAGCACCTTGATTTCGGTATTATCCATTTTTACGATTATCATTCCCTTCTGTATGCCAGCAGCTTCTGCAGGTGAGCCCTGTACGATTTCAGATATCCCAACGCCGGCGCTCGTCTTGTTCGTGCCTGTCGCTATCATATTGATATCTTTTCTGACACCCTTTTCGGACAAATGAAGGGTAACATTGTTCCCGCGCTGCAGTGTATTAGCATAAAAAATAAAATCATGCGCAGTATTGACCTCTTTATCATTTATCCCTGTCAGTATCATATCTGGTTTTACGCCCGCAAGGTCGGCAGGGTATCCGGGAACCACGCTTGTTACCATTACATCTCCCACAGGTGAAATAGAGCCAAGCAATGAAAAGAAAAGTATGAATGCGACAAATGCGGTAACGAAATTTGCCATTACGCCTGCTGTAAGCACCCTTACCCGTTCGCTGCGGGTTGCAAGCTTTTTAGGTTCAGAAGGTTCGGTTTCTGTTTCTTTTTTCTCTTCTTTTTTTCCGAGAAGCTGTTCGTCGTCAGGTTCGGCAAAACCTCCGATAGGGACAAGAGCCACTATTATGCCCATCGATTTCACCTTGATGCCTTCCACTTTGCATAAAATGGCGTGTGAAAACTCATGCACGACGAGTGTTATTATTAAAGCGATAATGCCCCATTCAAGCGGGATATACTCATTAATGCCCGGAATCAGGAAAATATTTCGCGGTTCATTAAATTTTCCAGGCTGGGGGACTGTCTGCATCTGGAATGACCTGGCCAACGAATAATCGATGAACAGTACAAGCAAGAACATTACAAGCATTCCGATAAGCATCGCCGGAAGTCCGATATTTGCAAATGTCCTCCAGAATCTTTTGTGAACTGCGAGCCTGTCGAGAATTTCCTGCCCCTTTGTGGTGCGGAACATCAATATCGGCCCGTATGTGCTGATATTATGTTTTTCAAGAATCCCGCGCCTGTCGAGGAACATGACAAGAAGCCAGTAGAGTAAAAAAACCAGCAGGAAAATTTCAGTCGGATTCAACAAGAGGTCTCCCGGAAGGTTCTCAATAAATTATTAAATATGTTACGCATATTATGCTGGGTGACCTAATGTTTTCAATCGTATATATAACCGCTGGGGATATGGATGAGGCGCGAAAAATCGGAAGAAAACTCGTTGAAGAACATCTTGCGGCATGTGCGAATATTTTCCCGATCACTTCGATTTTCAGGTGGAAAGGTAAAATTGATGAGACAGGCGAATTTGGAATTATAGTTAAGACAAAAACCGAGAAGGTTAAAGAAATAGAAAAAAAAGTCAAAGAAATCCACAGCTATGAAGTGCCCTGTGTGGTCTCGTTCAGGCTGGATGAAGGTTCTTCGGATTATCTTAAATGGATAGAAGATTCCGTGGAGGGTTAATATGAAAATAGAATGCAGCATAAAACCAAATAGATTATTTGCCCCGCAGCTTGTGGGGCTGGTATCGTCGATGGATAAGAATGGAAGACCAAATGTTGCCACGCTTGCCTGGATAACAAGCGTTTCTGCCGAGCCGCCTCTCTTTTGCATTGCAGTTGGGCGCAGCCGGTACACACATCAATGCATAACAGGCTCGAAGGAATTTGTGTTAAATCTTCCAACTATGGATATTCTGAAAGAAGTGCAGCTTGCTGGTACAATATCTGGAAGGGAAGGGGATAAATTTGAAAAGTGCGGCCTGACCCCGGTTGAGTCCATTGCACTGAAAACGCCATGCGTAAAAGAATGTGCTGCGCATATCGAGTGCAAGGTTATAGATACGAAAGAAACGGGCGACCATACGCTCTTTATAGGAAAGGTTGTGGCTACGACATGCGAAATTGGGGCTGTCAAGGACGGCGTGCTGGACGTTTCCAGGATAAAGCCGGTGCTGCATCTTGGCGGGACATTTTTCACTACAGCCGGGGAGATTGTGGATTCGAAGACGTTATGACCATTTTATCTGAATCTATGACCGGTTCTGTTGCGTTGTCTGGACTTTTAATTGTCTAAACCCGATTGTTGCATGGAGGGAGTTTTATAACCAATCGTTTACTTAGTATCATCTAAGATAATTTTAGTAAAATTATTTAAATTATGCTCAATCCAAAATATTAATGCATTAGCAATACGATACAAGGTTATGGATTCATTAACAATTTCAACAATATTCCTTGTGGTAGCTACGGGTATTATAGCATATTATAATAGGAAACTGTGGATTGCTCAAGATAAACCGTGGTTACATTTTTATGTTAGACAAAACGCGGAAAGTTTATACGTTAAAAATATTGGGAAGGGGGCAGCCCTAAAGGTTAGATGTAATATTAGATTAGGGGGAAGTGGAGGTGATGGTTATGAACCTGATGCCTTAGAACCTGGTCAAGAATCTGTAATAAGAGAGTTTCCAATAAGAGATAATAATGGTAATCCGTTGGAGATTGAGATAGAGGACATCGTGTATGAGGATATTAACGAGATAACCTACAAACAAAAACCGATTAGACCACAAATAGTTGATTTTAATGACAACCAGATATAATAACAAACCCAAAATCTAAATTTTATCCAAGTGTCTATATTTGGTCAAACTCTCAACCCAACTTAATTTCGCTTTAATTTCTCCAGAAATGCGTAACGTGTAAGTTACTTTGGCTTTCTGACCTTCTTAACTTCAATCTCAATGTAATCGTCTTTCTGCAATCCTTCTAAATCCCATACCTCTTGCGGTATTACAATGCGCCTCCATGACTAAAATATCAATATCTCCTCGGTCTGCATTTATCCAGCAAAATGACTTGTCTGGCAGTCTCAATATCATCCGTATTCAGTTTCATCTTAAACCACCACTTGTTGCCGCCTTCTTCTACGCTGCCCACAGAAACCATCCAGAATTCGCTATCGATTACAGCCAGCCCGTAATCATCCCCGAACCATTCATTTACCTGGTCTAAAACCTTATCCGTTTCTTCCAGGGGCAGGTCATAAAATGATTTCTTGTCTTCATATTTATCCAGGAACTTCTCTGTTCCCTCTTTCCAGGTCTCATCAAAAAAATCATCAAGCAGGTTCAAATCCCTGATGCATTTCAATCCCATTTCAATTTTTTTGAACTTGTCTTTTGTCTTTTCGGTTTTTGTATCCGGGCTCATATCTTGCCTCCCCATATCATACTATGTGGTAACGGATGTATAAATGTTATGAAAGTTTTATTGATTAATTTTAATTAAAATAATTTGAAAATATATCGAAAAGTATTAAGAGTCCTTTCATTAATGGTTATATTGGGAGTTATGATTGAACCTGGCGAGAACCGGAATATTATCAGTACAGATGAGGCTAAAAATGCTTCCGTAAGCGATTTAATGCGAATGCTCTCGTCGGGCGAAGGCGGAATATCAACACAGGAAGCGCAAAAGCGACAAATGCAATATGGCTACAACGAAATTTCTGAAAAGAAGATAAATCCGATTATCAAATTCCTGCGATATTTCTGGGGCCCGATTCCATGGATGATAGAAATCGCAGCGATTTTGTCCGCATTCATCCAGCACTGGGAAGATTTCGTCATAATCACCGCGCTGCTGGTTGTAAACGCTGTGGTGGGGTTTGAGCAGGAGCATAAGGCAGAAAATGCCATCGAATTATTAAAACAGAAACTGGCGTTCCTTGCGCGGGTGCGGCGCGATGGCAAATGGCAGCAGATACCAGCACGGGAGCTTGTTCCCGGAGACATTGTGCGCGTGCGTCTCGGGGAGATCATTCCTGCCGATATTAAACTCATGCAGGGCGATTATCTGCTGGTCGATGAATCCGCATTGACAGGGGAATCCTTGCCAGTGGAAAAACATACTTCCGATGTCGGATTCTCAGGCTCCATAATCAGGCAGGGTGAGATGGATGCGCTTGTGGTCACTACGGGAATGAATACTTATTTTGGGAGAACAGCAAAGCTGGTAGAGGAAGTAAAAGCTAAAAGCCATTTCCAGAAAGCTGTTATAAAAATTGGCGATTACCTCATCAGGCTTGATATAGTGCTCGTGTCAATCGTATTCGTTCTTGCACTTTTTCGGCATGAAAGCCTGCTTGAGACTCTCCAGTTTGTCCTGATACTGACCATCGCCGCGATCCCGGTTGCGATGCCTGCGGTTTTATCAGTAACGATGGCCGTGGGAGCAATTGCCCTGGCCAAAAAGGAAGCCATCGTCAGCAAGCTTGTTACCATAGAGGAACTGGCAGGGATGGATATTTTATGCGCGGATAAGACCGGAACTATCACAAAAAACGAACTCAGTGTGGCAGAAGTGAAATCGTTTGAGGGGTTCACTGAAAACGAGGTGCTCAGGATGGGCTCCCTGGCATCAAGGGAGGAAGACCAGGACCCAATAGACAACGCAATAATTATTAAAGCAAAAACCATAGAATTGGTTGCAGGCAGCCCGAATTTTAAAATAACCGACTTCAAGCCTTTTGACCCGGTAGAGAAGCGCACCGAAGCCGCAATTGAGGGACTTGATGGCGTCAGGCTCAGGGTTTCCAAAGGTGCCCCGCAGGCTATCCTGTCACTGGTGCCTGATAAAGAATCAATCGCTTCCATGGTCAATGAGATGGTCAGTGATTTTGCAGCAAAAGGGCATCGTTCGCTTGGCGTAGCAGTGACTGATGCACAGGGAAAATGGAAATATGCAGGAATTATTGCAATTTATGATGCGCCCCGCGAAGATTCTGCTGAAGTAATTAAGACTGCGCAGTCTCTCGGAGTTAATGTAAAAATGGTCACTGGAGACCATATCGCTATTGCCAGGCAGATAGCAGCGCAGGTTAACCTGGGGACGGATATTGAGCCTGCTTCTGCCTTCCTGGATAAACCTGACAGTGAAGCAGGGCTTATTGTTGAAAAAGCCGATGGTTTTGCCCAGGTTTTTCCTGAGCATAAATACCGCATCGTCGAACTTCTCCAGGGACAGGGACATATCGTGGGCATGACCGGTGACGGGGTGAATGATGCTCCGGCGCTGAAAAAAGCAGATGCTGGAATTGCAGTTGCGGGAGCCACGGATGCAGCCAAATCAGCAGCCGATATAGTGCTCACAAGACCGGGGCTTTCGGTCATCATCGACGCAATAAAAGAGAGCCATAAAATATTCCAGCGCATGAACAATTATGCCACGTATCGTATCGCAGAGACCATCCGTGTGCTCATATTCCTTACACTCTCCATCATAATTTTCAACTTTTATCCGCTGACTGCTGTGATGATAGTCATCCTTGCACTGCTGAATGACCTGCCAATAATGATGATAGCTTATGACAATACAAAACCCCTCAACAGGCCTGCAAGCTGGGAAATGAACAAAGTTTTGACCATTGCTGCTGTATTAGGTCTTGCCGGGGTTGTTTCCAGTTTCATGTTATTCTATTTTAGCGAACAGGTGCTGCATCTTGACAGGGGAACCATTCAGACCCTCATGTTCCTGAAACTTGCAGTTGCAGGTCATATTACGATTTATCTGACCCGCACAGGTGAACGGCATTTCTGGTCGCGCCCATATCCAGCCGGGATACTCTTCTGGACGACAGAGATTACCCAGTTTGCCGGCACTTTAATTGCTATCTATGGCGTTTTTATGAAGCCACTCGGTTGGCAGCTTGCCGGGTTTGTCTGGGCATGGGCGCTGGTATTTTTCGTAATAAATGACTTTATAAAAATTTATTTCTATAAGCGAATGGAGCGGCTAAGAACCTACAAATAAATCCCTACACAAATAAGCAAACAGGCATTTATTTAAACGATTAATTCCTAATAATTTGTTGGCGAGTGGTTTTATCCATGATTTCTTTAACATAAAAAGGGGTATTGCATGAACTTCAAGCACGATATTGTCATAGTAGGTGCCGGACTGGCGGGGCTTCGGGCTGCTGTTGAGTGTGTGGAAGAAGCCGATGTTGCAATAGTGAGCAAAGTCCTTCCCACACGGTCACATTCAGGCGCAGCCCAGGGCGGTATAACCGCATCAATCAGCAATGAGGAAGAAGACCACTGGGAATGGCACATGTTCGATACTGTCAAGGGAAGCGATTACCTCGCTGACCAGGATGCCGTTGAGATTATGGTAAAGGATGCTCCCCGTGTGATTTATGAGCTTGAGCACATCGGCGTTCCATTCAGCCGCAATAAAGATGGAAAAATCGCACAGCGCAACTTCGGAGGGCATACCAGTGATTACGGAAAAAAACCTGTAAAGAGAGCCTGCTATGCCTCGGACAGGACTGGAAGAGTAGTCCTTGACACGTTATATGACCAGTGCCTGCGCCACCAGGTAAAGTTCTATCAGGAGCACTATGTACTTTCTCTTGTTTTTGAAGATGGGAAATGCTCGGGATTGGTTACCTATGACCTTTCATCGGGTGAACTCAATCTCATTGAAGCCAAAGCCGTTCTCCTGGCAACAGGGGGTTGCGGCAGGATTTTTAAGACAACTTCCAATGGATTTGCCTCGACGGGGGATGGTCTCAACCTGGCGCACATGGCAGGAATCCCTCTTATGGATATGGAATTCGTCCAGTTCCATCCAACCGGGCTTTATCCTCTGGGAATCCTTGTGAGTGAAGCCGCAAGAGGAGAAGGCGCGATTTTACGAAATAACATTGGCGAGCGGTTCATGGAACGATACGCTCCGACCGTGAAAGACCTTGCAGCAAGGGATGTGGTATCAAGGGCAATTCTTACGGAAGTGCGCGAGGGGAGGGGTTTTGAAGGAGGTTACGTGCATCTTGACCTCACGCACCTGGGAGAAGAAAAGATACTTGAAAGGCTGTGGGAGATAACCTCTTTTGCGAGGATATACCTTGGCATCGACCCCGTGCATGAACCCGTTCCTGTTTACCCGACATGCCATTACCTTATGGGAGGCATTCCTACTGATACTGATGGGAGGGTGCTGCAGGATGAGTCCGGCGCTATCGCAAAAGGATTATACGCTGCTGGAGAATGCGCCTGCGTATCCGTGCACGGCGCAAACAGGCTAGGATGCAATTCCCTGCTTGATACGCTCGTGTTCGGGCGAAGATGCGGATTGGCGATGAAAGAGGATATTTTAAAAATTGAACATCATCCCGTATCTGATGAACCTCTGGAAAAAGCAAAAGAGATGATAGCGGGCTTGCTCGACCGCAAAGGCAGTGAAAAAATCGATGGAATCCGGCGAAATATGCAGTCACTGATGATGGATTATTGTTCGGTCTTCAGGGATGAGGAACGGCTGACAAAAGGGCTTGAAAGTATCCGGTCACTTAAAACACGAGTCAGTGACGTGGAAATCGTGGATAAAAGCAGGAATTTCAATTATGAACTTATGGAAGCGGTTGAACTGGGTCACCAGCTTGACCTGGCAGAAGTTATCCTCCTTAGCGCCCTTTATCGGAAAGAGAGCCGCGGAGCCCACTTCAGGGAAGATTTTCCTGCAAGGGATGACAAGAACTACCTGAAACACACTCTTGTGTTCAGAAAAGGACCGGAAGTGAGGTATAAACCTGTAGCAATAACGCGATTCCAGCCAGAAGCGAGGGTCTATTGATGATAATGAAATTCAGGATTTTCAGGTTCGATCCGGATAAGGATGATGAACCGTATTTTCAGAGTTACGAGGTAGAGGCTTCCCCGAAAGACAGGATACTTGACTGCCTAAACAGGATCCGCGCAGAAAAGGACTCCACCCTCTCTTTCCGGATGTCCTGCGGCCACGGCGTATGCGGGTCTGATGGTATGAGGATAAACGGCACAAGCGCCCTTGCATGCCAGAAACTGGTCAAAGATTTTGGCGAAAATGAGGAGATTCTAATCGAGCCTTTACAGGTATTCAGGGTGGTAAAGGACCTGGTTGTTGACATGGAACCATTCTTTGAAAGATACTATTCAATCAAACCCTATCTTATCACAAAAACCCCACAGCCCGAAGAAGAGCGGCTACAGTCCATTGAAGAACATCATAAGTTCGAGGATGCCATCCGCTGCATCCTGTGCGCCTGCTGCACAGCTTCATGCCCGGTCAACCAGGATAAAGCCACGGAAGCTTATATCGGTCCTGCCGCGCTTGTCCGCTCTTTCAGATACCTTTTCGATTCGAGGGATGAAGGCCCGGAAGAGAGGATTGCCCTCCTTGACAATAAGGATGGGGCGTGGGGATGCCAGACCAAATGGATGTGCACGAAAGTTTGTCCCAAGGAGATTCCGGTCACAAAAGAGATTTTTGAGATTAAAAAACGGATACTTGAGAGCAAGAAAAGTAAAAAATAGACCATGATAACGTCCCGGTTTTTTAGATTCAGGCAGTTGCGATTATAGATTTTAAAGTGGGAATCAAGGCAAAATATCATCTGTATTCGTACTCTACAAATTCATTTTTTGTCCGAAAAGGTTAAAAGGCATGTGAGAGAATGAGGAGAAAACATTCACTCTTTATACAGTGAATCGGAGCAGTCTAAGACATAATTATTTCAGGATTGTTTTTGGGAATCAAATGATTATGATATTAGAGTCTCCTATCAAGGTATAACAGGGTAAATGATGCCGAAAGGCTGTTCCGGGTTATCCGGGACTGTACAGTGCATTATGAAATGCATAACCCCCAACTGGTGTTGGAAAAGGAGGACTATAGGTTGTTAAATGAGTTACAGGACAGAAAAGCGGACTTGAAAAACAAGTCGGAAGAGTATAAGGACAAAAGAAATGAATTCAATCTGGAAGCAAGTAAGTGCGCCAGCAAGAGAAACGATTTAAATAAGCGCACAAAAGAGTTGATTGACGAGGCGCAACAACTTAAAAAGCTTCGCGATGAGAACAACGAAAAAGTTGCCGAGGCTAAACTCAAACGCGATGAATTAAATGATGATGCCAATAAAATTTACGCTGAGCTCGATAAGATACGAAAAGGCATGAATCTTGGCGACGGGCCATCACTTAAAGAATTAAAAAGAGAAATCGATGCTCTGGAGTTTAAGCAGCAGACAGAGGTAATGACCCCTGCAAAAGAGCGGGAACTTGTTGATAACATCGCTAGATTGACCGACGAGCTGAAACAAAGAAAACAGCAGCTTGAAGGAAATACTGAATTAAAATCATTACTTGAAAAAGCCCAATCCCTGCGTGATGAAGCTTTAGTACATCATAATAAAGTAAAAGAGTATGCAGACGCAGCGCAGCAGCATCATGATAAGATGATTGTGATTTTTAAGGAAGCTGATGCTGTACGGGCGGACTCGGATGCGGCGCACAAGGAATTTGTGAAAGCCCAGGAAGCGGCGGATGAGCAGCACAGGTTATTCATCCAGACCCAGAAGGAAATCCGCGAACTCAATAAAGTAATAATCGGAATGAAGAGAAAGACAAAAGAAAGCAAGGATGAATCCATCAGGGAACAGGCCAAGAAGGAAGCCGAAGAGGTTTATAACCAGTTCAAGCTTGGCGAGAAACTGAATACCGAGGATTTGATGCTGCTTCAGAGATCGGGGCTTCTATAGCCCGGTCCTCTTTTTTATTTTAAACTCTATTAGGAATTCTATCAGGATATGAACGCTAGGGTTCATGTTTTTGTTTCCGGGAAGGTACAGGGGGTATTCTTCCGGTCAAGCACCAAGAATATGGCGGATGAGCTCGGTCTTTCAGGCTGGGTGAGGAATCTGCAGGATGGAAGGGTCGAGGCTGTTTTTGAGGGGGAAGAGGAAAAGGTTGAAAAAATGGTAGAGTGGTGCAGGAAAGGACCGGAATATGCAAGAGTGACTGGCGTGGAAGTGATACCTGAACCGTACAAGGGCGAGTTTTCAGGAATCCTGCTGCGTCGGTAAATATAAACCATAACACGCTGAATAGGAAGCGAGAGAGGAAGGGCGGCTTCCGGCGGTAACGCTGAGGAAAGTCCCCTCACCTTCTGGACCGCGGATGCTTGTCAAGGGCATAGGGTGAGAATCCTGGCTCTGGAACAGAAACGATACCGCTGCGCAGATATGCGATGATTTTGTAAGAATGAGGTCATGCGCATGCGGATGGAACGGCGAATCCACGCGGGTGCAAGCCGAAATAGGACTAAAAGGGCAGTCCAGACCTGTCCGAGTACGGCGCATAGCTGAATGCTGCACAAGCGCTACAGGGGCACTCGCTCCTTGCGCTAAACATAAAGGGGCTTACTCTCCTCACTCAAATTTTACTATCAGGCAAACTTCATATACACACAATTAATGAAGTTCTTGGCTCTTATTTTTACAACACTCCAGAGTTTTTCAGTTCTTTCTCGATATCAAAGATGAGCTTCTCCACTTTCCTGATAATTTCTTCCACGCGCTCTTTACTGAATTCCACAATCCTGCTTTTTCTTCCATAATCAGCCTGAACCCTCAGGTCATAAGAACGTTCATACAGTTCCATCATCAATGGGCTAACGCTTTCCATTTTCAGTAGAATCCGTTTTCTTGAGATGGTTGTGCCTCCGAACTTCAGTTTCATACATGCATAAACCGCATTTTCGCACGCTACAAATACTCTATTTGCTGCGGTAAGCCTGTCGCCCTCTTCGAAGTTTCTCTTTGCAGAAGCAAGCGCATTCTTAGCCCGGCTGAAATCCTCAATAATCTCATTTTTTAATTCGTCTTTCAATGCCTTCACCTTTCAGTATTAATTTGTTGAAGAGTTTATTATAGTGCTCTTCCAATATTTCCAGCGCATTTTCTATTTCAAGTTCGCCTATGCTGCCCAGGACTTTATATTCGCTTGATTTTTTTAATTTAGTCAGGGCATCTTTTCTTGAGAGCGCCTCCATTCCTTCCAGTTTACATGCAAAAAATGCCATATTTTCGGATACTGCCCTGATTATTTCTTTAGAAGAGTCGTAATCCCTGCTTGTGTAATTTCTCCATGCTGCATTTATTCTTTCTTTTAAAAACTTCAATTCTTTCTGGTCTCCAGGCTGCTTCATAATTTCCCGCACATAGTCCCCGCCATAAACTAAAACGCCATTTATGAGTGCGGTCGTTATGAGGTCATTTTCTTTGAATTCCTTTTTTGCCTCTTCCGGATTTAGAAAGTGAATATTTATGTTTTCTCCGGCCAGGTCATGTACCTCTTTCCCTGCTGTCTTAACATAGTCTTCATTTTCTGTAATTATCAGCAAATCTATGTCGCTATTTTCATCAAAAGTTCCGGCAGCTAAAGAGCCGAATAGAATAATCGCCTTAGACTGATTATAGATTCTTTCCCTGAAAAGTGAAATAGCTGAAATCATGCTTTCTGGCAATGTGAGGAATCTATGCCTATCAAAAAGCTCTCTTAAAGAAAAGGTTACAGGGTTTATGGTATTCAGTGATATTATTTTTGTTTTCCCAACCTTTTTTATTTTTATTGTGTTTAATGAATGTAATCTGTTAATTGTTACCGCACCTGCGCCTTTCCCGACTTTGCTCTTTCTTATCAGCTCTATTTCCTTAAACTCTTTTACAGGATTTTTTAATAAATATGAGAGTATCTTAATAGATGTCTTTGTTCCGATTATGTTTTCCATTCAGTTAATCTTTGTTTTCTGTATTTAAATAATTTTCCTATTTTTAGGGAGTATTCCCTAATTTTAGGTAATAAAGCCTTTTTTCAGGGAAAACGAACTTGCGGAAATATTTATAGCCTCCTATACGAATCGAAAGCAATCCGTGAACAACGGTGCAACCGTGCCCCCGAGTCATGCGAATGCCCTTTCTGGAGGAGGCTACAGGTGAATCGGTCTGGCTGGCGAGAACCTTGATAAGTCCATTATGTCATCTTGAACAGAGCAGTTAAATCCCCCATCATGCTCGAAAATAATACAGATTCATTTTAATACCCCCTCGTTCTTATCTAACATCACCATGCCCTCAATCATAGACCCCATCTACGGTCGTGTGGAAATAACCGAGCTTGAGCAGCTCGTAATAAACACCCCGGAAATGGCGCGTCTTCGCCGTATCCAGCAGCTTGGTCTTGCCGACCTTGCTTTCCCGGGCGCCAACCATACGCGTTTTGAACACAGCGTGGGGACGCTGTTCATCGCTGATAAGATGGCAAAGGCGCTGGGGCTGTCACAGGAGGAAATAGTAAAAATCAGGATGGCAGCCCTGCTCCATGATGTCGGTCACTGCGCATTCTCACATGTCGTGGAAAGCGTCCTTAAAAGAAACCCGTTATACCAGCCCGTAATCAATGGAAAGAATTTCCTGAACCATGAGATGTTCACGAAATACATAATATCAAATTCATTCCATACAAAACCGGAAATTGCAGCGCATGCAGGCGCGCCATTCTTTGAAGAGATTGCCCAAATGGCAATCGGCGATGTTGATGCGGTTTCAAGACCCTATCTTGCGCAGATTATCTCAAATGACATAGACGCCGACAGGATTGATTTCCTGCTTCGCGATTCATACCACACGGGCGTCTCTCTCGGGCTTGTGGACCTTGACCAGATTATAGGAAGCATGTCGCTACACAACGGCAGGGTAATACTCGGGGGTTCACAGAGTTACGATGAGGATATGGCGCTCACGGCCGCAGAATCCATGCTGATTGCAAGGGCGCATCATTATTCCGCTATAATCCACAATCCGAAAACACAGGGGGCAAGGGTGATGCTTCTCCATGCTCTTGAGAAAGCGCTTGGCTTATATGAGAAATCGGGGAACGATGTCAGGACGACCATGGCGAAATTCTTCACCTCATACATAGACAGCGACCTTTTAAATTTTATAGAATCAAATGGCGATGAGAATTCCAGAAAACTAATCTTAAACCTCCGAAACGGATACATCTGCAATGCAGTTGCACGATTTACACACAAAAACCTCAATCCGCTGACAAGAATGGCGCTTTCAACCATTGCCAGGAATGGCGTTGCGAGGAAGATGTTTGAAGACGAGCTTGCAAAGCGTTTTGCGAAAAAGTACGGCGCTCCTGTGCTCATAGACCTTGATGTTGCAGGCGGAATCCCCAAAAGCACCCGGGTGAAACTCGGGGAAGAAGAAGGATTTTTCTATGACGAATCGGCTCTGGCTAACGGACTTGTCAGGGCGATTTCGCGCCAGATATCGCTGTGTATATTTTCAAGGCACGAGGATGATTCCACGCTGTCCCAGGCGTCACACGATTTCCTGCTCGGTATTGAGAGCCTGTCCCCGAAACTTTTGCACTTTATCAGGAATGAGAACAACCTGCCTATCGAAGGGCTTCTTCTTATTTTCTACAGTGCGCACAGGATGTTCAGCAGGGAGGCGGAAGGAAGAATAACAATGCCAAGGCTTCGAAATATTAACCTGATATACCGGCTTGTTAGGGAATTTGAAAAAATAGACAGGCTGCGCAACCTCTTCGATTACAGGTTCCATAACCGCTACGGTTTTCCGTACAGCGATAAGCTTTTTGAGGATATCCAGCTCCTTGTGGCAATGGGAATGGTGGATGAAGACCTGCGCTATTTTGAAAAAAAGGGCAGGTGGCAGCAGCGATATGAGTATGTCCTGACCAGCGACGGCCTGGAATATGCGGGATTGATCGCTCCCTCTTACCAGAATGAATTAAAGATTATTGAAAATCATCTGGCGATTAACAAACATTCTATCCCGAGAGATATGGTCAGCATCGCCAAAAACAGGTATAAAAAAGAATTGAATAAAGGATTAGCTCCTCATTTTTAACATTTTATAAAATTATTATTTGGGTGAGTATATATACAATAAAAAAAGAATAGAAGTCCTGGTGATTACAAAATGAAAGACATAAATTTTGAGAAAGACGATATAATTATCGGCTTACTTATAGTTATCATATTTTTGATAGTAATCCTTATCGGCAGGATGTTCTACTCTGTTGCCTGAATCCTGAAGGTTTACTTTTCTGACATCACTTCTTTGATAACATCCTTGAGGCTATCTCTCAATTTGCTTTCAGGGTTTGAGAGGTCGTCTGCAATTATATCAACAACAAGTTCCAAACCTCCAGGACTTGAGGTCAGGTAATCTCTTACAACTGCATCCATGTTTTCGCAGCAGTCAACGCATAGTTCGACGCCTTCTATCTCGGCATCGTTAACGGGTTCAATAGCAGTATGGCAAAGGAAACATTCACTCATAATTTCACCTGCGTCGTTAATGAATCTGACTTCTTATCAATGTTATGCATCGAAATCCGGATAAACAGGTAATATTTAATCTTTAAGCCGCATATCTGGAAGCTACATGGTAAAAGTAGAAGTCGTGATGGATGAAAGGGCTCTCCTTGCGAAGCATATGCTGAACCTGAAACTTATTAAATTCTCGTGGGCTTTATTTTTCATACTACTTGGAGGAAGCTGGATTCTTGGGAGTATGAACAGACTGGACAATACCCAGGAATGGGCGCTCATATATGCAGGAAGCGGCGGGATTCTGCTGTTGTTGAATCTTCTTCGAATTATCTGGAATCTCAATATCAGCAAGTTCACCATCGGGCTCGGTGCTCTGGGAGTGCTCTTTGGCGCAGCGAAATATTATGCACTTCCCGATTTTTCGATATGGGCTGCGGCGGTGTTGATAATCGGGATTTTTATGTTGTTTGAAGTGTTGAGGAAATAGCGCCAACACAGATTGTCTTTTTTTAAAGGCTCGCCTCTTTAAACCTCTTCACCACAAAATCCTTATCAAGCGACGCCAGGAAATGCCCCGCCCTCGGTCCCGACTTGAGCCCCAGAAGCGCCTGGTACACAGTCTCAAAAACCCTTTTCCCGTCAAGTCCCGCTTCCTCAGCCACCTTATACATGTTATCATGGATTTCCTGCCCGGTCATGCCCTGCTCAAGTTCATCTGCAAGGATAGTAAGCGCAAGTTTCTGCTCTTTCGTGAAACTCTTTACCTGCGGCGGAATCGTATCCTGTACTTTGAACTTCACAAACTCTGGCGCATACTTCAGGAGCCAGTTCCTTGCATTGTTCGCCCTCTGCCTGATTGCGGCTACATCCGAGGTATCGTAATCAGTGCGCTTCAAAACAGTAAGCAGGTAATCAAAACCCCGGTCATCGGCGATTTGGACGGCAGTTACCATATGCCTGAATGGAATCTTGGAAGGTTCCGTGCCTTCCGTCTTTGAAAGCTGGTACGCCCTTTTATCACCTTCAACCTGGTCGTACTCATCAATAAGGTTGAGGAAAGCAAGTCCCGGGTCAAACTCAATATGTTTTTCAGGCTTTTGCCTTATAATCAGGTAGCGCAGGACCTCAGGCGGCACTATTTCAAGCATTTCATTTATTGAGATAGCAAGACCGGTGGATGAGTGCATGGCTCCTTTGCCTTTCAGCATAATCCATTCATACACTATCGGGTATGGCGGCTCGTAATCGTATATCTCGCGGGCTATCCTCTTTCCAGTATCGTATGAACCGCCTGCTGTGGCATGGTCTTTACCGAACGGTTCAACAGTTGTGCCGAATATCGGCCACCGCGCAGGCCAGTCAACGCGCCAGTTAAGTTTTCCGCCGCCTTTCATGGACACAGTGCCCTGCGAGCCGCATTTACAGACATAATCGATTGTCTCCTTATCAACATCAAAACCGGTCACTTTCGTGGTGCTGAGCCGTCCGCATTCGTTGCATATAGGATTGAAAGGGCTCCAGTCAGGTTCAAGGTCACGCCCTGAAACCTCTTTGAGGATTCGGGCTATGGCATCCCTGTTCAGCAGGGCTTTTTTTATCGCTTCAACGTATTTTCCCTCTTTATAGAGTTCATCAGCCCTGTAAACCTGCGGCTTGATGCCCAGGGAATGCAGCGCATCTATGAAAGGGAGAAGGAAATGTTCGGAATAACTTTTATGACCGCCGCATGGGCACGGGATCTCGGACAGCGGCTTTCCCACATGGGCTTCATAGTCTTTCGAGAGGAAAGGATAGACTTTACGGAGGGGGTCAAGCGTGTCCCCGATATAGATAAGCCGCACATCTGCCCCCTTGTCCGAAAGCGCCCTGTAAACCGCATCTGCCGTGACCACTTCCCTCATATTGCCAATGTGGATTGGACCGGAGGGTGTGATGCCTGAGGCTACCGTGTGCTTTTTTCCCCGTGCAAGTACGTTTTCTGCTATAACATCTGCCCAGTGTATTGTCTCGTCGCTCATTGCCTCTAAAATTGCTTAATAGATATTAAAAGATACTCTTATCGTTTGCCAGTTCAATTTTGCGAATATGGCGCGTGTAGCAGTCGGAGGGACTTTTGACCCACTTCATGACGGACATAAAGCCCTGTTGATGAAAGCTGTTGAATTGAGCCGCAACGGTGAGTTACTTGTCGGACTGACCTCGGATTTATTGGCAAGGAACAAGGTACATGAAGTGTCTGATTACAAGTCGCGCTACGATGAAGTCATGCGATTTATACAAAAGCAGGGGATAGCTCCTGTAATTGTGAGGCTTGATGACCCGTACGGCCCGACAATACGTGATGATTTTGATTTCCTTGTTGTATCTCCGGAAACGCATCCTATCGGATTGAAGATAAACAAGATACGGAAGGAGAAAAAATTGGGGCAAATAGAAATCGTGCTTGTGGATTATGTTCTTGCAGATGATGGTTTACCGATATCCAGCACGCGCATCAAGAGAGGGGAGATTGATGAGCACGGGAGGGTGTTGAAAAGTAAAGTCACAAAAAATAAAGGAACTTTTCGCTAGACAGCCCATTTCTAATAAACATACAAATTCCCATACGGCCTTATCGACAGCGGCACAAGCTTCGTGAACTTCCCGCTCATGACTTCATCATAATCAAACCCGAAATGCTCGCAATACTCCTTGAGATAAGACCCGATGAGCTTCGTATCCTCTTCACTCAATTCAAGGCAGCTAACCTCTTTTCCGAGGTTGAAGGGGTCAACCTTCCCGCGGATATACATTACGCCGCCGTGCATGCCCGTGCCGACGTAGTCGCCCACAAGCGGGCTCTTTCCGTTCATGCCGAGCAGTATCATTATCCCGCCTGCCATGTATTCGCCGAAGAAATCGCCCGCTGTGCCGCCAGCTATTATGATAGGAACCTGTTTCTTGTACTCCTTCATGTGGATGCCAACACGGTATCCTGCGTCTCCTTTGATATACAACTTACCGCCGCGCATCCCGTATCCGATAATATCGCCGACATTCCCGTGAACGATAATCTCACCCGCATTCATGGTATTCGCGATACCGTCCTGGGCATTTGCATTAACGATTATTTTCGGCCCGTTCATGAAAACCCCGAGGTCGTTTCCCGGCGTGCCGTTAATGGTAATCTTAACATTTTCATTTATTCCGGCGCCGATATACCTCTGCCCGCCTATGTTATCAAGTTCGAACTCCTTTTCGCCCGATGCAATAGCGTCGCGGATAATCTTATTCAATGGCCTGTAGTGCATGCCTTTTGCGTCAATTTTCACGATCATCACTGTCCTATCCCTGCATGTTTGATTCCGAGTATGTCAAGAGCTTCCTGATTCAGTCCCACACCGCGCAGGCGTTCCCTGCTTCCGCGCAATGACTCGATTGCGTTTATACCGAGTGAGCCAAGCACTTCCTGTATCTCATGACCCCAGGCTGTAAGAAGATTGCACAGCCTGTCAGCCGCCAGTTCGGGATTCAGCCGGCGCACAAGTTCAGGCTTCTGCGTCGCAATGCCCCATGCGCAATTGCCGGTGTAGCACTTCTGGCATACCCTGCATCCCATCGCTATTAGGGAAGCGGTGCCAATGACACAGGCATCCGCACCAAGCGCTATTGCTTTTACAACATCAGCGCTCTGCCTTATGCTTCCTCCCACAAGTATGGAAGCGCGGTTGCGTATCCCTTCCTGCCTCAGCCTTTCATCAACAGCTGCAAGTGCAAGTTCGATTGGTATTCCCACATGGTCCCTGATAACCATGGGAGCCGCACCTGTTCCCCCGCGGAATCCGTCCAGCATCACAATATCAGCCCCGGCGCGCACGATGCCGCTTGCGATTGCAGCTACGTTGTGTACTGCAGCTATCTTGACCGAAACGGGTTTCTTATAATCTGTAGCCTCTTTTATCGCATATATCAATTGCGAGAGGTCTTCTATTGAATATATGTCGTGATGCGGTGCGGGAGATAATGCATCCGTGCCCACGGGTATCATTCGGGTCTTTGAGATGTCCTCTCCCACCTTTTCACCCGGCAGGTGCCCGCCAATTCCGGGCTTTGCACCCTGCCCGATCTTTATTTCCACAGCAGCGCTCCTGTTCAGGTATTTACTCGTCACGCCGAACCGTCCCGATGCGACCTGCACGATAATCCTGTCAGCATAAGGCGCAATTTCTTCATGCAGCCCGCCTTCGCCTGTATTCATCAGCGTTCCCATGCGCGTTGCTGCCATGGCAAGCGCCTTGTGAGCATTCAGGCTTATGGCGCCGTACGACATTGCCGCGAACACTATGGGTATATCAAGTTTCACCTGCGGCGCAAGTTCGGTTTTTAGGCTCACGTTCCCATCGAACTCCACGCTGTCAGGCTTTGCTCCAAGGTACGTGCGGAGTTCCATCGGTTCGCGCAGAGGGTCGATTGACGGGTTAGTCACCTGGCAGGCGTCTATCAGCATATGGTCCCAGTAAATTGGGTAGGGCTTGGGATTTCCCATGCCAGTAAGGATGATGCCGCCGCTTTCTGCCTGTTTTAAAATGTTCTTTCTTATTTCAGGCGTCCAGTTGTACCCATCCTTGTAATCAAGCGGGTTCTCAGTAATGGTTATGGCGTTCTCTGGGCAGAAGGTTGCGCACCTGTGGCATGCAACGCACAGCTTGCTATTCGGGGTGACCTTGTCCTTGAACTCAATCGCACCGAAACTGCAATTTATTACGCAGCGCTTGCACCTGCGGCATTTTTCCTGGTTCACGTTCACGGCAAACTCTGCGGGAAGTTGTGATTCCATTATTCCACCTCTCCATTCAGTGTACCTATTACAGCCGTGCCTGCTTTCGGGCTCCATACCTCATCAAGGTCGGGAGCAATTTCCCTGATAGCCGATTCTTCCGAAGCCATGTATAACATATCGTCCTTTCGGGCTGCGGTCATGGGACGAAGCTTAATCCTGTCATTCAATCCTATCATTCCATTGCTGTGCCCTATTATTATGCTGAATGGCCCGTTTAAAAGCGTACTTCCGTAAACCTGCCGCAGCATAGTGGCGGTTTTCTTTTGCTCGGGTTCCATCCTGTCTATATCCTTCCAGAATGGGGATGCAAGGGACATTACTGCCTTATCAATCGGAAGCTTGTGTCGCCTGACGAGCAGGTCAATCAGGTAAGCGATAACCTCGGTGTCGGTCCTTAATTCAAGCTTATAGCCGAACATCTCAAGGTAACGCTTGTTGATTCCGTATGAAGAGATTTCGCCGTTATGAACAACTGACCAGTCAAGCAGGGTAAACGGGTGAGCGCCGCCCCACCAGCCTGGCGTGTTGGTTGGGAACCTGCCGTGGGCAGTCCAGATGTAAGCGCTGTAATCTTCTAACTTGTAGAACCTGCCGATATCTTCAGGATACCCCACGCCTTTGAATGCGCCCATATTCTTGCCGCTTGAGGCAACAAAAGATCCTTCTATCTCGGAATTGATTTTCATCACGGTATTCGTGACATAATCCCTCTCGGTGAGGAATTCAAGCTTGTTCTCGGGTACTTCAAGGAAATACCGCCAGAGTATGGGTGGATTTGAAATACCATTTGTCCGTTGTGTGGGAATAGACTCGTCCTTGTCCACATTAAAGTAGTCCTTGAAGAACTCTTCAGTGTTCTCTTTTGCTTCCATGTTGTCATACATCATATGAAAAGCATACATGTCTTTTCGTTTCGGATAAATGCCATAGGCTGCAAATCCACCGCCAAGCCCGTTTGAGCGGTCATGCATGCAGGCAATGGATTGTATTATAATCCTGCCGTCAATGCGTCTTCCTTGCTCACTCATCATTCCGGATATTGCACATCCCGAAGGAATTCCGTCACACTTCATTTTCTTCTCCTTTTTGATTGATATGATTTAACAATTTTTTTAATTCCTCTGCCCCGCTTTTCGGCGGCTCCGGAAGTTTCAATTTCTTCCTGACAGACGTTGGCTCTCCCAGTCTCCCATCTTTCTTGAACATTTCGATGCTGGCTGCAAAGCCTTTCGGCCCTTTTCCTCTCTCAAGAGCGATATGCTTTAATTTATCAAATATCTTATTCATGCCCATTTTCTGCGGGCAGAGTTCATAACATGTATAGCAGTCCACACACCGCCATATGTTATGCGATTCAATTACGGCCTCAAGTTCCCCAG
>JBAVMS010000002.1:0-2103 GCA_049690315.1 Candidatus Methanoperedens sp.
CATATATAGTTTATCATCTTAAAATTAAAAAAAGAAAGAAAAAAGAAAAAAGAAGTTTATTGATTTAATATGGCATAATCCAAAGCAGTATCAAACCCGGTAAATCCAACTGTAAAAATTTGGTGTAATCCGGTTGTGTGAAGTGCCATATAAAGAAGCTCATTGGTACTGCGAATAATGTAGCCATTAAAGCACCCAATGTTTTTCACCTCCTCCCCTTTTCTATTTATACTCTTATTTAATCTAGTGGTGTATCCATACGTTTACATTTTGGGTGTTACTAGGGCCACCGAGCAGTATTAACGGTGCTAATAATGTTATCATGCCTAATGTCCATATATTAACCATGATTTGCATTATTACATCGTTTATTGCTGGTGAATCAATTCTCGTCATTACATTCATTGCTATAAGTCCTAGATCCATTTTAGCTCACCTACTTTTGTTAAGTGCTGATAACTTATGGAATAACTTATTAATAAGCTTTTGCATCAGAACTTTTAAGATACCTAAGTTCATATTACTGGATATGCCCCAAATTTGCGCAACTTTACCTGATGAGATTTATACTAAAATTAACGAGTGCGCTCATGAGAAACAAGTTAAAGCATCTAAGATTTTAACAGAGCTAACAATTGAATATTTTATACTTTCAAAAGAGAACAAAGAACTGAAAATCAATTACGGTAATCTGTTAGATAGCCATAAAGTACTGTTGAATGAGATCGTGCCACCTCTTAAATTGTTGACTGAGGGCAAACAAGAAAAAGAAAAAGAGAAAAAGAGAAGGAAATGGTTTAAGTTTTAATTAGTTTCTTTCTTATATTCTTTGTAATACTTACAGTGTGTACCACCATAGAATGTATTTATTAGTTCACATTCAAAGCACTCATAACGATCATCGCTTATCAGTATATCTAAGTATTGACATCTGGCCAATATGATCACCTTATGGTAATTCACCAACACCACTGAGAGCAATCTCAAGAATACCATCTGCACCAAATAGCTGTTCTGATATGTAAAATGATTTGCCGTTCTGTAAAACTGGTGCAACAGTGGTAAATATAGAATTGATTAAGAGTGTAGTTCTTGCTTCTGGTGACTCCATGTTTTTTTCTATGAACTTAATACCTCTTTTTTTCATCTCTTTTTTTAACTGCACACATTGAGGGCAGTTCTTTAAGGTATAGATAATCAATGCCATATTTTATTCACCAGTCCCCACACAATACTATTGCGATCTTACAGATACCTACTTTACATGCTGGCCTATACTGTTGACATTCACCAAATATGCAGTCAATAGGGACAGGATAACTATGCATCCTTAGTTCATTGATAAATTGATCTGCCGGGACATTTGAAGTTCCCGTAATACTCCATCTAAGTTCTGTCATGTTGATCCACCGTATCTTTAAGAATGCCTTTTAGTTTATCGACCATTGCTGTATATTGATCCTCTGTTGGATCTTCAGGGAGTGTAATAAAAACAGGGGGTTTTTGTGCAACTTCTAATTTGTCTGCAATCCTGCCTAACTGGTATGCAATTTCTAATAGAATCAAATCAGGTTTAGGAGCGCAATCTCTTATGACATTGGCCGTACACTCTTCTATATATTGAAACATCTTGATCAATCCTTAATCCTTAATCCTTAATCCGTGCCACTAAAGTAAACTTCTGCATCTCTCCCATCATACAACTTATCAGTTATTAATTGGAGTTCTATTTTTATATCTCTTAATAGAGTTAGCATCTCAACATTACTCTCTTGATGTTTTAGATTTAATACAGGTATCCTCATTTTGACTCACCACTTTTAAATTTTCTTTGCCCTTATTACTCTCAAGTTCAAGTAACAAGGTTTACAAGAAAATTAGGAGACTATTATTTCAGGTTCCCCTAATGATTTAAGTTTTCGATTTGCTCTGGCTAATGCATCCTGTGTCTCTTCTAATAGTGTCGTAATATCATTAACTTCCATTTTCAGATCTTCTAATTCTGCGCAATTATCACAGTTTGCTAAATTCTCGTATGTATCGGCATTCATTTTTATTCCCTCATTTGTAAAAATCATCAATCTCTTCCAGCATCTTTAAGAT
>JBAVMS010000003.1:0-51073 GCA_049690315.1 Candidatus Methanoperedens sp.
GTCTTAAAAAATCCCCTTCGTTTTGTGATATTATTTTTTTATCAGTGATTTTTTCAATATTCGTGGCGTCATCTTCGACCTTCAAGCCCATGTCCCGTACTTTCATAGCGATTATATCCATGGATATCTCTACTACAACCTGGAGAGAATACAGCAAAGCGCGCTCGGTTACGTCATTGTCTATCGTGTGTGTGGAAATAAATTCTTCTTCCTCGATAAATCTTTCAACCTTTGACAGATACCTGTCTTCTTCTTTCAAACCATCTCCTCCTGGTTATATTCATCTCAGATACAGTGCGGAATCTGTTGTTCATTATCCTGTATTTCATGTCTTCCCAATCTTTTCTGAAATTGTAGAAATAAAAAGAAATCGATGGCTCATCTCCGTATACCACTTTGTAGTTTTCGATTATGTCTATTTTTACATAAAGGGGCAGTTCTTCGAAGATTTTCACATCGTACTTATCGCCGACTTTTTGAAAAATCCTGTTCAAAATTCCGTGTGCCCGGGGTTTAATGATGCATATGTCTATATCAGAGCGTTCATCTGCAGTATTTATGGCACATGAACCATAAAGTAAAATACCTTCAACTTCGTCGTTTATAAATTCAAAATCTTTATTCAGCTTTCTAATGAGTTTTTCAACGGGCAACTTATTTTTCATCTGAATGGTCACCGATTTCACGTCCTCAACATGGTCCTGCATTTCAGGGGATATTTTCTAATTATATACTCTGTAGTTATCATATTTGTTAGCGTTGGTATATATTATTAAAGTTCATTTTTAAATCATTACTTCTGATAACGGCGCCAAATCCTCTTGAAACCGATTTTCCGATGCCAAGATAATCAGGTATGATGAAGTTGGCACAGAATCCTCCGATGAAGGTCATCACGTTTACATCTTTTAACCTGTTCTTATGAATTTTTACATCAACATCGCATTTTATCGTATCAGGCACTTGATAATCCAGCGTTTTCGACATGGAGAGAAGGTTACCAATGAGCGTTTTTCTCAGGAACTCATGTCTGTCCTCATGACTCTTAAGACCATAGTACTTCATGTAATTCTCCTGGTTGAGCGCAAGCCATGGTGTGGTGAACTCGTATGAATGAATCTTATCCGAAATCCCAAACTCCTGGTTCCTCACATAGATGCCCTTCTCCACGATCTCATAAACCTCCTCGCCAAGTTTTATTTCATCGTATTTATCATAAACCTGTTTTAAAACTTCGGCGCCATCATTGATGCCGATGACCATGGGCGCGCCGTCTATCATCTTGTACTGCACGAGGGGATAGCGATAGATGAGCCTGTCGGCGCTGTGCTGGTGGAGGAGGGAATATTCATTGAATTGGGTGGCGAAGAAGCCGCGCAGCTCAGGCGCGCTACCAATGATGGGGCGGGTGGAGGCGAGGGTGAGGGTGAAGGTTTTGAGGTTCATATTTTATGCACTATGTATCACTTTGGTCTGCTACAGCATTACAGCGCCGGGGTTGCGACCCCAGACCCCGGTGAGGCGCCGCCAATGGCGGGTTTTTCCGTATTGTCGATGGTTGCATGAAATCAAAGCTATGGATTTACTCGGATTGTTTGATTTTTCATATTCTCCTAATTTGTATGTCATATTATTTATCATAATTCTGTTTTTAAAGTCCGGCGCACCGATAGGAATCCGATGCAGCTTCTGTCTATAGGAATAACAAACCGCAGATGAACGCCCAAAGTAACGCCTCTGGAGAGCGTGTACACGTATTGCTTTGCAATAAGTGGGCGCGGAGTCGAGAACCCGCAGGGTTTCGGCATGATAAACGCAGATTTGTTTTATTTTCATGTTCTCCATATTTTTATTTCATTATATTTATCATAAATAACATTTATAAATCCGGCGCCGTCATGAAATCCCGGCGCGCCGTCTGTCGTGATGCGCCGCGCCTGTGGAATGGGGAGGGCGGGGAGGCGGGCAGAGGCGAGGGGGAGGGTTTTGAGGTTCATATTATTAAACTTGAAACCTGAGTATCTTCTGTAAATTGAGCTCCAATTACAGAATCATATTTCATATCACAAAAAGTAATTTCTTCACTAGGCTCTTTATGTTTTAAAACATACCAGTAAGGCATTTTTACTTCATACAATCCGCGCTGTGAAGGTTGCAATGATAAAACCTCATCTTTAAAAGTTGAAGGGATTACAGGAACCTGAAGATATTCAATTTTTCTTGTGGTTTCATTTTTATCTTCTCGATTCGGGTTATCAAAAATTCCCATGAGTCTTTTTTGCGTTACAGTGTACTGCTTACTTGCATCAACAAAATATTTCGATTTTTCAATTTCTTTTCCTGAATAAACATCTTCAACGATTTTAATAAGGTCATTTTCAGTTAATTTCTCTAGGGAATTTTTGAATATTTCAAAAGAATGTGTTAATAATCCGCTATTATCAGGGTCATAAATCCTCTTCGATATATCAGATGCTTTGAATATATATATCCAACTATCTGATTTTCCCCGTCTTCGATTAACTCGTCCGGCTCTCTGAACTATTGCATCGGGCGGCGCACACTCGCAAAACATAACATCGAAATCAATATCCAGAGAAACTTCCACAACTTGAGTTGCAATCAACAGTTTTTGATTGTCAATATCTTTCTCTTTATCTTTTCTGTCTTTTAAGATGAATTTTGAATGATAACACATCGGGTTAAAATGTTCTAATTTTTTGTAAAGCTCCTGACATTTTGCTACATTGTTGACCACAACAAGTGTCTTAATCCCCCTATTAACCGATTTTTCAATTTCAGGAATTGCGTCATCTATGGTTTTATCAAGTATTTTATAACGGTTTCTGCATGAATTCAATAGCGTTTCATCTCTTATTATGCTAACATTTGGAAGTGTTTTTGAAAATAGATTGATCAAATACTCTGGTAAAGTAGCACTCATAAGCATGAAACTGGTTCCAAATTTCGAAAAGTGTTTAATTGATTCTATAATAAGCCCTAACGTCCATGAATCGTATGAATGAATCTCATCGATAATTATTACGCTGTTAGCTGCATTCGCTTCTATCAATGTCCATTTCCCTGTATTGAACCCTGATGATAATAGTTGATCGATTGTAGCAACGGTTACAGGTTTGATAAAAGACTTGTCAAAAAGAACATTTCTTACGTTTTCAGGATTATCTTCTTCGTCCTGAAACATAAAAGAGGCTGTGGAGTGTGTAAGCCCCACATTTCCCTTACCAAAATAATCTTCTAATCTGACAAAAATACTGTTTGCTGTAACCATTGTTGGCAAAAGATAGATTAGTTTTCTTCCGCCCATGTTATGCAAATTATTCAAAGCCCATAATAGAGACGCTTCGGTTTTCCCGCTTCCGGTTGGTGCAACCGCAATGATATTACCTAAAGTATGCGCGCATTCTTCTTGGAATGGTCTAAGTCCATTAAATTTTATTTTCTTCTCTATACATCGTTTTTCAATCTCTTTAAATAAGTCATCAGCGTGCATTTTTAAGGAGTAATTAACATCCATTCCTGCTGATCCATACCAGTCAGCGTAATGAAGAATTGCTTTTAATAATAAATAGGTTGTTCGAATAGATTCAGGATTTTTTTCTTCTTCGTTTTCAGATAAATTTTTAAAAATACCATCATAACTGATTATTTTACTGACTTCTTTATAGGGATTATAATTACGAATGGGTATTTCTGGAAATAAATAACCCTCTTTATTAAAAATTTTTTCAGCTAATATAAGTGCTTGTTTCATCCCTTCTTCACATATTGGTGGTTTTTCAGCAACACATTCCCTTGAAAATGAATCCAGATCAATATTGAGTTTCTTATGATGCCCCAAAATTACTAAAGCTTCAATCGGTATTTTTCCTATCAAAGGGCCTTCTTGGTTTGAAAGGTACACACTCCCCAAAAATGCAAATGGAAAAGATGCTAATTCATGCCTATAATTCTCCCGATAATCGAATCGCTTACCTTTTCGCTTTACATTTATCATTCTCTGAAAAGGTTCAATATTCTTACCTATATCGTGCAACACCACAGTCAAAAGTGAACTTTTTAAAAAGCGTTCCTCATTAAATGAGGACTTTTTACAGATTGTTTGAATTAAATTTTTCTTAGCTGTGACAGTCTCTTTCCAGGCTTTATATGCCGCAGTTATATGTTCTTCGTATGATTGATTTGTTTTTGCCCAAAAAATTTCATTCATTGTAGAACAACCTTTTTATTATCAATAGTATAGCCCTCAATTGGTGTTTTAATAACTACAGGTGAACTTACAAAAGTGAAGGTTTTGCGCTCTACAACTTTTCTTTTTTCTCCATCAAAAGCGAATCTGGTTGGTAAGAGGAATACTTGAGGCGTATAGATTGTTGTTGTAATAGGCATTACATTAAAATCAATATCATGTTTATAGGATTTTGAAAAATCTCCAGGTAATATTGTGTACTCAAATTGTTTAATTTTTTCTTCTTTTTCGTTAGATATATTTGATATTTTGCAAATTTTAAAAAGATCGTCACTATTTCCGGCTGTAATAGGATAGACCGGAGATGCCATTGCTGTTTTTAGTTGTTCAAGAGATTCGATTTTATCCGAGCCAAAGCAAATTAAAAAATCACTGTAGTAGAGATACTCACGTATCAAAATGCTATAATGAAGACGATTTTTTATATCTTTAGTAGTGTATTCATCTCCAGTTAGTTTTCTATAATTCCACAGGTCTTTCATCATACCTTTATGCTTACCATAAACACCAATTAAAATTTTATTTTCCCCCACATATTTATGCGCTTCTTCTAAGTTCAATCCAAGAGCTGCGCCGATCATACCTGTAATTGTGGTTTTTGGTGGTAAAGGTAATGTTTGATGGAATGTATGTGTTTCAGGCACACGAAAAGAGGCAGTAATCGCAATCCCTTTAATTGAAAAAAGGAACATAACTCCTCTATTCGTAATGTTTGTCTATCCAGTTAGCCATTTCATCGAAAGCTTCTCCAACAGATTTAGAGCCATCGATATTGCTAATAAAGAATCCATTGCGCAATCCTATAACAGAAGATATAATCTCCGAATTAAAATCATTTAAAGTTTCTTTTATCATTTCATCATTTATTTTTTTCCCTTCAACCTGAACGCTTTCCAGAAATATCGGATTCTTGGTTCTTAACATAGCTCCCGCAACAAATTTTGGAGAAACATCCGCAAGGAATCGACTTTGTCTGCCAGATGCCCATAGATTCTTTATCGCTAAAAGAAGGTCTTTTACTCTGGTAGCTTTTTCTTTTTTACCTAAAGACTTATCTTTATCAAAACCATCACCTGTACCAACCCTATCAAGTTCAATAAGAATTGTACCTCTGTATAGACCAGAATGAATTTCTGTTTCGAAAATGTTAGGTTTACCGTTAGCCTTTTCACTCATATAATTCGTCCCAAAGTCCAAGTCTCCTTGATATGGATTAAGAGCTATTAGAGGAGAAACACGAACTACAGACGTTCTTTTTATCGCCCCTTTTCCTTCTTCTGTTCCCATGTATCCAAAAAGGTCATCATCAATATATTCATAAGGCTTTTGCTGAGTTGTAGCTGCTCCCTTTGAAATTGTAGCTGCAACACCTTCTGAAAGTTCTCTTCCTAATACACCCAATTGATTTCTAAGTGCCCTTCTGACAGCCTGGGATGAAACATATGGGAATTGTTCTGTTCCAACTGAAATTTTTTTAATACTTGATATATTGTCTGCTTCTTTATCAGAACCATTTAATGAAGCAAATGATACTGGTGTTAAATATGTCAATGTTAATGCTTTTGCAGATTTCATAATTTATTCTCCTCTTTAATTACTATAGTCTCATTTGGTTTATGTATTGTTTTATTTTCCGAATTTTCAAAATTAAACGTATTTAGCGCTGCAATCATACAGAATTGTTTAAATTCAGTAAAATTATTTTCAAAATCATGTCCTCGATTATACAAATCTGCGGTCACAGAAACATCATATTTAATTTGAATTCTATTGATTTCATTAAGAAACTCTTCTGGCTTTCGTGCTTTTCTCAATCTAAAAAGATCACCTTTGCCCTTCTTTCCAGATGGGCCGATACTTTTCCCAATTGTTTTTCCCAAACTTACGGCTATATCAATAATCTCTTGATTCATTTTACCTCCATCTTCGTTTAAGATTGCTTCATATAATATTACAAAATCATTTAATGGTTTAATATTTTTAGGCTCTGTTTTATTAATTCTAAAAACATGCCCTTCTATCAAATCCACGATACCTTGTTTTTTAAGTATCCTTTCACAAATTCTGTTTCTTATTATCGTTTTACCATTATCTTTTTCAAAATCAATTAACAAATTCATTATTTGCTTGATGTCAATTTTTTTTCTTTCGAGACGATCTATTAATCTAAAAAAATAAACAGAATTTTGAAATGGCCAAATCATTGTTCCCATCTGAGTTTTTCCAAGAGGTTCAGTATGTATTACAAAGAAATCAACAGGGGCTTTTGAGAATGAAAAATCCAGAAGTTTTTCCATATCGATCTCAGATTCATCATCAGGAATGCTATCAGAAGCTTTTTTTGTCATAACAATCCGATATAAAGAATAAAGAAAAGAAAATAACTGCTCAAATGGCTTCGGGAAATAACCATTAAGTTTATCATTAAAATTTCTTCGTAAATTTAGATCTTCAATTTTAACGGAATGCAAATTTTCTAATACATCATTCATTTTTTCAAAATTTGAAGAATATGGAAAATATATGTGGTAACTGCCATCATTCATAGTATAGAAACCGCTTACAGGTACATATTTGCTAATAAAATCGCATTTCCAGCATACTTTTTCAGCACCATATCCTCCTGAAACAAATGAAAACAAGGAAGAACCAGAAATCATAGGAAAGGTACTTTCTTTTAGATCACTTAGTGAATGTGATGGTTCACCACATAAAAAACAGATACCTTTTTCTTTTTTGCGTTTTACGTCAATATTCACTTTAGGAACATTTTTGTATGCATTGGGCCCGTCTATTGGTAAATTCGCTGTAGTAGAGCTAATTTTCAATTTGTTTTGATCAAGAAAATAATCAAAGCGAGCTTGCAAATGCCTATATTTCAACGGGAGAATTTTCTTTTCGGTCTTTTTTCCGGATTCAATTACTTTTACTATTTCATATTTGCACTTATCTTTGGTTGGTCGAGGTCCCTTTCCAAATATTAAACCAGCAATTCCCATGGTCTTAACCATTGGATAACGTACAAATTTGTCCTCTTTGGAATCGTAGTAAAATCCCATCTTTTCATCTTTTTGTTTCTGAGTCGAAGTATTATAGTATTGAGTTAATAGAGAATCATAGGTTTTGTGGAAAAAACCATCCAAATTAGCTTCGGTTCCTTTGAATAAAACTCCATTATCATATAATTTTATTTCAACTCCCATTTCTTCTGGTTTTTCATCTTTTGCGATCCTATATAATCCCAGTAAGCCCGAATCCATCCAAAAATGATTAAGTTTTGGAAAAATAACTTCCATCAAAGCTTCATTCAATTTTTATCGCCTCAATCACTTGCCATCACCCTCCATCCACACGCTCTCCCGCCCCCTCATACTCCTCCCGCGCCCATCGGCCGGGCTTTACACCATAAGCTTCGATACCTGTATTCAAGCTATTATCGCCATCCACCCGTTTTTGAACCGTTAATCTGCATATCTCATCCGTTTTTTATGCGGTTGATTAGTTTGTAAACCACTTATCTCCTTATATATATTTGGAAAGCGAGGTGAAAGTGTTTTTTCGCACGGGTGAACACTCTGGATTTGCCTTTGCTTTATTTCAGTTTTATGATGTTGCATAATTTAGTAACTTTACTTGAGTTACCACCGTGCAAGTGATATCTGCGTTCATCCGCGTTCATCTGCGGTTTGTAATTTCGTACACGGAAGCTACCCCGGTTTCCTATCGGCGCGCCGAACAGTTGAAGATATTTAATTTAGTTGTTCAAAACGTCTGTAAATGTGTAATTGTGTTTGATCGGCAACTTTACTTATGTTACCATATTTACAAATCTGCATTCATCTGCGTTTTCTGCGGTTTGTAATTTCATATACAGAGGCTGTATCGGTCTCCTATCGGCGCACCGAACAGTTTAAAATATTTAAATCTGAGGAGTTCGTATTGAGTTCGCTGTTAAAATTCTGTCTCTGCTTTGCGTATTTTGCGTCTTTGCGGTGAATATTTTTTTTGCTCTGGTTTTTTTCGATTCGAATTTCCCTGAAAAATCCCTTGAACAAGTTACTTTTATTATTAACGCTTCCATTGTTACCAATCTTACCGTTTAGGAAATATAATCCAATGACAGACTTTTCATACAGGATTGCTCTATGCGCGTTCTAATCATTGATGGTTACGTGGATGAACCGGCATGCCTTGGCGTACCGCCATACATGGCGCCCTATCCGAGGTACATAGCCGGCGCTCTTATTGAAAGGGGTGTACCGGAGCAGGATATTATCTATCGCACCATTGACCAGTTGCGCCAGCGCAAGGAAGCTTTCAGGTTCGACCTCATCGTAATCATCGCCGGGATGACCGTTCCGGGAAAATATCTTCGAGCCGCGCCTATAACGCGGGATGAAATCAGGGAATTCTCACATCTTGAAGGCACAAAGATAATCGGAGGACCAATCAGGCTGGGTTTCGGGGAGGAAGGCGGCTCTTCAGCAAAGGAACTGGCTGTGCCCGGAATTACCCTCGCAAAAAAGGACATAGAGGCATTTGTTTACGATCTGGCTGGCAACATAAAAGACCCTGACGCTGTGGAACACAGGATGAGAAAGACATCCGAAATAGGGAGATGGGGAGAAAAAGGCGCATTCATAATCCGCCAGCATCCTGATTATCCTTTTGTGATGTGCGAGCTTGAAACCTACCGCGGATGCCCTCGCCACTCGCACTGCTCTTTCTGCACCGAACCCTTCTACGGGAAACCCGACTACCGTGAAATAAAAGATGTGATTAAGGAAGCAGCCGCGCTCTATGCCCACGGCGCGCGATATTTCAGGATTGGCAGGCAGCCTGATTTATTCATGTACCGGGCAAAAGGCGGCATCCCGAATCCTGATGCACTGGAGGAACTCTACAGCGGGATAAGGAACGCTGCGCCTGAACTCAAAGTGCTGCACATGGACAATGCCAATCCTGTGACGCTTGCGCGGTATCCGGATGAATCGCGGAAGATTGCGAAAATCATTGTACGATATCACACATCTGGGGACGTGGCAGCGCTTGGCATGGAAAGCGCAGACCCGGATGTGATAAGGGCAAATGACCTGAAAGCCGCGCCGGATGAGGTTTTTGAAGCCATAAAGCTCTTAAATGAAGTAGGGGCAGCGCGGGGAGCCGCCGGTCTACCTGAACTTTTGCCCGGGATAAACTTCGTGCATGGCTTGAAGGGCGAGACCAAAAAGACATTTGAGCTGAACTTTGAATTCTTAAAAAAAGTGTTGGATAGCGGCCTCATGGTGCGCAGGGTGAATATCAGGCAGGTAATGACGTTTACAGGCACTCCGATGTCAGGCCATGACGAGCTTGTAAGGAAAAACAAGGATATGTTCCTCCGCTACAAGGAAAAAATCCGAAATGAGATTGACCTTCCCATGCTTCGGTGCGTTGTGCCTGCGGGGACCATACTGAAGGACGTGAGGACTGAGGTGTACGATAAAATAACATTCGCGCGGCAGCTTGGGACGTACCCCCTTCTTGTGGGAATCCCGCTGAAACTCGAATTAAACAAATCTTTCGATATACTTGTGACTGACCACGGCCATCGGTCAATTACAGGGATTCCGGTGCCTGTTGATATAAACAAGGCGCCCGTTAAGTTGCTCCAGGTGCTTCCGGGAATGGGAAAACAACAGGTTGCAGAAATAATCAGGGGAAAACCGTTCAGGAACAAAGAGGATATTATTAATAGGACATCAATCAGGGGATATATATTGGATTATATTTCTTTCACACAGGTACAAAAACTATAGGATGAAAACAATGGTTCTTGATGCTAAAATACCCGCACAGGTCAGAATCGAAATAACGACTGGCATGTGTCTCCTTATCAAGAATACTATAATTGAACAGGGAGACTATCCTGCCAGCAGATTATTAATTTCGCCTATGATATCCGTATTGGAGCGCCTGAATGACTTCGGTTTTACTAATTTACCCATATTTTAACCGTCCGCACAACAGGACGAGTTTTCGCTTTCCTCCTCTTGGATTGGGATACATAGCATCATCCCTCAGGAATGCAGGGTACGGAGTAGATATTCTTGATTGCACCTTTATGAAAAAGGATGAGGCTCTAAAGAAAGCAAAGTCCTCCAAAGCGGATGTTGTTGGGATATACAGCATGGTGACCATGCGGAATGATAGCGTCTGGTTCGCAAAACACTTGCGGGATAGCTGTGATCTTCTCATTGCCGGAGGTCCACTTGCTTCATGCGATCCTGGTTCATTCATGAACGACTTTGATGTCGTGGTAAAGGGAGAAGGGGAGCATGCCATGTTAGAGCTGCTCAGGGCATATGAGAGCGGCTGTGATCCTCAATCCGTAAAGGGAATCGTATATCGCAAAAGGAATAACGGGGAGGGTCGGATGATGGGTGAAATCGTTTTCACAGAGCCGCGCAAATTAGAACCCGGCCTTGACAGTATATCATTTCCTGCACGTGATTTGTTTCCGAATGAGAAGTATATAGATTACTGGAAAAAAAGGTTCGGCCATGCCACAACCACTATCTTCACAACCAGGGGCTGTCCCTTCAGCTGCGAGTTTTGCAGTAATGCCGTCTTTGGCATTTCTTACCGCGAGAGGTCACCTGAAAATGTAGTGGATGAGGTTGAACAGGCGCTTTCATTCGGATACGACCGCATTCATTTTGCAGATGACGTTTTCACGCTAAACAGGGAACGTGTGCTCAGTATATGTGACGAGATAGGGAAAAGAGGTCTTCGATTCAAGTGGGAGTGTCTGGGGAGAGTGGACTCAATCGATAATGAGGTCTCTATTGCGATGAAAAAAGCAGGCTGTGACAGGATATATTTCGGGATTGAGTCAGGCAACGATTCTGTCTTAATGCTCATGAAAAAGAAAATCACACTGGATAGGGCACGGAAGGCTGTTCATGCTGCCCATGAAGCGGGTCTTCAAACAGGGGCTTTTTTCATCCTCTGCTATCCCGGGGAAACTAATGATACCGTGCTTGAAACCCTTCGTTTTGCGGTATCTCTTCCTCTTGATTACCTCTCTTTCACAATGCCTTATCCCCTGCCCGGAACTGCCCTTCATGAAAGGGTGAAAGAAAGGATTTCAAAGGAATGGGAAGCACCGGAAGGTCTTATCTTTGATCATGTCCTCATCTTCGATGCGGATTTCTCTGAGACCAAGATGAAGTTCGGGATTTTAAAAGGGGAAGTGCAGTTCGGGATGAAGAAGAGGTTTGGAAATTATTCACTCCCGGTTATGAAACCCTTTGAGATATTGACCAACTTTATGTTCAGGCTGATGAAATAACCAATATTACATACTATTTATCTAATATCCCCGAATATCTAATACACAAGTTCAATAAATCATATTGCAGTTATAAGAGGAATAATATGGATAGAAAAGAAGCAATCAAAATGTGCATTTGCAGGCTCTGCCCGACGTATATCGACTGCGGCGAGGAAATAGCATTTTGCCTTTCAACGACCGGAAAAAGCAAATGCATTAAAGTGGAAAAAGGATGTTTGTGCCCGGGCTGCCCTGTTCATGATAAAATGGGATTTAAATATGTTTACTATTGCATCCGCGGAAATGAAAAAGACCAGCTTGCAAGAAAGTAAGACCTGGAAATGCAGTGTATGCGGCTACATTTATAAGGGAAATGAGCCGCCGGAAGAGTGCCCACAGTGCAGCAGTTCTCCCAAAGAATATTCGGAACTGAAGGATAAACTAAAACTTGGATATGATGGGAAAAAATTTGATGTATTATTGATTAACGGAAGTTCCCACAGGGCGCACAATACCGGCGTTTTGACGGATCTGGCTGAAAAAATCCTCAAAAGTAAAGGCGTGAGTTTCAGGCGGTTTAACCTGAATGAACTGGATATCCAGCACTGCTGGTGCTGTTACAGTATGAGAGATTCGGCATGCACGTACCCGTGCAGGAACCAGCTTGATGATGCACCTGCGCTCCATGAAATGATAGTGTATTCAAAAGCGGTGATTATCGCTTCTCCCATAAACTGGAATAATATGTCGGCGCGGTTAAAAGATTTCCTGGACAGGCTGACATGCCTTCAAAATCTTTATTTACTGAAAAAAGAAGGCTTAACCACCGGAAAAGTTGTGGGGATTCTGGTCAACGGTCATGAGGACGGGGGAATGAAAACCACGATGGACATTTTTATTTACTTCCAGCAAATGGGGTTTGTTCTTGCCCCTTTCGGTTTTATGTACAGGACTCACGGAGCGCAATATAATGCAAAAACAGATAATGATTTTTTTGAAAATGACGAAAGATTAAAAAATGAAGTCGAAGGCATTGTCAGCAATGTTGTTGAAACAATGAACCTGGGTCTGGAAACAAAACTTAAAGACAGAATAGTTCCTGTCAGCGAATGATATTAAGGCAGAAGAAAGCGGTTCTTAATGACAGATGGTTATAAATACCATCCTTGATAATAATCATCAGAGGTTTATCTATGATAAGGGGTAAAATTATTTTTTATATAGCATCTATTGTTCTCGTATCGTTAATAATTTCAGGCTGCGTGAGCGCGCCGCAAGGCACTCCCACGCCAATCATCACAACGGTTATGACACCGACTGCAACGCCAATATCGACGCCAACGCCTGCCGCAACCGTTGCAACTACTGTTGCGAATCCATCTACCCTTCCTGTGATTAAGTTAACATCTCTTAATGTAACATCTTATCCTACAAGCGTAAATGGAGAAGCAAACGTCACAATCCAATGGGAGGTGGCAGGAGGAACAACCGGAAGTATAAGCCAGACCGGGGTTCAATGGGGTAATAGTGCAAATTATACAAGGAACAGCACAGTGCTGACCGGAAAATCACCGGAAACATTCAGTATGTATTTAATTGCTCCTGCCGGCGGTGATTTTATTTATTTCAGGATTTACGCAACAGTTGATGGCGTGGATATCTATTCGCCTGGATATCAGATTGCAGTCAAACCGCATTAAACCAGTGGCGGAGGGTATTGATTTGATTGATGTCAAAACGATTTCTCAATAACAGTTGGTTATAAATACCATCATGTTAAATAATCATTGGAGGTTAATTATGATTAGGAGTAAAATTGTTATCTGGATAGCAGCTATTGCTATCGTATCTTCATTAATATCAGGCTGTGTGAGTCCGCCCACAGGAACTCCCACGCCGGTCGTTACACCGCCTGTAACTGCAACACCCATGACGACTCCCGCCCCAACACCTGCCCCAAGCGTTATGGTTTTAACAGCGCCGACTACAGCGGTAGCAGGACAGAGTTTTGTGGTAACGTGGCGTGTCAACAGTCCCACCCAGATCACTATCCCGCATACTGCAGTTCATTATGGTCCGGATCCAGAGTCCGAGCCCCTGACGCTTAAGAGTTATCCTGCTCTGACACCGGTCCAGAATGGAACAATACCGGCTGATTTCAGTGCAAACATAACCATCGGCAAGACAGGAGTCATATATTTCAGGGCGCATGCAATAATCGAAGGCGCAAACGTATGGTCTGATGAGCGCACAATTAATATAACTGCACCGACGAATGTCCCATCAATGGTCACACAGACCCCGACAGCGACGGCAACCGCTTCTCCTTCGAGAGGATACTGATACTGCCTTCACTTAAAGGTTAAATCAACTGAGGAGCCAGCAGGTTCCTCCTTTTTTATGCATCGGAATCGCAAAAGGGTGAAAATATCGTTTTCCTATGCAGATAAGAAGGTGTATAAAGTCAAAGTTTTCGGGACTACACGGTAAAACTATTAATGTGACAATCAACTTTCGCTAAGTGAGGTGATCCTATTGAACCTGCTCCCCGACAAGTGCCGGTTCAACCTTATAACGATATACCAGCCCGTGACCTGCCACGCCAGAACTGTAAGATAACCTGCCATCAGCCTTGCGCCACGTATCTTTAGGTCAATACCCGATAGGTCTCCAATAACCTGTGGATATATCAGTGCAAAGAGCTGCGGGATAGATGTATTCAAGAATGCAAAAACAAGAGGCACAGACCAGGCGAGAGTATAGACCTTCCATGATATGTTATTCATTGTCATCACTATTACCAGGAATGGTATGAGCAGAACGAGATTGGGCTCTGAAACCCAGGCGCGGGTGAGCAGGAATATCAGGATTATGCTGCAAGCGCTCCGTGTTATTTCCTCAGGCGAATTAAACCGCGGATGCAGGAAGATGTAGCCTGATGCTACTGCAGGTATCCATAAAAACCCGAGCAGGTACAGGGAATCAGGGATATGGTATGAACCCTTCAGGGCTTCCATGAAACCAAAGATGGATAAACCTCCTGCAACCGTTTCGTGATAATCCCAATTTCGGAATATTGGCCCGGGATTCCAGTTTAACAGGTAGAACGGCAATACTGTCAGGACAAGAATCGATGCCAGAGAGATTATGAGATATTTTGCGCAACTTTTCATCGACCCACGGGCTGTGTATATGATAGGAAGGGGAAGCAGCGGCAGGGCAATAGGTTTCAGGGAAATAGCAAGCGCAAGCAGGATTGCAGACCTGCCGGTCATTTTGAGATGCAGGTAATGAAATGATAATATCACAAGGAAAGCAACGATCCCATCGATCTGGCCCCAGGCAGAGGTGGTGATCAGAATAAATGGATTAAATAGAATAAGAAGCCACGCTCTTCTGGCTTTTATTCGATCAATCTTCAGATCGTGCTGAAGCATATTTCTTACAGCATAGGCAAGGAATATGTTTGCCGCTATTATAGGGAGCTTGATAGCGAAGTTATACAGGAACAGGTCATGGACGATTTTATAGGAAAAGAGATAGATGAGCCCAAGGATTATTGCCCACGGAGGAGGATACCCTATGCCCGGAGTTATTCCCTGGAATATCTCATGATTGAAAATGCCACCAAGGTAGTGCTGTTCATAGGGATTCAACCCCTGGGCAACTACATACCCTGTTCCCATTGATATTCTCATGTCATAGAAGTGACCCAGGAAAAAGGCGAGAGGAATCTGTATCATCAGGCTCAGAAGTAAAGCAAATTCATCTCGCTCAAGCAATGATCTAATCCTATGCCTAACGGTTTCTGCGTACACATTACATCTCTTTCTTGCCCTGTGATATACTTAAGTATCCGACAAATATTTATGAGTTCGTATATATCCCGATGATTGTCATTAATCCCGGATGCCATCGGGGCATTTAAAAGCTTTTAAATACTTATAGTTTTAATAACTATTATAAGTTGATTATATATGAACGAAATAACTACTATCCCGATAACAAAAGAAGTTAGAGAGATGTTAAAATCATACGGCTTAAAGGGTGAAACCTATGATATCATCCTACGCCGAGTAATGAAGCAGGTAGATATTGAAGATTTCATGGAGCGGCAGTACAAACGCCTTCAAGAGAAAGATAAATTTGTCTCCCTGGATGAAATTTGATGGATTATAACATCAGGGTTCATCCAGATGCTGTCAAGTTCCTGAGGGAATTAGATGCAGATACAAGAGACAGGATAAAATTGGCCTTAAGGAACCTGGAAAATGATCCTTTCAGAAATAGACCAAAAGCTGATATTAAAAAATTAGAGGGCACAAAAGGAAGAGAGAGTTTATACAGGTTGAGAATAGGGGATTACAGAGCCGTTTATGCGGTTGAGGGGAATACCGTATGGGTAACGGAGATATTTTTGAGAGGCAAAGGCTATCGAAGGATATGAAAGTCACACTAGTCCGTATTTTAGATAAAGTAAAATCTGAACCGAAAAATCTTGAAGTTTCAATATCGTTCCAAAAGATATACAATCTCATAATTTCTTACCTTTGTGGCAGCCTTAATATCGCCAGATACTAGTTTTATGATGATTGCGAAGAGTTAAAGCAAGTTTTATTTTTTGGTGGAATATAGAACATTTTATTAGTAAATTTGTTAATCGTTCCAAAAGTTTTCAGTTCCAGTTCATCAATGGTGACTTGAGATTGAAGTTTATAATTCCCAGAACACAAATTGGTTGTATTGATGTTTATATACCATCTCCCTGCTTGGTCAGTGCTACCAACCATAAACTTCTTCTGCGAATAAGTTATGCTGTTATTTCCCGATGGCAATTCGGTTGTACTAACATTCAAGTCATTGCTGCCAAATGTGGAGTTTGAATTACTTACGTTATTATATATAATGGTAAGATTGTCAATTTTCCAAAAATTATCAACATCTATGGTATCCATTTTATATAAAAGCACATGGTTCTGAGAATACATTAATCCCGTTTCTTTTATAATTAATGTAATGTTGTCATCATTTGGCTGTAAAAATTCTTCTATCGAATAAGAGCCACTTATAACAAATAAGGGTAACCCTAGATAATATACTACTCCACATAAAAAAATAAAAAGAGTGATACTTATATAAAGTCTTTTTTCCATAATTAATTTTTTGACTGTTTCAATGCAGGAAAGGGAAGTTTGGAACTGCAAAAAGGACGGTATCTCGACGTTCCTTTTCCTACTGAATAGAAGTAAGCTTTTTAAAATAAGAAATATAAAAATAAATATTAATACTGATAATAAAAATGATACTAAAATATAAGCTATATTGCTCATTGGTTTAGAAAGAAAATTATTATTGGAATAATCACTGATTTTAAGCAAAGCTGCGAATATACTACCTAATAATCCTATAACAACTACAATTTCTTCGATATCTTTAGTTTGTTCTTCTTTCAAATTAAAATTGACCTATGCTATTATTTAATTTTCTTAATACTTGGTTGTATTTAAAATACTTTCGCCTTTAAGTGCTGCACAGCATGACTGCCAGAACTGATACAGGGATATTAGTTTTCGCTGAAAGCATCCGTGATTTCAATCGTGTAACTAAAATCCCGGGTACCCGGCCTCAAAGAATAGTCCAGGCCGGACCAGGAGAGGCAGCGCTTCACATGCTCCCTACCTGAGATCAGTGATGAGCCGTTGATCTTTTTAAGAGCGAACGTGAGTGACCCCTTAACATCAGAAAAGGAGGCATTTTCTGAAATCACCTTCCTCCATGCTTCAATCCTGTCGCCTATAACCTCTTCTCTGTCAAAGTATCTCCTGAAAAAATCCCCATCTTGTTCGTTCAGGATAAGGATCTCTTTGCATCCCCGGGTATCCAGTCCTGTCAGGTCGACCTTTATCTGCATACTGCTCGATAGAGTGTAGGTAATATTGACCATGCCCCTTGACCTGACCCTGGCGAACTCGGTGCGTAATCCGAGCTTTCTCCTGAGTTCAATTATCTTCTTGAAGACGGGGCGGCATTTGAACTTTAAATACGACCACGTAAAGATCCTGTGAAATATGGAATAAATTTTATCAACATACGGTCCACTGGTTCCGAATCTCTTTCGTGATACCGAATCCATCAGAAAGGACTTCATAAGCACATTCGGCTCATATAAATATACCCTGGCAGATGTTGAGAAAAAAGTATGATCAGCATACCTGACGACAGGAGCCCCGAAGCCAGCTCCCTCACCGATCAGCTCTTTGCTATCAAGCATGAGCACAACACCTTTCTGGAGGTTTGCAATCTCAAGGTTGTGTGGTCTTGAATCCGGATAAAGCCTGAGGGATACTCTGTCGGATACCCTGACAGTAATGGGCTCTGTTAGCTCTGTAGCCTTTGAATGATCATCCATTCAGACTAGCCCCGCGATCTGTAAATATATCAAGAAGCCGAGAATAAAACTGGTGACCCATAACAGGAAACTCAGGCGCATCCACAATCGCAGATTCAGGGGCTTCTTATTCAGGACAAACGCCATACCTGTCGCGATTGCAGAGATTCCAATCAGTACATGCAGAGAGGTGGAAATCATGCTGAATGAAAAAATCTCATGAGGTGATGCCAGGTATATAAAAAGTGAGGGAGCCATTACGAATATAAGTCCTGCGGCGTTTAGAATAACTACCGCAGTCATGATCCTTGCATGTATGATAAAGCGCTTTTTAATGCATAATATTGCTCCGAAAATTGCCGCTGCCAGGACTATAATCTGAAGCAGCAGATTGAGGTCAGAGGAGACCGGTGCGCCTGTGCCGATAATCGCGGACATGTACCATATCAATGCCCTGCATTCCATATAATAGCTGTGCCAGGGTGAGGCACTGCATTATGGGAAGGTACTAAGGTTTGTAGCGGGAGAGAAAAAGGGAGCGTGGGATAGAATGCATGATTGTAAGCCCTGAAACATAGAAATAACCGATGACGTAGAGGGCAAGGAACGGTACCAAAAAATAGCTTCCCGCTCTAAGTGAAAAGTAAAGAGCGACAAGGGCATAAACACCCAGTCCAGCCTCTATGACCGTGATCATCGGAAAACTGAGCTTGTATTTTTTTCCTTCCCACTCATCCTTATCCGTCTCGATTCCAAATTTTGGTGTGCGCTGGAATGTGCCTTTATTGTTGAACAATCCTTCTATCACCGCTTTTGTGTTATTGACCGAGATTCCCGTACCGAGGAAGGTTAGTGCTGGAAGATATTTCAAACGGGTCTTCCATCCTTTATACAACTCTCGCTGGGAGAGAGCATACATTGTCAACGGCCCAAATGTCCCGATTGCTAAAAAGTTCAAATAATAAAAGGTGGTAAAACGTTCATTTGTCAGAAAAATGAGAGGCAGAATCAGGAGCAAGAGCATTACCATCAAAGGATGGACAGCATAGTAGGTGAGGTGCACGAACGCCTGGAACTTCTTAAAAATAGAGATATCGGAAGACAATACTCTGGGCAATAACTTCCTCGAACATTGTATTGAACCCTTAGCCCATCTGAACTGCTGTCGCTTGAATGCGTTCATCTGCACAGGCACCTCGGCAGGAGATACCACATCGCCCAGAAAGACAAGCTTCCATCCGCGAAGCTGCGCCCTGTAGCTTAAGTCCAGGTCTTCTGTGAGAGTATCATCTTCCCATCCTCCTGCATCTTCGATGCATTGCCGCCGCCATATTCCTGCAGTCCCATTGAAGTTCAAAAAAAGCCCTGAACTGTACCTTGAGTTCTGCTCTATCTGGAAATGCCCGTCTATCCCGATGGCTATCACTTTTGTGAGAAGGGAGTAATTCTCATTGATGTGACCCCAGCGGGTCTGTACCATTCCAACCTGTGGGGCTGAAAAATGCGGGATACACTTAATGAGAAAATCGCTATCGGGTAAAAAGTCTGCATCGAAAACAGCAATTAATTCGCCATGTGCGCCTTTCAATCCCTCCTTAAGCGCCCAGCCTTGTATCCATCTCTTTTTGTCCTATGGAGACTGTAAATGTTCAGTCCATTATCCTGAAACTCACGGACGCATCGTTGTATAATATCTGTGGTTTCATCCGTGGAGTCGTCCAGCACCTGTATCTCAAGCAACTCTTTCGGGTAATTTAACCCTGCAACTTTTCTGATAAGGCGCTCCACCACATAGAGTTCGTTATAAACAGGAAGCTGGACAGTGACTGTTGGGTAGGAAGTAGAATTTGGTTTTATCACGGTTCTTTTCCTGCTATGCAGGTAGGTGAGCACGAAGCAATTACTCCCATAGATGAAAAGAGTAAATAAGATGGCGATGTAAACCACAAGCAGCACATCGAGGAAAGTCATACCCTGTCACCAAAAAGAGCATAAGGTTTATGCATTTCAGTGAACCACCTGTTCTTTTCCAAAACCTTCTTGCCATTTTTTTACCATGCATAAAACCATATTATTTTGAACAAAAATCTACTTTTTCTTAATATTAGCATCATCCTTTTAATCTTATTGGTTTTTCCAATCTTCTCCCTTCCCTCTCCTGATGCATGATTACCGCTTTTGAACTAAACAACAGATTCAGCCAATTTCTTGCTTCAAATCGTATTTAATATTTTTGCTATCCGATTATTATTGTATAGTCTCGAAATAAGAAAAAATATTATCCGCAAATAAATATTAAGGGTTTCAGTTCATAACCACAATCCTTATATTACTTTACATGCATCGTAAAGTTAGATTCACTTGAAGAAATGGATATTCGTATTACTTGCCCTGCTTGTGCTTATCTCTGGTTGTTTGAACTCCCAGGCGAGCAACGCCGTTAATTCGCCAAATAAGCCTGATTCAGAAAAATTAACTCTCCAGGGAGTGAAATTCTATACCGACCCTTCCATAGCGCTGGGCGCTGCGAAAGAACAGGGCAAGCCTGTATTTGTTTATGCAAGGTCTGAATCCTGCGGCTGGTGCAAGAAATTCGAAGCCGAGACTTTTACGAATGAGAGTGTTATCAAGACATTAAACGAAAACTTCATATTGGTTTCAATAGATGTGTACAACCAGAAGAATGAAACCAGGAATTTCAGGGTACGCGGCACACCTGCTGAGATATTTCTTGATTCAAACGGCACCGAGATAAATAGGATACCCGGTTATACGGATACTGAAACATTTCTTAACACAATAAATAAAATTGCAATATAAAAAGAGGCATGAAAATGAAGCCCGAAAAAAAAGCAAAAACTGTTAAAGCAAAGGATGAAAAAATCCAGAAAAAGAAAGGAAATAGTACATTGATCATCGGGGTTGTAGCTATAATCTTAATTGCCGGGGTAGCTTATGCGCTTTTTTCAGGCGGTTCAACATCAACGAAAACAACTGATAATCAAATAAAATTCCCAAGTTTCGTTTATACAAACCCCCTGACGCTTAAAGCGTACACGTATGCCACCGAACATCCTGACCTGCTTGAACAAATACCGTGTTACTGCGGATGCGGCGGTCATTCGGGTCACAGGTTCCTCCGGGACTGTTTCATTCACGATGACTGGACATACGATGAACATGCCTCTTTCTGTGATGTATGTGTCGGAGAGGCCATAAAAGTCCAGGATTACCTTGCATCGGGCAAGACTCTTGCGGAAGCACGGACGCTTATAGACCAGGAATATGCCGCCAAATACCCGGGCCAGAATACAAACACGCTTCCTGTAAGAGATGGTTATATACCCATACTCTCGCCTAAAACGGATGGAGTACCCACGGCTGCCCCAACTACGACACCTGTGCTTGACCTCTCAAAATACAGCCTGCCTTCCAATTTCAAATCTATCGCAGACGGGCTGAATCTGACTCCAGCAGGCGCAAACAGTGCTTATTTCATCAATACCAAAATGATTGCAGGAACAGACCTGGAGGCGAAGTATTTAGATACTTACGTCGAGCCTGATTCTTTCTATGGCAAAAAATTAATCGGCATGTACAGCGCGGATTTCAACCCCAGTTCGTGGATCGAATTGCATGACCTGGGTTATGACAGCACAAGAGATGAAACACTGAAGCCGCGTGTTGAATTAGGATATGAAAACATTGTATATACAAGACCGCTTATTTACGGGCACACCCAGAACGTGGATAACGTATTGAAATTGATAAAAGACCCAATGAGCATGACCACATCGTATTCTACCTATAAGCCGCTGCTTGATGCAGTTGATTACCAGAATGCTGCGTATTCGCGCGTAATAACCGAGCCATTCAAGTTTTCGGATATTAATTACGTGAGCATGACCCCGGTTTCAGGCAAGGTTGAACTTGTCAAGGCGTTCAATATAACGGACAATAAATCAATTCCCGCTGGTTTTAAGACATATAATCCACAAACAGAGGGAAATATATTGATTATAAAGGAGACAGGCGATCTGACAAAAGTCCAGGCGGACAACGACAATATAGATGCAGTAGCCAGAACATAAATGCCAGCACCATCGGTATTCCTGGTTTTCCTGGCGGGCATGGCGACAGTAATTACGCCGTGCGTTCTTCCCATACTGCCCGCAGTGCTTTCGGGGTCTGTGGGCAGCCGGCTCCGCCCTGTAGCAATAGTCACGGGCATGTCCCTGACCTTCACTATTATGGGGCTGCTTGTTTCTGCGCTCACTTCTTTTTCATTTTTTGCAGAATACCTTCGCTGGTTCTCGATATTTTTCATTATCGGAATGGGAGCTATATTGTTTGATGATGATATTAACAATGCATTCGTGAATTTTTCAAGTTCAATTGTTAACATTGCGCGTACGCATGTATCATTTTTCGGGAAAATCTCTTCAATCGCACCGAAGGAAGGAATAACAGGCGGCTTCTTCCTGGGCATGTCACTCGGGGTTCTCTGGATACCGTGCGTGGGCCCGATTCTTGGCGCGGTGTTTGCTTATGTGGCTGAGAATACCGCAAGCACAGGCAATCTCCTGCACGGTACTTTCCTGCTGATATCATATTCACTTGGCGTCAGCCTTCCAATGCTTGCAATAGCATATTCGGGCAAGAGTATTTCTGGCAGGGTAAGCTGGTTTGTGAAAAGAGGGCATTTCTTTAAGAAGCTCTCAGGCCTGATTTTAATACTTCTCGGATTGATGATGCTCTTCGGGATTGATAAATATCTCCAGGCAAAATTGCTGCCTTATTTCCCGCCGTTAATTTGAGGAAACATGGCTAAAAACCACAAAGAAAATAACGATAATGCAGAAAAATCCGATTTGCTTGATGTCTATTTTTTCAGGAATCTTGTAAAAAACAGGTTCTTCAGGCCTGCAGTCAATGTACTTTTCTTCATCGCGCTTTTGATAATTATTTATTACGGGCTGTCAAGCGAACCCGACCTGCGTTTCCACGGCGGGATACCATTTGCAACGACCATGATATGGGATATCTGGCATCCACTGCTTGTTTTTACGCTCATCATTTTTGGAAGGCTCTGGTGTTTTGCCTGTCCCATCGGGGCAGTCGGCGACTGGACGCAATCTGTCTATAGTGTTAAAAAGAAATATCCTGAAAAGTACCGCAATCTCTGGATAGCGGTTATATTCTTCCTGTTCATTTTCGCTGCTGAACGGCATCTTTTCATGTTTACGAGGAACCCGCCGAACACCGCATACCTGCTTTTATTCTTCACCGGTCTTGCAGTAGTGATGGGATTCATTTATGAAAAACGAAGTTTCTGCCGTTATATCTGTCCTATCGGGCTTGTGCTGGGTTTATTCTCGATGCTCTCTGCAACAGAACTTCGCTGCAAGTCGAAAAAAACCTGCCAGGACCATGATATCAAGGAATGCGTCATCGGAAACGTTGCAGGTAAAGCCTGCCCTGTCGGTGAATCCCCGCAGACCATGGAACGTAATAACCAGTGCATCATGTGCATGGAATGCGTCAAATCATGTTCAAAAGACAATATCCGCATAAGCCCGAGGCTGCCCGGCGCCGATGTTGTTAATATGAAAAAAACGCATCTTGCCGAAGCATACCTGGTTCACGGGATTATAGTTATCTTCCTTTTTGTACTGGGAATGGAACGGCTGCAATTCAGGAATATGATTATCAATTTCGTCAAATCCACACTTCCTTTCAATTCAGTCACTTTCCTTGACCTTTACTGGAGAAATATGTGGGCAATCATAATATTTGCGGCGATAACGCTGGGCGCGGCGGGTCTTATGTATCTCTCTGCAAAAATGTCCTTTTCAGGAAAGAATACAAAACAAAAATTTATCGAGCTGTCCTACGCATTCCTTCCTTTAAGCCTGTCCGTTTACCTGGCTGAAAACACATTCCGTTTATTAAAAGGGCTGTTTTACATTGCCGGAGTCATAGGGCAGCTCTTCGGAAAAGTATGGGAATTCGCTGTAGATTTTGACGCCATTGACCATGCGCAAATAGCATTATTAAGTGCCGGTTTTATATTTACAATATGGGCAGGGTATCTTATCAGCAAAAAGGTATCAAATAATGAAAATGAGCTGAAACAGGGTATGATAGCTCTGGGTATTGTTGCGATTATTTATCTGGGCATCGGAGTAAGGATATTGACGCTGCCAATAGTATAAATTTATTTTATAACTGTTTACACATATCGTAAAGTATATAGCTGCATAAGAAAATGGATTAAAACAAAAATAAGCAAAAAACACCGATTAAAACCACACACCTTATATCCGATTCCAGTCAATCAGGAACCAAATATGAAAACCAAGAAACTTCTGACAATCCTTGTATTAATATTGATAATCTCTTTCGCTTACGGCTCTTACAATATCGCTCTTTCAAAATTCACGCTGTCAGATAAAAATAATTCATATCTCGGCGGTATCAAATTCTATCGCGCAGATTCCGGTCTTGAAAAAGGATTCCAGATAGCACAGCAGGAAAAAAAACCGGTCATGGTTTATTTCTGGGCAATATGGTGCCAGTACTGCGCAGGATTCCAGACAAATACTCTCGGGAATCCGCAGGTGAAACAAATACTGGAAAATGATTATGTTCTTGTGGCAATGGACCTTGATGTTGACAGGGATGCGGCAAGCAGGTACGGTGTCAGCTATCCGCCTTATTTGATTTTAATGGACCCGAGTGGCAATATTCTCCAGAGGATACCGGGAGCGGTAGGTCCGGACTACCTGCTGCCCATAGTGACCCAGATAAGAGATACGGTCAGGAGCAAATAAAATGATAACCTTGGGTGATTCAATACTTTATTTAAGCATTCTCGTTAGCGTTGTTGCGCTTATCGGGCTAATGCTAAAAGAGAAAAATATCGATATCCTGAACAGGTTCGTCTCGCCTTTGATATTCCTGACAGCCGGGCTTTTGACTTTCGCTTATCTCCTTATCACCTATTATTTCGTGGTGAGCGACTTTACCTACGAATACGTCTGGCAGTACTCAAGCCGCGACCTCCCGCTGATTTATAAAATAGCCGGTACATGGGCGGGACAACCAGGCACCTACCTTCTGTGGGTATGGGTGATTTTCATCTCGGCGGCATGGCTTGCACAAACCACAAAACATGCAACTGCCCTGGCAAGAAGGACGCAGATAATAACTCTTGCAGCCGGGATATATTTTATAGTGCTTACGCTTATCCAGACCCCGTTTAAGTCCATTTATGATATATCAAATGTCCCGGCAGGTTTTGTACCCCCTGACGGCAGCGGTCTTAACGTGCTGCTTGTGAACTTCTGGATGACTGTCCATCCGCCTCTTATTTTCATCGGTTATGCAGCCATGACCATACCTTTTGCTACTGCCATAGTGTACCTGCTTACAAAAGATGAAGGCTGGGAAGAACTGGGCAGGCAGTGGGCGCGATTTACCTGGCTATTCCTTGGTATGGGCATAGCCGTAGGCGGCGTCTGGGCATACCTTGTATTGGGCTGGGGCGGTTTCTGGGCATGGGACCCTGTCGAAACTGCATCGTTCATACCCTGGCTTACACTCACGGGCTATCTTCATGCAACATCTCTTCACAGGAAGAATAAAACAACTTTCTCGATAGCTGCACCGATGCTTGCTGCGGTTTCGTTCATCCTGATCCTGTACGCCGCCATCGTTGTCCGAAGCGGGATTTTCAATTCAGTCCATGCTTTCGGGGAGACGTCCACAGGCACATTACTGATCATATCCATCGTGATAGCTTCAGTGATATCCCTTGTTCTTGGCCTGCGGCGGTACTTTGAAGAGACTGAAACGGTTGAAGAGGATAAAGGGCTCTGGAACAAAACAAATGTCTTCTATATAACCCTCCTCTTATTCGTTATCCTGGCTTTCATATCTTTCTGGGGTATCACTTTCCCTGTGTTCATCCAATTGACACAGGGGCTTAAAGTGAACGTAGCCTCCGACACCAAGAACTTTTTCAATATATGGAGCTATCCTTTCACCATCATATTGCTGCTTGCGCTCGGGTTCTGCCTGAGCTATAAGGAATCCGATAAAAAAACCCAGATACAAAACCTTGCTGCGGTCGCCGCGCTCTCGGTCATAGCAATGTTTCTCCGGACAGGGAATTTCTATGTTCTTGACCATACAAGCCCGTTCTATGTACGTGAACCCACCCTCTATAAACTGATAGGTTCCATCTCACTCATTTCCATTTTCCCATCGCTTATTTATGCAGCATGGGCAATCGTAAACCGGCTTCGGGAATACCTGCGCATAACAAGCCTCCGCCCCAGGATAAAAGGCATCGGCATAGCAGCAGTGCACTTTGGAGTGGTGTTCATAATTTTTGGCGCGATTATCAGTTCAAGTTTCACATCCACGATGGATACTATTAATATTCCGCTTACTTCCAAGGGAGAATTGGTCGACGTCGGCAATGGCTATGGTGTAAAGTTTATTGACCTTTCAACGAGCAGCCTGACGGGAAACACCCAGCCCGCCCCCGGAACCCCAATCGCCGATATCCTGAACAACCCGTCGTCGTTTGAAGGGACAAGTGTAAAAATAAGCGGGCAAATAACAAATATAAGTTCACTGGAGGGGCACGGCACCCTTGTGGAACTGACCGATAATTCAGGAACTATGTTGACGGTGTTCAGCGGAAATATCACAGAAACAATCGGCGCCGAACTGACCGTGACCGGTAATATCATGACCGGTTTTGCGCAGCCTGTGCTGAGTGTAACCAATAGTGATAGTCTTGATACATCGAACAGGTATAACGTCCAGAATGTCAAACTTGAAGTTTACCAGAACGAACGACTGATTGGCAGCGGCGTAGCCGAATACCTTTCGGGAAACGGTGGCAGCGGGACGTTCCCGCTTGTTGACAGGAGCATCACAGGTACGGATGTATATGTTATTTTCCAGGGCGAGAGCGGTGGATTTATCCCACTTACGCTGAAAATCATCCCTGCGGTTAATTTTGCATGGATAGGCATTCTGCTCTTTGCCTTGGGGATAATCCTGATAATGGGTACGAAATCCAAAACCGGGTAATGTTTTTGAAGTCTTTGCGGCTCTGCGGTCGAGAAAGATGTCATCCCTTCCATAAAAGAAGAATCTGACAAAAGAATCAAAAACAAGATTCGGTCATTGAAAAAGAATCAAAAAAAATAAAAGTATCGAAAAACCTCATCATTGGAAGCGTCAATCCCAACGACGGGTTATTTCGAAGCTTTATCAAACCGCTTGCATAGGCAAGACTTGAAAGATATTTACTAAACTAATTGACGTTGGCGCAAACAGCCCATGTTGTGACCGTGATGCCCACAAAAGGCTCATTGTTTGTCAGTTCACCACTCCAGACAGATTCACTGCTTGGCCATGATCTGATAACCCCCGGGGGGAATACGTTATATCCAGATCCTTCTACACCGCCTCCTAATACCTTTTTGTTACTGGGGCAACCTACCGAAACTGTACAGCGTTGAGCAACGCCACACCCACCGCTATTTGAAACACGTTCATAGCCTGATATGCCTGGTGAACCTGTATCACCTTTTACACCCTGAGGACCTACCGCGCCTGTGGCACCTGTTGCACCTGTGTCACCTGTATCGCCTTTTAAACCCTGGGGGCCTATTGCGCCAGTGGCACCTGTTGCACCTGTGTCACCTTTTATACCCTGGGGACCTGTTGCGCCTGTGGCACCTGTTGCACCTGTGTCACCTTTTAGACCTTGGGGACCTATTGCGCCTGTGGCACCTGTTGCTCCCGTATCACCTTTTGGACCCTGCGGACCTATTGCGCCTGTGGCACCTGTATCGCCTTTAAGACCCTGGGGGCCTTGTGGACCCTGGGGGCCTGGGGTAAGTTGTATATTGTTAATCTGCTGCTGTAAGTCTGCAAATTTACTCGTGGTACCATTAATAGCGTCCCATAGAGCCTGGAATGGGGTTCCGCTTGGCTGTGCTCCTGCTGCCTGTGCGGCTGGAATCATTGTGGTCAACATAAGTACCACCACCATGGTCACCACGCTTAACCCTAATCCTTTGCTGGGATTAATTTTTAACTTCTCTCTTATTTTCATATTAACCTCCTATTTTGTCTAATTCTTCATGGCCATATCTAGACAGCCATTTTTATGCTATCTCCAAAACCTTTACCAAGGCTTACTACTTTACATCTCGGATTTTTTGGTTTTGGAATATTTTATGTAGAAAAAAGGTTTACTGCCTATCCCTGAAATCAATTTCCACAATACTATTTCAAATCGAAATAAGATTCTAACCTTCTTCCTCGTTTTTCTAATTTGGAATACTTATTATTGTAATATAAAGATTCCTCTTTATTATTGGATAAACACCAACTGGTAATTTAATTTCTCATTAGTATCGAGAAATATGTCATCCCTTCCATGTTCGTTGGCGTACTCGCCAAGACGATAAATGGCTGGATAAATCCGGGGAGTGCCCAAAGGATGATTCGCTGGTTGATGAAAACAGAATCAGGACTGTGTTCAAAGATGCACGATTGAAACTTGAAACGGAGCATCTGACCAGGGAATCAAAAACAAGATTCAGTCATTAAAAACCTGAATATTTTAGTTCTTCCGGACTTGATATTGTAAAAAAGTTATTCAGGCAAAATATATTTTTTCTTTCAATAGATGCAATCGCTACTTGCAGAGCATATTTGCTCCATCCCCGAGGTTGTTTGATTATAAGTGAATGTTATTGTCTTAAAAAATTACAGGGCGCATAATATTTCTCTTCTTGCGCCCTGTTAACAATTAAAGATAGGTTACTGATTATCCTGTCATCCACTTGGCGATGATGCGGTATTTGGTGTTCGTAGAATAGCTTCCCGTATACGTAACCTTTACTTGGATGTCGTTACCGCTGGCAATAGTATCCAGAGTGTATGATCCTGTACCCTCATTAATCGGTGTCCCCATGACGTCCCTTGCTGGGGCGTTATACCATTCCCGATACCATCCATACTCACTGTGGTGAAACAGACGATTAGTATCTGAATTCACGTCGTAGACAACTGCGAGAAGCTCAAGTTGCGAACTGGCGTGGTCGGAAAGAGTATAAATTGTGTGCGTTTGAGTATCGCCAGGATTCAAGAGGGTGCCTGTGAATATTGATACTGAGCGCCCGTCATTACCCGCTGGTCCCTGGGGGCCTGTTGCTCCCGTGGCACCTGTTGCACCTGCCGGACCCTGAGGACCTACTGCGCCCGTAGCACCTTGCGGACCTGTTGCACCTGTAGCTCCTTGTGGACCCTGTGGTCCTGTTGCTCCGTTAGCCCCTGTTGGACCTACTGGACCTTGGGCACCTGTATCGCCTTTTGGACCCTGCGGACCTATTGCGCCAGTGGCACCTGTTGCTCCTGTATCACCTTTCAGACCCTGGGGGCCAGGGGTAAGTTGTATATTGTTAATTTGCTGCTGTAAGTCTGCAATTTTATTCGTGGTAGCGTTGATAGCGTCCCATATAGCTTGGAATGGAGTTCCGCTTGGCTGTGTTCCCGCTGCCTGTGCGGCTGGAATTGCCGTCAACATAAGTACGACCACCATGGTCACCACGCTTAACCCTAATCCTTTGCGAGGATTAGTTTTTAGCTTCTCACTTATTTTCATATTTACCTCCCTATTTTGTCTAATTCTTCATGGCTATATCTAAACAGCCATTTTTATGCTATCCCCAAAACCTTTACCAAGGCGTACTCCTTTACGTCCTGGCTTTTTTAGTTATGGAACATTTTATTATGAAAAAAAGTTACTGTATATCTGAAATCAATTTTCATAATACCACTTCAAATCGAAATAAGATACCAACCTTCTTCCACGTTTTTTCCGTTTTCCCAATAAATACACACCTTATTTTAAGATAAAGATTTCGCTGATACTTGGATAGTGCAGAGTCCTGAAATTACATATCTTGCTATCTACAGTAGCTCATCACTTAAATGCCCTAAAAAAAAGAAATCAGCGCCCGAAGGCGCCTTCATTCGTGGCGGTTACATGGGATGAAGTACATCTCATCGCATATAACCCCCGATATATCATGTTATTTTACATCAGTCACAGCCACATAATCTCCGTTCGGAGGATCGGACGGAATCTGCGTATTAGCTACGCAATTGTAATCAAGTGTATGGGCAATTGCTATAACATGGTTTCCTGGTGTAGAGGGCGCTGTTAAACTTACAGATGCATGACCTGTTGCCGCACCAACACCCGTTACAGCACAAGTACTTATAGTTCCATCAAATCCAACATAGAGTTGACCAATCGCGCCAGAATTTGAACGGCTCCAATCAAAGTCGAATATTACAGTTTGTCCCGGCTTTAACGGACCAGTAATTTTTGCGCCATTGAGATTTATATTATTTACAGTATAAGTACCTGTGGCCGATCTATCCATGACCAAGCTTACTGGATAAGCTGGTTGTGCTGGACCTTGGGGGCCCTGAGGACCTACTGCACCTGTGGCACCTGTATCGCCTTTTACACCTTGGATACCCTGTAAACCTGCATCACCCTGCAGACCAGTTGCGCCTGTTGCACCTGCTGGACCTGTCTCACCAGTTGCACCTGTTAGACCTATTGGACCCATTGGACCTATTGGACCTATTGGGCCTGCTGGACCTGTCTCACCAGTTGCGCCTGTTGCACCTGTGTCGCCTTTTGGACCCTGTGAACCTATTGCGCCTGTGTCACCTTTTGGACCTACTGGACCCTGGGGGCCAGGGGTAAGTTGTATATTGTTAATTTGCTGTTGTAAGTCTGCAATTTTAATCGTGGTAGCGTTAATAGCGTCCCATATAGCTTGGAAAGGGGTTCCGCTTGGCTGTGTTCCCGCTGCCTGCACGACTGGAATCATTGTCGTCAACATAAGTACGACCAACATGGTCACTACGCTTAACCCCAATCCTTTGCGAGGATTAGTTTTTAGCTTCTCGCTTATTTTCATATTTACCTCCTATCTGTCTAATTCTTCATGGCCATTGCTAAACAGCCATTTTTATGCTATCCCCAAAACCTTTACCAAGGCGTACTCCTTTAAATCTTGGATTTTTTTGGTTTTGGAATATATTATATAGAAAAAAGGTTTACTGCCATATCCCTGAAATCAATTTCCACAATCAATTTCAAATCGAAATAAGATACTAACCTTCTTCCTCGTTTTTCCCACTATTAATAAAAATTATTATAAGATATAGATTTCCCTCGATACCAGTATCTATTTTTTCCTAAAAAAAAAACTCCTCATTCTAAATAAATGTATATATGTGGTAGTTCAGGATGAAGCTCGCATAATGTCTAAATCCGGTACAGTAACGAACTCCCCAAGCCTTTTTATCGCATCGTATCTCTCTTTTTTATCAAGCCTGGCACTGTCCAGCGATTCCTGCAAAACCTGAATGGAATTATCATATACTTCCCTGTCCACAGGATACGGAAAACCGTCTTTTCCCCCATGCGTGAAACTAAACTTCACAGGGTCACGCCAGCTCGGTGCGTTCCCGTACACCAGATCCGAGATGAGAGCAAGTGCCCGTATCTTTTTCGGCCCCATGCCGCCAAGCGATACCAGTTCCTCGTAGTTTTTCGGCTGCAGCTCGTATGCTCTTTTCAGCACCTCCATTCCCCGCTCGCTGATATCGATATCCAGTACAGGATGACGGGGGGGAAGCCCGAACCCGGTTTCAAAATCAGCAAGCATCCGCTGTTTCGAAGGTTTCAGGTATTTTCTTAGGTGTTCCGGATTGTCCTTAATAAGGTCAAGGCTTATCCTGCGGCAGGATTCACTTTCGCCTGCGGTCATATCCAGGACATTCGTTTCCTTCCTGTCGCAGCAGATGCCATTTTTGGGCTCAATAAAACTCTTCATGGAATCCGAAAGCCAGTGATAGCGGCGCGCATAATCAGTATTCATGCCCTGCTGCACAACAGCCCAGTCGCCTTTTTCTGTGAAGAAAAAGCAGTGGTGGTATAACTGGTATCCGTCCTGGATGCAGGAATTGTCCACCTTTGCAGCCATCCTGCTTGAATATTTAAGCCTCGCTATCTTATCATCAGAAAGCGAGAAAATCTCGCCGTTTTTCTCAATCTCATCAGGCGCTTTTCGCGACACTGCGCCTTTTCCGCCTGCGACTGTTATGCCGTGTTCTTCAGGCGACAGCGCCATCTTAAGCGCTCCGCATGTTGTGGTAGTTGTGCCGGATGAGTGCCAGTCAAACCCGAGCACGCATGAGAATGCCTGGAACCAGTAAGGGTCGGATATTCGCTTTAAAAACTCGTCCTGTCCATATTCATAAATAAGCGCCTCGGTAATTCCTCCGGCCAGCTTCACCATTCTCCTAAAGAGCCATGCTGGGGCTTTTCCGCCATGAAGGGGCAGGCTTACAGTACCGGTACGCATGAATAGAGGTTGGCTGCCTAAATATTAAATGTAATGAAAGCATGGTGAAAGTGTATGAAAATGAATGCTGCGATAAAAGCAGAGCTAATCTCAGTCGGTGCTATTGATATTGACCCCGCCCTACTTGGAAGAATAACGATACCTACTGCAGGTCCCGGCGCTGGCGGCAAGGCTTTTTTCTTCAGGTCTGGAAAACACAGGGTCAGGCTTGTCGTCGATTCAGGCTCGCCACTGCGCGCGATAAAGGACAACGGCGAGATTGTGATATTAAAGGGTGGGAAGGAGCTTGCCAGGGGAAGCATTGAAGAAGAACTCATCCACTGCCCCGAGCAGGCATACATTACCATGAGCGAGCGGTGCATCTATGACTGCAAGTTCTGTCCTGTCCCGAAACTTAACGGGAAAGTAAAATCGTCTGAAGAACTGCTTGCGCTGGTAGAAGAAGCGTACAACCTCGGGAAGATGAAAGGAATCTCGATAACTTCAGGCGTGGAAGTATCGCCTGAAAAAGAAGTGGAAAGGGCGGTGGAACTTGTCAAGGCGCTGCGTAAATATAATGTTACCATAGGCGTCTCGGTCTATCCCACAAAGGATTCGTCGCGCCTTTTGAAAGAGGCGGGCGCAAGTGAGATAAAATATAATGTGGAAACAATGGACAGGGAGATTTACGAAAAATACTGCAAGAAACCTCCTCTTGATTTCACGCTTGAGTGCCTGAAGGATGCAGTCAGGATTTTCGGGAAAAATCATGTGTTCACGAATTTCATAGTCGGGCTTGGCGAGACAGATGAAACGGTTGAGAAATATTATGAAGAATTGGCGAAGATGGGTGTGATACCAATAATTAGAGCCGTAGGAGTACATCCCCTGCGGTTCGGGGAGCTGGAAGCCGAGCGCCCGACTGCGCAGAGGCTGCTGAAACTTGCGAAAATGTCACGGAGGATACTTGATAAATACGTGCTTGACGCAAGTGTTGCTAAGACCATGTGCCTTCCGTGTACGGGATGCGATTTGAATCCGCATATAGACCTTTAATCGGGATAGGACATACGTTTCCTGTTTCTTGTTTTTTTCATTACTTCTTCGATATTATCAGCAAGCTCTGTGCTGGGCTTCAGTGAGCGTATATATGCAAGCGTGTCTTTCTTTTTAGTGAGTTTCGGTATGATGTCTGTAAAGCTTTCTTTTGCAGTTTTTTTTGCCATGCTTTCCATTAATGTGCATGTACACATATATTTTTTCAATGAGGAAAGCATAAACCTCGGATGATATCTCAGTGTACACATTTATCACTCTTTGAATATTAAATTCGCGGCGCCGATGTGTTCCCGATGCGACCATTTTTCAAAATCAGTCATAGGCAAAATCGATTAACAACTAACTCAGTACGAACTCTAATAATTCAAAATACCCACTTTTAGTATCGAATCCGAAACTACCACAAATAATCAAAACAATTTTAAATGTAAAGCTGCTATAAGCTGTACAGTGGTCGCAACTTGGTCGAACAGTCAGAAATTCACGAAAAATCTATTAGCGAAAAAATAGAGGAACGCAGAGAGGCAGCAGACCAGCTTGGCAAATATTTTGCAATTCTTGAAGATAAAAAACAGGCATGGGAAGACCTGATAAGGCTCACTACGGATAAAAACAGCGGTGTGCGGAGGAGCACAGCAGATGCCTTGGGCAGTGCATTCCCGCACGTCCCCGATAAAAAACAGGCATGGGAAGACCTGATAAGGCTTACTACGGATAGTCACAGCAGTGTACGCAGGGGTGCAGCATATACCTTGGGCACCGCGTTCCAGCACCTCCCAGATAAGAAACAGGCATGGGAAGACCTGCACATGTTCACTTCGGATGATGACAGCAATGTGCGTAGGGGTGCAGCAAATGCCCTCAGTAGCGCATTCCAGCACCTCCCTGATAAAAAACAGGCATGGGAAGATTTGCATAGACTTACTTCAGATAATGACAGCGGTGTGCGCTGGCGCGCAGCATATGCCCTCGGTAGCGCATTCCCGCATGTCCCCGATAAAAAACAGGCATGGGAAGATTTGCATATACTTACTTCAGATAATGACAGCAATGTGCGCTGGAGCGTAGCATATGCCCTCGGCAGTGCATTCCCACACGTCCCCGATAAAAAACAGGCATGGGAAGATATGCACAGTCTCACTTCGGATAATAACAGCAATGTGCGCTGGGGTGCAGCAGATGCCCTCGGCAGCGCATTTCCGCACGTCTCCGATAAAAAACAGGCATGGGAAGACCTAATAAGACTCACTTCGGATAATAACAGTGGTGTGCGGAGGGGCGCAGCATATGCCCTGAGCAGCGCATTCCAACACATCCCCGATAAAAAACAGGCATGGGAAGACCTGCACAGGCTTACTTCGGATAATGACAGCAATGTGCGCTGGGGTGCAGCAGATGCCCTCGGCAGCGCATTTCCGCATATTTCTGATAAAAAACAGGCGTGGGAAGACCTAATAAGACTCACTTCGGATAATGATAGGAATGTAAGGATGGCTGCGAACCATTCTTCGGGTAGGGTTTCCATTTTTAGGGCAACAAAGGCAGATAGCGATAAAAAATACAGGGAAGAATTAGACCTGGCTCTTCAGTTCTTTGAGAAAGCCTCGAAACAATCGACTTATTATAATCCTTCAAAGTTCTGCCTTCCATTTTATCGCTCATTTTATGCAATAACGTTCAGGAAAGAAGATGCTGAAGCTGATGTAAAAAAGTATCTTGGAGATGCAAAGAGAGCGGTTGAGGGTTCACAAAGTAGGGAGAAGTTGCTTGAAGCCGTTGAGAACCTCTCGAATGCGCTGAAGGAATCACAGAAAATAAAGACTTTTGATGAAAGTAAATTTGAACTCAATGCTTACAGGAAATACTGTGAGCGCGCCGCCGATTTGCTCACCGAAGTCGAAGATACGGTGCCTGGCGCGGTAGGAGCTATAAAAAGGGCGCTACCGATTATTGATGACAGGGGAAAGGAGATTATAAGGGAGATACAGGAAAAGACCAAAAAGATTTGTAAGAAGACGAAAGGAACTCCACTTGAACCACTTGGATTAGAAACTAATGAAAAAGCAAAATGGCTTTCAGAATTAAAGGATATTTCACTGGAGTTTGGAATGGATAGACTAACGTCATCTGCCTTCAAGTTTTGTGAATATATCCCATTCGAAAAGAAACCAGAAACCTGTAGAAAAATTGCATCCGCGAAAAATATGGAAACTCCCGAAACAGGAAAAATTATTGCCGAGGTTTTTGAATATATTTTGGATAATATGGAAATACCACGAATTAAGGGGATTCATATTTCTGGGATAAGAAATAACATGGTAAAGATAGCAACAGTTCAGCTTCAATTTAAATTAACTGATTCATTTCCACCTAAAATCATAAATGAAGACAAAGTTAAAATGAAAGTTCTACATGCTCTTAAAAGAGCAAAAGAGGAGGGAGTGAATATTGTTTGCCTACCAGAACTTTGTATCTACGAAGATTGGTTATCCGAATTAAAAATACATTGCAAGGGTATGATAGTAATTCCTGGTAGCTATTATGACAAACATAAGCACAATATTTGTAAACTTATTCTGGATGAAGATATAGAAGCACTTCCACAAGTAAAGTTCAATCCATCAGCTTTTGAAGACTCAGCGGTCATGGGATCAAGGATGGTGCCAGGAGATAAATCAGTGAATATTTATGAAACGGTATATGGAAAATTTGCAATACTTATATGTCGAGATTTTGGTAATTTCATTCATTATTTAAGGGGAAAAGTCGATATAGTTTTTGTCCCATCATACAATGATGCCAATGAGAGGTTTCACAAAGATGCAGATACCTATGTCACAAATAGTCCTTCCTATGTTATAATATCAAACGCTGCGCATTTCGGGGGCACATCAATTTTCGGACAGCTTAATAAGGCTTATTTTAAGATACTGGAGCAAAATGGATGTAAAGTAAAAGGGGATAAAAGTTACAAGTTATGCGAGATAAAAGCAAAAAAAGAAGGAATAATAATTGCAGATTTTAATTTAAATTATAAATCACCACAACTGCAAACTGCAATAGATCCGTATGAAGAGATAAAACCTGTAACGAATATAAAAAAGATAGATTTGTAATCAACAGGAGCAAGCTACGTGGTATGTAAAAATTAAAAATCCATTATGATTTCCGAGTTCAAAACTTCACGTCACGACTGAAATAAAAATATGAAGAATATGAAATTGCAACAAATCTGCGTTCATCTGCGTTCATCTGCTGTTCATGATTTCGATATGCATAGCCTGCGCTGGCTTCCTATCGGCGCGCCGGACAGTATAAATTATTTAGCTCAGAGTTCGTACGAGTTCGTATTGAGTTCGTTGTTTATGTTCAATATCGCTTTGCGCTCTTTGCATTCATCTGCTGTTAATAAAATTCCTGTTTATGATTAACGAACTCAAAATCTCCCGTCGTGATATAGAGCTGATACAATCAGAACTCGAATCCAACAAGCCCTTCGAAGCCTGCGGTGTACTGGTGGGAACCATCAACGGCAGCACGGCGCTTGTGGAAAAAGCCCTGACTGTGGCCAATGTGAAGCGCACAAGGGCAAGTTTTGAGCTTGACCCGAAAGAGCATTACAACGCTTGGAACGAAGCCGAAAAGAACGGAATGGAGATTGTCGGAGTTTATCATACTCATCCGGTCTCTTCTGCTGTGCCTTCGCTGTGGGACAGGGAGACAATGCAGAACGATACTTCGGTGTGGCTTATCGCAGGCGCTGACGGGATGAGGGCGTACGTGTGGGAGGATGGGGTGAAGGCTGTGAAGGTAACGGAATATTAGTGAGATCGCAAATTTTCGATATGTATCGTATAAAGGATAATCAAAAAAACCTTTTTTCAAACTCTTCTGCTGTGTAACTTGAAAACTTACCTTCTTTTACCCTGCGCTCTGCTTCTTCGACCTTCTTGATAAATTCCTTACGAATTTTTTGCTCTGGAGGATAAAACTCATCTCTGATAATAGAACCGGATATCGCCAGAACTATCTTTTTATCACTCATACCCCATCGCCCTCTCCAGCCCCTCCATCGCGACCTTATTCAACCTCTCTGCCTTCGCCTCGGTCTTCCCTTCTGAAAATACCCTCACCTTGGGCTCAGTCCCGCTCGCCCTCACAAGGAACCAGCCGTCCGTGTAATCCACGCGCACGCCATCCATATCCGACAAACGTTCATAATCCTGGGGAATCTCCTGCTTCAGCCTGTCCAGTATCGCCTCCGTATCCGTACCTGCAGGAAGCGTTTTGGCATCTTTTATCTGGTAATATTTCGGATACGTTGCCACAAGCTCCGAAAGTGTCATCTCTTCCTTTGCAAGTATCCCTGCCATCACTCCTGCAAGCATCGGCCCCTCGCGGCTCCATTCAAGAAGCACAGAGCCGTGTTCCTCAAGCCCAACCTGCGCCCCGCATAAGAGTTTTGCCTGGGCAAGATATGGCTCTCCCACTGGCGTGTAAATAACCCCGGCGCCAAGAGTACCGGCAACATGTTCAATGATGTTTGAGAATGCAATCGTAACAGCAATTATCTTTTTCTTGTCTTTGCTCTGCCGCAGCACATGGTCTGCAATTATCGATGCTGAAAAATCACCCTGGATGAATTTCCCGTTCTCATCCACAAATGCAGTCCTGTCCCCGTCGCCGTCATGCGCGACACCCATATCGGCATTTTCAGAGATGACAAGTTTTTTTAGCTTTTCAAGGTTCGCATCCGTGGGTTCGGGATTTCTCTCCCTGAACATGCCGTCGTATTTGCAGTTGAACCTCACCACTTTGTGCCCCAAACTTTCAAGGGTTTCAGGAGTCACGGTTGAAGCTGAGCCTCCGCCGCCGTCAACCACGATTTTCAATGGATTTACCGGAAAGAGCTTTTTTACATACTGCACTATGTGGGCACGGTACCGCTCGCCTGCGCCGCTATCGGTAAGTCTTTTTCCTTTTTTTGAAGGCTTCCTTACATCGCCAAAATATATTTTCTCAAGCGCGAGGTCTTCCTCAGGTGAAAAACCCATTCCCCTTTTGCTCAGGCACTTTATCCCGTTATATTCAGGCGGATTGTGTGATGCTGTTATCATAACGCCAGCATCTGCCTGCCTGCCCACTTCAAGCGAAAGCGTGTTTGGAGTAATTATTCCGAGTGTAAGTGCATTGCATCCGTGTTCTATTATTCCCTCTACAAGCGCTTCCTCAAGCATTGGAGAAGATCTTCTCGGGTCTTTTCCTATCGCAATTGTTTTTCCCTCTCCCAGATATGCTGCCAGCGCGCCGCCTGCCCGTTTAACTTTTTCAGCGCCAATCCCCTCATTTACAACTCCCCTGAAACCGAAAGTCCCGAAAAGTTTTTTAAGTTTTCGGATGTTTTTATAATCATCAAATTTCCCTGTAAATTCTTCACATACCATAACTCTCGGATAGGTTTTTGATGTATTAAAGGATAACTAAAATCAATCCAATATGGTCACTATAACGATTTACTCCAAAAAAAACTGCCACCTGTGTGACATCGCCAAGGAGGCGCTTATAAAAATCCGGGAAGAATTCCCGTTCTCGCTAATAGAAGTGGATATTGAAAAAGACAAAGAGCTATTTGAAAAATACAAGTATCTGATACCCGTAATCGAAATAGACGGTGAAAAAATATTCACTTACAAAGTAAACGAGGCTGAATTAAAAACGATTCTCAAACTCAAGTCTCAACCTCAATGAACATTGGCAAGATACTTATTATCCCGCCTATGCCAAAAAGAGCAAGGGCAATATAATAATTGCCCTTTGAGGCGTTATCTATACTGAACGCCAGCAGTATCAGTCCCAGTATTTTGGATACTGCATCTATGCGTTCGTATCTGGACTTTGAAAGTTTCATTCTCCGTGAACTATGCCGTAGTATGTGAAATACAGTACACCGATAAGGGCTATAATCCCAAGTGCAACTGCAAGTTTTCTCTTCCTTATATCAGTTGAGGGATTCCTGTCAATAAACGGCACCAGTATCAGAAGACCATACCAGAGAATCATGGGTATAGTAACTCCAATCGCCTTGGCAGCTATCGGTCCGATATCCCATGTCCAGAATTTCAGGAACCCGAAAACGTAAAGGAAATACCACTCGGGGTATATCGGGGTCGGGGTATCAAACGGGTCAGCCGGCTTAAGCAGGCTTGCAGGGTAATTCGATGCCAGTAAAAATAGGCATCCTGCAATAAGGCACATCACCACGATTTCACGAAGCAGGAAATGCGGGAAAAACGGGAGCCCGCGCACACGCAAGGGTTCCGATTTCGGCTCTTCCACTTCAGGTTCTTCCACTTCATGTTTTTCAACTTCAATCAAAGTCATACTAGAGCCTCCCTGAAATTCCCTGTATCCGGACCATCAGGAAATGCATGCCCAGCAGAACTGCAATTGCCATGGGAAGAATCAATACATGTATGGCAAAAAACCTTGTAATCGTCTCGGCGCCGATATCATTTCCTCCCATCAATAGGAGCGAGATATACCCGCCAACTATAGGCATTGAGCCTGCTATGCCAGTCCCGATCTTGGTCGCCCAGAACGAAAGCTGGTCCCACGGGAGAAGATATCCTGAAAAACCAAAGGTGGTAACCGTCAGGAGCAGGAATATGCCTACAACCCAGTTCAATTCACGGGGCTTCTTATAAGCACCCATGAAATAAATCCTTATCATGTGAAGCATAACAGCCGCAATCATTGTATTTGCAGCCCAGTGATGCACGCTTCTCACAAGCGATCCCATCGGGACCGTTGTCATTATGGTCTGGACGCTCTTGTAAGCTTCCGCAGGTGTTGGTTTGTAGTACATTGCCAGGAATATTCCTGTAATAACAAGAATTATGAAACACAGGAATGCTGTCCCGCCAAGGCAATAAAGTGGATTGGAGATAACATTTTCTGGCGCAGGATGCTTGACTATGGAAGGCAGCAGGTCTCTTAATTTGAACCTGTCATCAAGCCATTTGTATATCTTGTCTAGGAATGTCATTAAGCTGCCCCCGCATAGAACGAAATGGATTTCACGTAATTCGGATCTTTCCAGTTGGTAGCGTAAACCGCGCCATCCCTTACTGTAATATCTATCACGGGTAAAGGAGATGGAGGCGGTCCTGAGATTACAACACCTGTATTGGGGTCATATTTCCCGATGTGACATGGACAATATATCAAATTTTCATCGGATTTCCATGAGGCGATACAGCCAAGATGAGTGCATACGCGTCCGAATGCCCGAAAGCCGGCGGGCATGTGGAGGAGGACGGCGGCCTTGCCATTGAATACAAAATTTTGTGCACTTCCTGTCGGGACTTCATCAACCGAAGCTATTCTTACTTCTACGGATGCGCCCTTTGCTTCTATTTGCGGCCAGAGGTATTTCAATACCGCCGCCACCGCACCCGAAGCGAAAAATAATGCAACAAGACCCATTAACATCTCGGTGAGTTTCCTTCGTGTTAAGGTAATAGTGATTTTATCGTCCATGTTTTCACTCCAGAGTTGTAACGTATTCATCCTGAAGCAATCCCTTAACATAAAGATACAAAATGGCTGCAAGGATGAAAAGAAGATACGCCATCAGTTTTCCAACGTCAGCGATGAATGATTCTGTCGAAGCCGTCGCAGTTTCACTGAATATTAATTTCAATATCATATTACCTGTAATCCCCGCCGCGGCGAGTGTCAGTAAAATTATTAAAATAAATGCTATCTGCGACCAGATTCCAGTTTTTTCCGGTCCATATTCAATATTCTCTATATGCATATTATCTCACAACCGTATAATGTAAACCACAATCAATATAAGAAAAATAGTGGCCATTGCGCGCATTCCCACATCCCATGTATTCATGTGTATTCCTATCTCGATTTCTTTCGTAGGTTCGGGAGTAGGTGTGGTTGCAGGAGCAGGCACATAGCCTGCAAACGAATGGTTATGTGTCCCATAATAAATACCAGTTGGATTGAGCTGCGGAGGGCCGTCTTTTGAATGGCAATACGGGCAATTCCGGCTTTCTTTTACCGCATATTCAGGCCTTGCGGATGTTAAGGCTGGCAGATACGAAAGAAGCACTATCGCGAGCAAAAAAAAGATTTGCAATTGTTTATTATTCATATATACACCTCATTCACTTTCTGCGCAGGAGCAGGTATATTGCAATAATTCCTGTCACGGAAACAAGCATGCCAAATCCAGGAGTCGGTTTTGACACAGGCGGCGCCCCGGATTCCTGCTGTGCTTTCTGAGCAGCCGCTATTCCACTATCGGTTACATTTCCGAATGATGTCAGGTCAAATGCATGCCAGAGTACCGGAAGGCCGTCTCTGATTGAAATCGCGTTATTAAGGTCGTTCTGTGCAGCCGATACATCCGTCCCTTTCTGTTTTGCCTGCTGTATATCATCATATGCCAGTTTTATTTCGTTCGTCAATTTATCTGCATTCGCAAGCGCCGTGATAGCCCTGTCCGGGGCATCCGATGGGGCGATTCTCATATCGATATTATGGCACTGGCTGCAAAGACTGTGGAACTCGCTTATATTCAGAACCTTGAACTCATGCGGTTTGTGGCAGGTATCACACGAGGGAGCCTGCTGGAGAGCTTTCAATTTCTGATAATGCAGAGAATTCTTGAATTGTTCTAATTCTTTTGTATGGCATTTTCCGCATGTTTCGGGAACATTCCTGTAAAAAATAGTGCTGTTGGGATCAGAAGCTAATAAAATCCCGATATGTGCCGTTTCTTTTATATCCGAATCCGGATTGCCTCCATGGCAATTATTACATGTGACATTGAAAAGCGCATGTTTGGATTTTGTCCATTGTAAATAATTACTTTGAGCAAAATTATTAAGTGTTGTGGTATGGCACTGGAGAGAGCATGGTATGTCCCGCGCCAGATGTTGCAATCTTATTTCATTGAATTGTTGTTCTGTCTCATTAAACGCAGAAAGTTTTTCATGGCAATTTAAACATGAATTATCTGCTAAAGCCAGAGGTACGAATATAATAGCTAATAAAAGTGGAATAACGAATAAATATGGTTTTTTAAATTTCATTTTTGCCTCCTTTATATCAATTTTTCCTTGATTCACCTGGACCGTTTCAGGAAATATGCAACAAACAGACCAATTATAAAAAGGGCTACCCCGAATCCGGGTGCTTTCGTAGCTCCCGGCGTTGTCTGGTCATTTGACGTTGCATTTGTAGCTTTTTGTGCTTCTACGATACCTTTTTGGACTTCAGTATCAAAAAAGGTCAGATTAAACCTGTGCCACACCGAGGGAGTTTCTTTGAGGATTGTCATTGCCGAATCCAGATTTACTTCTGCCTGGGTCACATCCAAATTTTTTGCTTTTGCCGTATTCACTGCGCTTGTGGCTTTTGAAATTTCAACCCGCAAATCACCAACAGCAGATAATGCGTTTTCTGCTTTTACAGGGACGGTCGGGTCGATGCCGGTTATATTATTATGGCAATTGCTGCAGAAATCTTCGATTTCAGAAGCCGTCAGTACATGTACGCTGTGTGCCTGATGGCATGTGATGCAAGCCGGGGCGGGTCCTTCTTCACTCGATTCTAATCTCATAAAATGTTTTGAACTCTTGAATTCCCCGAGTTCGGCCTGATGGCATTTTCCGCAGGTTTCCGGCGTATTGGTACGTGCGATGCTGATATTTGATAAACCCACATGTGCTTCCTGCTTTGAAACTCCGGACGCGTTGCCGCCGTGGCATTTTTCGCATGTTACGCCAAAAAGGGCATGCGTGGATATAGACCACAAAGCATAGGTGCTGGCCGTAGTTTTATTGAGTTTATCTTCATGACAAACTATTGAACACGAAATGCCGTTTTCAAGATGCTGGATACGTATATCGATAAATTGTCTCTGTTCTTCTGTACTAAAAAGCAATCTGCGATGGCAATCTGCACAAGAGTTATTGGGCAAATTCGGCGATGCCGCTGTCGCAGGCAGAACAAACAACTGCAATATGGATAACGTTACCAGCACAAAAAATATTCCTGTAATCTTTGAAACGTTTTTGAATCGCATATCCTATCATCAACCTACCATTAATAATGATTTATTCCCCCATATCAGCAAAATATTTAAACTTATCCTATCAGAATGCCAAAAAATATAAAAAAATAATCATCCTTTAACCTCACGCCGCCTTTCACTCCTGTATTCATCCACAAGCGACCTGAGCCATTCCTCTTTGGCCGCTGTCTTTCTCTGTTCTGCCTTCCTCTTCCACCCTTCAATCGCGTTCTTGATATCGTCAGGGTTGATTACAGCAATCTCTCCTGCATGGTCGAACTGGATATTCACATCTTTTGCTTTTAAAACAGGCATGCCAAGATTGAACAGTTCCTCTTCTGCCGCATGGGACATATCATTGCAGATTATAATAGCCCGAACGCCCATATCAAAGAGCATTTTAGCAGTAATACTCCCGCCGCCGCTTGCATCCTTGAGGAGTATTATATCGTCTTTTTTAATCCCCACCTCTTCCTGCGTCTTCAGTATGCTGTCTTTTGTAAATGCGGATATTATCTTTACAGGAAGCGCCCTTCCACTTATTTCAAGCCTGCGGATATGTTTCAGCCTATGTATCCTTTCGTTTAAAAATGAAATTTGTTTATTGTTTTCCGATAGTCTCTTCCGCAGGTGCGCAATCTCTTTATCACGAACCCGTATGATTTTTTCTTTTTTAAACTGCTTATAGGCTTCTGACTTCTGTTTCTCAATGAATTCCCCAAGTTTCCTAAGTTCTTCATCTTTAGTAACAAGTTGAATTTTCAATTCATCCTGGTACTTTTTCATTTCCCCGATGCTTTCCTCGTACTTTCTGATTAGCTCCCTGAAATGTTGGGATTCTTCATCCTTTACCAGGGGAACCTGGGCGGCATCCGGCGCTTTTGTTTCTTTTTTGGTCAGTTCCAGTATTGCAGCTTCAACAGCCTTGCCCCTGACAACCTGTGCGATAATTTCATCAGCATCCATTCCATGAGGTATTTTTTTCTTTATCTGTTCGAACTTATTCTTATTCCTGCGATACACAGAGACGGCAGCGGCTATGGCATCGCGCTCATGGTTATTTGAATATCCGTAAGGTGTTGCAAGCTCAATTTTATCTTCTGCATATAGCACAGTCTCAGGTGAGCCCAATACGGCATTGAAGGCGCGCCTGATTTTTTCAACTGCATTCGGAGTCGGGAAAACATCGCTTGCGATAATAAGCGGTCTTCCCTGTTCTGCAATCATCTCGATAACATCCGGGATTGAGATTGTTCTTGAACTGTGGAGCATCCGCAATTCACCTTCAAGCGTCACGACAGCTATGGCGGTTGTTGTGCCCGGGTCGATTCCCACGATAATATAATCCCTTTTCCGTGTTTTGAGCGGTTTAAAAAAGAGAGCATCCCGTTCAATGCTTTTTACATTCACCTGCACATCGCCGTATTTTCCGGAGCCGATATGAACCTGGCTCCTGGGAGCGTCCACGAAAAACTCGGATTTTGAGTACCCGCCGAATCTTTCGGTTACATTCTGGGTGAAAGTGAATCCTCTTGTCTTTGATTGCTCATTCAGGTAATCCTCTATTTCCCGTGCCTTTTGCCTCACATAGCCGTGCATCTTGCGCCTGTACCTGTTCTGGCTCCATCCGCCCCTGCCTGGTGAGCGCGCCCTGCTGACTTTGATAATTGTTTTATCCTCAAAAGCAGAGACCTCATATCCTATACCCATTTGCGCGAGCCGGGCGCAGGCAAGAGCTTCCGCATTGGGATCGAACCTGTCAAAAGAGATACCCTCTTGTTTTGCAAGTTTTACAAGGGGCAGAAGGTTTTCACCGCCTGTTACCTGGATGAGTTTCGTGTTCGCAGGCAGTTTCGAAAGAATTGATGCGAGCTCATGCTTACCGGATGCAAGCTCAAAAATATTATCAACAGCGATTAAAGCCGGTTTCTCCTGCCACACCATCCTGAGCAATTTCTGCCTGCTTACCATACGGTGATGTTCGGCTTCGTTCCCTTTCAGGATAACAACAGCGAACCTTGGCTCTTCTTTCGCCCGGACTGAACCTTTTGCGATATCTACCCCAAAGATAATATTTTCCTGCATAATCAGGCCACTATGGTGTTAATCACTTCCTTGATATCCCTTTTAATCCTGTATTTCCTGTTAAAAAAGGAGAGGACATTGTCAATATCCCTTTCAAGTAATTCAGTTGCATTAGCATGAGATGGTGTAATGTATTGCGGCCAGTCGATAATCTCGCATCCTTCGGGATTGGCGAATATATTGAATTCACTCAGGTCTCCATGGATTATACCGAGCCTGTATGCCTTTCTCACCTGTTCCAGTATCTCATCAAGGTACCAGTCCGGCTCGTTTATAGTTGTATGTGCAAGCTCCTCTCCTTTTGCAATGGACATCACGATTGCGTGCCTGTTATAATCAACAGGCTCTGGGACACTCACTTCAGGATAAAGGGTTTTTAAGGCATCATACTCTCTTTTTGCCGAAAGTCGCGAGGCATACAGCCAGGAAAGGTGTTTTCGCTCCCCGATGTGTTCTCTTTTTATCCTGGCATTTTTGAAACTCATCTTTCCTTCCCTGTGGAATTTTATGGCCACATGCCGGTCGATGATACCGCCTGTAGCCTCATATACAACTGATTCCTTCCCAACCCCGATTTCATCACCTAATGCATTTACTGTACCCCTTTTCACAAACGCATTCAGCGCCAGCAGGTCATAAGCCTCAAAATATATCCTGTACCCTTCATACTCCTGGATATTCCTGTGAATAAGCTTATTTACTGCAAGATTTGAAAGGATGTAACTGACTTCTTTTAATTCAAAATTTGTAAAACTGGCAATTTCTTTAATAGGAACCCATTCGTAGAATTTCATTTTGTTCTCGATAGCAATGAGAACACGAAATTCTTTATTTGTGATAGTAAGAAATGTTTCAGAAATATTTTCAAGCATCAATGACTAATATACTGCTGACTATAAAAAAGGTTAATATAAAAATAAAAGAAGGGGTGTTACCTTCTTCCCCTGCCGCCTTTTTTATCACGTGAATCCCTTCTACCGCCCCCGCCGCCGCCTCCACCGCCGCCGTATCCGCCGCGCCTGAATCCGCTAAACTCAGTGCCGCTGCCGTACATGCTGCCGTACCCGCCGCCGCCTCCGCCGCCTCGTCCTCCGCCACCTCCACCGCCGTATCCGCCGCTGCTCCTTGGCCGCTCGGGCTGCTCCACATGCTTATCCGAAATATTGGGTTCGGTATTGACCTCGGTGAGCGGTTCTTCGGATAACAGCATCTTTCCGTATTTTCCTATGTTCAATCTCATGGAGTTCCTGACGACTGAAATATAACCGTTCTGGATCGATATCGTATCATCGGCCGCTATTTTTCCGATCTGGTCATCCCATAAAGATAATAATATACTTCCGGTCGCATCTGCTACTTTAACTTCACAGACGCGTTTATCTCCGAATTTTGAATGTATGTCCTTGACCTCTCCTATTTCGATTACCTTAAGAGTGGCGTTGACATTTTTTGAATTCTCGTTCATGTCCTTTACATTGAAATTTGTAGCCGTGGTTTCCATTTTAATACCTTGTTTCGATTTTAACTTCCTGCACCCCAGATGTATTCACCTGTTCTTTGAGTCAGAAGAAGCGTATACAAAATAGCTGATTTATTTAATATAGTTTCTGCATAAACAAAAATAAGAACAGCAGTTTATCAGGGATATACATCATGCATATTTTGAGACTCACAAGATTGATATACTGCAAAAACCCTACATAATTCAAGGTGGAAAGGATGGAAAAAAACGAGTTCGAAGATCTCGGCAGAGATATCTGGATGCGGGTGCTCAATAAAACATGGCAGTCTCCTGATTCTTTCAATGAAAACCATGGGTTTTATAGTAATGAAAAAGAGAGACCTGCATATAATATATCCATGCCAGGGCAAAAATATTAAAATTCAAACTCCATGCCGTCATAACCCAGGGGCCATTGCCTGATGGATTCATCATGGGGCGGGAAAGTATGGCTCATATGGGTAAGCACGACTGTCTTTGCCTGCAATTCCGAAGCAAGGTCCATCGCTTCCCCGGCGTTCATGTGTTTGGGGATTGTTCCAATTGGCGGGATTATTGCGTCTGCTATCAGGAGGTCAGGACTCCACATCAGTTTGAGACTTTTCGGGGGAATATCTTTTGACGTATCGCCTGTTATCACAATCTTTCGGTCTCCAAAAGTCAGCAGCACGCCCGCGGGTTCTTTGATAGGTGGATGTGTGACTTCAAAAAGAGTTATGCCAAGACCGAGTAACTCAAATGGCTCATAAAAATTCACGTCATGCCTTCTTGGCTTCATAAAAGACAGGTAATTCATTATATAATCAAGGGTTCTTGTGATCCCGTAAACATTGACATCATTCTGGATCCTGTAAAAATCCCCGAACCCGGCATAATGGTCGTAATGCGGGTGCGTCCAGATTACCCCGTCAACGTGGCTTATGCCTTTTTTCAAAAGCTGCCACCGGAGGTCAGGACTGGTATCGATTAAAAGTTTGCCATTATCCGTTTCCACAAGGATGGAAAACCGAAGCCGCCTGCTTTTTCCTCCCGCATGTGCGTCCAGGCACGCGGGGCAGGAACAACCAAGCTTTGGCGTACCAACGGCATCGCCGGTTCCAAGCAGGGTAATCTTCATGTTTATTCATCCAGTGCCTTCAAATGAACCCTTTTATTGAATTCTGTAATCCCGCGCAGTAAATCCTGCTGGCCAAGGACTGTTCTTTCTGTTATAAGACCATTAAGCACCGCTTCCCGTACAACTAACCGCAGGTCAGAACCCGAGTATCCGTCGGTTTTTTCAGCAATCTCCTGAGTATTGAACGTCCCCTCTATGTCCCTGAGCACGATATCAAGTATCTTTTTCCTCATATCCTTATCAGGAAGCGCGAATTCCACTATCTCGTCAAACCGCCTCCATGCCGCATGGTCAAGTATTGCGGGATGGTTCGTTGCCCCGATAAGAAGCACCCCATGCTCGACAAGGCTTATCTCATCAATAGCTTTCAAAAGCGTGTTCACAGCTCTTTTTAATGCGGCATGCTCATCCGTAGCCCTGGCTTTTGCCACGAAATCGAATTCATCTATGAAAAGTATGCACGGGCTCAGGCGTCTCGCAAGTTCAAAGACCCGGTCGATGTTCTTTGCCGTCTCGCCAAGATACTGGTCAGCAATCTGCGACAGTTTTACTTCCACTATCGGGATTCCAAGCCTTCCTGAAAGAGCGCGCGCAACCGAGGTTTTTCCAGTTCCCGGGGGACCGACGAATAAAAGTTTTCCGATTTCCCGAAGTCCAATCCGCTTCAGGTAATCGCGGTACTGGATGGCTTTTGTCATTTTCTCTATTTCATCCTCCTGCGCTTTTGTGAGGACGAGGTCCTTAATATCCTGCTTTATATCTTCAGGGGCTACGATATGGGCGAGCTTTAGCATCTCCTCCGAGCCCTTTTCGGTTTCTATGCTTTTAACAAGGGATGTTATCCATTCCCTGCCGCTTTCTTTTGGCATGTTGGACGCTTTTGCCTTTGCAAAGCTCACGGGAAGTGAATCGTAGTTTTCAAAAAATGAAGCGAGTACCGGGTTCTTGTTGATGTTTTCAACAGCTTCGGGCTGTTTTGAAAGCCACTTTGTCGCAAGGTCAAAAACTGTGAGTTTTATTTGTGACCCGAACTCTTCGAATTCAAGGAAAGGAAGCGCCTTTGTAGTGTTTTTTACATTCTCAAGCCCGTAAATTGTTTTTACATCGCCTTCAGTCACATAGATGGGGCGTCTCACGGTTTTTTCCTTTTCATCCCAGTAATGTTTTCGTATTTTCTGGGGGAGGTCGTCAACGCCGAGCTTATCCGACTGGTTATACAGGTGCGCGGTAAGCACAAGTTCTGTTATTAGGAGTTTATCATCCGTCATATTAAACTTCATAATTGGGTTATTTAAGAAGATATAGTTTACTCAGAAGCCTGTTAGCTTGGCCTGTTTGTTCTTATTCTTATTCTTAGGATTCTGATACTACTGGGCGGTTACCAATTCATGAGTTCGCCATATAAATTTAACTATTTTTTATACTTGCAGTAAAATTTATAATATTCATCCCCTCCTTAATATTTTAACAACAAAATTCCAAGAGGGGATGAACATTGGAGTTTAATGTAGATAAACAAATAAAAGACTATTGGGACAAATTCATCGGTTTGACCGATGCAAATAATGAAGAGTTCGCAGATGCGACCTCCGAGAACAGTGTTCGAGCATCAAAGTTCCTGGAAGGGTTAAACCTTGACACCATAATGCCTGAGGTTAACAAGCATTACACAGTTAAAGAAGGGATTGAAAGTTATCCCAGAAGGGCAATGGTGAAGGTATTTATCTGGCGGAATATCAAGACAATCAAGTACTACACAAAAACGGAAAGATGTCTGAAGAACCATCCAGATGAAGCAATAGAACTTGGTTTTAACATTGATCTTGATGGGAATGCAATAGTGCCTGACCATGAGACATTAAGGCATTTTGAGAAAATAAGATTGGGGAATGCAGGAATGGATGCCATAATGGAACTCTTCTGCATAAAAGTTGTAGAAGCCGGAAATAAACTTGGATTAAAAATTGGAAAAAATACCGGCACAGATAGCACTCCTATCAAAACCCATAATGATCCAGATGGAAAATATAATGGACATTATAAAAAGGAAATGGTAAAAGCCCATATAACAATGGATTATGACCACAACATCCCTCTTGCCAAAACGGTGTGCGGTGGAACTGAAGATGATGATAAATATCTTGTGGAAATGCTTAGAAAAACAGCAGTTTCAGCCAAAAAGAACATGGATGAGACCTGGTACGATGGGGGTTATAACAGTCTCAAAAATATTGCAGTATCTCATATTGAATTCGGTCTGATACCTCACTATCATATAGACAAAGACTGGAGAGAAAACGTAAGCTATGAACATAGATTTGGTGGAAAAATCTATACTTATACACCGGAAGAGGAGATTAATTATATTTATAGAAAACATTGGAAAGACCCTGATTATAAGAAAGATGCCTCACTGGAATATATGATGCAATTTCTTGTTAAAATAGGGATTTATGAGCCGGTTGCCATGTATTTCAGAAATGCTTACATGCGGCAGTATGAAGAATGTCCCGATGGAATTCTTGATGTTTACCACATGAGAAACTGTAACGAGGGTATCAATAGTTATCTGAAGGATCATCTTGAAGTGGAGACGCATGTTAATGGAAAAGGTTTGAAAAATCTTGACCTTCATGTAACGAAATGTTGTATAACACTTCTTGCGGTTGCTTTGGTACGATTGCAGAGAGGGATAAAGGAAAATCTTTCTTCAGTGGCTTATTTGACTTAGAGGGTGATAAGTTACCAACGGTTTTGAGTAGGCTTTGGTAAGTACC
>JBAVMS010000004.1:0-3720 GCA_049690315.1 Candidatus Methanoperedens sp.
CTATTACTATTACTATTACAGTTGCAACTATTCAATTTATCTAGCGACTTCTTAATCTCCTGTAAGAGATATATCGTTTCGACTGAAATACACACAGCATGAAATACCCCTTTTTGCTGTGGTGTCATCTCTTCATATACCGGTTCAAACTCTGGTGTTAACTCGAAATGCAAATCTTTAGGTTTAATTATAACTCTCATATAGTGACCTTAACCCTACCATTATTTTATTTGTTGTTTCTAAAACTAAACTTGGAAGGTCATCTGTGTTCTCACACTCGGCCCCAAAGTTTATGAGTTCTAAAATGATGAATTGTCTAAACTGTGCTTTATGATCCTTGTATCCTTCCGATATAGCCATCCTTATCTGTATCTCCTAATCCTTTATCTAGCCGATTAAGCTTTAGAAGATCATCCAACTCATCGATAAAATCTGTGTTTATCTGTTCTACTTTCTGCATCTCCGTTTCTACCAAGTTAAAAAGATCCACTATAATACTAGCTATTTCTGGCTTATCTTTGTAAATCTCTAAGTATTCAAGCCCTTTGTATATCGTAACAATCCGTGCAGCTTTTAGCCGCTTCATAAGTGCAGATGCAATAGTTTTTCTAAGTTCAATAGAATCATTGACCGTTGAGAGATCTATTAAATGCTGTGTGATCTGAAAAGATACCATTTCCCCCCCTTCACGATGATGTTAAAAAAAGAAAACATCAATAGTTTTCTTCATAAGGTATCTTAAAGGTTTCGTAGACTTCCCTTCTTGACATCTCTTGTATCTTTGTGTCACTCAAATATCTAAAAAATTGTCTTTGCTGATATTCTTTTGTTTCTCTATCCTTGATGGCCCAATAGTAGATAGTGTCTTTAACCATCTTAAATTTTGAAATTACGTCCCTGTATGGCTTACCGTTGTCTTTCTTCTCTAGTTTTCGAGCTTCGCTTATTGGGAATTTCTTATCGTCTGCCTCAAGAAACTTAAGCTCTAATGGTGATTTTCCATTATCTTCAATCGCTTTGCCTTCAACTTTGGCGATCCACCGGGAATTCGGCGAGCCACTTTTTTGATTGAATACGGCACAATAGCCTAATTCTTCATCAAACTGTATAGTTATTGGTGTTGTATATGTTGTCAAAAAGTACCACTCCATTCGATAGCTTATTTTATACTAAGCTATTGAATAGGTTATGCAGTGAGAGTATAAATAACTTATTACAGTGTGGCAAAAGTAAAATAAGATAAATAAAAATAAGGATATTTAAGCTTTAAGCTAAGATTATTATATCCTTTAGATCGTAATAAAGTTGCTTGATCTCAACGGCCTTTTCTCTCAGCGATTGCCGTGTATCTAGCATGACAATATCTTCAATCATTGCTTCTACCAGTAAAAGATCCGCAAAAATAGCTGGTAATGTATCCTCTCTATGTGATATATAGGGCTCGTATTCTCTGGATTGCTCTATAGTTAATGCCTGCCCTCTTGTTACCGTTTTGGTCTTTACTTTTGAGATCCTAGTGCACTCCTGTATGATCCGACTCATCTTTATAGTGATCCTCTTGAATAAAACAGCATCAATTGGGTCAACTAACATATGGTTATCTGTGCTACTGTTTGACATGGTATCCTCCATAACTATTGAGTAATCTATTCAATTAGTTCTTATATGTTTTTATTTCTTGATTGATTCTAATGTTTTAATAGATTCTTCCAACCATTCGCACAGGGTATAAGTTTTAGTTGGTGTACTTACTCTGAGTTCTATGTCTATTAATTCTACTGCCTTAATTGCAGTTTTGATATAATAGATAACCGTATCAATCTCTGATTCGATACCGTGTATCATCGAATTAATTGTATTGCAGAAATCATCAGTATTATATTCCTGTTTTTTCTTAAACATATTACACCTAAGTAAGTTGAAATCTATTTATCGAACGTTATAGTTAATTCATGGTCTTTCATTTCAAGAAAAATAGGTACTGTGTCTAATGCTAATCTAAAAAACTCTTTAAGAAGTTCATTATCAATTGATGCACTTTTTATTGATATGTCAGCAAGTGAAAATGTCCATTTCTTAGTTACTGGATCACTTTTAACCGTTTCAATAAATGTAACTGTTTTATTTATAGTTGTTTTATCTATAGCCATAATCTTACCTATTACTCTTATATGCATACCCCTTAGAGCCCCATCTAAAGAACTTTCTAAGATATACAAAATGTTCATAATGCCAGTTGAGATCTAACCTGAATAGAATCCTCTTTTCTCGTAAACTTGCTGTGGGTAATATATGGAATACAAATGCCCTGTCAATACTATACTCAGGGTTCATCTCCATTATTGCATAACTGTATGCTGCCAGTTGTAATTGTGACTCCTCACCAACCGTTCCACCTGTCTTAAAGTCAACAACGATAATTTCAGGTTCTATATCTTCTTGTACAATAACAGTCCCGAAAAGATCAACAGTACCAGCATATTTGTATCTTTGGTTATATACCTCTAGTTCTGCCTCGATCAGTTCAAACTGGTATCTCTCCCTCCATTGAGACCAATTAGCCAATAACTTCTGCTCAAATTCTTCATCAACATATTTTCTATCAGGATTATACTTTTTATTCTTAAAAAAGTGTTCTAATAACCTGTGGATCTCTGTACCCCTGTCTTTTGCAAAGTCACTCTTCTTTATTGTTACTTGCCTAGAATCCTCTATGATCTTTGGTAGTGCTGTGTGGATCCGGGACGGTTCTGTATCGCTTACATTCGATTGTATGTAATCAATAGGTGTGTCTACCTGCCATTTAGTAAGCCACGGTTTCGCTATTTTGCTTAATACTGTTGTTACTGATGGGTATCTTACCCCATCATATTCATAATACCTGCCAAATTTTGTGTCTACTCTCATTTTTTAGATTACCTCTTAATACCTCTCCATTAGTATAGCAGTCCAATAGCCCATGTTTATACCAAAAGCAATACACAGTAGGTTTATAACGAGTTCACTCACGATTGTTAACCAATGGAATATTCTATTCACTATTATTTATCTCTTTCGTTGTGTTGGACTTGGTTATAATCTCACTTGCCATCACAGAATTTGGTATAATTATAATATCCCCTGTTTCACTCTCTAAAATAAACTGTCTAAAGGTGATATCCTTTAATACTCCTGTCGTACCTCTCACTGTTACCACATCACCAACTCCTACAGGATCACTTACAATAAGTGATATGCCGGCAATGAAGTTTGAAAAAGTTTGTTGTGCTGCCAATCCCACAACCACACCCATTATAGAAAATGAACCTATTATAAGAACCCATAACGACTGTATCGCTGGGCTCATAGACATCATCATAAAGAAACCGATTAATATAATTAGTAAGTTCAAAGATCGCCTGAAAAATATATATTTGGTTTCGGGAACTCTCAGTTTAATAGCAATATGTTTAAAATACTCTTTTAAAAAGTGATTGACTGCCAATACTGTGATGATAGTTCCACTGGAAATAAAGGTAATCATCACAATTGTCATTATGTGCAAATTTTCTAACATTTTTTACCTCATCGTGGTTAGGATTCTCACATTCTTATCATATATGAAAGGACACACCCCCCCTAGAGCCCCTATATTTTACCCCCCCCTTCTCTCCAAAAACGTGAGAATGTAAGAATATATAAATAATAATATTATATATATATAATATAATAATATATAGG
>JBAVMS010000005.1:0-640527 GCA_049690315.1 Candidatus Methanoperedens sp.
GAAATTTAAGGAGAACATGGATTTATTGAAGAATCTATTTGTTGAACAATGATTTTAGCTATTGTAACTTGTTACAATAGTGTGAAATAAGTTACCAATGGTTTTAGGTAGGCGTTGGTAACCACCAAAATATACATAAACTTAAAGCGAAAACTATTTTTACGTTGAGTCTAATTATAGACTGCTATTATTTTAGGGTAGCTTTTATATAAATCATTACAATAATCAAATCGGATGTGAAATATAGTGGAAGATAAAGAATTACCTGGCAATGTTCCCTTAAGATTGGGCGAATATATCCGGGTGCTGAAGCTGACAAGAAAACCAACCAGGGAAGAGTTTACAGTAATTGCAAAAGTAGCCGGGGCAGGCATATTATTGGTCGGATTTATAGGGTTTGTCATATACCTGTTAATCACCGTATTGCCTAAATCTATATGAGGGATGGTTAAAATGAATGAAGAAGCCTCAACAGCCATATATGTTGTAAAGACAACAGCAAACCAGGAAAGAACCGTTGCCAACCTTATGGAGAAAGTGGCAAAAAAGGAACACCTTGGAATTCATGCCATCCTTGCGCCGGATGAGTTAAAAGGATATGTTCTTGTCGAGGCAGAAGGACCTGAAGTCGTTGACCAGGTCATCCAGAACGTGCCCCATGCAAGGATTCTGGTAAAAGGCCAGTCAAGTTTTACCGAAATCGCGCATTTTCTCGTGCCAAAACTTACCGTAACCGGCATAACCGAAGGAAGTATAGTTGAACTTATTTCCGGTCCATTCAAGGGAGAAAAGGCAAGAGTAAAAAGGATTGATGAAACTCATGAAGAGATTACCGTAGAACTGTTCGAGGCGATGGTTCCCATTCCGGTCACAGTTCGCGGGGATAATGTGAGAATATTGAAACGTGAGGAAGCAGAGAAATAATATTAATAGGAGAAATCAAAAATGGTAAGCGTTGTAGAAGCATTAGTCTCCGGCGGTTCAGCCACCCCCGGTCCGCCACTTGGTCCTTCACTTGGCCCGCTTGGTGTAAATGTAAAAGCGATTATAGATAAGATAAATGAGCAAACAAAAGCGTTCAGCGGAATGCAAGTCCCTGTTAAAGTCATCGTGGATGATAAGAAACAATTCACGGTACAGGTTGGAACCCCGCCGACTTCAGCCCTTATAAAGAAGGAAGCAGGGATCGAGACCGGCTCAGGGACGCCGAATACGAATACTGTTGGCAATATTACTGTGAAACAGGCAGTAAAGATTGCACACATGAAGAAGAACGACACCCTTGCAAAGTCGTTGAAGAATGTTGTCAAAGAGGTTGTCGGCTCATGCGTCCCGCTTGGGATTACTTTTGAGGGTTTAAAACCCAAGGAAGCTATTGCGGCTATTAATAGCGGTAAATTCGACTCGGAGTTTTCCGAGCCGCTGTAATTTTTTTGTTGCAGCGGATATACTTTTTTAATCAGCTTATCGCCACATCAGCCCTGTTCTCCGTGATGTGCAGGTAGGTGAGGGCGCCGGTTGGTATGTAGTCGACGAGCATGGTGGAAGTTCCTGGAGAAGGTTGCTGTGAACCGCAATTCCCAAAAGAAATATCACCTGTCTGTGCCATTTTCCAGAAATAATGCTGTGTTATATTATATGATGATTGAATACGGTTCGGATTACTCGCACTCGTATTAATGACCAAGTCATCCCATGAAAAATCTGGATTTGTAATACCAACAACTTTAGTTACCGGTGGACAGGCATTATTTGAACCGACAGTTTCAGAATCATAATTCAAATTAACACTTTTGTTGAGTAAATCCACATCCACAAATCCGCCTTGAACCAGAAAAGCGTTATCCTTGTTCCAAGTTTCAGTCATTGAACCGTCCTGGTAACCGATAGAATAATCAACTGGATCTCCATTTTTTAAGCCGGTCCCCTTTAAGTAGAATATTAACGTCTTATTCCCGGTTTTGGCTCGAATATCCCAGTTTAAATTCCATGGCGAATTTCCGGGGAGACCTATCCTGAAGCTAAAATTATCAAGCGGCGTTGGATCGCTTACATTAAGCCCCCTGAAGGTTATAGTATTAGCTAAATAAGTGATTTCCCCCAGCGTGGATGGCACAACCCTGAGTTCAATGTAGGTAGTGTGTTTTGTTGGATTAGTAGTGACCTTCGTATATCCCAAGCTTTCAGCATAATCAGCCCATGCAAGATAGTAATCACTGGTTATGTTCACAAACACTTTCCCAGTGTTGGTGTAATTTACCGGGTTTGTCCTGGTTTGCTGAATAGAGGTATTTGGGTATTGTACCAGAGTGGCATTTTTCTTAAAAGAAACTACCGCAGTCCCCTTACCTCCGACTGATGAGTTTCCGTAGATATTAATTACGGGAAGTGTCAACGTCACACCATCGAAATGTATTTCAGGCGGGGTAAGCATAACGGTTCCCCCGCCCGGATATTGCGCCCATACCCCGCCGCCCTCGTAAGCGACAATCCTGTCGCCAAGAGTATATTTTACTCTTCCCATAGATATATTGACATTAAAATTACTGCTATTTACAACCATGAAACTTGTGTTCGGTTCAACCGTCAAGGTGCCTCCACCAAGATTGATATTTGTTACCTGAAGCGGCGACTCACCCAGCGTTGCCCTGCTCGCCCGCGAGTCAAGGACTGTGAACGCCTGCTCGGAATTCTTGGAATTTGCCGTATCCTCAAGACTGTAAATAGCAGGCACCCCATACAGGGCTATCATGCTGATTCCAAGAATAGTGATGAACAGGATAAGGATATGACCTATGACTTCAGAAGCTGCAGTTTCTGAGCTTAGTAGCTTCATACGACCTCTGTGTCTAACTGGATGTTCAATATATAGATATCAATATTATTTGTTGTTTCCAGTTGTACTGTGCAACTACCAAATGACCCACTTGATGTGCAGGAACCCAGAGATATTACATTCTGGAGATAATTATTCCATCCGTTCCAGTAGCTGCTGTTGATTGTCACTGTGATATTATTCACATTGGGATAAAAAGTAACACTCGGCACACCTTTAACCGTAACCCTGCTCACGCCGCTGCCGCCTATGGATGAAGCCCCATTTATCGTTACAACCGGTATGACAAGTACATTGCCTTGGTTGGTAATAAGCGGCTTTGAAACAAGTATCGTATTCCCGTTCGGATACTTAGCCCATACCCCAGTGCCTTCATAAGCAATGACAGTTTCCCCTACAACACTTTCAATACTGCGCATTTGAGTGTCATTTAAAATAGGTATTCTTAGACCGGCTGAATTATTTGCTGTAATATTTATCGTGCTGTTCCCGGTAACGCTCAGCGACCCACCGTACATCTTTAGCTCAACGCTCTGTGAAGGCGCCTGCCCAATCACAACTTTATTGACGTTATTTGCCAGCACAATAAAACTCTGCTTGGTATTTTCTATGTGGTTTGCCTCCTGGGCATTCTTCACGATTGGATAACCTGCCACTCCTATAATCCCGATGGATAACACCAGTAACCCGAGGATAGTCACAAAGTCCACTACTTCAGAGACTGCATCTTCCGATGAAAGAATCTTAATGGATTTCATTGCTGTTTAATTTTCATTGAAATATTGTTGGAATCGTATATCAGTGTATAATCCTGCGCATTGCTGTATATCTGCCCAGTTATATTAAAGGAGGAATTAAAAGGTATCCAGGCTTTTGCACCATTTTCCGCATCCAGGAATATCTTTTGCCTGGTTATATTGATGCCGTAGCTCTCGTCTGCAATGGAAGCGGGAATTGAAAAATCATATTCCAGTTGGTTCACATGACCTCCATTTGATGTGGTTATATTTACAAGGGTATCCATGGAAGTCACCCGTGCTGCAAATCCGCTTCCCAGGATATCAAAACTTTCCCTCATTGCCGCTCGTTGGGAGTTCAGCGTGAGCGCATGAAACGAAAGAATGGTTGCAGAGAAAACCAGCACTGTAATGAATAAAATGAGAATAAAACCAACCGTAATGGACACTGCATCCTCATTTTTCAGGAGATTTTTTGGATTCATAGGTTCACCACGGCACCGAAACAGGAATCGTGATATTGGCGCGCATATTGCTGGTGGAAAGGGTTACTGTGGCGTTCAATATGTAATCGCGGGAGCGGGTGAAGGCTCTGCTATTATTCGTATTTCCGGTGATTGTATAATTGCCAGATGTGGTATTGCCGAACCTGAAAACAATTGAATACGGGTCAGTGGTTGTAGAATTTATAAAAGTAAGAGGAGTATTTGTGATAGTAGTTAGATTTATCCAATTTGGTTTAGATATATTTATCAATCCAATTTGAAAAGTGCCGCTAATATTGGTAATATTAATTGTTATCTTTGAGTCTTTGACATTTTCAATTACCGTCCAATTTGTTTTACCCCTCGCTGTTCCATCATCTGTAAAATTTGCAGATACGTTATTTCTCCAATTGTTCACATCCCAACTTACATTCACCCCTTCACCATGAAGAGCATACAGCATGGGCAGGTTTGCGCTGAAAGTATTCATTTGGTTTGTGAAGACACTAACATTGGCTGTATTTCTATACGCGCTTTTCATTTCATCCCCGCTGATACGCATCAGGTTCACTATATCATATTTTATGGGGTCTCCTCCTGCTTCCCCTGCCATATTGCTTTCAAATATGATATTATTGAGCATAACCGTGGTTATTACAAGTCCGATAGCAATAATGAAACCTGCAAGCAGCATAAACTGGGCATCCTCGTTTTTTATTATTCCCATCACATTCTCCATAAAATAAGTTTAACATCAACGATGTTGTACAGGTTTGTTGATGTATCGATGTCAGGTATCGGATAGGTGGCAGACGGAGTAAAATCACTGTTTTGCAAAACGATTTTCCTCGAAACTATTACAGCGTTTTCTGAGGGGTCGCCGTTATATATCATTCTCTCGGTTGAATAATTTCCTTTATTATCAATTAGAAAAGTGATTTCCACATTATGGGCAATGCCCTGCGTTATTAGAGTAGCATTCAATATGTTCGTCAAGTTATTTGTAAGATTGTTTTGAGGGTACGAAGCATTTCCGTTTTCCATATATTTTGTTCCATTCCAGACATATTCCTTGCCGTTCCATCCCATAACATCGTTTTTAATCTTTGAATTGTATCCCGGCTCGGCATAATCCAGCGACCCCAGAATATCCTGCCCGAGCACCTGAAGCTCGGTTTCCACATGCACGTTCGCAGTTGAAGAAGTAAGCGGCGTCATCGAAGTCGCGTCTATGGCATATACTATGACAAGAAGCATTATAGTCGCCGCTGCCACCCCCTCCAGTGTATGTATCTGGGCTTTATCGTCAAACATTACCAGACCCTCACTGAAAGTATTGCAGTTTGATTATAGCTCGTGGAGGAATTTACGATCAATACAAGGCGTTTAGTCTGCCCGATATCGGTGGTTTCAGGGAGCGCAGTTCCGCTCTGGTTCATAATAGTGCCATTCAGGTAAGCAACCGCGATATTCATATCAAAAACAGATTCATTGCTGAACAACCCGATTTCCCGAAGAACGGCATTATAGTTTGTCTGGTTGGAATAATTCAATCTCGTATTATTGAAATAATATAATTTGCCCTGGTCTATGACATTCAACTCACTTGCCTTATCTGCATGAAGCAGTCGTTCAACAAGTACGGTTCCTGCCCTGTCCGCGACAAGCGTCGCCTTATCCGAGTCCGACTGGAAGGGTACGAACAAACCGTAAACGAACTGGAATACAAAAATAACAGCCAGTAGAAATATCCCGATGCCTGTGATATAGTCTATGGTTACCTGGGCTGACTCGCTTTTCACAACCTTAATTAAGCGTTCAAATCTTAAAACTTATTGAATGTTAAAAAATAAAAATATGAAAATGGTTAAAAATAACCATTTTTAAGTCGTCAGGACTATTTCGATACTGATATCTTTTGGCACCTGTATGCGCATTAACTGGCGCAAAGCCCGCTCATCAGCATCAAGGTCGATGAGCCGCTTATGCACTCTCATCTCCCAGTGGTCCCAAGTTGCGCTCCCCTCGCCATCCGGGCTTTTCCTGCACGGAACCACCAGTTTTTTGGTGGGCAGGGGAACAGGACCGGAGATATTAACTCCGGTTTTTAATGCTATGTCTTTTACCTGGGAACATATCCCATCAAGTGTAACAGGACTTGTTCCTGATAAACGTATTCTTGCTTTCTGGACCATTTTGAACTCCGTTTTATAAATTAAAAAAGGAGATTAAATGCGTGGTTTAATATCCTGGACCATGCCTGCTGCAATGGTCATTCCCATATCACGTATCGCAAACCTGCCAAGCTGTGGAATCTCTTTTACCTTTTCGATGCACAGCGGTTTGGCTGGTTTGATTGTCACTATAGCAGCATCTCCGGCTTTTATGAAGTCGGGATTTTCTGCAGCAGTCTGACCGGTCTTTGGATCAAGTTTCTTTAATATTGCTGTGATTGTACCGGCAACCTGTGCAGTATGGCAGTGGAGAACTGGTGTATAGCCAATTGTAATCGCAGACGGATGCTGTAATACTACTATCTGTGCAGTAAATTCTTCTGCAACCACTGGCGGCCTATCAACAGGTCCGCAGACATCTCCGCGCCTGATATCCTTTTTCTCAACGCCCCTTACGTTCCATCCGATGTTATCGCCGGGAAGCGCTTCTTTGATTTCCTGATGATGCATTTCAATGGATTTGACCTCACCGACTGCTTTTGCCGGCATGAATATTATTTTATCTCCGGGTTTCATCCTTCCGGTCTCAACCCTTCCCACAGGAACTGTTCCGATACCGGAAATCGTGTATGCGTCCTGGACAGGAATGCGAAGTGGTAATGTTACAGGTTTCTCAGGCAGTTTCAACGTATCAAGAGCTGCCAGCAATGTCGGTCCTGTGTACCATTTGGTATTCTCGCTTGCCTTGGCAAGGTTATCGCCTTTGAAAGCTGACGTAGGAATGAAGTTCATTTCATCAGGTTTATAGCCGACCATTTTAAGGAGGGTACTGACCTCGGTTTTAACCGCATCATATCGTGCCTTATCATAGTTGACTTCATCAATCTTGTTGATTGCTATGATCAACTGGGTAATACCCAGCGTCCTTGCAAGGAACACGTGTTCTTTTGTCTGTGACTGGACACCTTCTTTAGCAGCGCATACCAGGATGGCTGCGTCCGCCTGTGAGGCGCCTGTGATCATGTTCTTGACGAAGTCCCTGTGACCTGGGCAATCCACGATTGTGAAATAATATTTTGCGGTATCGAATCGCTGGTGAGCCACGTCGATTGTGATACCCCTGTCCCTCTCTTCCTTAAGAGAGTCCATGACCCATGCAAATACGAAGGATTCTTTTCCTTTCGCTTTTGCTTCTTCTCTATACTTTTCGATGATATGCGGCGGTACCGCGCCAGTCTCAAACAATAATCTACCTACAAGTGTTGATTTACCGTGGTCGATATGCCCGATGACTGCTAAATTTAAATGTGGTTTCTCTGCCATAATATTTCTCCTTTAATTTTTTAGGAAATTGTTTTGTGTTCGTATTGTTGTTTTTGTTTTTAAACCTTGCGTTGTTCAGGGACTGATGAAATCACTCGCTTTTGGCATTTCGAGTTTCAATCCTTTGCGTTTCCTGATATCCATCACGATGTCATTGAGCATGTTCCCGGGTATGGGTTCAAATCCCACAAATTCCGTGCTCCACATTGCCCTGCCTTCGGTTGCAGAGCGTATATCGCCGGAAAATCCGAACAACTGCGCAACAGGCGCCTTGGCCTCGATAATCGTGGTATCACCTTCTGTTTTCATATCAAGTATGGAACCGCGCCTTCCCTGCATTTCACGCATCGCGCCGCCCATCTGGTCCTGGGGAACATGGATGAATACTTTCTGGAATGGTTCAAGGAGCGTAGCCCCTGCCATGAGCATTGCAGCCTGGACAGCCTGTCTTGACGCCGGGATGACCTGCGCCGGTCCCCTGTGGATTGAGTCTTCATGGAGTTTGGCATCCATTAATTTTACCTTGACTCCCATTACGGGTTCCCTTGACATCGGTCCGGCCTTCATGACTTCTTCATAGCCTTCGAGTATGAGTTCCATTGTTTCATTCAAATACTGGATACCTTTCGTCATATCGATAAAGACATTGGTCTCATAGATATGGGTAATTCCCTTCGCTTCATCCTTGGTGAAACCTGCTTTCATGAGAATATCCCTGCGCTCAACTTCAGATTGCCTCATTGAAACTTCATTATTCTTAATAAGCTCAATTACAGCGGGAGACAACGGTTCAACTTCAACATAGAACCTGTTATGCCTGTTAGGGGATTTTCCTTCTACAGGCCCGGCATGAGTAGAGATTGTTTCCCTGTATACTACAAGCGGCTTTGATGTCGTAATCTCAACATGTTTGTCGCGCTGGATCCTGCCTGCAACAACTTCAAGATGAAGTTCACCCATTCCTGCCAGAAGATGCTCTCCTGTTTCCTGGTTTATCATTACTTTAAGGGTAGGATCTTCTTTTGCGACCTGCCTTAATACTTCAACCAGTTTTGGCAGATCTTTCATGTGTTTAGCTTCAACGGCAACCGTCATCACGGGCTCGCTGACATGCCTTATACTCTCAAATGGCGTCATGCTCTTGTCTGTTGATGCTGTCGAACCCACGATTGCATCAGTCAAACCGGTTACTGCTACGATATTTCCCGCAGGGATTCTATCGCACTCAATTCGCTCAGGACCCATGAAGAGACCTACTGACTGTATCCTGTTCGCGTTAGGCATTCCTGAAATATAAATTTCCTTACCCCTCTCAAGAGTACCGGAGAAAAGCCTTCCGCTTGCCACTTCACCTGCATGCGGGTCGGTAGTGATATCGGTTATCATAAGAGCTACCTTACCGTTCCTGTCCACATTTATCATGGATTTCCCGATTTCGCTTTCCTTATCGCCGTGCCAGATGACTTTTATTCGTTCCTGTTGTGCCTGGGCAGGGCTTGGAAGGAATTTTATTATCATGTCATTCATTACAACATGAAGCGGACATTTTTCAGCAAGTACATTTTGCTTTTCAGCCTCGCATAATTCGATAATTTCCTTAAATCCGATGCCAGTCTTCTTCATGTAAGGAATGCTGATTGCCCAGTTATTAAGGGCTGACCCGAAAGCAACTTTACCAACTACAGGGTCCAGCTTCAGTTTTTCATATTGATCGGGCTTCAGGCCTTTAACTATCTTATTGACCTTGTCGATTACAAGCCCCAGGCGCATTTGCATGTCAGCCGGGGTGAGCTTTAACTCATTAATAAGTCGGTCAACCTTGTTAATAAAAAGAATTGGCGTTACATTTTCACGAAGCGCCTGTCGAAGCACTGTTTCTGTCTGCGGCATTGGACCTTCGACTGCATCAACCAACACAACCGCACCGTCTACGGCTCTCATCGCACGTGTAACGTCGCCGCCAAAGTCAACGTGTCCAGGCGTATCGATAAGGTTGATAAGGTATTCCTTACCCTCGTATTCGTGTACCATTGAGACCGTTGCGGCATCAATCGTGATTCCACGTCTCTGTTCTTCTTCATCAAAGTCCATGAATAACTGCTCGCCTGCCAGCTCTTTTGAAATCATGCCGGCTCCTGCGAGCAGGTTATCTGAGAATGTTGTTTTACCATGGTCAATGTGTGCAACCGTACCGATGTTGCGGATAAAGTCGGGTTTATCCATCAGCACCGTTACACGCTCGACCATTTTCTTTCTTCTGCCCATAATATGATTTACCTCGTTTATTGGAAGTTTTGGTTCTCTATTATTCTATCCTATATAAACACTTTGAAAACCGGAAAAACATTACGGGATAAGGAAAAATGCTTTAAATAACTGTTTTATAAGTGATACGGATGGTATGAACCGGATTGGAAAATAAAAAAGTTCACATAACCCTGAGGTTATGCGATTTTACCGCGCTGCCTTCGCAACTCTTTCGATATTATCCTTCTTGCCCATGGCATATCCTTTAACGTCATGGTTGGCTGCTGCGATTATTTCATCTGCAAGGGCGCTCGAAAGTGCCTTCTTTGTGCCGAAAGACGCCTGCTGCGCCCCTTCGGCTATGAGCCGTAATGCCGTATCCACGCGGCGCTGGGGCGCTGTGTCCACGGATTTCGGAACTGCGATACCGCCGTACTGCAATCGTACAGTTTCCTCTCTTGGCCCTGCGTTTATTATCGCGTTCACAAGCACCTGCACGGGATTCTGTCCCGTTTTCTTATTGACGATTTCAAATGCTTCCTTAATATTATTGATAACCGTTATCTTCTGCCCCGTGTTGTTTTCTTCACGCATTATCTTATTGACAAGCCGCTCAACGATGTTATATGTAGATTTACTGAACTGCTGTTTTGCATTCCTGCCGCCGGAGTGCGGAATAACAATCGGTAAGAGATTGATATAGCCTTTGACGCTTGGGTCTTTAACCTCAACTTCAGTAAAATCCCATTTTCCGAATAATTTTTGCATATTATCTCACCGGTTTTTCTTTCTTACCCAGAACAAGCATTCTCAGGTTCACGTTGTTCACAGCAACCACTTTCCAGCGTACGCCCGGGATATCTCCCATAGCGCCGCCCATCCTGCCGCCTATCCGTTCCACGATTACTTCATCGTGTTCATCAATGAAATTGATCGCGCCGTCACCGGGACAAAATGCCGATATTTGTTTTCCGTTCTTGATAAGCTGAAGGCGTATGCATTTACGGATAGCGGAATTGGGCTGTTTTGCCTCAACGCCGACCTTTTCAAGCGCAATACCTCGTGCCTGGGGAGCTCCCCCGAGAGGGTCTGCCTTGACATCCAGATTAAGGGCCCGTCTTGCGTAATCGCCGTCTGCCCATCTGAAATTTTTACTATCGCTCTTTAGTTTGCGAGCCGCGAATATTCCTTTTCCCATGTAGTTTTTTTCCTCCAAATAATTTTAATTACTGAATAATCACATCGCTTATATTGTGGTGCCTTAAGGAGAGCTTTTTTACCTTTTCGATATTTTTGCCGTCTCTCCCGATGGCAAGCCCCTTCTCTTTAGTTGGAACTTCTACATAAGCTATGCGCTTGCCATCACTAACTGAGATATTTATATTTTTTACCAAAACAGGATGAAATGCATTTTTCACGAACTCGGCTGGGTCATCTGAATGTTCGATAATTTCAATGTGCTTACCGATAGCTTTTTTCACGCGGTTGATATTGTCCCCGCCTTTCCCTATTGCCAATCCCATATCGCCGTTTTTGACAACAAACAACAATCGGTTGTTCTCTGAATCCTCATAGCAATCTCTCGCCCTTGCACCTGTCAGGTTTTCAAATAATGCTATATACCGTATTCCATCAGTACTTAACTTGACTTCACTTTTTGATGAACCCATTGATTATCATTCCTTTTTAGACAGGTTCATCAGACTTTGATGGACCCCATTGAATCATTTATTTAGACCGGTTCGTTAAACATTCATTCCGCCTTGAAGGAAAGTATTTCAGACTCTCCAGGTTCCAGCACTGCAAGCACAGCAATCGAAAACGGTTTGCCGCATGCAACCCCGAGGTCAACACTATTTCCCGGGAAATTGATAACAGGCACGCTCTTTACCTCATTCATGGTCTTTTCAAAGCAATTGGACGACACGACAACAACCTGCGCTTTGCCGTTCTTTACTGCATCAGTGGTCTCTTTTGAGCCGATTACTACTTTTCCTGTTGATAAAACGTTTCTCAATACTTTATTAATATCAGTTTCCATTTCTATTCTCCTTTATGTAGCTTTTTTTGCAATCAACTTAACATTTCCCGTACCCAGCCTTATGGGCTGTCCTACTATTACATTTTCCGTTACTCCTCTGAGTTCATCAATATCCCCGCGCATGCCGGAATCCAGAAGATGGTTGACGGTCACTTCAAATGCAGCCCGCGCAAGAACGCTTGCTTTTTCACCTGATATGCCATGCCTGCCTATCGGTTTTACATCCCCGTCAACAGTCATTATATCAGAAACGAGCATGATATGCCGCACATCCACGGTAAGACCCTGTTCCCTTAGTGTCTCTGTCGCCTCATGTATCAATGCCGCCCTGGCAGCCTCTATACCCATCACTTCAAAGATTTCATTGACGTTGTTGGTGCGTGTTCTTGTCGCATCAACACCTTCTATTGCCAGAACTTCTTTGAGCACCGAACCTTCCGTATACAATACATATTCGCCGCTTTCTTCTTTCCTGATAACGACCCTTTTTATTCCCTTGATACCCTTCAAAATAATGGACTGGACATTTTTGACAAGCTGGAGCAATTGCCTGTATGAGGGTTCCTCGGGTGTCAGTAAAAGACTATCTTCTTTAATCTCTGCCGAAACGCCGAGTTCTTCTTCAATTTTCCCAGCTATCTCTTTTGAGGTCATATTCCGCTGGATGAGTGATTTCTTATTAAGCTCGATGATTATTTTCATTTCGGTAATATCAGTTGACATGCTGCCCAGCACTGTGATATTGGTGGCTTCTATTTTCCAAGCGAGTTCTCGCGCTTTATCCCTGTCGAACGCATACTCCTTTTCAAGGAAAATCGTCATCATTGGAGTGCTCGGGTTTTTACGTGCATCCACTATCTCGATTAAGCGGGGAAGCCCCAACGTAACGTTGATTTCAGCAACACCTGCGTAGTGGAAAGTTCTCATTGTCATCTGTGTGCCTGGTTCTCCTATTGATTGCGCCGATACGACACCAGCAGCTTCTCCGGCTTCGATAGAAGAATTGAGGTATCCGGAAAGAACACGTTCAACGATTAAATCCATTTGCTTCTTTGAAACTTTTTTATCACTGAGTTCATGTACCAGGTTATTAATCACTTTCTGAGGCAACGCGAGAGCTGAAACTCTCTCCTCAATACTTTTTTGGGATAAACTCGTCATTCTTTCACCCCTGCTACTGAAGCGAAAATACGCTTCATCGCATCCGGTTTACTGAAATCGCTGTTCATCGGGTTGATTCCATCTTCTCCGTATTTGAACTGGATAATCATATTCCTTGTATCCCTGACCGTTCCGTCATATTGCACTTCCAGATCCTGCAATGCATTTACAAGCCGCCGCTGCAGGTAACCTGACTGGGATGTTCGTACCGCAGTGTCCACAAGACCTTCACGCCCACCTATGGCATGGAAGAAATATTCGGTTGGCGATAATCCTTTCTTGTAACTTGCTTCCACGAACCCGTGGGCTTCAGCGCCCAGGTCTCCCTTATCAAAGTGAGATAATGTCCTTCCCGCATATCCTCGTTTGATACGTTCGCCTCGCACTGCTTGCTGGCCCACGCATGCAGCCATCTGTGTCAGGTTGAGCATCGAACCTCTCGCACCCGACCGTGCCATTATTACGGCAGAATTGTCCATTCCGAGATGGCGGTCTGCAATGTCTCCTGTGGAGTCTCTTGCTTTTGATAGTTCTTTCATTATCTCCATTTCAAGGGTTTCTGCGATAGACCTTCCTGGCAGCGGTTCAAGTTCGCCAGCACGGAACACGCTTATCAGGTTTTCAACCTTGTTTTTAGCGCCTTTTAATTCCTCGTTTATCTGGTTTTGCGCTTCAGGCGGGACGTATTCGTCGTCTATGCCGAAACTGAACCCGTAGCGCATAATACCCCGTATGGCAAGGCGTGTCGCATCATCGATAAATTTGCATGCCACATCCTGATTGAATTCTTTTATGAGTTTATCAAGAATCACGCTCTTGAAGGCGCCCACGGCCTTTTCATCGATTGAGCCGCGTTCAAGCACCCCATCATTGATGACCACATAGGCATCATGTTCGCAATCATAACCCTTGCAGGTATCGCAATGTTCGCAGATTTCAGCTTTGAACTGGAGGTTAAGACCTTTGGGAAGAATTTTGCTGAAAATCTGTTTTCCGTTCCAGTAGGGTTTTTTATCTTCGGTTCCGGCTGGCTCCTGCAATTCCCTGATCTCTGATTTTGCAAGAAGTTCCAAGGCATCCTCCTTAAATATTTTATCTTTACTGTTTGTAAGTAAGAACAATCCTGAAATATAGTCATGGATGCCGCCGATAATAGGCCCGCCGAATCTCGGGGAGAGAATGTTCTCTTTAACGTGCATCAGAATCTTTGCCTCGGCACGCGCATCCTCGGTTTGCGGTACATGCATGTTCATTTCGTCGCCATCAAAGTCGGCGTTATACGGGGGGCATACTGCAGGATTGAGCCTGAATGTCTTATGCGGCAGCACTTTTATTTCATGCGCCATGATGCTCATCCTGTGAAGAGAGGGCTGCCTGTTGAATAATACGATATCCCCGTCCTTTATCTGCCTGTCAATTTTCCATCCCAGCTCGATAAGGTCTGCAAGTTCGCCGCAATTCTTATCAGTGACTTTTACTCTTCGCCCATCTACCCTCACGATATAATTGGCGCCCGGATGGTTATCCGGACCCCGTCTCACATATTCTTTCACTTCATCGATATTTCTCGGGGTCACATTCATTGTAATAGTCAGTTCTTTTGCTATAGCAAGAGGCACACCTACTTCATGTATCTTGAGGTTCGGGTCAGGTGAAATTACGGTTCTTGCTGAGAAATTGACACGTTTACCTGATAAGCTTCCCCTGAAACGGCCTTCCTTGCCTTTTAACCGCTGCGAAAGCGTTTTCAATGGTCTTCCAGACCTGTGGCGGGCAGGGGGCACACCTGATACTGCATTATCAATGAAAGTGGTCACATGGTACTGCAATAATTCCCATAAGTCCTCGATGATTAACTGTGGGGCTCCTGCTTCACGGTTTTCCTGGAATCTCTGGTTAATCCTTATGATATCCACGAGCTTGTGTGTGAGGTCGTCTTCACTACGCTGGCCTGATTCAAGTGTTATTGAAGGCCGCATCGTGACCGGGGGAACGGGCAGCACGGTTAGGATTATCCATTCCGGGCGTGCGTTCTGTGGGTCCATCCCGATTACCTCGATATCCTCGTCTGTTATCTTCTCAAGACGCGAGCGTATATCTGTGGGCATCAGTTTGTGGCCGTCCTCGATATAAGTAGTGGGTTTCTCGAACTTGATTTCTTGCTGGGCTTCTTCGCAATACTGGCATTTTCCGGATTTTCGCGCCTCTTTGAAAACCTCATTGACGACATCCTCGATGGATTGTCCCATTTTCTTAAGCGTTCTTATCTTTTCAACCGTTTCTTTTTTCTGCTTGGGTTCAAGAAGCAAAGCGCCGCATTTCCTGCATGTGGCTCTTAAAATCTTGCGTATAAGCTTGGCAAAACCTACATGTATGACAGGCGCCACAAGTTCTATGTGTCCGAAATGTCCCGGGCATTCTCCCGCACGTCCTCCGCATGTCTTGCAGCGCAGGCCCGGGTCGATTACGCCGAGTTTAGTATCCATCAATCCCATCTCAATCGGAAAACCGTCATCGTCATACGTATCAGCCGTTATGACTCTTGTTACGCTCATCTTACGGAATTCTTTGGGGGAGATAAGTCCGAATTTTATCTGTTTTACTCTTTTTGGAGTTGCAATTACCATAATCTTCACCTAAACTGCGTCTTCTAATTCAAGCCTTGGCGCAACGCCAAGAGATATTATTTCATCAAGCAATAGTTTGAAAGCATAGCTCATTTCAACAGGGTGTATATCTGTCTCAGCGCCGCAATCCTGGCATCTGGTGATATTTCTTCGTTTATCAAGAGTCGCTATCATGCCGCAGTGGGAGCAGACGTATTCCATGACCTTGTCAGACTCATCAAGAAGACGTTCTTTAAGAGCCATGGCCGCGCCGTGTCCGATTAAAACATCACGTTCCATTTCTCCGAACCGGAGACCGCCTTCTCTTGCCCTGCCTTCAGTCGGCTGCCTGGTCAATACCTGGACAGGCCCTCGCGACCTTGCGTGCATTTTTGATGATACCATGTGATAGAGCTTCTGATACAGGATAACGCCGACAAATATGTCAGCCTGTATCCTGTTGCCTGTTATGCCATCATAGAAAACTTCTTTCCCGGTGTGGGAAAAACCGTGTTTGGGGAGCGCGGAACGCAGGTCATCTTCAGAATCACCCGAAAATGCAGTGCCGTCAACCCTTCTTCCTTCAAGCGACCCGACTTTCCCGCCAATCATTTCAAGGACGTGCCCTACGGTCATCCTTGAGGGGATTGCATGCGGGTTAATTATAAGATCAGGAACCATACCGCCTTCGGTGAAAGGCATGTCTTCATATGGTACTATAAGGCCGATTACACCTTTCTGTCCGTGCCTGGATGCGAATTTATCCCCTATTTCAGGGATCCTGTGGTCTCTCGTCCTCACTTTTGCAAGTCTTGAGCCATTTTCGGATTCTGTGAGTATGACTGTATCCACTATCCCTTTTTCATTGGAACGCATGGTAACCGAGCTTTCCCTTCTCTGCACAGGGCTTATGCCAAGTTCTGTTGGTTCTTCAAGGAACCTCGGCGGGCTTGTCTTTCCTATCAGGACATCGTTTGGCCCTACAGGTATTTCAGGATTGACAATACCATCGCTGTCCAGCTGGTTGTAGACCTCGGCGCTTCTTGCGCCCCTGACTTCAGTATCCGGGATCTCAAATTTATCCTCCTGGCCGCCAGGATATTTTCGTTCTTCGCCTTCATTCGTCCTGAAGAAATGGCTTCTCCCCAGACCGCGTTCGATCGCACCCTTATTCACGACAAGGGCATCTTCGATATTATAGCCTTCGTATGATAATACCGCCACTACGAAATTCTGTCCTGCGGGCCGGAGATCAAAACCGATTGCTTCCGCGGTTTGTGTTGATGTGAGCGCTTTCTGTGGATAATGCAATACATGAGCCCTTGTATCGGGTCGTAATTTCATATTGGGAGTTGACATGCCAAGACACTGCTTGACCATGCCTGCACCCATCGTATTCCTGGGCGATGCATTGTGTTCCGGGAAAGGCACCATGCCTGTGCAGATTCCGAGAATCAAAGACGGGTCTATCTCAAGATGTGTATGTTTGGAAGTCAAATCCTTTTCATCTATAGCTATGAACGCATTTTCTTCCTCTTCAGCATCGAGATACTCAATTAAGCCTGCATCGACAAGACTGTCAAAAGTGATTTCTTTCTTTTTTAATCGCTCGGTATGTTCCTGCGTTACTAGAGACTTTCCATTTTCTACGACAATCGCCGGGCGTCTTGCCCTTCCCTGGTCAGAATTAATGATAATCTCATTCGTATCCTCATAGTAAATGATATTTACCTGTTTCTTGATGTCTCCCATTCTTCGCTTTTTTCTCAGCTCAGACACAAGTTCTTTTGGTTTATCCCTGGTTCCTATCAGTTCACCGTTTAAGAAAACTCTTGCCTTATTCAAAGGATTCAACCTCCTCTTCGGGTTGTTCAACTTTTACTTCTTCAGCTTCTTCAAGCGCCTCCAATTCCGTCGCATAAGTCGTGGGCACTTCTTCCATCCCTACAAGCTGCGGGATAATCGGGATTACATTTAATTCATAAAGCATATTCTTAAACTGGGCTTCATCCCCGGCGCTGGTTGAAATCTCAACCATTTGCGCAAAGTTCTTTACAAGACCGCAATTGGGTCCTTCAGGAGTCTCGGAAGGACATATTCTTCCCCACTGGGTAGGATGCAAATCCCTTGCTTCAAAATGAGGCTGTGCCCTTGATAATGGTGATATGACCCTGCGTAAATGCGAAAGCGACGCGATATAGTCGGTGCGGTCAAGAAGCTGCGAGACGCCTGTTCTTCCTCCGACCCAGTTGCCCGTAGCAAGGGCATGCACCAGGCGTTCGCTCAGGACATCAGCCCGCACGATAGTTGTAACATTCAGGTCCCTGTTCCTCATGCTGGCTCTTTCAAGCTGGTATTTGATATCGCGCGTAAGCCTGTTGAAAGAAACCCTGAACAGGTCTTCACACAATTCACCAGAGAGTTTGAGTCTCTTATTAGCATAGTGGTCTTTATCATCGCTGCCTCTTTTGCCAAGGGCAAGTTCGAAACATGCCTGGGCCATACGACCGAGGAACTGCGCCTTCAGCATACGGTGCGCTTCGTCATTCCCGAGATGCGGCAGTAAATACCTGTCAATAACGTAATTTGCTCTTTTTACCTGGTATTCCTTCGATTGTCCCGATGCAACCCGCAGCCCGATTTTTTCCATGGCTTCTACTTTATTAGCGGCTTCTGACTCTTCAAGGTTCTCAAGCATAAATTTAATGATTTCGGGGTCATCTGAAACTGAATTCACAATATCCTGGTCAGTCTCAATGCCTAATGCGCGGACGAGTGTGACAAAATTGATCCTGCCCGATATTGACGGGAATGATACTTCAAGGATTGATTTCCTGCTGCGTTCAACGACAACCAGCGCGCGGTAACCTCTCCTCTGCGAAAATACTTTCGCAACCTCGATATTTTCACCGTATCGCTCTTCCAGTTCCACAAGGATTTTGTTAGGCGCCAGGTCTTCAAGCGTTGTAATTACGCGCTCGGTACCGTTTATTATAAAATAGCCTCCCGGGTCCTGGGGGTCTTCCCCAAGCTCGATCATTTCTTTCTGTGTCAATCCTACAAGGTTGCACCCTTTTGACCATATCATTATAGGCAGCAGTCCGATTTCTGCTTCCTTATCCTCTTTTTCACCTTCAGGACTGACAATGGACATACTGAGTTTAAGCGGCGCTGCATAGGTTATGTTTCTTAGCCTTGCTTCTGTGGGATAGAGTTTATCCATTGCGCCGTCGGCTTCTTTCACTACCGGATTACCTACCCGGATTTTCTTGAGCCTTACATACGTGCCTTCAATATCGGTTTCTATAATCCTCTGTTCATCAATGACTTTCTGGAGACCGTGTTCCAGGAAATCATTAAAAGAATCCACATGATGACGGACTATTTTCTCACTTGTAAAATACGCTTTTGATAGTACCCTTCTGTCTAACATATTACCTCAAATTTTATTCACGCAATGACCAATCGATAGAAATATGACTTACCTGCTGTCTGGCTATCACGGGTTATCCGTACGACATCGCCGACTTTAGCTTTGACTGACACGGCAGAGGGGTCTGAAATACGAATCTTGGGCAATTGTTCTTTATCTACTTTATATTCTGATAATACTTTGTTAAGATCCTCTTCATTTAATATTTCATGATTTGGTACCATTTTATGTTCAAGGGGATTGAATTCCCTTCCAGTATGCTCTTTCTCTTTCAAACAATTACCTCCCGTGCATGACGGGCTCGGAGGGATTTGAACCCTCGACCATCGGGTATCTTTTCATTCCCATTGCGGATTGAATAAAAGCCCGGTGCTCTGCCTGACTGAGCTACGAGCCCAAACATATTATCCACTATTTTTGAACTAACGCTACCAGTCATGAATAAAAAATATTCCTGAATCAATGGCAATTTTTGTTAAAACCTCGTGGACGTGCGCCCCTTGAACAACCGCACTAAGCTTAAATGTTTCTCTGAGCTTAAATTTTTTCCGCTCTTTTTTCCTGTCTTTCTACTTCCCCACGTCCATTCCTAAATCATCGAAAAACCGAAGCTTCACATCCTCTATTACCCCGCATTCTTTTGCATACTTAAAATAAAGTTTCAGGCTCTCGATGCTCTCATCATCAAAATCATAATTCAATGTATGAAGGTAATCGCGCATGAAATTACAATCTATTTTTTTCTCCCTTCCTATGAAAGCGGCAATCTCGCCGATGTTCTTGTAAGCATAATCCTTTGATTCGAGGATGGTTTTTAAAACATATCTTACCTTATCAGGATGCTTTTTTGCGAAATCTTCCGTTGCAACCCACAATGCATACACCATTTTCTTACCTGTGAGCTTCTTCCATTCATTCCCGAGGTCTGCTATGATCCCGTACTTTCCTATGGCCTTCAGGGCGCTATCCCCTATCAAGAGAGCGGCATCGCCATGCTTTAACATCTGGTCTATATCGGTTCCCTTGCATTGATTGATATTAACATTCACGCCTTTTAGCCGCAAAATAATTTTTATCAACGTAGCTGAACTTGCAGTTGTTTCGGGAATGCAAAGTGTTTTTCCCTCAAGCTGAGGAAGGTCTAATTTTCCCTTTCCGCATATCAATACGCTTTTGGTGAAATCATTTGAAGTAATGGAAAGCCCGGGCAATATGAGGAGGTCTTTGAGTTTCCCGTACATTATTGAAGAAATGGGGCTTATATCAAGTTCGCCCCTGGAAATCATGTTTGCAAGCTCAACCGGATGACCTTCCTTGATCTCTATATCGTCTGCCTTTACCTTTCCGTACTCCATGGCATAATACGGAAAATCACAATTAGCGAAAGCGATCTTTCCAAGACGTATCATAATCGATACACCCAGAATAACGGTTTATGCATATTAGTTTGATGGATGGGTATGTCTAACTAATATCCGGTTCAAAAAATTGTTCTGAAAAGTATGACATTTACTAGCTTTTTTACAATTTCTACAACGTTTTGGTGCTTTTTTGGCATTGGTTATAAGACGTACAACTTGTTAACCTGCACAGTGTGACCATCATGCACATTTTTTCACAGTAAAATCTCGGTCTTGTGAGGGGAACGGGTATGGATACTCTCCTTTTTGAGCCAAAAGAATAACCGAACATTTTACTTCAATCAATTCTTGTACCTCACCGCATATATACTTTGTCATTGTTATTATTATTATTATCATAGATTTGTTAATTTAGAATTTGGGGAAAGTATTTATTTCCTCAATCCAATGGATTTCCGGGTGTCCGAATCATGACACGGGGAACAAATTATTCATTAACAGCGGATGTTTTTATGGAAAGGATAAAACAATTGACGGGAAAATGCGCTACGCAAATACTTTCATTTACATTGACGACGGCGGTGCGTATATCATGAGGTGGCAGGGTTTGGGCAAAATTGAATGCATCGAAGCTTTTCCGGGATAGTCATTAATATTATCCCACACATTATATTCAGCAATGAAAGATGCCATCAAGCCATCCGGTGACGGCGTAATCCTTGACCTTGAGATATCGGCAGGCGCAAAAGAAACCGCCATACATGGATATAATCCATGGCGAAAGCGCATTGAAATCCGGCTCTCGGAAAGGGCGCAAAAAGGCAGGGCCAACGCAGAACTGGTGTCATTCCTGTCCGGTTTATTCAAGGTCAATTCCGGAAATGTCAGGATAATCTCAGGTTTAACAAACAGTAAAAAATCAGTGAAAATTACAGGCGTGGACGCCAATGAGATCTTGAAGGTTCTAACCCGGAAATGAATAAAATGAATCCTGAAGATGTTGAACGTCTTGAAAAGCTCGAAGAACTTATCCTGGAACTCCAGGCGCTTTCCGACGAGGGCGCGATCATCGTGGTTGAGGGGAAAAAAGACGTGGAATCACTGCGATTCCTCGGAATAAAAGGTGAAATCCGACTTTCTACCCAGCAGCCGCTGCTTGAATTCACTGAAGCGCTGCAAAGAAGCGGGAAAGAGATTATCTTATTGACAGACTGGGACAAAAAAGGCGGCGAATCTATGCATAAAATAATCCAGCATCTTCTTGCATACGGCATAATGCCGAATACCCGGATTCGTGCTAAGATTAGGTCTCTTGTCAAAAAAAGGATTAAAGACGTTGAAAGTTTCAACAATTATATCGCGAAGATGAGATACGAAATTCACGGGATAACCGGATTTTAATCGATTAAAAATTGACTCCTAAGAGGGATGTTCTCAAACAGGGACTCTGCCTCTAGCTTCAAAATCATATCATGGAATCATACATATCACTCTTCTTACATATCTTAGAAAATTAAGTGTGATTATTTTATGCAAAGCAGGCATGAAGGCATAGTACTTTCCATACTTGTACTCGGAACATTAATGGGTGCGCTTGATACGACCATAGTATTGCTTGCGCTTCCGTCTATGACCGAGGGCCTGGGCTCAAATCTCGGTGAAACCATATGGGTGATTCTGATTTACCTGCTTGTTATTGCAATAACTACAATGCAGTTCGGCAGGCTCGGCGATATTTTCGGAAGGAGCAGGATGTTCAACGTGGGCTTCGCGGTTTTTACATTGGGCTCGGCACTTTGCGGTTTCGCGCAATCAAACGGTTTTCTTGTGGGTTTCAGAGCCATGCAGGCAGTAGGCGGAGCCCTTATGCAGTCAACAAGCGGCGCAATAATCGCAGACACATTCGAGGTGGGAAGGCGGGGCAGGGCGTATGGTTACATATCAATGGGCTGGAATATAGGCGGAATGCTGGGCATAGTGCTTGGAGGTTTGCTGACCACGTTCCTGGGCTGGCGTTTCATATTCTTCATAAACGTACCTATCGGCGCCGTAGCGCTTTTGCTTGGGATGAAATATTTGGACGATAACCCGAAAGTGAATGCAAGGATTGACCTTGCAGGCATGCTTCTTCTGGGGTCAGCGCTCTATTTCCTCTCTTATGGGACAGTGGACTTCGCTTCTGTGGGATTAAGCAATTCCAACATCACGCTTATGGTGGCCGGGGTATTTGCAATTCTGGCTTTTTTATTCTGGGAATCAAGAACAGCTTCGCCTGCACTTGACCTGCGTGCTTTCAGGAACAGGGTGCTCAGTGCGTCCATCTTTGCAGCATTTTTCCAGAGCCTCGGGTTTTTATCCGTCACATTCCTTATTATCATGTATCTTCAGGGCATCAGGGGACTGGATCCGTTTACAGCCGCATTGCTGTTGACACCAGGTTATATAATCAGCAGCTTCCTCTCGCCTTACATGGGCAGGCTATCTGACAGGTTCGGCGCCAGAGGAATCGCTACAGTGGGTATAATGCTAATGTGTATTTCGATACTGACATATATGACCCTGACGACTTCAAGTGATTACTCTATAATAATCCTGGCATCAATTATCAGTGGAATCGGGGGTTCTATGTTCTGGCCGGCAAACAGCAGCGCGGTGATGTCAAATGCACACTACGAACATTACGGGAGCATTTCGGGATTGCTGCGGCTTATGACCAATATAGGAACACTCGGCAGCTTCGTTATTGCGATAACAGCAGCCACGGTAGCAATATCCCGAGACACAGCCTTTGCTGTTTTCATAGGAACATCAAAGCTTATTGGCGGTGTATCCGAAGAATTCCTGTCAGGGATTCATGCAGCGCTGTTAGTGTGTCTCGGAATACTTATTATTGCGGGGATTTTGTCCCTTGCAAGAGGGAAAGAAGAAAGGCTATCAAAAAGAAACGGGTGAGATCATGTATTGTCTGGCACTATCGTTACACTTTCCCCGGGATTAAGAATGATGAATTCCTTCGGGCCTATACCGTTTTCCCTGAGGTTTATATCCAATTGCTCCTTTGGAGCATCGACACCTTCATCAGCCAGATGAAACGTTCCAAAATGGACGCCGATACTGACATCCGGTTTTAAGATTCGATGCGCCCTCACGGCATCTTCAGGACTCATGTGAACAGGGCTCATGAACCATCGCGGTTCGTAAGCACCAATCGGCAGCAGTGCAATTTTAATATTGGAAAAATTTGTATGGAGATATTCAAAAAAATTCCCAAAACCGGTATCTCCTGCATAATAAATTTGTCCCTGCGAACTTTCAATCATGAATCCTCCCCAGAGACTTTTATTTATATTCCAGGGAGCGCGACCTGAAAAATGCTGCGCCGGAACAAAAAATACACCGCTTCCATTTGAAAGGAATGTTTTTTCACACCAGTTGAGTTCCTCTACCCGTTTTAATCCTTTCTTTTCCAGAAATTTTTTATTTCCCAGCCCGACTACAAAAAGCGGAGAGAATTCTTTTTCCAGTGCTTTCAGTGTTGGCATATCCATGTGGTCGTAGTGGTTATGGCTCACGAGAACTGCATCAATCGGGGGAAGTTCTTCGAATTTAATTCCTGGAGCCCTGATACGTTTAGTTCCTATAAAAGACAAAGGCCCTGCCCAAGTTGACCATACAGGGTCAGTGAGAATATTTATCCGATCTACCTGAATTAGGAACGTCGAATGATTGACGAATGTCACTTTTATTTCATTTCCGTTCACATGAGAAACCGGTACGGCGCCAGGCTTTGATTCAATCCAATCCGGCCATTTCGCTCTCTTCCTGTTGAAAATCCATTTTAGGAAATCTGCAAATCCGCGGGCTGGATTTTCCGGATTCCTGAATTTACCGCCGTTATGGAGTGGTTCGGGATGTTCCATTGAAGACCTTGAAAATTTAAGGTGATGTCAGAAGAAATACTTATCCCTGTATCCTATTGTCTGATAATTTATGGTAATTCCTGCACAACGCGTAAGCTTTATCACTCTTAACTTCTGATTTATAAGTTATGGGAGATTACAAAAGTAAAATAAATAGACAAAATATGCTTTAGGTATGGTATTTGAAATCTTATCAGGCTGGATTGGCTGAATAAAAAAATATGATTTCATCATACGGGGAACAGGTCGATATAATGGAAAAAAACAAGTTAACATGGAAAATAGGTGGAAAGGCGGGGGAAGGAATAATGGCGACGGGGCTTATTTTCTCGCAGTCATGCTCGCGCGGGGGCCTGCATGTGTATGATATCAATGAATATCCCTCACTTATTAAAGGCGGTCATAACACATTGCAAGTAAGAGTGGAAGACAGGGAGATATTTTCTCAGGTGAGGAGTGTAAATGTACTGATTGCCCTGAATAAAGAAACAATACTCATGCATAGGGATGAACTCACTTCCGGTGGCGGGATAATATACGATAGCGCCGAGGTTTTAGACCGAAAAGATGTCAGGGAAGACATAAGGCTCTATCCTGTGCCGTTTAATAACATCATAAAGGAAATCGGCGCAGAGCCGATTATGAAAAATAACGTTGCGCTGGGCGCATCCATTGCGCTTATAAATTATGATTTTGATGTTGTTGCCGTGGTCATAAAGGATACTTTCAAACGGAAAGGTGACAAGATAATCAATGATAATACGATGGCTGCACGCGCCGGGTATGATTATTTAAAAAAGAATTTCCCTGACGATTTCAATTTCAAACTTGAAAAAATAGGAACCGGCGGGCGGATGCTGCTGACAGGTAACGATGCCATCTGCATGGGTGCTATCAAAGCCGGCTGCAAGTTCTATTCTGCTTATCCCATGACTCCGGTATCTTCTATTTTGCATTTCATGGCAGCCCAGGAGCGGCGGTTCAATATCGTGGTTAAACACACGGAGGATGAAATCGCGGCAATAAACATGGCAATCGGGGCAGGTTTTGCAGGTGTGCGGGCTATGTGCGGCACATCAGGCGGCGGGTTCTGTCTCATGTCAGAGGGCTACGGCCTTGCCGGGATGATTGAGGTTCCGGTTGTAATAATCATGGGGATGCGCCCCGGTCCGAGTACTGGAATGCCCACATGGTCAGAGCAGGGCGATTTTAAATTCGTTCTCAGCGCTTCGCAGGGCGATTTCCCGCGGCCTGTTCTCGTTCCCGGCGATAACGAGGAATGTTTCTACATGACACAGGAAGCATTTAACATCGCCGAGAAATACCAGACTCCGGTTATTGTTTTGACTGATAAGAACCTCGCAGAAAGCCATAAGACTACAGAAAAATTCGACCAGCGAAGGATTACAATAGACCGCGGCATTTACGCGACAGCTTCGGAACTTGCTGCATCAGATGAAAAGACTTTTTTCAAGAGATACAGGTATACAGAAAATGGCGTTTCCCCGAGAACTATCCCCGGCACGAAAAAAGGAATATACACTGCCACAAGCGACGAGCATGATGAAGAGGGTATCATCACGGAAGATATCGATAACAGGATAAAAATGATGAAAAAAAGGATGAGGAAACTTGATTCTTTTGCAAAGGAACTGAAGCAGCCGGTGCTGGTTGGGCCCGGGGATGCAGCAGTCACGATTATTGCGGCAGGTTCGACAAAAGGCCCGATAAAGGAGGCTATGATGATGCTTGAAAAAGACGGAGTGAAGGTGAATTACCTCCAGATATTGTATTTAAATCCCTTCCCTGCTGAAAAAGTGGCAAAGGTTATGGATTCTGCCAAAAAGACCGTTGTAGTGGAGAATAATTTCACCGGACAGCTTGCGGATATTATCAGGGAAAAAACAGGAAAGAGCGTGAGCCGCAGGATTTTGAAATATGACGGCAGGCCTTTTTATCCAGAAGAAATACACCGCGAAATTATGGAGGTGGCTCATGGTTAGGATGATCGATATCAATACGATTGACAAGCCCAACTGGTGCCCAGGCTGCGGCGATTTCGGTATCCTTCTTGCGCTTAAAGGCGCGATAGTCGAACTCAATATCGAGCCAGAGAACATTGCTATTATTTCGGGAATAGGTTGTTCGGGAAAAGTTCCGCACTGGCTAAGAACATACGGATTGCACGGAATCCACGGCAGGCCATTGCCTGTAGCTGCTGCAACCAGGCTTTCAAACCATGAACTTACTGTGTTCGCTGTCGGCGGGGACGGCGACGGTTATGGTATCGGCATGTGCCATTTCATTCATGCGATGAGGAGGAACATCGACATGACTTATATCGTGCACAATAACATGATATACGGGCTTACGACAGGCCAGACCTCCCCGACAAGCGAGAAGGGGATGAGAACCAAATCAACGCCTTCTGGGGTTATCGAAGTGCCTGTGAACCCGATGGCTCTTGCCATTTCCACAGGCGCTACATTTGTGGCGCGAAGTTTTGCAGGCGATGTGAAGCATCTCCAGAAAACAATTGTGGACGCCGTGAAACACCGGGGTTTCTCATTGATTGATGTGTTCCAACCGTGCGTGAGTTTTAACCATGTTAACACATACGACTGGTATAAACAGAGAATATACGACCTTGAGGCATCGGGGCATAATGCCGGGGATAAGATGGCTGCTTTTGTAAAATCGCAGGAATGGGGCGAACATATTCCAATAGGAGTTTTTTACAGGGTGCAATCGCCCACTTATGAGGATGAGCTGCCGCAGATAAAAGAGATGCCGCTTGTGAAACAGGCGATTGATAAGGTTGATATAAGCGGGCTGATGGATGATTTTGTTTAAATGGTTTCTTGTAGGTTAAATTAAAAATGCAAGTAAACCTCGTGAAAAAAACGCTACACTCAGGCCTCGTCCATAAGTACGGGTTTGTGACTAAAGACGTTATACACTTTTCATGTTCGTAAAAGTTGATAGGTATCCAGAATAAGGTTTTAATATCTGAAAATCAGGCGCATCAAAATAGTATTATACGATTTCCTTGGTTGTATCGATTTGAATAGCATCGCTGAATTTAAATCGAATTCTATCTTGTGGGATGGCTCCCATTTTATTTTTTAACACCGAAAGTTGATTTGTTACTTTCTCACCATTTTGTTCGAGTTCGATATCAAATATGAAATCAGATAACGAGTATATAATATCTTCAAATTTATTATTTTGTTTAAAAGTATATAAATACGAAATACCTTTACTATTGTAGGTTTTATTAATAATATGATTCATAAAAGACCTAAATCTTTTAGAATCTATATTCAAATTTAAATAAAAAGAAAAATTATCGAAAATTATAATTGGTTCTTCTTGAGATTCCAAGGCTATTTTTTCTATATAATTTTCAGTCAAATTCAATATTTCTTCATCTGACATGTTATTGATTGAATACGTATGGATATCTATAAAATTAATATTTTTATAATCTAGGTTCCTCAAATATATACTATATTGTACATCTTTAGATTTTTTTTCAGTTGTGAAATAATATGTTTTATTCATTTGAGCGAATTGATATAAGAATACTTCAGCCATTGATCGTGCATCAGCCGAAATATTAACTACTGACCCACAATTAATGCCACCCCCTAAAATTCTGTCCAATACTGAAATTCCAGTCGGTTTTAATGAGTGGTCTGTATTGGATATTACGCTATTTTCACTGTAATTTAAAGTCTTAAGATTTGAATGATCTAAGTTTGAATCATCATGTGTAACAAACTCACTGAGATTAATGGAATCGGTTGATTTTTCTGCAACAATTTCTGCTTTTATAATATCTTTTCGTTTATGTTTTCCAGATAAATCAAAATATTTATCATTTTCACGAAATTCTTCTTTATAATCTCTCTCATCCCTTTTTTGAAATGAAATCCCAGAATAACTTCCCAAATCATCTTTCATGATTGTTGATAGCCCCGGACCTGACTTTCCCGATATGACTTCACTAATTTGGAATAATTTTTCTTGCGGTATTTGATTATTCTTCTCGAGAAATTCATTAGTTTCTGTTAAGATATCTCTTAAATCTGAAAATTTTTCAAATAACTCTCCAGAGAAAAATAATCCATTATGTTCATTAAATTCATTCAATTCAGCGAGCCAATTATTTATCCATGTTTTATCTCGTTTTTTCCCTAATAAGTACCAATTACGCCAATATTTCAAATTTATTGCCCAAAGCTTTGGATATACTTCAATACGCTTTTTTAATATTTCCATCATTTGTTTTTGTCTAAGAATCAATAACTCTTGCTCCAATTCTCTTTGTTTTAATGCTACTTCATTCTTCATCTTATCAAATTGAATTTTGAGCTGAGCATCTAACTCTTGTTTCTTTTCTTTTAATTTTTTTAAAGAAATCCAGAAATTTAGAAATACTCCAATAGCGCTAATAATTACCGCAATAATTGCAGCCATTATTTGTGGGTCAACCATAACTATTCCCATTTCTTTAATAATTTAATTAATCTTCGATTAATAGAAATTTCTTCATTACTATTACCAACTCTAAGAAGATGCTTTCATACTTTATTATACCTGCGCCTGAATGAAAACACGAGAAGCAATAAAAACGATATTAATGCAAATCCTCGAACATCCACCTGATGCCCTGGATTTCCAATCCCCTAGTTCGTGACTCCGCGCTCTCCTGCTCATCCATATGGCGATAGGCACCTCTGATGCGAAGCTGCGGCGCTATTCCAAGCTGAAAGAATATCTTGTTTGTAAACCACATGTGCCGTCGCATTTTTAAAAAAATCCCATGCCCAATCAATACCTTCGAACCCTACACGGCAAAAGCTTCGGAACCTTCCTCCCATACTCGACATACTCCTCCCCAAACCTCTCCCTCAGCTCCTCCTCTTCAGCATCCGCAATATGCGACAGCACAAGCGCCAGCATGAACGAATAAACGGCGCCGAGCACCGAGCCCGCAAACACCGCAAGCCCGAAAGCGCCGATAACCCCGCCTGAATACATGGGATGGCGGACGAATTTGTAAGGACCTGCTGCAACCAGTTTATTCTCAGGGACAAAAACCGCTTTTCGAAGCGTATATGCGCCCCAGAAAATGAATAAAAGACCTGCAGCGAATAACAAAAGTCCGGCGGCTCTTAACAGTTCATGAACAGGATTGAAGTCTTTTGAAATAAACCAGAAATAAAGAAATATATTGGTTGAAACGATGAAAACGTGAAGCGAGACCCAGAATATCTTTGCGCCGCGGGGGAAGGCGGAAAACCCTGTTGACTTCCTGTATTTGAGAGCTATTATGTGGTAGGTGATAACCATGTACAAGGTTATCAGGACGAACTCAAAGTATAGATTCATACAATTGAATTACAACTAACTCAAAGAACTTAAAACGAACTCATCTTTTTCTTCCAGAGTTCTTACCTGTTCGTACGAGTTTTAAGTCGGGTAAGTATATGCACACATAAAATCATTTCAAGCCTCATGAATCGTGCTGAACAATTTTGGAAGGAGCAAATAGGTTTTATAGGTTTGATGTTTGTGTTTTACACAATGACTAAAGACCTTATTGATGAAGGGACGGTTCCCGTTATCTCTATTTTCTTCAATTCAAAAGCAATTAGTGCCATAATTTATGCGGGGATACTTCTTATTTTTGTAATTGTATTTTCTATGAGTGCTTACGGTGCTTCCCTTTTCCTACGCAAAAATAAAAAAAAATGAAGAGGGGCTTTTAATCCTCATCATCATCTGAAGTTCGTACAAGTTCGCTGCTGATATCGTTCACTCACCCAATCCATGTTCATCCGTGTGCTCTTCTTTTGGAAGCTCCATCTTTTTGCCAGTTTTTTCAAGATAATCCTTTATCGCCGCATGCAATCCATCCGCAGCAAGATTTGAGCAGTGCATCTTGATAGGCGGCAGCCCGTCAAGCGCCTCTGCCACATCCCCGCGCGTGATTTTAAGAGCCTCTTCCAGCGTCTTCCCTTTTGCAAGCTCGGTAATCATACTGCTTGTGGCAATCGCCGCGCCGCAGCCAAAAGTCTTGAACTTCACATCCTCAAGCCTGCCATCCTTTACCTTGATATAAATCCACATAAGGTCGCCGCAAACCGGGTTCCCGACTTTCCCAATCCCGTCTGCATCCTTTATCTCACCCACATTATGCGGGTTGGCAAAATGTTCCATCACTTTTTCGCTGTATCCGTCTGTCATATTTTATCTTCCCAATGGTGATATCATCCGCAGTTTATTCACGATTTCGGGCAGCACCGAAACCACATAATCCACATCTTCCTGTGTATTCCCGCGCCCGAGGGTCAACCTGAGAGAGCCGTGCGCCTCTTCGGGTTTCAAACCTATAGCCATAAGAACATGAGAAGGCTCAAGCGATGTGGATGAACACGCAGAACCGGTTGACGCTGCCACGCCTTTCATATCGAGGTTCAATATCATAGACTCGCCTTCAATGTAGCTGAACCTGACATTCGCATTATTGGGAAGGCGTTTTACAGGATGCCCGTTAAGATATGAATCCTTGATTTCAAGAAGTCCTTTAATGAGCCTGTCTCTTAAGTCTGCCAGTCTTGCCTCTTCTGGAAGGTGCTCCTTAGCAAGCTCGCAGGCTTTCCCAAAACCAACAATCCCGGGTACATTTTCAGTACTTGAGCGGAGATTCCTTTCATGTCCGCCGCCGTGCAATTGTGGTTCCACGAATGTGCCTTTTCGAAGATAAAGTGCTCCCACGCCTTTTGGCCCGTATATTTTATGGGCGCTTATGGATAACAGGGAAACGCCAAGAGCATCCACGTTCACAGGGATTTTTCCTGTAGTCTGGACTGCATCCGTATGGAGAGGAACATTCTTTTCTTTTGCGATTTTGCCAATCTCCTCTATGGGCTGGATTGTTCCGATTTCGTTATTGGCATGCATGATGGTTATCAATATCGTCCCGGGCGTGATGGCTTTTTCAACGTCCTTCGGGTTCACAAGCCCATCTTTATCTACAGGCATGTATGTGACTTTGAATCCCTGGGTTTCAAGGTATTTGCAGGTGTGAAGAACGGCATGGTGTTCAATCGAGCTTGTAATGATGTGGTCGCCCTTTTTCCTGTTCTTGTATGCTATCCCTTTTATTGCAAGGTTATCCGATTCAGTGCCGCTGCCCGTGAATATTATCTCTTCTTTTTTTGCTCCGATTAGGTCTGCGACTTTCTGCCGCGATTCCTCAATTGCCCTTCTTGCCTGTCTTCCGATTGTGTAAAGACTTGAAGGATTGCCGAACTTTTCAGAAAAATAAGGAAGCATGGCTTCTACGACTGCATGGTCTACGGGCGTCGTAGCGCTGTGGTCCATATAAACTTGTCCTGTCATAGTTTACGGTATGTCTTATCTTTTGAATATACTTAACTATAATGTCATTTTAGCAATTTAATAATTTATCATTATTTTCCAGAGGAAATAAAGGGGTTCTAATGGATGTAGTATAAGATTTTTTGAAGTCACCGCCATTCATCCCGTTAAGCATAAATGAGTAATATAGATTGATGCGGGGGAAGGGATTTGAACCCTCGAACTCCTGCGAGAATAGATCTTGAGTCTATCACCTTTGGCCGCTTGGTTACCCCCGCATGGGGCGGTGCTGAATTATCCTGATTAAACTTAAGGATGTCGTTAATTTAATGCAGCATGTCCAAAAGTATTAAGTATCCATTGCTCTATTTAACGCATGATTTTGTGAACTTATTCACAATTTTAATCATATTAAACCCGGAGGAAATTATTTGGCAGTAACAAAAGCAGAAGGCTGGAAAGCAAAATCATGGTACAATTTAGTTGCACCTGATATGTTCGGAAAAACAAATATCGGAGAAACCGTGGCTGATGTGCCCGAAAAATTAGTCGGAAGGATTGTTGAAATAACACTGGGGGAATTGACAAACGACCTTTCAAAGCAGAATACCAAACTGATTCTGAAAATCGACCGCGTTGGCGGGGATTCGGCTTATACAAAATACATGGGACACCAGTTGACTCAGGATTACCTGCGCTCACTTGTAAAAAGACAGACGTCGGCTGTAGAGACGAACATCTCTGTAACCACAAAAGACGGCTATACCCTGAGAGTAAAACCGTCCTGTTTCACAATTAAAAGGGCACGCGCAAACCAGGTTAAAGCTATCCGCCAGATAATGAACAATGTCATTGCGGCGAAGGCGAAAGAACTGGATATGGAGCAATTCGTCCAGGATGTTGTGACAGGAAAACTTTCCGCGAGTATTTATCACGATGTCAAGCCCATCTATCCTCTCCGCAGGGTAGAGGTCAGGAAGACGGAAATAGAGGCTGAGCCTGTAGCCTCATAATTCTTTTTTTAAAAAGTTAATAATTTTTTAGTAATTGTTCACCTGTTTTAATTCATTTGCCTTTTCTTTCAACCGTTCATTTTCGATTTTTAGCACTATTAGTGATGCCACAAGAAGGAAATAAGCAGCGAAATTTATAAAAAGGTAATATAATACAACCCCGCTTATACCTCCGCCTCCGCCCGGGCCGGGCCCAACCACACACGGATGCATCCTGGAGTAAAAACGAACAGAAAGAAAACTTATCGGGACGCTGATAAACCCGATTATCCCGAAAACCGCAGATAATCTTGCCCTTTTTTCAGGTTCTTCAACCGCCTGGCGTACCATCAGGTAAGAGAGGTAGATGAGGAAAAGTATGAGAGAAGTGTTAAGGCGGACATCCCATGAAACCCAGTAGGCGTTCCATGCCGACTTTCCCCAGATTGACCCGCTTGCAAGGGTCAGGAGTGCAAAAACAACACCTACTTCTGCGGCTGATAGTGATATTATATCCCATTTTTGTTCCTTGCTTTTAAGATACAATATGCTTGAAACAAAAACAACTGCAAAACACAGGTATGCCGATATCGCAATGGGGAGATGGAAATAGAATATCCTGAAATTATTTGGGTCGCCGGCTGCAGAGCCGGGATCGATAGGAATTGGCGCCTGGAAAAACACAAGGTATGATGAAACAAGAATTAATACAGCCGTCAGGGTAAAAAGTATTTTCTTTCTCATATTCTTAAAATCTCCATGATTCTTAATAACATTATCCTTTCATAAACTCAATCTTCAATCGTATATTCAAACACAAGTTGCGCTACAACAAAAAAAATGACATCATATACTGCAAGTATCTGCAATTCGCCGGAAATTTCGGAAAAATCACCAGTTGCGAGCATTGTTCCCGTTGCGGTAACGGCCGAAAGGATTACAGGAATGAGAACCGGGAAAAGAATCACTGGAAGGAGGATTTCCCGCGTCCTTGTATTTACGGTAAGCGCGGAAAGAAGCGTGCCCACAAATATAAACCCGAAAGTCCCGAGAACTACAACGACCAACAGGCCGGGAATATTTTTTATATCATAACTGAAAAGCACGATAAAAACCGGAATGGTGGTTATTTCCATCAGGAACATCAAAACTGCGTTCGATATGACCTTCCCGTTGTATATTTCGCTCCTGTCAACAGGGCAAAGTTTTAGCCCTTCAAGGCAGCCCTCTTCTTTTTCACTGGCAAATGACCGTGAAAGCCCGAGCATCCCTGCAAAGGTGAATGCAATCCACAGCATTCCGGGCGCCAGTAAATCCACTACCTTCGTGTTAAGCACCTTCACCTCAAGCGTTGCCTCATTCCCGAAAGCATAACTGAAAATAACAATCACAAGGAGAGCAAATATCATCATGGAATTTAGCATCTGTTTTGTCCTGAACTCGGCTCTTAAGTCTTTGATTGCGATTTCAAGAAATTTCATGTGCGCTCCTCCACATGCTTTTCATAAATTGCCCTGCACTGGAGAAGGTCGTTTATCTCGGATTCTGTCATCTCATGCGCAATATGCCCGCCTGCGAGAATGATTGCCCTGTCGCACATGGAAATGCCTCGCTCAATATCATGCGAAATGAGTACCCGGGTCTTATCATGTGCGTTCATGCCGCCAAGTATCCTGTCAAACGTTGCGCTGGCATGCTGGTCAAGCCCGGTATACGGTTCATCGAGGAATAGTATCGGCGGGTCGTGGATTAAGGCTCTTGCGATTGAAAGGCGCTGTTTCATCCCGCGGGAGAATGTCCTCACACGGTCATTTTTCCTGTAGTTCAGGCCGACCTGTTTTATCAACTCATCAATCCGCGTTTCAAGCTCTGGCGTATCATACATTTTCCCGAAGAACCGCAGGTTTTCAGCAGCTGTCAATTCGTGATAGAGGTACGTTTCATGCGAGATTACGCCGATTTTTTTCCGGATTCCGGTAGGATCCTCTTTGATGTCAATGCCGTCGATGACGACCTTTCCTGCAGTCGGGCTTACAAGAGTGGATAGTATCTTGATGAGCGTTGTTTTCCCGGCGCCGTTCGGTCCGAATATAGTCAGGAATTCACCTTTTTCTATTTTGAGATTGATTTTCCGGAGGACAATGTTGGTGCCGAATGCTTTTGAGAGGTTTTCAATAGAGATTATATGAATTTCTCCTTCTTTTCTCTAAATAAACATGTTCAAGCTTTATATTTTGCTCTTTATAGTGATTGAATCACCGATTTATAACGCATAGGAATTTATAAACACGAATTGAAACGGTCACCAGAACTAGAATATGAAAACTATAAATATAGCGTTACATATATAATCAACTGTTCCGTTTAATATTTAGTTAATTCAACGATAAGGAAGGGATTTTCATTATGAATGAAAAATCCATATTGCAAACCATAACAGGGATTATGATAGCGATTTTCTTGTTAGGGTTATGGAAATGGCTGGTCAGTTCAGGCATTATCCATTAATAAACCACGGAGGGCACTGAGATTTGTCATTTTTTTTCTCTGTGTCCTCTGCGTTCTCTGTGGTTTTTCGGGCGATTAACCATTAAATCTTTAATCATAAACGCTCATTTATTCAACGGTGATTTTATTAAACCCATACTTCAGGTCGCTCTCGATGTTCTGGAAATAGACCGCGCGCTCCAGATTGCAAAAGAGGCAGTAGAGGGAGGTGCGGACTGGATTGAAGCCGGGACGCCTCTAATCAAGAGCGAAGGAATGGATGCGATAAGAAAGTTAAAAGATGCATTTCCCGGTCACGTTATCCTGGCAGACATGAAGACCATGGATACGGGCGCCATGGAAGTCGAGATGGCGGCAAAAGCAGGCGCCGATATAATCATGATTCTTGGGAGTGCTGATGATTCCACAATCCGGGATGCTATCCGTTCAGCGCACAAGTACGGTGTAAAACTTATGGCAGACCTCATTTCCGCAGGCGGCCATGCAGAGCGGGCAAAAGAACTGGCAGAAATGGGTATTGATTATATCAACGTCCATGTTGGTATTGACCAGCAAATGACTGGGGAAGACCCTGTCAAAATCCTGAAAAACATGAAGATCAATGTGCCAATAGCGGTTGCAGGAGGGCTTGACGCGGAAAGCGCAGCAGCAGCGGTATTGATGGGCGCGCAAATCGTTATCGTGGGCGGAAATATTGTCCGTTCATCAAATGTAACGGCATCGGCAAAAGAGATACGTGAAAGCATCGACAGGCCTGTAATCGCGGAAGAAGCCGAAACACCAATCGATGAGAAAACGATTGAATTATTAAAGAAAGTCTCAACGCCCAATATCTCGGATGCCATGCACAGGAAAGGCGCCATGCAAAACATCAGGTCAATCTGCCCCGGGACAAAAACAGCAGGAAAAGCGGTAACAGTCCAGACTTTTCCCGGTGATTGGGCAAAAGCCGTTGAGGCAATCGACGTTGCCAATCCGGGTGATGTTATTGTGATTTACAACGGGAGTCCCCATGTCGCGCCGTGGGGAGAACTTGCCACGCTAAGCTGCATTAATAAAGGTGTTGCAGGCGTTGTCATAGACGGCGCTGTGAGGGATGTGGACGATATCAGGCGCCTTAATTTCCCTGTTTTTGCAACTTCTATAGTGCCGAATGCGGGCGAACCCAAGGGATTCGGGGAAATAAATGCGGAAATCCAGTGCGGCGGCCAGACAGTAAAACCCGGTGATTTTATTGTGGGGGATGATAACGGCGTGGTTGTTATTCCGAAGGAGCGGGGATACGAGATTGCAAGGCGGGCGGTCGAGGTTGAAAAAAACGAGCGCAGGATACGCGACGAGATAAAAAGGGGAAAAACCCTGTCGGAAGTAATGTATCTTGAGAAATGGGAGAAGAAATAGGAAATTTCCCATAAGATTTTAAATGATTCAAATAATATTTATGGCGATTAAAGAGGAGTTCAAATGAGCAGGATTGAAAAGGACAGCCTGGGTGAGATAGAAGTTCCTGAAAACGTGCTTTACGGGGCATTTACAACACGGGCATCTAAAAATTTCAGGCTAAGCGGCCTCCGGGCTAAACCGGATTTTATAAAATCCCTTGCAATTATCAAAAAAGCGGCAGCGCTGGCAAATATGAAACTCGGTATGCTTGATGAAAAAACAGGTTCGGCAATAGTCAAAGCTGCTGATGAGGTTATCGGTGGAAAATACAGCGACCAGTTCATACTCGATGTTTTCCAGGCGGGCGCAGGCACGCCTTTTAACATGAACATGAATGAGGTCATTGCTAACGCAGCGATTAAAAAACTTGGCGGGAAACCGGGCGATTATCATCTCGTTCACCCGAACAATCACGTTAATATGGCGCAATCGTCCAATGACGTGATACCAACGACGGTAAGGTTGAGCGTTCTTTTCGCCCTTTCGCCTCTTATCGGGGAATTGGAAAAGATATTTACCGAATTCCACTCAAAAGCAAAAGAATACGACCATGTTATCAAGGTCGGAAGGACTCATCTTGAGGATGCGGTGCCAATAAGGTACGGCCAGGTGTTTGATGGATATGCGGCATCGCTTGGAAAGTGCATTGTGCGAATTGCCGCCGCGGAAAATAGCATGCTGGAGCTTGGAATCGGCGGGACCGCCGTCGGCACGGGCATCAATACGCATCCGGATTTCAAAAAGACGATTATTTCTGAATTGGGCAAACTTACAGGTTTTCAGTTTTACCAGGGAAACAGCATCATGCTTTCATGGAGCATGGCCGGCTTTGCGGATGTATCAGGCGCGCTTCGGATATTGGCAATCGAACTGAATAAGATTTCAAATGACCTGCGCCTCCTTAATTCTGGTCCGAAAACAGGTATAGCAGAGATTATCCTTCCCGAGGTCGAGCCGGGCTCGTCCATAATGCCGGGGAAGATTAATCCCTCGATTCCTGAGGCGGTTAACATGGTTTGTTTCCAGGTCATGGGCAATGACCATGCGGTGGCGCTTGCGGCTGAGGCGGGGCAGATGGAACTCAATGTGATGACTCCTCTTATCGCATTTGACCTCCTGTGGAGCATTGAGCTTTTGACGAATGCCATAAGGATGCTCAGGGAAGATTGTATTTCAGGCATGGTAGTGGATGAAAAGCGATGCGGTGAACTTCTTGAAAAGAGCCACGCGCTGGCGACGGTTCTTAATCCTTATATCGGATATGATGCAGTTGCCGGGCTTGTGAAGACAGCGCTTTCTGAGAATAAGTCATTGAGGCAGGTGCTTATCGAGAAGGATATTATTCCTGAGAAATATTTGAATGAGATACTTGATGCAAGGAAGATGACCGAGCCAGGGGTTGTGGATAGGAAGATGGTGGAAGAGATAAGGAGATACGGGAAAAAGTCAGGCTCGGACTGAAAGATTTTTGTATTTTATGCTAGACTTTTGTTAATATATATTTCATATACGGCTGCATCGACGGTTTTACCAGCCCAGAATTTCAGGATATTCCCTCTGTTTATTACTGCCGTAAGGGGCATTTTCTTTTCTTCGGCCTCTTCATGGAAGATTATCTGGTAAAGCGCCCCCTCAGGCCTGTCTTCGATGACCTCGAAAATTTCAATCGTGCCGCCGTATTTTTTTTCGATTGCATGGACATTGGGTTCGTTGGCTTCGCATATCTTGCATCTGTCCTCGCGCATCCTGTCGCGCCTGATGTTGAGAAAGACTGGTTTTTCAATCTCATTTATCCTGTTGACAAGGCGCTTTGCATGTTTATATTTTTCATCAACATATTGTTCTATAAAATCTTTAAATTCAATCGCAGTCTGCTCAGGCGTGAGCGAGTTCTTTTTTGCAAGCGCTTCTATGAATTTCTGCCTGAAGGCTTCCCTGTGGTTTGATAAAAGTTCTGTGAGATTCAAGGTTCCTCGTTATTGTCCTGAATATCTTCAATTATTAAGAATATAACGGTAGAAAGTTACACTTAGATAGGATTCTGGTATTAATCACTGTCTTCCTGTTTTACAGGATATCCTTTCTCCTTCCATGCCCTCATGCCGCCGATGAGATTATACACCCTGTCAAAACCCTGACGCTTCAGGATGCTCGCGCCAAGACCAGCCCTGTTCCCTAAAGCGCATACGGTTACCACAGGGCGGTTGGAGGGGACATCGTTCGCCCTTCCCTCAAGCTCTCCGACATAAATGTTCACCGCACCTGGAATATGCCCTTCTGCATACTCTTCCTTATCGCGTACATCCAACACGAACATATCCTCCTCTTTTGACTTATCGCGAAAACCGCCTGCCGTCAATACGCCACTTTTCTCAAGCGGCAACCCCAGGCTGTACCAGCCCGGAATGCCTTCACAGAGGTAACCGCTGACCTTATCAAAACCAATCCTGGCAAGATACAGCCGTGCAAGCTCAACGTCCTCCTGCCTTTCGGTCACGAGAAGAATATCCTTCTCGTAATCAAGAATCCACCCCGGGAATGTAGCCATCCCGTGAAGCCAGATATTGTATGAACCCTTCAAATGCCCGCCTGCAAAACCAAGAGGCGAATGCGTGTCAACAATCGTACATCCAGGCATCGCTTCCTCGAACTCAAGAGTGCCCATAGGTTTTATTTCCTGATTTGCAGGTGCATTTGGACCTTTTTTGTTCTGTTCTGCCATCCGTGCAAAATAAGGGGGCAGTGGAATTATCTCGTTCTTTTTTCTTTCGATGAATTCCTCGCGGTTCATCCGTAGATATGGATTGGAAACCCTCTCAAATCCAATCGTGCTTGCAGGTATGTCCGACATGCTTCCACCGCATGCTGAACCCGGACCATGTGCAGGATATACAATGACTCCATCATCAAGTGTGAGGAGCTTTTGGAGTGAATCGAACATAAGCGATGCGTTTTCAACAACTTTCTCCTTTCCAAGAAGATCCGTCCGTCCGGTATTGCTGTAAAAAAGCGTGTCTCCTGTAAACACACACCATGGCTCTCCGGAATTGAAAAGGATGAAACTTAAGCTTTCTGGTGAATGTCCCGGTGTCTCAAGAATCTTCAACTTCATGCCGCCTATATCGAAGGTTTCTCCTTCGGAAGCAGGTTTGCCATAGTCAAAATCAAGGTTTCGGCTGTGGATTACCTGGCAGCCTGTCTTTTTCTCAAGCAGAAGCGAGCCTACAAGATAGTCTTCATTGCGGTGCGTTTCAAAAACGAACGTTATCTTACAGCAATTTTTCCTAGCTATCCTTATGTACGAATCCACATCTCTTCTCGGGTCGACAACGAACGCTTCACCCGCGTCTCCCACAATATATGAGTAATGGGCAAGACCTTCAGAAACAATTCTCTTAATAAACATCCGCGCTCACCTTAATGGATATTAGAATTCATGACTATTAAAATGTGCTGGATAACTCTGTATTGTCAAGAAAGAAAAAAGAAGAATTAGGGAAGACCCTAATTCACGTTTGCGTTACAGTTACAGACCTAGAATTTTCTTAATATACCCCCATGGATCCCAAGATGGTTTTGGCGTTGAAGTTGGTGTTGGAGTTGGTGTCAGTGTTGGGGTTGGTGTCAGCGTTGATGTCGGTGTCAATTTCGGGGTTGTTGTCAGCGTTGGGGTTGGTGTTATCGTTGATACGATTGATGCAGGTAGAGTGACAGTATTTGCTTGTAATGTAACAGCCGTCTGTGCTAAGGCTCTTCCGTTTAATGTTGCACCAGTGTTTAGAACAATTGCGGTTTTATCAAGAATATTTCCATTGAAAACTGATGTTGTTCCAAGTGTCGTTTGGCCGGCGACCTGCCAGTAGATGTTCTTTGCCTGTGCGCCGCCGCTCAGGATAACCTTCTTGCCAGAGCTGATAGTTAGAGTTTGTGCTATCTGGAATATCCATACATCTGTTGAGCTTCCCGATAGAGTGACATCTGATGGTATTGTAACTCCACTGCTCCATTTATAAAGACCAGGAGCAAGTGTCATCCCGCCAATATTCCCAGCGCCAAGTTCAGTAGCAGTAGGATTTGTTCGTCCGGCTGCATTAGTGTATGCTGTTTGCATGTTACCTACAGCTGTTGTCATATAAGCCGGAGTAGGAGCTTTATAGTCGGCTGCATAAACTTTCCCCTTAACTAATGTTGATGTTGCGAATGTACCGGAAGGATCAATTATTAACCCAAATCCAGTTATTGCGGTAGCAGCTATTGGACTAACCCCAATATCTCCAACGATTGCAGTGACTCCGGTTGTTGAGATGCCTGACTTTGCCAATATAGCAAAATTACCGGCAGTACCAAGGTCAACACCTACTTGTGCAGCACTCGCTGTACTTACTAATCCTGAAATGACAAGCGTCATTATCAGAAGGTTTAACAAATTCTGTTTTTGCATAAAATTCTCCCTTGTTGGAGTTTAAGGTCTAAAAGAAGAAACTACTTGAATTTTTAAGAATCTTTTGAATCTTTTAACAACCCCCAACTAACATACTACTACTCGTGAGTACTTAAGTCTGCTCTCAAAAAAACTTTCGCCTATGAAGCTAAGAACATCAATTTATCTGGAATAAAGAAGAAGCTGGGTCTTACCTTCTCCTGGCAAGTAACAATGCAGCCAGCAGCGCCCCGATTGCATAGAGCGCTCCAAACGCAGGCGCTTTTGGCGTTCCTGCCGCGCCGCCTGAAACAACTACACTTAGCCTGAACAGGCGCGATGGCGCGCCGCAGGCTGGTATCGATTTCCTGCATAATGGGTCCCCGACTGCGGTTAATGTGGCACTTCCGGGTTTGTGCGCCCTGTAAATCCCCTGGGCACCCCTGATAACCATCACATTCACTTCGCGGCTGATTATTGTCTGGTCGTCGATTGAGATATTCCAGTCATATCCTTCACCAAGGTTGAGCAGGAAGGTCTCATCGACCTGAAGGGTTATGGTCTTCTGATCATCATCAAGCGTGATGGTTCTGGCTAAAGGCGCGGTGTCTGTGGAGACTGGCCCGGCAAGTGCCAGAACAGGATGGACGATTGTTAATATCAGGACTGTAACCGCCAAACTTAGAATTATATACAGTTTCATAACTAACCTCTTATCGATACTTTAGGGAGATGTTTATTAAAGGTTTCTATTATTGAGACTGTGTACCAGATTATCATTCAACAACGGTTCAAAACACCAGCCTCTGTAAAAGATCCAAATAGAGTGAAAACTGTTCAAAAATTACAGCCGCGGATAAGAAAAAATACGTTTATAATATCCTATGTATCGAAAAAAAGATAAAAAAAGTAGGCACTGGCCTACTTCTTCGGAGCTGCCGCATCCGCCTTCGGCGCCGCAGCTTTTGGCTCTTCCTTCTTCGGCTCAGCCGGCGGCTTTGGCGGTATGGTCTGCGTTCTGAACAGGTCGCTAATTGATTCTTTTGGAGCGCCTGGTGCGGGCGGCTTGACATCTGTGGAAAGACCCATGAGATTTGCAGTAAGAACCACAAGGTCATCCATTTTCATATCCATCTTGAGGTCGTCCCTGCCGTCAAGCAGGTTGCGCCTGCAGAACGGGCATGTGCTGATCAAAACTTCCGCGCCCGTTGCTTTGGCATCGTTCATGCGGTCTTTGGCAACGGCGAGCGCAAGGTCAGGTATGCCTGCTTTCACGCCGCCTCCGGCGCCGCAGCATCTCTGCTCATTGCGGTTTCTCTCCATTTCCACAAGCTTGACGCCTGGCATGCTCTTCAGGACTTTCCTTGGCTCTTCAAACACGCCCACATGCCTTCCAAGGTGGCAAGGGTCATGGTAGGTTACTGTCTTATCGAAACTCTTTTCCCACTTTATCTTTCCTGCGTCGAGCTGCTCGGCAAGGAACTGGGACATGTGGATTGCCTCAAACGGCAGAGCCTTTCCATATGCGCGCGGCCAGTCGATCTTCGCTGCCCTGAAACATCCTGCGCATGCGAATACGACTCTCTTTGCCCCGCGTGCTCTTAGCGCCTCGACATTATGCAGAGCCGCCTGTTTTGGCACGTCGCCGAGATGCTGCTGGCCTGTCCTTATGAGCGCAGAGGCGCAGCACCATTCGTCCTCTCCGAGAACCATGAAAGGAACATTCAGTTTGTTAAGAATCCTGGCTGTGCTGACACCGAGCACCTGCTGGTTATAACCTGCGGTGCAGCCGATGAAATAGGCAATATCGGATTTTTCAGCTATCTTTATATCAGGCGTCATCCAGGCAAGCCTGTCCTTTTGCTGTTTGAGATACGGGTTGTGTCCTTCTCCTATAAGCTTGGGGAAAAGGCTCTGCTTGCCAAAGGGTCCTGTTCCGTGTTTTACGAGGTTTGCACGGGTAGCTTCCCAGAGTTCAATGGTATCAATACCGGCGCAGCATACCGTTCCGCACATTCCGCATGTGGTACAGTTATACAGGTCGTCCGTGAACTTTTTGATTTCCTCGGGCGGGATCGCTTCAGGTCCGAAAAGCTTTGCCTTCCAGCCATAGCTTTTGGTAACGAACTCCCTCCACCTGAGTATCTTGTCCCTCGGCTCAATGTTCTGGTCTTTATTCCTCGCGTTGTAAGTGGGGCAGTACTTGACACATTCACCGCATCTGGTACATGCGTCGTACTCCATCAGTTGCGTGGGTGTAAGATTTTCGAGTGTGATTGCAGGTTTATTTTTAGCCATGTTTATCTCCTATTTTTCATATACTATAAATATTGTTCGCCCTGTTCCTAACGAATCCGGTTTAAGCATTTACCTCCGCATAGCCGCCCTTGTTAATCATGATTACAAGCGGGGTCACGAACATATGGAAAAGTTTGCTGAATGGTAAATAAGCCACACAGAAGAGCAATGTGAAGACCTCATGGAAAAGCACTGTTGGATTGTTGAAAAATGCAGGAACCTGGGCTATATAATTACTTACAAGCGTACGGTCTAATACCCCGTAAACATTCACCCTGAGATAAAATGCCAGGAAACCTGAAATTATAACAATCGCCAATCCTGTAAGCGAAATCCAGTCAACACTGGTAAACCTTGCTGCCGGGACATCCGCAAAAAAGAGCCTTCGTGCAATCGCGATCACGATTCCGAGGGTCAGCATTGAGGCGAATATAATATTCGGTATCTTAAGCGCCTGGAATGTACTGATGAAAAATTGCGGGTTACCTGCTGCTTCATTTTTAATGAACGGCCCATAAAACTCTGCTGCCGCTGCGGTTACCGTGAGGATGAATAATCCGAAATATCCCCAGAAAATGAGTATATGCATTACCCATTCGCTCTTTCTCCTGCGCCATGTCCTGCGCTGGAAAAGACCGTCAAGGATTATTACCCCAAGGGCTGCGCCGATGCCTTTTTCAAATATCTTGTGGATTATCATTTTAAGGGTGCCCCATGCGCCGAGGGGTTTTGTTGCTCCCTCAGGGATTCCCTGTCCCCATTTCACCAATTGCAGGTATATCCCTATAAGGAATATGATTATGGAGATAGTCGCTACAGCAACCATTACTCTCCAATCTATAAAGAGCGTATCAAAAACTTCTTTACTACCGATTTGTAGACCTTCTGACATTTTATCCTCCTTAGCCTATGATGGCTTTTCTTCCCCTAAGAATCAATGTCATATTAAGCTTTCGATATGAGTATCTAGATAAGCGTTTTAAAAGCCACTCCCAGCAATTTAATAAGCTGCCTCTTATCCCCGCTTTGAATGAGTTTCTGCAATAGTACGGAAGGATGGTCCATGTCGCCGTATTCAGTGATAATTTCTCTGATTTTGGGTTTGTTGAGGAAGGAAATAAATTCATTCAGGTTCTCATCGCTCAGCTTCCCGAAACTCTTATGAATCCTCATCCCGATTGCAAGTTCTCTTCCTACTGCGCCGCGCCATCGTTTTTCATACTCATCCAAGACTGCTTCTTTCCGCGAGGCTTTTGCCGCAACTTCGCCTGCAATCTTTGCGCATACCGCCCCCATGTAAATCCCGCCTCCAGATGTGGGTTTAACCTGCCCTGCCGCATCTCCGACAAGAATCACGCCATTTCCTGTCGTTTTCCCGGGCGGGCCGAGCGGTATTCCCCCCAGCACATGCTCGGTGCGAGACCCGAGGTATCTTGAGGCTACAACCGGGTGTTTTAACAGTTTTTCAAGATAATATAGGGGCGGGTTAGCGCCCGGGTTCTTGGCAAGACCGATGCGCGCCAATCCGTTAAATGGCACTGCCCATGCAAAAAATCCGGGAGCGATATCGTTCCCTGTGAATATCTCCACGAATTCAGAATCTTTTGCTGCATAAGGGGCTTCAAACTGGATTCCTGATAAAAATTTTTCGCACCGTCCCAACCCTGCAACTCTCCCAACGCTGCTTTGTATACCGTCTGCCGCGATAACAACAGAGGCATGAATTTCCTTTTGTTCACCATCCGATATCACAGAGAACTTCCCCTTATCCATGCCAATAAAGCGTGTTTTTAAAAGCATATCAGCCCCTTCATCCAGTGAACGCTCAACAAGCGCCCGATCAAAGATTTTCCTGTCTATGACATATGCTTTTACATCTTTTCCCTTCACAACAAGCTCTTCCCCGTTCGGCGCATAAACAAAAGCCCCTCTCATCTTATTCAGGACGAAACTTCCCTCTCCTATTTCGCATTCGTTGAGCGCCGCCATGCTGATGAGACCTGTGCACTGGACTGGTGAACCGATGCAGGCGTGTTCTTCTATCAGAAGGGTGCTGGCGCCGTTCTTTGCTGCGTATTTTGCTGCAATTGCGCCTGCCGGACCTGCGCCGATAACAACAACATCGTAGTTCATTTGTTCCCCTCTCAGTCGCTTAAATTAGTGTTATGTAATCTTTTGTATGAAAAAGAAATCTCACCGCAGAGGGCGCAAAGTTCGCAAAGAAAGCCGGCGTAAATTTGTACCCACCATTTAGCTTGCGATTTATCCATTTGTTTCATTATTATTTATTTCTGATCATCAAGAGCTTTTTTTACATACGGTTTTAATGGGGGTATAATCTCTTTTATTACGATCCAGACTCTTTCAAGGCTTACACCAAAATACGTATGAATAACCTTATCCCGCATCCCTGCAATTTCTTTCCATGGAACTTCAGGATAGTTTTCTCTAACTTCTTCAGGAATATGCTTTGCCGCTTCTCCAATGATTTCAATACATCTTATTACGGCAAAATTTGTTCGTTCATCATTGACAAAATCATCATAATTCCTCCCTTCCACAAACTTTTCCGCACGTTCCATATTTTCGAGTATATCCTTGAGATATATTGAGATATCACGTTTCACAGATATACAGCCTCTTTAAGAATTCTCTCTTTTAGCTCAGGCCTGACATCATTCTTGGGCACGAGGTCAACTTTTACACCTAAAAGTTCAGACAAATAAATCTCCACCTTTACAAGCCAGAGAAGACTCACAGGCTCGTCAAACTCAACCAGTACATCCAGATCACTTTTCTCTTTCTGTTCTCCCCTGACATAAGAGCCGAAAATACCAATCTCTTTCACCCTGTAGATCTTTCTCAGCTTATCCTTCTGACCTCTCAGGATTGATTTTATCTCTTCAATACTTCTCATATTATTTTTGCACTTATTTCAATACGTTATTAATTCAATATTATCTTATCCTTTGCATTTTTCGCCACTTTGTGATTAATTCAAAAGTTCTTTTATCTTCCCAAGCACAAGAACCGCATCCTTCCGCTTCACATCTACTTCATTTAGTTTAAAAAACTCAATCATTTTATTCTTCTCCGAATCCCCGATGACCCCGTTTTTAACACATTCGTGGATAATATTCCAATAGTTCCTCTCTGGATAGAATATTTTCCTGGTAATATCCACAATGGCAGAACCCTGCTCTTTTGTAAAAACACCCATTTCCCGCCCTCGCTCAACGGTCATCCTGACATTCACAAGCGGTACCGAAAGCGGTTCCAGCGTTTCACTCTCGAAAGTCACGGCAACCTCATCATCGGATTCCAGGCTCCCATTTTTGTACATCTCGTATATTTTCCCCACGCCTATCATCCCGTAAGGCTCAAGTTCAGAAGCCCGAAGCGCGCCCATGCTTGCACCGCCGACAACGGTAATGCCGCTATTTAGCGCCTCGATTATTTCGCGGTGCGCTACTGCCGCGCTGTCAAAGAAAACCCCGTCTATAATCCCGATTATTTCCGGCGGCGACTTCATAAGCCTCCTGATATCATGGCGCCTCACGGGCGGGCGATAGTCAGCATCCAGTATCTTTCTTGCCTCGCCGTGGCTTATGCTCGTGCCTGTATAAACCACAGGCATCATTTTGACACTCTCTTCTTCTTTTTCTTGATGCGCTCCCCCTTTCTCTCACGGTCAAGCGTATAGAGTTCAAACATGGGAATAATTGCCCTGACAACCGGGATTTCAACACCCCTTGAAAGATTAACGATAATAGCCCCATCTGCAATTCCATCAAGGCGCTCAAGTACTGTTTGAATGTTGGCCGCCGGGGTATCACTTGATCCGTCTTTCAAATCATCCATCCGGACAGGCTCAAGCTCCTCATACCAGTAGCTGTTCATCCTTTTCATATGGTCATAGCCGAATGTCCGCACAACCTGCTCCCTGTCCGTATCCTCGCGCGCTCCATGTATCTGGACCACACGGCTCTGCGCAGCCTCGGTGAGCGCCCGTGTTACCGCTATCTCAGGCGAGAGATGCGCACCTGCTCCCATGACCAGCAAAGCGGGGTCTTTCAGGACAGTGTCATCAAGTGCGGTAACGACTGTGGGAATATCCACATCAGAATCAAGCAGCCAGACCTTGACCTTTATTCCTGCTTCTTCCATTTTCCGTTTCAATTCGTAATTCAAGCCGTCTGCTTCGGAAAGCACGATTTCCCTGCCTGGATTGCGTGTGAATTCCGCAATGCTTAGCGCATCCCTTTCGATAACTTCAAGCAGGCCGTGTAGCACCGCCTCCTCAATCGTATTTCCGGATGCAAGCCCGTTGGTGTTGCTTCTGAAAAGCTTGTTTCCATTTTGCGGGTTATACGGGTGGAAAACTGCATTTGCAGGCACTAACACTTCAACATCATTCATTATGTCGTCACCCATGACCCATTCAAGGCTCGTGGATTCAGCCAGGGGCTGGGGCAAAAGAAGAGCATCCGGGTATAAAGTCGGGTAACTCTCACACAGGTTCTCGTAAGTATCGACTACCCGTTCTGTGTTCAGTTCGATGCCGCTCAGGTTGATGCTGACCTCTGGCTGCTCAGCAAGGCAGCGCTCAAAACTTTCCATGATGGCTGAGATTCTCGCATTGGTCTCGGTTGCGCCTTTTCCTGAATAAATGGATATTGCTCCCGCCGCAGCGCTCGGCCTGATAGCTGAGAAAACCGGAATTCCAACGCGGTCAAGGTCTGTGATGTTAGCAATGCGCGTTACCCCGATTTTAGGAAGAAGCTTTGTAGTGTTTGCAAGCGTTGTTTCGGGGTCAAAGACGCGCTGCGTGCCTTCAAGGTATTTGATGTTGGGGTCGAGGATTATTTTGCTCATTTGTTTCTGGCATTCTTATTGAATAAGGGTTATATATCTTATGATGGCGGATTATTGGGATAAATATAATCTTATGAAGGATATAATACAAGTAAGTCTTCGTAACAAAAATATAAAAAGAGGTTCATAAATGACACTAGATTCAAGAATTTCCGAACTTGCAAACGCATCAAAACCCACCGTTGCCATCATCGGTCTTGGCGGTGCGGGATGTAATATCGTTTCATGGATAGCGCAAAAAGAGATAGTGGGAAGCAAGATAATTGCTGCCGATACCGACGCAACCCATTTGATGGGTGTAAAAGCCGATGTGAAAATACTCCTTGGTGAGAAAACCTACCAGGGGAAGGGCGCCGGCGGCTTTGCTGAACGGGGCACTGAAGCAGCAAGAGAAAGCCTTAACGAAATAAAAAAAGAACTTCTGGATTCAAACCTTGTATTCATCATAGCAGGCATGGGGGGCGGCTCGGGCACAGGCGCAGCGCCTGTAATCGCCGAGGCCATACGTGAAGCGGGGATTCTAACGATTGGTTGTGTCACCCTCCCGTTCGGCTATGAAGTTTTAAGGCGCAAGAAAGCGATTTTCGGCATAAAAGCACTTGCTGACAGATGCGATTCCCTGGTAGTTATAGACAATTCAAGACTGAGAGCCATTGCAGGCACTCTTCCTCTCCGGGAAGGTTTTGCGGTAGCGAATGAGTTCGTCGGCAATTTTATCAGGAACATAACTGAAACAATCACGCAGGCAAGCCTTGTAAACCTTGATTATTCAGACCTTCGAAGCATTGTGGAACGCGGCGGCATATCCGCAATCGGCATAGGCGATGCAGAAGGCGAGAACCGCATTGAGAAGGCAATGGAACAGGCGCTTTCCACCCCGCTTCTTGATGTCACTGACTTTTCGGGAACATACGGGGTGCTGGTGCATATCTCAGGCGGCGAGGATATTACACTCGGTGAAGTCACACAGGCCGGTGAAATCATTCTCCAGAAAGCCCCGAATACAGGGCGCATCGTCTGGGGCGCGAATGTGGACGAATCACTTGCCGGTCACGTCAAGGTTACGGCTGTACTGACGTGTGTTATGGATCCGAATAAATTAGTATAGATATGGAACTTGAACTGGCCGAGAATATTGATAACCTCTGCGATTACACCTATAATTTCACATGGCAGGGTACAGGAATTCGCCCAGAAAGCATCATACCTTCCCAGAAAGGCACAAGTCACACGTATAAGGAGCTGGTGAATGAATTAAGGAAGGGAAAAAAAGTGCATATTATTGGCAACGCCGGGAAAAGGCTTGGTTACAGCATGGGCGTTGACCTTGCGCATTTCGGGGGTACCGGGGCGCCTGAAAAGGCCGGGAAAGTGTATGTCGAGGGCGATGTTTCTTCCGAGATGGGAATGGGTATGGTTTCCGGGGAAATATATGTGAAAGGCGCAGTGGAAGAACCTGTGGGAAATGTGGTCGAGGTCATGTCTGATGAGCCTGGTTACCAGAAGTTTCGCTCAATAACTGATATCCTCTGCAACGGTTTGGGGAAAGATGTTCTTGTTAAGAATAACTTCGATGGGCGGGAAAAGCATTTGCTGCTGGATGACGGAATGCTTCGCGGTACAATAGCGGCGCGGTGTAATTGTGATGACGTTGTCACTGTGGACAGGGATGTTTACAACGGCACAGGGCTATTGATGCAGAAAGGCGTGGTTCATGTCATGGGAGACGCAGGCATGAACACAGGCGCGCATCTTGACGGAGGAACCGTTATCGTCGAGGGCACGGCAGGCGAATTTGCAGGCGCGTACATGAAAAAAGGTGTGCTGATTTTGAAGGATGCGAAAGGCTTTGTGGGAGCGAATATGAAGGACGGGGCGATTTTTGCTAAGAAGAAGGTTAAAACCGCGCCGCCTGTGGAGGAGCTTGCGATGGCAGAGGTGGATGCGAAGCTGTTGATGAAATATCTTGATATAGGGCATGTTGAGGCTATGGGCTATCACAAGTATGGGCTCGTGAGGGAGAGACTGGTGCGGATGAGGGATGGGTCGGTTGTTGTGAGAAAAGTGGATTGATTTTATTAATCTGACCCTGCGTAAATTATATATATCGTCATAACCATGTCAGTCTGTCACATACTAACACGAATCTATTATAAGGTGATTAAATTGTCAGAAATCGGTAAAAAAATAAGACTTGAACGGATTATGGACAGGGAAAGCAGGAACATGGTAATCATCCCTATGGACCACGGGATATCCATGGGACCTATAAGAGGGATAGTCAATCTTGCAGACATGGTGAACAAAGTGGCTGACGGCGGCGCAAACGCCGTACTTTTGCAAAAAGGAATGGCAAAACACGGCCACCGCGGATACGGGCGCGATATCGGGCTTATCATCCACATGAGCGCATCCACGTCGCTCGGGCCAGACCCCAACGACAAAGTGCAGGTCTGCACAGTGGAAGAAGCCATAAAAATGGGAGCCGATGCCGTGAGCGTTCATATTAACGTCGGGTCTGAAACAGAAGCTGCCCAGCTTCAAAAACTGGGAACGGTAGCGGAACAATGCGACAACTGGGGAATGCCCCTTATTGCTATGATGTACCCGCGCGGTAAGGATATCAAGAACTCAAACGACACCGAACTTGTGGCGCATGTAGCGCGCGTTGGCGCCGAGTTGGGCGCAGACATCATAAAGACAAATTTCACAGGCGATATCGATACATTCAGAACGGTTGTAGAAGGCTGCCCCGTACCTGTTGTGATGGCCGGCGGCCCCAAAGCAAACACGGACGAGGAATTCCTCGCTATGGTGCGTGCCGCGGTAGATGCCGGAGGAAGAGGTGTCGCGATTGGCAGGAATGTTTTCCAGCACGAAAATCCCACTGCAATGACGCATGCATTGACGCTTGTAGTCCATAAAGGCGCAAGCGTGGAAGATGCCATGGAGGCACTGCGGTGAAAAAAGAAAAATCGGTCTGGATAAAAGCGGACGGCGGAACATGGGAAGCTAACAAACCGCTTATCACCACTGGGCTTGAATCGGGAGCAGATGCCGTACTTTTGAAAGTGGAGGACGTTGAGAGGGTAAGAGAACTGGGAAATATCAAAACCGCCGCGCCAACTGAGGATGCCGATATCGTAATCGTCGGGATAGACAGCGAAGGCGACGGGACAACCAAACTGCCATCCGATTTTGCGGCCTCAGAAGATATAGCTGAGGCACAGCATCTTACAAGAGAGGGTAAAACCGTTGCAGGGTACGTTGTAATCAAGAACAAGAAATATGAGCAGTTCGCGGTCGAGCTTGGGAAATCATGCGATTACCTGATCGTGATAGGTACGGACTGGAAGGTCATTCCGCTTGAGAACCTGATTGCGGGGCTGCAGAAGATTGACGTGGAGATAATTGCCGGCGTCAGGAATGCAGAGGAAGCAAAACTTGCGCTTGAGACGCTGGAACACGGCTCGGACGGCGTGCTGCTTGATACCGATAATCTCTCCGAGATAAAGAAGGTCATATCTGTCAGGGACAGGTCAGGAATGGAGAAAATCCCCCTTGTGAAAGCCACTGTGACAAAGGTAAAACAGGTCGGAATGGGCGACAGGGTTTGCGTGGATACAGCCTCGCTCATGGTTCCCGGAGAAGGGATGCTTATAGGCTCACAGAGCAACGGGCTGTTCCTTGTGCATTCGGAATCCGAGGAGAGCCCGTACGTTGCAGCGCGCCCGTTCAGGGTGAACGCAGGCGCGGTTCATGCCTATATCAGAGTTGGTGAAAAGACGCGCTACCTCTCTGAGCTTGCATCGGGTGATGAAGTGCTGATAATTGATTCGGAAGGTGAAACACGGCCTGCTGTTGTGGGCCGGGTCAAGATTGAGCGCCGCCCCCTGATGCTCGTTGAGGCTGAGGTGGAAGGAACAAAGATAAAGACCTTGCTCCAGAATGCAGAAACGATAAAGCTTGTCGGCGCAGATGGGAAGCCCGTACCTGTGACCGCGCTCAAGGAGGGCGATGAGGTGCTTGTGTATTTTGAGGCGGCGGCGAGGCATTTCGGGATTAAGATTGAGGAGACGATCATCGAGAAGTGAAAGGGGGCAGGTGGCGCAGCTGGGCGGTTACATCGTTCCTTGCAAAGCGCTATCCCGTAACGTTATTAATAAATTCAGGCAGGCACTACCTTCGCTTTTTTACTTTTAGCGCCGGTGCGCCTCTCGCCAGCGTATTTTATCTCTACGACGTGACCTTTCACAGGCTCTCCCCACTCTTTATCAAGCTCTGCATCGCTCTCTATCTGTTTAATAAGGTCTTCTTCGTCTTTAACAGTATATTTTCTCATTATCCTCACTTTTTAACCTTCTCCCTATATAGCTTTTTGCGGCTTTCTGATGCTTAATTTTTTTCCAATCGGCCATCAATCGTTGGATATTACTTACGCTGCTTAATACTTTCTAATTGAATTCCTTCTCAGGAAAGAATTATGTTTGAGATAAACATTTATGCAAACCATATTCTTTAAAGCAAGAATGAAAATAAGGAATTTATCATGACCACAGTAATCATCGGCGGCGGGCTTGCAGGACTTGCCGCCGCTTACAGGCTCGCAGGCGGGGACGAAATAATCCTCATCGAGAAAGAGCCTGAACTCGGAGGCATGGCATCAAGTTATGAAATCGATGGTTACCATATCGAAAAATACTATCATCATATTTTTTCAAGTGATAAAGAACTCATAGCTCTCATAGACGAGCTTGGCCTGAGCAGCAAACTTGAATGGCTGCGAGGCTCGACAGGCTATTATTTCGATGGCAAAATATTCCCTATGAACACGCCCATCGAAATCCTGAAAGCCCTGCCGCTCATGGATGTTATCAGGCTGACCCTGCTTGTGCTGAAAGCACAAGGCATAAAAGACACCGCTCCTTTTGATGATATTACTGCAAAACAATGGATACTCGACACGGCAGGGGAATCGGTTTATAATAATTTCTTCCTCCCACTGCTTCAAAGCAAATTCGGGGACAACAAAGAACGGGTGTCTGCGGCGTGGCTCCTCGGCCGGGTTCGTATTCGCTCAAACAGGGGCGCAAAAGGCGAGCGCCTGGGATACATGCGCGGGGGCTTTCATGCGCTCATCGAAAAAATGGCACAGAGCGTCACGAAAAAAGGAGGCATAATAAGACAGGGCAACGCCTCGAAAATAGAGGTCGCCGATAGTTCTGTAAAAAACGTGGTTGTGGATGGCGAAATCATTAAATGTGACAGGGTGATTTCGACAGTTTCGCCTCATATCCTGCAAAAAATAATAGACCCAAGGCTTTTAGGACTTGATATGAAAATCAGTTATCAGGGTACTGCATGCGCTCTCTTCGGATTGACTGAAAAAATCATGGACGACGTTTACTGGCTGAATATCAAGGAAGACGTTCCTTTCGGCGCCGTGATAGAACACACCAATTTTATCCCGGTTTCGGATTACGGGGAACATTTGATGTACGTTACCTCGTACTTCCAGAATCCCGACAGCGTACTCTGGAAATCAAGTGACGACGGTGTCATCGAATTATATCAGAACGGGCTTGAAAAACTTTTCCCGGGATTTCGCAAAAAGGTCAAATGGTGGCGCTTGCGCAGGGATATTGATACGGCGCCAGTGTATGAAACAGGATATGGTAAAAAAGTCCTTCCGTATAGGACAAATATCAAAGGGCTTTATCTGGCTGGCATGTTCTCAGAGGCGAATTATCCTGAGAGGAGCATGAACGGCTCGATTAAGGCTGGTTTTGATTGCTCTGATACGATGCTTTCTATAAAAAAGAAGTAATCAGGATGGCAAAAGTGGACACAAGTCCCACGGCTGCAACGATACGGATTTTGGGTTTGTCAAATAGCTTCATTGCGCAGGCGCATATGAAAATATAGGGCAAAAGCGTTGCAATAACAGAAATAGTTGCAAGCTCCTGGAAATGATTACTGAACAGGAGAAGCGATGCGCCTGCAACGGTGCTGATTATTATTGCGATATACGGGGTACCGTTCTTGCTTAGATCAGGAAGCAGGGGTAATTTGTGTTCAGATGATATATTTTGAACCACCCTTGATGCCGCAACGAGATAAGCATTAAGCGCGGACAGCATTGCTATTATCCCGATTACAGCCATTATATTTCCTGAACCCTGGAAAACCCTTGATGCTGCGAGGGCAAGAGGGACTGAAGATGATGCCAGTAACTGGCTTCCAATGCTGCCTATCAAAGCAATGTTCAGAAGCAGGTATACGACCGTGGTTATCAATATCACAATCACCAGTGATGCAAATATGTCCTTTTTATTTTTGGTCTCATCGGCCGGTATTGCGCTTATCTCAAAACCCGTGAAGGGCCAGTACACGATTATGATTGCTTTTAGAAAATCAGTTTTACCTGTAAAAAATGGCGTGAAGTTTTCGTTCCGGATATAAGGGAATAAAACGATGGCTAAAATAACAAGAGGAACGGTCTTTAACAGGGTCAGGAGGATTTCGATGTTCCCCGATGGTCTAACGCCAATAATATTTATTATACCGAATAGAACTATTATTACAATCTCAAGCCAGAGACATCAAGATAGCCGAAAAAAGAAACATATTGTCCTATGCCGGCTGCGATGGTGGCAACCCCGAAAACCGAGGCTATCACATAAAACAGCACTACGGCTGTCGATAATCTTTTGCTGAATACTTTTGTGAATATTGAATAAAAAGCTCCTGTTGATGGGTATTCTGACGAAGCCCAGGCAAGCGATAGCATAACGCAGCATGCCGAGATTGCAACGATAACCCAGGAAAGGAGAGAACTCGGGCCTGCGATTGCCACGGCTATTGCCGGAACCACGAATATACCTGAGCCGATAGTCCCGCCGACGCCGAAGCTGACAAGTCCGGCTAAGCCAAGGTTTTTTCGATATTCCGCCATAAAAAGCAAGCCGTCGGAGGGATTTGAACCCTCGATCTGCTGATTACGAATCAGCCGCTTTACCGAGCTAAGCCACGACGGCATGAAAAAGCAGTATATCGGTATTTTTGTCTAAATAGTTTACTCAATAATTTTATCAAGGGTAATATTTTTTAAGTATATGATGCAATTAAAGTAATATGCTAATAGACATTTTAAAGATATTATTCTGTACTCCTTTTCTACTATATTCATGCTATTCTGATATTAAAACGCGCCGGGTATCTAATAATGTTTGGTGGATTATGCTTGCAGGAGGCGTTTTATTTGCCCTGTACGATATTTCAACATCAGGTATCTCATACCTGTTCCGTTTATTGTTTTCAGCAGGGTTCATTTTTGCGTTTGTGTATCTCCTTTTTCAAATCGGGACTTTCGGCGGGGCAGATGCAAAAGCGCTAATACTTCTTTCAATAATCCTTCCTGCATATCCGACATTTCAGGCTTATGGATACATTTTTCCCCTGAATAAATCCTTAATTGACCTTTTTGCCTTTGGGATATTCGGGAATGCGGTATTGCTTACTATTATTGTTCCCATCGGATTAGCCATGTATAATTTAATAAAAATGGGTTTACATATCGATAATCCCCTGTATATTTTCATAGGGTATAAAACAAAGATTTCACAGATTGCTAATAAACACATCAGGTTGATCCAGGATTTTAAAGAAGTAAACGGTGGAGTTAAGGTCTGCTATAAACGCGGGGGAACGGAAATTGATGATATTGTTATCAAAAAGCTCAAGAAACTCTCAGAAAAAGGCTTGATAAAAGATGAAATCTGGGTTACGCCAAAATTGCCTTTTATGATTCCCATAACTATCGGGTTTTTTGTGGCAATATTTTATGGTGATTTGATTTTTGAGCTGACAAAATACATTCTTTTTAAAACTTAATAATAAAAAAATAAGATGAAATAAGTAAGTATAGCAACTTTCTGCAGTTCCCGAGAGTTCGCACATCTTAGTACAATGCAAAACGTAGGCGGGCTTAACTTCTGTGTTCGGGATGGGTACAGGTGTTGCCCCGCCGCTTTGGCCGCTATACTCGCTTATGACGGTAAAATCCATCTTCTTGGATGGAACAAAATTCCATATATAAGCGCAACACCGGATATCGCCCGAATGTAGTGAAACAAAATCTAGCAAGGACGTTAGTAGTCGGCGGGCTGAGCACCTCGTCACCTTGGTGCGTACACCCCGACTCTATCAAACTCGTCTTTCACGAGAGTCCTAAGAGGTCTCTTTTTAGGTGAGGTTTCAAGCTTAGATGCTTTCAGCTTTAATCCTTTAGTGCGTAGCTGCCCTGCGATGCCTTACCAGACAACAGGTCCACCAGTGGCACCGTTGCACAGTTCCTCTCGTACTAAATGCAACTTACCCTCAGACCTCAAAACACCCCTAATAGATAGTAACCGACCTGTCTCACGACGGTCTAAACCCAGCTCACGATCTCCTTTAATAGGCGAACAACCTCACCCTTGGCTGCTGCTGCACAGCCAGGATGGAAAGAACCGACATCGAGGTAGCAAGCCGCCGGGTCGATATGTACTCTTGCCGGCGACGACTCTGTTATCCCTGTGGTAGCTTTTCTGTAGTCAATAGCCCTCATCAAGAGGGCTTAGTGGTTCGCTAGACCCGACTTTCGTCTCAGGATTTCTTGTTATGCGAAATCCAGTCAGGCTGACTTATGCTCTTGCACTCCACTGTGGGTTTCCGACCCACATGAGTCAACCTTTGGGCGCCCTTGATATCTTTTCAAGGGCGTGGCGCCCCACCCAAACTGCCCACCTATAGGTGTCCTCGTCTCCGAGTTAGGGTCGTAGTCTCAGAAGGGTAGTGTCTCATTGATGGCTCCACCTCCGCCGAAGCGGAGGTTTCGACGCCTCCTACCTACACTGCGCATCCAAAACCACAACCCAGCCACAGGCTGCAGTAAAGCTCAACGGGGTCTTCACTTCCCCTTAGGGGTCTCTAGACTCTGCACTAGAATGTAAAGTTCACCGGGTTCTGACTAGGGACAGTAGAGCACTCATTGATCCATTCATGCAAGTCGCCAATTAAGCGACAAGGTACTACGCTACCTTAAGAGGGTTATAGTTACCCCCGCCGTTGACAGGCCCTTCTTCCCGTTGTACCGGGTTTTCAGGTACCTGCACTGGGCAGGATTCACTGACTGTACTTGTCCTTTCGGATTAGCAGTCAGCTATGTTTTTATTAAACAGTTAGTGCTCCCTGGTCTCTGCGACCTGCCTTCTTCAAGGCAGGCACTCCTTCTCCCGAAGTTACGGAGCTAATTTGCCGAATTCCCTTAGCCAGTTTATGCCGACACGCCTTAGTCTTCTCAACTAGGGGCACCAGTGTCGGTTCTTGGTACGGACATTCAGTCCCTTTTTCACGGTCCCCTGGGATTAACCAACTTTCGCCATCACACATTCGTCTGCTTCTCACCATTACGGTACTCCACAAATTTCAGTGCTTGGACAGCGTGGTTACGCTGCTTGATCTACCCTGAGGCGTCAGGCCGCTTGCGCGGTATGACTGAATGGTACAGGAATATTAACCTGTTTCCCTTTTGTCGTATTCGAATTACGGTACGACTTAGGATCGACTAACCCTCGGCTGACAATCATTGCCGAGGAACCCTGGCCCCTACGGCGGTTCAGATTCTCACTGAACTTTGGTGCTACTATTGCCAGGATTTTCGTTCCCGTATGGTCCACAGGACTTCACAGCCCTGCTTCTACCCAAACGAGACGCCTTCCTACAGAATCACCTTTCGGTGTCCCGTGGTATCGGTGGTCGGCTTGAGCCCCGTCCATTTTCGGGGCCCCAAACCTCGACTGGTGAGCTGTTACGCACTCTTTAAAGGATAGCTGCTTCTGAGCTCACCTTCCAGTTGTTTTGGGCTTGGGACGCCCTTTTTGTGTTTACACTTAGCCGACACTCTGGGACCTTAACCACGGTCTGGGTTGTCTCCCTCACGCACTGTTAGCTTACCCACCAGTGCGGACTCCCGCTTTCTACGATGACGGCGATTTTGGAGTTTGACAGGAGAGCTAGAGGTTTCCCTCCAGGATTCCCCAATCAGTGCTCTACTTCGCCGACAATCTCCAGCAAGGTCATGCTGCGACATGTTTCGGAAGGAACCAGCTATCACCCAGCTCGATTAGCCTTTCACTCCTAGACGGAGGTCACGCGAATGATTTGCAAATCAAAAACGCTTGCGGTCCTCAACGCCCCTTTCGAGACGCTTCAACCTGCCACCGCCTAGATCGCTAGGATTCGGGTCGTACTCTAGTGACTCCACGCACTTGTATACGCTGCGCCTCACAGTGTTGCGCGCATATTGCTTTCGCTTCGGCTGCTCTTTCAATTAGCCTCGCCACTTGGGTACACTCCCTGGCCCGTTCTTCAAAACGTAATATACAACGCTGGCAGTATAGCCCGTACTAATGCCTCGCGACATATTCCTTCGCTATACAGATCCTTTCACGCTGTATCGCTCCATCACCATCCGATTTCAGGCGCTTTGCACCTCCCTTCTTGGGGTACTTTTCAGTTTTCGTTCACACTACTACTACGCTATCGGTCTCAAGACGTATTTAGTTTTGGAAATTGATGACTCCCAAATTCCCGCGAGAATTCCGACCCACGGTACTCAAGACCAAGCCACAGTCCACCAGTTTACGTCTACGTGACTATCACACTCTATGGTCTGACGTTCCAGACAAGTTCAACTTCGCTGGTTTGCACTGTATATGGCCTGGCTTATGACACTACATCTCCCTATCCTTTCGGTAGGGATTCGGTTTAAACTATGCCGTTTTCACTCGCCGTTACTTGCGGCATCTCTATTGATTTCTTTTCCTGCCCCTACTAAGATGTTTCAATCCGGGGCGTTCCCGATCCTTTCGGATCAGCACTTGCGCACTGAGAGGTCTCATTAGGAGATCCTCGGTTCAAAACCTCCATGCGGTTCGCCGAGGCTTATCGCAACTTGGTACGTCCTTCTTCAGCGCTTGAGCCGAGCCATTCACCGGATGGTATAATTTGCCAGAACACGCTTCACTACATTCAGTTAGCGTCCGGGTTGCGCTTATACACGGTTTCATTTAGCATAATTTTGGTCTAAAATCGCTAATCTACCCTTCCGCAACGGCATTACACCGCTGAGTGCATTGGTAAGTCCCGAACTTAAGTCCGGGTCTAATGGACTCGCTGGGACTCGAACCCAGGGCCTCCGCCTTGCAAAGGCGGCGATCTTCCAACTGATCTACGAGCCCTTTCTCGTGGTCTCGTATGGCCCACGAATCTTTCTCTTTATTGGCTTGACAGTTTTTCGGTTTCCAATCGATAGAATTTTAGCACACATTTGTGTGCTGCTTTAGGAGGTGATCCAGCCGCAGATTCCCCTACGGCTACCTTGTTACGACTTAACCCCACTCGCGAAGCCTAAATTCGAACTTGTTAAAGCAAGCCCTCATTCAGACCTCACTCGCATGGTTTGACGGGCGGTGTGTGCAAGGAGCAGGGACGTATTCACCGCGTGATGTTGATACGCGATTACTACGGATTCCGGCTTCATGAGGGCGAGTTGCAGCCCTCAATCCGAACTAAGGCTGGGTTTAGGAGATTACCATCACCTCTCGGTGTAGGTGCCCATTGTCCCAACCATTGTAGCCCGCGTGTAGCCCGGATGATTCGGGGCATACTGACCTACCGTAGCCCGCTCCTTCCTCCGCTTTAGCAGCGGCGGTCCCCACAGTGTGCCCATCACCCCGGAGGGTATGCTGGCAACTGTAGGCACGGGTCTTGCTCGTTGCCTGACTTAACAGGATGTCTCACGATACGAACTGACGACGGCCATGCACCTCCTCTCAGCGAATTCGGTAAAGTCTTTAGCTTGACCTTCATATTGCTGTCTGACCCGGTAAGCTTTCCGGCGTTGAATCCAATTGAACCGCAGGCTCCACCCGTTGTAGTGCTCCCCCGCCAATTCCTTTAAGTTTCAGCCTTGCGACCGTACTTCCCAGGTGACTCGCTTCAAGTTTTCACTACGGCACCAGATGCGGTCGCACCGCACCTGACACCTAGCGAGCATCGTTTACAGCTGGGACTACCCGGGTATCTAATCCGGTTCGTGCCCCCAGCTTTCGTCCCTCACCGTCGGACCCGTTCTGGTGGGATGCCTTCGCCATCGGTGGTCCCCCAAGGATTACGAGATTTCACCCCTACCCCTGGAGTACCTCCCACCTCTCCCGGTCCCAAGCCTACCAGTATCTCTTGGACGCCTGACGATTAAGTCGCCAGATTTCCCAAGAGACTTAATAGGCCGGCTACGGACCCTTTAAACCCAATAATAACGGCTACCACTCGGGCCGCCGGTGTTACCGCGGCGGCTGGCACCGGTCTTGCCCGGCCCTTGCTAACCACTGTTGTTTAGACAGCGGGACAGCCAGCACTAGGTGCTGGCACTCGGGGTCCCCTTATCGCGGTTTCCCGCAGTGTAAAGTTTTCGCGCCTGCTGCACCCCGTAGGGCCTGGATTCATGTCTCAGAATCCATCTCAGGGCTCTTGCTCTCACAACCCTTACCCGTCGTAGGCTAGTAGGTACGTTACACCCACTACTACCTGATAGGCCGCAGACCCATCCTTGGGCACCGGAGTTTTAGACCAAGGAACATTCCAGTATCCTTGATCTATCCGGTATTAGTCCCAGTTTCCCGGGGTTATCCCGGACCCAAGGGCAGGTTGTCCGCGTGTTACTGAGCAATTCGCCGAGGGCTTACCCCTCTCAACTCGCATGGCTTAGTCGGACCCCGATAGCAGTAGCCTCTGGCAGGATCAACCAGAGTTCTATTGTTATTACACACTTGTTTGAAGTATTTAACTATCGGAATTTTAGGAGGAACTATTATATAAGGTACAATAGTTCCTTGTTAATTCCCATCTATCGATTGGAATTAACCGAACTGTCACGCCAATGTCGGACGAGAACCTACGTTCTTGTCTCCATTTCATGTATCATGGTTGGAAGACAGCCCTTCACATTCAGGTTTTCCCTACAATCTGGGCCGACGCCAAATATTAACCATGAATTAATATTGTGATAAATAATTTTTGTATTTTACAATACAATTTCCTGCTATCACACAGGAATCTTACAATATGTTTTTTGCCGTATATATCTCTTTCCCTCGTATAGGATTTTATAAACGAGTTAATTTATATATACTGCTAAAAACCAGAACATTCACCGATTTCCAGAATCCTCTCTAATTTATACAATTTGCATGTATAATTAGTGTTTATCATCAGGCAATAGCCAAATGTTGGTCTTTATTTTCCCTCGCGTATGGTTTTTCGTTATACACAAGTTCATTACATTATACCTGACAACTTAATTGCCGGGCTTCCCCCACTATCACACCATCGTATATAAGAGTTGCGGATACTCACTTTCAAAAGAATTAATAAAGAAAAAGAAACTGGAATTCAATGTGTTTAAATTGGAGGAAAGGAGTTTAGCAATAAATGGCAGAAAATATAACAGAAAAATCTTATTTCACATGATCAATCAGATTTACAAGAGGATTAAAAATTAACCGGGTCTACTGAGTTTCAAAATAGCTGCGGCAATATCCCCTTTTGATTCCCGAAGCGCATTCCTGGCATCGGCCTCATTCGTTTTTGCCTGTTCCATCACAAGCTTTACATCTTCATCCGGTATTTTGATTTCACGGGCGACTTCCTGAGGGCTCCCAATTATCTGGTAGGTCTTCATGCCCCTGGCATCCATTATCGAAACCTCTGCGTCTTTAAAAATAATATCCTTTTGCGGAGTGCGGATAATCACCTCTTCGACATTTTCTATCTCAGTTACGTCAATCCCCATCTGCTTCATCATCGAAGCCATCTTTCTGGGATTTATGCCCCTGCCAAGACCCGGGAACATTCAGCTCACCCGCAACTACTGCATCCCGAACCGCATTTTGCCGCATTGGGGTTATCTATAACAAACCCATTCCCATATTCATTATCGATGTAATCGATCTTGAATTCATCGATGTCATCCTGAATGTCTTTATTGAAGAATATTTTTATCCCGTTACTTTCCGAAACAACATCTTCGTTTTTTGGGGTTTTTTCAAGTGTCAGGCCATACTGTATTCCGCTGCAGCCAAAACCGGCTGCGAATATGCGTAATCCGTGGTCAGTCTTTTTTTCTTTTTCAAGCATTTGTTTTAATTCTGCTGCTGCAGCTTCTGTAATCTCTATCATTTGCTTCTCCTTTTTCTCTCTATGTTTTGGGTATATATAAAAATGTGGTATCATTCATGTTTTTAGTGTAAAAAAAGACTTAAATACTAACAAAACGAGTTAATGGCGGAGGCTGATTATGACTCGAGAAGAATTATTGGAAAAAGTAAAGACTTCCCGCCCATCTGTGACTGTCGTGGGCCTGGGTGGTGCTGGCTGCAACATAGTAACATGGATTGCTGACAAGAAACTCGCCGGCGGTAAAATAATCGGTGCTAATACGGATGCTTCGCACCTTAGCACTATGACAAGGGCAGATAAAATTATCCTGCTCGGCGAGCAACTGTGCAAAGGACACGGCTGCGGCGGATTCCCCGAAAGAGGAGCACAAGCTGCAAAAGAGAATTTAGCTGAAATAAAAGAGGATTTAAAAGATACAAACCTCCTATTCCTCGTAGCAGGTCTTGGAGGAGGCTCGGGTACAGGTGCAATCCCGGTTTTTGCAGGCGTCGGAAGAGAGGCTGGCGCCCTCACAGTAGCATGTGTTACAATTCCATTCACAATTGAAATGACAAGGCGAGAAAAAGCACGTGACGCCATAAGGTCACTTGCAGAGAACTGCGACTCAATCGTTGTCATTGATAACTCAAAACTCAGGGAAGTGGCTGGCAACCTGCCCCTGAAGGATGCGCTTGCCGTAGCGAATGCGCTTGTAGGTTCTTTTGTCAAGAACGTGACAGATACAATAACCCAGCCGAGCCTTATTAATCTTGATTATGCCGACCTTCGTGCCATAATGGAACGCGGGGGAATCGCCTCGATAGGAATTGGTGAAGGTGATGGCGCAAACCGTGTAGAGAAAGCGGTTTCGCAGGCGTTGTCGACCCCTCTGCTTGACATAACCGATGTATCGAATGCATATGGTGTCCTTATACACATCGTCGGAGGCGAAGACCTGACGCTGGAAGAGGTAGCCGTCGTAGGGGAACAGATAATGGATAAGGTTCCGAACACGAAGCGTGTGATATGGGGAGCAAAGGTTGACCCGATGCTTACCGGGGCGGTGCGCGTAATGGCTGTGCTGACAGGCGTAACATGCCCGTTCCTAACCGGTGGAGTAGCAAAACCCGCACCCGTCATACCACAGGAAGTAGTTAAACCGATAAGAAAAGCAATGGAAGCCTTAGCAGAATCCTACCCGCATGAAACAATTTCAAGAGCTGCAGTATTCAGTAAAGAAAAGTAGGATTTGATTCCTGCTTTTTTACCTTTTTTTTTATCGGATTGAATAAATCAAATATTTTAATTTAGGCGCAGGTAAAGGGAAACGTTTTTCATTCACCATAACTCCCGGTGATTATGGAACTATATTTTTATAAGTACATATTTTGCGTTCCACTCATGGGTGGTTGGGCGTGGAAGAAATAAATTCTAAAACATAAGAGGTTTGTCCGAGGGGGGATTTTCGCCCCCTAATAGCGACAGAGGAGCAACCCGTAGGAGGTTCGGGCTCGGACATAAGGCTTATTGTCATGATAATCATTATGCCTACAATATAACCATACGTGGGCATGTTATATATAAGGTTATCCGTCATTTTAAAAACAATGCCTTATATTTGTAATGAAGTTTCAGTTATCTATTTGATCTATGTTACGGTTTGTGGTTTTAGAACCCAGCTAAAAATAATATCCCGAACAGTATAAACAATGCGCCTGCGCCAATCCGGATTTTCGATAACGGCACTATTTCACAAAGCTTTTTACCTGCAAGGATTCCAAGCAGGCTTATAAACCCGAGAGCAAGAACAGCGCCCGCGAATACCAGATAGGGTGAGTCGTATTTTGCCACCAGTGTGATGGCTGAAAGCTGTGTTTTATCTCCCATCTCGGCGAGGGCTATCATGCCAAAGCTTGAAATCAGCGGATTACCAGTAAGTGTTGTGCCATTTGTTTCATCTGCTTCGCAGCTTTCTTTTGATAATAATGTAAAGACCCCGAAGACCAAGAATAATAAACCTGCAAATATCTTAATTAAATATGGACTGATAAATCTAAATAGCGTATCCCCAACCAGTACTCCCAACGCTGTTAAAAAAGTGAAAGCAAGAATAACTCCCGTGAAAACTTTGACCTTGTTGTATCCCGCAGATAATGCGATTACGGTAAGCTGTGTTTTATCACCAAACTCGGCAAGCGCAATAATCCCGAAGGTTGTTAGAAATGGGGTTAAATCCAAATCACTTTCTCCTCTCAAACTGCAGCAAATACAAATCCGGCCTCGGCGTTTTCCCCTCACCTCTTGCAAATTCAGGATAGCATCGCAGGCACAGCGTGCGCCAGTTAAGCGATGCCACTATTGAACTCCCGGGCACAAGCCGCGCAAATGTCACTGTCGGTTTTACGCCGAGGTTTGCAGCCATTTCCTGAAGATACGGCAGTATCTGCGGCTCGAATACCTCAAGGTCGTCCACCTCGAGTCCCCGCATGTTCGCGGTTATACCCGCGCATCCGCACGGCAGGGCGAACATATCAAGCTCGATTAAAAGTACCGGCCTGCCTATCAGTTTCCTCAATTTTTCTTCAAATCCCGCTCTGTTTTTTAAAAGTTCTGATGTTGTCATGCTTTCACCGAATATGTTTCCCATGGCACAAGGGCCTCAAGCTCAGTTCCGCCTTTTGAATAAACCTGTGCTAACTTCTTCGTAAGAGTTTTACAGTAACCGCATTTTTTACAAACCTTCTTGCAATTCATCCACTGCTTCTCAAGAACGCCGTCGAGGCTTTTATTGGGAATATAGAAAAGGTCTTTTAAATCCTTGGGGCAGTCCAGCAAATCCATGAGATTGCCTTCGTAGCTCTCGTTATGATATGCATTCACGCAATTCAGGATCCAGTCTACAAAATGGGTCCTGCCGCCAATCTTATAAACATCAGTAATATCCTTATAAAGCTTGATATCCTCAGGTCTTATCCATGGGGATTTGATAATCAATTCAGGATTGTCAATCCTTAATTCCAGGCATTTATAGTAATAATAATCGTCCAGCACGTTGGGTCTTGGCTCGGGCCCGAATGCGTGCGAGAAGAAATTAAAATGGGCGTACCTGAAAGGGCAGCGGTAAAGGCAGCCCTCGTTCACGAGAAGCTTAAGCTCGCAATCCACAGAATCCCGGATGGCATGAAGCACATCAAAATGCCGGTTCACATTCGAATCGATAACTATAGAATCAGCGCCCAGATTCACAAAGAATTCCGCCTTTTGGGGCGAATCAACGAAAGCAAGCACCGACACTACCACACTCACATCAAAATCCCTTGCTATTGTTTCCACAAGATACGGGTCTGCTACCACGATGGAATCGACACCGATATCGACTAATTTCTCTATATACCAGTGGTTTATCCTGTAGCCTTCAGGCGTGAGCTGGCGCCCGCCCATGCAGCTTGAATTCAGTACCATCTCCATCTTCACGCCATTCTTGTGTGCATATTCTGTCTGCGCCGCGATATCTTCAAGCTGCGGCGAGGCGAGATTGCTCCTGCCGGTGCCGATATAGTCAGGAGAGCCTGCCATGAATATGGAATATATCTTATCTTTTGCTGTCAATAATTCTTTAAGGCTGTTGATGTGCCCTGGCGAAGGGACAAAGAGCTTCATGGCTTTACCTGTTATTTGCAATCCTGATAAATGTTTTGCCGATTGCCTGCAATATCTATTTATCTTTTAAGTTCAATGTAATTAAGTAAGGGAGAAAGTTATATGAAATGCGAAATATGCGGTAAACCCACGACAAACATAAAAGGAATATGCGATGGATGCACGAAGATTATGGACAAGGTCGTAAGGGACGTCGGTCCTGAGGTCTGGAACAATATCGATGATTGCAAATATATCTACCCGATGGTAAAACGGGTTGCGGAAGGAAGCCTTCGGACGCAGGATATTGTGAACGAACTCCTGAAAGGCGAAAGCGATTAATTCAGGATATTTTTATTTTTTTTACACAGCATTCGCGCCCTGCGATAATATCTATATCCGCCTCGCCGCATTTCGGGCACTTTATTACGGGCAGGAGAAAATGAAGCTTTTCAAAGAATTCGATTGGGCCGTTATATGAACATTTTTTGCAGTTTATTAGAGGTTTGATAACTTCAATATTATATCTTGCGCCTTCTGCTGCGGTTCCCGCAGAAATTGTTTCAAAAATGAACTTTAACTGGTCTGGATTGAGCGCGGTAAGTTCCCCTATCTCAATGAAGACCTCTTCCACCTTTTTAGCATCATTTTTTTTGGCTGCATCAAGTACGGCATCTATAATGGCCCCGGCGATGGATATCTCATGCATCGCCGCTACCTGACCACTTCGATTTCTGCCTTTAACTGTATGCATTTTGCAGCGGCATATAGAAGCGACGAGAAAGCGCAAACCGTACCGATGCCTTCTCCAACAAGTGCACCGTCCTTTTTTACCATCGCCGTGATATATGTGTCCATTCTGACATCGGTTTTCATATCCTTTTTCTCAAGGGCGGTTATTAGGTTGTTCGCCTCTTCACCTGTATTTTTCCCCTTCCTGCACAGTTTAACAGGACATATTTTGCAGTATTCCTTGAATAATGCGCCCCATTTCGGTCCAGCCATTCCAGCATGAACTTCGGCAGCAACGCCAGAATAGGCGATGCAGCAGCGCAGCGCCCTTCCCAGAACGACGCCTTTTTCCTTTATCTCGCAGCACATCCTGTCATTCTTAAAGAAAAACCAGTTTTCAATCCCGCGCTCGTATTTCTCCTTTCCAGTGTTCCGCTTGTCTTTGAGCTCTTCTTTAATCTTCGCAGCAAGCTCTGGCGCCCGCGGGATGGTCGCCGCTGTACCGCATGTCGGGCAATAAGAGATCGGGCCAACTGCTATTTCCTTATCATCCTTGTCTATGAAAGCCACTTCGACGCCCCATGAATTGCGCCTGATTGCCACGCGCCCTCCGCTTCTCCATACCTCATTATAAGCCGCTGCCACCGGCGTAACAACCCTGCCGTAACCGTAAATGTCAGCCACTTTTTCCATATCTATAATGCACTGGAGGGACTTCGTTAATTCGATTTCTATGTGCTTTGGGAAGAATCCTCCTTCAACCATAGCGAACAGGATTGCGGGCGGCCATGTGATGCCTTCTCCCTCACCCACGACATTTCCCTTGTCATCAATAATCTTCGAATAAACCCCGTCAGGCCGCTCCCATGTCACGGCTTTTCCTCCCAACCTTGAGATTTCTTTTAACACCTTGTGGGTAGTGCCGCAGTTGCCATCCTCTATCCGCAGCTTCCCTTCGAGGTTTTTCCGTACACGTTCTACGAAATCCATAACTAATGTTAGTAATCTTACGAACCGTTTTCTACTTAAGGTTTATTAATGTTTTTTGATGACGACTTTGATGCAGCCTTGCGACTCGCTTATTTCCAGAACCTCATGGTGATGGGTCTTGCACCATCCTGAGATGGTTTCTTTTCCTGTAGGATCATCGATTATAACTTCCAGTTTTTCACCGGATGGCACTGTTTCCAGTTTTTTCTTCGTATAGAATAATACAAAGGGGCAGACCCTGCCCTGAAGATTCAGGTATTCCATGAGAATCTCTATGATTGACCATTTATTAAAATCTTTATCTGGCTCAGGCGGAGTTAGAAATTAACCTAAAATTCCCCGAGCGTTCTCTGCCCCTTATCCTCGACAAGATTGGCCACTCGTACCCCTATCCTTCGAAGACTGAGAGGATATTCTGCAAGGAAAACTGTCGCAAGATCACGCGCTGTCGCCTTTATGGTATCCAGGTCTTTTGCAGGCGCGCCCAGCGTATGGGTTTTTGTGCGGGTTTTAAAATCTGTGGAAATTGCTACAAAAGTGACAGATTTGAAGCTGAGTTTCCGTTCTTCCAATTTCTTATAAACCTCATCCGAAAGCTCATTAATAACTTCATAAATGAGGTTCAAATCCCTCGTATCTTCCTTCAGCGTGGTTATGCGTCCGATTTGTTCCGTGCCTTCACGTTCAACAACAGGCGAATCGTCTATGCCCTGCGAAGCCTGTTTTAGCCATACTCCTTTCGCCTGCCCGAATTCGCGGACGAGTTCATCTGCTGCCAGCTTTGATAGCTCACCGATTGTCTTTACCCCGAGTTCGTTCAGCCTCTCCCCGGTCTTTTTGCCAACACCTGTAAGGTCTGTGATTTTAAGTGGCTCCATGAACTGCAGAATCTCATCGGGTTTCACGACCGTCAATCCATCGGGTTTCTGGAAATCCGATGCAATCTTGGCAATGAGTTTATTCGGTGCAGCCCCGACCGAGCATGTCAGCCCCACTTTTTGCCTGATTTCTTCTTTTATTCGCAGGGCGACTAATTTCGCTTCATCAAAACCGGAAACTTTGTCTGTGATGTCGCAGAATGCCTCATCCACGCTTTCCTGCTCAAGCGCCACGCAATGCCCGCGCACTATCTCCATTACTTCATCCGATATGCCGCGGTAAAGCTCCATATTGACCGGCAGGAACACGGCATCAGGCTTCAGCTTTTTTGCGCGGGAAATGGGTATTCCTGCTTTTATTCCGAATTTGCGCGCCTCGTAATTGCTCGTGCTCACCGCGCCGCTGTCCCCGCCGCGTCCTGAATACACGCAAATTACCACGGGTTTGCCTTTGAGTTCAGGATGCTCCCGCTCCTCGCACTGGGCGAAGAAATAGTCCATGTCAACGTGGAGGATGATTCTTGGGTTGGGCATTAATATAAGAAATGGCGGTCAGGGGATATAAATTTGATATGACCACTTATTCCGGGCGCTTAGCCTTGAAAAGCTTTATTATGTATGCAATGCATACAATACAGACATGACAGAAGTAAGCGTATCAGCACGGGTTCCTGAAGATGTCTTTAAAGAACTTGAGACCTTTATGAAAGAGGAATCCCTCGAAAAATCAGCCTCGATAAGAAAATTGCTTGCAGAGGGATTACGACACTGGAAATTGCATCGTGCGCTCAAATCGCTGGAGGAAGGAAAAGTAAGCTTCCTAAAAGCTGCGCAGATGGCAGGGCTTTCTGTATGGGACTTTGCTGATATTGTACGTGAAAAAGGGATAGTCTGGATAAAGTCTGAGAAATTCATAAGCAAGGACATTGAAAAGGCACTGCAATGAAACCTCTGATTTTTGATGCTACGCCTCTTATTTACCTTGGGAAAGTTAATCTTATTGAGCATGTAAAACTTTTTCCTGAAGATAAATATATACCAAAATCCGTTTACAGGGAAGTTGTAGAAGAGGGAAAAAAGAGCGGAAAACCAGAGGTTTTTGAGATTGAAGCTCTCGCCAAGAGCGAGGTAATCAAAATAAAAGCACCCGCTGATGAAAATTATATTAACCATCTAAGAGAAAATCCAAAAATCCACGAAGGTGATGCAGATGTTCTAGCGCTGGCTTCTGAACTTGATGGCATTGCGCTAATGGACGACGAAGAAGCAAGGGGTATGGCTGAAGTCGAGGGGATTGAACATCACGGGACGATTTATCTGCTCCTGAGAATGAAGAAAATGGAACTGCTCACAAAAGAGGAGGCGCTGGCAGGGCTGAATGAGATGATACGCATGGGTTGGAGATGTTCGACTGAGTTGTATGCTGAGATATTGATGGCGATTAAATGACAGAAGTGAAAATTGATTCTGTGACGGCTTGCGCAGCGCTCTTATAAACTGGGTTCTTGCGTGTACTAATGTTTTTAAGGTTGAAAAGTTATCTTTTAGGTATTATGATACGTGGAAGTAAGCAAGCTGAGGATATGAAATCGCGTAAAGACGGAACAATACCTCCTTTTCATCCGGATTTGAATTCAGAAAAGCATGTAAAATGTAAACATTGTGGTGAAACCTATAAGGAAAAAGAAATAAAATGGGATCCAGTAAGTGGTAACTGGGTCTGCAAGCATCATCCCAAATGTGATGGTGCGGGCTGGCTTCCGTTTTAAAATTTGTTTTTCTGCTTTTCTTTGTGCCGGCAAATTGTGTGCGATTAATGGGTAGTTAGTAAATAGTGTATTAAGAATATGACAGAGGAAAAAAAAGAAAATAGGTTAATTAAAATATTGAAAATGATTCATGAAGCTCTGTTTTCGCCGTCTCCGGATGATGAACTGTATAAACCATCAAAGTTATTACCAGGAATGGTTTTTTATTATTTGATTACAGTTATAGTTGTGATTGTGGTTATCTATCTGGTGTTGAGTTACATTGGTTTCGATTGGAGTTCATTGGGGTTTTGAATAAATGTGACGGTGACTGCATGGAGTTTGTAACTGCTGACGAAAGAGGAGGCACTGGTGGGTTTGAATGAGATGATACGCATGGGTGGAGATGCTTCGACTGAACTGTAGGCGGAGGGGCGGTTGAAGTAATGTAAGCTTATGCAGTTGCCTTGGAAATTACTATCTTTTTATCCTGCACAGCGAAGTTCACTTCGGTTCCTTCTCGTATGGAAAGGGCATCCGCTATTTCCTTGGGTATCCTTACAGCGATACTGCCTCCAAGGTTGAAGGTTTTGCGCTTGAAAATATCTACAAGCATGTCATGATCTTTTTCATCTATCCATTCATCTTTGCACTGGGGGCAGACCTCAACAGTAACCCATACGCCTTTTTCTATCTCCTTTCGTTCTTTTCTCATCTCAGTTTCACACAGGGGGCATTTTGTCATATTTTATTCCTCTATTGTCAATATATAAATCGTCCCGCTTCTAACAGTGTAAACGAAACGTATCCTTGCATCTCCAATTTCACTCTGGATGATCCCGATCTCTCCATCTTTATTGCACTTTTTTATCTGTTTGCCTGTTTTCAGGTAATGCCGTACTTCATCGGTTTTCATCTGGAAACGTTCTTTTAATCGGTTGGAAGCATGTATTGTGTATTTAATGGGAGCCGTATGTAAGTCAGTCAATTAGTATCAGTATTAATTAGATACTGATAGTATATTAATATATTCTATCGGTTCACTAGGGCATCGGCGCGAAAGCTTGAAGGTGATTTGCGTGAGTTGCGCCGTTCACTTCCTCTTCCTCATCCTCTCCACTTCCTCTTTCCCCGGAATCCTCAACACAAAGCATCCGTGGCAGGGCTTCACATACGGCATGATAATAAAATCCCCATCCACTGCAATCGGAATCGGTGATATTCCTACCAGATAATTATCAAAAATCTTAAAACCCGCTTCCACAAAATATATCTCCTTGAAATTCTTCTTTATGTACTCCGCGCACTCCTTAAAAGAACTGTTGGGCAGCAGTATCTCATAATTCATCTCGTCAATGCAGCCCATGACTTCACCCCGTCGATTTGCGCCCGCAGCGGCGTGGGATTATGTACAGCTTTTGCAGCAATGATAACCGAATCCCCACTTGCCTCGATGAGCGGCTCGATTTCCTTCCCGAAGATGACCGCCACGGTTTTTGCTTTCGAGAGGGATTTTACTGTGGCGAGGTACGATATGCCGCTGTCGCTGTGTATGAACACGAAGCACAGGTCAAAGTCCATTTTCTTCTCTGCAAGCGCGCCTATGCACCTGTCCAGATCCATCACTTTTTTGATATAATGTTTTTCGGGGTCTGAATTCAGGAGCAGGCTTAGAGCAGCCTTGTTGCCCGCCGCCGTCACCTCAAAACCTTCGACGTTCAATTTGTTGGCGATATACAATGCCGCCGCCGTCTGCACTGGCAGTTCGGGGCATCCCATCAGCAAAAGTGCTTTCATGTCGTATTCCTCTCTTTTGATTTCTTATAATATTCGATGCGCTGGTTCAGGACGCAGCCACCGCCTCTTATTCCTCCGATTGGGTTTTTCGGCACACCCATCGAGTTCATACAGCGCGCCATCACAGCCGCGCCGCGGGCAAGGCCGTCGTCCACGAATACCACATGCTCTCCGGGTTCTTTGAAAATCCCGAGTTTTTCTATGCTTTTCAGGATCAGGTGAGGTTTGCAGCCTGTGATTGCAGCTCTTCCTGTTAATCCTATGGATGTTTTATCCGAGATGAGGTTATTATCCATACCAACTTTCACGAGCCGTTCAACCATCATAGCCGAGACAAGATCAAGAGTAGCAAACATTGTTTTTAGTCCGTGCTTTGAGTATATTTCCGCACCAATATCTGTCAGTTCCGGCATAAGGCTTCCGTTCACGCCCACATCGCATCCGATAAGTGTAACGCCTATTTCCTTCGCTGCCGCCGGGTCAACAGGCACACTTCCGTACCTGTCCCTCCCCACCGGCACGACTTCGATAGTTATCAGCGCATGAATATCCTGTGCGTAATTTTTAATGGCACCGCTTTTTGATAGCCATATCATCCGTTCTCTGGTGTCATGAAATAAATCAAGCGCCGCACCGTATCTTTTATCCACAAGCCCCGTGCCTTTTATAATAGCATCAGGAATCGCGCCTGCATAACCGCACAGGTTTGCGATGGTTCTGGCATATGGTATATCGCTATTAGTAATCCGCCCTTTCAGCGTAGTTCCGAAGTCCATTGAAAAAACAGGATTCCTGAAATCCACACCTGCCCATTTCGCTCCCTCTTTGATACCCGCTGTTGAAAGTTCACCTTCCATTTCGTTTGCCACGATTTCCACGCCTGTTGAACCTGCGGGAGGAAGCACACCGCCTACTGCGCCTGTAAATACAATCTTATCAATAAGCGTATGGTCCCTGAATTTTACCGGGATATTTTCAATGGACATGGCAGGCACCATCTTTTTTGGCGGGATGCCTGCAATAAGACAGCCGTCAGCAAGCGCTTTTATGAATTCCCCGACTTCATGCGGCGATGAGAATCCAGCCACGACACCAGTTGACCTCACTGCAAAATCAAGGTCAGTTGTTATATCAAGATTTACAGCGTTATGCGATTCAAGGAGTGTATCGCGGACCAATTCCGCAATCGATTCCCGCGTCAGCGACACACCGCTCAGGGTTGTGCCGAAAATCCTCTCGTTTGGTTTTGGCTTTCTTACGTCGCGTGTCATTTTCACGGTCTTGTTCAATAGCCGCGTGCGCCCGTCCTTCATGTTCGTTGCTGTCAGGATACATTTGGTGGTCGTATTTCCAACCTCGATGGATGCCACAATGAAATAAGGCACGAACTCGCCCCGCTTGAGGTCGCCTTTGAGTTCGGAAGGAAGTATGGGCTGGCTTTCCGCTATTTTTGGTTTTGCGCCGAAAAAGCAGCCGAGTATGAATTTAATCGGGTTTTGCATATTCACCAGTTCTTAATTTCCACTGAATGCGGCGCAGCACACCTCGCAATGTCTGGACCTCTCGTCCTGTCAGTTCAGCCCGTCCTAATATTCTCTGTAACATAAGCTTTGTCTTGTCTTCTTTATGTTCCTTATATTCGATATCGTCCATTACTTCATCAATGTGCTCGTATAAAAGCTCGACATCTGAATGATCTGCAAGATACCTTTCTCCGCCTTCGATATCGCTTAATTCGTAAAGCACAACGGCTACGGCATGTGAAAGGTTCATACTTGGATATTCGGGGCTTGTGGGAATATTTACAACGATATCGCAGATTTCAAGCTCCTCATTACTAAGACCGGCGTCTTCCCGCCCGAAGACGAGCGAGACTATTCCGCCTTTTCCCGAGAGTTTATCTTTTAATTTTTTGGGGTTGTAAGCAGGCATTCGATAGTGCTTGTTATCGGTTTTTCCATGAAGCCCCGTCATGCCCACGACGGTATTTGAACCGGTAAGCGCCTCTTCTAGCGTGAATTCAATCCTGGCATTCTCTATTATTTCATACGCATGCACCGACATCACGCGGGCAGGCATATCAAGCTCGCATGGATTCAGGAGAACAAGTTCGCTGAATCCGAAATTTTTCATTACACGGGCTACGGAGCCGACATTACCGCTGTAGATAGGTTCAACGAGGACTATGCGAAAAGTGAGCGGAGACATTGTATTAGACCAACATGGCTCTAATACATATTTACATTTCCTCAATCTTCTTGACACTCATCATCGGGTAATCCAGTCCCTCATCATACGCAAGTTCCACCGTAGCTATTATATTTTTATACAAAACCTGCAAACTCACATGCAGCATCCGCCCTTCAAGCTCACAATACCCGAACTTCGGGTTCTGCTTTTTTTCGACCATACCGCGGTCAATGGAAATACTCACACTCCTCACATGAGGCTGGACTCCTATGCTGTCCTCTATTATTCTTTCAAGACCATCAACGGTATCGGCATTTATCGGCGTTCCCACAAACTGGTGGTACAGCGCGCCGAGCTTGATACCGGCTTCAAATAATGCTATATCGCGTTCATTAACCTCTGACATAAAATCTCCTTCCAATCGGGCTCAGGATGTAGGCAAAAATCATAATAAACAGGAGCAATGAAGTTTCTTTTACCAACCCCGGATAACCCAGATAAAAAACTGCTATATCAAAAACAAGCACTGTCGACATTGGCGCAAGAATAGCGGGTTTTTTCAATTTGGGATAATCTATGTTGCTTATCATCAGCAAAGATAATATCACAAGCAGAAGAATAAAAACATAATCAAAATACCCTACATAATCCCTGATGAGAAGAAAAAGAGCCACAACAAACCCTCCTGCCGTTATGGGAATGCCTTCAAAACCATCTTTTTTCCCGGCGACGTTGAACCTGGCAAGGCGCAGTATGCCGCAGGCAAGGAAGAGTCCTGAAAAAACTCCTGCCATGTATCCTGTATTGGCAAGGAAAATGAATGCTAAAAGCGCAGGCGCAGCTCCAAAAGCTATCACATCCGCAAGCGAGTCAAGATTTGCGCCAAGAACCCCGAATCCAGAGTAACGCGCCACCGCGCCGTCTGCCCCGTCTGCTATTACGGCAATAAGGACAAGCACAAGCGCTGTATCGAACTGTCCCCTGACCGTCATTATTATCGAGGCAAACCCGAGAAGCGCATTGATAAGCGTAATGACATCCGCAGGTTTTATAAGTTTCAGGATGTTTTGTCCCATTCTTATCTCCTTATTGTCCCGTCATTTTCTCTTTTTTCCTGGCGATTATCGTGCATCCGGCTTTCACTTTGTCATCCATTTTGACGATAAACACATACCCTTCGGGAATTATTACATCCACACGCGACCCAAAACGTATCATCCCGATGCGCTCTCCCCTTTTAACAAGACTTCCCACGCTGATGTACGAGACGATGCGCCGGGTCAGGACACCGGCAATTTGTGTCAATTCAAGAACACCGCTGCCAGTATCTATCACTACATGGTTTCTCTCGTTCACCAACGAATCCTTATTGAACGCTGGTATATAGCCGCCTGGCTTATAATCGATATTCGTAACAGTACCTGCAAGAGGCGCCCGGTTCACATGTACATTATGGATGTTCATGAAAATGCAGATTTTCTGGTTTTGTATGGATATCACCCTGCCGTCCGCTGGAGAAACCGCATCATCCTCGTCCCCGGGTGAACAACGTTCAGGGTCGCGGAAGAATATGAAAAAAAAGATCGTCAAAACAGTGCTGATTATGAATGCGATGAACAATATATAAAAAACCAATCCTTTGGAACCCATCGAAATATACCCCGATACGAGGGTAAACAGCGTCATCCCGCCTATCCATGATGAAGAGCCTTTAGCCGGCATGCCTGAAAGCCCCCTTTACAAGGTTCAGGATACCGTCAATCATGTCGATGATTTCGGGCAGTAATTTCAGCACCGCATATGCGATTGCGAATAACGCAACGAGTGAACCTGTTTTTGCTATGACAGTATGCGCGATATAGAAACTTGTATCAGGGTCGCCAAACCATGTCATGCCATAAGCGTCAACCACGAAAACATTTCTAATCAAATTTAATCCGTATATTACCGGGACCGAGACAAGAAATGCCTTAGACTGCCGCCTGAATGATGCATTGGCACTTGCGATTATCCCGACGAACAATGCAATGCTTTCTATTGCCGTGCAAGCAAGGATTATTTCGACCTTATAGCCATTGACTGCAATAATGTTCCAGTCAAGCCTTGTTATCGTTACCCCGAAAACCGAGGCAAGCCATACAGTCTGGTCTGCTACGGTAGAAATTATCCATGTGTTCATTGCCGGGATTTCTGCAAAGATAAAATACGAAAGGCCGCCTATGGAAGCTGCGGTTGTCATCATGAATATGGAGGAAATAGTGCTTATACCGTTAATGTTCCCGAGAATACTTTTGTCTTGCCGTATCAGTATAAAGCCAATAAAAACACAGAAAATGGCTGCAAGTACGGTCAGGGTTACATTGACATAATCCCCCAGTTCATAATAATGCGACCACTGTAAAACCCAGTGAATTGAAAAAAGCATCCAGCCGGTGCCCGTAAGCGGGAGCTTGAGCTTATTATTGCGGGGGATGACCGAAGCTATTACAAGCAACCCGAGTGCCAGCCAGATGATGTTTTCTATCATATTGCGTTAAACCAGTGTTTTGATCAATGAAGAGATGTTTTTTACCTGAAACTTATCTTTTTTTGTCAGAATATCCTCTACAAGCTTATTAAATCTCTCGTTGTCCCTGATTTCACGCACAAACGCTTCCAGAACCATATCGTTTGATAAAAAACGGGAAAGCTTAGCAAGCGTTGAAAAATCAAATTCTTTTTTCCAGCCTTTCTCGTAACTGTCCAGAGTGTTATTTCCCGAAATTGCGCCGGATATTACCTCTGCTGCAATTTCCCCGGAACGTTTTCCATAAAATATCCCTTCTCCTTCAAACGGGGAAACGAATCCTGCTGCATCGCCTGCAAGAAGAAACCTGTTGGAGAATGTTTTTTTAGCAGGTTCAAGCGGTATCAAACCCCTCTCGCCTGGAATATCCGGGTAACCGTTTGGCGACGAAGTGCCTGTTAACACATGATTCTTTTTCGGCATGGTCCACGAGTAGCCGCCGCACATCAGGTTCATTTCAAAATAATCATCAGGTTTTGCATCTTTTTTCTGCTGCACACAATAGGCATACTTCTTCGCACCACCGCAAAGACGACTTAAATCCGACACGCCTGACGCGACAATCGCATAATCTGCATCTATTTGCTCTTTAGTTGTCCTGATTATAACAGAGGAATCATTTTCCTCTAACGACATGACCATGTCCTTTTTCAGCCACGCCCCTGCATTAATTGCAACATTCAGGTTAAAAGAATCAAAAGCTTCGCGGTCTATGGAATACTCAACCGCTTTCCTGTATGTTATTTCAGCCCTGATATCGCGAAACGAGAGCCTGACACCCTTCAACTCCCTTTCTACATACGCATCATTTACGTTGTATTCCCTGGCATATTGCGCTGTCAGGATACCGGCGCATAATTTTTTTTTATCGCATGGGTCTATAAGAATGGTTTTATGGCCGAGTGAAGACAGCTTTTCAGCTGCGAAAGAGCCCGCAGGCCCCGCGCCTATGATGGCGACATCATATTTCATGTGAGGCTCTCCCTGTCATTCCACCTGTCAGCATATATGCAGCATCGAATGCGAGAAGGAATAATAAAGCGTTCAACCCCAGCATATTCAGGATAACAAGTACCAGTATCCCCAGCTTCAGGATTAACCTGTACTTGAATATGAAATCCAGGAATTTCGACGTGCGTATTAAATCTCCTATCTCGTCAAGGGCAGCAAGCGCAGCTATTAGCAGTACAAGGGGGGAGAGTTTTATCCCGAATAGGAAAACCACGGCAAGTATTGCGCCAAGACCGGAATAATGTCCGGCGCTGTTAATCTTGCCAGTTATCAGGTTCCCGAGGACGATACCGGCGAAAAGAAGGGAGGCGCCTGTGTCGGATATCATCAGATACCCGATCAATAACCCGTAAGCAAGCCCGGCGGGTATTGCGTAAATCTTGCGGCTGAGGTTCTTATCCTCAATATCATCGGTGAGCTTGATCAATGAACCAGAAAGGAGGCTTATAACCAGAAGCATAAGTAAAGACACGCGCCAAATGCTACTTTCAGGAATTAAATAGCTTTCTGTCTGGGGTTCGGATAAATTCTTAACCTTTGCAGAATATCCAGATGGCACATGGACATCAAAGACTTAAAATTCGAAGACGGCCTGATTACAGCAATAGCCCAGGATTATAAAACAGGCGAAGTGCTCATGGTCGCATTCATGGATGAGGAAGCGCTCAAAAAGACAATCGAAACAAAAAGAGGATATTACTGGAGCAGGTCAAGGCGCAAACTCTGGAAGAAGGGTGAAAGTTCAGGCCATGAGCAGATTATCCATGATATACTGATAGACTGCGATGCAGATGCCGTGCTGCTCAAAGTCGAACAAATAGGCGGCGCATGCCATACAGGTTACAGGTCATGTTTCTACCGGACGATTGAAGGAGAGGTAATCGGCGAGAAGCTGTTTGAACCTGATGAAGTCTATAAAAAATGATGCCTGAATCGATACATTTAAATCCTCAAAAAGACTTTTTCTTAATGGAGACTGTCATCCCGAGGGATGCCTTAGATTTAAATGAACAAAAAAATAACTGAAATCCATCAAAAACGGCCAGCCATGATAAACGGGGGAAAAAAAGAGGCTGAAGAACTTGAATCGTGGATGATTGAAGAATTCTTCGTCCCATATCAAGCATCATAATCCTGGCCAGTTGGAGGAAAGTATGGAAGTAATGGGAGTTTGCAGCATCTGCGGGCGCCCGGGAAAGCTATCCACATGCATGCTGTGCGGAAGCCTGGTTTGTCCGCTATGCATGTCAAAAGAGGGGGTCTGCGTCAGATGTTTGCAGGGCAGGTCCTATTCGGCTTCAAGGGAATAGAAATACCGGGATGAGATAGAATCGGTAATCGTCTTAAGGAGAAGGGGTTTTGATTTTTCATCTTCTGCAACAATACCCAGCACTCCCAGCGGTATTGAAGTGCTTGCATGTAACGGCCCGCCTGTAACTTCCCCCCAATCCTCGAACGCTTTCCTGAGGATATTTTTCATATTAAGCTCCATATTCTCAGATTCTGCGTAAATGTGAATCCTTGTGGCATCGACCGCGAACACAAGAGCTGTTGAAACCCCTTCAATGTCAAGCATGTATTTGCAGACTTTCGGAATCGTGCCCGGGTCCTTGACAAAACCCACGGTTGTAAAGAGATAAGCCCCTTTTATTATTTTGTTGTCTATTGCGCGGGAAAGATCGGCAAATGTCTCAAACCTGACAGAGGGATGCTCAAGGCTTACCAGTAATTCCATATCTACATATTTGTGGATATGCCAGTATGCTTCGATATCCTCAAGCGTGAAGTTAGTTATCAAAGTCCTGGTTTTGTCCCTGATTGCAAAGAGAAGGAGTGTTGCCAGTCTTTTATCTATTGCCACACCAAGTTTTGTTAAATATTCAATCATTATGCTTGATGTGGTTTCCGTGGTTCTTATATCACGGTAAGCGCAGTGTATTCCTTCTATATTGCCAAGCGTATGCCCGATAACGATTGAAGGAATGATTTTTTCGCCAGTTAACTCTGCTGGCATCAAATCAACAAAAGCTGTTTCTGTCCGGGGCTGGGTGAATGCCTCGACTTTCATCACATCGTCGCCCAATACATTGATGAGAGTCTTGTTCTGGATTATCCCTGTATAGTATATATCGGCGTCCATGTTGTAATATTCTGCTATATGTTTTAATGCAAGAGAGCTTGCCAGGGAATCCGAATCCGGGTTATTCCTGGTATAAATCGTAAGTCTCTTGCCCGGCTGTGATAACAGCTTTTTTAAAGCCCTCCGTTTCCAGAATGTAAAACTTTTGAACATTTTGTCCTGATTTGGTTATCCTGCTGGATATAAGTTTTGTAAAAATGAGTGGAGTGCATCAATTTTCAACGGAATCTCGTATGCGACTCCCTGACAAGATGCTCTTCTTGAAGCTTTTCGCGGGTCTTGGCAAATAAATCCCTGATTCGCGCTTCATCGCACAGCGGGTCGTCCCCGGCGCACTCCCTGTTATCCCTGCATTCCCCTGCAAGGCGAAGGGCACGCGCCTCAAGCGCAGGGAGCGTCTCTTTCAATGTATGTTCCAGCCACGCATCGTCCTTGGACAGCACTCCTACGAACATCGAAGAGAGAACATCGCGTTCTATGGTTTCAAGCCTTTTTCTTGTACTAACGGTACCCATTGAAAACCAATTTAATTTATTGAAATATAAAACTTGGGTTAATCGATGCGGTAGATGTTATGATATTTCTGCAAGACCGATTTTTAGGGAGGTTGTGGGGCGGATACTGGCAGGGTAACGCTTTTGCATCAGACTACTTTATCTATTATAAATGAAATAATCTAGTTAAGTGAATTAAATGGTTGTTGACATAAAAGAAGCATATACTCTTATGGAGTTTCTGAAGAAATTAAAACCTGAAACAGGCGTGCATGTAGCTTCGCAAATGGTTGGAAAATTCAAAGGAATCATCCCTGAAGGCAGAAGCAGCGTGGATTTTTTAAAGAAAGTTCGTGAAAGTCAATATGACTAAAATTTACATTGATACGAATATTTTTTTTAATGTCTGGAATGAAGAGATAGACCAAAAGAGCGGAAAAGAACTCTGGAGAAGTTCCAGGGATCTGCTCGAAAAAATCGAAAGAAATGAATTTGAGGCAATAACCTCAATTACTACAATAATGGAAATAGTCCATGTTTTCAGGGTAAGGGGCAAGGATTATAATGAAGCTATAGAAGATGTCAAGAGACTTAATGTCAGTATTAATGCACCGGACTCCTGGGTTATGATCAAAGCGCTGGAATACCAGATGGAATATGAATTAGATCCTTATGATTCGATAGCTTTTGCAATTGCCCAAACCGCCGGATGTGAGATTTTCGTCACAAGGGACGAAAAAATCATAAAGAACATAAGACCGAAAATGCGCGGCGCTAAGCCAGAAGATATTTTGGAGTGAACCTCAGATAAACAAGAATTAAAACAGCCTCTAAATTTCGATAAGTATATTTGCTTTGGATTCTTATTAACGCCCAGTTCCAAGAAAGTGGATAATTTCTAAAAAAAGGATGATTACCTCTACAATCGCCTGAAATAATCCACTGGTGGAAAGAACCGGGCTCGTGGTCTAGTTGGTTATGACGTTTCCTTGACATGGAAGAGATCCGGAGTTCGAATCTCCGCGGGCCCATTTATAAGGATTTTTTTGATATGCTTTTACTTGCCAAAAGTCCCTTGAATCAGGATTAAAACCCCTTAAACCTGGCAACTTCCGAGATATCCCGCCGTGGGCTCCTGAACTTATTCTGCGGATGCTGCGTATCGCTGTAGCCAAGAGCAATTCCGATTACGATCGACATGTCTCCCGGGATTTCCAGTTCTGCACGGATTAGCTCAGGGTAAGATACCAGCGTAAAAGCAGGTATCGAGCCTAGATTATATTCCTGTGCCTCTAACATAATACTCTGGGCCAGCATTCCGATATCGAATACCGACCAGGGCGTCAGGGTACGGTCCATGCACAGGTAAATGACAACCGGCGCCCCGAAAAACTTAGAGTTCGCTTCAGAAAATGCCTGTCTTGCGGCTTTGTCATCGCGTTTAATTCCAGCCAAAGCAAAGCGTTGTGCCCCCAATTCTTCAATGCGTTTTTGATGGGCTGGAGGCCAGAGTTGCGGCCTTGGTAAATCCGATTTACGGGGCACATCGATCTTAAAATTTGCAAGATACCCCTGCCGCAGCCTTTCCAGAGCCTCCCCGCCTGCAACGAATATCTCCCACGGCTGGGTATTTGCCCATGAGGGCGCGCGGGTTGCAGCTTCCAGTATCTTGAGAATTGTTTCCCTCTCAACAGGGTCTGGTTTAAAGGCACGGGTGGAATAACGGGAATTCAGGGCTTCTGTGACGTTCATGAAAATATCTCCTTTTTCCGACCTGAAGGCCGGAGCGTTTCTCGATGAGTGTTGTATTTTTCTCATATCGGCTTAAAGGTTTACCCTCCAATTCATTCTTGCACTGTCTGCATCCTTTGATGCGATTTCTTCGCACATAATTTTAAATATCCGCGTTTGAATTAAACACCTCTTCACTTTTATGAGAATTACCATGAACTCTAACATTGATAAAAAAACACAGAGAGACTACAAATGGACTGCCCTCACCGTAGCTTCTCTCGGAATGCTTGTCGGAATCCTCAATGCCAGCACCCTGATAATCGCCCTTCCAACCATGATGGTCAAGCTGAACACAGACCTCTTCGGGATAATGTGGGTGCTTATCAGCTACATGCTTATCATGACCATCCTCGCGCCCGCATGGGGCAGGCTTGCAGACATCCACGGGCGGAAAAAGCTCTACGTTTACGGGCTTGCAGTGTTTACAATCGGCTCACTTCTCTGCGGTTTATCCGCCAACATCGGCCAGCTTATCGCTTTCCGGGTACTGCAGGCTGTTGGCGGGTCAATGCTCGTGGCTAACGGCACAATAATCGTAACCGATGCTTTCAAACGGGACGAACTTGGAAAAGCAATGGGAATTCTCAGCATGATCATGGCGGCGGCATTTGTTATTGGCCCAATACTCGGAGGTTTCCTCACAATAATAGACTGGCGGCTGAATTTCTTGTTCAATGTCCCCATCGGTATCGTTGTCACAGTGTGGGCGCATTTAAAATTAAAAGATATTGCAGTACTTCCGAAAGGCGAAACATTCGACTTCAAGGGAATGATATTATTTACTATCGCCTTTGTCACGTCTATGATTTACCTCACTGCAGGATTTATTCTCGGTTTGACATCGCTTCCAATGCTTCTTTCGCTTGTTATCGCGATTATAAGTTTTGCAGCTTTCATACGCGTAGAAAGGAGAGCAACCTATCCTCTCATGGATTTGAATCTTTTCAAGATAAAAATCTTCTCCTACGGACAGTTAAGCGCCCTTCTTAATTCCATAGCCAGGGGAGCTGTAATGATTCTCCTCATACTTTTCTTCCAGGGCCCGTGGGGCTATGACCCGCTTACGGCAAGCATACTCACAATTCCTCTTGCCGTGGGTTTAGCGATAACAGGCCCGATAGGCGGGGTGCTGTCAGATAAATATGGCTCAAGGAGCATAAGCACAATCGGGCTGGTTATATCCTTAGTCGGCCTCCTTGGTTTAGCGACCATGCATTACAATACCCCTTACTGGATACTTGCAGTATGGATGTTTATCAACAGTTTCGGTTCCGGGCTTTTCCAGCCGCCGAATACCAGCGCCATTATGTCCTCGGTTGCCCCGGAACGGCGCGGCGTGGCCTCATCCATGAGAGCGTTCTTCAACAGCGCCGGCATGGTGCTGAGCATGGGAATAGCTTTCCCGCTGATTATGGGAACTATTTCTATTCCTGAGATGATGGATATGTTTGTCAGGGGCGGTGCAAGCATGCCTGTAGCCGTGCAGGAAGCCTTTACAGGAGGTATAGCAGCGGCATTTATCCTCTCTTCGATAATCACCGTGCCCGCAATTATTGTATCAGCCATGCGTGGAACGGGAGACGTACAAAGTAAATAAACAGTTCGTTATTACAGGAAATATAAAATCACAGGAAGCATTATTACGCCCATCGCATGTGTTTTTCTTATTTTCGCATATGAAGCAATCATCCCGACTGATGTGGATATTAAGAACACAATAAACCCGAACCAGCCGGTGAACATGAACGCCATTACCGAAAGCCCGATTAAGACAGCAGCACATAATTTTGAATAATTTATCCGTGATAGGAATCCTGAAATTTTGTCTCCGAGATAAATGGTAGTATAATATGAAATCACCGAAACATAAACGATAACAATTAATAAGACAATAATAACTGAAAAATCCCATTCGCTTACATTGACAAGCTTGTCAATCGAAACCATTGCGCCGCTTCTTGCCTTCCCGATGATATACAGGGCAACAAGGCTAAAAACCGCATTCGCCGTATTGGCGCTGCTTATTGATACCATAAATTCTTTTGAGGAATCCGTATCCTTTTCTTCGCGAACTAACAGCCTTGCAATTATTGTGCCGACCGTCGATGAAACGCCCGGAAGCCATGCCACAAATGAACCTGCCGCGCTTCCCGTGACCATGCCCCGCACAATCCTTTTCGCCGGCAGCACAAACCTGCATGTTTTCTGCTGCGGTGGGATTTCGGATTTTGTCATGAGGCTAATAACGAGCATGGATGCGCCAAATATCCCCGAAAGAAGGGGAAGGAGGATAGACGGCTCGCCGAATGTTACAAGAGGTTGCATCAGCGCCGCATTATCAAATGCAAATATACCCAGCATGCCAGAAATAAAAAACAGGAGGATGGCATATAACTTGAATTTAAGATGCACGAGCGACCCCTGGCCTTGCACCGTCTCTCCGTTTTCGGTGGCTATCATCAGGATTACTATTAAAACCAGAATCCATCCGATATACGGGCTTATTGTCCCATAGATATTCATGAAGAAAAAAGCCAGAGGCAGTGCCATAATTAAAGATACTACAACCGCGCCTGCGCTTCCGATAGCGGAGAGACGCACGGCTTCTGCGCCTCTTCCTTCCATGAGGAGCGCATGACCCGGAAGGACGGCAAGGGCGGTGTCGGCTTCGGGCGCGCCGAGAAAGACTGAAGGGATAATATCAAGGAAGGTGTGCGCTATGGAATTTGAGAGGATAACCACAGCGATGTAGAAGGGCGCAAAGCCGATACTCGCAAAGAAAGGCGACATCGCAACAAGTATCAGGGCGAAATTATTGACGTGGATACCGGGTGTGAGACCTGAAATGATGCCGAGGAAGAAGCCGAAGAAAACGGAGATGAGGAGAAGTGTGAGGGAGATTTCAATCATAGTTCTGGCTTCTACTGAATCGCTTAATTAAAAAGCATTTGTTTTAAGTTTTAAACGATTCAAGAAAAATCTGTTGAAGGAACAAATTGATCATTTAGCTGCATGGTAAGAACCCAGTATTTTGAGCATCCCCACTTTATTATTTATTATATCAAGAGCATCTTTTATTATCCTGTCCTCGATATGTCCTTTCAGGTCGATATAAAAAAGATAATCCCCGAGGACTTTTTTCGTTGGTCGCGATTCTATCTTTGTCAGGTCGATTCCCCGGTTTGCAAATTCCCCGAGAATCTCGTAAAGCGCTCCAGGCCTGTTTTTCTCAAGATTCACGATAATTGAGGTTTTATCATTGCCAGTGGGCTTCGGCGTGGTTCTCCCTATCACGATAAAGCGGGTGAAGTTCTCTTTCGCGTCCTGTATGTTCTCATCCAGTATATCCAGCCCGTACGTCCTTGCAGATTCCCTGGATGCAATGGCAGCGAACTCTTTTGATTCCTGTGCAAGCTTTGCTGCCTGCGATGTGCTAAGGGTCGACTGAATCTCTATATTATTGAAATTCTTTTTAATGTATTTCCTGCACTGCGATAATGCCTGGGGAATGGACATGATTCTTTTGATTTCACTGCGCTTTCCTTTTGAAAGAAGACAGTGTTCTATCTGGACTATTACTTCGCCTGAGATTTTTAACTGCTGTTCCATAAGAATGTCAAGCGTTACGGTTACTGACCCTTCGATGGAATTTTCTACAGGCACGATGCTGTAATCCACTTCTTTGCGCAAGAGGGCGTCCACTGTATCGAATATATCATCATAATATCGCAATTCCGCCCTGTCATTCCATTGTCTTGCGGCTTTTTCCGAGTAAGAGCCTTGCGGCCCTAAAGTCCCGATTATCATCTGCCCTATATATTGAAGGGATAAAGAAATAGTTTGTTGATAATGAAATTATTTCGAATTTTTTTGGCAAACTTTTAAAACCAATCTCCCGTATTAAGTGCGGAGATTAATTTGAAACTGACAAAATATATTCCTTTTATTGGCATGGCGTTCATGCTGCTTATCGTCCAGCTAATTGCGGTAGCGCTTAGCAAACCGTTTGATGTGAACCAAATGAAAGCTTTTTCCAATCCCGAAGCAACAAGCAATGTGATTTACTGGGTGGCGATAATTCTCCTTTTTACCGCTTTCATCTTGGTTGTGATAAAATATAATAAAAAATGGATGATTCAGGCTTTTATCCTTTTCACCGTAGTTTCGACCTTATATTATGTTTTTTTCGCAGTTTTATCGTATTTCTTACCACCGGTAACGAATTTCTTTTTAACACTCATACTTTCAATAGGTTTGACAATCGTTTTGCATAAATTTCCCGAATGGTATGTTATTGACATCGTTGGCATAATCATCGGCGCAGGTGCAGCTTCGATTTTTGGCATCTCGCTTGATATTATTCCGACTTTGCTGTTACTTGTCCTGCTGTTAGTATACGATTATATTGCGGTGTACAGGACAAAACACATGATAACGCTTGCAGAAGGCGTGATGGATTTGAGGCTTCCCATATTATTGGTCATCCCGAAACACTGGAATTATTCCTTCCTGACTGAGAAGTTCGACAAAGAAGAACGTGAAGCGTTCTTTATGGGACTCGGAGATGCTGTGATGCCCACGATACTTGTAGTATCTGCGAATTTCTTCGTGAAAACAGCCTCATACACACTTCCCCTTATCGGTAGTATTAACATTCCCGCAATTGGCGCCATAATCGGGACATTTGTTGGGTTTTCAGTGCTCCTGGGATTTGTGATGAAAGGTAAGCCCCAGGCCGGCCTGCCATTCCTTAACGGTGGGGTAATCCTTGGGTACGTGGTCGGGAGTCTGATAGCAGGTTCGCCGATAATTTAAGGAATTAAACAAAAAAGAAACAGTGAGCCCTCAAAATGACAGATGAAATAATAGATTGGATTGTAACAGTTGTTGTAGAGCCGGCTTTAAGTGGAATAGAAGAAACTGGGTTAGTGACTTTTGTATATAAGGAAAAGAAAATAGAGTTCAAAGAAAACAAAGGAAATCAAAATAATGAAACTGAGCTTAGCATACAATTAAAATCAAAGGATGAGAATCGCAAAACGGAAGTTGATGCTTTGATGAGTCATTTCTTAGGCAGATTTGAATTGGATGGTACACGTTCTTATCGTTATAAGATACAAAACATAAGAAATCTTAAAACTGGTAAGCAATCGGCATGTATTAAACTTAAAATCAATAAAAACATTGATCCAGAATATGAAAAGTACATCCAAAAAATCGATAACACCGCCGTATCATCAAATAAAGATATAATAGCGAATTCTATCAGTGCATTTCATTATGCAGATATGGCGATTTCTCCAAACCACGCATACCTTAGTATGACCAATGCCTTTACTCCTTTGATAGAAGATGTTGGAAATCAAGGGCGTACCGTTCTTAGTGGATTATATGCATCTTGGATACTTTTTAAAAAGAAAATCATTAAAGATGAATCGGAAAAAGAACATTGGGATAAAGAACTTAAATGGATTCACGACACCATAGGTGATATTCGATACGAAAACAAACAAGTGAGTGAAAAAGATGTGGAAAGAATTAAGAAATCGTACAAGGAATTCTTAGATATGTATATTATGTACAAACAGCAACGAAAAACGAAAGAACTTTTATAAATTCCTATACGTTAAAAAAAGGCAGGCTTAAACGGCCTGCTTCCCCCTCTCGCCGGAGCTCAGGCGTATGACCTCGTCAACAGGATATATGAAAATCTTCCCATCGCCGTTTTTGCCTGTTTTTGCTACCTCACTTATTGCCTCAATCGCAGGTTCCACATTACTGTCGTCCACTATAATGTCAAGCTTGAGTTTTGGCAGGAACTCCACGCAGTACTCACCGGCACGCCATTGCAGGCAGACGCCTTTCTGGCGTCCGCGCCCCTGCACTTCCGTAACGGTCATGCTCACTATGCCTTTCTTTTCAAGCCCTACCCGAATTGCATCAAGATTTTCAGGTCTTATTATCGCTTCGATTTTCTTCATATTCTCAAACCTCACGCATATGCTCTCTCAGCATGCTGTGCAATGTCAAGACCTATTGCTTCCTCATCCTCGCCTACTCGCATTCCTATTGTTGCGTCTATGACTTTTGCAATTATGTATGTCACAACAAAAGCATACACCCATATTACCCCAACAGCAGTTATCTGCGTTATGAGAAGGCTGGAATTACCATAGAGCAGGCCGTTTGCGCCTGCGGGATTTACAAGAGTCGTGGCGAATATGCCGGTTGCTATGACGCCCCATGCCCCGCCCATGCCGTGGCATGCCCAGACATCGAGTGATTCATCCACGTTTTGCTTCATCCTGAAAAGCATTGCATAGTAACTTATCAATGCTGCTATTGCGCCAATAACGATTGCTGCAAGGGGTGTGACGAACCCGGCTGCCGGTGTAATGGCTGCAAGGCCTACTATACCTCCGGTTGCAGTGCCAAGAACACTTGGTTTCTTATGATACCAGCTCAACGCCATCCACGTAAGTGCGGCTGCTGCCCCGGCTGTGTTGGTTACCACAAATGCGCTGGCGGAAAGCCCACCGCTTACTATTGCGCTTCCTGCATTGAACCCAAACCATCCGAACCAGAGAAGAATTGCACCGAGCATTGTCATGGGTATGCTGTGCGGCTCCATTTGATGTTTCCCGAATCCTTTGCGAGCACCTATCACGATTGCAACCGCAACCGCAGATACCCCGGCACTCACATGCACAACGGTTCCCCCGGCGAAATCAAGGACACCCATGTTGCGAAGCCAGCCTCCCGAACCCCAGACCCAATGAGCTATGGGGTCGTATACAAGGGTTGCCCATAGTAAAGAAAAAATAAGGAATGCACTGAACTTGATACGCTCAACGAATGCGCCTGTGATGAGCGCTACTGCTATTATTGCGAACATTGCCTGGAATATCATAAATGCCAGCGAGGGAATGGTGGCTGCATAATCCGGATTTGGCTCCTGTCCTACGCCGTTTAGCCCAACCCAATCAAGATTGCCAATTACCCCTTTGACATCATGCCCGAATGCAAGGCTATAGCCAAAAAGCACCCATTGCAAGCTTATCAACGCAAGGATGGCAAAGCTGAACATCAGGGTCGAGAGAGAATTTTTCTTTCTTACCATACCGCCGTAAAATAAACCGACGGCCGGTATCATTAACATCACAAAGGCCGAGCTAACGAGAACCCACGCAGTATCGCTACCATTTATTTTTGATGCTTCCGCGGCCTGGGCAGGAACAGCAAGCAAAACAATGCCAATCATTAATAACAGGTTAATTGATTTTTTCATGCTCATTTTCTCTCCTCTAAAGGTATGCGGATACCTACTGTATATTTATTATATTTAAATTTAACTCATAAGAGATTCTGTTAAGTTAAGGAGTATGATAAGACAAAATGGATAAAACTATATAGGTTAGCTACATTGCAGTTTTGGTAAAAAAAAGAAACAGTCTGCCCTTTAAAACCCTATGGACTCAAGATTAATAAACAGCAGACTAAAGTTGTATGGCTTGCATTATTCTATTAGAATATTGCAAATGCTACTTTTAGAAGCAGACCGACCACGATTAAACAGACTACTATAATGACTAGTCCCTTTGCTCCTTCGGCTGCTTCTCCAATTGGATTTATGTTTTCACCTCCTTGGTGAGATTTATTTTTTTTCATACCTCGTTTGTGGGTATGAAAGCCAGTTCACAGAAGAAAGCAAAAGCTAACCAAAAGATATATAACTTCAAAAATCTGTCTAACCATTGTGACAGATTGATGAAGTTAATACCTTGGCCGGTATTACTTCACAATCTTCTTCGAAACCATTTCTTTTTTAAAGAAACGATTAAATTACTAATTACCGCGAGAACATATAAACCATATGGTTCTCACCCCTTTATTTCCAATGCAAAAAAATATTAGTATAATTGTGTATCTGCAACCACATATTTCCAATGGAAAATAGTATATTTATTTTTTTACTCTATAAATCCAACATTCTAAATTATCCTTTGTTCCTAATTTCTGCTTCAATCTTCTAATTCTTCAAATTTTGTTAATCCCTTTGCTTCCTCAATCTTTTTCCTGATTCGAACTTCCCACTCCTCATAAGTTAGGATACCCTTTTCTTCAAGGATTTCAACAAGCGATGTAATCATTTTATCAAGATGATACAATTCCCCTTCAATGTCTTTGCTCATGCTTTCACAACCGTTATAGTAATCTTACCGTTATCTAAATTCCAAACAAGCTTATTACCCTTTTCAATTCCTAATAAATTAACAAGTGCTGTCGGTATTGGTGTTGTGTATTTTCCTTTTGATTCTTGCGCCGTTGTACTCAATCCTTTATCTGTCATATATCTCCTTTAATATCCCTGCTCTATGGTTTTATTCGCTTTCCATTTCGTAGCCAAATCAATCAAACTCTCCCATCTGTTTGAAAGGTCAAGTTTAACTCCTGCGGCTTCGGCTGGTGTTTTTCCTTTGAGAAAACTATGAGGTCTTAGGAAGTTGTAATGAATAAACCAGCCTTTTAACATAATCCCTGTTTTAATTCCATCGTCCATGCCTCTTCGAGACCTCAGCATATCTTTAAGCGTGCCGTGTAGTCTCTCGATAAGGTTCTGGTTCTCTGCCTTCTCTCCTCTAATTCCTACATTCTGGATTAGCTTGCAACTCTGATGATGGTCATAGAATACATTGTTAAAACCCTGTCTATATGCGAAGCAACCATCCGCATAAATGACTTTGGGCTTGTTTATAGCTCTCTCCTTAGCTTCTTTGAATAATCTTGTATTGGCTTCTATGGTTCTTGTATCGGAGAGTAACCCTGCAACCATAACTCTTGTATCTTTATCTATAATCTCCCAAAACCACTTTTGCTCTCCGTCAACCTTGATAGCGGTTTCGTCAACATGCCATTCCTCACCCAATTCGAGCTTCAAGGTATCAACATATTCTTTAACAAGCTCGGAGTATTTGGTTATCCAGTTGTGAATCGTAACCTGTGATACCTCAACCTTGAAGATATATTGGATTTGGTTCTGGATTTTTCTTACACTCATTCCATCAAAATATAAGTCCATAGCAACGGATATTATGTGTTTCTTGCTTCGCATTCTATCAAAATTACCATTATCAAGAAACTTGAAGCCACAATCCTTGCACATATAACGCTGAATACCGTTTCTCTTACCGATTTTTACAGTATTGTTTGATTCACATTTCTTGCAATTCATATCCGTTGCCTCTATTGTTATATTAGTTTGTAAGTTTATATACTTTTTGGTATACTTTTAGGTATGCTTATTCATACCAAGCAAAAAGTTTATATTTTAATAGTTATAATATAACTATTAAATAACTATTAAATAATTATGAATAATGAAAAGGGAGAATTTATACATCATGGGTACGAAGTTCTCATTAAAACTGCAAAAAAAACAGGAAAGGGAAGCACGAGCTGTACAGTATATGTTCCCCACGAATGGGAAGGGAAAAAAGTAGTAATTATCAGGATTGAATGATTATATGGTTGATGATATAGAAAATGAAAGTGAAGAGGAGCTTAGGCAAAGAGGTCTTGAAAATTTCATACTTCTTGTTCTGGGAATGGTTGATAACAAAATCTCTCTTCTACATTTGGAAAAGGAAGTATTTCTCTTATGGAATTTTCATCCACAAATAAAACAATATTTAACCTTTATTAAACATTTTCGGGGGCCGTTTTCTAAAGAAATCCAAGAATCTATATTAAATCCGTTTTATCTTGATGACTATTGGATGTATATTCCTCCAAAAAAAGGTGATAATTTAAGTGGCGGTTATATCGAGTTAACTAATCTTGGAAAAAAGGAGTATAAGAGGCTTGTAAATAAAATCAGAGAAGATGATGATTTATTACATTTGCTTGCGGGTATAAAAACCGTCAGAGAATTATATGATAAACTGACCAAAGAAGAATTGCTTTTGCTTATTTACGATACTTTTCCCGTATATATCGAGAAATCGAAAGTTTATAAGGATATAGAAAGTAAGAAGGCAAAATTGGCTGAAAGCTTACTAAATAAAGGATTCATTGATTTGGAAAGATACAATTCTCTTCTGTCGGGGAGTTAATTTTTATGAAAGAATTGTGTATAATCCCAGATTCATCATTTTATATTTGCTTTACGCATGATTTACAAAACAAAGATTGGATATATGAATTCTTAGATATCTATTCAGCTTATGCAGGAAATAGAATCATAGAGGAAATATCTGAAAAACTATCTAACGAAGATATTATTTTTTCGAGAATCAAAGTAATAGATTTTGATTATTATGAACTTGTCCGACCATACTTCGGGAGGAGCGAAAAACACATTGATGATGGAGAGTATGAGGCTATTGGTATAGCACATTATCTTGAAATTAAAGGCTGCTTGAAATATTTAATATTAGATGATAAAAAGGGGAGAGCCTTTGTCAAAAATCACTTTCCTTATTTAGTTGATAGGATGGTTGGCACAATTGGTTTTATACGGTATAGTTGCTGTAGAGATAAAACGATAAATATTGCGCATGCTATTGAAATATTAACTAAAATAAAAACAACTGTCGATATGGGCAAAATAAATAGACCATGTAGTACAGATAAGGAAAGTTATAAAGCTGTATTAATACATACTATTGAAAAAATTAACAACGAGTGCAAAGATGGTTGAGAAGACAGAATTTGATTCCCATATAAATATCAAAAGTGCAACCTCCGCCAAAGATTGCTCCACATACTTAATGAAAGAAATTGAATTGGAAAATCTCAAATTATCCATCGAAACACCATATAAAATTATTGAGGGTAAAAAAATAAACAAAAATGATATTAGCGGCTATGCAAAAGACATAGTAAAACCAATATTCGAGAGTGGAGTTTTTGTTTCGAAACATCCAAGTTATAGCCATCTTTATAATATTCTGGAAGAAAACAAAACTTCTGAAATAGCTAATTTTTTGGGATTTAGGAAAAGTTTATTAGAATCTAACGGTTCAAAAACAGCGGTTTCATTTGTTTTTTCGAGAAATCCTTTTGTTGAAAATGTGTTTGGTAAAGATTCGAAAATTACAAAATTACCACCAATGGATAAGGATAATTATGAATATACTCTGCTTGACCACATCCATTCTGCATCAAAAGCTCTTATTTTATCGCCTGATATAAAAATCATGAGAAATAATAAAAAACAAATAGACTTGGACGACTATTTGAAATATATAGATAATAATTTAAAAATTCTTTCTGAATTCAATAAAACCCCAATATTTGCACCGATACAAATTGATATCAACTCAAAATGGCAAAAAAAGATTTTAGCACATTATAAAAAAAACGGATATACAAATATTTGGATAAATTTTAATGGAAGTCATATTGGTGGGATATATTTCACAAGAGTAAGGACGTTATGTAGATATCTAAAAGATATTATAGGTTTTAAAAATGTTGTGCTTTATGAATCACACATCCATAGAGAAATAAAAGGGGTCGAAGGAGCAGATATTACGAATGAAAAAGTAATAGGTTCTGATATATTATCCCAGTTTTTTGCCGCTGATTTCATAGGTGTGAATCGAGACCCCCCACCACCCCCGATGGATGATAGCGATATCAAAAAAATAATAGACAAACTCATCCAAGAAGGAAAAATAAAGGATGAAAAGGAGTATTATGAGGTTCTAACTTTAAATAAGCAAAGATTATTTGACCCCGACAGTTATTATTATTATAGAATCGATAAATACCCACACAGCTTATCTTTTGATGGAAATCAGTTATTAAACACAAATAAAAATAAATTGTATAACAGCACACTCATATATAATGAGATTGAAGCCACAAAGAAAAAAGTTCGTGAAGAAAAAACCATCAAACCGTATATAAAAAATAAGAAGGCTTTGGAAGAAAATAAAGTTCAAAATCAAAAAATATCAGACTTTATTCTTGCAAGCAAAGACAATACGAAACAAACGAATCTTTTTGAAAAATTAGGAAAATTCGGACAATAGGATAAATTTTGAAAACCGTTGTTTAAATTGGTTTTTTATTATTGGTCTTTCATACTCCTTAACTTAACAGAATCCTCATAAGAGGGCTGTGGGACAGAATTAAGTAGGGTACAAGTTCAACAAATTATGCCAGACACCAGTGCATGTTAAAGCAGTACTAATCCTATCATTTCTTTTTTGTCCCACTGTCCATCCAAACCACCTCTTATCCGCCGAAAAACCAGATTCAGAATTATTTCTCAAATAATATTTTCAAGGTATGGAATTGTATTATTTACAAACTCCTTCATCGTATCCTTCCATTTCCAGGAACCTCTCAATGTTGCATTTTTTCTCGGAATGACATAGACCTTTGCTTTTCCGAATATATCCACATACGATGGTAAGCTATAATATTTATCAAGCCTCACACTATCGATTTCTATGTCAATATGTTTTAGCATTTCCATCGCTTTATCAAAAGCTTCCTTTTCACTCTTCAAGCTCATTCCAAATGCTACATACATTTTGGACTCAATATCCATCAACTTAAAAGAGTAAACGAAAGCCTTTGTCCCGGAATATTCTTTTGCTTTATCCTTTCGTAACTGAGTTTCAGAGGCATAATGCTTTTTTATCGTTAATGAATAACCTGTCCCGTCTCCGCATGCATCAATATTATTGATCCCTTTTTTCTTCAAAATCAGCATGTGAAGGTTGTAAATAGCCATTGATACATCATAATTCGAATATAACCGCTCTACTTTTTTATAGTTGACATCAATTCCTGAAAGGAGAGAAAATAAAGCAAGCATTGAAGCCATTTTTCTGTTGCTTTCTCCTATTAGTTCTTTCAATAAGAGAATAATGACACTTTGTTTTAAATCAAGAGATGGCGGTCTTCCACCACCTCGATGAATCTTGATATTCGTGGCCTCATTTATCAAAGTTCAAGGTTATGGATTGCTCCTTTGATTCGATTTGCCAATTGCTGTTCATATGTTCGCCAATCACGTTTCTTTTCTGCTTTGTTATCTTTGTACTTCTTTAACAGAAATTCTTCTATGTCTTTTAATTTATCCCTTATGTCCTCGCTTATCATCATAATCTTATTTAGGATGCAAAGGTATATATAGATATCTATAAATATCTATATCACATGGCAAGAAATATTGAACTTAAAAAAACAGAATTGGTTTTGAAGGATAGCGAAATAGATGGTTTTCTGGAAAGGGTTGTTACACCATTTGGAACTTCAGCAAAAGCAGATGTTCCGAAAAAATATATTGGAAGGCGGGTCTACGTGATAATTACTAAAAATGTTGTAGAATGAGCTATAATCTAGTTTTGTCCCACAGCCTCATAAGAGACATGGATTAGCGTGTTGAAATGTTAGTTTTTAATTATGATTCTGAGAACTATTCACATTGTATTCATGCTGCAGGGACATTTCCGAAGTCTTCTCTTACTGCAGGAGAGGGCTAAAGAAAAAATCTCGAATATCCAGTCAAACTGGCAAAAGTATAAAAGGGAGCCCATCATTACCAGCGATTAATAACTCTTAAGCAGAAATTAATCTAGACTTTTTTAAAGTTGTGCTTATAGCTCTTAATTGTTTAAAAAAAATAAATTAAAGAGGTTAATAAGAAATAGCATTTACGCTTTTTCAAATAAAAATTATGGAAAGTTTTAAAAATCTGGGTATTAGTGAGTTTTTTTTGAAATCAATAAACGACTCAAAGTTTGAAAGCCCAAGCGAAATACAGGAAAAATCAATCCCCTTGATACTTGCAGGTAAGGATGTAATAGCCGGGTCTGCTACAGGCTCAGGAAAAACACTTGCATTTGCAGCGGGTATATTACAGAATTCTGAACGGGGAAAAGGTATCCAGGCTTTAGTCCTGACTCCCACACGAGAACTGGCTGAGCAGGTCGCAAACGCTTTAATTAAATTCTCAAAATACAGGCCATTAGAAATCATTGCGGTCTACGGCGGCGTAGGAATCAGTCCGCAGATAAAGGGATTGAAGACCGCGGATGTTGTTGTAGGAACTCCGGGGAGAATACTTGACCATATCGAGAGAAGTACTGTTAAATTTGGCAATGTAAAAACACTTGTGCTTGATGAAGCAGACCGCATGTTCGATATGGGATTTAAAGACGATGTGGAAAGAATTATAAGAAAATGCCCGACTGAAAGGCAGACTCTTCTTTTCTCTGCAACGATAACAAAAGATGTTGTCCGGCTTTCCAGAAGCCACATGAAAAAACCGCTCCAGGTTTCGGTTGATTCGTTTGTTGACCCGAAAAAACTGGTCCAGACCTATTATGAGGTTGGGGATGAAATGAAGCTTTCATTACTTGTGCATTTACTGAAGCATGAGGACTCAGACCTTGTTATGGTTTTCTGCAATACCAAAAGAAATACGGACAAAGTTGCAAAGAACTTACGATTTTCAGGTATAGACGCCCAGGCAATCCATGGCGGATTAACCCAGGGTAAAAGGAACGATGTCATGAGGTCATTCCATTCAGGGAAATCCCGTGTCCTTGTATGCACGGATGTGGCTGCAAGAGGGCTTGATATCGAGGGTGTTTCTCATGTTTATAATTACGATATTCCCCGTGAGAGCAAGCAGTATATCCACAGGATAGGAAGGACTGCAAGAGCAGGAGCAGAAGGTAAGGCGATAAATATCCTTTCAAGAAGTGATTATGATAATTTTTCAGCCGTCTTGAAGGAAAATGATGTGGATATTAAGGAAGAGATATTGCCTGCTTTTGAGAGGGTCGCTATCAGGCAGCCTGAAAGAAGGATGAACAAACCTGATATGAATAAGCCTGTTATTAGAAGAGGGCAGCAGCGCAACAGGCGCAGACGTTTGTATTAAACTGAAATTACAAAAATCCTGGCGCCGGCTGGACTTAACGGATTTTCATATCCGTTAGGTCACATAATATTCTAACTACATTTTATTTGGTCTTGATTGTCATGACTACCACTAACGAAAATGAGTGAATTAAATGGTAACAATAAAAGGACACGAAATAGAGACAGTGATTTTTAAGAATGCTCATAATCGAAGGGCCATCCAATTAAAAAATAATATTGTTATGCTTTTAAGAAGTATTGGTATCAACGAAAATGATATTGATGTCCCTGTTGAAAATGTAGCTATAAAAAAAGCCAAAGCCTCTGCGACCTGGTACTATTGCGGCCATCGAATGTATTATAGTCATAACATGCAGAGTAAATTCGTTGATAATCTCCATGTTCTATTCAAGGTAATCGAGATTGAGTCCAACCTGGTTCTTTCTGAAAAAAAAACTTTTGACGATTTTATTTCAGAGTTCAGGGAGGATTCGGATGTTGATGATAAACGCGCCGAGGCACGGAAGTTTTTTGGCGTTGACCCTGATTTGAACGATCTTGAGATAATTACTACAAAATACAAAGCTATGGCAAAAGAATTACACCCGGATATGCCTACCGGGGACACTGAGAAATTTAAGCAGCTAAATATTGCACATAAAATCTTAAAAAGAGAATTAACCTAGATTGGTGCCTTCAGTTTGAGAAAGCGCCCAAAATTAATATAGTGTTATTTTTATAAATTTTAATAATATAATATTCACATAAAGTCCGCAAGCCCCTTCTGCTTCACCTTATCGCTCTCAAACAGCGACCTCATCTCAAGCTCCAGAAGCTCAAGCCGCTGCTTCGTATAATGCCGCACATTATACTCATCCGCAATCCGAAGTGAGGTCTCAAGATACTTCCTCACAGAGCCCTCATGTACCGTAAGCACGATATTCCCGCCGCACTTCGGGCATGTCCCGCGAAGCGGCGGGCGCCTGTATTTTGCGTTGCACTTCGTGCATCGCACCTTTTGTTTTGAGAACGAGCGCAGGTTCCCGATAAGGTCGGGCAGGAAATGCGACTCGATTACACGCTCGGCAACATCCTGCGGGTCAACTGCCTTTATCCGTCGTGCCAGGGCAAGCTGTGCATCCATCTTTTCAATCATAGTCCCGAGCGTCTTGTACGCACTGTTCCTCGGTCCTGCCGCGATGTCGGCGGTGTCGTGGGTGAACCCGAAGCCCTCATACTGCGCCGGCGTCCCGAGCCTCCCGCTCACCGTATCCATGAGTTTTACGATATCCTTCGGGTTCTTGTATTGCAGCGTGGCTTCATAGAACGCAAGTGGATACCTGAAAAGTAAATCCACATTGTGCGCCTCCTTATCAACCTCATTCGGGTCGATGCGCGAGGTGAGCACAAGAGGTGCGTCCATCTGTCCGCCGCGCTTGTCCGGGAGGTACGAGCGCGAGAAATTAAGAAGACCATCCATCAGAAGCATCACGCAGTCTTCATCACCGTCGCAGTTCCTTCTTTTGGCTGCATGGAAAAAGGGATGCGCATAGCCTACGGATGCGGTTGTGAAACCCACCAGCCGTCCGAGGACACCGGCGGAGGTGTGAGGCGCAAGCCCGATCACCAGTTTCCCTATGAGGTCATTGGCGTTGTTAATATTGTAGTAAGCGTCAACCTTGTAATACTTTGTCAGGAGGTCGTCGATGAATCTTGCGGTCTTGAGAAGGTATTCCGCACAGTCTTTTGAGACGACAATGTCCTGGACTTTAAGTTCAATGACCTGATTTTCATCAACGAGCGGCTTTCCATACGTGTCATTCATATACCCGAGTTCTTTCAGCTTCTGAACTGAAACTCCCAGCTCCTTGGGCTTTATATGCGTGAGAGGCAGATCGGAAAGGTCATATCTTACTGTCCCGTCCTTGAACATCACAATATCATGTTTTGCACGAAGTATTCCTTTTTCAAGCGGCTCAGGCGTTTTATTTTTTGAGGTAAGACCGATAACGCCTTTTATCGAGTCAAAGTTGTCCCTCTCACCCACATTATCCAACGCCTGCTGGTATTCCGACTTGAAATCAATCTCCAGTTCCGTGACAGATGTGGTATCTTTCTTGCATTTCGGGCATACGGGTTTTGGGACTTCAATCCCGCAGGACTGGCATTTAAGAAGCGGATGGGTAAATTTACCACATTTGCACCTGTTCTTGAAAGTTTTTGTTTTACAAGAAGGGCAGATGCGCTCCCCAATCTGGACTCTTATCGTTCCAGCCTTTTCTGTCTGGTCCGAAAGTTTTGTCTTAAATTCATAATTATTTTTCCCGCCGTTATCGGTATCATCGACATAATCCCTTGCGGTTTTGAGCGACCGCCGCCGTCCTCCAGCTTCACCGATGGGAAAAAGCACGTGCGGCGCGGGTTTCATTTCCCTTTTATCAGATTTCTCGGGCCTCCCCATCCTCCCCCCAATTCTGATGGGCGCGCGGCTTCGGATAGTTATTCCGCTCACCTTTGAAACAGTATCCATAATATTAGATTCAACAGAAATCCATGTCTTTTTCAAATTTGCATCAAGACCAAGGCATCTCAGGAACGGGAGCGGCTCTTCGATAAAAATAAGCTTCTCACGCACGATATGAGGGACAAGCAATGTCTCAAGAATGGTTTTTATTTTGTCATCTTGAGGAAATTCAACTTTTTCAGCAAATTTCCCGTTTTTCTGGATGTATTCAGCTAAAGCCGTATACTCATCGAGTGAAATATCGTGCCAGAGATACGTGTATTTCGGATGAAGCGGCACTTTATATTTGTCCGATATTGAAAGCGCTGTTTTCTGGTCAGGATTTCTCAAATCCCCCAATTCATTTAGAGGTGTCTTTGCTGCAAGTTCCTGGAGCCACCATTCATAGCAGTAGGATGAAGGCACAAGAGGATGATTATTCTCAAGAAAATCCCCGAAGTTTATTAGAATCTCCCCGATATCGAGAATCCTCTGCACTGAGGGTCTTATTTTAAGAGCTTCAGCCTGCGTGTCCACTCTTAAAACATCCCCGTTGAATAAACGTACGGTCGGGCCTTCTATTGTATCCACAGGGCCAATGCCTGCTGCTTTACCCGGGCGCTCCACTTTAATCTGTGTCCCGGCGGCTATGAAATCATCCATCATTACCATCGTTGCAGGGCTTATCCCGGCTGCGGCAAAACTTGTGTTCCTCCCCCTGCCGTACCTGAGCCTGAATCCTCCCGGTCTTGAAGGATACGAAAAAACCGGTCTCCCCGCAATCAAATCCTGCAGATATTTGTCTTTTGGTTTTAACTGCGCCGCGGGGTCATCAGTTTTCACCGTTACCACGAATTTCTCAAGAAAGTCCCAGCCCGGGAGTTTCAATTTATCCACATGCTTTTTCACTTTCGGGGCTTTGAGCGCAATACCCTCGGCAATGACAAGCGCCATGCCGCCGCGTATCCTGTTCGTTTCGATACGGGCAAGGTCGCGCCGCCCTTCCACCTCAGCCTCCTCAGTAGGCTCGCCGTCTATGCATATCGGGCAGTTCCGAACAATCAGCCTGATTTCTTCATCTGTTGGCATATACTGGAGGTGGACTGCCCTGTGATATGCAGCGATTTCTTCCACATACCTCTCCACCTCTTCAGCCCGCGGGATGAAACGGTTAATCCCAAGGCTCCCGCGGATGTAGTCAGCAGCCAGCACCGAAAGTGCCTGTGCAGTGCCGCCCGCGCTCCTTATCGGGCCGGCATAATAAATCCTGATATAATCAGAGCCGTCGTCGTTCTTTGCAAGGTCTATTTTTGCGATACCTTCTATTGGCGCTGCCACGACTCCTTCTGTGAGTACGGCCATCGATATCCTCACAGCAGCCTCGATGGCATCCTTTTGTGATTCAAACTGTTTGATTTTGCCACTCGCTACTTCAAGACCGAGCTGCAGCGAAGCCTCTTCGCGGGACATGGAAGATTCAAGCTCTCTTAACCGCTTTGCAACACCCTCAACGCCGATGAGTTTTTCAACCCTGTCGGCAAGGTCTTTTGCTATGGGTATTTCAATGGTCGGCAAAGGGTCGGCTCCGTTTGCGCGTGCGCGGTTTGCGAGGTCGATGGCGCGGTTAAGCTCGGATTCGAGACCATTAAAATAAGAAAGCATCGCATCGCTGGCGGCGAATTTCATTTATCAGGCTCCTTCCTAATCCTCACCGCATTCGCATGCGCAAAAAGCCCTTCAGCCTCCGCAAGACCGATGATTGTCTCACTAATTCCATCAAGCCCGTTCTTTTCAATTATCTGGATACTTGACTTAGTTACGAAATGGTCTGTGTTCAATCCTGAGAACACACGTGCATATCCTGCCGTGGGAAGCACATGGTTTGTGCCAGAAGCGTAATCTCCCGCGGATACCGGCGCATGGGAGCCAATGAATATCGAGCCTGCATGCCTGATCCTTCCGAGAATATCCTGCCCTGTCATTATTTCAAGATGCTCGGGCGCGAACTTATTTGAGAAATCAATACACTCATCAAGAGTCCCTGTGAGTATGGCAGCATTTTCAAGCGATTTGCTGATGATTTCTGTCCTTGCCTCGTTTTTTAACCTGTTTTTTATCTCCTGTTTTACCTGCTCTCCAAGTTCTTCCGATGTGGTTACAAGGATTGAAACTGCATTGGGGTCATGCTCTGCCTGTGCAATCATATCTGACGCAATAAAATCAGCCCTTGCAGAACCATCAGCAATTACCAGCACCTCGCTCGGTCCCGCAGGAAAATCAATAGCTGTTCCGCATGCCATCTTGGCAGCTGTGACATAAACATTGCCGGGTCCCACTATTTTATCCACCTTCGGTATGGTTTCTGTACCGTAAGCCATAGCTGCTATCGCCTGCACGCCTCCGACACGGAATACCCTGTCAGCGCCAGCAATATGCGCCGCAGCAAGCGTCAGCGGATTCACCGTTCCATCAGGCTTTGGCGGGGTGCATATGATGACTTTGCCAACCCCAGCCACCTTTGCAGGTATTGCGGTCATGAGAGCCGTGCTGGGATACGCCGCCCTGCCGCCGGGAACATAGGCGCCCGCAATATCAAGCGGCGTGATTCGCTGCCCGAGTTTAAGCCCGGGCGCAAACTCCTTTATCCAATCCTTTGAGACCTGTGCTTCATGGAATGCGCGAATGTTCGAGGCTGCTTTTTTGATATGGGTAAGTAAGTTTTTATCCAGTGAATAAAGCGCCTCATGGATTTCCTTGTGGGAAACTTCGATTTCATGTATTTTTGCCCTGTCAAACTGCTCTGTATATTTACGAACGGCAGCATCGCCGTTTTCTCTTACGTCATTGAGTATTGACATCACAGGCGCCATCACATCCGAAAGCCCTGCGCTGCGATTGAACAGCCGTGCTGACTCCTCTGCCGTAAGTTCAGAAATGGGTTTGATTAACATTATGCGCTGATTTCAGGCTAAAATATGATAAAGATTGTTATTGGAAGCCGATACTTCGGCTTGCGCAGTGTTCAGGTATATTCAAAATTATTAATCCCGGCTTGTTTGAAGAAAGAGTGAAAACTATTAATATAGATTAAAGTATTAAGAGAATGCCCGCAAGGTTTTTACACTTCGGTTTGCGCCGGTAGTGTAGCGGTTATCACTAGGCGTTGCCAACGCTTAAACTCGGGTTCGATTCCCGACCGGCGCATAACACCCTTAAAAAAGAAAAACTAAAGCTTATTCTCGTCAGCGAACTTGACAAGAGCTTCCCCGAGCGCCCTTACATATTTCGGGTTGATATTGAACCTGCGCTGCTTCTGCCCGCCTCTTTCTTTGGCTATTTCCACATACTCCTTCTCTTCCTCGAACCTGTCGCTTTTCTGAAGCGAGATTGTCATAAACCAGCCAGAACTCATCTTTATTTCCATAAAACCTTTTTCATCATCGTTCATAGGATCTCCACGCTCCCTACAATCGCATCCACTAAAACCTTATCCCCGGTTCTTATCGCAGTGACCGGGTTCTTTTCAACACAGTCCACAAGCGGAATATCGGAAATGATGGCGCCCACGGCAACAATCGGTTCGGCTTTGACGTTTATCATGGCTAAAGGTGCGGCGCCGTTTTTCTTAATCTGGTAAATCGCATAAGAGCCCACGGTCGAACCTTTGCCGCCCGGGAAAACAAGGATTTTTCCCCTTATGCTTTTCCCCGCCAGTTCATGGCCGCTTTCTATCACAACGCCCGTTTTCATATCAACGCTTCCCAGAAATGAAATGGGCTGGTTGGTAACGAGCGCCATGCCCTCGGCTTTACCGCGGGAGACTATATGGGCTTTTAGTTTGGTCATTTATATCGACTCCATAATTGGGCAAAAGTATGTAAATCTTCCCGCCTATTAAAACAAATTCCCAAAATAAAATGGATTGTAACATACCTAAGCAAAGCGAAATTTTATCTATAATTAAATAGTAGTTGTAGTAGTTGTTCTGAAAAAAAAAAGTATGGCTGATAGGATTCGCTGATTGCTCACATGAAAAAAGTTGTGTTTTTACTGGCGCTGTCTATTGCACTCTTATTTATACACGTAGGTGATGCTCAGTTCGAACAGTGCATGCTCTGTCACAAATTCAACATGGGAGTATACCCTGCTATAAACGAAACCCTCTTTGGCTCTCACAGAAATGTTAATACCACAGATGGTGTTGGCAATATTTCCGACAGTGATTGTATAGTATGCCACTACAATACCTCATTGATGTTAGTACCTGGTTTCACGGTTTCTACTTATCTTTGTGAGGATTGCCATGTAAATGGGGTTGTCAGTTCTCCAAGGGTTAATAATCATCTAAGAAACGGTAATATCTCAGTAAGCGTAAATTGCTTCGACTGCCACAACAAGACCACTACTCTTTTTGAATATAATGCCAATGCAAGTGCCGCGCATTACGGAATCAATGCAAGCTTTGGCTTGCCAACAGGAAATCAGTACTGCGCCTATTGCCATCAGAACTCCACTACCGCCTACTCAGACGTAATGCAGAATGCAAGCAATTCAATGTTAGGTATCCATACCTCAGACGTCGTTTTTACTTTTCCTGCCCATCCTGCTGGTCTCCCAAGCTGTACACGCTGCCACGGACAGGATAAACTGCATGGAACGAATATCTCCAAGCCTGTCCCAAGTTCTGATTTTTGCCTTAAATGTCATAGTAATGACAGGCTTAAAAAAGACAAGCATGATGGCAAGGTCGAATGTATCAGATGCCATACAGAGAAACCTTCAGATGTTCATAATATTAAATATATACTGCCGGACGGGAGCTATCGTGGTATAAATGCAACATCATGCGGAGATTGTCATGACTTTAGCCTCCCGCTCCCTTCTTTTAGATTACCCTTTTTAGCTGCCAATTGCACCACCTGCCACCAGAATGGTGGGCTAGCAAATTTTTCCGAAGCACCAAGTATACCCGCACCAGTGAAACACAGTGCCAACCCTAATTCAGGAGCATTATGGAATGGTTCGCAACAAGCGTACTGGGACAATACCGCTTTGCTGAGTTCATGCAACTACTGCCACGGAAATGCCACCCACGCATCGAAAGCACTTGGAAAAATAGAGAATATCAGATCCGGAAACATGCCTAACCAGAGCATAACCAGTACAAGTTACTGGTGCGCCAACTGCCATTATAATAAGAGCAATCCTGCAGGGAACTACTTATATAACGGCACTTCCTACTCCCCAGTACCTCCGGAAATCCAGAACATGACAGGTATGGTACCCGCAACGGCCAGCGATAATACTACGTTTTTCAACCACTCCCTTGATAAGTGGTCGGATAGTATATGCGTCCAGTGCCATGGTAACTCCTCTCCATCCACGACTGCTTATTTTGTTCACAGTATCGTTCCGGCCAGAGGAGGGCCGGACTGCATATCATGCCATAATGTGAGCGCAACGGGTGCGCCTCTGGATAAAAGGGTGAATGTTTTAGCTTTTAATATCAGCGTCCACAGCAGCCTGAACGGAGGAGGTAACCGCGCATGCTGGGCATGCCATGGTAATGGTTCAGAGCCATCATCCGGACATCCGCCTGAGTACAAATCACCCAAGAGGTGCAGCAGCAATGACTGCCACTCCTTAAATCAGACGTACCGTGCTCCAATGATATATTCCCATTTTAGGAACGCAAGTCTGAACAGCAACCCCAACAATGTCGTCAATTTCAATGTGACTACTACGAGCAACTGCCAGGAATGTCATAACAACAGTATAAATGCAATAGGCAAGAACATGAACTCTACAGTATCACATTATGCCTCACTCGACGAGCTACCTGACAGCATAAACTGCAAATACTGCCATCTTAATAAGAACAACTCTGAGAAATGGGGGAATGCCACATTAATATACAAGAACAGAACAGACCTCGTGGAGCTTGACAAAGAGAAAAACAAGTTTACAGTTAAATCCGGAGATTTCATTGACCTTGGCTTCAGGTTCAGACTTAGATTGCTTGAGGTCTCATCCGGCAGGGAGAGCGCGCTGATTGAACTGAGTAAAGATGGCAAGCCAGTGGACAGAGCACTCGCAGGTATAGGGAACTATACATATGAGGAGTATCTGGCCGTAGGTGATTCAAATTCGGTTGCGAAATCACCTGTAATTGTGCTTAATATCACAGGAATTTTTAAGGATAACAATGGCGGCTTTATCCAGTTTGAAGGATTCAGGCTGGAAAGGGTTCATGCCGAGAATAAGGATACCGAATGCTATTTGTGCCACCTATACTTACAGCCCAAATTGAATTACAGGGTCATCGATAGAGTGAATAGGACGACCGACGTAATTTTCCTCGCAAGGGAACTTGTAAACATGACTGATAAAAAGGCGTACAATGAAAGTACGGCCCTAGGTATAATATCCAACCTTACCGACACGGACTTAAATGTTAATATTGAATCCGGGAGGTCCAAATCCCTTCTTGAAGGTGAAACCTGGAACATCTCCGGGGACGTCAGCGTTCTGGTAAAGGAGGTATCTATACAGAGCGATGAAGCCCTGCTTATGGTTCGGGCCGGAGATTATTCTTATGAAAACTTTGTGAAAAAAGGAGATGTCTTTGAGTTTTCTCCTCCTATAAACTACCTGGGATATGTATCTAAGAATGTTACCGTCTTCAGAGCAAACATCTCAGGAATAATCCAGGCAAGGCCCAAGAATATGGTGATTCTAAAGGATGTCGTTGCGCTCTCGCCTGTAATCACAGGGATCGATGTGAATGAAACCATTGAAGGCTACAACGCAAGCTGGCTCTGGGAGAATTCCACCTTTACTGTAGGGAAAATCCCGGAAAATTTTCATTCTCCGCAACTTTTCAGTGGCAGAGATGGCGGTGGCGATTGCCTTACCTGCCATGGGAGCAACGGATTTGTTCAAGGGAAAATAATAACCTCACTTGGAATGCATGAGACATTGAATGGTGGAGGTAATAATGTCTGCCACGCATGTCATGGAGGAATAGACGGTGCCAAAACACACCCTACAACATATAAAACACCAAGGCCTTGCCTTTCTTGTCACGGTTCTTTAACGGATAATTACAGCGCTCCTTATATAGGGGATGAGCCGATGAGAAATGATACATGCCAGAACTGCCATGTTGTTAATACTCACGATATAATTAAGCTATTCATGCTGCCTGCTGTTAAGGATATATCATTGCTCAAGGAAGGGAACAGGACTACGCTAAAAGCTCTTGCAGTGGCTGGAAACGAGATGAAGGTCAGAGGAGCCAGATACTACATCGATTCTCCGGATGAGATGTTTAATATGTCTCCTGCGGATGGTGCTTTTGATTCCCAGAATGAAGAGGTTTTTGCGTACATCAATGTTTCAAAGATTGCGCAGGGTAAACATACAGTATATGTGGAGAGCATGGAGCGAAATAATAAGTGGGGAGATGCGGCATCACTTGCTTTTACTCTTGAGGATGGGAATCTCAGCGTAGAGGGTAACAAAAAGTCGGGTATGGGTAGCCTCCCTCTGCTTGGGATACTGGCTGCGTTTCTTATAAGATGGTATCGGGCATCCTCGCGACGTCGATAAGTAGAAATGGTGATTTTTAAACATTTGATGCCGGCAAAAATCGTGCCTCTTTGGTTATACATAAACAGTTCCAGAAAGAGGGGACTAAAGATTCTATTCATATTTTCGATTTCGATAGTCTTAATTTCGACATAACACAGATTTTCATAAATGATACTTTTTATTTTATCGACAATTTTACCCCCTCTTTTGTATAAGTTGTCCATAATCAATACAACTCTCTGTCGAATACCGTTTCAAAAAATTTTTTTTCCAACTTGCTTCATATATGAACCTCTTTTTATGAAATTGGATCTCGAAGCGCCACCTTTTTCATCTGAATTTGTGCTTCCCTGCGCAACTTTTTCTTGTTTTTTTGATAAATGTCCACATTTCATCGACCTCGAATTGTCCAAGTTTTACATCATGAAGAAGAATCGAATTTACCATCCCGGCATGTAAGGCAAGGTCTTCTAAAAGGCGCCCAATGGTATCCCGGTGATGTCCTGTTATTCGTTCAATCGACCTGATACCATTTTTCTCTACCAAATGCTTGCAGATATCGATAATCTCTGATTTTGTCATATGTTTATGATATAACAGAGTACCTTTTGTTTCCATGAAGAATGTTTTACAATGATTACAGAAATATCTCTGATGACCTGTTTGATACTTGCCGCGTTTCACTATGTCTTTGTCTTCTTCTTTTAAGTAAAAATGACATTCCTCATTTTGGCATACAGCATTAATTTTTCCTCGGGGGCGAACCATGTTAATCACAAATATGAGATATGTGATTCATCGATTCCACTGTCCTAAAATACGATACTTAATAACGCACAAAAAAAATAAAAAATTGTGGGGGACCTTATGTGGTCCACACACAATCTGTATTTGCGTATATTGCGTAGGCTGCTGGAGGTCCCTGTATTGTCGCCAGGTCGTTCGACGAGGGGTTCAACGCATTCGGGTCGTAGTGCTGCCAAGCTTGTGTACTTGCATTGTAGCCCCAGACAGCTGTAATGTTGCTTCGCACAGAGGACATCACAGAGTCTGGTGAAGTAAATGCAGGAGCGGCTTGGAGAGATACGAGGTTCAAGCCTGCTTTAAGCTGCACCGTGGATACTACCGCTACATCCAGTCCCAGCGAAGCATTGGATTCGTCTGCAAGCCTTGATGCATCGGCCAGAAGCTGATTTACCTTTGGTAGATTATGCACGCCCCAGCTTAGGTCTGCTGACACCAAACTTGCGTCCCAGACCGCCTCGGCAATCTTGGCTTTGCTCAGGTTGCTACTGTCGTTACCGTGAGCGACCCAATAGTTTTTAACAACTTTCAATGCTGCTTGAACCTTTACGTTGGTGGTATTATACGTATTGTGGGTAGGTATCTGTATATCATCGATTGTCTTACTCAGATTGCCAAGTGCGCTTCCTGTTGCATGGCAATTTGAACAAGGTACCACGCCCTGATCGTTCTGCAGTAAAGTCTCGTTCACCTTGAAGGAATGACCCATCACTTTCTCGCTGTCATTCAATGGTGTTCCGCTCCCGTCTGTTATATTTGTTGACCAGTGGCAATCTATGCACTCGAAATTCAACAGACCTGTCTGCTTCCATGAGCCACTGAATATATCCTTTGCCGGGCGACCGTGCGATGTTAGAGGCGAAATATTAGAGACCTTAGTATAATAGCCAGGTCCTGCCTTGTCCAGTCTGGGGTTAGCATTCGAATGGCAGTTGCCGCATAGCTCTGTGGTGTTTGCCATCACTGAGTAATTGCTGATATATGTTGTACCACTCTTGAATGCGTCCCTATTGAACCATGCATAAACCTTGCCAGTCTTATTTATCCATTCACCCATATCGTGGACGTCATGGCAAACTCCGCATGTTATACCCCTGAAATTTGATATGTTGCCGAATTTAGTACCAGGGTTCCAGTTTTCAGGTGAATGGCATTTCATGCAATCGCTGTTGTTGCGATTGGGGCTGCCAGTACTTGAATTTCCAGTCTGGTTTGCATAATACGAAGCATTTTTGTAAAAACCTCCACCTCCATCTTTGTCATTGTGTAAGCTTGCATTCCATTCTCTTTCCACCGGTACTAATGAGTAAGGTGAGTTAATGCTTGTTGTTGCATTCTGGTCACTTGTAACGTGGCATTCGGTGCCGCGTGAACATGAGTTCGTGACATTATCTGTATTGAGAGAATGGTTGCCGAAACCGCCTGCGCCTTGATAATGGCAATCCGTGCATGTCGCCCATTTAGATATATTCGTTGTTGTGTTTCTTCCATGGGTAAGGCTGACGTTTGCTATGTAGCGAGGTCCCAACCCGTGTTCGTAATGGCACATTGAGCACAGGACTTCCGATACAGGGCCTGTTACATTTATTGGCGCTGCTCCATAGGTGTTATATTTTCTATAATTTGTGCCAGGGAACAGCAGTACAGGCGTGGTGAGGGTATCGTAGATATCTGTAGCGGCACTAACGCTTGCTGTGGCATTGAAGAAACTTAACTTTGCTTTATCTTCAGTCGCCAGCACAGCCATCGTGGTGTTGTTAAAACCACCTGTGGAGTATAAGCTCCTGTATCCATCAGGAGTCATATCGTGGGGATTGTGGCATACTGCACAGGATTGTCCCGAAGGAGAGGGGTTAACACCACTCGCATTTTTATAATTATTGAATGGTTGATGGCATAGAGAACAAGTGTTGCCTGTCCCACTACTGTGGCCTGTTAGGTCATGAGAACTATTATCCCAACCGTTGTCGCCATGGCAGTCTTCACATAAATGAGCGGAATAATTAACAACGACCTGATGCCCGTTGCCTGCCTGTTTATGGCATCTCTCGCATGCGATTCCCGGCTCGCTCCATGTCCCTACTATGCCAGGTAAAGCATTAATCCCGCTTGAGTTGTACCCTGTAGTATGGCAACCTCCGCAGCTACTATATTTATTACCGTGTGAGGAAACATAATTCGAAAAACCCGATGTCGGGTTATACGACCAATTGATATATCCGGATTCATTGAGGTAATACATTTTTGACAAACCTATTACGACATATGAGACATTTGTCCATGTATAACCGGCCGGAAGCGGCAGGTTATCGGCCTGTGCAGTGACATTGGGCATCAATTTATTGGCATGGTTTGTACCCCTCCAATCATCGTACTTAGCCTTGTGACAGTCTATGCATACTGTTGATGTCAGGTAAGTCGGAGTGCCGTTGAGACGTGTGAAATCCCCGTTGGGAACATCGACATGGCAGTTCGCACATCCGGGCGAATCAAGTCTTGTGGATGCAAGCGTAGTATCGTTATATCTATGGGTTCTATTATAACCCTGACCCGTATAAGTACCCGTAGAAGTTAACGAAAAATTCGATGGGGCATAAAATTGTACATGGCATGTTGGGCAGCTTGCCACGGATTCAGGCAAGTTAGTGCCGTCGAAACGATGCGTTGTGTTGAAAAATACCCCTGCTGGCTTCAAAGAAAGATTGCTGTAGTGACAGACAGAACACTCGGGTGGTGGCGTCACTGTAAAAAATGCAGGTGTAGCCTGAGCACTTCCTGCCAGCATCAGCAAGGCTAATATTCCTATTCCTGTTATGACTGATTTTTTAATCATTTTTTCTCTCCTAATTTTTTTTATTTTTAATTAACTTGATAAATATTGTTTATCTTCTCTTTCTCCCAAACAGGTAAGCTGTTGAGAGTATGGCTATCGTTAAGATAAATTCAAATGCCGGTACCTTCTTTGTTGGAGCCGGAGTGACCGTAGCAGTCGGCATGGCCTGGGTTTCTGTTGCCGTAGCAGACGCCATAGCAGGCGTTGCTGTAGGCATTATGCCACCTTTTAACCCAGTTATTGCGAAGGGTGAGAAGGAGACTACCTTTGCCTCGTAGTAAGTATATGTATTGTCTGTTTTCGTTTGAGCGGTTTCAAGCTTAGTCCACTGGCTTCCGTCCCAATGGAGCAACGCTACGTCGCTCGCTTCGAAGCCGTTGCTTGCGAGCCATGAGTTCTCAATCCTGAATCTTACCACGGCTTCTTTGATTTTCTGTGTACCGCCAATAATGTTTATGTTCTTGTATACAGTTCCGGGCGGCTGGGCTGTTACCTGGCTTGATGTGCCTTTAAGATCTTCTATCTTCAGGGTTATGCCGAGTTCGTTCTCTTTGCCTGTTAAGGCTATTTCGTACACGCCAAGTTCTGGTGTTTTGAAGGTGTATGTTACCGGTGTATTGGCAACCAGGTCTTCATCATTGCTCTCTGACTTTGCTATGTTGCCGAAAGACTCGCCTGATACTACGCCGCCTCCTCCACCGCCGCCACCACCGCTGCCTCCTGAAGAGCCTCCAGAAGTAGGTGTGGCTGGCACATTGAGGTCAAGCCTGATGATATTTCCTTGGTCATTGGGACCCATCACCGCTGATCCCGCGGTTTTGCCAGACACCCCGAAAGTTAGGGTTTCACCTGATACCCAAGGCACATATACAAAATATGTGCCGTCTGAAAGGCTTGTGGTGCTATTTATTACCGCGCCATTTGCATATACAGTTACCAAAGTATTATTCATCAGCATTCCATTTACATCACTCACATAGCCTTTATAGCCAGTTGGAACAGGCGGTGTCGCGTTCGCAACTCCTATAAACGCTCCCATGAGCAACAGTGCCAAAACAAGAGATAATTTCATGTTCTTCTGTGTTCTTTTAAAACATTTTTCCATAATTTACTGATTCCTCCAGTACGTAATTCATATTATTATAGTCCTATCCATATAATATTATAATTATAATTTATATAATTAAATATGCTCGTCCTATCCATATTGTAATCCTATCCTTACTACCAGCATATACAATCATTACTGTTATATTTCTGGAAGTAATTTTAAGAAGCAGAACTTCCTATCATATTCCTATCCATGATGTTAAGGACAACCTCATGGAATATAAATATTGCTGTTCGCTGGGGGGATGATAGTAGGCAACACCTTTACACAAAAGTCAATAGCGGTCAAAACAATCTCATTTTTGGCAGGCTATATAAATATAGTTCCCGGATAAAGCAAAAAAGTCTATTAAAGTCCTTCAGTTAAAATCGTATAGCTTATTTTTGAATCAATGTTCTTACGATTTTATCGTGAAGTTCCTTATTCTTTGTCCCGATTATGGACAAACCTGTAGCCTTCACGTCATCTGACAGCATTATTCCCTCAAGATTGGTGAGAACCCCCCCAGCCTCTTTCAATATCAAAGCAGATGCCATAATATCATAACCGCTCACAAGCCCCCGCGTATCAATAATCCCGTCAAGCGTCCCGTCAGCCACAAAACACATATCAAGCGCAATACTGCCAAGCGCCCGAACTATAATTGATTTTTCAAGTTCTATCAGTCCCTTCGGGACGTCGGGCACACCGTATGAATACACGGATATTACGGGTTTGGGCATGGCGCCGCGCAATTTTGCGCCAACCGGCCTGCCATTTAAAAAAGCGCCCTTTCCCTTTTCGGCGCAGTATGTATTTCCACTGATATCACAGATAACGGCCATGCTGATATCATCAAACGTGACCATATCTGTTTTTTCAGAATAGGCAAGTGATGTGCAGAAAAAGGGAATGCCGCATGTTGCATTGGTAGAACCGTCAATCGGGTCAAAAACCAGCATGAAATCCGGATGCTTGCCAACAATCCGGTCTCCAAGCTCCTCTGATATTATTCTTGCCGAGAGCCCGCGCGCTAAAAGCGCCTCATCAAGCGCATTTTCAGCGGCCATATCCATTTTGCGCGTGATATCCTTTGGGCGCCGGGCAACCATTTCCCCGTAATCCGCATTATCCCTGATGAACGAGCCGATTATGTCCCGGATTTCAATTCCGATTTCAATTAACGTTTCAATTTCCATCCAGGGCTCCTGAAAAACTGATAATGGCATCTGCCACTTTTTTTGCGCTCTCATCAGGTTTCATTTTGTCGCTGTCTATTATGGCAAGAGGGTTCATGGGTTCTTCATAAGGGATATTCACACCGGGAACATTGGCGCCTGTTTGCACCGATTGTTTATATATGCCCTTTGGAGAAAAAGCGGCTTTCCTGTGCGCTTCACGTTCCATGCAAACCGAAAGCGGGCAACGGATGAACACTTCGGCAAACTGTGGGATTATTTTGCGGGCAGAATCCCGGTATTTCATCCTGTTTGCAGTGGCGTCTATAAAAACATTGATTCCGCTTTCTGTCAGGAGTTTTGCCATGTATGCAAGCGACGCATAAACAATGTCCCGCTCTTCATCCGTATATTTCGGATGAGGGGTAAGAACGCGGCGAATTTCATCAAGCTGGAGTATTTTAACTTCAATGCCTTTTGTTTTAAGGATATCAGCAGTTCGGGACGCAATCGCTGTTTTCCCGCTTCCGGGAAGACCGGTGAACCATACGGCAAAAGCCATTTTATTTATTCCTGCAAATACGAATTCACATTTTTGTAATCAAACTCTTCGATCTTGAGTATATTACGGATGAAGTTGAAAATCTTTGTCCGGACTTCAGGGTCAAGGTTGGGATACCATATAGGGCTTGCCACCACAACGCTTCGGAATACATAGAACGGCTGGATAACACGCAATAATTCAAAATCCTGCGTTTTTTCAAGGTAATTACTGAAAAAAAGTTCGTATAACTCCTGGAAAGGTCCTGCAAGCTTCCCATATTTCTGGAGGGAATAGAATAAATAATTCATCGTTATAGATGAAACATCGTCTGCAGCTTCACCCCATTCGCCGCGGCTCCGGTCAAGCACCGTGAAATCGCTTCCTTCACGGAACATTATGTTCCATGGGTGAAAATCGCCGTGCGTCATGCAAAGGCGGTGTGTCTTGCCTTTTATCTTATAACGTCGTTCCACGCATTTCTTCTCGATATCGCAAAGGTCGTTCTGGCTCACAAAATCCAGGTTATCCGGGTAGCTGTCCAGCAATCCCATGATGCATTCACCGTGCCCTACATTATCCCTGATTTTGCGGATGTAAAGCTCACGGTCATCGTGTTTAGTTGCATGGATTTGAGAAAGGTATGTGGATAAGGCTTTTGTTCTTTCCTTATCAAGCGGTGCGAGTTTCCCCTCTTTTTTTATCCTCTCAAGGTCAAGGAAATATTCTTTTCCTTCAATTTTTTCCATCAAAATGAAATATTCTTCAGCTTTGCCAGACGAGGAAAGCTCTCCTTCGTGCGTGAAAAAACCTACGTCAAGGGATTTTACGTGTTTTGGCAGGTTATTGAAAACCGAATTCTGCCAGATGAGAATCGCCGCCCTGTCAGAAAAATGATCATGCCCGAAACCCTTCTGGACCCTCATCGAGGAAAGAACGACGGATTGCGTTTTCCCGTTTGATTCAAACTCGATAAGATACGGTTTCCCGTAACCGAATCCTTTAATCCCTTCCTCGACCTCTACCGGAATCCCGCCAAGCTCGCTGATGGCTGTGACTCTGGCACTGCCAAACAATCCTTTAAGATAATTCTCAACGGCTTTAATTCGCAACTGCATCTTATGTCCCCATTTCCCATGAATGGAGGTATTTATCCTGCTCTTTGGTCAGTGTTTCTATCTCGATGCCCATAGCCTCAAGCTTGAGTTTAGCTACTCTGCTGTCGATTTCGGCAGGAACCCTGTAAACCTGGTCATCAAGCGTCTTACCTTTTTCAGCAATGTATTTTACTGCAAGCGCCTGGTTTGCAAAGCTCATGTCCATGACCTCGGGCGGATGACCGAACGCGCTTGCAAGATTCACAAGCCTCCCTTCGGCAAGAAGGTAAATCCTCCGTTTGTCTTTCATGACATATTCCTGCACGTCATTCTTTATCTGGCTGACTTTCTTTGACATCTTTGTCAGTGTCGGAATATCTATTTCCACATTGAAGTGACCTGAATTGCACACAATTGCCTGGTCTTTCATGACCTCAAAATGCTCTTTCCTTATGACTGATATGTCGCCTGTAACTGTTATAAATATATCTCCAACTTTTGCAGCTTCCTTCATGTTCATCACCCTGAAACCGTCCATGACCGCTTCGAGTGCTTTTCTCGGTTCGACTTCTATCACGACGACATTGCCGCCAAGCCCACGGGCCCGCGAAGCAACCCCCCTGCCGCACCAGCCATAACCGGCAACCACGATTGTTTTCCCTGCAAAAAGGATGTTTGTTGCATTCATTATCCCGTGTATGGTGCTCTGCCCTGTGCCATAGCGGTTATCGAACATCATCTTGGTCTCGGCATCGTTTACTGCGATGACCGGGTATTTCAGCGCGCCTTCTGCCGCCATAGCCCGAAGCCTGATTACACCGGTTGTTGTTTCCTCGCATCCGCCTTTTATGTTTTTAATAAGTTCCTTGTGTTTTGAATGCACAAGCGCTATTGTATCTGCGCCGTCGTCGAGGGTGACATGCGGCTTTATCTTGAGCGCTTCTTCAAGGCATTCGTAATACTGCTTCTCATTCTCGCCTTTTATAGCAAAGGTTTTAATCCCTTCCGAAGCAAGCGCCGCAGCCACATCGTCCTGCGTGCTTAAAGGGTTTGAGGCGGCAAGCGCGATATTTGCGCCTCCTGCTTTCATCGTATAAATGAGATTGGCGGTTTCAACCGTCACATGAAGACATGCTACAACATTTATGCCTTTTAGCGGTTTTTCTTCTTCGAACTGCTCTTTTATCTTTTGGAGCACGGGCATATGCCTTCGCGCCCATTCGATTCTCTGCTTTCCCTCATCAGCAAGGTTTATGTCTTTAATAATATAGTCTTTCATTATAATCACTTTAATTCAAACCATTAAAATTGATGTAAAATGCCCGATATACTTATTAAATCTACTGGTTTTTAGATTTATTAGTAACTAAATATGCGGCTGCCGGGATTCGAACCCGGGTTAGAGGCTGTTTCCCACCTTTCAAAAGGTTGTTGGGAAGCCCCTGTCATAACCGCTGGACCACAGCCGCATGGTTTGTCTTGTTGATTTTTTAGTCTGATTAAGCCATAAAATTATCCACGCATGGCGCAGCCATGTGTGTTGTATGGGAGTCGAGAACCGTTAGGTTTCGCTGTTCTGGACAACAGCCGTGCAAGAACAAACATAGTCTGCTAATGATTATTCAAACGATATAGCGTTTATGGTTTATTGCACATTAAAGGTCAAGGCACCGACTAACACATTGATAGAAAATCTCTTTCCACTAACAACAAAGATCATACTACGCCCATTCAAAATGATTAATCGACATCTTTAGATTTTTTTATGATACATCCTAACAAAGTATAAATATAGCAAAGTATACATATCACCGGTGGCCACATCGGGAACTCAAAGCAACATAGTAATACTAAGTTGGAGTTATTAAAAATAGCTATAAGCGGAGAAAGTTATGACAGCTATGGAAATCTTTTTTGATATTGGTGGGATGTTATTTTTCCTGATAATTCTGACCCTGTTTGTTAAGCCTTTAGGGACTTACATGACGAATGTATTCCAGGGCAAACGTACTTTTTTAAGTCCCATTCTGATGCCTCTTGAGAACCTGGTTTACAAAGCAGCAGGTATAAATCAGGATGAAGAGATGGACTGGAAAGATTACACAAAGGCATTGCTCTTATTTAACGGTCTGGGAATAATCGTTCTGTTCCTGATACTGCTGCTCCAGGGCATCCTTCCTCTCAATCCCCAGGGGTTCCCGGGATTTTCTCTTGATCTTGCCTTTAATACAGCCGTAAGCTTTGTTACAAATACCAACTGGCAGGCATACAGCGGCGAGTCGGCAGCAAGTTACCTGACCCAGATGTCTGGCCTCACAGTACAAAACTTTCTTTCTGCCGCTACAGGTTTGTGTATCGCGCTCGCCTTAATCCGCGGCTTTACAAGGCATACTTCCCAGACCATCGGGAATTTCTGGAAAGATATGACTAAAAGTGTATTATACATTCTCCTGCCCATTGCTATCATAGCAGCCCTGCTACTGGTTTCCCAGGGCGTTATACAGAATTTTGATCCTTATACGAATAGTTCGTTACTCCAACCAATTCAAACACCTGACGGGCAAAGCATTAGCAATCAGTTGATACCCATGGGACCGATTGCATCCCAGGAAGCGATAAAAGAGTTTGGGACTAACGGCGGTGGTCCTTTCAATGCCAACTCCGCACATCCTTTTGAGAATCCCAATCCGTTAACCAATTTTTTGGAAATACTTCTTATCCTTCTTATCCCGTTTTCTCTTACCTACACATTCGGGCGCTTCGCAGGCAATACCAGGCAGGGATGGGCTTTATTTGCAGCGATGATGATGCTGTTCATAATTTTCCTTGGAGTGATGTACTGGTCTGAATATAGCGGCAACCCGCTTGTGCAAAAGCTGGGCGTTAACGGTTCGTATATGGAAGGAAAAGAGGTCAGGTTCGGGATCGGCAGCACGGTTCTCTTTGCAGTCAGTACAACTGCTACTTCCACCGGCGCCGTGAACGCAATGCATGATTCATTAACGCCCCTCGGCGGAATGGTCACGATGCTGCTTATACTGCTAAGTGAAGATATTCCCGGCGGTGTAGGGTCAGGGCTCTACACTATTCTTGCCTTTGCGATTATAGCGGTTTTCATTGCAGGTCTTATGATAGGCAGGACGCCGGAATATCTTGGCAAAAAAATAGAGGTCTTTGAGATGTGGACGTCGGTGTTGATTGTCCTCACTTCAGGCATTCTGGTGCTCATTTTTGTTTCTATTGCACTGGTAACATATGCAGGAGTTTCCTCGATTTTAAACCCCGGCCCGCACGGTTTAAGTGAAATACTCTATGCATTTGCCTCTGTAGCCAATAACAATGGCAGCGCATTTGCGGGACTTAATGCCAACACACTTTTCTATAATCTGGTGACAGCCATTGCAATGCTTATCGGCAGATTTGTCCCGGCTATAGCAGCACTTGCCATGGCAGGGTCTCTTGCAAAGAAAAAATACATCCCGCCAAGTATCGGTACGCTTCCGACGCATCAGGTTTCATTCGTCTTATGGCTTGCCCTTGTTATCCTGATTGTCGGGGCCCTGACGTTCTTTCCAGCCCTGTCGCTCGGACCGATTGTCGAACATATGATTATGCATGCAGGTCAATAACATGGACAGTATTAAAACAAAAGAAACGACGATATTTGAACCTGAACTCTTACGCCAGGCTTTACTGGATTCGTTAAAAAAGCTAAATCCCCTCAGCCTCTGGCGAAACCCTGTCATGTTCCTCGTAGAAATCGGAAGCATTATTACAACTATCAGTTTCTTTGCAGGCTTATTTTTTAAATCAGGCGAACCTTCCTGGTTCACAGGAGCTATATCCTTATGGCTTTGGCTGACAGTGATATTTTCAACCTTTGCAGAGTCGCTTGCAGAAGGACGGGGAAAGGCACGCGCAGAGTCGCTTCGTAAAACACGCACAGAAGTAATGGCAAAAAAGCTCGTAAATCCCGAGTCAAAGGAAAAATACGAGCTTATCTCTTCTGCAAATCTCCATAAAGGGGATTACGTCCTTGTGGAAGCAGGAGAGATGATTCCCGGCGATGGTGAAGTGGTTGAAGGCGCAGCACTTGTGAACGAATCATCTGTCACAGGCGAATCAGCCCCGGTTGTCAGGGAATCAGGCGGAGACCGCAGCGCCGTAACAGGCGGGACAAAAGTTATTTCCAACCAGATAATCGTTCGTATAACGGCAAATCCGGGGGAGGCGTTCCTGGACAGGATGATTGCCATGGTTGAAGGTGCAAAGCGTCGTAAAACCCCGAACGAGATTGCACTGGAAGTACTACTGATATCGTTAACAGCGGTCTTCCTGCTCGTGGTTATCAATTTCAGTTCCTTATCCGTATACAGCATCCAGGCTGCAGGACAGGGTACTCCGGTTTCGATTACAGTGCTTATTGCACTTTTTGTTTGTTTGGCGCCGACAACAATTGCAGCGCTCCTGCCTGCGATTGGAATTGCGGGCATGGACAGGCTTTTTTCGAAAAATGTGATAGCTCTTTCTGGGAGAGCCATAGAAGCGTCCGGCGATGTGGATATCCTTCTCCTCGATAAGACCGGAACAATTACCCTTGGCGACAGGCAGGCCGTGGAATTTATTCCAGTGAGCGGCAGTTCCGAGGAGGAACTTACCAATGCAGCCCTCCTTGCCTCCCTGACTGATGAGACACCTGAAGGAAGAAGCATAGTCGTACTTGCAAAAAATAAATACCAGATGCGGTTGACGGCCCTTCCCCAAACTTCGAAATCCATTCCATTTACAGCCCAGACACGCATGAGCGGAGTTGATATTGACGGGCAATCGTATCGTAAAGGCGCTTCCGATGCAATTACGGAGTATGTTAAAAGGAAAGGAGGAAATGTACCCTCCGAACTTGGACCGAAGGTGGAAAGTATCGCAAAATCAGGCGGAACACCTCTTGTTGTATGTCATAATGCGCAAATCCTGGGCGTGATACATCTCAAAGACATTCTAAAAGGCGGCATCCGTGAGCGATTTGTGCAGTTGCGGAAAATGGGTATCAAGACTGTTATGATAACAGGCGATAACCATCTTACGGCAGCAGCAATTGCAGCAGAAGCAGGTGTGGATGATTTCCTTTCAGAGGCAAAACCTGAAGACAAGCTTCGTTTAATTCGTGAAAACCAGCAGCAGGGTCATATGGTAGCAATGACAGGGGACGGCACGAACGATGCGCCTGCACTGGCGCAGGCGGACGTGGCTGTAGCAATGAACACGGGAACACAGCCGGCAAGGGAAGCCGCAAATATAATAGACCTGGACAGCAATCCGACCAAGCTAATGGATATTGTTGAGATTGGAAAACAAATACTCATAACACGGGGGACCCTGACAACCTTCAGCATTGCCAATGACATTGCCAAATATTTTGCTATTATACCTGCAGCAATGGTCACAATATATCCTCAACTGGATATTCTCAATATCATGCATCTCGCAAACCCGTATAGCGCGATCATGTCAGCAGTTATTTTTAATGCGATAATTATCCCTATGCTGATACCACTCGCATTGAAGGGGGTCAAATACCGCCCGATGCCTGCTGAAAAACTATTGATGTACAACCTTCTCGTCTACGGACTCGGCGGAATAATAGCGCCGTTTATCGGGATAAAAATTATTGATATTATGATAAGTGCGTTTATGCACTAAAGAGGACAGGAAATGAAAACCATAAAGACTACGCTAAAACTCTTTGCAATCCTGATGGTACTTGTCGGTGTTGTCTACCCCGTAGCAGTAACCGCACTCTCTCAGTTATTTTTCCCGAAAGAAGCGGGGGGAAGCCTCATATATGATTCTGGCGGCAATCTCATGGGTTCAGCCCTGATCGGTCAGCCATTTTCAGACCCGAAATATTTCTGGTCGCGTCCTTCAGCCACTTCAGGTTATCCATATAATCCCATGGCTTCCGGAGGCTCAAATCTCGGGCCAACGAATAAGGATTTGATAGGCCAAATTTCCAATAGGACAGAGGTACTGAAGTCGTCCGGCATCCAGGCTCCTGTACCTTCAGACCTTGTGGAAGCCTCAGCAAGTGGTTTAGACCCGCACATCAGCGTGCAATCCGCCCTCGTACAAATACCCCGTGTGGCAAGGGCGCGCAATCTCAGCGAAGAAACATTAAATAAACTGGTGCTTGAACATGTTGAGAACAGGCAGTTCGGGTTTCTGGGAGAGCAACGTATTAATGTATTAGAATTAAATCTTGCTCTTGACAGTATGAAGTAGATTTCAATGATAGATACAGAAGACAAAAGACCGGAACCGGAATCCCTTCTGGAAATTGCCAAGCAGGAAGAAACAGCCAAAAAACGCGGGAAACTGACCATCTATTTTGGCGCCGCACCTGGAGTCGGGAAAACCTATTCCATGCTCTCTGATGCCAGAATGCGTAAACATGAAGGAATGGATGTTGTTGTCGGTTACGCTGAAACACACGGCAGGGCAGAGACCGAAATACTCCTTGAAGGCCTGGAAACTATTCCCCTTGTTGTTACTGAATATAAAGGCATGCAGCTTGCGGAGATGAATCTGGATGGTGTCCTGGAGCGGCGGCCCAAAATTGTACTTGTTGATGAATTAGCCCATACGAATGCCCCGAATTCCCGCCATGCCAAGCGTTATCAGGACGCAGAAGAGCTTCTGAACGCAGGGATTGACGTATATTCAACCCTGAACGTGCAGCACCTGGAAAGTTTGAATGACATCGTCTTCCGTATAACAGGAGTACGTGTCAGTGAAACTATCCCGGACAATTTTTTTCAGTTAGCAAATGAGATCAAGCTCGTAGATCTTCCTTTTGAGGAGCTGCTCAAAAGATTGAAGGAAGGAAAAGTTTACGCAAAGGACATGGCAGAAAATGCTGTCAAGAGTTTCTTCAAGCCCGGGAACTTACTTGCACTTCGTGAAATGTCGCTGCGGCTTGTAGCAGGCAACGTAGATGAAAAAATGGTTCAATACATGAGGGCAAATGCAATTGGCGGGCCCTGGTCTGCTACGGAGCGTGTCCTGGTAGGAGTATTAGCCAGTCCTTATGCAGAGCAGCTGGTTCGCTCAGCTTTTAGCTTAGCCTCTGATATGGATGCAGAATGTATTGCACTATATGTAGAAACTGCCAAACATACACAGTTATCAGATAAAGAACAGGAATGGCTTAAAAATGCCCTTGATCTCGCTGAAAAGCTGGGTGCACGTGTCGTCTGGGTCAAAGGGGATGATGTTGCTGAGGAGATAGCCCGCTATGCACAGAGCCATAATGTGACAAAGATCGTAATGGGCAAACCCAGGCGTTTTGGATTGTTCCCATCTCTTGCACGGCAAATCATGGTACGTACAAGAGACATTGATGTTTTCCTTTTTGCAGGCAAGAGCGAACAACCTGTACCTGAAAAAAAAATAGGCATAATCAGCCCGCTAAACTTTGTCATAAGCGCTATCGCCGTTATTCTTGGTTCTTTATTCGGTTTTCTTTTGAGAGACATTCTTGGTGAGATTAACTTACTATTCTTAATGCTCCTGCCTGTTGTTATCATCGCTATTTTCCTGGGGCGAGGACCATCTATCTTTGCAGCAGTATTAAGCGTTCTCATTTTTGATTTTTTGTTCATTAAGCCGTATTTTACCTTCGCTATTTCAGATTCACGATATTTTTTATCTTATCTTATGTTCATTGCGTTTGCCTTTGTAATTAGCAATCTTGCATCCAATCTTCAATATAAGGTGAAACAGCTTCAACAAAGCGAGTCCAGGAATACAACTTTATATGAATTAAGCCAGGACCTGGTCACTGCCCAGAGCATTGAGCAGGTTTTACACCTGATGATCCGTCATACAAGACAAATTTTCCCATGCGACATGGCCATTTTCCTTCCTGAAAACGAAGAAGTCTCGGTCAGGGCTTCTACAGACGGATTCCAGATAAACCCGAAAGAACTTGGCATTGCAACCTGGGTCTGGCACAATGGCGAACCTGCAGGTATGGGTACGGATACGCTACCCGAAGCATGGGCGTACTATCTTCCGATGAAAACGACAGATACCGTAAAGGGTGTAGTGGGATTTCATTTTGATAACGTTGAACAGATTCTTACCCCTGAAAATAAGGTTGTACTTGATACCATTGCCCGGCTGGGAGCTCTGGCGATTGGAAGGATTGGCTGGATATAGAAGGCCTTTTGAAACTATGAATGATGCGGTTACAAATTAACCCCAACTTGCCGTGAACAATAACATTAATGTTTTTATAATTGAATCTTGCTATAGATATGAATAAAATAATTAAAACTTTAGGGATTTTGCTGCTTATTTTATTATCAATACTTATAAATAGCCCTCTAGCTGCGTCCACAATAAATGATAAATCTCTTCTCAAGGTAGAAAGTACTAACCCTATCTACTGGCTCCAGAACAACCGCCTATATTGGGTTATAGACCCGAGTGTTATGAACCTGATGACAGGAATCCCAAACTGGGGTTTTGGCAACGAAAAATCGCTACCACTTAGCGAGTTCAACCCGGTGAATTATGTGAAGGGTCCAGATTTTATTAATTCTAATTCCGAGGGGATGCTGATCCGAATAAATGGAGAAAAGGACGTTTACCTGATTTCAGGTGGAAAAAGACATTACATTGTATATGATTTATTTCTGTCGAAAGGATACAATTTTCAAGACGTAATTGATGTATCGCCACAAATAATGAATGTGGTTACAGAAGGAAGTGATATAAGTTATCCTCCCGTTGTCACAATAACCTCACCGAAAAATGGCGACACGGTCACTACGTCAACAGTGACTGTGAGCGGAATAGCGACCGATGATCGTCATGTTACAAGTCTGACTGTGAACGGTAATGCTGTAACCCCGACTTCTGATTCATTCAGCACTACAGTAACTCTTGCCAGCGGCTCTAATACCATAACGGTAATTGCAAAAGATGCGGGAGACAGCAGTACAACTAAAACAGTGAATGTGAATTATATACTGCCAACAGGAACTCTCTCAGTAACCACAAAAGACTCGAATGGACAGCAGATCAGTGGTAATATTTTAGTTGACGGAGCATTCCAAGGAACTGGATCATGGAATGGCTTAGTATCCGCAGGCAGTCACACCGTTTCTTTTGGTGAAGTCTCAGGATATACAACACCTTCTCTACAGACAGTTAATGTCAATACAGGACAAACGACAACAGTGCCAGTCACTTATGTACTAATACAAACTACTGGAACTCTCTCAGTAACCACAAAAGACTCGAGTGGACAGCAGATCAGTGGTAATATTTTAGTTGACGGAGCATCCCAAGGAACTGGATCATGGAATGGCTTAGTATCCACAGGCAGTCACACCGTTTCTTTTGGTGAAGTCTCAGGATATACAACACCTTCTCCACAGACAGTTAATGTCAATACAGGACAAACGACAACAGTGCCAGTCACTTATGTATTGACTTCTACACCTCCGGTTGACAAGGCAACTTTCGGATCGATAGTATCACCGGTTTTTGGAACGTTTGATGTGGTAAATACTCTTAACGATTGCTCTAAAACAAAATGGTGCTTCAACCAACACAAAACAGGAGGCCACAAAACAGGAGGGGGTATCGGTGGGGCAGATGATACTTATGCATGGGATGTAAATCTCAATACTCCTGCATGGGACTCTGATAATGGAAAGCCCGTTTATGCAGTCGCATCAGGCATTGTTACTAACACTTATGGGGGAGCCACCAATGCCGGTGGTACCTATGGACAATTGCTTATAGAACATATTTATCATGGAAATAAATGGTGGAGCGGTTACCTTCACCTATCTAATATTCAAGTGTCTCCTGGGCAAGCTGTAACTGAGAACACTGTTTTAGGTTATATCTCAAATGTTGGCACTGATAACAATCATTTGCATTTCGTTGTTTATACAGGCTCTAATATAAAAGGTGGGCTTACTTCAGTCGATATTCCGATTTTGGAAAAGACGGCAATTACTGGGTATATGAATAGTTTTTCTGCTGATGATAATCTTAACTCAAAAATAACAAATGTGAATGCCGCAAAATTCCAAGAATATTTTGCTTATAAGAATCATATAACCATGAGTCCTATAGCAACTGCAATTGTTGATGCCGGGAATAAGCATAACATGAACTCTGTTTTTTTGATGGCCGTAGCTGCTTGGGAAGGGGCGTGGGGTACATCAAAATATGCTACTACAAGACACAATTGGTTCGGCTATGGCGCTCTAAATTCTAATCCTGATAATGCATGGGAATTTAGCTCTGATGCAGAAGGAGTGGATGTAGTTGCAGGAAAAATAAAAGCGGGCTATTTACTTAATTCGGGAACATATCAAGTTTTAAATCCTACAAATACAATCAATGGTCATCCTTCATATCCATATGTTATCCAGCCAGTTGAAGCTGGTACCTTTTACAATGGAGCAACTGTTCGCGGTTGGATAGTTAAATGGAATATAAACAGTCAAACTGAAATGGATGGAATAATTTCAATAATGAATGATTTCATATCTTGGCATATAACTACATATGGGGAAGGAATTAAAGTAGATTCCGCCACTGATTTTGAAGTTGCACAAAGAGATGCAATTAACGATAAATTAAATCAAGAACATTATATTCCTCCTGATTCCATAATCGAAGATTCCTCCCAAAGTAGTATAAGTACGCTATGGAAGGATTTTACTTTCTGGATGAGAAGTTTGATCAACTTTAGGTAATGTCCCAATTTAGACCGCATAATTAAATAAAATACAGATAATTTGTTGAGAAGAATATAATTGATATAAAAACGTAGTATTTATATCAATTAAGTAATGAGCTAGTCTATGCCCAGAGGATTTTATCTGGTATTACACCTGATTATTCGTCATGCAGGACAAATCATCCCTGTGATATGGCCAATGGTGTTGTTGGATTTCATTTCGACAGTCCTAAGCAGATTCTTACACCTGAAAATAAGGTTGTTCTTGATACCATTGCAAGACTGGGAGCTCTTGCAATTGAAAGAATTGGCAAGAAAGAATGATATGCATCCGTTCATGTAATGCAAGTTAATTATAAATACAAATAACAGGAGTTATTAATGGGAGTTATTCAAATGAAGAAAATGACAGAACAGCATCTCATTAATGCATTTGGAGGAGAAAGCCAGGCACATATGAGATATTTGCATTTTGCAAACCAGGCCGAAAAAGAAAAATTCACTAACGTGGCCCGTTTATTTCGTGCAATCGCCCATGCCGAATATATACATGCAGGAGACCATTACAGGGAGTTAAAACACCTTGACGGGGGATTTGTTGCAAACAGCATGGCAGCTTTTGGCCCTGGCGATTCCAGGAAAAACCTTAAACTGTCAATCGCGGGCGAGACATTTGAAATCGAGGAAATGTATCCTGTATATCTGGAAGTGGCAAAATTCCAGGGAGAAAAGGGAGCGCAAAAAAGTTTTGAATGGGCTTATGGCACTGAAAAAATGCATAAGATGCTTTATGAAAAAGCAATAGAGTCGGTTAATTCAGGAAAAGACGCGAAACTCGGTCCAATCCAGGTTTGCGAAGTTTGCGGATATACAATGGAAGGAGAAGCGCCGGATAAATGTCCCCTGTGCAGTGCAACCAGAGACAAATTTACTGCATTTAATTAGATGCCATGAGTTATGATAAAATCTACATACGGATAATCGGATTCATATTGTGTCTTCCATTCGTATATGCACTGATTGCGTGTACGTCTACTCAACAAGCATCATTAATTATACCATGTACCCTGGGCGGCTCAACTTTAGCACCCTACGTAATTGCTGCATTGGCTATCGGTCTTTACCTCCTGATTACAGGTGGTGGAAAACGCATAAATTAACGTAATATTAAAGTGCTCAAGATTGGACAGAATATGGTGATAGCTAATGGATATCCAGACCAAAACCCGTACTGAACTCATCGATATAACAGACCGGTTGCGCTTGATAGTAAAAGAAAGTTGTGTAAAAGACGGCATCTGCATCATCTCCACGGGCCATACCACAAGCGCCATTATAATAAACGAGAACGAGCGCGGGCTCAGGGGCGATATACTGGAAATGTTGGAGACGCTTATCCCCTAAAATAAGAGCTACGCCCACAACCGGATAGACAACAACGCAGCCTCACACCTGCGCGCGGCCCTGCTTGGTAACAGCGCGACATTACCAATCGAAAATAATCATTTAGTTCTGGGAACCTGGCAGAGTGTATTCTTTGTGGAACTTGACGGGCCGAGGAACCGGAATGTTAATGTAAAAATATTGGAAAGCTAGAAAGTATCCAGCTCTCCCCTGGTGGTCATCTCGGTGATTTTTGTAATATCGCCAAGCCATTTATCGATTATAGCTTCAGATTCTGATTTTATAACCTTCATGTTCGCGCCGTCTTCAGGTATCACCTGGGCGCTTGCTATCAGCGGCTGGTCAATGGGCTTACCTATCTGCGAAAGGATTCGAATATACACGTCCTCGATTCCCGAAACGTTCTCTGCGATATCCTTTGCAATCTGGTTTGAGAGAAGGTTGTAAAGCTTGCCCACATGGTTTATAGGGTTCTTACCGCTTGTGGCTTCCATGCTCATCGGCCTGTTCGGGGTAATCAGGCCATTGCACCTGTTCCCGCGCCCGACAGAGCCGTCGTCGCCCATCTCGGCTGACGTTCCTGTAACTGTAAGATAAACCGACCCGCTTTTTTCATCATCTCCCGTATTGACGAAGACTTCTACCTCGCGGTCTGTGTAATCACCGGCAAGGTCACATATTTTATTGCGAAGTTCTTCTTTTATGGAAAAATAGTGGTCCTGGTCGTCCACATGTTTGTCTATCATTGCGCAGGCAACGGTGAGAGTTATTTTATCGTTCTTCCTCATGCCCATGACCTTGATATCAGTTCCGATAGCAGGCAGCTCTTTCTTGAAGTTCAGGACCATCTGGCGTTCTGTATTATAAACGATCTGTTCCACTTCTGAAAAAGGGGCATGTCCCACGCCGAAAGAAGTATCATTGGCCATTGGTGCCTTCCCGCGTCTGAACACGCTCTGGAGGTCAGTTGAACCGACGCCCAGTTTGCAGTCAATGATAATATCATGTTCAGAATCAATGTCAGGCAGGGTATTTTTCAGGTATTGCTTTGCAGCCCTGACCGCCGTGGTATCTGTAGGTATCTTTATGCCCTCGAATTCTTTTGTCGCTCTTCCAACAAGAAGCACATAAATCGGTGAAATCAATTCCCCGCCTTTATATTGCGGACAGGAACGTCCTGCCACAACTTCGACCTGGTCGGTGTTATGATGGAGGACTGTTCCGCATTTTTTGATGTATTCATTGCACAGCGCCCGGCTTACCGCTTCAGCGAAGCCGTCTGCCATGCTGTCCGGGTGCCCAACCCCTTTTCTTTCTACTATTTCGATTTCCTGTTTTTCGATTGGAGTCTGTGTGATTTTTTCAACGCGAATATTTCTTGCCATTAAATTACCTCTAACGGTTTTCTTCAAATGATGCTATTTTGTATATAATACCTTTCGCTTTATTTCGCGCTCTCCACCATACTTTAATATTATGCCGGTTAAAATTACCCCTGGAATCAATGACTTCGATAACAGAATCAACAATGTCGCTCCTCAAAAAACACGGCTACCACCTCGCAGGTTCCCACGGGGCTGTAAAGACATGCCTGTGGCTCAATAAAAGCCTGCGCAATGAGGGCGGCTGCTACAAATCAAAGTTCTACGGCATTACTTCGCACCGCTGCATCCAGATGACACCTACGCTGGTATGCAACCACCGCTGCCTTCACTGCTGGCGCGCCATCGAATCTCCGGTTGAGGTACCAGAAAAATGGGACTCCCCGGAAGACATAGTTGAAAGCTGCTTCGCAGGGCAGCGGCGGCTGGTCTCAGGCTATGGCGGCTCGGAAACTATGGACAAAACAAAATGGAAAGAGGCATTCGAGCCGAAGCATGCTGCCATATCGTTATCGGGTGAACCCACGCTCTATCCATATCTGCCCGAACTTATTGATGAATTCCATAAAAAAAATCTTACAACATTTGTGGTCACTAACGGGACTAATCCGGAAATGATTGGAAAAATAAAGCCCACGCAGCTTTATATCAGCCTGAACGCGCCCGACAGGGAGACGTATGAAAAGGTATGCGCGCCTCTTGGCGATACGTGGGAGAACATAAAACAGTCGCTGGAGGTCATGAAATATTCTAAAACGAGGACTGCTGTCAGGATAACACTGACTAATAGGGTTAATATGACGAATCCTGAAGGTTTTGCACGCCTGATAGGGCTTGCTGAGCCGGAATATGTTGAGTTGAAAGCTTACATGCATCTTGGTTTTTCGCGAAAGCGACTAACACTGGATAACATGCCCTCCCACGAAGAGGTGCATGACTTTTCTAATCGGGTTGCAGCGGCGCTGGGTTACTGCATCGCAGATGAATCTGTGAACAGCCGTGTGGTGCTGCTGTCAAAGGATGGGACAAAACATAATATTGTCTAACAAAATCCTTATCTGCTTTTATATGCTTATATCCATGCAAATATGATTGAAGGAGAGGCCGAGGCAATTTCAGGTGAAGACATACTTGAAGAACCCATCGAAATTCTGGTAAACCTCGCTAAAAACGGAGAGATTGACCCATGGAACATCGATATCGTCGAGCTTACGGATAAATTCTTAAAGCACGTCGAAGAGCTTGAAAAGATGGATTTGCGCGTTTCGGGAAGAACTCTGCTCTATGCAGCCATACTCCTGCGCATGAAATCCAATGCGCTTGTGGAAGTGGATGAACCTCCCTCGGAAATAATGGATTATGAATCCGATAATTTTGAAATCAGCGATTATCCCATACCTGCGATGCCTCTTAGGCGCTCGTCCAACCGCCCGGTTACGCTTGAGGAGCTGTTGTCCGAACTGAAGAAGGCGGAAGCGATAGAGAAGCGAAGGTTTGACCGCGTTAAAAACAAGACTGAAGAGCGCCGCACGACTATAGAGGAAGTGCTTTCAATCGCTCATGAGGAGGACATTGAAAGCAGGGTTGGGAAGATGAGAAATTTGTTAAATGAATTATTCGAAAAACAAAAATATATCAAATTCTCAGACCTGTCTTCTCCTCTTGACAGGACGGGAATGGTAATGGCTTACCTTGCCATCCTTTTCCTTGCCACAAAAAAAGAAATATGGCTTGAGCAGGAAGAACTTTTCGGCGAGCTTTTCATACGGAGGCAGGGTGCATCATGAGCGGGGATAAGGAGATAATCGAAGCCGCGCTGTTTGCATCAGGTGAACCGCTGGATATCGGGCAGTTTAGAAATCTATTAAGAGGAAAGAATGTGCGGGAATTACTCCAGGAGTTAATAGATGAATATGCGGCGCGCGGCAGCCCTATCGAGATAAGGGAAACCGAGGGCAGGTTCGTGATGCAGGTCAAGCCCGAATTTGCTGAAAAGGTCAGGTCGCTTGCGCCCAAGGAACTTCGCTCGCCAGTGCTTCGGACTCTTGCCATGATTGCGTACCACCAGCCTCTGACCGTAGCTGACCTTGTTGATAGAAGGGGAACGGCTGCGTATGACCATGTGAAGGAGCTTGCAGAAAGCGGATTTGTATCTACAGCGCCGCAGGGAAGAACGAGACTTCTCCAGACAACTGCACGGTTTGCCGAGTATTTCAACCTGGATTCAGGCGACCCTGAAGCCATAAAACGCAAGATAATTGAACTTGCCCGCGAGCAGAAAATGGGGCTTGACAAATGGCTCGGTAAGCAGGGCATCGGGGTCACTCCAATGTATGAATCGTTAATGGCGCTATGCGGGATTGAGGAATACGAACTTGTAAATCCTTACAACCCTACGGATGAACAGCGTGACAGCCTGATGGACATGGGTGTGCTTGTGATTTCAAGGGGTTATAAAGAAAAGCTGGGTGAATACTTTGACGGCAGGATAATCGAAGTCCAGGCTACAACGTTTGAGGATTTGAGCAATTCTATCAATATCCTTGCCGAATACGGAAGTAAAAGAAAAGTGAAGGAAAGTATCGAATATATTTCAGGTTTGAAGCAGGAGTATATCGAAAGAGCCAATTTCATTACTGCGAAAGTAGCGCCGCAAACAGAAATGGTGTCACGGATAGTGAATGAACTGCGTCTGGGGATTTCGGGGGATGGCATCAGGATAGCGCCTGATTACGGTACTTCAAGTGAAGGGAAGGAGATTGGGGAAGGGGCTGACATCCTGATTCCCACGCATAAAAATGCGGATGTGGATGTTGTCAAGAGGATTTGCCAGAGGTATGATGCTGTGATTGAGGGATTGAAAAAGGTGAAGAAGTAGAGAAATTTAATGAGTTCCACAGGAGGTTCTGTCAAGTTGTCGGTTGCTAAAGAAAAAGATGGGGATTTATTTCTGTTTTTGAAACTTATCACCAAACATAAACAAGACGATACCTATTACAAGAACCAAAGCCACAAATGGTGAAAAACCCACGTTTCCTAACATCAATGCTATGTTAAACCACAGTGAAAGCAACAATAATAACAATCCAAGTTTTTCGAATCGATTCATATTTCATTCCTCCCTGTTCTTCAGTTTAAAACAAAAAGGAAAAAGAGGGATACACCCTTCTATCTTTTTCCTTTTGAAACGGAAATTCCGACTTTTGCTCGCACATCTACAACGTTTCCTATTCTTTTTCGGACATCAATATACGCACTGGTTTTTGAGGTAGCCATTTTATCTCCGATTTCTTTAAACTTACATACTGTTGGGGTTTGCTGGCAAACTTCTTTGGAGGTTTGCTATGCAAATCTCAGTCTTTCCTCATTCCTAAGTGTTTTAGGAACTCATTGACTTTACTATGTCAGTTTGTATATAAAAAGATTTTAGTGTGTTATTTTATCTTGGCTGGCATTCTGGATTAGGGTTATCCACTTATTATATCCCTCTACCTTGATTCCGCAAGCTTCCGCAGGGGTCTTACCATCAAGCCCTTCATGAGTTCTTATGAAGTTATGAAATATTTGATAGCCTTTGAGGATGGGGGTATCCTTCTTTTTCAGTCCTCTCATTACCTTTTCCCTGTCTCTTATCTCTCCGTTAATCCTTTCCATTTTGTTATTATTCTTATCTCCATCCAGTTTATTTCTTCAAATTAAGTTCGTCTATAAATTTTTCTAATTGAATTTCTTCTAATATAATCTGCTCATTCTCCAAGACCTCTTTTACTTTTTTCTTCTCCAACATATTTACAAAAAATACACTAATATAAATATATATTATAACCAGTATCATATAAATAACTAAATAATTTTTTTCGATATTGTTAAAACTGCCGTAGATTGAAATGTAAATTGTTGCAATAACAATAACAGGAACGATAATAAGTATAGGAGAAATGGTTTGTAATACACGATTGAATTTTTCGAAATTATATCCTGCTGTGTAATATTTTTTCTCATCTCTTCCGTCCCCAAATTCATAAAATTGGGTGCGTCCCAGATTAAATAAGAAAGAATTGTGTTTGCTATATTCAGTAACCAGCTTTTTCAAAAAATCGTCTTGTAAGGTGGATACTGATAAAAACACACCCATTGCTTTTGCTGTGATGGGTTCTTTTAAGATAACATCTCTCTCAATATAGTCTCTTAATTCAAATGAATACCTTCCATATTCTTTAAACAAAGCTATCTGTATATCCTCACTAAATCTTTTGTTTTTTATATATTCTTTAATTATTTCGATAATCTCGTGTGGTTTACTGATTGCACATTTCTCTATTTTTGATGCGATTTCATTATATGCTATCGCATTATCCCTAAGTCCTATGATGTCACGGTCACTTCTTTCCAGTAGTAATTTGTTTACTAAATGTACTAGAAAATAACCAAAAGCCACAACAGGAGCAAAATATGCTTCTGCGGGGTAATTTAGAGTGAGCCATATTTGGAAAACCAACAACATGCTTATAAAAAGGGAATTATACGCCTTGTCCGAAAGGAACAGTCTTTTTCTTACAAAAAGTTTCTTTATGAATTCCATTACACCTACGAATAGGTCTGCGGGGTCTGGGCTTTTGCTTGGGCTTTCTTCTTGCATAATCAGATACACCACATATAGTTCAATCCATATATTGTAAACTATATTTAACTGATGCTTTATAATATCTATGATATAAGATTTTAATATGTTGATTATCCTACGTAAATTCACCATATAGATTCATCCTCCAAAAACAGCAACCGACTTTTGACAGCGATTTGAAAATGCCTGAGCAACCGAAGACTTAACAGAGCCCTATTAATAAAACATATATTCCCGCAGGATAATCAATAATCATGCTCACAAAACAAGAGGGAGAACTGGCAGTTCGCCTTGCACGAAAGGCTATAGAAGAATGCCTGAAAAACGGGAAGAAAATCAACGCGGATAACCTGCCAAAAGTATTCAAAGAGAAACGCGGCGTCTTTGTGACTTTAAATAAGAAAAAGGGGAGTAAAGAACTTCGCGGCTGCATAGGGCGGCCTTATCCCATATTGCCGCTCGGGGAGGCGATAATAGTATCCGCAATCAACGCAGCCCGGGACGACCCGCGTTTTCATCCTGTTAAACCTGAAGAGATAAATGACCTTGTTATCGAAGTCACTGTGCTCACCATTCCAAAACGCATAAAGGCAAAGCCAAAAGAACTCCCGGAGAAAATAGTAATCGGGAAGGATGGCCTGATAGTGGCGGCGAGCATGAGTTCAGGGTTATTACTCCCCCAGGTTGCAGTTGAACATGGGTTTGACTCCACGGAATTCCTGTGCCAGACCTGCATGAAAGCCGGGCTTATGCCTGACGCATGGCTTAACGGCGCCGAGGTATATTCCTTTGAAGGGCAGATATTCGAGGAAATTGAACCCGGCGGAGAGATAAAGGAAAAAGATATTAAGTGCGGGGAATAAAGATTGATGATGAAAGGAGTGATTAAAATGCCTGAATTATGTTTATCAGCTGATTCTACAAGCGAGGAAATTCTTCCGATTGCAAGAATGGTGCATGAACTTTTTTCCCTTCCGGTCACGATGCGCAGCAAGAATAAAAAAGGCGTCAGGCTTGAAAAAGGGAAAGTGGTTGATAAGGATTATACTGGCCCGATACTTGAAGAGGCTTTAATCAAAAATCGTGTTATCCATACCATCCCTGACAGCGGTGCATACAAGGGAATACCGGTAGTAGTTGCCCCAATCCAGGACAGCGAAGGAGAACCGATTGCAGCCGTGGGTATTGTGGATGTGGTCTGCACAATCGACCTTGCTTCTGTATTCGGGAATTATCCGCAGATAGTACGGCAGGTTGAAGAAAAGAAAGGGAAGAAATTTTGAACCAAAGGGTTAAATCTGATAACATTATAGTAAGCAGTCCTACCAGAGGTGAATCATGGCAAGATTTCCAGAAGCGGAAAAAGTACTTTTACATATGAAGATATGCATGAAATGCAATGCGCGCAATTCAGTACGCGCGACAAGATGCAGGAAATGCGGATATACCAATCTTAGAATGAAATCAAAGGAACTCAAGGGAACGTAAACCAGATGGTCGTCGAGGAACGCCTCAACCAGATCGTTGAAAAAGAAGGTGCTGTTCACCTTACCCTTATCGACCCTGATTCCCAGTTACCTGGGGAAGCAGGGAAAATCGCACGCGAAGCGTTCCTTGGTGGCACTGATGCTATAATGGTTGGGGGCTCTACCGGAGCTACTGGTGTTACGGTTGAACAGACCGTTCAGGCAATAAAATCAGCCTGCGACCTGCCGGTGATATTATTCCCGGCAAATGCCTCGGGGTTGGCAGAGGGCGCTGATGCCGTGTTTTTTATGAGCCTCCTGAATTCCAGGGATGTCAATTATGTTACCACGAACCAGGCTATAGGCGCGCCGCTTGTGTATAAACACGGCATCGAACCGATATCCATGGCGTATATCATAATAGAACCAGGCGGAGCCGCAGGATGGGTGGGCGACGCACGCCTGATACCGAGAAATAAACCCAAGCTTGCAGTCGCATACGCACTTGCGGCAAAATACCTGGGCATGCATTATATTTATCTTGAAGCCGGCTCAGGCGCAGATAAGCCTGTGCCTGTTGAAATGGTCGCAGCCGTGAAAAAGGCTGTAGGGGAAACGACCAAAGTTATCGTGGGCGGCGGCATCAGAGACGGACCAACTGCCAGGGAACGTGTAAAAGCAGGGGCAGATATGATATGCACAGGCACGATTGTTGAGCAGGTTCAGGATGTTAAGGGTAAGATAGAAGAACTTGTAAAAGCAATAAAATCGTAAAATTAGCCATTAATCTTCGGTTCCTATTTTCCTTATACTTTCCTTAAATGAAATCGGCTCAAACCCGAATAACTTTTTTAGGTCATTCGGTTCGCAAACCATGTTATTCTGCAGTGATTCTACCAGCCAGTAAACCACATTGGGATTCACAGGCGAAAGCTTTCCAAGCACTGCTGCCGAGAGCCGGTTCCACGAACCCGGAACGGATATAAATATCCGATTTAATCCAAGTTCCTCTGCATACTGCTGCATCAATTCCTTATATGTGAAAATCTGTGAGCAGCCTATGTCATAGCATTTGTTCAAAGTTTCTTTCCTGTCAAGGCATTCCACAAGATACCGTATCACGTCGCCGATATAAATGGGCTGCACTTTTGTTTTCTCCCATTTAAGGACAGGGATAATTGGAAATTTTCGAACAGCGGTATCCAGAATATCAAAAGCTGCGCCTCCCCTGCCTATTATCACCGAAGCCCTGAAAATCGTGTAAGCGATGCCGCTATTCTTGATTATTTCTTCAACTTCCTTCCTGCTTTCAAGGTGATGCGATAGCTTTTCATCAGGATTTCTCATGCCTGTGAGATGTATTATCCTCTTGACGCCGTTCTGCTTGCAGGCCTTGACCGTGTTATTTATTGCAAGCCTGTCGAGTATATCGAACCTTTGCTGTTCGCCCTTTGGCTGGTTCCCCATCATGTGAATAAAGTAATATACAGTGTCTATGCCTTCTGTTGCCCTGACCAGCGAATCATAATCAAGAACATCGCCTGTTATGTAAGTGATATTAGGTTTTTCCTGGCTCGCGGGTTTCCTGACAAGGCACCTGACCTCTAAGTTTTTTTCAGATAATGCCTTCAAAACACGGGCGCCTATGAAACCTGTTGAGCCTGTTAGGAGTATCATATATTCTCTCGGGGATTTTATCTGCTACAGGATGTTATGCCTCATTTCCCATAGCGCACTTCAGCGGGATTTTCTTCGATAAAATAATATCCGCACGGTTGATGCTCCTGTTCATCCTGTGTTCTTGGATATTTCCTGCATGTAGGCGGCCTGATACCGTGTATGGTGCAGACGGCTTTGTGAGAATTATGATTTTCGAATTTCAGGAACGGGCATTTATATAAAAACATGCAGCAAGACCCGCAATTTTTACATTCACCTACGCGGGTGTCGTCCACTGGAAGAATACTAGTCGCAGCTCTCCTGATTTTACCAGCCAAACGATCCATCGGTCGATTAATGTAACCAAGAATATATAAATATTTTGATTCGACGGACTCTGAAAGTGTGTTGAGCAAATTCTTTGCGTCATTGCGCCCTGGTACGAAAATCAACAACGAACTCGTACTAACAGATACTAACTCACGCCGCCGGAGTTCGTACGAGTTCGTATTAGTTCGCTGTTAATGTTCATTTTTCGACTCTGCGGTGGAAAACCCTGCGCCACAAAGCACGCCAAGAATGCAAAGTTACTTTAGACCCACTTTAACTGAAAAGTTTAATTACTTCCAAAACATTAAAAGCCGCTGTTTCTTTTGGAACGGGCGATGGAGTTCGCCTTTAACCGCTTGATAGCTGATAACTCCTACCAATCTTGTTTATTCAAAAGGAGACCGATATGAGAGCGGATATAATAGCGATTGTAGGTTTGATAGTTTTCATCTCAAGTTTAATTTCCCTGAGAGTCGGATTATCTGTAGCGATAATTGAAATTCTCTTCGGGGGGATTGCAGGGAATTTAGGGGTTCAGCCTGAGGATTGGATGCTGTATCTGGCAAGCTTCGGGGGAATTCTCCTGACATTTCTTGCAGGGACTGAAATCGATACCGGGTTAATGAAAAGGAAATTCAAGGAGAGCTTTTTAATTGGCGTTTTCTCATTTCTCGCACCTTTTACAGGGGTTTTCCTTTATACATACTATATTGCAAACTGGAATCTTTTTGCATCTTTAATTGCAGGGACAGCCCTCTCTGAAACATCCCTGGCTGTGGTCTATTCGGTTCTTGTTGAAACCGGATTGTCAAAAACAGAGATTGGTAAATTAATTATGGCATCGACTTTTATGACCGATATGGGCACTGCGATTGCATTAAGCGTATTATTTGTCAGGCCGACAGTCTATACTGCCGTCTTTATTCTGGTTTCATTGTGTGTGATTTATTTTGCAGGAAATTTTTCTCATTACGTTTTCCATAATCCGAAATTGAAGAATAAAGTGATCGAGCCTGAAATAAAATATATCTTCCTGCTTTTGTTCATGTTTATGTTTTTCGCAAATATAGGTGAGGGGCAGGCGGTCTTGCCTGCATTTGTCCTGGGACTTGTTATGTCAAAACATTTCACCGAGACATCGGAGACGAAGGAGGTAAGGAACAGGTTGAGAACTGTTGCTTATGCGGTTATTACCCCGATATTTTTTATTGTTGCAGGCTTGCGGGTTTCACTGCCGCTGATTGCATCTGCATTCGGGGTCTTTGCTGCTATTTTCATTGTCAAGCAGTTGAGTAAGTTCATCGGTGTTTATTTTCTTGCGAAGAAATATATTCCTGATGGAAATATTTATACCACGCTGTTAATGAGTACAGGTTTAACCTTCGGCCTCGTGGCAAGCCTGTTTGGGTTGCAGTCGGGTTTGATAAACCAGGTGCAGTATTCTGTTTTGACCGGAGTGCTGATAGCAAGCGCGGTTATCCCGACAATCATAGCACAGAAATGGTTTATGCCTGTTCATTCTGAGGATTTGGTGGATTTGAAGAATGGGAACTGAAAGAGTTTGATGAAAAACCAATAAACCGATGTCTTATATACTATTAATGTTATAACATTGTTATAACATGATAAGAAATATCAGAAAAATAGGAAACAGTCAAGGAATCATAATACCAAGAGACCTTCTACAAGAAATAGGTTATCCCAGGACTGTAGAAATAACCTCAACCAAAGATGGAATACTCATAAGTCCGGTAGCCGGCAAAGCCATCAGGCGCAAGCCAAGGAATAAGGATGAAACCGAGGGACTTTACAATCTAATGAAAGCAAAAATAGAAAGCAATATCGATACTGGAAAGACCCGGTGGATTGGAAACAGGGAAATGGAGAGAAGGCTATAATTACAGAATTAGAAAAAATATCATCTATAGAGAATTTAGTTGATAGAAAACTGTATTTCATGGGACTGTTGACACAGGAAGCCGAAAAAAGAAAGGTACGACCTATTGTTGTGGGCGGTTCGGCTGTGGATATCTATACCGAAGGAATTTATCCAAGTCATGATATAGACCTTGTAAGCAACAGAAAAATAATCGGTGAAATATTGGAAAATGTATTCAATTTCAAACAAAGTGGGAGACATTGGATAAATGAACAAATAGGGCTTGCTGTAGAGGTTCCAGGCAGCAGTCTGGCCGGAGACAAAGATAAAATAACGGTAGCAAGAATTGAGAACTTAAAGGTCTATATAATTGGACTTGAAGATTTAATAATTGACCGTCTTAATGCATGTGTTCATTGGAAGTCGGAAACGGATTGCGACCAGGCACGATATATAATCAGGTATTATCGAGACAGGTTAGATTTTGGGTATCTGGAAAAGAAAGCTAAAGACGAGGGTATCCTGACGATATTAAGAGAATTTTGCAAAGAAAATTAGGGCTATTGAAGGCTGTTCTCGCGGGTGGGCGCACGTTTGCTTTTGCGTGCTCACGTCAGAGGAGGTTTCGTCCTCATGATAATCACAGAGTTAGCCATGAATTTCGTTCATAAACGACAATACAGGCACAAACATTAACAGCGAACTCAATACGAACTCGTACGAACTCAGGGTTAAATATTTTTAACTGTCCGGCGCGCCGATAGAAACCGATGCAACCGCCTCACATCAAAAAACCACAGAGTTCACAGAGGACACAGAGAACTCTCGTCTGCGAGAAAGTTCAAGAAACCACCTCAGCAACAGGATAAACGACATCAGCGCGCAAAGCCTTAGCAGCAAACGCGAGGGACGCTTTTATTGCTTCGTGCGTTAGCCGGGGATGAGCTTCAAGTATCTGCTCCTCTGTTTCACCAGCGGAGAGTTTTTCCAGAATAATCTCTACTGTGATGCGTGTTCCTGCTATGACAGGTTTTCCCATCATGATTTTGGGGTTGGATATGATCAATTTTTTGGGCATTTTGAACCTCCGTAACTGAATAGTATAATATAGTCTATCTAAATTTTATTCCAGCATATTAGATATGGTAGATTAACATTTATATTCTATGCTTATCTTAGAAAAGAGTGAAGATTATTTATCGGCTGCATCCTGAGGGCGCCGGCGCATCGTTTCTTTTGAGAGCTTCGTTCTTTTTTGTGTCAATCCCTTTTTTCTGTGGCTATTGAGGGCTGTTCTCGCAGGCGGGCGCACGTTCGCGTTTGCGTGAGGGCGGGGGCAGTCTGCGCATGATTTTGCTTTGATGACTCTGCCTTGGGTCATCAATAATTGACCGTCAAATTGAGGAAATGGATTTTTATGAGGGAAGTTTAAGTAAAAATATGATTTTAATTTGAAAAACTTTGTTTAAAAATTCCTAAAATCCCTTACTTTTTAAACAAAAGGAACTTCTTTAACAAAGCTCTCGGATGAGTAAATTATTTATATTTAAAAATTAATGTATAAAGGTAAGGTTTAGGTGGTAAAGATATTATGAGAACAATTGTAACAGCTAAGGACGTTCAGGATTCAATAAAAAAGAATTCAAAGCTCAATGAAGATAAGGCATATGCATTGAATATTAAACCAGATGTTATGACCTTGGGAGTTGCAGGAGTAGCAGTTGCAGAACCAGTGCCTCAAAAGGATGACTACAAAGAAAGAGTCATTAAATACATTCCTGCAGAGGTTGTGGCATTTTATCTATTCCTAATAGGGATAGTAAATGGAGAAGGAATACCGTCGGAAACAAAACCTCTAATTCTCTGGATAATCGTAGTAGTCGGGACAGTAGCAACTTGGCTATATCTATTGCGTGTACAAAATGTGCATAAAATAGTCCAATTAATTATTACAACTGGAGCTTTTTTAGTTTGGGCTTTTGCATTAGGGGGTCCATTTGTTTATCTAAACTGGTATTTGCCAGCGTACGGGCAATTGCTTCTCGGAGTTTATACGTTCTTAGTAGGGATTATTGAGCCACAATCCTAACTGCAAAAGATTTGGTTGAGTAAAAAGATTGGCTAAAATTCAAATTCTTTCATGATGGAGATTACCTCTGATTTGAACAAAAATTAGGAAGAGCGAACGCCAAAAATAAATTTATTTTGTAAAAATATGGCGGGTATAATTTTCCATCGCATGTAATAAATACCTAATATTTTTACTCCATATGATTCTACCATTTAAGAAAAAAATTCCCCTTTTTCCACTATCTGTTTTAAATTTTACTCCATATTTTTCTGCTATAATAAAAGGTCCCTTTATACTATCTCCTCCTTCTTCTGTAGCAGTCCCAAATTTTATTTGCTTATTCCATAAATCATCCACATCAACTAAAGTTCTTTCTTTAAACTTTTTGCTTAACTTAGATTCTATCATTGAAGCAAAAGCATGAGACGTGCAATTGTTTTTATTGCCTTGGTCGTGAACGGGAATATTATATGGATTAGGAATGATGTACCTTTCGGGGATGATGTGCCTTTGATGTTTAGTTGTAGATGTCATTTGGAATCAACCACTATTACTACTTGATTTTCAATTACATGTTATTTGAAGGGAACGGTTCTATATGACGAATCTTGAAATCAAAGAATGGGATAAATGTTTGGTATTAACGTAACTACAATTCCTCATAACCCGTACTTGAGGCTTGTTACCGTTTTTGCCCTGATATATCTTGCATAATCAATCTAAAATCAATATGATTGCATCCCAACACAACTTTTCAACCCCCAACCCAGCAAAACACCCACCCGTCAAAAAAATTTATAGCCAATAAGACTGTAGTAGCACCCGACCGGTGACAAAATGGCAGAAAAGCAAACAGAAGAAAAAAAAGCAGTCCTTCCTCCAAAATCAAACTTCAGCGAATGGTATAACGAACTCCTTTTGATGGGGGAAATAATGGATGTCCGTTATCCTGTCAAAGGGCTGTATGTCTGGTTCCCGTTCGGGTTCGATGTGCGAAAGCGCACGTATGCGATAATCCGCGAGCTGCTTGATAAAGACCACAAAGAAGCGCTTTTCCCTCTTCTCATCCCTGAAACCGAGTTCATGAAAGAGGCAGAGCACATAAAAGGCTTTGAGAATGAGGTTTACTGGGTGACTCACGGCGGCAAGAATGAACTTGACGTCAAGCTTGCCCTTCGCCCCACGAGCGAGACTGCTATTTATCCAATGTACAAAGTATGGGTGCGCTCCCATGCAGATTTGCCAATAAAGATATACCAGATAGTGAACACCTTCAGGTACGAGACAAAACACACGCGCCCCCTCATCCGCCTTCGCGAGATAACGTCCTTCAAGGAAGCCCACACAGTCCATGCCACATGGGAAGAAGCCGCAAAGCAGGTCGAGGAAGCCACGCGCATTTACCAGGAGTTTTACAGGCGGCTTGCAATCCCGACAATCGTCTCAAAACGTCCTGACTGGGACAAATTCCCGGGCGCTGATTACACGATGGCTGTGGACACGCTGATGCCTGACAACAAAACATTACAGATAGGAACGGCGCACCATCTCGGCAGCAATTTCGCAAAGACATTTGACATAAAATATGAAGATTTAAACGGCGAGCAGCAATACGCCCACCAGACATGCTACGGGATTTCGGAACGCAGCATCGCGGCGTTGATTTCCATTCATGGCGACGATAAGGGACTCGTATTCCCGCCTGAAGTGGCGCCGATACAGATAGTGGTCATCCCTATCCTGTTCGGGAAGAGCGAGGAGATATTAAAAGCATGTCGCGATGTGGCAGATAAACTGAAAGAAAAGGGCATGAGAGTGGTTCTTGACGACAGCGACGAGCGCCCCGGAGCCAAATATTACAAATGGGAAATGAAGGGTGTGCCTCTGCGGGTGGAAATCGGTCCGCGCGACCTGAAAAACAACGTGGCGACCGTAGTCAGGAGAGACAGCGCAAGTAAGGAAACTGCTCCGCTTGATAATATTATAGAAGAAATCCAGAAAAGGTTTGAAGATATACGTGAAAACCTGTTCGTGAAAGCGAAAAGCTCGTTGAATGAACGCATCATAAACTGCGGAACGCTTGATGAAGTTAAGGCTAAAATTTCAAACGGCATCGCCCGGATTCCATGGTGCGGTGAACGCGAATGCGGGCTTGCAATGGAAGAAGCAGTCGGCGCGGGGATACTTGGAGTGCCTGAGGGCGAGCTTGGGAAGGGCGCCGGGAATTGCCCTGTTTGTGGAAAAAATACAGAAAATATGGCGATAATGGCGAAAACATATTAGATAAGGTTATGTCGTAATAGATGGGATAAATGATGTGGTATCAAGGAACAAAATTGTAACAACCGTTATATTATTGCTATTACTATCGGTTTTGCTTAGCGGATGTATTGGAGAAAATAAAATCTCTTCGGCGCCGGAATCAATTGACAAAGCGGTGGAGGTCTCATCTCCAAACTTAACCCCATCCTCAAAAGAAGAAAATAGTCTTGAAATCAGGATAGTTTCTTTCTCAAGCATATACGGGCATAATAATCTGGAGAATAAAGGACACGTTTTATTTAGCTGGGAAAATATTCCGGGAAACGATAGTCATAAACTGCTAAGTTTCCTTAAGAATGATCTCGGTATTAATTGGGTCTGGAGACCAAACTTAAATCACCAAAATGAAAATCCCAACATCACCAAAGATGAGGAGAATAAAACAATCCACGTTTTTACTGATGAAAACTCGATCGATATAACGCTATTCGATGAAAGCGCATACATGAATTCCAGTAAGGATGGAGGCTATATATGGCAGGTAAAAAAGGAAAATGGCACTCATAACTTCCTTGATAATCAAGGCCGGATTTCATATAATATTTCCCGGGTATATTATGCAGTATATAATCTTTCAATAAAAAATAATGGTTCAACTAGCATTGATTTCAAGCTGAAAGACCTGCGCCTTCATGACGGTGGCCGGATATTCAATGCCACTCTAGAACCTTATTGGCTAAACGGTTTAGGTCTATCAGAGATATTGCGAGACCTCGAAAAACAGAACAAAATACATGATACAACCCTGCTTCCGGGTCAAAGTTTAACCGGAACAGTGGTTTTTCGTGTCAATTCCCTCTATAATAAATCATTTTTGCTGATGTACAATACAACACCCATAACCTCGTCGTCTTTTGAGAAAAGCATCGAAGCCCTCAGGACAGCAGAACATTTCAATTACTCAATAGCACTGGGCATACCTCCATACAGCAATTTTAGCGAGTTGCATGGAACGACGGGCTCCTATGAACCAAAATTTGATGACTTAGGGCAGACCTGGGCGAACTGGGTAAACAGAAGTATTTTCGAAACCTATCAGAAATCCGATGTGGAGCGAATGCGAAAGTCGCCGCCCGATGATATACCGACGACAGAGATTGTCTACGCGTTAAGGGTCTTTCCTGAAAAAAATATATCAATGTTTCCAGTAACCACAGAGGCCTATCCGGAGTACTATTCCTCCAATCTCCTTGTTATCGATGATACAGGAGAGGAAATGATCAATACATCCAGAGGAATTACAGGAGTGGCGGTTCTCTCCAACCGGACTTATACATTATTCAAATCCCAGGCGAAACTGATCATGCCCCGGATGAATTTTTCCAGTGCCTCGGTGGTACAGATTTCATTTGATGGAACTTATGGAGGGCCTATGGCGACACGTTTTAGTTATATTAACCAGAATGTCATATTAGATGATGGATTAAATATAATTGTGGTAAGTTATAATCCCGAACAATTTGTGAGCTGAGGGATATTTTGCAAAGAGGAGCCGAGTAAAGGAGATAGAAAACCATGCGTTCAAGATTGATATTTACAATCGTTTTTACTTCAGGAATACTGGCTCTGTCAATCATTGCAGGTAACGCAGGCGCGTCTCCACCTCCAGCAATCCTTAGTATAGACGGGAATGAACAGACCTCAGGAATCGGAAGCAGCTGCTGGAAGGTAGAAAACGAGACATTTTCAGTATGTGGAGATTCTGCGGGAATCATAACACCGGCAGAGCCTTTGATTACCAGGTCACCGTTTACAGCACATTTACGTATGCCCCTTCCGGAACCCCCGGAAGAGTTAGGATTTAGCGTCACCCGGGTCACGGATGATGACGAACTTAAGGAGGCTTCAAATGGTGTGCGAGTCTGGAGTTTAAAATATGAGAATGCAACGAATAGGTACAAGCGGCCTTTAGAGCGCGAGCCGGATATATATCTCTCCCTTAAACCCGGGCTTTACGTTTTGCGTGTGGATGCCAATTGGAAAGATAATGGTTCTGTATCATACGGTTTCCTGGTAAAGGTATACGAACCGGAAGCCAAAATTACCAATAATGTTAGCTCAGTCGAAAAGACTGCCAATGTTAGCACTACCGAAAAGGCCGCCGGATTTGAGGGTTTTCTGGCAATAACAATACTTCTGGCAATATATGAAGCCGGGCGGAAGAGATGAAAGACGAGGAGAATATATGGATAAAGTTTCAGGATTTGCATTGGCATCGATATTCGTAATAGTGTTTCTCTCATGCGCCACCCAGGCAGCCGCACCTGTCAGCCCGCCTGAATCCCGGTTTGTTTGGGAACCCGGGGAAAACCTCACATTCACATGGACGAACGAGAATTTTGACGGGTTCTATTATGATGCGCAAAGCAGAACAGGCAACGAATCCCTTACCATAATGCTTGATAATATAAAAGACAGGTCAATACACATAAAGGACAGGTCTATACCAGACGGCGGTTTAGTTTATTCTACAACTGTTGAAACAACCACTGCCAGATACAAGCCATTCGGGGAATACGCAGTTATCTGGTTCATGGGAGGAAAATACCTTACAGGATTTCCTGAGGGCAAGAGCAATATTTCTGCCTGGAGCGGGATAAACCTCAATCGGCTGCAATACATATTGATCGATGACGACACCAGTCATACATTGATCAAAGGAAGCAACCTGACTCTGGATGGGAGGTATGTCCTTAACATCAGGGATGTGGATGCAGCGGGCTCCCATGTCACTCTTTCACTCATGCGGGAAGGTATCGGGATAGATACAAAAACCGTTGATACCGGGAAAAATTATATTTATGATATACAGGGCAGACCTGTCATCGCAGTTCATATCGATTCCATTCTTAAAGATAATGAAACTGTTTCTGCTGCTATAAATGGTATATTCCAGACATCAGAACAGTACACTCTGATTAATGATGGAGATATATTCGGAAGGATGAAAATAACAAAAGTCTCTGATACAAGCATTACGATGAGTAATTTTCTTCCTGTAGATTTAAAGCGGGACAGCATTATCGATATCGGCGAATTAGAATTAAAAGTAGCTGATTCGAATACTCTCAGGGTTCATTTATATAAAAAATGGCTTTATGTAAAAGATGAACACAGAGGAGCAACAGGCGGAAACAATCTTACCGCATGGGACGGTTTAAATTATGCCGGGTTTTCATATGATGCAGATTCAGGTAATTATTCAGAGTCGCTTGTGATAACGAATTTGACCGACAGGAGGATACCCGAAGGCGGTCTTACATATACAAGTTACAGGCTGAGAAAAGTGCCTTATGCTGTTACAAATATGACAGGTATAAAATCTGAAGGAACAGAAGGGGCGTATGTCACATTCAGCCTGGGCGGGAAAAAATATACTCCAAGAAATAATGGATTTAGAGAATTATTGATAGCGCATGCTGATAGTATCTCTGAAAAAGAGGTACTTCTTGGGAGGCCGCCATGGTTTGAAGGGGACGATAAGTTGGCACCTGGACTGGACACATTTAAATGGGGAATGGACACATGGGAACTGGGCGAAGGATACACCCTGACAGTTAAATCCATTGATACAGTGTCTGATCCAAGAAAAGCACAGCTTGTCCTTAACAGGAGTGGTGTTGAACTTGATGATGTTTGGTTGTCAAGTGGAAATGCTTATAGATATTTCCAGCCGGGAGAAAACGGAATACCAAAGCTTATCACGTACCTTGATGCCGTTTTTTCAGGCGCCACGGTCGATGCGATACAGCTGCGATACACATGGTTCGTGTCTGATAACCTCACCCGGATAAAAGAGGGCGACAGGTTGGGCGTATTCAATGTCACGGTCGTAGAGCCTGATCGGATCGTATTAACGAACAGGGAGCCGATTGAACTGAAAGCCGGAAGCAATATAAACCTTTTAGGGAATCTCAGTTTCTTTGTCGAGAATTCAGGTGAACTCAGGTTCTATCCGACCAATATGGGGGGTACGCAGGTGATGCCTGAGGAAGTTACCGGAAATGCGGTGCTGGAGACACCTGATGTAACAACTCCGGTGGGGACATCCCCGGTTGCAGGTCGGACAGAGAGATCAACTGGATTTGAAGTTGTTATTTTACTGGCTGCGCTTGTTGCAGTTTATCAGATCAAAGGCAGGAAAAATTTATAGAATGGATAACAAGAGAGTTAATAAAAATCTTGATGGTGGTGGCGATTATGTGGAAAATAACGAATCTATTGTTTTTTTTCAGGCTCTGCGCGTTTTCGGGTATGAAATGATTAAGAGAGTTTTCTTTTCAATAGCGGTAATAGCGCTGCTTGCAGGCATGGCAGGCGCCTCGACGCTGACGGTGGATGACAGCGGCGGCGCGATGTTCATTAAGATACAGGATGCGATAGTAAAGGCATCTCAGGGAGACACAATTCTGGTCAATGCAGGATCGTATTATGAAGACGTGAATGTCTATAAGAACAACCTGACAATCCTGGGTTCGGGCAGGAACGAAACCACGATATATGGGACCTGGAGCATGGATCCTGTTGTCGACATCAAAGCTAAGAACGTCTATTTCGGAGGATTCAACATAACACGGAGATTGAATTCACCGGATATGTACTCAGGGGTGGCATCAGAGCCATATGTCAGGATAAGCGGAATTTCCAATACACTGGAAAACATCCGGGTTGATGGAAGCATAATTGCCCAGTCGCCGGATGATTTTACCCCTTTTGATAATAAGGCCATCATCAACAATAATGAAGCTAATATGATTTTCATTGACAAATCAAATAAAAATATTGTTCAGGGCAACACGGCTCAGGAATTCCATCTGCAGCTCTCGGATGAGAATCATATTAACAGCAACACCGTAATGACCTTCTATATGTTCCTTGCCAATAGATCTATTTTTAATAATAACACGATCCAGCTTCTTTCCATGGGGCAATCATATAAAAATACCTTCGAGTACAACAAAATCCAGACTTTTTCTAATGAAGATGGCTCCAGTAATAATACAATTCATGGTAATACTCTGCTCACACTTTCCATAAAAGACTCAACAGACAATACAATATATGGAAATACTCTATCGGCGGAATCTGGGGATGATCCCGGAATACACATCGTGTCATCCGGCGGAAATATTATCAGCGCCAATACGATCCTATCCGATTCATGGAAATTCGCCGGCATTTCACTTATAGATTCTTCGAACAACTCAATAAACAGCAATAATATCACCGGAGGCAGATACGGGATATTGATCAAGTCAGGTTCAAATCACAACTCGATCTCAAATAACGTCATCCAGCGCTCCCATCGCTCAGGTATTTTCATCTCCCGCTCTGGCGGGAACGGGATTTACGGGAATACCTTCAACAGCGCAGGCAATGCGAACGATTACAGCGGCTTCAACTCATGGGAGGGGAACTACTGGAGCGATTACAAAGGTCGTGACGTCAACGGGGACGGTGTCGGGGATTCGCCGTACAATAAAATAATCACGAACTCTGAATCTGTGGACAAAAGACCGCTCATGAGCCGGCCATGCAATTGCAGCCTGCTTGACATTTCGCAACCTGCGCCTGTAAACCCGTCAGGCTCTACTGATCTTCTTTTCCCGGACTCAGGCGATGACCTGACATGCGTGTGGACGCCGTTGAATTTCGAAGGATTCGATAATGATGGCATCAAAAACGAATCGCTTCGTGTGAATATGAACGGCTTTTTTGAAGGGAGTGTTAACGCAAATAACCTGGTCTATCTCTCCGAAGTGGAAAAAAAGGATTTTGCCGCCCGGAGCTTCGGCGATTACGATGCTATCGGGTTCATGGGTGATAAATATATTGCAGGATACACATCGGGATCAAAAAACATTACCGCAACTCCCGTAAGTGTTATCAAGAACGGCAGGCTGCACATGATATTGATCGATGACGGCGCATACAGAGCTTTGAACCGGAGCAGCCTTATGATTGAAGAGGGGTATGCACTTGAGGTCAGGGACGCAAAAGGAAAAAGAGCCAGAGTCTCACTCAGTAAAGATGGAGTCGAAGTCGACACCAGAGAAGTCGCTGATGGAGATATCTATGTTTATGGACGACCTCTGCCAATCATAGCAGCCGGCCCGTTTTCTATTGATAATGATTCTGTGTCGATAAAAGGGATCTTCCAGATATCCGGGAACTCCATCCCGGTATCCATCGGGACAACATACGGAATAATGGAAATAACAGGTGTTTCTGAAAAGGGTATCTCGATGGCGACCAGTAAACCCCTTCATTTCGCCCGCGGGGATGCTGTTGCTATCATGGGAAATTTAAAACTAAAGGCTTCAGATTCGGATATATTCAGGTTTTATTTATACAATGGCTCATCTGGAGGAGCAGGTTGCTGGTTCGACCTTGATGCAGGCTATTATTCACAGACGTATGAAATTACCAATATTTCCGGCAGGACGATCCCGGAAGGGCAGCTCAGATACACCACTGTCGGTTTTGAGTCCCCTTACATTATCACAAAGATAACAGGCAGGAAACCTGTCGGTACGGATGGGTCGTATACTACCGTCTGGATAGGGGAGGACAAATACGCTGCCGTGGACGGGAACACAGGCAGGCTGGCAAAGGTGCTGGTAGAGGATGGCGGTTCAAACTTTGAGAAGCGAACTCTTGTATATGGAGATATCATGGATATGGGAGATGGATACAGGCTTGAAGTCAGGGACATTGATACGAGGTCATACCTCAGGGGGGCGAGACTTGTCCTTAGCAGGAACGGCGCCGTACTTGAGGATAAAAATGTATCACAGGGAGAAGAATACACTGTCGTCGGAAAAAACCTGTCTCGTGAGAACGATGTGCCGGTGTTTGTTACCTATCTCGATGCCGTTTTCTCGGGAACAACGACTGATATGATACAGTTGCGATATACATGGCTCATGTCAGGAGATGTCATTGAATTAAAAGAGGGGGACGAGTTTGGTATACTCAGGGTCACAAAAGCGAAGCCTGAACTTATTGAATTCAAGAACGAAAAAGCAGTCGAACTGAACCCGGGGAGCAGTGTGGAGCTTTTCAGGAATCTTAGTTTTTCTGTAGCGAATTCTTCAGAAGTTCGGTTCTACCCGGTCAGTATGGGTACACAGGTGATGCCTGAAGAGGTTACTGATAATGCGGTGTTGGAGACACCTGAAGAAACCAATCCGGTTGGGGCATCCACTGTTGCAGGTCGGACAGAGAGGGCAGCGGGATTTGAAGTCGTTATTTCAATTATGATAATCCTGGCAGTGTATATAACGGGGCGGAAAATAAGATGAAACAGGGAGAAATGATATGGTATCAAGGAACAAAATTGTAACAACCGTCATAATATTGTTACTACTATCGGTTCTGTTCAGCGGATGTACCGGAGAAAAGAATATCGTTCCGGTGCCAGATTCAACACATAAAGAAGCAGTGGACGTCCCATCCCAAAACCTAACCCAATCCTCAAAAGAAGAAAATATCCCTGAAATCAGCATAACTTCATTCTCAAGCATATACATCCATGATAATCTGGAGAATAAAGGACAGGCTTTATTCAGCTGGGAAAATATTCCGGGAAACGAAAGTAATAAACTGCTAAGTTTCCTTAAGAATAATCTCGGCATTGGTTGGGTCTGGAGACCAGACTTAAATCAGCAAAATGAAAATGTGACCATCACCAAAGATGAGGAGACTAAAACAATCCATGTTTTTACTAATTATAAATCGATCGATATAACGCTATACGATAAGACCGCATCCATGAACTCCAGTGAGGATGGAAGCTATCTATGGCAGGTAAAAGAGGAAAATGGCACTCATTACTTCCTTGAAAATAAATACCAGACTAAATACAATATTTCCCAGGTATATTATGCAGTGTATAATATTTCAATAAAGAATAATGGTTCAACTAATCTTGATTTTAAACTGAACGACCTGCGCCTGCATGTAGGGGACGAGATATTCAATACCACGGCTCTTCCACCTTATGGTTCAAGTATGTTAGATGTATTGCGAGACCTCGAAAAAGAAAATAAATTACAGGATACAACCCTGCTCCCCGGTCAAAGTTTAAATGGAACCGTGGCTTTTCGCGTTAATTCCCTGTATAATGAATCTTTTTTACTGATGTACAACAAAACTCCCGTAACTTCAGCGTCTTTTGAGAAAAGTATTGAAGCCCTCAGGACTGCAGAAAATTTCAATTACTCGGTAGCGTTAGGCGTACCACCATACACCAATTGCAACGAACGCGGCGGAGAAATTGGTACTTATGAACCAAAATTTGATGACAATTGCAATGCCTTTGCAAACTGGGTTAATAGAAGTATTTTCGAAACATTTCAAAAATCAGATGTGGAGCGAATGCGAAGGTCGCCGCCCGATAATATACCCCAGACAAAAATGGTCTATGCATTAAGGGTCTTTCCCGAAAAAAACATATCAATGTTTCCAGTACCAACTGAGTCGTATTCCTCCAATCTTCTTGTTATCGATGATACAGGAAAGGAAATGATAAACACATTCAGAATTGCGGGAGTGGCAGTTCTCTCCAACCAGACATATACATTATTCAAACCGCGGTGGAAACTAATCATGCCCAGGATGAATTTTTCCAGTGCATCGGTCGTTCAGATTTCATTTGAAGGTACTTATGGATGGCCTATGGGACAACGTTTGAGTTTTGTCAACCAGGATGTCATATTAGATGATAATTTAAATATAATCGCAGTTATATATAATCCCGACCAATTTGTGAGTTGATGATGACCAGTCCAACGACCTTATGCAAACTGCCCGGCCACAAAACCGGACGCCCACGCCCAGTGTAAATTGTATCCCCCAAGCTGCCCTGTCACATCGATAACCTCACCTGTAAAATAGAGACCTTTGACCTTCCTGGATTCCATTGTTTTGGATGAGAGTTCATCCGTATCAATCCCGCCAAGGGTGACCTCAGCCGTTTTAAAATCTTCGGTAGATTCAGGTTTAACCTCCCAATTATGAACCCTGTGAGCTATAATTTTAAGTTCCTTTTCATTATATTGGTTGACCGGTTTTAACTGGATATTTGAATCGCACCAGATTTTCGCAAAGCGCGACGGCAGATACTGCGAAAGCAGGTTATGAATTTCGATTTTACTTTTGCTCTGTTGTTTTTCAAGTAAAAAACCGAATATATCAATATCAGGCAATATATCAATGACAATGGCATCGCCCTCTTTCCAATATGAGGAAATCTGAAGTATTGCTGGGCCGCTAAGTCCCCTGTGAGTGAAAAGGATACTTCCCCGGAATTCAATTTTGTTGCATTTGATAGCGGCGTCAATTGAAATACCGGTTAATTCGCCAAATATTTTCAGGTCTTTCTGGGAAAAGATGAAAGGAACAAGCGCGGGTGTTAGCTCCGTAATTTCAAGACCGAATTGCTTTGCGATTTTGTACCCGATGCCTGAAGCGCCTGATTGGGGATATGACGCCCCGCCTGTTGCAATAACAAGCGAGTCCGACTCAAAAATACCATGATTGGTCGATACGGTAAAAGAATCCTCCTTTTTCACGTCCTTAACCTGGCAGTTTAAAATTATGTTTACACCGGCATCATTACTTTCCTTCTCCAGCACCCGGATTATTTCTTCAGCACTTTTGGCGCAGAATAATTGACCCTGTTCTCTTTCCTCATATTTTACGCCGTGTTTTTCAAGCATGGCAATGAAATCATCTGGTGTAAAACGTGAAAGCGCGGATTTGCAAAAGTGAGGATTATTTGATATAAAATTTGCTGGGCTCATATTGATATTCGTAAAATTACAGTTTCCTCCACCTGAAATGCGTATTTTTCTCCCGATTTTCGAAGCATGGTCAAGAACAAGAACCGAGCGGCCTCTTTTTCCGCATTCGATGGCACACATCATACCAGATGCGCCTGCCCCGATGATGATGACATCTTTTTTAATCATAAGATTCAAATCTCTTCCTCTACTGTTGGAAAAATATCCTAGCCCGGAAAAGAAAAAGGGGGCTTGCGGAAACATCGGAGGGGATGGATGCGATGCCGCTACCCCATTCCTATTATAAATGTCATTACTTATAAATATTTTCCATAATTTAAGCCCGCTTTACCCTTTACATTCCGAATTTCTTCATCATCTTTTGGACGTTGAACTTGCCGCCGCCGCCCAGATTCTTGATTGTCTTCTGCATCATTTTATGATATTTCAAGAGTTCGCGCACCTCTTCATATTTCGTCCCCGAGCCCCGCGCAATCCTCGTTATCCTCGGGCTGTTGATATGTTTCGGGTCTTCAAGTTCCTTGTCATTCATCGAATCCATGATGAACTTGTATTTTTTCATTTTTTCCTGGGTCACGGCAAACATCTCATCAGAAACATTCATTCCGACTTTCCCAAGCGGTATCATGGACATTATCTGTTTCAGGGGACCCATTTTGTTCATGGCTTCCATTTGTTTGTACATATCCTTCAGGGTGAATTTCCCCTTGAACATGGATTCTACATCAAAATCTTCGGTTTTGAGGGTCTCTTCTGCCTTTTCAAGAAGCGATTTGATATCCCCCATACCCAGCAGGCGCGAAATGAACCTGTCGGCTTCAAATTTCTCAAGGTCATCAGGTGTCTCGCCAACGCCGATAAAAGCAATAGCAGAATCGGTATCAGAAACTGCAGACATGGCGCCTCCGCCCTTGGCTGTGCCGTCAAGTTTTGTTATGATAACGCCTGTTATTCCGATGGAGGCGTTGAATGCCTTTGCCTGTTCGCTCGCAAGCTGCCCCATTGCTGCATCAAGCACCAGGAATTTGTGGTCGGGTTTTGCGATATTATGTATATCTTCCATTTCTTTAATGAGGTCTTTCTCAAGAGCATGCCTTCCCGCGGTATCAACAAGTTTCACGTCGAATTTTTCGATTGCCTTGAGCCCGCGCTGAGTAATTGCAACGGCATCCTTGACGTCTTTCTCGCCGTAGAAAAAAATACCCATGCGGTCGCAAAGGGTTTTTAACTGGTCGTATGCTCCTGCCCTGAAGGTATCGGCGCATATCACAGCAGGTTTTAATCCTTTTCTCTGGAAATAGCGGGCTAATTTTGCTGTAGTTGTCGTCTTGCCGCTTCCCTGGAGCCCCACCATCATTATTGTCTGGGGTGCGAGCTTCACATTTGCACTTTTCCCGAGGATGTTTATGAGTTCCTGGTAAACGATACGGATAACATGCTCCCGCGGGTTCATCCCGCCCGGAGGTTCTTCCTTGAGTGAGCGCTGTTTAATCTTTTGCGATAACACCATCACATGCTGTACATTTACATCCGCCTGCAAGAGAGCGCGCTGTATATCCCGGACTACCTCGTCCACTATCTTTTCATCTATCCTGCTTGCTCCGACAAGTTTTTTAAGGGCGTCCTGAAGAGAACCGCCAAGTTTATCGAGTACCATATTTTGCTAATTCATGGTAATATTCCTGCTTTCAGTTAAAGCTTATGGATTTAAGGTACTACAGGTTTATTTATGGATTAATTAACTAAGTATAATTCCAATAGTAGCTGATTGATATGAGCATAGAATATACGGGGATTAATAAACAAACCGCAGAAGGAGAGGTAAAAAATTTTCTTGAATCCTGCCCTGATGGTGCAATATTCAAGATGGTGATAAATTCAAAAAGGGGCTATCTCAGGATAAAGATCAAAAACCCTGGCAAAAGCAGGATAAGAAGATTAATCGGAAGATTCCGAAGAAAAAAGCCAGCTCCTTAGCATCAAAAACCCAGGATATCAATCGCAATGTCCCCGAGGGCGTATATTATCAGTGATATGAGAACAGCGATTACGATTATATGGATCTGTTTGTTATGATTGTAAAATGCGGTTTCAACTATTGTGATGAAAATCATAAGCAATACGCCGAGGATGAGTCCCAGCCCGAGGCGCAATGCAATATCAGATAAAACCTGGATCATGTACTCTTGAAATTGCGCCTATTTGATATAATCTTATTCTTAATCTATTCTTAACAAAAACTATTCAAACATAGTAAACCAATTATACCCTATGAAGACTGAGATAATTATAGGTATAAGCGGCGCTTCAGGTGTCCAGTACGGCATCCGGCTTCTTGAAACCCTGAAAAAAATGAAAGGATTCGAGACCCACCTTGTCATTTCCGAATCAGCCAAAAAACTTATTGAGATAGAGACAACTCTTACAGTCCGCAATGTGGAGAAACTGGCTGATAACGTTTATGACGATTATGATTTTACAGCGCCGATAGCAAGCGGTTCCCACAAAAACAAAGGGATGGTGGTGGCGCCATGCAGTATGAAGACCCTTGCATCAATCGCCAGCGGGATGTCTGATACATTGATTTCAAGAGCTGCCGACTGCTGCCTTAAGGAAAAACGACCTCTCGTTTTAATGACGCGTGAGACACCATTGAACCTGATACACATAGAGAACATGAAAAGAGCATACGAAGCCGGAGCTTCCATACTACCTGCGTGTCCTGCTTTTTATACAAAACCCAAAACTATCGATGAACTTCTTGACTTCATGGCAGGCCGGGCTTTTGACCTTCTTTCAATTGAGCATAATTTATACAAGCGGTGGCGTGAATGAGTTTGCGGGGATTCTTAGAACAGCTTAAAACCGAAGGGAAACTCAAGGAAGTCACAAAACGCCTCTCGCCCGTATTTGAGGTATCGGCATCGGTCGGTAAAGAGCCTACCTTATTTACAAATGTCGACGGCTCAAAAGTGGTCATGAATATCCTGGCGTCAAGGGATTTGCTTGCGGAGGCGCTCGGTGTATCTCCTGAAAAAATTATTGAATATCTTTCCTCGTGCCCAGCCGAAGGCGATGTTAAGCTCGTGAAAGATTCGCCAACGAAAGAAATCACAGGAAAACCAGACCTTACAAAACTTCCCATCCTCACTCATTTTGAGGGTGACGACGCCCCGTATATCACAGCCGGAGTGGTGGTTTCGGAATATGATGGAATCATGAATGCCTCAATCCACAGGTTGCGTGTAATCGGAAAAGACAAATTAGCAGCGCGGCTTGTTGAATTCAGGCATACGTATAATCTTCACAAAAAAGCCGCGGAACACGGTGAGCCCCTGCCCGTGGCTATTGTTATCGGAATTGACCCTGTGACCCTGTTTGCCATCTCAACCCGCGTGCCTGAGGGGAAGGAATTCAATTATGCCTCGGCGCTAAAAGGTGAACCGGTTGAGTTATTCGAATGCAAAAATGGTATCAAAGTCCCTCATGCAGAGATAGTGCTTGAGGGGTATATCCATCCTACCGAACTTGTAGATGAAGGACCTTTCGTGGATATTAGCGGCACATACGATATAATAAGGAAGCAGCCGGTCATATACCTGACAAACATGATGCACAGGCGTGATCCAATTTACCATGCCCTGCTTCCTGCGGGAAGCGAACATCATATCCTGATGGGCATTCCGTATGAACCCCTGATTTTCAATGAAGTGAAAAAAGTGGCGGATATCAGGAATGTGGCACTCACGCCAGGCGGATGTTATTATTTCCATGCGGTAATACAGATTCATAAAACAAATGATGACGAACCCAGGAAGGCAATAGATGCGACATTTGCTGCCCACAAAAGCTTAAAACATGTCGTGATTGTGGATGAGGATATCAATATTTACGACCCGAACGATATTGAATTTGCGATAGCGACACGGGTGAAAGGCGATGAGGATGTTTATATTTTTCCGAATGTGAGGGGCAGCACGCTTGACCCGCGCTCAGAGAATGGCATCGGGACAAAGATGGGTATAGATGCTACGATGGATTTGAGCAAGAAATGGAAGTTTGAGAGGGCAAAACGGCCGAAATTATGAGCCTGAAAATAAGGAACCGCAGATGAACGCAGATGAACGCAGATGGGGAGCATAGATGTATCTCACACCTGAAGAAGAAAAGCTCTTCAATGGGGAACACGGCCCGACTTACCAGAAAGCAATCGAGATACTCGCTGCCCTCGGGGATATTTACGAAGCTGACAGACTTATTCCGATAAAAAGCGCCCAGATAGCAGGCGTTTCGTACAAGACCATAGGCGATGCGGGTCTTGAATGGATATCGGACCTGAAGGGAAAAGTAGCTGTCCCCTCTATTCTTAATCCTGCCGGCATGGACCTGGAATGCTGGAAAGAAATGGGTATTTCAGAGGATTTCGCGAAAAAACAGGAGAAAATAATCCAGGCATATTCCGCGCTCGGCGTGAGAATCGAATGCTCCTGCACTCCATATAATATCTTTGATAACCTAGCAGGATTCGGAGACCATGTGGCGTGGAGTGAATCTTCAGCAATTTCGTACGCCAATTCGGTCATCGGGGCGAGGACGAACAGGGAAGGAGGACCGAGCGCATTGTCGGCTGCACTTATTGGAAAAACGCCGAATTACGGTTTTCATCTTGATGAGAACCGCAAACCCGTTGTATCGATAATAGTCGAGGCAGAGCTTCATGATTCTGATTACGGGGCGCTCGGGTATATCGTCGGCGAGATGGTGGGCGATAAAGTGCCTCTTTTTAAACTTAAATCAAAGCCATCGAAGGACGAACTCAAATCCCTCGGCGCCGCAATGGCTGCCTCCGGCGCCGTGGCATTGTATCACGTTTCCGGCACAACACCGGAGGCAGGAAAATACGAGGCGCCGAAAGAGAAAATTACAATCGAAATAAAACAGATAAAAGAGGTTTATTCAAAGGGCGAGCCGGATTTAATCGCATTCGGTTGTCCTCACAGCAGCGTCAGCGAGCTTGAAAAGCTTGCCCGGCTTTTAAATGGTAAAAAAGTAAAAAAAGAGGTATGGATTTGCACCTCGCGCGCCATAAAAAATAAGCATCCTGAATTGATTAAGCGCATTGAAAAAAGCGGCGCGAAGGTTTTTTGCGATACATGCATGGTGGTCTCTCCTGCGAGTGAAAGATTTACCTGCATGATGGTGAATTCGGGGAAGGCGCATAAGTATGTGCCGAATCTGTGCGGGATAAAGAGCATTCTTGGAAGGACTGAGGATTGTATTGAGGCGGCGCTGAAAGGATAAAAATGAAAATCGCAGTCACCAAACTCGAAGAAAAATCAGAAGGCATACATGAGCTTTTCAAGCGATACGGCCATGAAGCGGTCATAGTATCAACTATGCGCGCCGCACCGCCAGCCGACCCCGCTCCTATTTCCCGCCTTGCTGGGATGATTTCAAAGAACGAAATTGACATCCTGATTTTCACAAGTTCGCTGGGGGTTGAAAAGCTTTTTGAAAAAGTAAAACCCGGGAAAAATGTGAGAATCGTAAGCGTAGGCCCTAAAACGGCAAAGAAAGTAGAAGAATACGGAATGCAAAGCGAAGTAATCGAAAAATTCTCATCCGGCCACTTTGCAGAATATCTCGGCGACATAAGAGGTAAAACAATCGGCATCGCCCGGGCCGATGTGCCGAATCCGGAACTGGTAAACTCCCTGACAGCCGCAGGTGCTATAGTAATCGAGGCGCCGGCATATCGGCTGTTAGCAGGCGACAGTATTGTAGAAGTATTAGACGAAGTTGAAGCAGTAATATTCACCAGTGCAAAATCATTTGAACTTTCAGGCTTCGCGCCGGAACATGCAAAAAAGCTCAAAGTTATTGCAATAGGACAAAAAACCGCCGATGCGATGAGAAAACATGGGATAAATCCGGACTTTATGGGGAACGGCACGCTTGAAGATTGTTTATCTCAACTATGATTTTAACTCAAAAGGATTGTCCACGCTTGCAAATAATGCCATTATGCTAATGCGACCCGTCATGGTATCATCCACCTTTGCACCCCAGATAATCCTTTTTGTGCCTGGTAAATTCTGCGCCATCAGTTCGCCCGCTCTTGCGACTTCCTCAAGCGTCAGGTCCTGCCCGCCTGTGATATGTATAAGCAAACCGTGAGCAGAAGAAAGGTCGGGAATGTCAAGCAGTGGGGCGGCTATCGCCCGCAGTACCGACTTTTCAACGCGGTCTGCGCCTTCCGCCTCCCCGATCCCGAAAGATGATATTCCTCCTTTTTCAAGAACGGCTTTTAAATCAGCAAAATCAAGATTCATAAGGCTTGGTTCGGTTATGGTTTCTGTTATGCTTTTAATGAATGCCCCTATAAGGGCGTTGGCTACTGCAAAAGCAGTCTTGAGAGGCAATTTCCCGGCTACTTTCCTCAATTTCGTGTTATCAATCAATACCACAGAATCACAGGTTTGCGAAAGGGCTGCGATTGCCTTTTTTGCATTTTCACGCCTGAGTGATTCTATTTCAAAAGGCATGGTCAGGCATGCAATGGTAAGCGCGCCCAGACTGCGGGATATTTCAGCGACCACAGGCGCAGTACCCGTACCTGTGCCTCCGCCAAGACCCGCAACAATGAATACGATGCCGCTGCCTTCAAGTTCTTTTCTTATTTCTTCTGCACTTTCTCGCGCGCATTCCGCGCCCACTTCAGGGAATCCCCCGCATCCCTTGCCCTTGCTTCGGTCTTTTCCCAAAAGCATCAATTTATCAGCCCGCTGCAAAACAAGATGCGTTATATCGGTGTTAGCAGCTATAACTTTCGCGCCTGCAATGCTTTTCTGGGATAGGTATGTTATGATATTGCAGCCCGCGCCGCCAAGACCGATTACAGCAACAGTCGGTCTTGATGCTTTCCTGATATCTGTTAATTCCACCGTCATCTTAGAAGTTTAATAGAGTCTCATTGATATAATTAGTTTTCTGCTATCCTGATATATTCAAAACTTCTTATGACGAAAACACTTTTTCCTGGTTAGTGAACAATGCTTTTAATTTGATTTTGGCTGTTTTTGGGCAATAAGATTTCGCTATACTCAACAGGCCACATGGGAATTCGCTGCAATCAAAACAATATTTTACATTCTTACTGCTGGTGCATTCATAAATAACGCAAATTTTTTCAATCTGGTTTTCCCCATCGCACCCGAGGCATATGTTTTTGAAATTTTTGCATACCTCACATGCTATTCCGCACCTACCAATTTCTATATCCATTTTTTTTCTCTCCGTTTTTGCTAACCTATCCTATCTTTTATTTGTTCGATTACTTATAGGTTATCTTTCATTCTATAAACTACGAACAGTTTTTTTGGGAATAATTTATATTCTTATCTGGAGACTCTGGATATATGCGTATCGGGGTCATTGCAATCCAGGGAAACGTAGAAGAGCACGTTGAAGCCCTGAAAAAGGCATTAAGACAGGCAAAACTGGAAACAGAAATTGTAAAGATAAAACATAAAGGAATTGTCCCTGTATGCGATGCATTAATCCTTCCCGGCGGTGAGAGTACCACGCTTGGCAGGCTAATGGAAAAGGAAGGCATCTCATCCGAAATAAGGAAAGCCGCTAATTCGGGCATTCCTGTAATGGGAACATGCGCGGGACTTGTGCTGCTTGCAAAACACGGGGATGAACAGGTGGAAAAAACAAAACAATCGCTGCTTTCCCTGATGGATATCCATGTCAACAGGAACGCATTCGGGCGGCAGAAAGAATCCTTTGAATCGCCGGTCGATTTTAAGGGGCTCACTGAACCCTTCAATGCAATATTCATCCGCGCGCCGTGTATTACAGAGGCGGGAAAGGCCGTGGAAATCCTTTCAACATACAGGGGCTATATAGTTGCGGCAAGACAGAAAAACCTGCTTGCCCTGGCATTCCATCCTGAATTGACAGAAGATTTAAGAATCCACGAATATTTCCTGAAAATGATAAAATAAAATTACCCGGACTTTTCTATTCTTCTGGTAATTTTATCAATTCTTTCCTGGTAAGATTTCTTAAGCTCTTCATACTCTTCATCCAGCATGTTCCCTGATTCGTATTCCTTATCCAATTCGCTGAGCTTGGAAAGAGTTTCATCCCTCATTACCTCAAGTTCATCCCTTGATTTCCCATCAAATCCGGTATCTTCTACTCTTTTAACCGGTTCCGTTTTTTTAGTTTCACCAGCGGCTTTCCTGCGTGTTTCTTTGGCAGTCTCTTTCAAGGTTTCTTTCCGTTTAAGAGAGTTCCTGATTTTTTCTTCAAGTGAGCGGATTTTTTCATTCTTTTTCCTGATGAACGGGTATGAAAATACAAGTATAATCAGGAGCCCGATAATCACATAACCTGCAATTCCTGAAGGTGTGCCTGTGGAGCTTGAAATAGCGACATTCATTTCATTAAATTGCGGGGATTCCCAGCCATATTGGATACTGTTACCTTCTTCAGTTGGACTTCCTGAAGACGAGATACTGTTCCCGTTTTCATCCGTAATAGCTGCACTTTCATCTTTATTCAGTGTGATTCTAAGCACGATACTGTTTGGCTTTTTTGTTACGAGCGTCGGATAAAGCAACATTTTTGAATATTGTTTGGTTCCTTTTGGTTCTACCGGGATCACATATTCAACCGTATAAATAGGAGGAAGACTTGTTGCATTAATTTCACCCGGCCAGCTGATGATGTTCTTATCCTGTTTCCACACGATAAATGTGGCATTTGCGCTCTCAGTCATCTCGCTTCTCGCTATCCTTATGCCTTCAGTTCCATCCGGCACCCATGACCTGAGAGCCCCGATAAAATTCTGGGTTCCTGAATTCCTGTATATCAGCGTCTCCCTGACAAATAATCTGTTTTGGGATTGAAACTGGACTGAATCAACTTCTATCAGGCTCTGTACCAATATGATGTCTTGGTCTGATTCCGTACTATTGATCAAACCCGGCTGTGTTGTGGATATATTGCCGGTCATCCCCGGAAATCCATAGGCTGTGTTGATTAAAAGAATAATCAAAAACATTGATATCAAATATTGTTTTATTTTTTTCATTATCATCTGTCCGTTTAATATACTATTTTGATTGATATATTTTGTTATTTGAAACACAAGTTGGATGCAGAAAATCTGATTTCATTTATCAAAACATGCAAAATATAAGCACTCTTCCCGCGAAATCTGAGGTATTTCCACGCTGCCTTCGCAGAATACCGCAGGTGCGTACCTGATAAGCACACAAGGTGTGCTTTCATCAGCCTCTCCCATTATTATTTGTGCCGCAGAAACGAGATTATCTGCAGTTGCGCGCCGTGTAATCAAAAGGGGTTTTCCGAAAAGGTCTTTCCTTCCCCTCATATCCTCCACAGGCTCAATCCCTGCGCAGCCAAGTGCAATACCCACACAACCGAGACGCAGCGGCTGAGTCCTGCTATCACCGATGATCACAGCAAGATTACACCTGTATTCCTTCATCAGTTTCTCACGGATAAGAAGGGCGCTTTTTTTCGGGTCTTCAGGCAGTAATACAACATGTCCTTCAGGCGCATTGGAATTATCTATTCCGGCGCTCGGCGATAGCACTCCTTTAGTAATAGTCACCACAACCCCCGGAATCCCGCCCAGAATCTCATCCGATTCCCTGATAATAAGTTCCATTTTTCGTGGGTCGTTTTCATAAAGCTTTGAGAGTTCAATGGCTTTTTTAGACGGCACCACGCTTTCAAGGTCTATGACCCTTCCTTCAGCGCTCGCCACAGCCGATTCGGCAAAAATGAATATATCGTTATCCTGCGGTGTAATGCCGCAAGCTTTCATGGACTCAACAAGGACAGAAGCAATATCATCGCCCGGTTTTATGAGCGGTGTTTTTATTCCGAATAATTGCATGTTTTTAGTTCCCCTTGGTGTTAGTGTCCGGTGACCCGTTGGAGTAGCATAGACATCTCACCGCAAAGAACGCAAAGGGCGCAAAGATTGTTATTGCTATGCTTTGAATTCTTTCGTTTGCTTTTTCAATTAAATCCTCAGCTATGCCCTTGTTTGCTCCATATATTCTGATATCCCCTGAATACGCAACTATGCCTTCTCTGGAATGGCTTTTCCCAAAATCTAAGAATTCCTTTTCTACATCCTCAATAAAGATTTTGTTTCCTCCTATCTCGTTTACACCATCATAGAAGGTAATTTTTGTCATGTGTTTCCTCCTTAGTTAATATTTTTATTATCTATAAAGTTTTGAATAATCCCTTTGAGATTTTCTATATCTTCCGCATTATTCTCTCTGGGGAATAACCTTATACCACCAATCCCATCGGTCATATTTCCTGAAGGATAATTTATCTCATTTCTTCCAAGAAATACTGCATAAGCCGCTTCTACAATGTGAGAACCATCTTCTCCTCGTATCGCATCTTTATAAACATGCATTTTATTGATAGCGCTTTCAGGATCATCTTCTGTGCCAAGATTTGATCTGTATTTCGGGTCAAGGATAAGTATTTTTGATAGTTTGCCCTTAGTCCACATCTCAATTGTTATATCCGGTCTCATAGTTCGGTCAGCATATGAGCGATATTGTTTCTGATAGTATAGTGAAATCTGTGTTTCGCTATTGGAAAGCTCAATAAGGCTGTTATTTCCGCTCCTTAATCTGAAAAGAATGCCCAACTCGTTCTTTTCAATAATATACGGCAGGTTAACAATCCACTTATTTTTCATATCACATAATACATCAACTATCTGAATAACCGCCCAGTATTCGTATAAAGTTGGCATGTCAAGTATCGGCAGATTGAGGACATCAGAAAAATCAAATAACGGTTTTCTGATAAACTCCTTGAAAATATCATGAAACCGCATGTAATTGACTTCTCTTTGAAGGACAGGCGTATGATATGCAATATTATCTGTCTCCTGAACTTCATCAAGGAAAGAATACCTCTTCATGTACTGCGCTTTTCTCTGAAACTCTTTGCATTTCTGGATGCGTTTATCGATCTCTTCGATTTCGTTCTTTTCCAGTTTTTCCCTATCTTCCTGTTCAAATCTTCTTTCAACAATTTTTGAGCAAATCGTTATCAGTGTAAGGAATCTCTTTAATAACTGGTTTTCGTAAACATTAAAGGTCGGCGCCGTCCGATAGATGATGACGCTGTCGGGCAAGTATCGTGTTCCATCAGTATCTACGAGCAAATCGTGAAGCTCCGGCGCTATGGAATCATCTGGCGCCCTTATAAGGCCGCCGCGCTGGGTCGCAATGTCGTATATTATATTGTGGTCAACGATATCCAACGCATAGAAATTATCTCTCTGTGCCTCTTTGATAAGCCTCTTGTTCGGATTCAGAGATATCTGATATACGATATTTTCAAGTTTTTTCATATTCCTTTCGAGTACATCGAATTGCTCTAAAGGTGTTGGAGGGACAGTTTTCCCTTTTATTTTTGGAATTTTCGATGGATTGAACAGATCGAAAATCTCAATATGCTTCTCCCGAAGTGAATTCAGCATGAAAAGAAAGTTCCTGTCATTGCTTCCTTCGACGAACTTGGACAAAACATCAATGCGCAGTATATATGGTTTTTTATCTTCTTTTGGTTTATCTTCCTTTGTTATCTCAAGAACTACATCGAAAAGACCTGCGAAATTTACTGGTATCCAGCGATATTTAAAAGTCCGCGCATCGCCAGAATCTTCTCTTATTATTCTGTCCTTGCATCGAGGTATCAGTAGCTTGCAGTATTTCTCTCCCTCGTCCAGCCTGTAAGTAAAATAAATATTTTCAGTCTCAATAAATTTTCCATCCACACATAATATATCTGGACATTCAAGCTGATTCTTGTTATAGGCTCTTTGTATGCCAGAGACTTTGGATTCTATCTTCAGCGCCCAATCACTGGTAGAAGTCTGTGTATCCATTCTGGAGGGCCTCAAGCATCTGATTTACTTTAGTTAAGGAGAGGGGATATTTGCCAGCGAGTTTATCCCTCAGGGATTCGAGCGCAGGTCTGATGCTTTCAGGACCCTTGATTCTTGGGAGTATCTTCTGCTTTATCTGAAAATCAAGCGCAGTATCGATAGTAAAATCACTGCTGCCAAGTTTTTCTGTGAAATATATATAACGCAGTACTTCATCGCGTATTCTGTAGCCGAAATGGAGATTATTTTTTTTAAGGATATCGTTAATTTCTTTCAGAAATCCAACCAACTTATCCCAATTTTCTTTCTCCCACTGCGAATAATTTTCATTATCTTCGTTTTTAATTTTTTCATTAATTCTGACTTCAAGGAAAACTTCCTTAAAAAGATTTGATATATCTTGGTTATTTGAAGGGTGATTATTGTTTTCACGCGCTTTCAGTAAATCAATTTCATTTAATTCAATAGTATTTGCCCTATCCAGAACTTTGGGCGAAAAACGGTATGTAGTTTCATCCATATTCACAGTCCCGGTGAAAAAAAGATTTGGTGGGATTTTGATCTTGCCAGGGATTTCTTCTCCGCTGTCTGTTTGTATATTGGTTTTTTCGCTATGCAGCGGTATTTCTTTTTTGGATTCCATTGCGCTTAAAAATGTAGAAAAATAGTACTCTACACGCGCAAGGTTCATCTCATCAAGACAAACAAAATAGGGATTCTCACGGTCTTTATCTGCTTGCATTATGAAATTAAGGAAATCTGTGGGCTGGTACTTTTTGGTAAGCGGATTGTAATAGCCAAGGAGATATTTGTCATCATTCCAGTCAGGTCTTACGGGTAGGCACTTATATTGTTTTTCGTCGTCTTCACAAACTGCTTTTGCTAACAGTTCTGTGATTTTTGTCTTGCCTGTGCCTGAGATTCCTGTGAGGATTACGAAGGGCTTGGTTTTGAGGGAAAGGTAGTAGTTAGTGATTTGTTGGAGTGAGAAGGTGATACCTGTTTTCTTAATCGAATCATTTATTGTTGAAATCAATATTTGTTCTTCATTATTCATTGAAACCCCACTTTCTGATTTTTCTGATGGATTATTAGGCAATTCCGGTTCTGGTGGTTCTATATAAGAATCATCAAATACAACTAAATTTACTAGGGTTGTATTTCTAAAAGGACGAAAACGAGAATTAAAGTCTAAATAGGGCGTTTTCTTATCACTATTTAATAATAAATGTTCGAGTTCATTTAAATGACTATCCTTGAAATCAATGCATTTGATCCATAAACCACCATCGCCTCCCCATCCATCTGGAAGATGCTTATCATCTTCTATTGTACGCCTTCCTTCGACTGAAAGGAGTCTTGCTTTCTTAACATATCTGCCATTTTCAGCAATAAAATAAACAAAATTATTATTAAAATTAGATATATTTTCTTTTAATAATTCTATTAATTCATCGCGGATAACTTTTTTCTCTGATTTAGGATTCCACATCCATAAAACATAATCCTTAATCTTTTCCCAACGTGATATTGATTCATCAATATCTTTTCTGCCAACTCCCCTTACACACAAATGGATTGGTTTATCGTCACTCATTTTTATACTCACATAGTAATATTATTGTATCTGTTGACCCTTTATTTTCCATTTTTTTCGATAATTTTTTTCCAGTTTAAATGTTTCCTAATGTTCGTATAGCCTTATCACAACATTGATTCAATACTATTCTATTAGCTTAAAATTTTCTCTAAGCCTTATACAACTTGTATAATCCCACATATTACATAAAACAGGCAGAGTTGCGATTTAATAGCAAAATCTCATATAAATCGTAGCACACAAGCAAAATAATTTTATAAACCCTTCACAAATCTGTTGATCCCATCTTTCATTAGCAGTACATTAAAGTTTAGCAATAAACCCAGCTTTAATCCTGACAATTTCAAATAAGTTAGCAACTGAGCTTTGTGTATAGGTTGTACCTCAGCCACAGATTTTAATTCAAGGATAACCTTGTTATCCACGATTATATCGACACGGTACCCGCAATCCAGTCGAATGCCCTTATAAATAACTGGTAGCGATGCTTGTCTTTCAAAAGGAATTTGGTTTAAAGCTAATTCGTGGCAAAGGCATTCCTCATAAGTGGACTCCAGCAATCCTGGCCCCAATGTTCTATGTACTTCTATCGCTGCTCCGACTATCTTATTCGATAACTCATTTTCATCCATTCTTTGCGTCCTTTGCGTTCTTTGCGGTGAAATATATTTTATTCATCATAAATTCTATCTGAACTCCTTCATTATTTTTATTGCGCAGAAATCCCCGCACATGGTGCACGGCCCCTCAGAAGGCGCCAGAGCCCTTGCCCGCTCGCTGTCGATGCAAAAGTCCATCTGCCCTTCCCAGTCAAGGTTTGCCCTTTTTCTTGCAAGGTTTTTATCCTTCTCATCCAACCCGTATTTTATTGAATCGCCAATGTGAGCCGCTATCTTAAAGGCGATAAGCCCCTCCCTTACCTGCTCAGGGCCGGGAAGCCCGAGATGCTCGGATGGCGTAATATAGCACAGGTAATCAGCTCCCGCACCGCTTGCCATGCTCGCTCCTACGGCTCCGGCTATGTGGTCATATCCAACAGCAATGTCTGTTGGCAGTGGTCCTGCCACGAAAAGTGGAAAATCCGACTGGCGTTTATGGAACTTTACATACTTTGCTATCCTGTCTGCACTCACATGCCCTCCCATGCCCTCGATAATCACCTGCACTCCAGCCCGGTTCGCCCGTCTTGCAAGTCCCACGTTCTGTTTAATTTCGTTAAGCTGCGCTTTATCCCGCATATCGTGTATGCATCCGCTTCGCATGGTGTTTCCGAGTGAAAGCACGATGTCGTATTTTTTCAGGATTTTTAAAATCTCATCGAAATTTTCGACAAACGGGTTTTCACATTTGTTTATCATCATATAGGCGCTGGTAATCGAACCGCCTTTTGAAACAACGCCCATTATCCTTTTTTTCTTTTTCAGAGTAACGAGAGTTTTACTATTTATACAGTGAAGTACAAAGGAATTCACTCCACTCTCTGCCTGCTGCTTCAAATTCTGGATAATATCCCCGGCGGTCATGTTTCCAAGACCTTTTTCGGCGGCGGTCTGATATATTGGGACAGTGGTTATTGGAAGTCTCGTATTGTCAAATATTTTTCGGCGTATCTCTGAAATATCCCCACCCATAGAAAGGTCTGTTATGGTATCTGCGCCGTATTTTTCCGCGAGCTTTGCTTTGTTAACCTCTTCATCAGGATTTATTTTTAAAGATGATGTCCCGATATTGACATTAACTTTCGTTGAAAGACCTTTGCCGATGCCGACAGAGCACTCTTTCCTGTTCATGATGACGATGTTTCCGTTTGCAACCCTCGGAAGCAGAACCTCGATATCAATATTCTCAAGCCTGGCAACCGACATCATTTGTTCGTTTATGGTGCCTTCCCATGCCTGTTCTACCTGCGTTTTCATATTATGCCTGCCATTTCAAGAATATCTTTTGTTTTTTCATGGTTCCCGATTGGCATTATGTGAAGGCCGCCGCACATGCCGTGTAATTCTTTTATTAATCCTGCCGCTATTTCCATCCCTTCGTTTTGGGGATTACTGGCATTCTTCATCCGGTTAATCAAATCTTGAGGGACTTTGATTCCTGCAATATTTTTATTAAGAAACATGGCGCTTTTTTCGGATTTCAGCGGGATTATACCTGCTATAATCCGTCTTTTGCTCATGCCGGTATCTTTTATATTATCCAAAAAGCCTGAGAATTTGTCAATATCAAAAACAGCCTGGGTCTGAATAAAACGTGCACCCAGGCTTATTTTTTTCCCGAGTTTAATAAGAGCAATTTCATTCAGTTCAATATTTGTCACGGCTCCGGCGCAGAAATTTGTACTGCCATCCAGCCTGTTGCCTGAAAAATCAAAACCCGTGTTCAGTTTTTGGACAAGACCAAGAAGCTGCACCGAATCCATATCATACACAGGTTTGGCGCCTTCATGGTCGCCTTTTACCGGATGGTCGCCAGACATTATGAGAATGTTTTTTATTCCGAGCGCATATGCCCCGAGAAGTTCCGACTGGAGCGCAATCCTGTTCCTGTCCCTGCATGTCATGTGCATTATCGTTTCATACCCCTTGCTTTCAAGGATGCTGCATGCCGCAACCGGGCTCATCCGCATAATAGCCCGCTGGTTATCGGTGACATTGATTGCATCTGCAAACCTTATCATGCCTGCGTCTTTTAGCAAGCCTGCTGTATCGGTTCCTTTTGGCGGGCTTATTTCCGCAGTAACCACGAATTTGCCCTCGTCCAGCTTTGACTCGAAGCTCAAACCGTCTGCCTCCGCTTCTTTCTCGAATGGTCTTTGGGTTCATGGATAATTCCAGGATTTTCAAGCTTCCCGAGTTTCGTCTGGCGTTCGTATATTTCATCCCAGGCACATGTGCGTTCATCAACCTCACATTTTCCTTCCATTGCGCCGCCGCATGGCCCGTTCAAAAGCCCCTTGGGGCACCGCGAAACAGGGCATATTCCCCCGAATTCCCAGACGGTGCATTCACCGCACATGCCGCACAAGTCTTTCATCGTCTCTTCAAGGCGCACCCCGCCGAGGGATTCAGTATCAAGAGCCGGATAAACCTGTCTTTCCGAAAGACCTGAGATCACCGAAACCCCTCCGCCGCATGACATAACCAAAAGTGCATCCGACTTTCCAATCCCGGGATTCTGGGTGAGCACATCGTCCCATGAACTTATAGTGCAGGCTGAACTCAGGACCGTCCATCCGACAATGTTTTTCCCGGCTTGGATGAGTCTTTTTTGCATCTCAAGGACTTCCGGTTCGCCGCCGACATGAAGCTTTGTAGCGCATTTCCCGCAACCGATTATGAAAATATTTTTCTCGTTAAGCGTCCGGAGGATTTTACTGAATTCTTTCTGGCTTGAAATTATCATTCTTATCTTGAATATCCAAAAACAGTATCGTTTTTCTTGTTTATCAATTCACTGAGCATTTCAGCGATCAAAGGCAGTTCTCTTACCTGGTGTTTTATTTTTTCAATAAGCCTCTCAATCTGGAGCTGCGTCCCTGTTATGACAATATTTACCTTATCAATTTCATGGGATACAGCCTCGCGCGGGAGAGCCGCATCTCCACCCCTTGCAAGCATTTCCTGTTTTATTATCAATGCTTCTGTTGCAGATATGTTCTTCAGCATGATATTATACAAAACCGTTTTATTCTTCATGACCTCGCTTCCGGCCCGTGTCGCTCCGATGGAACGCATTGCCCTTCTGCAGTCCTCTTTATTTATTATCTCAAGCAATTCGGCTTCAAAAACCCCTGAGCTAACCACAGGCACTTTTGCCCTTACCCTCTCCGCAACCCTGACAGCATCCACGGTAGGCGCCACATCGTGTGTCCTGATGATATGAGCGCCGTTCCTTACCGCAATCGCCGCCGCTGCAAGGCTTCCATACAACCTTTCATTTGCAGGTTTATTTAGCGTTTCCCCTATGAAGGACTTTCTGGATATTGCGGCAAGGATTGGTTTTTCAAAAATACGAAGCCGCTGGATTGTATCTATTGTCTCATAATCATACATCGGGAGTTTCTCCGGGGTCCACTTCCCGATGGCGGGGTCTATGATAATGTTGTCAGGGGCTATTCCATCGCTTTCGGCCCCGGATATTATCCTTTCAAGTGAATCTATCACAGCATCCATACCCACGGGGTCTCCAGGGACTTTATTGCTCGCCATCAATATCACAGGGCAATTGTGAAGGTTTGCAACTTCAACCATTTTCGGGTCGGCAGTAAAACCGCTGACGTCATTGATAATTTCTGCACCTGCGTCCAGCGCTTCCCCGGCAATATCCGCGAACATCGTATCCACGGATACAGGGACGGTAATATCCTGCAACTTCTTGATTGCCGGAATAAGCCGCGACCGTTCTTCTTTCTTTGAGATTTTATGGGCAAGCGGCCATGTGGAACGGGCGCCTACATCAATAAAATCAGCCCCATCATCTATCATTTTCTGGGAAGCATCAAGAACAGAATCCGAAAGAACAACAGAACCCTTATAAAAAGACTCGCGGCTTAGATTTATTACGCCCATTACTCTTACAGGTTGATTGTCTCCGACTTTCAATCCTGCAATGGTTTTTTCTATCACGTTTTACCATAATGGTTTTTGAACATTCATAAGGTTTGCGCATTTAAGGAAAAATGGAATTATATAAACAAATAAGATTTTGTTTTTCAATATAACTGCCTCTTTATTCTACCCCTTTATTTCTTTTGGAAAAATTTAATTATTAACATTATTATTATGATGAATAACTGTAAGATGAAATCCGCCTAAGTATCACGATTATTAATTCATCTTGGAGCTAAACGATGAAAAATTGACAAATTTTTTATTTTTTTGAAAGTTATTTCACCTATAAAGCATCATTTCATCTGGAAACATACAAACAAATTTGCCGATATAATAACATTATCATAAAATTCTGGCTATTACTAGGCTGAATTCAAATAATACAACAAGCGCCGCAGCCACGATCACTTCCGAAATGGCTGAAGGGTCAGGCGAGACGAATAATGCGAACGCCAGAAGGATGCCATATACCGCTATACGTTTTCCCCTGATAAACTCATATTTCAAAATACCCATCTTGATGGCAAAAACCATAAGAAGCGGGAACTGGAAAACGAGCCCAAAACCGACGACCATCGTTATTATTGTGTTAATCGTATTTATCACGGAAATCTGCGGGGCTGCCACATCGATTGAGTACATTATCGTATATTTGAATATCAGCGGAATAGCAACAAAATAAGCAAGCATAGCCCCGGCAGTGAAAAGGATAAAAGAAAAAGGCACAATCTTTATAAAAAACATTTTTTCATTCGGGTAAAGCCCTTTCCCGACGAACATAAAAGCTTCATAAACCACAAGCGGTATCCCGATAAACAGGGCGCATACAAGGGAGAGCGTCAATCTTGTGATAATCAAATCCATGGGCGCATAAATGGTCATGGGTACCTGGACTGTCTGTTTCCATATCAACACGAGCAGTTCTCCTGAGAAAAAATATGAAATTGCTGTAACTATTATAACGGGAATCGCAACCGTCATCAATCTTCGGCGCAATTCCTCGATATGTTCCACGATTGGCATTTCCTCGTCGCCGGGTACTGTGTTCATTAACGATTTACAGAACTCTTATTCTTTATAAACATGGTGCAGGAAATAAAAGATAAGTTCTTTAGTGATTGGGGTAAATTATCATTGAATGAAAGCCAGCGAACTCACCGAACGGGAATTGATAACGCGCATAGCGAAATTGCTTAAAAGGCAGGGAGATAAAACAATCGTAGGGGCAGGTGAAGATGATTGCGCAGTCATTGATATCGGGGGAGAAGATTACCTCCTGATCACCACCGACATGCTTCACCGGAAGACTGATTTTCCCCTTCAGATGACCGGGCGGCAGATAGGATGGATGTCGGTTGCAGTTAACCTGAGCGACCTTGCATCCAAAGGCGCCCGGCCTCTTGGAGTTGTAATGGCAATGGGAATCCCACCTGAGACCGAAGTTGGTTTTATCGAGGACATCGCGAGGGGCATGGATGAATGCGCCAAAAAGTTCGGGACGCAAATAATAGGAGGAGATACGGATTCCAATGATGAACTCACAATGGTTGGAACAGCATTCGGGCTTGTAAAAAAGGATTTGCTCATTCGCAGGAGCGGGGCAAAAGCCGGCGACCTTGTGTGCTTGACAGGTGTTCTTGGAACGGCAGGCGCGGCGCTCATCGCTCTGGACAAGGAAATCCCTGTCAGCCAGGAGATTTTGAAGACACTGTTCGAACCTTTTCCAAGAATAAATGAAGGCATGGGGCTCGCAGAGAGCCGTGCAGTTTCGTCCATGATGGATATAAGTGACGGGCTTGCTCTTTCACTTCATGATATCGGAAAAGCAAGCGGAGTGGGATTCAAAATATATGAAAACAGACTTCCTGTACTGCCAACTGTCAAGAAATTATTGAACGGAGAGGAATTGCTCGATGCTGTGGTTTACACAGGCGGGGATTTTGAACTTTTATTTACGATGGCGCCGGGAAAGCTCCAAAAAGTGAAAAAAGCCTGTCCCCTGACAGTTATCGGGGAAGTTGTTGAAGCGGGATTTTCCATTGAAAGGGCAGATGGGAGAGTTGAAGAACTGAAAGCGCGGGGCTATGAGCATTTCGGCAGGGATTGATTCACAAACCCCGTTTTAGAAAAACGAGGCATCGGCGGGAGCGCAATTATCGGATATAGCCGCGTTTGTTTCATAAGGTTTCATATGGATACATTCTGAAATCTCGATATGAAATACTCAAACTTTCTGTTTAGACTTCCATGCGTACCAGACAATCAATACTAGAGCCACAACTGTTGAAAGCGTCATTAGTATCTCCCCAGACAGTTTTGCCACACTCGCAATCACGTCAATGAAAAAGGCAGCAAAGACCGCGCCCACAATGATGTTTGCCCAGCGATTTATCGAATCCTTCAAGGTCAGGGACAGGAAAGCCATTATCAATGGTACTAAGAATAAGACTGCAAATAGCAGTATCAATTCAGGTCCTATTTTCATGTCCTCTACTTCGCCTGCTATTATTCCCGCTATTACACCTGGCTCCAGAAGCGCCAATATCTGGTGAGCCAAGAAAGCCACTGCACTAAACAGCCACAGCACTGAAATCTTTATCTTCCAATCTTCCAAAAACCTATCACTTCTTTGAACAGTGTTTCATAAGTTAGCGTTTTTTGCCATATAGATTTCTCACCAGAAGCACAGTTCTGCGAGAACCCTAAGCCAGCCTTATCGTCTCAAGGTTCATCGGCGCCCGTGTCTCAATCTTGAACTTCCTGTAAATCGAACTCGCCAGGTCCATGCAGTTCTTCTCATCCCCGTGCTGGGTTATGATATGTTCTGGCCTGGGTCTCATTTTCCTGACAAATTCCATAAGCTGCATCCTGTCAGAATGACCTGAAAATCCATCGACGGTGTCTATATGCATATTGATTTTAACAGTTTCAGTCTTCCCGCCGCTGGCGTGGACAGGTATTTCCTTCCAGCCTTTCTGGATGCGCCTGCCAAGCGTGCCTTCAGCCTGATAACCTACGAAAACAAGCGTATTCTTCTCTTCTGGCCCGAATGCTTTTAAATATTCCATGACAGGCCCGCCGTTCATCATTCCTGAGGTTGCAAGAACTATACAGGGTTCGCGGTCATCTATGATTTTCTGGCGTTTTTCTTTTGAATCTACCTGGACGAAGCATTTTGCAAGGAAAGGGTTCATGCCCTTATGGAAAATCTGGTTCCTGAGTTCATTATTCAGGTATTCGGGATGCGTGGTATGAATTGCAGTGGCTTCGTATATCATGCCGTCAAGATAGACCGGGACATCGCCGATGATTCCTTTGCGTATGGCTTCTTCAAGCACAATCATGACTTCCTGGCTTCTTCCCACCGCAAAGGTCGGGACCAGGAGATTTCCCCCGTTTTCAAGGGTCTCTTTCGCTATTTCCTGCAAATGCCTCTCTGCATCCTTTCTTGACGGCTGCATGTCCCTTGACCCGCCGTATGTTGCTTCCATTACAACAGTTTCAACGCGCGGGTAGTCATTGACTGCCGGGTCAAACAGGCGCGTTTTTTCATATTTGAAATCCCCGGTAAAAGCAATATTGTACAAACCGTCGCCTACGTGGAAATGAGCGATAGAAGAGCCCAGTATATGGCCTGCATTATGGAATGTGAGCTTCATATCAGGACCGATATCCGTAACATCGCCGTAGTTGAGTGTAATCGTATGTTTCAGGACCTCACGTATCATGGCTGATTCGTATGGGATTTTCCTTCCTTCACGGGCAGCCACGTCGATATAATCCAGTTGCAGCAATGCCATCAGGTCGCGTGTGGGCGGAGTGCAATAAACAGGTCCTTCGAAACCGTATTTATACAGCAAAGGCACAAGTCCAATGTGGTCAAGGTGCGCATGCGTAAGAATTACGGCATCTATCTGGCTTATCGGATGCACTTCAGGCACGTAAAGATACGGCGTGCCATTATCTTCCCCGCTGACATTAACCCCGCAGTCGATCAATATCCTGGTTTCAGGTGTTGACAGTAAAAAGCAGCTGCGTCCTACTTCGCGGCATGCGCCCAGGGTGGTCATTCTCACCCATTTGTCTTTGGATGAGATACCGCGGTGAATCTTCCTGCCTATGGTTTTAAGAAGCGCCTTTCTCTCTTCCTTATTGGCGCGCATGAACTGGCGGATATTATTTACAGTAGTTGATTTCATGGGAGGCGTGCGCACTACTTTTGGTGTCCATCCGATATCTTTTGTGATTTCCCGCAGTGTTTCGCCGTGCCTGCCTATGACAAGACCCGGTTTCTCGGCTTCGATTATTACCTCTCCGGTATCAACGTCAAAAAAATGGTTCGAAATTCCCGACTCAGCCGGAACGATTTTTGAAATTGCTGTAATCGCTTCTTCAGGCTGGGCAAGGACTTTCGGGTCTGGCCTGACAACAAGCCGTTTCCTCAATTCCTTTGCAAGGGTCTTGATAAGATCGCCATTATCCGCAAATTTCCTGGGCTCTTCGGTGTATATAACAAGCTCCGGGCCCTCAAAATCCACATCTGATATGGTTATGTCTTTAGGGAGATGTCCTCTTATTTTCTGTTTTAAATCTGTTAATACTTCTTCAACTGTCATCGTTATTTTCCTTTAAATTCTACAAAAAAATAAATAAAAAGATTATGTAAAGGAATCGCGCAATTTCTTAATTTCGGCGTCCTCTACCTCAAAATACCCCTCGGCGGTGATTTTTACTACACTGATACCGTCACCTGATGCAGAATCACGTTTCATGGCATTGTGCAATGCACGTACCGCAAGTTCGACCCCTTCATCAACCGGCATATTTTCCGTATATCTGTCTTCAAGCACGCCGTAAGCCATTGGCGAACCCGAGCCGGTTGATACTGCCTTTTTTTCTTCGATTATTCCGCCTATTGCGTCAAGTGAATAAACGCTTGGACCGTTTTTGTCAACCCCGCCTACAAGAAGCTGTACATAATATGGGAAATATCTGTTACCGCTTAAGATATTTGCAAGCAGGCTTACTATTCCTTTCACGGTCATGGGTTCTTCCCTGCGCATTTTATAAAGTTTTGATTCTACCTGCATCCATTTTACGAGTCTTTGCGCATCTCCCACTGAACCGGCTGTGGTCATTGCTATAAGGTCGTCTATCTGGTAAACCTTTTTTGCATCTTTACTTGCAATAAAGTGTCCCATTGTTGCTCTTCTCTCTGAAGCCATAACTACGCCTTTATCGCAAACTAACCCTATTGTGGTGGTTCCTTTGTATTCCATGTTATCCATTTTAAATACCTCTTAAATACCTCATCACTAAAAATGAGAAAATTAGCACACATAATTTGTTTTGGGGTATTTAAAGGTTTTTCCTAACATGGCTGTGGTAAATCAGACATCACCGCAAAGCACGCGAAGAACGCAAAGTGCTGTACTTTCAAACCATCAGAGCGATTCAATAAATTCCTTCAATGCTACTGCATTATTGTATTTTTCCTCCTTTGCCCCATAAAGCAGGGTTGCTGTCCCGATTTGTGATTTTTCAAGTATCATGGCGACAAGTTCTTTTTTATCTTTCAGTTCTTCAAAATACCTGCGCTTGAATTCATCCCATTTCTCAGGGTCGTGCCCGAACCATTTCCTGAGCTCATCGCTGGGTGCTATGTCTTTTAGCCACATCTCAACTTTTGCTTTATCCTTGCTTAATCCACGGGGCCAGAGCCTGTCTACCAGTATCCGCGATCCGTCACTTTCGTCCACGCCTTCATAGACCCTTTTTATATTTATCATATCATCTCCAGGCCACATTCACATGTAGCCAGTAAGAACAGTGTGCCCCATCTTCTTCCACCACCACTTACTAGTAGAAAAAATATCATTTTATCCGGAGTTTTGCCTTATCAGAGCCTTTATCCAAACTATGTCTATATTCATTCTTTTGTATGTCACAGTTATTTCAATAGTGTCACCACTTTTTCCAAAGTCTACACCACTTAATATTATGGTATCTCCGACGGCGATGACGTTAGATTCACTTTTACTGCTCACTGATGGCTTTAATACCTCTTCATTGGCTTTTTTAACAGTAAATTGCAACTCACTGAGTTTTAGGGAATCGCCTCCTTGATGTTGTAACTGGATTGATGTTGACGTTGCCGATGATATCTTTAGTAATGCAACTGGTGCTCCCGCCCCTTCTTTATATATGTACTCATCTGGTTTTTCTATAGTTGTAGATTCAACCGATGGTTTTTGAACTGTAGACTGAATCGGTGTGCTTTGAGCTGTGTATACTTTACTTTTTGTCGTATCAGCACAACCGCTCACAGCTGCGATAATAATCAACAAACCAATCACGGAAAATAGGAGTATAATATTTTTATTCAGGTTTGCTTTCTGTTTTTTATATTTGGATTCTGAATCCAATTTGTTCTCTAAACCCATTCTATTCATCCATCTTTTTTCAAGTTTAACACAATTTTTTCCTATACCACTCGGTTCGTGATGGAAACATCTCATTGATTGTGGATAAAAGTTTTGATTTTGTTTCGGTAGGTTTAAACGGAAATTTAGAATGATTCTAATATACAGATTAATCCCAATAGATTAATAATACATTTACTCATTACAGAGCCTTGATACCAATGATAAGAACTCACTACTCAACCCAGATAACGCCTGAAATGAACCACCCTGTCACCATATGCGGATGGGCGCACGAGATACGCGACCTTGGCGGCATCATGTTCCTCATCGTCCGCGACCGCGAAGGGCTTGTGCAGGTCACGCTTTTTAAGAAGACAATAGACAAGAACGTGCTTGAAATAGCAAGGAACATCTCACGCGAATCCGTTGTCGCAGTTACAGGCAATATCAAAAAAGAAGCAAAGGCGCCAAACGGGTATGAATTAATCCCGACTGAAATCAAAGTGCTCGGGAAAGCCGAATCCCCGTTACCCATGGATACTACTGGCAAAGTGGATGCCGACCTTGATACGCGCCTTGATGCGCGGTTCATGGACATGCGCCGCCCGTACACGCAGTCCATTTTCAGGATAAGGCACCTTCTCCAGAAAAGCATTAGGGAGTATCTTGACCGTGAAGGTTTTGTTGAGATAACTACGCCAAAAGTGGTTGCTACTGCCACAGAAGGCGGAACTGCACTTTTTCCCATAACTTATTTTGAACGCGAGGCTTTCCTTAACCAGAGCCCGCAGTTATTCAAGCAGTTGATGATGTCGGGCGGGCTTGACCGCGTATTCGAGATAGGCCCGATATTCAGGGCAGAAGAACATGACACGCGCAAACACTTAAATGAAGCGACATCCATCGATATAGAAGCAAGTTTCCTTGACCACGAGGATGTAATGGTCATTCTTGAGAACCTTGTTAAATATGTTTATACTTACGTCGCAGATAACGGGAAAAATTATCTCTCAAACCTTGGCGTCGATATCAAGATACCCCAGACGCCTTTTAAGCGCATCACCTACACAGAGGCAATAAAAATCGCAAACGATGGCGGTGAACAGATAGAATGGGGCGAAGACCTCACCACGGAGTCTGAACATACAATCGGTAATACGATTGGTGAACATTATTTCATAACGGACTGGCCTTCAAAGATAAAACCGTTCTACGCCATGCCATATGATGACAAACCGGAACTGTGCAGGGCATTTGATATGATGCACCCGCGCATGGAGCTTTCTTCGGGCGCGCAGCGCGTGCATTCGTATGAACTGCTGCGCCAGAGGATTACAGGACAGGGGTTGAACGCGGACGGGTTTGATTTCTATCTCAAAGCTTTCAGGTACGGCATGCCGCCGCATTCGGGCTGGGGTCTTGGCGCGGAGAGGCTGCTTATGACAATGCTGGGAATCGAGAACATCCGTGAAGTTGTATTGTTCCCGCGGGATAGAAAGCGGTTGTCCCCATAAAATATTTAACTTAATACGATATGTGTACTGTGCAAAAAGTCAATTACCAAAAACTATTTGAGCATTTTTGCCGATTATAGAACGAGGGATATTTATGAGCACTGAAAGGGATATTATAATAGAAAGACTTGAGCAAAAGCTGGCTGCACGCGATAAAGAGTTTGCAGAGATGCAGGGAGCTTTGAAAGATTCCATTCTCGTGGAAATGGAAAAGCGGTTCACCGATAAAATCAAGCTCAGGGAATCCACACTTGAAGATATCAAAGTCAAATTCGGCGAGAAAGTCAAAGAGATAATCGAGATGAATAAGTCCCTCAGAGACTCCCTGGTCGGAGAGCGAAAATCGGAAAGTAATGACCTGAAAGAATGCCAGAACCGGATGGACAGGATGGAACACAGGCTCATAGAACTTAATAGCGCGTATGACGGCGTCATGAAAGAGCTTCTTGACCAGAAATCGATAATCAATGAAATAAAACCCAGGAAAGTGTTCAGGGAAGAGCCAAAGCCCAAACAGGAAATAAAACCTAAAGAAGAAGAGAAGCCGGCTGAGAAACCCAAACCGAAAAGCACGTACATAATCGCTGACAATTATGTTCCCAGGGAGAGAAAAAAACAAGCGCCTGTGATCGAAGCTGAAGAAAAGACCATAGTGGCGGATGACAGGAAAAACGACCTGAAAAAACCGGCTTTGAAAAAGAGTGAAAAGGTAGTGGAAGGGGTGGAAATTGTAGAAACCTTGAAGAAGAGGTAAAGTTGCATATCAAAGAAATTGAGCTTCAAAATTTCAAATCATTCGGAAAAAAAGTAAAAATACCTTTCTTTGACGACTTCACTACCATATCCGGTCCAAACGGAAGCGGAAAATCCAATATTATAGATGGGATTCTTTTCGCGCTCGGCTTATCTAATTCAAGGGTTATGAGGGCCGAGAAACTGACCGACCTCATTTATAACGGGGATACGCGCCCGAGGGATTTTGCCCAGGTAAGTATACATTTTGACAATAAAGACCGAGAAATGCCGGTCGATTCCGACGAAGTTGTAATCACGCGTAAAGTGAGGCAGACCGAATCCGGTTATTACAGTTATTATTATTTCAATGAGAAAGCAGTGGGATTATCTGATATCCACAATTACCTTTCAAAGGCCAAAATAACCCCGGAAGGTTATAACGTTGTCATGCAGGGGGACGTGACGAACATTATCGAAATGACGGCTACCGAGAGGCGAAAAATCATCGATGAGATTGCAGGGGTGGCAGAGTTCGATGATAAAAAAGACCAGGCTCTCAACGAACTGGAAATCGTGCGCGAGCGTATAGAAAGGGTGGATATTATCCTGGCTGAAGTTGATGACCAGCTTGCAAAACTAAAGCTTGAGCGCGACCAGGCTTTGAAATACCAGTCGCTTCGGGACGAGAAACGAAAATATGAAGGATACATCCTGCTTGCCAAACTCAAGGATGCAAAGAACGAGCTTGATAAACTTGCAGGGGAACTTAACGATAAGGAAACTAAAAAAGAAGATTTCACAAAACAGCTTGAGCTTAAAAAAGAGGAACTGCGCGGAATCGAAGGTAAACTTTCAGATTTAAACGCTTTAATCATCCGGAAAGGCGAAAGTGAACAGATAGCGCTTAAGAAAGAGATAGAATCGATTAGAGGGGAGATTTCCCGAAGCACAGGCACAATCGAACTTGCCGAAAACGAAATAAATGACATCGAGTCCCTGAAAAGAAAAGCGTTTCTTGAAATCGATGATGTCCAGGGAAAAGTCGCAGGATTTAATGAAAAATTGACCGAAGAAACTCTCAGGAAAGATACCATTTCCAATGAGGTTGGCGATAAAAACACTCAACTGCTTGTGGTAAAGAGTAAGATTGCAGAAGTGGATGCCAAATTTTCAAAAACCCGGGATAAGCTTACAGAAGCCAAACTTTCACTTGAAACCCTGAAAAATGAAAAAAATGAACTCATGCGCGAGGAAGACCGCCTGCTCGATGCGATACGCCGCAAATCCTCGGAGGCGCGGGACAGGGAGCTTGAGATAGAGGATGCGACGTCCAAAATGAAATCTGCGGATTTCGATGCCGCTAATGCAAAGTCGGGGATAGAAGAAACCAATGCAAAAAAGCAGGAACTTCTAAAAGATACGTTTGACCTTGAGAAAAACAGGGTCCAGATAAAAAGCGTGGTTTCGGATATTGAGAACTCCCTTAGGATATTCCAGCAGGAATACGCCAGGTCTGAGGCCAGGATAAAAGCTGCGGCTGAAATCAATTACAGTGAGCCAGTCGAATCCGTCCTGCGTGCAAAGAAAAATAAAGAGCTTCCGGGTATTTACGGCACCATTGCAGAACTCGGGAAAGTGGATAAAAAATATTCAGTAGCGCTTGAGATAGCCGCCGGGGCAAGGATGCAGTCGGTCGTGGTGGATAATGATGAGGATGCGGCACGGGCGATAAATTATCTCAAAGAAAAGCGCCTTGGCAGGGTCACGTTTTTACCGCTTAATAAACTGGAAGCAGGGCAAAAACTTTCAAAGATGGAAAAAGAGGGCGTCATAGATTATGCTCTCAATCTTGTTAATTATGAATCAAAGTTTGAACCTGCTTTCTGGTATGTATTCCGTGATACCATTGTTTCCGACAGCCTGACAACTGCAAGGCGGCTCATGGGCGGCAAGCGCCTTGTGACGCTTGACGGGGAATTGATAGAGAAGGCGGGAGCAATGACCGGAGGCACGATAAAATCAAAACTGTCGTTTGCTTCGGGCGAAGAGGAAAATATCAAAAAAATTGCAGAGCAGATATCTGAATATGAAGGAAGGCGCAAAGCTGCTGTCAATAAGTTTGAAAAATTCGAAGAACAGCTTTCCCGGATAAAGACAGAAGCGGCAGGTTTTGATAACGAGATTACAAAGCTCGAGATGCAGCTTGCCGAAATCAAGGGACGCGGGTCGCGTTTTGCCGAAGTTCTGGAAACAAGGAATAAAGAACTTAAGGAAATAGAAGCTGCGCGTATCCAGATAAAGAAAGACATGGACAATGTCGAAGAGAAAAAGCGGGAAAAAGATACTGCAATCGATACGTTGCTGGAAGAGATAGGTAAGATAGAAGAATTATTGAAAGATTCGCAGGTGCCTGAGCTTAACAGCAAAGCCTCAGGGATTGAAGAGGAAATACAGAGGCTTGAGGGGAGATTGCGGGATATTGAGGCCGGGATCAATGCAGTTTCGCTTGAGCGCAAATACGCGCAGGCTAAAATAGACGAGACCAAACAGCGGCTTGTTGAACTTGATAAAAAGAGAAACGAACACCGTGAAAGGATAAACGGTCTGAGGGAACAGATTAAGGCTCTTGAAACAGAACTGAAAGTCAAGAACGCAAGGGAAAAAGAACTGGGCGGGGAACTGCTTGAACTCCAGAAAAAAAGGGAAACGGTGCAAAAAGAGCATGCAGCGCTGAGGGAACGCCTTCTGGATGTCGAGAGAATGCAAAATGACATGGAGCGGAATTTGCTTGCGCTCTATTCTACAAAAGATGCGCTGACCGAGCAGATAATAAAACTTGATAATGAAATAGCAGAGCTTGGCATAGCCCGGGAAGAAGAAGTGCCGTCCTCAGAATCCATAGCCTCGCGCATCGCGGCGCTAACCCGGGCAATGGAGAAACTTGAACCCGTTAACATGAGGGCGATAGATGAGTATAACGAGGTGGAAAACAGGCAGAAAGACCTGAAATCGCGGCGTGATATCCTTTTCCATGAAAGGGAGGAACTGCTGCTTCGCATCAAGAAATATGAGGAACTGAAAAAAGAAGCGTTCATGGAAACATTCAATGGCGTGAACGAACAATTCAAACAGGTTTTTGCTGAGTTATCAGATGGCACAGGCTCGATTTTCCTTGAGAACCCGGACGAGCCGTTTACAGGCGGGATGACCATAAAAGCCCAGCCGTCCGAGAAGACCCTGCAGCGGCTTGAAGCAATGTCGGGCGGGGAGAAAAGCCTGACCGCCCTTTCGCTCCTTTTCGCTATCCAGCAGTACAGGCCTGCGCCGTTCTACGCATTTGATGAAATTGATATGTTCCTTGACGGCGTAAATGCCGAAAAAGTAGCAAAGCGCATCCAGAAATCCGCGGGCAATGCACAGTTTATTGTGGTCTCGCTGCGGAAACCCATGATCGAGGCTGCAAAACGGACTCTGGGAGTTGCCATGCAGGAAAATAATATTTCAAGTATTACAGGGATAAAGTTGAATTGAGACTTCGGCTCCGCCAGATGTCTTTTTTTTCAGTTTCTTCAATGTTTTATTCCACTCATTGAGGAATAATACTATTCCCAGAAGTCCTATGAGTTCAAACATCTCATACGTTGTATAATCAGGCGCAATTTGCTCAAGACCTTCAAACAATTCGTGGATAATCATGGAAAGTCCTGCAATGAAAATGAACACGATGCTCCAGAAAAAATTCCCTTTTTGTGCAATAATTTCGCCTGGCGTCCCATTATTTTTCAAGGCTTTCCATGTCAGAGCTATTTGTACGCCAAGATAAATCATGACGAGGGAAAGTATTGCGATTAACCCTTCAACAATTTTATAGAGGGTATAATCATCTATTACACTTCCAAGTAACCTATCCATGCGGAATGGTTTGTTTTATTCATTTATAATGATTTCGCTGTCTGTTTATTTACCCATTTCACAGGAATGAACATGGATACCTGCTGCCGGTATCTCCTGTATTCATCCCCGAAAACGGAGAGCAATCTTCTCTCCTCGATGTATGCGCCGATTATAAGGTAAATAGAAACAAGCAGCACTGCGATTAAATCAAGCTGGCTCATTTCCATTTTTGTAACCAGGAGGAGTATCCCCGATGCATAAAGCGGATGGCGGACTATCCCGTAGGCGCCGTTCGTTATCAGGATGGTTTTTTCATACGCTTGTTTTAGTCCTATGAAATCGAGGATATCGGTCTGATATGAGGCATACGCAAATATTCCGAGAGCCAGCACCCTTGCCAGAATAATTAAAGGATAGGCCCATTGGGGGATGCTATAATCAACCGGGGTCGAACCGGAATATTTTATCCATATAAGTAAAGCGGGAGCAAATGTAAGAATGCTGATGAGCGTGTATATAATCCTGTAGAACCGATACCTTTCCCCGAGAATCCTTTGGGCTTTCTTTTTGATATAATCGGTGGCAAGGGCGCTGTGGATTATAGCGAAAATGAGGAAATACAATATAAAGTTTAAAATGATGTTCATTTTGCACTCTTTTATCTTGTTATTGTAGTTTTACGACTAAAGATTATATATCATCCCGGATAAGTATTACAAGGAGGTTAAATCATGGGCGTAGAAAAAGTTGGCGAGAAGTACAGGTGTAATATTTGCGGGAATGAGGTAGTTGTAACCAAAGCTGGCGGAGGAACTCTTGTCTGCTGCGGCGAGGATATGCAACTTATTGAATAGGCATCCAGACAAGAAATTTTCCCGTCATTCAAAATGCTCTTATTATTTCACCCGAGCATGGAATCGAATTTCGGATCTATTGACCAGTCGATTGCCTTGAAAAACGCCTCTATATAATCTGCTTTCTTAAGCCCGTAATCAACCATATAGGCATGTTCGAAGACGTCCATGACCAGCATGGGGCTGGCTCCGCAAAGGTGACCCACGTCATGCTCATTTATCCATGTATTAAAGAGCCGTTTGTCATGAAAGTCATAATATAACATAACCCAGCCGATGCCGCGCATGGCTCCGGTCGCCTTGAAATCCTTTTCCCAGTTTTCATATGACCCGAAATCAGCCACAATTTTTTTGTATAAATTGGTATCCTTATCGATCGGTTTTCCGCCTTTTACCATATTCCCGAAATAGAATTCATGCAATCTCATGCCGTTCCACTCCCACCCGAACCTGCGCTTAAGTTCAGCGTATTCAGGACTTGCGGTCTTCCCTTCTTTTGCCATAGCGCCAAGCGCATCCGCGACTTTATTTGTATTTGTTACATAGCCCTGGTATAACGTAAAATGGTTTTTCAGAAGCGTATCGCTTAACCCTTTCGTTCCCAATAGACTTTCAAAATTCTTTGCTTCGTATGTCATTTATAACACCCCGTAGTAGATAATTCAACCTTATCGTATTTAATAATATTGCACTTTGAAAAGTCAAAAGACTTTATATCCCTCCCGATACGATGTTTATTCATGGACATCGTCTCTCTCCGGGGAAGAGTGGAAAGCCTCATCCATGCACATTCGCGAGGTTATGTCCCGGATATCCTGAAATCCGGCTTTTCATGCGCACGCTGCGGCTGGTGCTGCCATGAGAATTTCAGCATCAGGATTACAGAGGATATTTTGCGTCCCTCCAATGCGATTTCTATATTTCCCGATGACATCAGGCGCATAATAAAAGGAACTGGAGTGAAGTGGGATGAGGTTGCGCAGCCCGATATTTATTCATGCTTATCAGACGGGGATAAAATATATGCAATCGGCTGGCTCCTCCGGCGCAACGATGCTGAAGACTGCGTTTTTTATAAGGAGGGCGCATGCACGATATACGAATTTCGTCCCATGATTTGCAGGTGCTATCCTTTTTTTATGGGTGAGCGGGGTGTGGAAATGATGCACTGCGAAGGGCTTGGGAAGGAGATGGCGAGTGAGAGCGCGGAGGGGATGGCGCTGGCGCTGAAGAGGTATGAGATGAAGAAGCTTCGGAGTTATATCAGCATCATGTCACAGCTTGGGGATAAGCTGAATTATGCTAATTTGCAGATGCTGCCGCGCGGATACGAGGGCGAGATTTTTGTGTGCGATGGAGAGGGGATATCGGTGCGAAGATTATAGATTCCCTTTTGCATACTCCAGCGCTTTTTTAGCATCGTCAATCAGCTTCCGCAGCATTTCAGACTTGTTAAAACCCATCTATTCTATCATAATTGTAAAAACAACACTTTTTTTAGCTTATCCCATCCAACATGCTTCCCTTTCAAGGATTCTTTTTTTAATTGCTCAATCTCTTTAAGCTCCGCTTTAGAAACTTTCATCAATGATGCTTGTCTTCCAAACATTAAAATTCTTCTTATTCCTTATGCCAAAATCGGCAATCCTTATATTTATCCATCGCATCTGTGGTGCCGGAGACGAATGACCACAACCTGCTCAGCCCCCGGCAAAATATACCTGTTCGGCGAGCATGCCGTGGTATATGGCGAGCCGGCTATCGCATGCGCAGTCGAGCTTCGAACCCGTGTTCTCGCAAAGAAATCCAATGAAATAACTATCTGTTCTGACATCGGCACCACAAAGCTCGATTTTGATGTTCATCCTTATGTCTCCTCAGCCATCCGGAAACTTGGCTCGCCCAATGTCTTTATAGAAATATCCTCGGAAATTCCCGTGGGCTCGGGACTCGGCTCATCCGCAGCCGTTACCATAGCTACGCTATCCGCCATCAATATCGAATTCGGGCTTGGATATGAAAAAGAAGAGCTTGCAAGAATGGGACACGAGATAGAAAAGGAAGTGCAGGGAGCCGCAAGCCCAACCGATACATTTGTCTCGACATTTGGCGGGGTGGTAGAGATACCTTCGCGAAAGAAACTTGAAATCCTTGACTGCGGCATAGTAATCGGCAACACGAATAAAGGCGCATCCCCCAAAAAAACCGCAAAACTTGTGCAGCAGGTCGCCCGCCTCAGGGAAGAACATCCAGATATCATAAACCCGATAATCAAAACAATCGGCTCATTCGCAGGAAAGGGCGAACTCATGGTTGCACAGAAAAATTACGCAGCTCTGGGCAAACTCATGAACGTGAACCACGGGCTGCTTGATGCCCTTGGCGTCTGCACAATGGAATTATCCGCTCTTGTTTATGCCGCAAGGAACGCCGGGGCGTATGGTGCAAAACTCACAGGCGCAGGCGGAGGAGGCTGCATGGTCGCTCTTTCGGATTCGCCCCGCGAAGTGGCAGAAGCCATTGAAAAAGCAGGCGGGAAAGCGATCATTACCAGGGCTACTCCGGAAGGTGTAATACAGGAATGAGCCTTGTGATTTTAAAAATCGGGGGAAGCGTGATAACGGATAAGGGTTCGGTATCAAGCGCCAGGAAAAATGAAATTGACAGGATATCAGAAGAGATTGCCTCGTTTAGCCGGGATTCAGGTTCAAACCTTATACTTGTCCACGGCGCAGGGTCTTTCGGTCATCCGCAGGCGATGAAATACAAACTTAGCGAAAGATTCGATGCAGAAGGCGTGTATTTGACGCATGTTTCTGTCAAAACACTGAATTCGATGGTAGTGGATTCATTGAATCGTGCGGGCGCTCATGCGCTGCCTGTTCACCCGTTAAGCTCATGCCTCCTTGAAAACGGGAAGCTCATTGAATTCCAGCTTGGCCAGGTGAAATTGATGCTGGAAAGAGGGATAATACCTGTAATTCACGGAGATGTGGTAATGGACAGGATTAGAGGAGCATCGGTTCTTTCAGGCGACAGGATAATCCCGTACATCGCGCTTGCTTTGAATGCCTCAAAAATAGGAGCGGGAAGCGATGTTGACGGCGTGATGAATGCCGATGGCATTGTTATAAAAAAAATCACGCCTCTTAGCTTTGCAGATATGAAGAAAAATATCAGGGGCTCAACATCTACCGACGTGACAGGCGGAATGCTCGGAAAGGTATCCGAATTAGTGGAACTTGCGGGCAAAGGAATAAGCTCGCGAATTTTCAATGCCGGAAGAAAAGGTGTCGTCTCAAGATTTTTATATGGGGAAGATGTAGGGACACTGATAGCAAACGAATGAGTTATATATAAAGGTTCGAACGTAAAAGGTATTAGATGACCACATCGGATAGGAAGATTGAACATTTATTATTATGCGTTGAAAAAGACGTTGAAGCGCATAAAAGCCATACAGGGCTTAGAGCATGCGGTTTTGATGACCTTGAACTGGTTCATGACTGTCTTCCGGAAATCAACAAGAAAAATCTGAAACTTGAGATAGAGTTCCTTGGTAAGAAATTACGCTCCCCGTTCCTGATAGCATCCATGACGGGCGGGCATCCTGACACCAAATCCGTAAATGCCACCCTTGCAAGCGCGGCTGAGGAGCTTGGCATTGGAATAGGTGTGGGCAGCCAGAGGGCAGCAATAGAAGACCCGGGCATGGAGGATTCATTCAGGATAGTCAGGGACAAAGCTCCCAATGCGTTTATCTATGGTAATGTCGGTGCAGCCCAGCTTGGCGAGTTCGGGATTGAAGGACTTGAACGGGCTGTCGAGATGATTGGCGCAGATGCCATGGCGATCCACCTGAATTTCCTGCAGGAGGCTATACAGCCCGAAGGCAATATCGATGCCTCAGGATGCCTTGCTGCAATTAAGAAAACCTGTACAGAACTTTCGGTTCCCGTAATCGTAAAAGAGACGGGAGCGGGCATAGCTCATTCCCAGGCACTGGCTATAAGCGATGCGGGCGCCGCTGCAATAGACGTCGGCGGTCTTGGCGGGACAAGCTGGGCCGGAGTTGAAACATACAGGGCGCAAAAACGCGGTGATGTATTGTCAGAACATCTTGGCAAGGAATTCTGGAACTGGGGAATACCTACAGCCGTCAGCATAGTAGAATCCACTATCTCCATCCCGGTTATTGCAACGGGCGGCATCCGTTCAGGCATCGATGCCGCAAAATCCATTGCCTTGGGGGCGTCCCTGTGCGGGATTGCGCTCCCGCTCGTAGCGCCTGCCTTAAAGGGACAGAAAGATGTGGTCGATAAGCTGGCAATGATAATTGAAGAACTCAAAGTTGCCATGTTTTTGACCGGATGCCAGAATGTTGAAGAACTCGGCAATGCGCCTGTGGTTATTACTGGCAGGACAAGAGAGTTTTTAGAACAGAGAGGCTTTGAAACTGTTAAATTTGCAAGAAAAAGATATAAAATGTAAATGTAAAATATGAAGAATTATTATTATGGAGTGAATTAAATGACAGAAATTGGAATTATTGCAGTCGGCGGCTATAACGAAATGGGCCGGAACATGACTGGCGTAAGAATTGATAAGGATATAATTGTACTTGACATGGGGCTGCAACTGGACAGGGTGCAGATACATGAAGATGTGGAAATAGACAAGATGCATTCAATGGAGCTCATCAAGATGGGGGCAATTCCTGACGACACCATCATGAACGAAGCCGGCGGAACTGTCCGGGCTATCGTATGCACACACGGCCACCTTGACCATATCGGGGCGATATCCAAACTGGCGCACAGGTACAAAGCGCCCATTATCGCAACCCCTTATACCGCAGAACTTGTAAAACATGAGATATCGGATGAAAAGAAATTCAGGGTTACCAATGAAGTTATTCCCCTGCGCCTCGGCGGGATATACAAATTAACGCCTGATATACAGATTGAATTTATCCGCATACAGCACAGCATTGTGGATTCGGCATTTGCTGCAATCCATACCCCGGCAGGCGTAGTCCTGTATGCCAGCGACTTCAAACTTGACCGCACGCCAACGCTTCAGGAAGCGCCCGACTTTAAGAGGCTTCGGAAACTCGGAAATGAAGGTGTAAAAGCGATGATTACAGAGAGCACGAACTCAGGACTCTCAGGGAAAACACCTTCTGAACAGATAGCAAAAGACCTTGTCCGCGATGTACTTCTCGGAACTGAAGAAACAGAATCCGGAGTTATAATCACCACATTCTCATCCCACGTGGCCCGCATTAATGCTATTATCCAGGCTGCTGAAGAGATGGACAGGATACCTGTACTTCTCGGTCGTTCAATGGAACGCTATCTTTCAATAGCAGAAAAAATGAAGTACATAAAATTCCCTGAAAACCTTGAAGTACACGGCAACAGGAACGCTGTCGAAAAAGCCCTGAAACGCATTTCCCAGGATGGAAAGAGGAAATACCTTCCCATTGTAACGGGTCATCAGGGCGAACCAGATTCTATCCTGACACGGATTGCGAACGGTGAGACGCAGTTCAGGATCGAGCCCGGAGATAAAGTGATTTTTTCAGCGAACACCATACCCAGCCCGATGACGATGGCGAACCGGCATGCTCTTGAAATAAAATTGAAAATGGCAGGAGCGCGCATTTATGAAAATGTGCATGTTTCAGGGCATGCGTCCAGGGAAGACCACTGGGAACTTTTGAGGATGGTAAACCCTGAACAGGTAATACCATCACATGGAAATATGGTAATGCATTCCCATTACGTCGAGCTTGCCGAGGATGCGGGTTACGTATTCGGGGACACTGTGCATATTATGAGAAACGGTGAGGAAATGGTTTTATGAAACTCCTCATAAGAACTTCTTTAAAACGGAGATAAACAGTTTATGATTGAAGAGATCCTCCAGAAAAAAGCCAGGTTGGTGGATGAATCCATCCCCAGGTTCCTTCCTATCACACCACCTGATGAATTGTATAAAGCCATGCGCCACCTGCTGGATGCTGGAGGAAAAAGGCTTCGCCCGTCTGCATTGCTGCTGGCTGCCGAGGCCGTTGGCGGCAAGCCCGATGATGTACTTCCCGCGGCGATTGCTGTAGAATTGGTTCATAATTTCACTTTAATCCATGACGACATTATGGACGAGGCAGACCTCCGAAGAGGACTTCCAACGGTTCATAAAAAATGGGGCGTCCCGCGGGCGATAATAGCTGGCGATGCCCTTTATTCAAAAGCTAATGAAATACTTTCCTGCACAAAAAGCGAGCCGCAAAGGCTTGTTGAAAGTCTTGAACTCCTTTCGAAAACCTGTACTGACATATGCGAAGGCCAGTGGATGGATATGAATTTTGAAACACGGAAGGACGTTACTGAAGAAGAGTACATGCGCATGGTGGAGAAAAAGACCGCCGTGCTTTTCGCCACTGCCGTGAAAATGGGCGCTATACTGTCGGGGGCTAACAGGGAAGTAGTACGTGCGCTGTGGGATTTTGGCCGGCTGACAGGAATCGGGTTCCAGATATACGATGACGTGATTGACCTTATTACGCCTGAGGAAATACTCGGAAAAGCGCAGGGTGGGGACATTATCGAAGGCAAGCGCACACTTATTGTTATCCATGCATTGTCAAAAGGGGTGATTATCGACGCTCTCGGGAAGAGCAATGCGACAAGGAGCGAGATATCCGCAGCGCTTACCACACTTAAAGAATCAGGTTCGATTGATTATGCAATGAACAAGGCGCTCGGGTTTGTGGATGAGGGCAAGGCTGCATTGTCAGTACTTCCTGATTCCGAGGCAAAGAAGACTCTCATAGGGCTTGCGGATTATATGATTGAGAGGAAGTACTAAAACAACTCTTTGTAAAGGAGTTTTTTTTCAAATTCGCCTATCCTTTTAGCTGACTTGACATTAACTAATTTTTGTTTTGGGATTTTCATATTCAATAATACATTCACTAATAATTATATAAAATAAGCATAAAACTTGTGCCAAAACTTTAAATAATATATTCATATTATTAAACCTTACCTTGCAATCGGTTTCTATGCTATCTTAGCACTCTGCAAGGTAAAGGTGGTAACAATGAGAAAAAACGAAATAGGAATGATGTCTAAATTAATTAAAGGGAAATCATGGTTCGGTATCCTGCTCCTGATCGGGTTAATAACAATATTTTCCGGTTGTATTAATCCACAGGCAGGCATCGATGCCCAAACCCGTCAAACTCTGCAAAACGCGATCAACACGCTTGGCAGCCAGCCCGGCCAATGGCAAAACACTATGACTGTCACTATCGATGAACTTGGACGTGTAGGCACCACGTCTGCCAAGGAAGTGCTGGCAGATGTCCAGTCAACTTATAACGGTGCACTTGGACAGACGGAATCAGCATCCTTTTGCGGTGCCGATTTTATTGGACATCGTCTCCAGCAGAGATTACAGGCTATTCTTCATAAATACGATAATACTACTCCAGAGCCAAAAATTGTGCCGGTTATCTGTACTACTAACCCCGCGGATCATATATCGGCCGGCCAATCCCAGGTCAACGATGCCGGAAAAACACAATATATTACTTATTACGGATATGATTTTCTTGAATTTAGCAAGAATCAAACATTCACGGCAGATTTTGAATACGGCTCAGGACAGATCGTGAACCCGAATTTCGGATTTGTGAGAATACCTCATAACTACGAGTTAGTCCTTGATATCCAGGCGGCAGACTATAGAAACGTGGATCGTTCAAAAGGACCCGCAGTTGCTCTCAAATGGGGCGGCCAAAATGTAGCGTGGGAAGGTAGTTCGTCTATACTTCCTGTTATTATTCCTACCCCGACACCAACACCAACACCAAACCCAACGAAATGGACCTGGTTAAACTTCGAAGCTGATCAATGGGGTGGAATCTTTTCAGGTTGGGATCAGAGGCATGACTACACCGAATATATACCAATTGATAGCGGCTGGCACTGGGATGGTGACACCAACTCTGTTAAGAACAGCTTAACTTATACAACATCTAATTGGGGATCAAGAGGTACGCCCAGCGCCTACGTTATAGACGACCCTGTGTTAGAGAATGGCCAGGTAAAGGTGAGGATACATGTTGGGGCCCAGCCGGATGGTACAAGTCCGCATATTTATATTAAAATAGGTGCACAGGAAATAAAAGATTAAACAAACAGAGGATTTTCAATGAGGATTCCAACCCTAAGGGTTGTGTTTCCTCTTTCATTTTTCTAAGATGTGAGGTATCTCAGAACACCCCATGGGCACATGACACCGACCCATGTATGATCATCTCCAAGAATTTTTTCTGAGAGGGATAGTTCATGTGGTTTGCTGTTTAAATGCCCTTCTTCATGTTGAATAAGAAGCTGCTTATCCTTCTCACTAAGAAAAATCCCGTTATCGTTGACGTATATTTCAGCGTCTCTCGGACACCAAAATCCTCTAAGGAGATACTTCACATACCACCAGGGTTTTGCACCTCCACAGGTTCTGTATGCCTCTAAAAATGAATTCCGGTTTAATACTTTCATATCTACCTCAGTTTATTGCATGAACTCTGCATTTTTTTAATATAAATTATATGCTAGCACCTGGCATTTATATTTATTACTTTCCAGACAGACAGAACAGTGATAGCAGCCCGGAATGGTCTCCGCACGATTCCTCCCGAACTCCTGTCTCAATATCCTGGCTTCCTTTGATTATGATGTGATAGCCGTCAATTCCTGAAGACTGCTCCTTTATCAGCCGAGCTAACCATTCTCTGATACCGCGCCAGATAACCTTTCGTAACCTTTGGCGCCAGCGGTTTCCATGCTTTTCGTCTTTTCTCAAGTTCTTCCTGAGATAGCTTGAGATTCAAAACACGTTTCGGTATATCAATCTCAATAATATCGCCATCCCTCACAAGCGCAATGGCTCCGCCATCAGCAGCCTCAGGCGATACGTGACCGATGCACGGGCCCCTCGTGCCGCCTGAGAACCGCCCGTCTGTGATGAGCGCAACGGAATCAATAAGTCCCATGCCTGCTATTGCAGCAGTAGGCGAGAGCATTTCACGCATTCCCGGCCCTCCTTTTGGTCCTTCGTACCTGATAACAAGGCAGTCGCCTGATTTGATTTTCTTTTCCATTATAGCCTTCATCGCAGCCTCTTCGCCGTCAAAAACACGCGCAGGCCCGGAGTGCCTCTGCATTTTCTGATTTACGGCAGTCTGCTTTATTACCGAACCGTCAGGAGCGAGGCTGCCTTTCAGCACAGCTATCCCGCCTTCGGCATGTACCGGTGATCCGAGTGTTGCGATTATCTCCTTATTGGCGTGCGGATTTATGATTATATATTCCTTCAGGTTCTCGCCAAGGGTTTTTCCTGATACGGTGAGGGTGTCCATGTCAAGTTTATCCTGCAGACGCTGCTGGATTGCAGGTACGCCTCCGGCGCGTTCAAAGTCGATAAGGTAGCGGTCTCCGCCGGGCCTCAGGTTTATAAGATGCGGAGTCTCTTTGCTTATTTCATCAAACCTCATAAGCGGAAGGTCAAGCCCGAATTCCTGCGCTATGGCTGGCAGGTGGAGCGCAGTATTTGTGCTGCCTCCTATTGCCATGTCAACGCGTATCGCATTGTCAAGCGATGCCTGAGTGACTATCTGACTTGGGGTTGTGCCTTTTTCCACAAGTTCAAGTATCTTCATTCCTGAATGTTTTGCCAGTCTTATTTTTTTGGCATCCACTGCATGCGCTGTTCCGCATCCGGGAAGGCTCATGCCAAGCGCCTCGGTCACGCATGCCATCGTGTTCGCTGTAAATAATCCGGCACACGAACCCGCGCCGCAGCACGCGCAGTCCTCAAGGTTCTTGAGTTCCCGGTCTGAAATCTTATTGTTCTGGCGCGCTCCCACAGCCTCGAACAAAGAGATAACGTCGCGGGGTTCGTCGCCGACGATTCCGGGCATCATGGGCCCGCCTGTTACTACAATGGCGGGGATGTCCAGCCTTCCAGCAGCCATCAGGTGACCCGGCACTATCTTGTCGCATGTGGGTATCATGACCATGCCATCAAACTGGTGCGCCTCGACCATGAGTTCGATGCTGTCTGCTATCAATTCCCTGCTTGGCAGCGAGTTCTTCATGCCTGTATGCCCCATCGCTATTCCATCGCATATCCCGATGGTGTTGAACTCAAACGGCACGCCGCCTGCCATGCGAATACCTGCTTTTACGGCCTCGGCGAGCTTGTCAAGATGAATGTGCCCGGGTATTATCTCATTCCAGGAGTTTACAACTCCTATGAAGGGAAGAGCCATTTCTTCATCGGTCAGCCCGACTGCTTTTAATAAAGACCTGTGAGGGGCGCGCTCAAGTCCTTTTTTGATGTTATCGCTTCTCATGATACCCCTGTTTAGATGACCTCGGTTATTTTAAACATTACGTTTCAATACATGTTGGTAATTATCAGTTATCTCAAGATGCCATGAATAAAGACGAGTGGAATCAATCCAATTCCGAAACCGTAGCTACCTGCTTATATTCTACACCATCAAATTCCTTGAAATGAGCCTTACCACAGTCGATTTTTCTTTTTTCGCTGGATTTCAATTCCTGACCTGCTGACTTTGTTTCAGCTACAAAATAAACGGTCTTTTCATTCTTTTTGATCAATGCCCAGTCTGGATTATAATTACCGATCGGTGTTTTTATCTTAAACCAAAAAGGCAGTTTAAAATAGAACTCTATATCGTCCCTGCTTTCGCATTCCCTGGCAAAATTATATTCTATACTCGAATCGAGTGGAATAAGGTTACTGTAAATTGTTTTATCCTGCTTGGATACTTTGAAAGTCAGGTCATTTATATGGATCTCATAATCTTCGAACAGGCGCATTTCATACTCCTTTGCACCTATCTTCTCATACTTGATACCGTCAATCATTAATTCGTAAAGAACATCTTTTATTGCAACGACAGCATTCTCCAGAAAAAGTTGAGGATTAATCAGCATATCACCAAGTCTGCCCGATCTTTTAAGAATCTCCAAAATCGTTGAACGAGTCAACTCTGTTCGTTCCTGGATATAGAACAATACATCGGGTATCTTGAACATTCCATCAAGCAAAGTCGTATACGATGACTTGGGATCAGCAATAATACCAAATTCATCAAATTGTAATGCGGTCTTGGTCGTTTTTATTGATGCCTTTTTTATTATCGGCATCTGATTAACGGCTTTTATTGCTTTTTCTATTAATTCGCTGGTATCGTATTCTACTTTGTAGGATGTATTATATTTGATTCTATCCCATATATCTTTGAACTTTTCATCTAACTCGAAACCTTTGCGGTATTTTACAGTCTCTCTATCGTGTTTATTCTTGATTCGTCCCTTAAAGGATACTCCGCAATCCTCTTCAATTTCACTCTGTAATTGTCTGGCAAAGTCATCGTAGGATTCATTGGCAATCACTGTCAGGCGATTAATGGTGGTATCCTGTATCCTGTTACCTGACATATCCACCGGAAGTCTTAATCCTCGCCCGATTTCTTGCCTTTTTTTCAATTCAGATTTTGTTTCATTCAAAGTGCATATCTGAAAGACATTTGGGTTGTCCCAGCCCTCACGTAAAGCAGAATGGCTGAAGATAAAACGTAAAGGTTCGTTAATATCCAGAAGCTGCTCTTTGTTTCTCATAATCAGCTTGAATGTATCATCATCAGCTTCTGATTTTCCAGTTGTGTCTTTCCATTTACCTTTATTATCCTGTGAAAAGTAACCATTATGCACTTCATCCATCCCAAAGGGAAGTAATCCTTTGTAAGTCTCCTTGCCAGAGATTTCCCGGTAAGCTTCTTCAAACCACTCTGCAAACTTGCCCTTAACAGGATTACCGTCTGAATCGTAATTTCGGTAATTGGCAACACGGTCAATAAAAAATAGAGAGAGAACCTTAATCCCTTTACTCTTTAGTTTTTTCTCTTTCTGGAAATGCTCTTCAACCGTTTTTCTGATTTGAACTTTCATCACTTCATCGGTAAGACCACCCAAGGAATTGCCTGTATAGAGTGTTTCACCATTTGAAAGTTCGATAAATCCATCCGCAACATCAATTCCGTTTATGATATAACCGTTTTTATAAATCTCTCTTTTACTGGAAAGCTCGTACAAGTCATCCCCAACTTTTGCTGTAACGGCTTTTCGTTTTACACCTTCCTTTGTATTCACGTCTAACTTTATTTTTGCCGAAGTACGAGTTTTTGTGGCATTTACACTTTGCAGACTTACAAAGGCTTCATTGAAGTCATTTTCCGTAACAATAGAATCCACTTCTATCTGTTTTACCAATCCAAGATCATAAGCTTTTACCGGATCAAGGCTGTAAACCATGTTATATCGTTTGATATGGGTCGCTGAATACCGCAAAGTACACAATGGATTTAGGTTTTCAATGGCTTTTTTCCTGAGTTCTGTTTCCATGTTCTGCGGTTCATCCACTATCACAATGGGATTGGTCGCCTGAATGAACTCCACCGGTTTTTTGCCTGTCAGTTTGTCATTGGGCTTGTTGATGATGTTTTCGTCCTTAGCGAACGAATCAATATTGATGACCAAAATCTGGATATTGTTATTAACAGCAAAGTTTCTCAAGTTGGAAACCCGCTTTGAATCATAAACCCCAAAGTTTGCCGGGGTCTTGTCGTAGATGTTTTGAAAATGGTCAAATGTAATCTCAAGATTTTTTAAAACGCCTTCACGGATAGCGATAGAGGGGACAACGATAACAAACTTTTTGAAACCATATTTTTTATTCAATTCATAGATAGTCCTGAGATATACATAGGTTTTGCCAGTGCCTGTTTCCATTTCAATGGAAAAGTGCATTCCATCCAGTTCAGAAGAGATAGAAATTTCGTTTTCCTTCTGAACAGCCTGCACGTTCGCCAATATCTGCTCAGGACTGATGGTTAATTGGTTACCAATGCCACCGATAGGGGTTATGATGTTCCTATTATCGATTGTGAAGCTAAAATCCCCATGGTTCAGAGGCTGACCTTCGAACACCCTGACAATAGCATTGATGGCATCAAGCTGGAATTGCTGGTTCGGGTCAAAATTAAGTTTCATTTTTATACTACCCTGAAATCAATTTCCGAATCCTTCATCTGTAATGCGGTGTTAGTTTTTAGCTGATCATTGTTCTTGAAAAGACGGTCAAGAGTGATGACTTTTTTGGGTTTTTCAGAAATAACTGCTTTGATAATGCTTTCATCAATCAGTTTCAAGATAATGGCTATTTCGCTGTCATTCACCCGATAATAGCCATCCTTTTCCTCGATCTTTGCAGTCAGCGGAACCCCAGATTTCAAGAGCAGTTCATAAAGGATATTTTCGATTTTTGCGTTTTCGTCCACAGGATCGGTATGCAGTGTGAGTTGCGTAAAAAGTTCTTCCTCGGTTTTCACATCAGAGCGCCAAATCTTAAAGTTGGATTCCTGAAGTTTAAAGACCTTGAAGCCCAAATCCGGCTTGCCTACATTGCCATCAACTTCCAGCTTGCTTTGCTGTTCGGTTTTGATTTTTTTGATCACACGACGGATGCGTTCTTTGCCGATTTCGGCAATGGTTTCATATCCGGCTTTGTAAGCTTCAGAATTATTATCGGTTTTTTCCGGGAGCTGAACCACGAGGAATTTACGGTTTCCATCATCTTCTTTATTGAGTTCAAGGATTGAATGGGCAATTGTCCCAGATCCTGAAAAAAAATCAAGTACAATATCATTCCTATTCATTCCTAATTTACTTAGTTCTTTAAGCAATCCTACGGGTTTAGGGTTATCAAAAATAGCGAGATTTCCTAATAATTCAGTCATCTCTTTTGAGCCTTGAGTATTGAATGGTACAAAATCCCATAGTGTTGTATAAGTAATTCCTTCTTTTACATCACACAGAAATCGCTTTAACTTTGGCCTGCTTGTTCCATCTTCACCAAAATAAATTTCATTATTTCGAATTAACTCTTCAATTTTTTCCTTGTTAAAACGCCAATTACCATTTGAAGAAGGGTAATGCTCTTCGCCTGTGTTCGGATTGATTATCGGGAAGTATAGTGATTTTACATACCTACCTCCTTTAATGTTAGCCATTAAATCTCCTGATGTCCAAGGACCTTTGGGGTGATTATCAGGATTTTTATATCTTTCTACCTGCTCTTCTGTTCTTGGACGGAGATTGAGTGAAACAAGTTCAAGATTCTTACAATATATAACAATATATTCATGTGATGCTCCAATAACTTGGTCATTAGGGGGTGTGCTTCTTTTCTTCCAAATAATTTGTTCGATAAAATTCTCTTCCCCAAAAACTTCATTCATCATTAGGCGTAAATTATGCACTTCATTATCATCAATTGAGACAAAAATCACTCCATCCTCTCGCATTAGATTCCTTGAGAGAAATAACCGGGGGTACATCATTGAAAGCCAGTTGGAATGATAATGCCCACTATCCTTACTGTTTGTACGGAAAAGCCCTTCCCGAGTCATGTATCCTGTTTCGTCCCTGTCGCCGATACGGCTCAGATATTCATCTCTGGTTTCTGAGAATTTGTCAGGATATATGAACTTGTCATTGCCAGTATTGTAGGGAGGATCGATATATATCATCTTGATCTTGCCAAAATAGGACTTCTGTAAAACCTTCAGCACTTCCATGTTTTCGCCTTCGATAAAGATGTTTTCCGTATCATCAAAATCAATGGATTCTTCCTTGCATGGCACAAGAGTTGCGGTGGTGGGAGATTGCAGCACCCGGAAAGCATCGGACTTACCCGCCCAGTTCAAAACATAGCGTTCATTTTTAAATTCTATATCCTCGCCCAGGGAGGCTTGCAGTTTTTCCCAGTCGATTTTACCTTCCGTGAATGCATCGGGCAGGATTTCCCTCAGCTTATTTAGCCTTTCTTCGGTAATATCCAATGATTTTCCATCCATTTGTTTTTATCTCCTTCTTCTATTTAATCCACCACAGAAAACGGATTAAAGATACCAGCCTTTTAATCATTTTCTCGAACTACTAACTATCCAATAGGCTTTTAATCTTACTGATTTTCTTGTTTTCAATGATTGAAAAACTGCATGTAATTTTTTGTAATATGCATTTGAGGAATTCATCTATGAATCTGCAAATTACAATTTTGTATCAATTATTCTATACGTGCCAAGACGTGCGCCGCCCGCGTCCTTGTGCGGGAGGCGACACTCCTGCGCTCAAGCGGGGCGCCCGGTCGCGTGAAGCCGCTCATCGGCGATATGTTATTAAAATGCGCCTCAGCTTTGCGTTCTTTGCGGTGAAAAGCGCCGTAAATATATCACTTTTTTAATATTAAATTATTGGCGCCGATGCAGCGAATCTGCGATTCATCAATGTCGAAACCTAACGGTTCTCGACTCCGTGCCCACGTATCGCGAAAAAGATAGACGCATAAGACTATATATTACAAATGTTAAACTAACTTATTGTGAGGGAAATAAGACCCGTGGAGGGGGGAGGTGAAGAGTAATGCCAAGATACATTGATCAGCATCCGATGAAGCCCTTAAAACCAGAGCAACTTCGAGAACTTCAGAAAGCACCCGCGGATGAATTCGGGGTCACACACCACGAGATCATTTTCAGCGAGAAAGACAACAAAGTATGGTGCATCCTTGATGCTCCTAACAAGGCAGCTGTTGAAAAGCACCATGCGAAGGCGAAAGTTAAGGTCGACTTTATTTATGAGATAAATTCTACTCGTAAATGAGCCGTTCTTCGAAAGGTATCCTTAGCCGAGGATATTCTTTCTCTATCTCAGAGGCATGAGCATCCGCACGGAGATGCCTCGTGTTTTTTTTTTTCAAAACAATGCCGGTGAGACAAATACAGTAGGCTTTTCGCGCATCAAAAAAATTTCTTAAAAGCAATTATAAAAATTTGTATCAATTATTCTACATATGCCAAGACGTGCGCCGCCCGTGTGGAACAAGCCCGCGTCCTTGTGCGGGAGGCGGCAGGCCTGCGCTCAAGCCGGGCGCCCGGTCGCGTGAAGCCGCTCACCGGCGCATTAACATGATACTAAAATGCGCCTCAGCTTTGCGGTCTTTGCGAACTTTGCGGTGAAAAGCGCAACAAATATATCATTTTATTAATATTAAATTGTTGGTGCCGATGCAGCAAATCTGCGTTCATCTGCGTTCATCTGCGTTTATCTGCGTTTATCTGCGGTTCGTGATTTCGACATGTGAGGCTGCATAGGTTTCTATCGGCGCGCCGGACAGTTGAAAATATTTAACTCTGAGTTCGTACGAGTTCGTATTAGTTCGTTGTTAATATTTGTGCCTGTTTTTTTTGTCAATAGACGAAGTTACTTTTTCCCCAATCTTTATTCTCTGTGTCCTCTGTGCGCTCTGTGGTTTTTTCGATTTTGGTGTGAGGCGGTTGTACGGGACATATCGGCGCGCAATATACTCGATTGTAATCGAGAGATTTAAATACTTCATTCGACTATAATATAGTATATGAACAAAGAGATCCTGGTTGAATGGAATCCTCACTGGAAGGAGAAGGCAGGAGCAAAGCTAATTGAACGCGAAATGGTAAAAGACATCGAACAATGGCTTGAAAGAAAAGAAATTTTAGGATTTATCGGGGTCAGGAGGTCAGGCAAGACTACCTTAATGAATATTCTGATAAGCCGGTTAAGTTCGAAAATCCCTCCAAAAAACATTCTTTTTGTGAAATGCGATGACGACAGGGTTCAAAAAGAAAACTTGATCGACGATGCAATAAAAAGCTACAGGGAACTGATAAATCCCAAAGGCAAAATTTTTGTTTTTATTGATGAAGTGCAGGAGGTAGATAATTGGGAAAATACCCTGAAAAGGATATATGACCTGGAAAAAGACATGAAGCTCATTATTTCAGGTTCAAACTTCTCAATGTTAAAAGAGGATTTTAGCTACAGGCTTGCTGGCAGGATTGCCTACTTTGAAGTTTATCCCTTAAGTTTCAGGGAATTCCTTAAAACAAAGCTCACGATCAAAGATAAAATTTCTGCTTTTTCTAAAAAAGACGAAATAAAACATCACCTCTTTGAATATATGGAACTTGGAGGTTTCCCTGAGGTTGTCCTTGAAAAAAATCCAGGTATAAAAAAACAGCTGCTTCAGTTCTATTTTGATACAATAATTTACAGGGACATAATAAAAAAACGAGGCATCAGGAATGCAGCAAAGTTGGAGAAAATGGTTAATTTACTACTGCAAAACATATCCAACACCATGAATTTTAGTAAAGTTGGAAAAGATATTTCGCTCTCTGTAGATACAGTTGGAGAGTATGCAGCAAATCTAAAGGATGCATATCTTGTTTTTAATGTGCCGATATTTAGCTTTTCTGTCAAAGCACAGGAAATAAATCCCAAGAAAATATATTGCATCGATAGTGGGATAAGGAATATAAAAGGATTCAGATTTTCTCTGGATTACGGACGAATTGCAGAAAATATTGTCTTTATAGAGCTGAAAAGGAGATATTTTTCTGATCCTTTGTCCAAAATATTCTATTGGCACGATAAAGATCAAAGAGAAACGGATTTTCTTCTTATGAACGAAATCAAGATAAGTGGAGCTATTCAGGTATGCTGGGATATCAGTCAGTCGGAAGTTAAAGAGCGGGAAGTTGAAGGGTTACTTTGCACTTTGAATGAATTTAATCTGGAGAGCGGCCTTATAATAACCGAGGACTATGAGGGAGAGGAAATCATAGGAGATAAGAGGATAACTTATATGCCTTTGTGGTTCTGGCTCATGTATCCCGACAACGCAATAATTCAGCGGGCATAACGGAGATGAAAAAGAACATTACAGGATATCTATATGCAATACGTGCGGAACAAGCCCGCATCCACCTGCGTGCGGGAGGCGGCAGGCCTGCGCTCAAGCGGGCGCCCGGTCGCGTGAAGCCGCTCACCGGCGCATGTTACTAAAATGCGCCTTAGCTTTGCGGTCTTTGCGAACTTTGCAGTGAAAAGCGCCACAAATATATCACTTTTTTAATATTAAATTATTGGCGCCGATGCAGCAAATCTGCGTTTATCTGCGTTTATCTGCGGTTTATATTCTCGATATTCTGCGGCTGCATCGGCTTCTATCGGCGCGCCGAACAGTTGAAAATATTTAACTCTGAGTTCGTACGAGTTCGTATTAGTTCGCTGTTAATCTTATTTTTGCCCTTAAGCTGCTGCAACCGAAGGCATTTCCAATTTAAGACCAGTCAAATCTTCCATCTTGAATTTTTCTTTTATGTTAAGTATTTCTATTCCTACAACCTTGCCACTGGCATCATAATCAACGATAAGCCCCTTCTTTATTTCCTCGCTCTCTTCTATCGGGTCCTCGCTGATTCTGAAGTAGAGCGCATCACTTTCCAGATCGACTTTAATTCTCATCTTTGATTCCTCAACCTTTTATCATAAAACATTGTTATCACTGTATATGGTTCTTCTCTTCCTTTAATAACTATTCTCAAAACTTTTTTTCCAATCTTTTTAAATGCATGCCAGACATCTGCTTCAACCTCATCATTCACCTGCCAATCAGGATTGTTTATGACAGAGATAATTTCTTCTTTTGTAAATGTTCTCTCTATCAGCATATCTTCTGCATGTTTGGTGAAGCTGACTTTAACCATTAAGCGTTATTTTAGGGGGATTATATATAAAAGCTCACAATCGTTAAAAGAAAAAACACCAAATAGATGACATAACCTTAGTGCGGGAGGCCGCAGTCCTGCGCTCAAGCGGGGCGCCCGGTCGCGTGAAGGCGCTCATCGGCGATATGTTACTAAAATGCGCCTCAGCTTTGCGGTCTTGCGAACTTTGCGGTGAAAAGCGCCACAAATATATCACTTTTTTAATATTAAATTATTGGCGCCGATGCAGCAAATCTGCGTTCATCATGCTGAAACTTGCGGGTTCTCAGATTTGGAATGGAAAGGTATATATTACATCAAAATCATGCAAAATAATGGTGATTGGGAATGGCGATTTTAAAAAAATGGAAACTTGTTGTGCTCTTGGCAGTTATTCTTATTTTATCGGGCTGTGTTACCCCACCACCTCCAACTCCTTCTCCTCCACCGACTTCGACCGCGACTTCTTCACCTACCGCTACGCCTCAAGTGAACGTGGATACTCTGCTTCGTTCGCTGGCTGACGACAAAGAATTCAGTTTCGGTTACAAGGCATACTATCCATTATCTGCTTCGCCCACGATGAGCCAATTAATAGGAATTGGCCCGAATGCCATGCCTGAATTATTGGCACAGATGAATAGCAGCAGTGACCCACAGTACAGGAAAAGCTTACTTTTTATAATTGCACAAATTGACGACCCGAGAGCTGAGGAGACACTTATTTCGGCCTTGAAAGACAATGACCTCAATGGTCTCTCGGCATATCTTCTTGGCAACTACCTTTACCGTCCAGCCAGTGGAGATTATAATAGGCCTGAGAATTTCGTAAGAGATAGAAAAAATGTATTAAATTCCCTCTTTCCTCTTCTCAGAAATACTACGCTATATCCTATCAGAGCAGATAATTTCGATGCTCGCCCTCAAGTTGGAGACTTGGCGATTGCCTCGTTTATAAGGATCGGTGGCGTGAAAAATTTCAATATTGATCAGAACAAGTATAGGTGGATTGGTTGGGAGATCCCTGAGTTAAGTGAAAGCGACAGGAAGGATTTATTGCAGGCTTCAGAAACTTTCTATGAAAAGTCGGGTGGAGGTGAGGCATATCCTCCCCCTGACGGAGGAATAAAGGGGGAGATTCCACCTGCTAATAAGAATGTTACCAATTTCACGGTAGCCAATGGCACATTCACCTTAGTTAAAGAAAAAATTGCTGCCACCAAGAATTCCTCTGAAGTTACATTGAATTTTACAGCTAAAGCTACTCTGGATTGCACAAAAATACTCTTTATCCAGATCGTAAGGATAACTGACTCTTCAGGCAATTATGTCTACCCGGGAGGACCAGGGGGTCGGATGGCGGATCGCGCTACACCCGATGGATGGTCACTTGATCGATACGATGACAGGACAAGCCCTTATTATGGCACAGACGATCATGGTAACGATCAGGACAATAATCACAAAGGCACACCTGGGGGAGATGATTCATGGATGTGGGATAAACCAAGTGGTTTCTACGGTTATAAATTCGAATTTGAGACCTGTGCTATCTGCGCTGGAGGTACAGATCTCGGGAAGTGCTACGGTTGTATAACCTGGGGCTTTAAAGTCAACGATGACGGAAGCATAACTCCGTCTGGAGAGGGGAAGAGTGACAAACCCTCTGACAATTTCCAGAAGGCTGCGGATAAATGGAACGACCAGGCCGGGAATACGAAAACTAAGTGAACAGGGTGAAGTAATCAATGCGGAGCGATTTCCGGCGTCTCGCTTCAGATAAGAACTTCACTTCAGGTTACAAGGCTTACTATCCGTTATCGGCTTCACCCGCAATGAGTCAAATAATTGGCATAGGTACACAAGTCTTGCCCGAACTAATGGCTCTAATGGAGAGCAGCAGCGATCCGCAGTTCAGAAAAGCCCTGCTTTTTATTATAGCTCATGTCGATGACAGCAAAAGTGAAGAAACACTCATTTCAGCTCTTAATGACGATGATCTCAATGGATTAGCTGCATACCTCCTCGGCAACTATCGTTATCGCTCTTCAAGCGGGGAATATAATAAACCAGAGAACTTCATAAGAGATAAAGACAAAATCCTAAAAGCCCTTCTCCCCCTCCTAAAAAATACACGTGAGTACTTCATAGATGCAGACGGGTTCGAGGCTAAACCTCATGTGGGAGATATAGCAATTGCTTCTTTCATAAGAATTGGCGGGTTGAAAAATTTCAATATTGATCAGAGCAGGTATAGGTGGATTGGTTGGGAGATTTTGGAATTTACAGATGAGGAGAGAAAAGAGTTAATCAATGCGATAGAAAAATATATTCTCACGGCGAAAAGTGCTACAAATATATCACTTTATTAATATCAAATTTCTGGCGCGCCGATGCTTCAGATATCATGAAGCAAATCTGTGTTCATCATGCCGAAATCCTGCTGTTCTCAGACCGAAACCTAATGGTTCCCGACTCCCATACAACACGTATCGCTTTTCGATACGAATAGGTTGCATCGGCTTCTATCGGCGCGCCAAACAGTTGAAAATATTTGACTCTGAGTTCGTACGAGTTCTGTGCGCCTCCGCCCATGTGGTGCAAGCCCGAAGAGATTTTAAAAGAGATAAGTTTAAGGAAACAGGATTTCTTTCTGATTATTCCAGGAGATATTGAAATTGAAGTTTGACCTGAAAAAAATAACGAAAAAACAGGTAGCCGTGATACTTATCTTTATTATTGAAGGGGCTGCAGCGTATGGTTTATGGAATATATACACAACTCCTGGAAATGTGGTGAATGATACTTCGGTCGCATCTTCCAGGTACATCTTCAAACCAAGCGTTAGTATCGAGTGCAGCAGGGTTGTCTGGAAGGATACGGAAGTTCACCTGTCAGCGACTACAAACCTTCGTACAGCGAAGCTTGAATGGTCAATCGGCAATAAAACCGTGGGAACTCAGAGGAACCTTGCTTATACTTTTGCGCCTGGCAAGAATACGATTATTGTAAAGGCAGTATCGGATAATGATTCTTTGCAGGATGAATCACATATCATTGTCGTAAACTCAACTGAGGGTATTCTGGCTGAAGCCGTAACGGGGAGCATGAGCAACGAACGCGTTTTCATGACAAAATACAATGATGCAACTTATTACATAGATGGCGTCTCAGTTATTCTGGACGGGAAAGACATGGGTACAATTCCGGAATGCAGGAAAATGACCGTTTCCGGCCTTGGTGCAGGCGTTCATAATTGGAAAGCGGCTTTCCATAGCAAGGATATCGGAAGCGGGAGTTTCAATCTTGAACCTGTGACGAGAGTTAAGATAACAAAGATTGATATAGCGGGAAGCTATCGCGCGGGTGATACCGTAAATGCAAAGATATATCTCTTGAATACAGGAACTGTCCCGGTAAAACAGTTTTCCATAAAGACCCTTGCCGTGAACCATAAGTTTGAATGGATGGGTGACATTTCGAAAAAAGAGTTTACGAGCGACTTTGATTATGAGCTAAAACAGGGAGATTCTGTTGAGATACCCGTGCGTGTAACTATCCCTGAGAAAGTGAGCGGGGTAAGACCCGCGGGAGATTATTCGATAACGATCCAGCTTATTGTCAATAATAACGTGCAGGAGACGCAAACTGTGAAAACCGTGGTTGTTTGAATGAGAATCTAATGCCCTCTTGATTTGCAATTAAGGTAAGAGTTTGAATCCGACTCTTTCAAAATCATCGTCAAAGGAAAACACCTTGTCTATGCCCCGTATCTTCATTATAGCAAAACTCGTGCAGTCTGTAATATTAAATCTGGCTTGGTTTGCGTTCTTTGCGCCATTTGCGGTGAAAAGCGCCACATATCTATCACTTTTTCAATATTAAATTATTGGCGCCGATACAGCAAATCTGCGTTCAAGCGATATATAATATTAAAGACAGTTTGAATCATGAATCTCTGTTAACACTACTTTTTCTATTATAGAGACCTCCCTTAATATGTTACAATTCACACTCTCATTTATATTTGTGTGAATGCTAAACGTTTGTTTATTTAATATATTAAAAAAATGTTATGTTATCAAGTACTATCGTGACTAGTTCTGCAGGAATAATCTCAGCAACATCGACTATAAGTGCTCCACAGCTCGGGGTTCTTGGCGTGGTGACACTGATAACTTTATTATCATTAAAGGAAATTTTATCTGCTTCAAAATCATGGAATAAAAACCTTGCGTGTTCATTGGATATGAGTATCCTGCCGCTTATAATAGCTTTTTTCGCTATAGTGGTTTTCAAGGTAATGGATATATTAAAATGAGTAACAAGATTTTGCAGTCATCCCTGATATTCCTGGTTTATCTTACTGTTATATTGTCGATAATCCCGACAGAGGCTTATGCAGTAAAAATCACAATAAAACCAGACAATTCTATTATTTCTTCTATGGATGACTCATATTCAGCGAAACTGGAACCCACATATGGAGAACCGGATTTTTTTTTCTTGAACCTGACAATCCCGGCAGGTTATAAATTGAATCTTCCCCTGGCAGGTGCGATGATTGGAAACTATACTATGTATGATAGTATAGCAGGTAAGAACAAAGTAATAATCAATATCACTTCCAGAAACCCTGATACCGGCCTTGTGAATATAGTCTATTCAACTGATTACGGTTTGACTTACAGGTCAAGCAATAATCAAAATATAGAGAATATGACTATTGGCGCATCCAATCTTAAAATAATTAACTCCACAGACAACACACCCGGATATCTGAATTTAACTCTTGGAGGAACAGCAGGTCCAATCAGGAGTGATAGAAACAAAGTTAATATAATACTCAACATTGGTACCCTCAGGAATCCTACCACTGCTGGCACATATACATGGAAAGTTGTTGCATTTGCCTCCTTAGATGTTCCAAGAAAAACTGATTCTTTTGATGTAAACATAAAAACAGGCGCATCTGAAGTTGTGATTGAGCCATTATTAGATAATAACACTCCCGCAGAAGCAAGTCTGCCGCTGCCGGCAGGCAATTTAACTGTGAATATTACCACTATTCCGGGCGTTGTAGTCACAAACCTTGTCATGACGCTTCGGAATTTCACCGATGACCCTATGCCTGAGCAAACAAGAGGAGCTTCCGGGCTATCAAGAGTAATGTTTATAGGAATCGATGTCCCGGCGCTGCAGGGCGTTACATTTACTGCAAAAGTCAGCGTAAACTACAGTTCAGTTGTATCGAAACTCACCATTCCGGAGGCAAACCTGAAGCTTTATCATTTTAATGTTACAAGCTCAACCTGGGAAGCCGGTTCCAATAATACAGTCGATACTGTGAACAAGATAGTATCAGCCGATTTCAATAGCTTTAGCACCTTTGCTGTAATGGGCGCTGCAGCAAGTGGCGGGGGCAATGGAGGAAGTGGAGGTGGGGGAGGCGGTGGTGGCGGAGGCTTAGAAACATCCGAGCCTTATGGTAACATAGCGAAGGCAGAGAGATATGATAAGAGCCTTATTGCCAATACGCCGGTGACATACACATTCAAAGCGCCAGAACTCGCCATATACGAAATAGTTGTTACAGACAAAGAGAATGAGGACGACATAGCTTTCCGGGTAGAAGCTCTTAACGGAGCATCAAAACTTGTAACATTTTACCCGCCTGGAACCGTATATAAGAATGTAAACATCTGGGCAGGAACGAAACGGATAAAAGAAGCCTTAATCAGGTTCAAGGTTGAGAATACATGGCTTGGCAGTAACAACTTTGCAGGCAGCGATATCAAGATGATCAAGTGGGACGGCAGCAAATGGGTGCAGATTGAAACCGCGGAAAAGACCATGAATAGCACATATACCTACTACGAGGCAAAGACCGACAGCTTTTCAAGTTTCGCAATAACCGGATTGAAAGGTGTGGTAGTGCCAACAGCCACACCTGCAGTTGAAGAAACAATTACGCCAACCGAGGCTGCGACCCCAACAGTAGTTCCGACTGAAGAGGTGAAGAAGGTTTCAGAATTGAGTACTATTTTATCAATAACATTAGTAATTTTAATAATAATAACAACAATACTTGCAGCAGTTTACTTGTCCAAACGAAATAAAGGATGAGAAACCATCTTATTTTACATATTTTTCCAAAAGCTGTTATTTGCCAGATCAGAACGGCTGCGTGCAACAGTGGAAAATAAAGTTCAAAGTTTAGCAAATATTTATATAAGATAAACCCTACATCTGTTTCCCCCCAAAAATTATGAAAAAAGAAGCGCTCCTCTCGGAATCCAGAGACCCTGCTTTTCGAGACCTTATTTTAAAAACACCTGCAGGCGAGAAAATTCCAACGTGCATGCAGTGCGGTATATGTGCGGGCTCATGTCCTGTCAGCCATGAAATGGATTATAACCCGCGCCAGCTTGTGCGCATGGTTCAGCTTGGCCTCAAAAAGGAAGTGCTCAACAGCAACACTATCTGGATTTGCACCACATGTTTTTCATGTTCTGTGCGCTGCCCGAGGGGAATACGCCCCACTGAACTCATGGAGACCTTAAAACCCATAGCAATAGCAGAAGGCGTAAAGAACAAAAACGAAAGATTTGATGGCGTTTTCTCAGATGTGGTCAGGAAAAACGGCAGGGCTTCTGAATTCCTCTTAATTTCGAAATACAGCCTGAAAGAGCCTGAAATGATAAAACAGGCCCCGTTTGGTCTTTCTCTTTATTCAAAAGGAAAACTACCCCTGAAAATTGATAAAATGGAAAATACGCGTGAACTTGATACTATTTTCAAGTTCGGTGAAAAAGCGGAAAAGAAAGAAAGCAGGGAAGATAACAAGGAAAAAAATAAGGAAACGAAAATAGAAAAAGAAGAGCCGGAGACCGACAAATGAAATATTCATATTATCCCGGATGCGCACAGCACGGAACTGCTGTGGATTACAGGAAGTCGGTGGAAATGGTGTTTCGCTCACTTGGCATCGAGCTTGAAGATGTGAAGAACTGGAACTGCTGCGGCGCCCTCCATGTTCCTGACATGACCATAAGAACTGCGCTGTCCGCAAGAACACTTGCATCTTCGCATGGGCTTGATATGGCAACGCCATGCAACCTTTGCTATTCCAACCTCATGCGAGCAAAAACAGCGCTTGAAGAAGATTCCCTCAAAACTAGGGTCAATGAAGCTCTCACTGCCAAATATGACGGAAACACAAAACCAAAACACCTACTTGAAGTGGTAGTCAAAGATTACGGGCTTACAAAACTTGCTGAAAAGGTCAAAAAACCCTTAAAAATAAAAGCTGTACCTTATTACGGATGTCTGCTAACGCGGCCTGAGAACAAATTTGACAGCCCTGAAAACCCAAAATCGCTTGATAACCTTATAGCAAGCCTCGGGGCGGAACCCGTAAAATATTATTATAAAACAAAATGCTGCGGCGGCCCTGTGCTGATAACGAACGAAGACCTTGCGCTTGAACTTGCAAGAGACTTGTTAATAATGGCAAAAGAATCGGGCGCTGACTGTATGGTTGTGACGTGCCCCATGTGCCACCTCCAGCTTGATGCAAAACAGAAAGCAGTGGAAAAAAAATATAAAATCAAGCTCGATTTGCCAGTAATTTATTTTACACAGCTCATAGGGCTTGCGATGGGCTTCTCGCCGGATGAACTGGGAATGGGGAAGCATCTTGTTCCTTGCGATAAATTGATAGCAAAAATAGGAAGGTAAAAATGCCTGAAAATGAAACCCCCACAAATAATGAAAATCCTTCCGTGAATCCCTCCACGAATGATTCAAAACAAGGGCAGCCTCCCAAGAAAACAGGCGTGTACCTTTGCAGGTGCGGCGGGAATATAGGCGACGTCGTTGACCTACAATCAATCGCAGACAGCCTGAAAGAAAATAAAGACGTTGTGGTGAATATCCAGGATTACCTGTGCAGCGGCGCGGGGCAGGATAAAATAAAAAGCGATATCGAGAAGGGAAAAGTGGACAGGGTGGTGATAGGCTCATGCTCGCCAAAACTGCATCTTGAAACATTCAGGGCAATGGCAAAAAAAGCAGGGCTTAACCCGAACCTGCTTGAGATAACAAACATCAGGGAACAGGCAAGCTGGGTGCATGACAAAGAGGGCATTAATCCAAAGGTCAAAGGATTAATAAAAGGCGCAGTCGCCCGAATGGGTTCATTAGAGCCGCTTGTGCCGCTTGAGAAAAAACTTGTTGACAGGACTCTTGTGGTAGGAGGCGGGATTGCCGGGATTACCACTGCTCTTGAAATGGCTGACGCGCATGAAGTTATTCTTATAGAAAAGCTGCCATTCCTCGGCGGGCATATGATTGGCCTATCAAAGACCTTCCCGACGCTTGATTGTTCCCAGTGCATTCTCACGCCAAAGATGGTGGCGGTGCATAATCATCCCAAAATCACCATGTTGACCCAGACCGAAGTGGCGGATGTGCAGGGAAGCCCCGGCGATTACTCCATTACCCTTAGGCACAGCCCGCGATATGTGGATATCGAAAAATGCATATCATGCGGGGCGTGCGCCAGGAAGTGCCCCACTGGAGCCATATTCCTACCATTTGCACAGGCAGTCCCGCAGGCGTACATGATTGATATGTCAAAATGCAAAAACTGCGGCGCCTGCGTAAAAATATGCCCGCGCGATGCCATAAACCTGGATGAGAAAGAAAAGACAAGTTCAGTTTCAATTGGGTCAGTGGCTATTGCAACAGGTTTTGAGCCCATTGACCCGTCGTTTATCGAAGAGTACAATTACCCTTCCCCGAATCTTCTCACTGCAGTGGAATTTGAGGAAATGCTCTCTGCAAAAAGCAAAACTGGAATGAGATTACAGAAAGCTGACGGCTCATTCCCCAACCGGGTGGCTTTCGTTCTATGCGCGGGAAGCAGGGATTTTACCGGCAGAGGCAGGAAACACTGCTCCAAGGTATGCTGCATCTACTCGCAGAAACAGGCGCAGCTTGTAAAAAAGATGAAAGGGGATGCTGAAGCCTGGATATTTTATATAGATATGAGGTCTGCGGGAAGGAGATTTGAAGAGTTCTATCATCACACCGCAGAAAAAGGCGTCAATTACGTGCGCGGAAAAGTGGCTGAAATAATACCCAAAGCCGACGGCACTCTTATGGTGCAGTATGAGGATACGAATCTTGGCAGGAAAGGGCGCGAGAGCTTCGATATGGTTGTCCTGTGCCCAGCTCTTATCCCGTCCGCAGGAACAAAGAAACTTGCAGATAAACTCGGCGTTCCACTTGGTGATGACGGTTTTATCGAGGAAAAACATGTCAAGCTTGACCCTGTAAATACACTGAACCAGTCGGTGTTCGCTGCCGGGTGTGTGCTTGGTCCGAAGGATATCCATGATTCAGTGACCGAGGGCATAAGCGCCGCGCATAAGGTTTCCCAGTTCCTCGGGAAAGGCATCATTCTTATCCCGCCAGAGAAGCCACTGATACTTGAGTGCAACGGATGCGGGGAATGTGTGAAAGCATGCCCATATAATGCGCTTGCCCTTGAAAACGGAAAAGCCGTGCTATCGCCTCTTGCTTGTACAGGCTGCGGCATCTGTGTGCCTGCATGCCCGATAAAAGGAATCGAGATAAGGAATTATACAAGAAACCTGTATAAGGCGCAGTTAAAAGCGATATTGGCCGAAGAGCCCGGAGTGATTGTTTTCATAGACCCGTATGCATACGCAGCCGCCGATATTGCAGGTGTTAACCGCAGGCAGTATTCTTCCCTTGTCAGGTTTGTAAATGTCCCGTCCATCCATATTCTGGATGCGGATATTGTCAATGCGGCTTTTGAATATGGTGCCACGGGTGTTTTGCTGATAGAAGGGACGACGGATGAGAAACTCACATCACGTTCGGATGAGTTATATAAGAAGCTCAAAAAAGAGACGCGAAAGCATAAAAAACCCTTGCGGTATTCCCACATAGAAACGGCGCAGTATGAGAAACTGACCGACCTGCTTAATGTTTTTGCGACCCAGGCAGGCGTGAAGGCGCAAAAGAAGAATAAGAAAGAAAAAGAGTCAGAAGGGGAAGAATAGGGGTAGATTCCCGCAATGTATATTTTGTTTTGTTCTTGTATTCTATTCGCGCTCTAATTCCTTCCCTGTTAATCGGTTTTGAATGAAAAAATATTATTATGATAAATAAATTTATTGTAAAATATGCTCCGATCGGGATTTGAACCCGAGTCTCTGGCTGTCTTTATTTTGGCGCTATTTCACGCTTAAAACTTGAAAGGCCAGAATGATTGGCCTGCTACACTATCGGAGCGCAGTAGGCTTAATATAACACAACCATATTTAATGGTTTGGTAGTCCGTAAATTATTACTCGATATATTTATATAGGACAAAGAAGGGTCTTTAGGGATGGTGTCGAAATGCAAGAAAAATGTCCAAATTGCGGTGAGCCTCTGGTAACCAAGACTATTAAAAAAGTATTCGCCACAGGCAGTATTGATTATCCGATTTCACAAACGTGCCCGAAATGTAATTGGAGCAGGGATTTAACAGGCGCAGGCGATATAGTTTCAAAGCCTGTAACAGAAATACCTCCTGCAGCAAAAAAAGAGGGGGTAAAAATTCCAGCGCAGCCAAAGGCCGTACCTCCAAAAGTTCAGCCAATGCCCGGGCCGTCAACCGATATCAACAAAATCATAATAGTAGCGCTGGCAATACTCGTGGTGGGAGGACTTGCATGGGTATTTTTCCTGAATCCCGGGGCGCCGGCAAAACCGGTTGAAAGCCCGAAGCCAACTGCAACAGTTACACAAACCACTGTTCAACCAACAAGCACGCCTGCTGCTGCTGAAGTTACCCCGACGGGTAAAAGCATACCGGTATTTTTAGACAGCCAGAGAGGTTTTATTCGCAACAAAGATATTACGATCAAACCTGGTGATGAAATAGTCTGGAGAAATACCGGAACGGACACCCTTACTCTTGTTAGCAGTGACAGCCTTTTCGATGCTCAACTCCTGGCAAACGACAAAGAATTCCGTTATACATTCAAAAAACCAGGAACATATAGTTTCTACCTGAAAGGAAATCCAAACCTGAACGGAACTATTGTCGCAGAGCCTTAAATCTGAGTCCAATCGAGCTGGAAACCATCAAGGGTCATGAGGATAATCTTTTGCTTTATTCCCGGCAGTTCATAAGGCAGGTCTTCAAAACCGATAAATAATTCATCGCCGGGATTAATCTCAGGCGGTGGATTGATAACTTTCCCGAAAAAGTATTTCTTGTTTTCTTTTGAATCGGAAACAACCACGTTTCTCCATCCCTTAGCCTGTGCTACCCGTACTACAGTGCATTTCCTTTTGAATTTTTTTAATGTTTTTTTAATTCCACCGATTTCAGTTTCAGTTGTCTGGACAACATCAATATCATTATCTGCCATATTTGTTTCACCCGAAGATACCTTGATATACCCGTTTTATGTAATAAAGCATACCCATATAAAGAAATAATATCATAGGTGAATACCATGGGACTACCAGCAACAAAACGCTATTTGATTGAATTACTTCACAAACATAAACTCACATATGAACAGGTCGCCCAATATTCGGGCATAGACACTGAAAGGGTCAAAGCTATCAAGAAGGGTGAAGAACCAACAGATGAAGAAAGACTGAAATTAAGAAACGTGGCCTATTCTTTATCCGATCTTCTCCAGAAAGATACCGGCGAGACAATGGATTAATGTTTTCAATCAAGAATGATTGATACTGAATACATTAATCATCCTCTTTTAAAACCCGATACAGTCGAGAAGAGATTATACCAGCTTGCACTTGCAGGCGAAGCTATCGGGAAATCGACCCTTGTCGTTCTTCCTACAGGTCTTGGGAAAACCGTAGTTGCCCTGCTTGTAATGGTTTCACGGCTTCCGAAAGGAAAAGTCCTGCTTCTTTCCCCCACAAAACCGCTTGTTGAACAGCATGCAGCTTTTTTTAAAAGTACGCTTAATATTCCGCCTGAAAATATCACGCTGTTCACGGGAAATACGCCTCCCCATAAAAGGGCTGATATGTGGGAGAATGCGCAGCTTGTGGTTTCCACGCCGCAGGTTATTGAGAATGACTTACTCGGGAAAAAAATCAACCTTGAAAAAGTCTCATGCATAATTTTTGATGAAGCGCACAGGGCAACAGGAAATTACTCTTATGTGTATATTGCAGAGAAATACCAGCAGCAAAACCATGACCCTCTTGTTCTTGGCATTACGGCAAGCCCTGGAAGCAACCAGGGAAAAATACAGGAAGTTTGTGCAAACCTCCATATTAAATCTGTCGAGATGAGGACGGATTCCGACCCTGATGTCAGCCCCTATATTTTCGATAAGGATATCGAGTGGAAGTTAGTACCTATTCCGGTTGAGATAAAAGGATTGAAGCTGTTGATGGATAAAGTCCTTTCAGACAGGTTAAGCAAGCTGCGTGAACTCGGTTTCATATCAAATTACCAGACAAGGTTATCTAAGAGAGAAATGCTTGATTTGCAAACGCGGCTCCAGTCGCAGCTTCGTTCATTCCCGGACCAGAAAGTTTACCAGGGAACCTCGCTCCTTGCTGAAGTCTTCAAGGTAAGCCATGCCATAGAGCTCTCGGAAACACAGGGCGCGTCTGCGTTATCAAAATATTTTGAGCGGCTTGAGAACGAGGCGAGGTCAAAATCAGGGAGCAAAGCTGCAAAGCGGCTGATGGATGATTTGAGCATGCGCCAGGCTGTTCATCATCTTGGGGGCTGTGACGGGAACAATCCGAAACTAAATGTGGTGAAAGAACTCGTTGCAAAACAGGTGCTTGAGAATCCGCAATCAAGGGTTATAGTTTTCACAAACTACAGGGATACGGCTGAACTTGTCGCAAGTTCACTAAAGGAAGTAGAGGGAATAAAACCCGTCAGGTTCGTGGGGCAGGCGAGCAGGTACAAGGATACGGGTCTTACCCAGAAACAGCAGGTAGAGATTATCCAGAAATTCAAGGACGGCGAATATAATACGCTTGTGGCTACCTCGGTGGCTGAGGAAGGGCTGGATATACCTTCAACCGACCTTGTGGTGTTTTTCGAGCCCGTCCCTTCTGAGATACGAAGCATCCAGAGAAAAGGAAGGACTGGAAGGAAACATGCCGGACGCGTCGTGGTCCTGATGGCGAAAGGGTCAAAGGATGAGGCTTATCACTGGAGCAGCAACCGCAAGGAGAAAAACATGTTCAGGACGATGAAAAACCTGGAACTGGAACCGGAAGCCCCAGTAGAAGAGAAACTTCCTGTAGGGGATAGGAACCTTCAGGATGCTGCAGTCGGGCAAACAAAACTTGTGGATTTCCCGGTGCAACAAACTCAGGAATCAAAAACCAGCGCCGTTGTCAAGGTCATGGTTGACCAAAGGGAAATCCGCTCACATGTCGTGCACACACTTGAGAAACTTGGAACTGATGTAACATTGACCACGCTTGAAGTCGGGGATTATGTCGTGAGTGACAGGGTGGGTATCGAAAGAAAGACCGCAGAGGATTTCCTGAGCACGCTGCTTGACGGCAGGGATTTGTTCGGACAGGTATCTGACCTTAAACGGGCGTATGCCCGTCCTTTAATGATTATCGAGGGTGAGGGGATATATACTGCAAGGCAGGTGCATCCCAATGTTATACGCGGGGTGCTTGCCGCCATTACCATTGACTTCGGGATTCCCATCATATTCAGCAGGGATGAGGAGGATACTGCGGCGCTGATTAGCGTTATAGCAAAAAGGGAACAGGTGGACTCAAAGCGGGAAATTAACCTTCACGGCAAAAAAACAGCTTCCACTCTTCCCGAACAGCAGGAATATCTTGTATCAGCCATTTCCGAGATAGGACCGGTTGTGGCGAGGAACCTGCTTAGGCATTTTGGCAGCGTGGAACGGATTATGGCTGCATCGCGCGAGGAATTAATGAAGGTGGAGCTTGTAGGTCCGAAGACTGCGGACAGGATAAGGGAAGTGGTGGGCGGGGAGTATAAGGGTTAAAAACTGCATTATAATGCGGAAATATGATTTTTTATTAGTACACTTCCCGTGGGTTCCAAAATCTATCAGTAAGGCTTTCTTTTTTGGTTTATCTATGAACTTTTTAATATGATTTTTCAATCTTCGATTCTTAATGATTTTAATAATCCAGTAACTCCTTTAACAAAAAAATACCCGGAAGAAAAAATTATTGCAAATCCGATAAATAAAGGTAAAAATATTAAAAAAAGATTAAAATCACTTGTAGGCGCAGGGTTTGTTAGAGCTTGTCTTCCTATAGATTGTCTAAATTCAAGTGAAAATATCATTCCGATAACAAAATATAGAACAGATTTTAAAAAATACTTGCCATTTTTTGTAATATCTTTTTTACCTGAACCATCCAAAGCAGCGGCGTAAGTAAAGGTTAATCCTGCCATAGAAATTAAAAATATTGCTCCTCTTTCTCCATTTTTAATAATCTCATCATAATTGGGTGTCGGTGAAACTATTGATAACAATATATAGATTACAGCAAATACCACGAAAATACCTAGGTACAGATTAAACAATATATTAAATATTTTTATATATACTTTCCATAATTTCCTAAATTCTTGTATCAAAGGTTTCCAAAATTCTTTTCTATCGAAATTTATACCAACCATAAATTCACCTTTTGTCCATTAGAACTAAATGCTCTGTATATAAAATTTGTGTCAATTAGCTTTAGCGAAAAACGCCACAAACATTCATGCTGCAAAGGTTTCGCCGAATACATCGAAAACTATTACTATTTCAGCCGTCATACAATCTCATTAGAGGAGAGGTATTAGAAATGATATTACTTAGAATTTGGAATATATAATGGGAGGACATGAAATATGAACCAAAATGAAAGCCGGGAAATGCCGCCTGGACTTGCGCTGAGGGTCGCTTTATCCATAATAGTTCTATTTGGCGGGTTGATATTTGCAATAATTTACGTTGCATTCTTCGCTGCATCGCTCAGCACTTTTCAAAAAATCGCCGTTATTCTGGTCGTCATTCTTGCAATGATAGGCATACTGGGTTTAATGTGGGCATCCTGGGGCATGAAGCATGGCATGAAAGAAAAATGTCGTGAATAGAGGGCAAAGATTTTATCTTATCACGCTGTTATTGAGCCACCCGAAGGGATAGTAGGGTAGCCTGGTCCATCCTTGAGCGTTTGGGACGCTTAGACCGCGGTTCAAATCCGCGCTATCCCATTTTGATACTTCATTCTTCTGTGTTCGCTATGTAAAAAAGTGTGGTTTTTGATATAAAATATTAGCCACGGAGGCGCAGAGACACAGAGAAATAATAACTCAGTGGCCTCGGTGTCTCTGTGGCTATTTTGCTTTTGATTAACAACACCAAAGAATATTACACCACCTTCATGCAAACTTTCTTATGGCAAGCAAATCAAATAACATCAAGGAGGTTGGAAAGTATGATAATTAAAAATCACGAAAGAATACATGCCGACGAGGAAAACCTGTGCAAAAAGTGCATCAGTGAACTGGAGGACCTGTACAGCTACCTTGAGCTGTCAGAAGAAGAACTTGACCTGCTGGATATGCCAAGACGTTCGTTCACGGTTCATTTCCCTGTACAACTGGATTCAGGGAAAACAAAAATGTTCCTGGGGTACAGGGTGCAATATAACGATGCGCGAGGTCCTGCCAAGGGCGGCATAAGGTTCCATCCCGAACTGACACTTGACGATGTCAGGGACCTGGCATTCCTGATGACACTAAAATGCGCTGTGGTAAACATACCTTTTGGAGGCTCAAAGGGCGGCGTGGTGGTCAATCCCAAGGAATTAAGCAGGCATGAGCTTGAACGGCTGACCCGAAGTTACATCCGCGCCATCTCGGATTATATAGGGCCTTACAAGGATATCCCGGCGCCCGACGTTTATACAGATGAAAAAATCATGGCATGGATACTGGATGAATATGAGCGGATAAAAGGCGAACATACGCCTGCCATGGTGACAGGAAAACCTATTGAACTCGGCGGAAGCAAAGGGCGGAGCTATTCCACTTCGCTTGGCGGGATACTTGTTCTTGAAGAAGCCCTGAAAAAGATGGGAATCCGGAAACAGGAAGTCAATATCGCTATCCAGGGATTTGGGAATGTCGGTGAAAATGCAGCCCGGATACTCCATGAGAGAGGATATAAGGTCGTTGCGGTGAGCGACTCAAAAGGTGGTATCATTGATGAAGGCGGTCTTGATATACCGGCTGTGATGAAGCATAAGGAACAATCAGGAAGCGTTGTTGATTTTGCGGGGAGTAAGAACTTAACAAATGAGGAATTGCTTATCAGTGATTGCGATATCCTGATTCCTGCTGCGCTTTCCGAACAACTCAATGAAAAAAATGCAGCAGACGTGAAGGCAAAAATAGTCCTGGAACTTGCCAACGCGCCGACGACGATAGAGGCGGATAGTGTTTTTTCAGATAAGAAAATAATGCTCATACCAGATATACTAGCCAATGCGGGCGGCGTGGTCGTGAGTTATTTTGAGTGGAGCCAGAACCTCAATAATGATTACTGGGAGGAGGATAGGGTCCTTGAAAAACTTGAAAAAATCATGGTAACTTCATTCAATGACGTTCATGCATTGTGCCAGGAAGAGAATTGCAGCATGAGGACGGCGGCTTACCAGCTTGCAGTCAAAAGAATTCTTTATGCCGAAAGGCTGCGGGGCAACCTATAATCGTGCTTTTGCACTCGCCATAATAAAATCGCGGACAAGCTTTGCACCAAGAAGCGCGGTGTTGCCAGAATCATAAGCAGGCGCTATTTCGACAAGGTCGAATCCCACTATATCCAGCGCAAGGCAGGAGATGACAGTCCTTACATCGCGCGGCGTTATCCCATACGGTTCAGGTGTCCCGAGTGCAGGCGCATATGCGGGGTCTATCGCGTCCATGTCTATGGAAAGATAAACCGGGCCTTTGATATAATCCCGGATCCCGGAGACAATCTTTTCGATGCCTTCCGCTGCCACATCATCGGCAGAGAACATTTTAATCTCGTTCTCCCTGACATAGTCGTACTCTTCGCGCGTTCCGCTCCTTATTCCGATCGAAACGTATTTTTGGGTTACATTTTCAAGAATATGTCTTGAGATACATGCATGGCTGTTCCGTTCTCCATGGAATTCTTCCCTCAAATCCATGTGAGCATCAAGAACAACGAATCCAATATCGGGATATTTATCCTGGCATGCCTTGACGAACGGGTACGTAAGTGAATGTTCCCCGCCAAGCATTATCGGGATTTTTCCATCTTTAACATATCTTTCGGCATGAGTTGAGATCATCTCAAGAGTGGAATCAATATCCTTCGCTACATCAAGGTCGCCAGCATCATGGATTTCCGCATCCACGAGGTCAAAATCAAAAAAGCTGCTGTAGGTCTCGAAATTGTATGAGGCTTCTCTCATTTTCTGCGGCGCAAGACTGCTTCCCAGCCTGAAACTTGAGGTGCCGTCAAAGGGAACGCCGCAGATTACGTATCTGGCTTTTTTATAGTCAGAGTTTGCATCTGCGAAAAGAGTATTCTGCATTCAGGTACGCATGTCAATTTTCATTTTCCCCATCGAATTCAAATATGATATATCTTTTCCTGCCTCTATCTTGCCTTTCAGGTCGTCGGGTATTTTAAGTTCAAGCGTGGAATAATCGGCGTTATCCATTATCTGGACAACATCGCCCTTTACTGATAATACCTGCCCGTTTTTCCTTTCTACAAGCGGGACGTATATCTTATCCGTAACCGGTGCTACGATTGAGCGTTTGGAATTGTCAAATATGCCGATAGCATCAATCCTGGCCTTTGCCGAGCCGTGTTTTCCGGTTTTTGCATGAGAAATACTTTTAATGACACAGGGTTCTTCGTCTATCAAGACATACTTTCCTTCTTTTAACGTCCGTACTTCAACTTGTTCCTTCATTGCGATTCTCCTTGCTCCATGACAGCTTATTATATAATAAATATGTCGATGATAAATCAGAGATTTGTTAACTTGTTTTGAAAAAACACAGAGAGCGCAGAGGACACAGAGAAAGGCAACAGTTAGTTTTTCAGCAATCCCTTTCTCAGCTTACACTTTCTACACATTGTCTGCAGATTTTCAAAAACTGTATCCCCTCCTTTTGAGAAAGGTTTTATATGGTCAATCTGTGGATATTTAGTTGAACCACACATCACGCATTTATAACCATCTCTTTCAAGTACCTTCTGTCTTAATTCAGGTGGTACAGCCTGGATATCCTTTGGGTCTTTTTGTTCATAATCAGGACTAATCGATTTGTTTAGGTATTTTTCGGGGTAAAGAATCTTATCACAGGATAAGTCAACCTCTTTTTTGAAAGCTTCATAATTATTGTTAAAAAGCTGCTTCCACATTGGAATTTCGAATTGCTCTTTTAAATAATCTCTTATAGAAACCAAATCAAGTTTTCTCTCAATTATGTCTAAAGCAATTTTGTCGATGTCAGATTTATCTCTTTCTTCATTAGTTGTCATTCATTTGCCGCTATTCAACACCTAAACCTATCTATATATATTTTTTTCAAAAAATTCCTACTCCCCTAAAGAGAACACATAAATCGCATAACTATATCACACCAAACAAATATTAAGCCGAATAATGTCCCTCTTTAATTCCAGGTTCTATGATTTCAATGTCCACCAGGATTCAAAGTCAGTCGCAGAGCTGGCATTTGAAGCAAAAAGATACGGCTATTGCGGAATCGCAATCGTCAATTCTTCAATGACAAACGTGGACGAATTACCTGTGGATTTTTCGATTTATAGAAGCATTGAGATTTCAGGAAAGCCTTCAAAGCTCAGGGAAGAAATAAAAAAATATAAAGGAACTGAAGCAATACTCACCGTCGTCGGGGGTGACGAGGAACTTAATCGGGCTGCGGTAGAAACAGAAGGTCTTGATATCCTTTTGCAGCCGGCACAGTTCAATAACGTGCTTGCAAAAGCAGCAAGTGACAACTCTGTCGCTATCGGCTTTAACCTTGGCTCGTTAATCAGGCTTCGCGGGGAAGCGCGTGTGCGGGAATTGATGATTATGAGGGAAAACCTGAAGCACTCCAGGAAGTACGACCTTTTGATGATACTTACAGGCACTGCCCGTTCCATATACGACTTTCGTTCCCCGAGGGAAATGGCTGCGATTGCAATGCTTTTCGGCATGTCAAAAGAAGAAGCAATCGATGCAATGAGCGCGGCGCCGCTTGAGATTTTGCGAAGGAAAAGCCCGGATTATATACAGGAGGGTATTGAAATATTGTGAAAATCAAAACCCTTCCCACTCTGCGCAACAAGAAACGGTATATTGCATTCGAGGTTACATCTGAGCAGACGATAAACCGCCAGCAGTTGTTTAACGATATATTAGATTCAGCAGCCTCCCTATTCGGCGATAAAGGAATCAGTGAATTAAATCCAAAACTTATGGACTACGACGGAAGATTCGGGATTATCCGCTGCGCCCGGGAAAAAACACAGGAAACAAGGGCAATACTTGCCTGTATCAACAACATCCGCAGAGTCCGCATATCCATCCTTGTCCTCGGGATATCGGGAACTATTAAAGGGGCAACGGAAAAGTTTATACAACAATCACTCATTAAAGAGTTAGAACCGGAGAAGAAAGAATAAACGACATCTAATTCCAATGGATTGGCGGTATTTCGTATTAAAACGAAATAAATATATTCCAGACAATCCTGATAGTGTAGATTGTTCGAACAAAAATTAATGTAATTACGGTTTTTCAGGAGATGATACAATGCAAATGGCACCACAAATGGGATACGACAGGGCTATAACGGTATTCAGCCCTGACGGAAGATTGTTCCAGGTAGAATACGCACGGGAAGCGGTAAAACGGGGAACAACGGCAGTCGGAGTGAAAGCAGTGGATGGAGTGGCTTTACTTGTTGACAAAAGGGTTACGAGCAAGCTTCTTGAAGCGGCATCCATAGAAAAAATTTTCCAGATAGATGATCACGTCGGGGCAGCCACCTCAGGACTTGTGGCGGACGCAAGGGTGCTTATTGACCGCGCCCGCGTGGAAGCCCAGATTAACAAAGTCTCATATGATGAACCGATAGGCGTTGAGGTCTTGGCCAAAAAAATCTGCGACTTCAAGCAATCATACACGCAATACGGCGGCGTAAGACCTTTCGGAACGGCGCTTCTTATAGCGGGCGTTGATGATAACAGGGCGCGTCTTTTCGAGACCGACCCCAGCGGCGCATTACTGGAATACAAAGCCACAGGCATCGGTTCGGGAAGGACTGAGGCCATGGAGGTCTTCGAGAAAAAATATACTGACGATATTAAACTGGAAGATGCAATCATCCTCGGTCTTGACGCCCTCCACAGCACTACCGAAGGGATTTTCAATGCCTTGACCATTGAAATTGGGGTAATTGAGCTTTCAACCAGGAAATTCAGGAAACTCCTGCCTTCCGAAGTTGAGACATACGTGGAACAGGTCATTAAAATGCATGCATCAGAGGCCAAAGGAAAGGAAAAGAAAAAGAAATCAGAAGAGTGAGTCAAAATGGTCGCCCTTGATGAGTCTATAATCGCACGACTCAAGACCCATGGCAAGACTTTTGAGGTTTTCGTTGACCCGGAAGGAGCGCTTGCTTTTAAAAGGGGCGAGGCTGCAAAGATTGAAAATATCCTTGCGGTCGAGGATGTCTTCCTGGATGCAAAAAACGGAGACAGGCCTGCTGAACAGGATATTATCAGTGCATTCGGGACCACGGATGCAGCAAAGATAGCCGAAAAAATAATTCTTGAAGGAGAGCTTCATCTTACTACAGAGCAGAAAAAACGGATGCAGGATGAAAAAAAGAGGCAGGTAATCAATATCATAGCGCAGAATGCCATAAATCCCCAGACAAAAGCGCCGCATCCGCCTGCCAGGATAGAATCGGCAATGGACGAGGCGGGCGTGCATATTGACCCGATGAAAAATCTCGACGAGATGGTCAGTATCACTATGAAAGCCATAAGGCCAATCATACCGATACGTTTTGAAGAGGTAAGAATTGCAATAAAGCTCCCTGCAGAATACGCCGCAAAATCATATGGCAGCGTGGCATCATTCGGCAGCCTGACAAAACAGGAATGGCAGAATGACGGTTCATGGATAGGCGTAATTACCATACCGGCAGGCAGGCAGGATGATTTATACAGCCTTTTGAACCGGCTTACAAAAGGCAGTGCAGAGACTAAATTTTTAAAGTGATTTAAATGGATAAAAAATTAGTAATACCAGGCGAATTCCTTTCAGACGATGTAAATCTGGCTGATGAGGGCACTTATGTTGAAGAAGGCAAGGTCTTCTCATCGGTTTTCGGTATCGCATCGTTGAAAAACCATGTCAGGGTCGTCCCGCTTTCGGGTAAATATATACCAAGACCCGGCGACATGATCATAGGCATAATAACCGAAGTCTCGTTTTCGAACTGGATTGTGGATATTCGCTCGCCCTATGAGGGTTTACTGCACATATCCGAATTCCCGAGAAGAATAGAGAACACGGAGATGTCAAAATATCTCAAGGTCGGGGATGCAATAATTACCCTTGTTACGGATGTCGATCCAACCATGAAAGTGGAATTGACCCTTAACGACCAGAGGCTCAGGCAGATTAAAGAAGGACGCATCATCGATGTAACCCCTTCCAAGGTCCCGAGACTGATAGGCAGGAGCGGCTCCATGATTGCAATGCTGAAAAATGAGACGAATTGTAATATATTTATCGGCCAGAATGGAAGGGTATGGATTACAGGAAAGGATAAGGATCTTGAACTTGCTGTGAAAGCAATCCTCAAGATTGAAAGAGAATCCCATGTTTCCGGCCTGACTGACAGGCTCACCAGGTTTTTAAAAGAAGAAAAAGACAAAAAGGAGAAAAAACCCGGAAAAGAACATGAGCATAAGGAAGAAACAGAAGAGAAGATAGAAGAAAAGGAAGAAGAGAAAATAGAAGACAAGACAGAAGATAATGTTGAACCCGCAGAGGAAGAAAAACAGCCGGAAGAACATGAAAAAGCAGAAGAAGAAAAGTCGGGAGGAATTCTTGACGAACTGCTTGGTGATGAAAAATAATTGTATTTGATAAAATAATAGAAGAGGAAGAAAGAGAGAGAAATTTTATGAGTAAACCAGAAAAGTTAATTGAAAACGGTATTCGCCTTGACGGCAGAAAACCGGATGAAATAAGACCCATCAAAATCAAGGTGGGCGTTTTGAACAGAGCGGATGGCTCATGTTATTTTGAATTCGGTGGAAATAAGGTTATTGCAGCTGTTTACGGACCAAGAGAAGTTCACCCCCGGCACCAGCAAAAATCAACAAGCGCAGTTGTTCGGTACAGGTACAATATGGCGTCGTTCTCGGTTGAGGAACGAAAGCGCCCCGGACCTGACAGGAGAAGTATCGAAGTGTCGAAGGTCAGCAGGGAAGCGCTTGAACCCGTGATATTCGAGGAATATTTCCCGCGCTCTGCTATCGACATTTTTGTGGAAGTGCTTCAGGCAGATGCTGGAACGCGAACGGCAGGGATTAACGCCGCATCGATCGCCCTTGCGGATGCAGGTATACCCATGAAAAGCCTTGTCTCAGCCTGTGCAGTGGGAAAAGTCGATGATACGCTCGTACTTGACCTGAATAAAGATGAGGATAATTACGGACAGGCCGACATGCCCATTGCGATGACCCCTGACGGCAAGATCACTCTCCTGCAGATGGATGGACATCTTACCAGGGATGAATTCAAAGAAGGACTTGAGATGGCAAAATCGGGCTGCATGGCAATTGCCGAGATGCAAAAAGCAGCTCTACTTGAAAAATATTCAGGGCAAATCGGGGGTGATGCCATTGAGTAATGAGATAATGGCAGAACTTCGTAAAGATTATATCTATAATCTTATGATTAAAGGTGAGCGGGAAGACGGCAGGACTTTTGACCAGTACAGGGACATCACGATAGATACCAATGTAATAGAAAAAGCTGAAGGTTCGGCCCGCGTGAGACTCGGGGATACACTTCTGGTAGTCGGCGTCAAAATCCAGCCTGGAACGCCATTCCCTGACACACCTGATCAGGGAGTAATCATTACCAATCTTGAACTTATCCCGCTGGCTTCACCTGTATTCGAATCCGGACCACCAAGGGAGGATGCCATAGAACTTGCAAGGGTTGTGGACAGGGGCATTCGCGAGTCGGGTGCTATTGACCTCTCCAAATTGTGCGTAACCCCGGGCGAGAAGGTATGGATGGTTTTTATTGATGTGCATGTGCTGGACGATGGCGGGAATATAATGGATGCTGCTTCCCTCGGTGCGATTGCGGCCCTCATGACCGCGAAACTGCCGGCAAAACGTTTCGACCTTGGTGAGGATACGCCGGTGCCGATCAGAGATGTGCCTGTTGCTGTCACGGCTGTAGAGGTCGGCGGTTCAATAATGCTTGACCCGTCCTTGAACGAGGAAAGCATAGCTGGAACAAAACTGACCGTCATATCCAATCAGGACGGTTGCTTATCAGGTATGCAAAAGAGCGGTGTTCACCCGCTTACCACTGAACAGATAAATTATATAGTGGATAATGCAATTGAGAAGGCCAAAGAGTTAAGGCAAAAATTCCTGGAGATATAATCATGGTTGAAACCACAGCAAAAGGAAAAAAATCAAGGTCAGCAGGCAGATTTGGTGTCAGGTACGGCACCAAAAACAGAAAACTTATTGCTGATATAGAAGAAAAAATGCATGCCGAGTACACATGTTCAAAATGCGGCGCAAAAAAAATCAAACGAACCGGAACAGGAATATGGCAGTGCACGAAATGCTTGCATACATTTGCAGGCGGCTCATATGTTCCTCAAACTGCAGCGCATACCACAGTCTTAAGAGCGGTGCAGGGCGAGAAAATCCTGCTTGAAGCAGCCAAGGCTGCCGGAAAATAAGGTAGTACATGGTCTATAAATGCACCCGGTGTAAAAGAGCGGTTGAGATTGATTACGAGTACAGCGGCGTCCGCTGCCCGTATTGTGGCCATCGAATCCTCATCAAGGAAAGACCGGTAATTGTCAAGCTGATAAAATCCGAATGATAATTACCACAGCGCGCAAACCAACTTCTAAAACACGAATATTCTGCAAGCATCTGAGTAAATTTACAGGGAAAGAATATCTGACCCGCGGGAAAACCAGCCTGTCAATGCTTGCCGACACATCTTTTTTGGTGGTAGGCGAATCCAATGGTAACCCTGCCAGCTTTAATTTTTTTTTGAATAACGAGTGTGTACTTTCTATCCGCGCAAATGTTTCACTTGATAAGGAGATTGGTTTGTCCCGCGAGCCTGTTGTCAAGGGGGATACGCCGCTGGCTTTTGCTTTGAGTAAAGCGACGGGTTTGCGGATGGAAGAAAACGGAGAAAGGGTCATCCGCGTTAATGACAGGATTGAATTTATCGATAACGGAATGCCTTATATTATTTTAAAAGTGCTTGACGCAAGAGGCGAGGGAATTGTTTGATTTATTTAAGAAAGAGGAAATAAATTCCCTGAAATCGAAGATTGCCGAACTTGAGGAAGAAAACAGGAGACTTGCAGCCCGGCTTGGGAAAAAGGATGAAAAAACAAAGAAGTCAGTAGCGATAAAACAGGAAGTTGACCGGGAGTTAAATGAAGCAACACAGAAGATTTCTTCGTTTGAAAAAGAACTCCAAAAACTTAAAGAAGGGTCATCTTCTGAATTGAAATTCCGGTTCTCTGAAAGTCTAACAAGGCATAAACTTGATGAGATTCTTTTCATTCTTGGTTCATTGCAGTCAAAAACCTCAACGCTGATTACGATTTACCTTGCAAAGGATGAAACTCTTAAGAATATTACGCAAGAAAGAGATTTACAAATCGACAATCAATCAGCAAATCTCATCGAAAAAATTGAATCAACTACTGGCAAAGCGATTTTTTATGATGCAGATCGGCTTATAAGAGCAGTGATAATCCCGTTTCTCCCTATATCACGCTCAGAATATGCTGTTGGGAAACAGTTTAATCTTGAACCCCTGAAAAAGAGTCTTGAATTTGATAAAATTTTGGCGCTTAATGCACATGCAGGCGAGACATTCGCGGCTGTAATTGAAGACGATAATATTGTTGAACATGATATCATAAGAAGCAGTGTCATGGGAAAGCACAAACAGGGCGGATGGAGCCAGAAACGTTTCCAGAGCCTTGTCGAGGAGGATGTAAAGCATCATGCGGATAAGGTAAGGGCGGCGCTGTCAGGGATGATTGAAAAGAACAGGGATATACAGTATATTATCGCGGGTGGTGAGGGAAAGCTGATAAAAATGATAATGGAGGGTTATGATTATCCTTTAATCATAAAAAGCATGGATGCTGCCGGTAATATCGAAAAGGTTTTCCAGGAAGCGACAAAGGTAAGATTGTACGGGATATAATGCAAAAGCATATAATGTCTCATGCAAAAGATTGCCTGTATGGGCCAGAAAACGGAAATCAAAATAAATCCGGAAATTTTAAAAAACACTACAAAGTGCAGGAAGGATTTTTCCTGTTTATCAGGCAAGAGAACCGATCTTTGCAAGGTTGAACTTAATGTTAAAGATAAAATTCATTTTGTAATATGTTTGAACAATGACCCATGTGATTATAAAATATCATTCGGCTATTCTTTTGTTTGTATGTGCCCTGTGAGGAAAGAACTCTACAACAGGTATAATATCTGAACTATGGTTCCTCACCCATCACCATATCTATCAATTTCTCTGCCCACATGAGCTTTTTTTTCTTAAGTGGTGTGACATTTACATCGTTAAAATCAAACCCGATTAACGTTATGGATTTCGCTCCCATTTCCCTGGCGAGGAACACACTCCTGTCCCCGTCTGTAAATCCCCCGAAATTATAGACGTTCTTGAGGGGTTTTGACTGCGTCGTTCCGATGACCCTTTTTAATCCTGGCACTTCTGCGCTCAATGCATCCATATTATCACCGTGGGCATGCACCACCATTATGGCGCCTTTTTCGTTTGCCAGGGCTTCATCATCCATATTCCCGTCAAGGTCTGTGACAATAATGCCGGGCGTGATACCAGCATTCAAAAGAACGCTCGTTGCGCCGTCTGCAGCTATAACGACGTATTTTTTAAAATCAATATTTTTTATATCATCCTTAAGACGCGGCGCCTTGCCGCAGACAAGAACATCTTTTCCCTGAATCGCATTCTTGAGGACATCTATCTCTATAACGTCCGGGATTTTTTTTCTGGATTTCGTTTCAAGTATTTCGGACAGCAAGCTCGCAGAACGTTCATCATATAACCTGTCAAAATGCATATCTTCAAGAATAAGATTGTAGATAGGCTCCCATTCTTCAAATTTCATATTTTAGATGATGCCAGTAAATATTGTATTTATTCCCGATTCTATCATCAAGTATTAAATTTTTGTTATAAAGTGGAGGGCGAGCAATTCTCCCTTGTAGCTTATTGGAACTATGATAACACTGGTCTTTACCGAGCCGCCGGATTTCTTTTTCCATGAAACCTCAATGTTAGATCCGACCTTGTCTTCCATTGCTTTTCCGTAACTGGTAACCAGGATTTGCTGGCTCTCATGATTTACAAAAGCCTCAGTAAAGGGCTCATCTACTGCTAACCATTCTTCAATTGATTTGTAACCCAGTAAAGTTGCAAATCTTTGATTACATGTCTTGTGGGTATCATCAAGATAGACATAGATAGCTTGTTTTGATTCTTCAAAAATTTCTTTGAACTCTTTACTGACACCATTTATTATCTCCCCGTGAGGATGTGCAATAATTTCATTTGCTGTCATGATTTTCACTCCTAATATGAAGTTTATTTATTAGTTTAAAATCCTTTCGTTGATCAAGGTTCAGACGTTACCAACTGCTATTTCAATACTATCTGTAGCAACAAGTAAAATTCTTCAAACTAAATTAAAAAAATAATATAAGAGGAGTTTTTATTCTCCTCTTCGTTTTTCCCGAAGTTGTAAGCTTACAGGATTATTTCTATATCCAGTTCTTCTGCCAGTTCCTTGTAGCGGTTTCTTATTGTCACTTCGGTGATGCCTGCCACTTCAGCCACCTCGCGCTGCGTACGTCTATCGCCGCAAAGTATTGACGCGATGTATATCGCCGCTGCGGCCACACCGGTTGGGCCCCTGCCGCTTGTGAGTTCTTTTTCAGAAGCCTGCCTGAGTATCTCCACGGCCTTGGACTGGACTTCCCCGCGAAGGGTCAATCCTGAACAGAAACGCGGCACATAATCGATTGGCGACGTCGGGATCAATTTTAACCCGAGTTCTCTTGAGATAAACCTGTAGGTTCTTCCGATTTCTTTCCTGCTGACCCTTGAAACCTCACCAATTTCATCAAGGGTTCTCGGGACATTGCACTGCCTGCACGCCGAATATAACGCGGCTGCGGCAACGCCCTCGATACTTCGTCCACGGATAAGGTTCTTATCAACCGCCTTGCGATATACGACTGCGGCTGTCTCCCTTACGTTCTGGGATAAACCGAGAGCTGAAGCCATCCTGTCAAGCTCGGATAGTGCAAAAGCAAGATTCCTTTCTGTCGCATTGCTTACTCGGATGCGCCTCTGCCATTTCCTGAGCCTGTAAAGCTGGGCCCTGCTTTTTGATGAGATGGATTTGCCGTATGAATCGCGGTTTCTCCAGTCTATCATCGTGGATAATCCTTTATCATGAATAGTATATGTCATGGGGGCGCCGACACGGGAGCGTTTCATTCTCTGGTCGTGGTCAAAAGCCCTCCACTCAGGTCCCTGGTCTATAAAGTCCGCATCGACTACAAGTCCGCATTCATTACATACCAGTTCTGCCCTTTCATAATCATGGACAAGGGTATGACTCCCGCACTCTGGGCACACAACTGTGGCCTTTTCAAACTGACCGAGTTTTTCCTTCTCCTTTTTTTGTTTGATACCTTCCCTTATTTTTTCACGTTCAGTCTTTTCAATTTCCTTTTCTTTCTCGATTTCTGCCATTTATTTACACCGTTCCTTCTAAGCCAGATAGACTCTTTCATTTTTTAGATTCATTATCTCAGAGCCTTTAATTTCTTTGAATATCTTTATAGAAATGTAGGGATTTTTTTCCGGGCCGAAAAGTTCTTTTATCTTCCCGAGCTTCTTCATACTCTTTGTGAGAACCATTGAATCAAGATTCAAATGACCTGTATCAAGTGTTTTATCCGGACGGACTATCAATAGATTATCGATAGTATGAAGAACTGTTCCCAATCTTTTCAATTTCGACCTCAAACGAAAGAGTTATATATTATTATATGTACTATTTAAACTTACCTCATAAAAGTTATATATTTTCGCTTTTTCTCCAAATCGCATTGGAAAGGTGTTCTATCATGTTTCTATTTTCAAGCCCATTTAACCATTTTTCCGGAAAAACATCAATTCCATGCACCGCCCCGCACAATGCACCTGTTATGCAGGCAATGGAGTCGGTATCGCCGCCGGCATTCACTGCTTCGATTATTGCTTTTTCCGGCGACTCAAAATGTCTTGAGAAACAATAAAAAGCGCAAGGAATTGTGTCATATACCAGATACGATGTGCCTAATTCTTCAAATACCTTATCAGGTTCGATATCTTTTTTCTCAAATGAAAGTTCTATCTTTTTTGCAAGACCTGTATCATATTTTGATGCCCTGCTCGCAGCATCTTTTACGATTTCGATACAATCTTTCTCGCAGAGTGCGCTTCGCATTGCAACAGCGACCGCCACCGCACCTGCAATTGCGCCTTTGCTGTTATGCGTGGGAATGGATGAAAGGGCGGCATTTGATTCGATTTCATCCATGTCTTTATAGAACAGCCCGATTGGGGCTGCCCTCATGGCAGAGCCGCAGGACGGTATATTGCTTCCCGACTCTTGCCATGATATTCCCGAATTCAATCGCACAATGGAGGCAGCACTTGAAGGACCGACAAGTTTTTTTCTTACAGGGTCGTTTTGGGCGTCAGCACCCCACTCAGCTATCTTTCCAGCAAAATCCACTGCATTAAATCCGTTGCATTCAATCAACGATTGCGCAAGGACAATCATTTGTTCTGTATCATCCGTGTACTGCCCTGCATTGAGTTTTTCGCCTGGACATCCGGGTCGGGCTTTCCCATAATCCGTGACATATCCATTTTCAAGAATATCTTTCCTGACCAGCCCTTCGTTCTGTTTCCCGAGTGCATCGCCGATAGCGGCGCCGAGCATGCAGCCGGTGTATTTGCTTTTCATATTGACAACAGGTTTCATCACAACTTCGCCTCAGACATTCCTGATATTCTCAGAAGCTTCGGTCATCACATCGGTTAGATGCGCCACGGGAGGGGAGTACGAGGTTTCAAATCCGGACAAATCTTCAAAAGAAAGACCGCAGCAAATAGCCATACCGAGTGCATCTATCCTTTCCTTTACGCCGCGCTCAGGCGATATTACCTGTCCTCCTATCAGCCTTTTTGACCCTTGTTCAAAAAGCAACTTCATATTTACAGGCTTCATCCCGGGGAAATATCTTGACGTACTTGTGTCTTCTGCAGCGCCTGCAATAACTTTTATTCCGCACGATAACGCCTCTTCCGAGTTTATCCCAACCGAGCCAACGTGAAGACCTCCGAGAACGGTAACCCTCGGATTGACTTGGGGCTTCAGGATACCTGCCAGTCCGAGCAGCCTTTCTGCTACGACTTTTGATTTTTTAATTGAAGAGGATGCACGGAAAAAGAAGTCCGGTTTGCCTGTGACAGCATTGATTGACCAGGCGCAGGCCCCGGAAGCAAATACATTCGAAAGGATACGCTCTCCTTTTTTCACCCTGCACGCCTCATCTATCACAATTCCTTTTTCTGAAACTTCAACGCTGTCTTCTGCAGCAAGTCTCACATCGGGCTTGAATGAAGTACCTATTAACACAATATCGGTCTTTATGGTTTCATCTCCAAAAACGATTGATGTTACCTTTTCACCTTTCTTATCGCCTTTTATTCTTTTAGCTCGCTTACCCGTCATAATCCTGAGCCCGAGCCCTTCAAGATGCTTTCTCAATACATCTGCCATGTCGATATCCAGCCAGTCAGGAAGTATGTGTGTGCCGCTTTTAATAACAGTAGTTTTGATGCCCTTTCTTGAAAAAGCCAAAGCCATCTCAAGATCAATTGAATCAGACCCCAGTACCGCCGCCCTTTCCACTTTGTACGATTTGATAAACTCATCCAGTTCCCTTGCAGCTTCAAGGGTTTTCAAATGCGCCGGGAAAACTCCGGGAAAACCAGCGCCTTCAATAGCATGGTATTCTTGGATGGTGCCAGTCGCGATTACCAGATAGTCATAAGCTACTTCTTTGGCGCCGATGAAAATACGGTTATTATCGGTATCCAGTCGCGTTACCTCAACCCCTGTCCTGATGTCAATACCCATTTTCGTATAGTGTTTCATCTCCTCCAAATGTAAATCATCAAAAGATGCAATCTCACCGCCCAGCACAAAGGGTATGCCGCATGGGGAGTAAGCGATATCCGTATCGCGGGTGAATATCGTTATATCGTAATCCGCATTGTGTTTTTTTAGCATAGACGCAATGGGCAGGCCGCCTGAGCCGCTGCCTATGATAAGGAGCCTGTTATTTTTTGACATTATACTTTCCCCGATATTTCACTTGATTTTTACATCGAAATTAAATCTGAATCTCTTCCTTTCTGATTCTTTCGACAATCTTTTCCCGAAGAGCTACCAGCCCGGCGCTGAACTCAACAGGATATACGGGTGCGCCGTCGAGCTTTTTGTATTTATCTGGCAAATTTGAGAAATTATCTGCCGCTATCTGCCTTATTTCATCAAGCGAGTGTCTTTTACAGACGATTTTCCCGTTTTTAACAGCCTGCTCCAGCAAAGGTTTTGCGTCACCAACGATTTCATCTTCCAGCGATATGATATCTTTTTTGAATTTTCCATCATCGAAATAGCGCCACACACGTTTTTTACCCGGAAGCGTGGCTTTTACGGTTTCTTCGGAAAGTTTCATCTTGGGTATATGCTTTCCGTGTTCCACAACGTCGGAGAGCTTGTAAATACCATCAAGCGCCGGTGTAGGACGGCCTGTGATAAGCTCGGTGCCTACGCCGAACATATCTATCTTTGCGCTTTTCTTCATAAGCTCCTCTATCTTCCACTCATTAAGGTCGCCGCTTGCCACTATTTTTACATAATCAAGCCCTGAATCGTCCAGGATTTTTCTGACATGTTTTGAAAGCTCTGCTAAATCCCCGCTGTCAAGCCGCACGCCAAGAAGCCTTTCCCCCTTCTTTTCAAGCTCCTTCCCCACGATAACGGCTTTTTTCGCGCCTTCAATGCTGTTATAGGTGTCAATGAGAAGGAAACACTTTTTCGGAAATGCATCTGCGTAGGCGCGGTAGGAGTCAATCTCATGGTCAAAACTCGTGACAAAAGAATGCGCCATCGTGCCCGATACCGGGATGCCCAGTTTCTTCCCTGCCATCACATTGGACGTGGAAGCGCACCCGCCTATGTAGGTGGCACGCGTCGCCTCAAGATGCCCGTCGCCCTGGGCACGCCTCAGCCCGAATTCAGCTATCGACCTGCCTTTTGCAGCATAAACCACGCGTGAGGCTTTGGTGGCTATCAGGGTTGAGAAGTTCATCTTGTTGAGAAGGAATGTTTCGATGAGCTGCGCTTCGATTATGGGAGCGGTTACCCGGATTATAGGCTCAAGCGGGAAAGCGATGCTGCCCTCTGGCATGGCGAGAATATCGCCAGTGAACCTGAAATCCCGGAGATGCCCAAGGAATCCAGGATCAAAGCCCTGTGCCATTAAGTATTCGATGTCGTCATCCCCAAACCGCAGGTTCTCGATGTAATCCAGGATATAGGTTAGTCCTGCGGTTATAAGATATGAGCCGAAGGGTATTTTCCTGACAAAATAGTCGAAAGTGGCCTCAGGATTATGCCTGGATTTCCAGTACGCCTGCATCATGGTAAGCTGGTAAAGGTCGGTGCGGAGAGCTTCAGTCATATAATGAAGTGATGGGATGGATGGATAATTAAAAGTTTCTGAAATCTTTTTCACAAAATTATTAATATGATTGGAAGCTCTTTGCATGTTCATCCATGAAAGCAAAACTCCGGGGCCATCATCTCATATGCCTTAATTTTTTCAGGGGCGAAGGCTATTCAGAGGATTTCATCAGGAACATTTATTCGGTTATCAACAAAGACAAAGTGGAAGTGGTGGCGGGGCCAGACGAGGTCTGCGCCAGGTGCCCTTATCTTGGAGATAACAAATGCGCAAACAGCGATTACACAGATGAAAAAATCCGGCTCCAGGACAGGGAAGCTCTCAGATTGTTGAGGTTAAAACCAGGCGAGATGGTTGACTGGAAAATAATTTCTGCTAAACTGCCAGGGATTCTGGGCGAGTGGAAAGCCCTGTTTTGTCATGACTGCGGATATCTGGAAGTATGTTTTAATGAATAAGCTCCACTGGTATCATCCCATTATGCACAGCCGTTGCCGCAAGCGCACCGCTAATCCCTATTTTTTCAAGAGTATGGATGTCATCCATATCCCGTATCCCGCCGCCGGCAAGAATATTGTGATTGGATAATCCGGCCACTTCCTGCAAGAAATCCAAATCGATTCCCGCGCTTGTGCCGACTTTACTCAACTCCAGGATGATGATGTCTTTTATGTCATAATCATTTAACTTTTTTATTAGTTCCCGCGGCTTCATTTCAAGTTTCCTATCCTTTGTCAGCACCACGCTGTTTTTCATGTCGATACTTACATTAATCCTTCCAGGAAATCGTTCTGATGCGGCGGCTATCAGGTCAAGCGAGGCGGTTTCTGTGCCAATTATTACCGTATCTGCGATTCTCGCGCATTTTTCAACATCATCCATGTTTTCAGGGCCGATATCAACCATGGTTTTTGTCATTTCCGATAGTTTCCCGATCATCTCAAAATTATCCCCAAGATGCTGCAAATAGTCAAGGTCAGCGATATATGCCTCCTTCGGCGAAACCTTTGATATTATATCCACCGGTGCTGATGAATTGCACACCACGCTTCCTTTTACAGGCTGGTATTTCGCTCTCTCGCCCCTTACTGCATGGACAGCATTACCATTGAGTATATCCAGCACGAAAATAATTCGAAACATAAATGTATAAGAGTGGTTATCTGGTTTAATTGTTATGAAATTGCTCGTAAGCCCAATTAACGTTGAAGAGGCAAATATCTGCAAACTCGGCGGCGCGGATATCATAGATGTGAAGAATCCCAAAGAAGGCTCACTCGGCGCCAATTTCCCATGGATGATAAAAGCCGTTAAAAAAGCGGCTGGAAATGTCCCGGTGAGTGCGACAATCGGTGATTTTAACTATAAGCCCGGAACTGCCTCGCTGGCTGCGCTCGGAGCTGCTGTTGCTGGCGCCGAATATATCAAGGTTGGATTATACGATATCCAGACACGTGAGCAGGCACTTGGAATGCTGACAAATATCGTCCGCTCGGTTAAGGATTATGACAAAAATAAGAAAGTCGTAGCTTCAGGCTATTCGGATTACAGGAGAATCAATTCCATATCGCCGTTTGAACTTCCCGGAATTGGCGCACAGGCTGGAGTTGATGTTGTGATGATGGATACGGGCATCAAGGATGGGCGTTCCACTTTTGAATTCCTGACAGAGCAGGAACTTATAGATTTTGTGTCAGGCGCGAAAGAAAAGGGGCTTCAAACAGCAATAGCAGGAACGATAAAATTCAAGGACATACAATCCTTAAAACGCATCTCACCTGATATTATCGGGGTCAGGGGCTGCGTATGCGGCGGGGACAGGAATTCCACGATTAAAAAGGAACTTGTGGAACGGTTGAAGGCTGAGATGGGTTAAGCTAAAAAAGGACGCATCCACTGTATTAGAGGCCGTCTCTGGGCGCCGAGATGTTTCTATGGAAGTGTGGGGAATGGGTGGGAAGTTGTAAGCAAATATATTGAAACCCAGGATGTACACATGCAAAAAACGCTATATACAGGCCTCGTACTTAAATTCCTAGGTTATAACTGATTTACCCATGTACTTGACCATCATATAATTTCTATTCACCAACATCAATTAAAATCATCTCGCTTTTTAGGGATCTCATTCTCACCGCATCCAGGTGGTCACATCCTTGACAGATGGTCGGGTGGAAGGGGATAACTTCTCCACAGGGTAGCCTATTGCACACCCCATCAAGCCCCATTTCCCAGATTGAATGCCCAAAATCCGGCAGAACTCCACATTATCAGCCATTTGAGCCGTGATGGAAACGATTTGAAATCCAAGACCAAGAGCTGTTGCTTTCAACCACATATTCTCCAAACAATGGGCAAGAGATTCTTGTTCTACCGGGGGGAACCCTTTCTTTTCGGCGATTACAATATAGAACGGAGCTGTGCCGACACCGGGTACAAATCCCATTTTTTTTATCATTGCGAGACGGTTAATAAATCCGGTTGTTTGGGCTCGCAGTTGTTCGTTTTTCTCCAGAATATGATCAAGATCGGAAGCCTTTCTCAAAACTTCTCCAAATATCAGTGGGTTTAATGAAGCCATGGTTTCAGAGTTCTTTCGTATAATAAAAAATCTCCGAAAATAATCTTTTTCATTGCCAACAGCCGCACCGGCAAAAGGAGCATGGAGACCGGCATGGATTATATCCATAATCACATCATCGGAAGGTATCTCTTCTTTGAATCTACGGTGTGTTCGGCGTTCCAAAATTATTCCATCGAGTATCGCATTTTTCTGTTCGTTGTCGATATTATTCATGATAAATCACATTCTTTTCTTTTTTTATACCTCGGATTTTGCGAAACAATCCGAGGTCGGTGACTGCATCCACAGTCTCACGCATCCATAAGGCGAATGGCTCCTCCGAAGCAGCTGCGCAATTGCAAGTTGAAAGCGGTGTGTTTTTTTTCTGATTTGCTCTAAATAAGCGGCCTGGGCTGCTTCTCATCGGGCTGCACAGGCAGTTTCATAGTATTTATCAGGATTGGGTCTGTGACCTCTTTTGCCCTTTCAAGCAGCAGCTCTTTCCCGCACTGCGTGATTGCGAATATTGGTATTGCTGTGCCGAACTGCGCTATCGTTTTCCCTGTGATGCAGCCGCGAATCCATTTTGAGGTGCATCCTGTGGTCATATCCACGAGTTCAAGGAATTCTTTTGCTTCATCCTCAGGCATTCCGGTTGTGTGAACTCCAAAAGCGATGACCTGTACTTTGTGTTTTTCCTCAAGCTCCCGGATTGCCCGCATATCTTTTGCGTTGGTGACCGAGACGCCTATCTTCTTGTAGCCAAGCCCGATGGCTTTTTTCACACCTTCCACCTGGTCAAGAGCCGCAGTCTTCGGTTCAAGGACGATACCTCCGACTTCTTCAATGCGCCTGATGAGCTTCGGTATCGGTGTGGTTTCGCTAAGCCCCGAGATGCGGGAACCCATACCTTGCGCCAGTTTGGGATTACTGGTAATCACAGTCCCGGCGCCGTCACATGCAGTCACGCTTGTATCAATAAGCCCGCGGCGCAGTCCTGTCATGAAAGTCTCGCTTGCCCCGAATCCCACGAAAATTTCCATCTCAATTGCCCTGTCTTCTGTGAACAAACCGAAGTCCTTTATCCTGAATTCGATATTTTCCTTTGCGGTTTTTGATGTGAATTTCTTTATCCCGCGAACTTTATCGAATATTGGACAGTATTCGGTCTGCGGTTCCCCTACTTCAACGACTTTTCCGCTCTCAACGACCACGCGGGTCTTTCCGAGAGCTTCCATTACATGCCTGTCTTTTGCCATGATGATAAGATTGTTGTCGAGCGTATTAACCATTAAGATATTGACAAAATTTTATAAGTTGAGGCAAGATTTGCCGGATTAAAGCCAGGAAATTGGTACGAAAATTCAAACACCTAACTCGTACGAACTGATACGAACTCACGCCGCCGGAGTTCGTACGAGTTCGTATTAGTTCGTTGTTAATGTTCATTTTGTTGTTTTTACTTGTTATCTATGAACTTCGTTCATAGTCGACTTTGCGGTGTAAAACTTAGCTCACAGCAGAGGCGCAGAAAACACAAAGATGCATAAACAGAATCCTTCATATATTATTTCACATATAAGAACCCCTCAATGGACACATCGCAGCTTCACAAGGAAAACTTACAAAAAACATTCAAATGCGCTATCCTGACCATAAGCACCTCAAGGTATGAGAAATTCGGGAAAACAGACCGCCCCGAGCGCGCCGAGGACGCTTCAGGAAAGCTTATCTGGGGAATGGTACAGGCGCAGGGCAGCAGGATTGTGAATTACGAATTAATTCCTGACGATATGGAAATGATAAGAGATGCCTTCAAGAAATGCCTTTATACGGAGGCTGATGTGATAATATCAAGCGGGGGAACCGGTCTTTCACCTACGGATGTCACCATCGAAGCACTTTTGCCTTATATCGAAAAAGATATGCCGGGTTTCGGGGAACTGTTCAGGCTTAAGAGTATTGACCAGATCGGGAATGCAATGATGCTTTCAAGGGCAGTTGCAGGCGTGGCGCGCGGGAAAGTTCTATTTTGCCTTCCGGGATCGCCAAATGCGGTAAAACTTGCCCTTGAACTTGTGATGCCGGAGATAGGGCATATTATAAAACACGTGAAGGGTCAGTAAATGGAATACAAGTGGAAGGCGATGTTCACTGTCTGGATAGGCATCTTCATGGCTACGCTTGACGGAAGCATCGTGAACGTGGCTCTTCCGACGCTTACTGCATACTTTAAAACCGATATAACCACTATCGAATGGGTGGTGATGGCGTATCTTTTGACCATCACAAGCCTCCTCCTGAGCCTGGGAAGAATCTCCGATATGATTGGAAGAAAAGCGATATTTGCAGGCGGGCTTGCGATTTTCACCATAGGTTCAGGCCTGTGCGCCATCTCCGGAAGTGAGAACCAGTTGATATTCTACAGGGTGGTGCAGGGCATAGGCGCTGCCATGCTGATGGCGACCGGAATAGCAATAATCACCCATGCATTTCCTCCGCAGGAAAGGGGCAAAGCAATGGGATTGATAGGGACTGTTGTTGCGATAGGTTCCATGGCAGGGCCAGTAGCAGGCGGTTTTTTAATCGAGAATGTAGGATGGCAGTCTATTTTTTATATAAATATCCCGGTCGGGATTTTCGGGACTGCAATGGCGTTGACCGTTCTCAGGAAAGACGAAACTACATCGGGGCAGACATTTGACATACCGGGTGCGCTTGCGCTTTTTATCAGTCTTATGGCATTGCTGCTTGCTTTGAGCCAGGGGCAGGAGTCTGGCTGGCTTTCCAGCTATATAATCCTGCTTTTTGTTTTATCAATTATATTTATTATTATATTTATCCGTATTGAAACTAAAGCTGTGCATCCTGTAATGGAACTTTCGAATTTCAAGAACAAGCCGTTTGCAGCAGCCAATATCAGTGCGCTTATCAGTTTTACTGCCCTGTATAACGTCATACTGTTAATGCCATTTTTCCTCCAGAATGAGCTTGGATATTCACCCGAGGGCGTGGGAATTGTTTTTCTTGCAGTTCCACTCGTGATGTCCGTTGCCTCCCCTTTCAGCGGGTGGTTGTCAGACAGGACGAATTCGTTTTTACTCAGTTCAATAGGCATCGGGATTTCAAGCGTATCCATATTGTGGCTTGGCTACCTGACCCCCACATCCGGTTCCATCGATGTTGTTTTACGCCTTGCTCTCCTCGGTCTTGGCATGGGGCTTTTCCAGGCTCCGAACAACAGCATAATTATGGGGGCGCTTCCCAAGGAAAAGATAGGCATAGCTGCAGGAACGCTCGGGACGATGAGGAACATGGGGATGGTGATAGGTATTGCAGTCTCCGGTGCTGTGTTCTCCAGCAGGTACGTTTATTATGGAAATGTCGGGAGTTCATTTTTACCGGCTTTCCGGGACACATACACAGTTTCTGCAATAATTTGCGGTATCGCCATGCTGACGTCGCTTGTGCGCGGAAAAAGCAAATAGGTTTAAATCGTTTGCATTAAAAAATTGAATATAATGAAATTCGTAACTGACAGGATGCTCGGCAAACTTTCGCGCTGGCTTCGTCTTTTCGGGTATGATACACTTGAAATAAAGAAGCAGGAGAATGAGGACGAGATGCTGCTGGCGCTGGCTGAAAAAGAGGGGAGGATTCTTGTTTCAAGGGACAGGGTGCTTGTCAGGAAAGCAGTGAAAAGAGGAATAAGGGCGTATCTTGTCAAATCACCTGAAATCATGGAACAGCTCAGGGAGATGCAGGAGGAATTCGGGATTTCAATCGAGCCGCAGCTGGACAGGTGCACTCTTTGCAACTCGGTTATCAGGAAGGTTAAACCCGAAGAGATGGAAATTGTCAGGGCGAAGGATTATGTTTATCCTGAAAGGCTGGGGGAGGGAAATGAATTCTGGCTCTGCGATAATTGCGGGCAGGTTTACTGGCAGGGCAAGCACTGGGAGAATATTATGGAGAGGGCGGAGAGATTAAAAAAATGACAGCTTTAGATTGTGGGAAATCCGACAAAGACCTAACAGAATCTTCACTCAAGAATATGTTTTTCTATCAGACCATCTCATCTATGGTAGAGTATGGAAAGACAATATTCGAGTTTAAAGAGATATCAGAATGAAAAACACTAAAGGAAAAATACTTTATTCATCTCTTCTTTTAATTTTATTTATATTGCCATTCGGCTTTATTATTATAGAAAATTTTACGTACTTTCGTGCTTTCGAATTTCTTTTGATTGGAATCTCAATGATGTTTTTAACATCAATGCTTATAAATATAAAATTACCAAAAATGGATTTTTCGAACAAACAATCCAAAAAATACTTTCTGGGTATGATCTTCGTTATTATCGGTACATATTTTTTTATAGGAAACCTCCTTTGGTCATTACTATTATCAGGTCTCACTGATATTAATATAATAAAAACAAACAATCCAGAGTTATTGACACGATATATACCAACAATTGGTGCTGGCCTCATCTTTTTTTATAAAATTTTTGGGTATATACAAAACTTTGATTCTTTAAAAAAGTTAAGAATAACATTTCCATTTACCTCACTGGATATTGGAGAATTAAAGATCATAAAAGACATACTTAGAGATCTAATAATTGGTTCCGGTTTTCTATCTATTCTTGTAATAGGTTTAACTGAAAAGCCTTATATTGAGCAATATTCTTATAACTTATGGTCAGATGCAACGTTAAGTGCTCTGATAGTAAGCCTAACTTTTACATTCTTAGAAATTTATACTTGGATGGTAACAATCCAGTATAAAGAAGATTTATTAAATTATTGGAACCTCCAAAAAAGAAATCCTAAAAATTAAAACAAGTATATTCTTTCATAGATAAGAGAAAATAATCTTCTATTTTTTTATAATATTGATGCTGCTTATTCTTCTTGGTTACTTTTCAATCAAATCCATAGAAACAAATTATATTTCAATAAGAGCACAACGACCTATTTTTTTGCTTCTTTTGCGCTCCCTTCACCCATCACCATTTTTAACAAAGCAGAAGCCACTTCCAAAGATGTATAATCCTCCTGGGTAAGTTTTTCAACCAGGTTGCTATATTCTCCCAGATGTCCTGCATCAACAATCCCTTTAACTTTTTCTAAGAGCAGGTTTGTCCTGATATCTTCCACATCACTGATAGAAGGAACCTTCTGGGGGATGATTTTTGTCTTTGTGAATTGCTGTATCTGCCTTATCCTGTATACCTCCCTGCCCGTCACAAAGGTAAATGCCTGCCCCGCTTTTCCTGCTCTTGCAGTTCTTCCTATCCTGTGTAAATAATATTCATCATCAGGAGGTATATCATAGTTAAACACAGCCTCGATATCCCCCACATCAATTCCCCGGGCAGCCACATCGGTTGCCACTAAAATCTCAATCTCCCTCTTTCTGAATTTAGACATGACAGCGTCTCTTTGTCTTTGCTGCAAATCCCCATGCAGCCCGTCAGCGAGATACCCTCTGGACTTCAGGGTTTCCACCAGTTCATCCACACGTCTTTTTGTATTACAGAACACAAGTGATAATTTCAGGTCGTGAAGGTCAATCAAGCGGCACAGAGCTTCTGTTTTTGCCTGCTGTTTGACTTCAAAATAAAATTGTTCAACCTCGGGAACGGTCATCTCCTTATGTGCCAATTTTATCATTTGCGGTTTGTTCTGGTACTTTTTGGTCAAATCCAAAATTGGCCTGGACATGGTTGCAGAGAAGAGGATAGTCTGTCTGTCCTTCGGGATTTTTCTCATGATAATTTCAATATCTTCCCTGAATCCCATATCCAGCATTTCATCCGCTTCATCCAGTATGATTATTTTTACGCCATCCATTTTCAAAGTACGGCGGTCAAGATGGTCCATGACGCGGCCAGGAGTGCCTATTATAACCTGTACACCCCGTCTTAGTGCCCTTATCTGGCGGTCAATCGGCTGCCCGCCGTAAACCGGTAAAATCTCAATGCCCCTTTTATATTTTGAAAGCTTTTTCAATTCTTCTGCTACCTGGATTGCCAGTTCTCTTGTGGGGCATAAGATTACAGCCTGTAATCCCCTGTTTTGCGGGTCTATTCTTTCTAACGTTGCAATCCCGAAGGCTGCGGTTTTCCCCGTACCTGTTTGCGCCTGCCCGATGACATCTTTTCCTTCTAACATAAAGGGAATCGATTGCGCCTGAATCGGGGTAGCCTCTTCAAAACCCATATCTGTAATTGCCTTTTGCATCTCTTTTGATAAATGTAACTCTTTAAATCCTGAATTTTCCATGTTTAATCCCCCTTAACTTGTTTGTTACTTTTATTATACCTATTCATCACCTATGAATCTGAGTCCTGAATAATCAAAGGAATACCCATAATAAATAGAACACTACCAAAGCCAGTGCCACAGTAACGAAAGGCATCATCTTATTCAACCTGATTCCCCTCTCCTCTTCCTGGCGGAAAAGATAAATCGAGATTACAATGATAAAACCCTGTGTGATGTAATTGGTGACCATTATTGCATCGATAAGCGTAAGGTAGGGGGCTGGAGGTATGGTACCGCTCACAGCTAAATGGTGCTGGAATGAGCCGAGAACGACTGCAATAAGAAGACCAAGCCGTTCGAACAGGTCGGCAGGAGGAATAAGGAAGGCGAACAATCCTATTACCAGTAATATCATAGCCGGCAGCACTGTTTTGAACAGGATGGAGATATACCTGGATATGGTTATTTTATAGACGAGGCGGGTGTATGTTTCACCGAAAGTCGGATAGTAATGGTCTTCAGTATAAATGTCCCAGCCCTTGATTACCCAACCCAGGACTTCAACGCCTTTATCTATTGAACTTTCGTTCGTGTCTGCAACGTAAACCAGGGCAGTGTTATTCAGGTTTGAGTTCTCTAACTCTATGGTCATAGTCTGGGTGTCCACAGGATAGTCTTTGAGATCCACCCGTTTGTTGAATGTCCCTGAAACCCCGAGCCAGATATCACCCGGGTCATTTGTTATAGTCTTCTGGCTGTCGATTCGTCCATTCATAAGGTCAAATGATGTTATCTGGTCAGAGATATTAACCGGGACCTCATCAGGGTTCCAATGAAAGTGCAGGTAAAAATCAACAGAATACTGCCCTGTGGATACATCAAAACCCCGTATGTTATAAACGTAGATCGAGGTGGTTATTTTGGAAGGCTCTGCAAAACCCGGAGTTGAAAGCAGCATTATGGAAAGCAGGATACAAACCAATACAGCTCTTTTGAGACTGGTACGCATGAAGGCTTCTGGATGTTATTTGTTAAAATAAACTTTTGGTTGATTTTTATGTGCAAATCTTTTGATTTCCTTTTTACAGTCTTTCTATCGGCAGATTTGGATAAATCGTGCCTGGCCTTTTTAAGTTGGTTTCCCAACAATTCACTACTATCATTAGTTACAACTGGAAAATTATATATACAGATATAACCTCACCTACGTTTCAAAGGGAAATAAATCCGAAAAACGCATTGGGTGAATTTTAAAAAATGCGGTAATCGGAAGGTGGTATCGAAATGAAATTGAATTACAATAACATGGGACATCTTCCCAGAATAGCTATTGGAATAATAATACTTGTGCTCTTATTGCTGGCGGGCGGGGCGAATGCAACGATAATCCCAACGATAGATTCTCCGGCAAATAATTCATCATTCCTCCAGGGTGAAATCATATCGTTTTCGGGTAATGTAAGCGGCGGAACTGCTCCGTATGATTATAGCTGGACATCAAGCATAGATGGGTTTATTGGAAATGTATCAACTATCTATAACAATCCATCTGAGTACCGCACTCATATTTTTAACTTCTCTTTGAGTACTGGAACCCATGTTATAACAATGACTGTAAATGATTCAGATGGAGGGACAAACAGTACATCGACAACCATTACGATAAACCCTGCCAGTACAACCAATATTTCCGGTCAACCGGCTACAGGCGTAATGACATGGGATGCATCGAATTTCCCTGCGCTCACCACCGAAACACTTAATGTGGGGTCCCTGACGGTTAGAGACATTCTGGTAAATGGTCTATGGTATAATACCACCAAGCAATTAATACCGTACCAGGTCTTTTCAGCCACAAGTAAAACTGTTATAAATGGAGAAGACGGGGGTAGTTCCTATGCGAAAGTAGGATGGTTTGGAAAATCTTATGTGGCATTGAGGGGTCAAACGAGAAAGCTTGCTAAGCTCGAATTAGAACAGAATGATACTGAAAAACAGACATTAGCTATTAATGGAAATGGAAGTGTAAATGAGTCTAATGTTCCTTATGATTTTGAGACATGGGATTTGCGGGAGAACTATTCGATCTCAGTGATGAGTGTGGACTCAAGGGCTTTTCCAAGGCAAGCGTGGTTACAGATAAGGAAAAATAATATCCTCATTGATGACCGTGTAGTGTCGGAAGGAAACATCTATACTTATACAAATGGCAATTCGTTTATAAATTTGACGTTGTACATGGTTTTTACCGGATTATCATCAAACCTGGTTATATTAAAAAATGTAAGCCAGTACTCCGAGATTAATGGAAGTATTCTGATAAATAATGCGACTCATCAGTTCATAGCAGGAAATACAAGCGGAATTGATTGGCAAATCAATGATGGTTATAAGATTAAAATGGTTGATATCGATTTTAAGGCACCTTCACGCATGGTCTGGATGCGGTTGAATAAGAGCAACAATATAGTTGATGATAGAGTTGCATCGCAGGGAGATATATACAGTTACTCAAATGGTTCCACGCTTGTATTAAATTCAACAATTGATTGCATTTTTAAAGGAATAAATACGACAATGGTGAAATTGAATGACATCTACCAATATTCCGAGGTTAATGAAAGCATTCTGATAAACAATGAAACTCACCAGTTTACAACAGGAAATATCAGCGGGATTGATTGGCAAATCAATGATGATTATAAAATTAAATTGGTTGATATAGATCCATATGCATCTCCACGCATGGTCTGGATACGGTTGAATAAGAGCAACAATATTGTCGATGATAAGGTTGTATCGTGGGGAGAAAAATACAGTTACTCAAATGGTTCCACGCCTGTATTAAATTCAACAATTGATAGTATTTTTGAAGGAATAAATACGACAATGGTGAAATTGAATGACATCTACCAGTATTCCGAGGTTAATGGTAGCATTCTGATAGATAATGCGACTCATCAGTTCATAGCAGGAAATACAAGCGGGATTGACTGGGAAATTAATGAAGGCTATATAATTAAAATGGTTGATGTAGATATTAAAGCAACTCCCCGCATGGTCTGGATGCGGTTGAACAAGAGCAACAATATAGTCGATGATAAAGTTGTCTCTTGGGGAGAAAAATACAGTTACTCAAATGGATCCCGGCAAGTACTGAACTCAACAGTTGATAGCATTTTCAATGGATTAAATACAACAATAGTGAAATTGAATAATATCTACCAGTATTCTGATGTAAATGGAAGTATTTTAATAAACAATGGAATGCACGAGTTCATAGAAGGAACAACGGAACGGGCGAATTGGATACTTCCAGATAATTACTATTTTTCAGTAATTGATATTGATCTGTATGCACAACCACGCATGGCATGGGTTGAGTTCGGTAAAGGAGGAACAAAACTGGATGATAGAACAGTAAGCCAGGGCGAGGTGTATACATATGTTGCACGGGAAATGGGTCACGAATCAGATGTTCCTATGTTTGTAACATACATTGATAGCATATTCGCAGGAGCAACCAGTGATTTGGTGCAATTGAAATATACATGGTTAGTTTCTTCTGACGATATATTAGAACCCTCGGCTGGGGATAGGATTGGAAATTTGGAAGTGATGACAGCTACAACTGATGCAATAGACATGGCCAATAAGGATAATTCTATTACATTGAGTCAGGACTCTACACAAAACATAGCCTATGAATTGCGTTTCAAGGTCAATAACACCCCCTCGCTGGAATACTATCCCGAGATGACAATAATCACTGGCGTTGAAGGCATTCCCGGCTCGAGTGGAGGCAGCGGCGGTGGAGGTGGTGGTGCTCCGTCATCTCTATCTATTGTGATAAATAATGGCAACTCTTATACAAACTCGACATCTGTCACACTGAGTATATCAGCGGTTAACGCAACTGAAATGAGTTTCAGCAACGACAATACAACATGGTGCACATGGGAACCCTTCGCAACTATAAGGTTTTGGAATCTCATAGTAGGAGATGGGTCAAAGACAGTTTACTTTAAAACTAAGAATGCAGGCGGCGAAGCAGCACCGGTAAATGATTCTATTATTCTGGATAGTATCCGGCCAGATGTGGCAAATCTTTCCCTGTCCTCATCAACGCCCGGGATAAACCAGTGGGTGAACATCACCGTACACGTAAACGATACTAACATCAATACCTCAGGTATATCGGTGATTGTAAAGTCTCCTGGCGGTTTTACAGATACTTTGCCAATGACCGGCTTTGGCAGTGGAAGCTACTATCGTAACTTCACAAATACCTCAGAGTATGGTAAATATGATGTAACAGTTGTGGCAGCCGACCTGGCAGGTAATGTCAACAATACCGAGAAAACATGGTTTGTTACTACAAAGACGTCAAACAAATCCATTATACTGAACGAGGGCAAAGGAGAAACTGCTAACGGGTCATGGATGTGGAACTCATCTAACTTCCCAGGTTTTGTGCATAACGAGACTTTGAGCACAAAGGTTCTGGGCAGGACGATTGATAAAAATGGTCTATGGTACAACATATCAAGGAAAATCGATGCAAATGATTCCAGAAATATAAGTTCAAGATCAACAAACCTGACCGTAGGTGAAACGTGGGATATGGGTTATGGATACACCATAATGGCACAGAGCATTGATGCTGGATCATCTCCAAGGCAAGTATGGCTTGTACTCAGTAAAAATGGGATTCAACAGGATGATTTCATAATTGAAGAGGGAGAAACCTACGAATATACAGCAGATAGCTTTGCTGGTGAGGCTGATGTCCCCTTGTTCTTCACGGCAGAAAGGATATTTTCTGGTCCTATTGTACAGTTGAAATTCTCATTACCAATTCCAGGCAGAGTCGCTAAGATAAGACCTGGTGATAACTTCGATAACCTGACAATATGGAATACCGCATGGGATGGCTGGACACAGAATTTAAAACTTACAAACCAGAATGCTTCAATAAATCTTACCCAGGACAGTTCAGTAAAAATAATGGGAGACTTATATTTCAAAGTGGAAAACAATGCGAATCTAAGCTATTATCCTTATTTCAAGGAAGTAAACACTGTTGATATGCTTTCTAACAATTTCTCACTTGACATATCTGTAAACGACAGCATCTCCTCTGATATAAGCATCACGGAAATGACATCTTTCACGCCAGGCATGAGTTCGGATTTATTGGGATTCAAGTTCATGAACAAATTGATGGATATCAATGTCACAAATGAAACACGGGATCATCTCGAATGGGTCAAGATCAAGTTTTACTATACGCAATCAGAACTCGATGCTGCTGGACTAATAGAGACAAATCTTAAAATATTATGGTACAATGAAACCTCGGCTAGATGGGAGGATATTCCACAACAGGGAGTAAATACCACGAACACCGGAATATATGCAGGTTATGTCTGGGCAAACCTCTCTCACCTAAGCACCTTTGCTATAGTAGGTAGCGTCACAACCACCACAACGACTACTGGCGGTGGTGGCGGGGGCGGCGGCGGAGGTGGAGGCGGCCCATCTGGTGAAAATTACTCAAATATACTGGTAAAAGAGAAATACGACCTCTTTATCTCCAAAGATATTGTCACATCATACGCATTCACCAACAACAGCAGCCCTGTAAAGTTCGTGAACATAACAGGAAATACAAGTGCTGGTTTAATCAATGTTGCAGTGGAAACACTGAAAAGCACATCCACGCTTGTCAAAACTCCTCCTCCCGGGATAGTCTATAAGAATGTGAATATCTGGGTTGGAACAACCGGGTTCGCAGTCCCACGTAACATAAAAGAAGCAAGTATCGTATTCAGGGTTGAGAACTCATGGCTCGGAAGCAACAGCCTTTCAGGCAGCGATATAAATATGCTCAGATGGAATGGCAGCCAGTGGACGCAGATTGAAACCACACAAACGACAAAAGACAATACATTTACCTACTTCGAGGCAAAGACAGACCGCTTCTCGCCATTTGCAATAAGCGGCGTGAAAGGCGTAATATTGCCCACAGCAACGCCTGTGGTAACAGAAACCCAGGTTATGCCGACTGTCACTCCGGCGCAGACAAAGAAGACACCTGGATTTGAATTTGTCTTAACGGTTGGCATACTTTCAGCGGTTTACCTGTTTGGCAAAAAGAGAAGATGAGCAATCATCTTCCTTATTTTTTCTTCTAATGTTAATTTTATACATTAATGAAATACTCGCAGAAGCCGAACGAAATAATATCCGTACTCTACAATAGAAACATACAAGAAAAAGAATTATATCCTGGAAGAGTGATTCCATTATCGATATATTTGAGATAGTGAAACAGCAAAGAGATACTAACACCAGCTAAAATTGTCATGGTTTTGGGATAGAAGTTTTATGAACAAATTGTTTAAAAAAATCTTAATAGCAACGGACGGATCAGAACACGTTAAAAAGGCAGTAACCTATGCAATCGAACTTGCAAAGCTTTACGGAGCAGAGCTTCATGCTGTTTATGTGATGGATATAAGTGCTGATTATACCAGATCGCTTTATACTGATAGATCTGCCGGAGGTCTAAAAAGAACTTTGAGGGAAGAAGGTCATTGTGCTGATACGTGCAGAAAAGTGGGCGAAACAGCTACAAAATACATTGAGGATATCGCCAAGAAAGAAGGTCTGGATATTAAGAAATGGATCATGCAGGGGCATCCGGCAGAGGAGATTCTTAAACTTGCGCAAGTGCAATCGATTGATCTGATAGTAATGGGTACCTTAGGAAGAAGCGGGATTGAAAAATTTTTGCTCGGAAGTGTGGCTGATAAAGTGATACGAAATTCAAAGATTCCAGTGTTGACCGTAAGAAAATAATTATTGGCTCAATATTCAATTTTTTTGCAGAATCAACTTTTCAGCTATTTTTCGTATTAACGCTGGTGCTCAAATTAGAATCAATTTTAAATGAGTGAAGTAAGAACAGTTATAAGAGTAATACCAATACCCATAGCAACGATTATTCCCTTTGAAAGATTTTTGCGGGTTTCTGGCAATAAGGTTGATGCACCGATATATAAAAACTCACCAACAAATATCGCAAGCATAATGGCAAGTATATTTTCAGGTATGATTATTGCGGTGGTAGCTAAAACTCCTGCAACGGGTGCTAAAGCATCGAATAAAAGAAAGGTTACCGTTTTTCTAATTTGTTGTTTATTCTTTAACATAACAGTAACAGTATTTATGCCGTCAGTAAAGTCATGGAAAATAACTGCAAGAGCTACAATCAGGCCCATAGAGGCATTTACATGAAAAGCTGAACCGATGGCTGCTCCGTCTAAAAAACTGTGTACGACTAAACTGCCTGCACCAATCGGGCCCATTATGTGTTCATGGTCATCCGTTTCTTCCAAATGGTGGGTCAAAAAGAACCGTTCTAAAAGACTGTAAAAGAAAAAAGAAAAAACAACTGCAATCATAATATAACGAACAGGCAAGTTAATGCTTCTGGCAATGTCTAAACTTTCTGGCAAAAGGTCCAGGAATGAGACTGCCACAAGACTTCCGGCAGCAAAGGCAAAGAAAAATGGAAGATAATTTCTAAACCTGACAATAACTACCCCACCGATTAGTGTAGAAAAGAAAGTTAATAATGCAAGTATAATTACTAATGTATTCATAATTTAGAAGTATGGTAATATCTTTTGCACTTAAAGCATTCAGGGTGGAGTTTAATGCGAAACCGGGTTTTTGTCTGGCCTTTTAGCGCCTGAACCTTCTCTGTATTTTATCTTCGAACTTATTTCTTCCATAATCTGTTCAGAGGTCTTATTCTCTACATTTATACCCATTTCAATCGCTAAATTGCGAATCTTGGTATCTTGATCGTTTAATGGCTTCTGCATTTGCTTTAATTCATTCTCGACTTCTATCTGACCTTTCTTGAACTCCCCTGTTGCTTTGCCTAATGATCGTGCCATTTCCGGAAGTTTGTTAGCTCCAAATAAAAGGAGAGCTACAGCCAAAATTAATATTAAATCTTCTGCACTAAACATGAAACATACTTTATTCGCTAAATATTTAAATTTTGGTATTGCAAAAACCGGGCATCATCTCCCGGTTGAAATCCGAAATGTTTTTAAACACGAATATCCAATGTATAATTAGTGTTTTTTGGGAGGTTTATGTATAGGATAATTAAAACGACATCAATCCAGATTGGGTCTTCACCGTTTGCGCGGGATGGAGGAAACTATGAAACTAAGTCTTATCCCGATTATTCTGGGATTTTTGATACTGGTTATGGTTAGCGGATGCCTGCAATCACCCAAGGCAGAACCTGAGGTTCAGGTAATCAATATGACCGTGAATGCAGCCGGCTGGAATCCGGATACTTTCGTCCTAAAGAAAGGAGTAGCAGTACAATGGAACATTAATGTGGCGGAACTCACAAACTGCAATAAAGAGATATTAGTCAAGGATTACGGACTTGACATTAAGCTAAAGAACGGAACAAATATTATTGAGTTCACACCTAATAACACAGGGGCAATAAAATGGGCATGCTGGATGAATATGATTCCGGGAACTTTCATTGTTGTGAATGATCCGAAAAATGCAGATGAAGTTGCCAATATGAGCGCTTCCATTGTTCCAGTCAAAATGAGCAATATGAAAAAATAAGGCCGGTAGGTAGAAATTGAAGAAATAACCGTGAAAACAGCCGGGATGACCTGTGTATCATGCGAGCGCAGGATTTCCGGCGCGCTTCTAAAAATGGAGGGAATAGTAGAAGCCATAGCGGATTACCCGGGCGAAACCGTAAAAATCGTTTACGATGAAACCAAGATAGACATAACAGGGATAAAAAAAACAATAGAAGACGCGGGTTACGAATTTGTATGTGAAGTGAAGCGCGATGAAATAAAAAGTCCGGGTTTTTCTCCTTTTGGAATTGCATTTATTATTATTGGATTCCTGATAATCTTATTTGCCTATTTCACTTATGGCGAGACTTTAGGGGGGCTGGCACTTGAAGGAAACATTGAACTTCCAGTCCTCTTTTTATTCGGGCTGATTACAGGCGTGCACTGCATCGGGATGTGCGGGGGTTTTGTAATCGCGTATTCTTCAAAAAACAAAAATGGAAGTAACTGGTGGTTACATATCAAATATGGTGCAGGTAAGCTCCTGTCAAATGTCCTGTTAGGCGGTTTTTTCGGGTTATTAGGTTCGGTCGTATCTTTCACCACTGAAATAAGGAGCGCAATAGGACTTGCTGCAGGGATTTTCCTCGTAATATACGGATTGAATTTATTGAACGTATTTCCGGCTCTCAGGAAGATACACCTGCCATATTTTTCAAATTTAGGCACAACCAAAAGCAAAGAACCTTTTTTAATAGGTTTTGCGAATGGGTTTTTCCTTGCATGCGGCCCCCTGTCTGCAATGTACATATATGCAGCAGGAACAGGAAGCCCAATGACAGGTGCAATTTCACTATTCGCTTTTGGGCTTGGGACTCTTCCGGCAATGATGCTTTTCGGGTTTGGCTTGAGCAGCTTTACAAAGCATCTTCATGGAATAATGAGATTTTCCGGGATTTTTGTGATAATTCTTGGCTTTATAATGATCAATAACAGCCTTACATTGTCAGGGAGCGGAATAAATCTGAAAACAACTGCAGGAACACAGGGTGCAAATGTAACCGAAGACCTCCAGGTTATCCGGATGAGCGTGGATGCCGGAGGATGGACGCCTGATACATTCGTACTAAAGAAAGGAATAAAGGTCAGGTGGATAATTGACGTGAAACAGCTTACAAACTGCAACAAAGAGATAATAGTCAGGGATTATGGGCTTGACATTAAGTTAAAAGATGGTGAAAATATAGTTGAATTCATGCCGGATAAGGAAGGGACGATAAGATGGAGCTGCTGGATGGGAATGATACCGGGAACTTTTATAGTAAAATAAGTCAGGCTATCAGGACTGATATTATCCCTGTCAGGAATATCCCGTCAAATGTCCCGGCGCCGCCAATCGAAGCAACAGCCACCCGCAAATCCGGGATTTTTTTAAGATTCAGGAGGTCAGCGCCGATGAGACTGCCCAGAGTCCCTGAGATATAGGCGATCATAGGAGCATCCTGCGGAGAAATTATCAGGGCAAATACAGCAGCCATGACAGGTGGAATCAGCGCCGGGACTGCTATCCCGAGGCCTCTCACAGGCCGCGCCATCATGTGGATAAGGAGCGTCATAATCAGGATGCCGGTAAGCGCATCAAACAGGTTCACCCTGGTGAGCAGGAATAAGGATACTGCTACTGGAATTACAGCGCCTCCAAGGTTAATGGCTATAATTGTGCGGCGCTGTACCTCAAGAGGGGGAAGGATATACCTGAAAAAATAAAAATCAATCGCCTGTCCTGATATTACGGATTCCCTCGATGTGATTTCCTTAACTGGAATATTGATATAACTGCCAAACAGCGACAAGAATAGAAGAATGATTGAATATTCGGGAGGAAAGCCCAATTTCCTGAAAGCTTGGCCAATGAGATCAAAGCTTATGAGAATAAAAAGCGCAATTACCAGCAGGAATAATAATACTATTAGCGATGCTGCAACCCTCGGATATACAAGACGTGCCACTTCAAACCTCTATCCTTCTTCTTTATTCAGTACCCCATTTCTCCCACATCACTATCTCATCGAGGGTTTTTCGCGGTGTTGCGCGCGGTATAGCCGAGGGATACCCCAGAGTCAGAAGCGCAACTACTCGTACACTTTCCGGGACATCCAATATTTCTTTGACTTTGGTTTCATCGAATGCACCGATCCAGCATGTACCAAGACCTTCTTCAACTGCGGCAAGAGTGATATGATCCACAGCAATTGCGGTGTCAATCGAATAAGCCGGCTGCCCGCATGCCATTATATATTCAGTTTCAACCGAACAGGCCGCAATTACTACTGGCGCTTCAGCAACAAATTTCTGGCCTCCAGCAGCTTCCGAAAGCAACTGCCGTTTCTTGCCATCCCTGACTATGACAAACCTGCGCTCCTGGCGGTTCCCTGCTGAGGGAGAAAGCCTGCCTGATTCAAGGACTCTTAACAATTTATCCTCTTCCACCTCACGGGAATCATACGCCCTTATGCTTCGCCTTGATTGTATCGCTTTGTGCACTTCCATAAATCTTCATTCCTTTATTTTTTCAAATTATTGGTCAAATGTCTCAATAATATTCCATTAGCATCTTCTTAATTATAGGTATCTCTTCGACTAATTTCAGCCCTATGTTATATCTTTGGGAATGACAGTTTTACTTTCGCTCTTTAGAATATAACCAGAGAAATGAGAGGATAGCTATTATTATGATAAAACCTGCCACAATTGCGTAGCTTTTTTCCTCAAGGGTTATGGAGAACCTCTCACCGCTGAATGGCCAGAATAGCATTATCCCGTCAGCCGATGCGTATCTCGTAATGTTATTCTCTATATGCTGGGCTATGATATCATTGCCTATAATCTGATTTGCCACATTTTTAATCGTATGATTCGAATTATCAAATAGAAAAATATCAAGAGCAGAGTGCGACCAGAAGCCAATGAGCAATGGAGCGAAAAAGGCCCGATTCCGAATAGTAAGAACCAGTGCAAGTAAAAGTAAAATAAACGGTGAATGAAGTCCGCTTCGATGATACCAGAGTACGTCCAGATCCGGGAATAGACTGGCCAGCGCTACAACTACCATTTTTTCTCTAGTCCGATCTTTCAGTAAAATTGCGCCAAGTGAAAGACTGAAAAGCAGATGCGAAATCCAGTCCATTATTTCATGATATATCTGGAGCAATCAGCTTTTATGCTTTTTGGTTCCTTGCAAAATTTTTCATTTCAAACCGGTTTCATATTATAAGAAAAAGAAACTGTAGAGCAATCTATAAGCCATATAATTCTATTGAGTACCTCTATGTACCACCTCGAGTGTATCGAATGCCGCAAAAAGTATCCTGAAACCGAAGTCATTTACACATGTACATGCGGTGGTCTTCTCGATGTCGTTTATGATTATTCAGAAATCAGTCTCACCAAAAAAGACTTGAAAGGTCCCCTTTCAGTCTGGAAATACAGGGCGCTTCTTCCTGTAAGCCGTGAGCCCATATCCCTGAAAGAAGGGGGAACGCCGCTCTATCGCGTTGACAGGATTGCAAAAAGCATCGGCCTGAAAGACGTTTATGTCAAGCATGAGGGGATGAACCCCACAGGTTCGTTCAAGGACAGGGGAATGACAGTGGGCGTCACAAAAGCCCTTGAACTTGGCATGAAAACCGTAGCCTGCGCCTCCACAGGAAATACTTCGGCATCGCTTGCTGTTTACGGCGCAAGGGCAGGTGTTCCGGCAGTTGTACTGCTTCCTTCAGGCAAGGTGGCTCTCGGTAAATTGGCACAGGCGCTCATGCACGGGGCAAAAGTGTTGAGTATCCGGGGAAATTTTGATGATGCGCTCAAACTCGTTCGCGACCTCTGCGACAGGGAAGGGTTCTACCTCCTGAATTCCGTGAACCCGTACCGTCTTGAAGGGCAAAAGACCATCGCTTTTGAAATTGCTGACCAGCTTGGATGGAAGGCTCCTGACAGGCTTATTCTTCCGGTCGGGAATGCGGGCAATATCACGGCTATTTACAAAGGATTCAGGGAACTAAAAAAACTTGGTCTCATTGACAGCATTCCGAAAATGACAGGCATACAGGCGGAAGGCGCAAGCCCGATCGTAAAAGCCATTAAAAGTAATGCGGCGATGATAACACCTGAAAGCAAACCTGAGACTGTAGCCACAGCAATCCGCATCGGTAACCCGGTGAATGCTATAAAAGCGCTGACTGCCATAAGAGAATCGGGCGGGACGGCGGAAACGGTTTCTGACGAGGAGATTGTGAAGGCGCAGCATGAACTTGCATATCTTGAAGGAATCGGCGTTGAACCTGCAAGCGCATCCTCTATTGCAGGACTTCGGAAACTCGTGGAGCTTGGGGTTATTGACACGGATGAATGTGTGGCCTGCGTGACGACTGGGCATCTGCTTAAGGATTCCGAGCATGTGCTGTCGGTTTGTCCCAAACCAATAGAAATCGATGCCACGATTGAAGCCGTAAGAAAAGCTGTTTTTTCAGATTAAAGCAAAAAACCTATATGTAAATCGGTGGGATTGATTAAACCGCCTCATTTGGCGTTTCTGCCCGTCTTAAAATTCAACGCTCCATGGTTATACCACTCATTCATTTTATCCAGACTTTCAAATCTTACCTTATATCAAATATTTATGCAAAATAACATTTCTCTGCTCTCATCTTTCACGGCAGATTCCCTTCTCCGCTCAACTCATGCTGCCGCTCGATATTCATCTTGATCAATATCTCAAAAATCCTCTTGACCTCTTCCCCATCCAGCCCCCTCTCAGTCGCAGCATTCGCCACCCTGTCCAGCACCACCCTGTTCTGCTCCACATCATTGATTGGCATTCCTGCTGTTTTTTTTGCCTCAAGGACATCCCTGGCAAGCGCCGTCCTCTGCTCGATAAGGTGAAGTATATTCGTATCAAGTTTTTCTATTTTCGCCCTGACCTCTTTTAGCGACATGCTTTTCCACCTATATCAGTCCCCGTATTTATTACCTTAGTCCTTATCACTTTTCCGCCCATCCTGCCCCACACGGGCTCAAGCTTATCAAGAAGCTCAGGGCTTCCAAGCGCGGTGTAAGCCGGCCCGGTGCCGGACAGGCTCACGCCCTCGATTCCAACCTCAAGCGCAGCCATCATAGGCTCCGTGCTGAAGCCAAGCGCGGCGCAGTAGAGAAATCCGTTAAGCGTCATGGCTTTTTCGAAATTTCCTGCAAGGGCTTCTTTATACGCAAGCTCAACCCATTTTCCTATGAGCCTTGAGCGCCCCACGTTGGTTGCCGAGCTAAATACCTTTTTTGAAGGGGCGAGGATTAGCACTTCCGAGTCGCGCTCCACCCTCCTGATAAGCTCCATTTTCTTATTATCCGTAATCACAAACCCGCCCAGCATGGAAGCGCATGCATCATCGAAGGCACCCGTGATACTCACATTTGCATCAAGCGCAGCACGGACGCCTATTTTAACAGCCTCAAGGGGCGGAAGTTTCTCGCCAAGCGCATCAAGCGTCGCAAGCACCGTGGCATTTGCAGCCGCGCTTGAACTCTTAAGCCCGCTTGCTATCGGGATCTGGCTTTTTGTGGCAACTTTTGCGCCTTTTGTCGAGCCAAAGCGCGAAAGAGTCAGCTCTACGCATCGCTCGATAAGAGTTGTGTCCCCGCCTTCTTCCATATACCCGTTGATTTTAGTATCATCAGTCAGTATAACTTCCGCTTCTGTTTTCAGGTCAATGCCAAACGCTGCTCCTTTCCATGTGGCGATTGCGTTGATTATCGTTCCTGCCCCGTATGCGCAGGCGTATCCTGATTGTTTCATAATAGTTCCATTTTGACAGTCGTAAAAACAGGTCCTCTCGTATCAATCTTTTTCTTGTTGCCTGTTATATACCGTTGCGCTATCGGGTCAATCCTGATATTAATCTCGGACGGCACTTTGATTATTCTTGCTCTCGTTTCAGAACCGCTGCCATTCTTTACAGCATCCTCTATCTCTTTAGCAGAGCGCGCAGCGAAGGCGTCGATATACCTGATGCCCGAAGTTACACCGTTCTTGAACGCCTCATCCCACCGCGAAGTCCTTGGCAGCCCCAGGATATCGTTTTTATGGGAAATAATCTCGTTCATCGCAGCAGGGCCGCAGAGCTTCGTATTCTCCTCAGGCTCAATGGCCTTGACCCTGATATTCTTATCAAACAACTGCCCTTCCCATGCAGTGAACTCGCAGGGGCTCGGCGTGTTCCCGTACTGCTCGCATGTCTTTACAATGGCGTCCTGAATCATCTTTCCCGTCTCTGTCGCAGGCGCATCCTCGACATAAATCATAGAAGCAATTTCACTGTCGGACATAACCCAGCCGGTCTTGTACTGGAACTGCGGATACGTGAGCGCGCGGACATCGGTTGAGTCGTGCAGTATCATCGCAAGCCGCTCAACACCCATTCCCAGATTCATAACAGGGTAAGGGATATTGTACTGGGAAAGCGCTGAAGGCGAGTATATCCCGAACGTTGCAACTTCAACCCAGCCGTCCTTGTATTTTGTCTTTGAACCCACAAGTTTTGGATGGTATGCAAATACCTCGGTCTGCGTATCAGGAACGTAATACTTGCTGCGTTTTTCATCGGGCCTGAAAGTGAAATTAGAAAACCCGAATTGGCTCAAAAGTCCCGCTGCCACGGCTTTCCCGTCATCCACGCTCACATTCTCATCCATTATGACGCAGGATGCCGAATAATAAGCCATGAGTCGCGTGGCGTCCTCCGCCTGCTCGCGGCGGAAACACCTGTCCACTGAAAAGAGCTTAAGGGGTGTTTTTTGATAATCGATCATTTCCCCAAGGCTTATGAACCACCCGGAGGTCATGTGGCTTCTCAGGGTATTCTGGGAGCTCACAGGAACAAGGGATTTGAACTCAGGGAAAACATGGTCAATCATGACAGCAACTTTTGAATCCGGGACCTTCAGTTCTGATGCTATCTCAGGCACAAGGTCATCCCCTTCTATCTCACCTTTCTTGTACGAATGAAGTATCTGCCTAATCTTTTCGATTCCTTCGTCTGTAATGTCTCCCAGGATGGTTTTTATCTCTTCTATCCTTTCATCAGATATCCCGACGTTCGGTCTTGGAAGCCCGCCGACATAGAAGCAGCGGTCAAGGACGGCAAGCGCCTCGTACCCGAATTGTTTGTGGATATCCCTGTCCTCCACGATGATGGGGTTCATGAATTCCAGAAAGCCGAGGCGCATATACGCGTCGCGAAGGCGCTGGATAGTGTCAAAAACAGGATGTGGTTTGCCGTATTTTAACGACGCGCGCGGATATTTTTCATTGATTCCAGGACTGGAAACGTATTTTTTCCCTGCATTCCATGCCGCGTCAAAGTCGGCCTTTGTTGCTTCTTTAATTTCGTCAGGATTGAATTTCATAATTTCTATTTTTCTCCGATAACCGGGTTAATGAATCCCCCTCTCATCATCTGGTCAACAAGGACGAGCGCCACCATGGCTTCTGCGACCGGGACAATGCGGGGCGGTATTGAGGGGTCATGCCTCCCTGTGATTTTTATTTTTGTATCTTTCATTTTACTCATATCAATGGTACGCTGCTCCTTCGATATGGAAGGCGTGGGCTTCACTGCTATCCTGCATATTATTGGCTCACCGTTACTGATTCCTCCAAGCATCCCGCCTGCATTATTGGTTAGCGTACTGATTTTATCATCCCTGAGCCCGATGGGGTCATTCATCCGGCTCCCTTTCATCTCTGCACATTTAAATCCTGCCCCGAACTCGACACCTTTTACAGAGCCAATGCTCATCAATCCGCGGGCGAGCTCAGCGCTTAATTTATCAAAAACAGGCTCACCGACTCCTGCGGGAACGCCGGTGCCTATTATCTCAACTATCCCGCCAACGCTGTCCCCTTCGCTTCTTGCGGCGTGAATCATAGCCTCCATCTCTACAGCGGCTTCCATGTCTGCGCACCTCACAGGGTTTTTTTCCGTATTTTCACGGATATCTTCGATGCTAACGGGTTTTGCACGAATTCCCCCAAGCTCGACCACATGACCGAGAACTTCAATGCCCTGGAGTAAGAGGAGCTTCTTTGCGACCGCGCCTGCAGCTACGCGCCCGATGGTTTCCCTTGCTGATGACCTGCCTCCACCGCGCCAGTCGCGTAATCCGTATTTTAATTCATAAGTAAGGTCTGCATGTCCCGGGCGCGGGGTATTCTTGAGCGCTTCGTACTTGCTTGAATCCACGTCCAGGTTTTTGACCATGATTGATATCGGCGCGCCTGTCGTCTTTCCTGAAAATACCCCTGACAAAATCTCTGCTTTATCCTCTTCTTTTCTTTGTGTTGTAATGTCGCTCTGCCCCGGTCTTCTTCTGTTTAACTCCTTCTGGATATCGGTTTCATCAAGCGCAATACCTGCAGGGCATCCGTCTATTACCACGCCCACTCCGGGACCGTGGCTCTCGCCCCATGTTGTGATTCGAAACAGTGTGCCAAAGGTATTTCCAGACATGCGCCATTATTTATCTTTATTGTTTATATATGTGCTTGGAATTATGATTGAGATATTCGTTGATGACGAAAAATGCACAGGATGCGGAGAATGCATCCGGGTTTGTCCTAAAGGTCCGAGGATTTACAGGATTGTAGAGAAAAACGGCAGGAAAGTGGCAGAAGTTGTCGATAAAAGTTTCTGCATCGGATGCACCACCTGCATAACCGCGTGCAGGCCAGGAGCAATCCGGTTGGAGCGCGGGTGGTAAAGATGAAGATAGAAATCATAGAGGAAAAATGAGCAAACTTTTTATAGACGGGAAAGCCATCCAGCTTATAAAAAAAGAACTGCTAAAAGAGAATGCAAACGCAATGCGTATATTTACAGGCGGCGGCGGATGCTGCAAGCGTTTTGAGATAACTCCTGTAAAGAAGCCGCTTGCTGGTGATGTTACTTTTACGCAGGATGGAATCGATATATTTATCGAAAAAGAGCTTGTGGATAATACATCCGTTATAGAGATCAAATTTGATGAAAATAAAGGATTATTGATAAATTTAATTGAATGACCATATCTATAAATAAAATCAATTCGTAATATTACGAACATCGGAGCAATAAAAAATGATAGGTATTTCAAAACTTTACTGCGGGACTGTTGAGCCCTCGGACGCCCTCAGGTACGGGCGGGACTCAAGCAAACTTCCTTCGCACTTATTACAATTCTCAAAAGACAAAAAACCGGTCGTTGTCTGGAACATGGGAAGGCGCTGCAACCTTAAATGCGTCCATTGTTATGCCCAGTCAAAGGACATCGAGTACAAGAACGAACTGACAACGCAGCAGGGAAAAGACCTCATAGACGACCTGGCGCAATTCGGCGCTCCAGTCATTCTTTTTTCAGGCGGCGAGCCAATCATGCGAAAAGACCTGCCAGAGCTTGCCCAGTATGCAAGGTCAAAAGGAATGCGTGCCGTTATCTCCACAAACGGTACGCTGATAGATAAGAAAATGGCAAAGGTGCTCAAGGATATCGGCCTTTCGTATGTAGGCGTGTCTCTTGACGGCATGAGAGAGACAAACGATAAATTCAGGGGTATGAAAGGAGCGTTTGACGCCGCGCTTAACGGGATGCGCAACTGCCTTGCAGAAGGTGTTAAAGTTGGATTGCGCTTTACGATCAATAAAAAGAACGTGAAGGATATTCCTGCCATATTCGACCTTCTTGAAAAAGAGAAAATCCCACGTGTCTGCTTCTATCACCTTGTTTACGCCGGGCGCGGCTCAAAGCTTGTAGAGCAGGAACTCTCGCATGAAGAAAGCAGGAAAACGCTTGACCTTATCATGGATAGGACAAAAGCGCTGCATGACAAAGGCTTCCCGATTGAGGTATTGACCGTTGATAACCACTGCGACGGCCCGTTTGTTTATTTCCGCCTGCTGAAAGAAGACCCAAAACGCGCGGCAGAAGTTTACGAGCTCCTCCAGATGAACCAGGGCAATTCATCTGGCATCGGCATCGGCTGCGTTTCGTGGGACGGCTCAGTCCATGCGGACCAGTTCTGGAGGCATTATTCCTTCGGAAATGTGAAGGAGCGTAAATTCAGCGAAATCTGGACCGATACGAGTAATGAACTCATGGCTGGTCTTAAGAGCAGGAAACAGCTGATAAAGGCGAACGCGGACAGGTGCGCCCACTGCAAATGGTTCGATATCTGCAACGGGAATTTCCGCGTACGCGCCGAAGCTATATACGGCAATGTCTGGGCTGATGACCCCGCCTGCTACCTCACCAAAGAAGAGATTGGCTACGACGAAACAAAGTAGCTTAGCGCTTTATCGGTTTTGGCATTGCCGAAGGCGCCTTCTCAAGCACGGTTTTTAGCGAGAGCTTCTCAGTTCCCCTGAATAATTCCATCGCGACCCTGTCACCCACTTTGCGCTTGTTCATGACTTTTATCAGGTCCCTGACATTGTCGATTTCAATATTATCCATCCGAACCAGGATGTCTCCTATCCGTAAGCCTGATTTTTCAGCTTCGCTTTTTGGTATTACGTTGGTAACCATTACCCCTTTTTCAATGGGAAGTTTGTAGTATGCCACCATTTTAGGATTGACATCCACTGCATTCATACTTATCCATGGCCTGATTATCTCGCCGTGCTCCCGCAACTGCTGCGCTATCCACATGGCAGGCTGGATAGGGATAGCAAACCCGATTCCCTGGGCAAAAGGTATGATGGCGCTGTTTATTCCTATTACCATGCCTTCGCTGTTAATCAGGGGCCCACCGCTGTTGCCGGGATTAATGGCAGCGTCGGTCTGTATCAGCCCTTCCATGAATGTAGCCTCGGTCTGGATTGACCTGTTAAGCGCACTCACGACACCTGCCGTGACCGTGGGGCCACCGACGAGACCTAAAGGGCTGCCTATCGCAATTGCCATCTGGCCGATCTTGAGATTATTATCCTTGGCCAAATCAGGTACAGGCAGGTTGTTTGCATCGATGTGGAGAACTGCAAGGTCCATGATTGTATCAATGCCCCGGAGTTCTCCCGGGAATGTCCTTCCATCCTCAAAAGACACTTTTATCTCCTGCGAGCCAAAAACCACATGGGCATTGGTCAGTATCCAGCCCCCTTCATCAATTACAAAGCCTGAACCAACGCCCGGCACCGGGTGCACGTGCAGGTAAGCATCCCTCATCAACTTTACTTCACTGATGTTCACAACGCTCGGTATTACTTTTTCCACAGCCGCAACAACAATATCGTCAAAACTTGTCATATTTAATTCCCCCGTGAATCAACAGTAATTGAATTTCAGTTATGTGAATTAAACCATTGATTCTGCTTACTTATTCTTAAACCGCATCAATATATATTCTTATTGAAACCTTTGGATATCACAGGCCAAAAACGGTCGTTTCTCTTGACAAGTTCGACCGGTATATCAAAAGCCTTGCTCAACACTTCGCCTGTAAGCACATCTTTTTTAGCGCCCCGGGCAACCATCCTGCCTTTCCTTAAAACAAGCGCATGGGTAATTGCAGGTATTATCTCTTCTATATGATGCGAAATATAGATCAAGGTAGGACCGCCTGGGGCTTCACACATATTCTCAACCGCGTCCAGTAATTCCTCCCTCGCTTTCAGGTCAAGGCCCGCGCACGGCTCATCCAGTACAAGTAATTCAGGTTTCGATATCATTGCCCTTGCGATAATGGTTTTCTGTTTTTCACCATCCGAAAGTACCCCGAAACTGCGACCCGAAACCCCGGATAATCCAAAAAATGCCAGTAACTCCTGTGCACGGTCATAATCTCCGGCAAATGGCTTTTCATACAGGCCGATGCTGGCAAACCTCCCAGAAAGCACAATATCCATGACAGAGTCCTGTTTATGTATCATATTCATTATCTCAGAGCTGCATTCACCAATGTGCCGGCGCAATTCCCGAAGGTCTGTGGAACCGAATTTTTTTCCCAGGACTTCAGCTGTCCCTTCCGATGGCCAGTGGTAACCGTTAATTATACTGACCAGGCTTGTCTTTCCTGAACCATTTGGCCCGAGTATTGCCCAGTGCTGGCCGCGTTCTATCTTCAGGGAAATATCATGAAGTATAATTGTGTTGTTTCGGATGAAAGATATCCGGTCCAGATTGACAATCGATTTTGAGGGCATTGTTTTTTATTGGTGTCCGGGAAAATAATTTTTCTTATTCAATCCATCACTTCTTTTCTCAGTAACAGGTACGCAAGCCCAAGTCCCGCAATACCATACACAAGGAGAGGCAGCAGATATTCCACTTGTACACCCTGCTGGTAGATGAGCACCGAGTTCAATGCCTTGATGCCCATCGTGATCGGGAGGGCATTGCCCAGCTTTACCATCAACTCCGGCATAGTTTCAAAGGGGAAAAACACACCTGAAAGAAAGAGCATGGGGATGCTCAAAACCAGGGATAAGAGCATAGCCGTATTCTCAGACTCGGCGAACGTTGCAAGCGCCATTCCTATACCTATAAAAGCAGCTGAATAAACAAGGATAACGAGGAACAAACCGCCCAGCTGGTCGGCCGGGATTACAATACCATAGAGCAGATAGGCAACAACTATCATAATAATCCCCTGAAGCAATGCAATTAGGATAAGAGCGGCTGTCTTCTCAAGGATGAACCCCTCAAGGGAAATAGGTGTAAGCAGCGTCCGAATCAGGGTTTTCTTTGATCTTTCCTGGACTATGGTTATTGAAGCCAGAAGGAACGATATGAACATCAGCACGATGGATATGATACCCGGCATCAGGAAGTCAAGATAAGACCTGTCCTTGAACACCACCCCGCTTTCAAGTTTTATTGGTGCGGCTACAGCGCTTGGTGATCTTGATATCACCTCTCCCAGCAAACCCTTTGTCATGTCGATTTTTTTTACAAGGCCGCCTGTACTGTTTGACATCTCGGCTGAGAGTGTATCCATCTGGGCAGAAACTCCAACCGATTGGTTCTTGACATTTTCCAGGGCGGAAATAGATGCATCGATATTCGATATATTACCATTGATATTGGATATCTCGACAGTGTAATTGCCTATGGATTCCTGCATGCTCTGAAGTCTTTCATCGGTCTTACCCAGTTTATCATGCAATTCGGCGCTTTTCTGGGCTACAGTATCAAGGCTGTTATAAAGTGAGGTGATGCGTGCTGTCCTGCTCTGAATCTGGGCTCGTGTATCCTGAATCTGCTGGATGGTGTTTTTCAGGGATATGCATTGCAGGGCTGCCGGGTCGGCACAGGTGAGATTATACGTTGATTGCATGCTTGTCTGCATTGCAAGCAGTGAGGCATCAGTCGCATCTATATTATCTACCACGAATTTGAGGTTGTCTCTTAATCCTGCGCTATCATTATAGATCGAGGTCACGTTTTTATCCAGTTCCTCAAGGTCTTTGCGCGTATTATTGATCTCATCTTTGCTTCGTTGAAGTTCGACACCCATCCTGTCCAGGGTATTTTTCATAACGCCTGTTGACTCATTCAGGCTGGATGCATTGACCTCGTTAAGGGAAATGAGCACATCCTGGGTATCATTGTTGAGATTTGCTATACTGCCATTGATCAGCAATACGCCTTCCCTCAAAGGATTAAGCTGGGATTCCATCTGCCCAAGGTTATCCCAGAGCCCGCTGATAAAGGCAAGTGTGAGTTCATACGACATTTTTTCAGTTGTGGTAAGGAAAAAAGTCGAAATTACAGGAGCTATCTGGACCTTTGAATTATCAAGGTACAACTGCATGGGCTGGGTCTCATTTTCAGGGATGAATATACCTGCGCTGTACTTTCCATTCTTCACACCATCCTCGATAACAGCAGGGTCGCTGGTGTTTTCCTTAACGATAATGAACATCTTGCTATTGTTCAGGTTCTCGATTATATTCTTCCCGAGGTCTGACCCGCCGCCAACACCCAGCTTAACATCAGTGAGACCTTGATCGGATGCACCGGAAAACACAGACCCGATCAGTACCATAATAAGTATCGGCGCTATGAATATCAAAAGCAGCGTCTTCCTGTGTCGGATATACACCTTCAGGTCTTTTTTGATAACCGTTCCGCTGCTCAATGCCATTCCTCCCCCGCAGCATGTATGAATACGTCTTCAAGGCTAGGTCTTGTGGATTCCACATTCTTAATTTTTTCGCCTTCCGTTTCAAAAATCTCAAAAATTGTTTGGATAGGCTGTTCATTCTTGAGATTTATTTTCAGCCCTTTTTCATTAATACTGCATGATAATATGGATTCCAGCGATTCAATCTTGCTTTTTATTACCTGGTAATTGCCGGGTAAGCTTGTTATCAGGATGACATGTTCTCCTGCGGCGTTCTTTAGCTCGCCGGGTTTTCCTTCGACAACGATTTTGCCCCTGTTCATTATCAATATCCTGTCGCACAGCAGGTCAGCTTCTTCCATGTAATGGGTTGTGATAAGAATCGTCGTACCTTCCCCGTTCACAGCCCTGATTGTGTCCCATAAGGCTTTCCTTGATACAGGGTCAAGCCCCACACTTGGTTCATCCAGTATCAGCGTCTCGGGTTTATGGATAAGCGCGCAGGCGATATTCAACCTGGTCTTCATTCCACCTGACAGTGTGCCTGCTAAGCTATCGCCTTTTTCCATTAGATGCAGCATATCCAGTATCTTGTGGCTCCTTTTCTTAATTTCAATTACCGGAACGCCGTATAATGAACCGAAATAATTAAGGTTCTCATTTATGGTAAGCTCGTCATAGAAGCTGTTCTCCTGCGGGACAATCCCGATAATCGAAAGCACTTCTTTCTTATCCGAAACCACATCAAGACCTGATATAAAAGCATGACCACCGGATGGTCTTGTCTGGCATGAAAGCACCTTTATCAACGTCGATTTGCCTGCCCCGTTAGGTCCCAGCAGGCCGAATATTGTTCCCTTTTCAATCGTCAGGGAGACATTATCCAGGGCCTTAAAGTTCCCGTAATTTTTTGACAGGGAACGTATCTCAATTATTTGTTCCATGACTAACTCAAAATTTTTCCAAAACCCAATGGCTGGGCATCATTCTCTTCAAAAGAATATATCAGGCTTACTATTTAAAACTTTTTTATCGGATGTGTTCCATTCCTCATGGTTCATATGTTACCGGGTAGTCCGCAAAATCTGTATTTTAATTATAAATGATATTGATATTGTTCACTATAATTAAAAAATACAATACATTCAGAAAAATTACTATGAACATAATATTTAAGATGGATATAATTGCCACTGAATTTCCCAGGCCGTTTCCATTCTGCAGCATAAATTCGGAGTTTTCCCAGATAGTTCTTGTTATGACCCCTAATAACAGAACGGTTAAAATTTTTAATCCTGATGGTAATAGCATTCCAAATAAATTAAAAAGATATGCCGTTTTTTCGTTGGCTTCGTAGGCATTGACATATTTTATCCCGATATAGGTACTGATGATATCCAGAATATTCAGGAAAATAAGCAAGCAAACGCTATATTTGAAGATTTTTCTGGAATTCAGTACTGATTCTTTGAACATTATTGGCCCCCATTCGGCAATTTCCAAGCTGCTGCGTTTCCCCTCAAGCAGCAATTCCAAAATAATGATATGTTCCGAAAATATTTAAAGCTTTCCAAATTATTGTATATAGTTCATTATAATCATAATCCTTATAACCTAGTTTGTTACGGAAATTTAAAATTTTTGAAGATCTCTGACTACTGCGCCGAAATCGTCATAGCATGAAAGAAGATACAATAAAAGAAAAATCGGCGTGTGATAGAGCCAGCCGGCAATAATAACCACGGGAAAACCAAAAACAATACCGAGTATATTCCCGAACACCTTTTTGCTTCCAAGCTTTTCCCAGTCTGCGGCTATTCTTATATTGCCTTTTTCAAATAGAATCCTGTATTCAAGCTTATGATATTTTGCAAATAAAATGTGACCGAGTTCGTGCATGCCCACCGCAATACTCAGGTAGATGAACGTCACCAGAAGATAATTCCCAAACCCGGAGAGTGTACCGTATATTATATGAGATGGAGATATCATACTTACTTATCTTAATTCAGTGCCCTCGCAGTATAAAGGTAATTAATTTTTTCTCAAATCAAACACATATCTCTTTACCCGCGGAGCAACTTCCCCGCAGCCCCTGTAAAAGTCAATATGCCACCCGCTTTCAAGAAGCAGCTTTTTAAAATGGGCAATCTCAAAATCCTTCTTGAATGTATAAAAGTGGATTATCCCTTCAGGTTTCAATATGGAATGAGCAAGATTAAGAAAATGGTCCTGCCCGTAAGGAGCTGGCATCACTATCCTGTCAAAAGGTCGTTTGAAAATATTTTGAATCGAATTTGCATCTGCGAGGATAATATCGGCCTCAACATTATTAAGTTCTAAGTTTTTTTTCAAACAAGCACACGCAGCCGGGTTATTGTCAAGTCCTGTTATTTTGACATTCTTTATCTTCTTAATCGGTATCAAAAACGGCCCAACACCTGCGAATAATACAAGAACAACCTCGCCGTCATTTACTTTTTGCGCTATCCTGTTCCGTTCGTAATACATTTTCCCTGAAAAATATGTTTTCGCAACATCTACAAAAAAGACACAGTTGTTCTCCCTGTGAATAGTGGTTGTACTGTTCCCAAGCAATAATTCAAATTCCCCGGCCCGCGAAGCGCCTTCAATTTTATGGAGTTTCCGGAGCACTTTTTTGATATTTTTCTGGCAGCCCAGCGCATCGGCGATAAGATATTTTTCATCATCCAGCGCCGGAGGAATATTGATAATCGCGATGTCCCCTATGACTTCAAAACCTCTCGGGAGTAATGATAGTTTTTCCTCGGGGATTCTGTCTTTCAGAAGGTCATGAAGTAACATAACAAGGATATTGGCGTCAATTTTTCAGCGCGCTTGCAAGCATTATAGCCCTTGTATAATGTCCGCCCACTCTTGACGTATCCACGAACACCTTTTCCATCAATACCGGCGCGCCATGGCCGTACCCGCCGCCCAGGAATACAAGTGTCCTGAAAATAAGATTCCCCGAAATCCCGTCGGGCGCGATGATAAAATTCGCCTCTTCGATTGCATCTTCTATCAGGATTGAATAATCCTTTGCGTTTATTCCCATCTCGCGTACTCTTTTTGTTACAACCTCAGCCTCGGCAAGCGTCCTGTCCACTTTCTCATCCCTGCCTTTATCTTCAAAACGCCCGCCCGAGAGAATCCCTACTCTTGCTTCTATTCCAAAACGCCTGAAATGCTCGACACCCCGCTTTATTAACTCGACCTTATCTTCCACAGAATTTCCTTCATCAATACCCACGGGCGCGAGGAAAAATGGTCTTCCATCTGCCGTTTCCAATAATGCGACCCTGTATAATTTTGTGAGGTTAAGTGATTTTTTCAGTTCCGAAAGGGTTTTTGTCGCGCTGAGAGTTCCCCTGACAGCGCCGTCAATCTCCCCGGAAACCAGCAATTCAACCAGTTTTTTTGAAGGCTCAGTTGAGTGGATTATCTCAAGTTCGGTGCCTGTCGCCCTGATCAGTTTTTCATCCCCGACAAGAACAACATCCGCATATTTGCTGGCTGCTTCTGCGCTCTTAACCAGTTTTTCAGAAATCTTCCCAATCCCGAGTCCGATCCTTGCATGGTTCTTTCTTGCTTTTTTTTCTATATCAGAAAGGAGAGACATCATCTGCCTTCTTTTCAGGTCTTCTTGCCAAGTTCTTTTGAACGTTCGCATGCTGCAATTACTGCGTTCATCATTGCAACCCTGACGCCCTTTTCTTCCATTACCCGAAGGCCCCTGCTCGTTGTTCCGCCCGGTGATGTTACCATGTCTTTTAATTGTCCGGTATGACTTCTGTCCTCAAGTACCATTCTGGCAGCGCCAAGAACGGTCTGGGCTGCAAGTAACTTTGCAGTATTCCTGTCAAGCCCTTCATGTACGCCGCCGTCTGCAAGCGCTTCGATTACCATGAAAATATAAGCCGGGCCGCTGCCGGATAATCCCGTGACTGCATCCATTAGATGCTCGGGCAGTATGACGCTTTGCCCTATTGCATTAAAAATCGTTTTTGCAATTTCAAGGTCGTCTTTCGATACCGCGCTTCCGGGGCTGATTGCCGATGCTGCCTCCCTGACAGTCGCTGCGATATTCGGCATTACCCTCACAACCTTCGTTCCATGCGGCAATTCACTTTCATAAGTCGCGATTGCCACTCCTGCGGCAATTGATATAATCAACTGGTTCTTTATTGAGAATTTTATTTCTTTCAGGAGAGCAGGAATCGTTTGCGGCTTGACCGCAATTATGAGAATATCCGAATCTGTGACCGCAGAACAATTGTCCTTGCAGGTGCTTATTTTATACTGCTTTTCAAGCGACTTCAACTTTTCGGAATCCATATCGCTTGCATATATGTTCTCAGGAGGGACGAGTTGAGCATGAAGTATTCCTTTTATCAGGGCTTCGCCCATCTTCCCTGTGCCGATAAATCCGAGCTTTTTATTCCCGATGGTTGTCATTAAAACCCTATAAAGTGGCGCAAGCGATAAAAAGATTGTTATGAGATGGAGGCGAACCACGGTAGACGCAGATAGTTGCTATCCGATACTCACCGCAAAGGCGCAGAGGGCGCAAAGAAATGATAATGGTGAGATAAAAATAAAATATTCAGAGTTCTCACAAATATTTATATCGCTTTAAATTATTGAATGAAAACATGCTGCGTAGTCTAGATAATCCAGTAAATCGAGCAACTATAAGTTCAGATTCATTAGTAATAGGCGAAAAGATTAATAAGCCTATATTAGTATAATCTGTGAATATGCTACAACATAGGTTACGAGGCTACATAACGATTTTATTTTTGTTATTTGCATATTTTAATATTATTCCTATTGTTCATGCAGAAGAACCTATTAGTATTTCTTTAGATTGTTATAATGTATCCTGTAAAGGTCAGACAATGAACTATTCGGATAATATAGTCTTGGAGCTGACTATCAAAAATAATCTGGATTATTGGGCGTCTATTAATGGAGGTGATCCTTGTGGAACATATCTTCAATTGGATTTATATAATGATAAATTAAATAATAATGGAAGAGATTATGAAAATCGTTGTTCATTCGCAAGCTCATTTTTCATAAAACCAAGGGACGAAATAAAACAATATATTCCATTTAGTAAATATAATGAAATCAATAAAGATAATAGATTAGGAGACTGGAGAATATCTCCGAAGTTAAATTTTTATAGCGTTAATTTTTATCGAAGCCCTTCGGACTCAAATTATATTTATAATGCTCCTCCAGTCAACTCCCCCATTACTGGAAATGATTTACAATTCAACGTACATAAACCAGAACCAACTACTGCAACACAGGAAGTAAAAAGTTCTGAAATAATTCCAAAGGGGCTTGAGGAGTCTATATTTGCGTTTATAATTTCCATAATTTCAAATACAATTGTACAATTCTTTGCAACTGTTTTAGCAGGTTTGATTCTTGTGAAATATGTCCCTAGAGGAAGAAAGAAACGGTAATTTTTCCTTACAATTTCTATCCCAACTGTCAAACTGAGAAAATTAGGGCGATGTATACCCTTAACCTTGGATAACCAAATATCCAAACTAGTGTGCGGCTAATATCAGGGTTATCAAGTCAGATTCAGTTGGCTCATCCTCTGGAGGTCGTACGAGTCGTTGTTTGAAGCTACAAAGCCGCTAACTTTAATTTTTCAAGATACTTTCCCAGCGCCCGTTCTCCCATGAACCCATTTTTCCTGGCAAGTTTAAGAAGCGCCGAGTAAATCCCGCTGCTGTACTGCGCCGCCTTCTTTTCTTTAAAGACAAGTTCATCAGGCAGGAGCTTCTTTGCAGCCAGGCGCAGTATGTATTTCCGTATCCCGTTGTGTATCTTGAGTTCGGGCGCTGTCCGAAGAGCAAGTTTCACAACCTCCCTGTCAAGATAAGGAACGCGAAGCTCAACAGCATTTGCCATCGTAACAGCATCGTCCCGCTCAAGATTGTTTTCTGCAATATTCTCGAGGTCTTTCAAAAGTGCCAGTTCAAGTTCGGCAGGGTTCATTGATTCATACCGTTTGTAGCCCGCAAAAAGCTCATCCGCGCCCTGGCCTGAAAGCATCACACGAATACCATCGTTATGGGCGTCTTTTGAGGCAAAAAACAAAGGAATGGCGATGCTTACCTTAAACGGGTCTCCCGACTCCACTGCTCTTATTACATCAGGAAGAGCAGACTCCACCTCATCAGGGGTAAGTTCATGAAGATGCAGTTTATCCGAAAGCCCAAGAAGCTTTGCCGCTCTTTTTGTCTGCATTATATCATGCGAACCTACCATGCCCACAGAATACAACTCTACGTTAGGAATCAGCGCGGCAATAAAAGAGCTGTCAAGACCGCCTGAGAATGCAAGCGCGGCGGGCGTGTAGCGCCGCTTTTCCACGGCGCGCCCGATTGCTTCATACAGCGCTTTTGAGGCTGTGTTTTCATCCGTTATCGGCTCGCCCGCAGAGAAACCCGCCACTTTTTTTTCGGTTATTTTCCAGGCACTGTAAGTAAGCATGTATCCCGGCTTAAGAGTGTGAATCTCGTTCATTCCGATAGCATACAGCGCCTTTTTCTCGGACGCAAAAGCAAACCCTGCGCCTGTGCTGTAGTAAAGTGGTTTTACGCCTGCGGGGTCGCGCGCAAGATGGAGTTTTTCGCCATTAACGAAGGCAAATGCGTAATCGCCATCTAATTCTTGAATCGCTTTTTCTATGCCTTTTGCGCCAATCAGGGCAAAAAGCGCCTCACTATCCGAGTCTGTTGTGATGCCAAGCTTTTCTGCTATTTGCCTGAAGTTGTAAATCTCGCCGTTGTACGTGAGCGCGCCGCCATCTGTGAGCGGCTGTTGTTTATCGCCTGTGATTTTAAGCAGGACATTGCCGAGCGTGATATCGCCGGTGGAAAAAGTGCCTGAGCCATCGGGTCCCCTGTGCTTGATTGCTTCGAGCATCTTTTTGACCAATGCTTCTGGGTTTTTTCCTGCCGCGCCTGCTATGCCGCACATTTGATAAAAGCAAATATTAAAAAGGTTTTAGTTATTGTCTCTATTCATAATCGTCACTCATATTCCTGAAAATATGCAAAAAGCCCTCTTAAATCATCTTCAGAAAACGAATAATAGTCCTTTTGTTTCAGGCTCTCAATAATTTCTTCCAACTCTTTTCGATTACTTATTTTCCCTTCAATTATATTTGCTTCCAACAGGCTCTTTAAATCGAATATTTTCTTAATTCCTTCTTGGGAGGCAACTTTGCCAAGGTAAGAATCATCGGTAAGCAGAATGTCTTTTCTTGATTTTGCTAAAACTATACTTTCGCAATCAGCAAGACTCAGTTTATACATTTCCTTAAACTTGTAAGCCTGTTCAAGTTCCTTTGAATCCGGTGATAAAACACAGATTTTATTTTTTACTTGGATGAAACTAATTTTTTCCTCGATTTTCTCTACAAATTTAAATCCTGCAATCTTGTTTATATTCAGTTCGTTCAATATTGATGGCGTAATATAACCAAAATGCTTCTTAAATAAAATATCCAATAAATCCAATCTGTCTATTTTAGCAAGAGAACTCAATATGCAGGTATCTATTATCATCAAACCAGCCTTGCCAGTTCTCTTCCTTTACTACCAGAAAAACCTCTCTTTATTTTAACTCCTGCCTTTACAAGGAAATCTTTTATCTCTTCAGTGCTTACTCCTGCCAATTCAGCAGCCCTTGAAATAGACATCTCCTCGGTTTTGTACAACTCAACCACCGCAGCTACCCGCATATCCTTTCTGAACTCAAAAAAAGTTCTCAAAGCATCTTCAATAAGCTCATTTTTAGTGGAATAAATTCCCCTTTTAACCAGCGCATCTGCACCATTAATTACACTGCTCATGAATTTTACCTCTAATAACTATTGGATTCCTTTTCAAATTAAATTAATGTAAGATATGTTATTTATAACCCTGTGTTTAAACCGAACCTTACCCAACTAATACCTTGAACCTCCGCGAACTCACCCTCGAATCCATCGCCGGCCCTCGCAGTGACGTTTGACCAAGGCGTGCAAAGGTATTTTACCGAATAAAGCCACGAAAGCAACGATGACGATTGCGAAAATGGCCGGTAAGTGCGCTGAATATATCAAAAAACACAAATCGGCTCTCGTGGTGTCGCATATCGATGCTGACGGGCTGACCTCGGCTGCAATCATGGGAAAAGCCCTGGAACGAGCAGGTATCGACTACAGGATTCGTTTTGTAAAGCAACTGGACATGCCTATACTCACCGAAATAGCTGACCAGAATCCAGAACTTATTGTATTTACAGACCTCGGGAGCGGGATGCTGGATGCGATTAAATCCCTGAAACTTAATTCGATCGTTTCTGACCATCACCAGCCGCAGGGCGTTTATGAATACCATTTAAATCCACATCTTTTCGGGATTAACGGCGCGGTTGAATTAAGCGGTTCCGGGGCTGCTTTTCTTATCGCGCAGGAGCTGGGCGGCAACGGCGACCTTGCAGCCCTTGCCATTGTCGGGGCAGTGGGCGACTTACAGCATGCAAAACACGGGCAATTGATAGGGATGAACAGGTCGATACTCGAAGAGGGCGCCAGGAATAATGTCCTTGGATATGAAAAAGACCTCATGCTGTTCGGACGGCAGACGCGCCCGATATTCAAACTATTGCAATATTCAACGGACGTATATTTGCCCGGTCTAACGGGCAGCGAAGATGCAAGCATTGAATTCCTAAAAAAAATAGGCATCAGGCAGCATGGGGAGAAATGGAGACGGTGGATAGACCTTGAACCTGCTGAAAAACAGAAAATCGTCTCTGCCCTGATACAATCAGGACTTTCATCCGGCCTCCCCGGTTTTAAGGTGGAAAGACTCATCGGGGAAGTATATACATTATTAGGCGAGCGTGAAGGAACCGAGGTGCGGGACGCTTCCGAATATGCCACGCTGCTTAATTCCACTGCCCGCTATGACCATTCCGATATAGGGCTTGCAGTGTGCATGGGCGACCGCGAAAAATGCTTTGATAAGGCTTGCGCCTTGCTTTCCGAACACAGGAAAAATCTTGTTGAGGGACTGAATTTTGTAAAAGAGCATGGGGTAACCAGAATGGAAAACCTGCAATACTTTGATTCCGGAAATAAAATCCGGGAAACCATCGTTGGTATAGTGGCAGGCATGAGTTCCTCATTTGTAAATAACAGGGACCTCCCCATAATCGCTTTTGCAGATTCCGAGGGAGGTGCAAAAGTTTCTTCAAGGGGAAACCAGGACCTTATTAGGAAAGGACTAAATCTTGGCGCAGCAATCAGCGAAGCTGCAAAAGCAGTTGGCGGCACGGGTGGAGGGCATGACATAGCAGCCGGGGCGTTTATTCCAGGTGAATCGAAGAGTGAATTCCTGAAAATACTTGACCGGAAAATTGGCTCGCAGATAAGATGACGCTCATCGAATGCGTCTTTTACTATTTTTTACCACAAAATTAATTAACCCTTAAAACTTTCTTGGTGCAGCCAAAAAATGGAGAAGGTAGGTATCAAATGCAAAAACTAATCGTTATTTTACTGGTATTGCTGGCATTAACCACTGTATCAGCAGCCCAGCCTGTTGTGGACTATTTAAATATCAATGCGGATGTGAACAATGGTTATGCTATAACCACGGTGGAAGAAAAACTCACCAATCCTCTGGACACCCCGTCCGATGATGAATTTAAGTTCCTGATTCCGGAAGTGGCATTCATATCAGGTTTCACATTAATCATTGACGGCAAGGAATACAATGCCGATGTGCTTCCCAAGGAGGAGGCAAAGCAAAAATTCGAACAGGCAGCCTCCCAGGGAAAATCAGCCGGATTGCTGGAAACCAAGACGCAAAACCTGTTCTCTTACTCCCTGAGCTTTGAGCCGCGCCAGAGCATCGTTGTCCGCCTGAAATACGAGCAGGCAGTGAAAAAAAGCCTTGGAAAATATGAGTATGTGCTGTTCCTGCGAAAGACTGATGCGACGCACACTGTGAATGACCTCTCAGTAACCCTGAACATCTCATCAGTGAATGATATCACTACCCTTGAAACCCCCGGTTTTTCGGATGCAAGTATAAAATACCTCTCAACCACGAAAGGTCAGGTGAAATACAGTGCCAGTGCGCTGCCAGATAAGGATCTTACAGTCGACTACACCACAAACAATCCTCCTTTAAACGGAGATATGCTCTTTTACAGCGCTGGCGGCCAGGGTTACATGATGCATGTTTTCTCACCTTCGGAAGCCGACCTCGGTACCACTCCCCTGAGCAAGGATATTATTTTTGTCGTGGATAAGTCGGGCTCAATGAGCGGTGAAAAGATTGCAGAGGTGAAGAATGTATTCACAAGCATAATTTCAGATTTACCTCCTGATGATTATTTCAATATAATATTTTTCGACGCTTCTGTCCGGGACTTTTCACCAACGCTCATGGAAGCGAATACACAGAATAAAGCGGACGCAGCAAACTTTGTAAACAGCCTGAATGCAGAAGGTGGCACGAACATCAATCAGGCCCTTCTGGATGCGCTTGCCATGTTTGGCAAAAGTTCGCGCGTTCCAATAATTGTGTTTCTTACGGACGGAGCACCCACCGAGGGCATTACCTCACCATACGTCATACGCAAGAATGTAATTGATGCCAACAAGGTAAATGTCTCGATATTCAGCATCGCCTTCGGGATTGAGGACGAGGCGAACTACGATTTCCTGAAGGCGCTGAGCCTTGAGAATTATGGCATTTCACAGCGGTTTTATCCACAGGCAGGCGTTGAAGCTGAAATGAAAGGGTTCTACGAAACCATCTCTACGCCTCTTGTCACAGGAATGAACTTTAATTATGATTCTGTTTCAGACGTCGTGAATACAGGGCAAAATAATCTTTTTGCAGGTTCGGATGCCGTTGTACTGGGTAAGTACAGTGCTGGCACCACAACCATAACTTCCGATGTTGCCACAATTACGCGCACAGGAAGCCGTAATTTCAAGAATTCGTTTAATGTTGTCTCCAATCCGGAAAACGCTTTTATTCCCAGGCTCTGGGCATATACCACTATTCGAAAGCTGATGGACAGGATAAACGTGGAAGGTGAAACTGATACCCTCAAATCTTCAATTACCACACTTTCGCTGGAATTCAAGTTCGTGACGCCTTACACCTCGCTTTTCGTTGAGGTGCCCGCGAACAATACCAGGGCAGCAGCAACGTCCATAGATGCGAAAACTGAAATGAATGCAGTTCCGGCAGTAACAGGAAGTCCTCCAATTGCAGCAGCAACCGCAGCAGCGACATACGTGCCAGCTGCAGCAACTCCCATTCCGGCGCCTACCGCTATGGCCAAAGAACCCGGGTTTGAGTTTGTATTTGCAATAACAGGACTGCTTTCTATGGTATACCTGCTGCGCAAAGGCAGGTAAAGACAGAGACTCGTATTATCAGGTTGGAAAACCACCAAAGGCACATAGGACACGGAGAAAAGCAAACACTCTCTCTGACCTTTGTGCGCTCTGTGGTTAATTTTTTATGAATCGGTTACCAGAATAAAATAGAAAGTCACTAAGAAAAAGCATTACCGCTTTTTAATTAAATACAGCACCAATAACCCAATAATAGCAGGCAATATCTCAAAACCAGGCAGCCACATTCTTTTGGCTGGCGTATCCGTGGCAGTTGGCTGCCCTCCACTCGCCCTCACTTTGATAGGCAGCTTTAGCGTGTGATCCTCTGCATGTGCGCTATCTTCATCAAAATAGTAAACTATTCTTCCCTGCACTTCGAAATCGCCGACCTGATTCGACTGTATCCTGACCTCGATGTCCCTCCCTTTGCCTGGCGGAAGCTCGTACGTGGTTGTGAACTGGCCGGCTCCTGACTCGGCGAATTCTGATGAGGTGACGCTCATCCCGGATGGCGGAATGATGATAACCTGGACATGCATCACTGGCTTATTAATCAGGTTAACAGCAGACAGCTTCAGCATAACATCTTCCCCGAGCACTACCTCTGTTTTCTCACCGTAGAGCTGTACGCTTGCATTTGAAATTTGTGAGGGCGTGGGCGTGGCATTGGAGGGTATGACCAAAATCGCAGGGATATTGGATTTGCCTGTATGGGAAGCGTTATCTTTATCGTAATACGAAACAGCGGCAGGCTCCAGGTTGAAAGTGCCTACTTCAGACGGCTGGACTGTGTACTGGAAACTCCTGGCATCTTTCGGCGCCAGGAGGTCGTAGTTTTTATCCAGTTTGCCGCTTGCCAGGATAAAGCCTGCCGGAAGAGAATCCAATACTTTAATATTTGTCAGTGTACCGGTTCCGGTGTTTTTGAACGTAATGGTTACGGTTGCGGTCTGTCCCAGTTCTATGGTTTGTGGAGAAACGGACTTTGTGAGGGTTATAGTATCCAGCCTGTATATCTCGACTTTTAGATAGCCGGCGTTGTTATCATAGTCTCCCCTTTCACCTGTTATTGAGGTGTCGTATATGCTGAACCTGACCTTGCTGCCATTGCCCTTCCTGTAGAATGTGTATGTGTGGTTGACGATATCGCTTATATCAGCGCTGAGGCGCTCACCATCGAATTCAATGGAATTGAACGGCTGGTTATAATTGCGGCCGGCACCCATTCGGAACTGTGCATCAGCGTAACCCCAGTCAACTCCGGTTTTAAATTGATATGTGCCAGAGACGACTATCATATATTCCGATTCGGTTTCAAGTATAACTGATGAGTTAATAGATGTGCCTGTATCCTTTGGTCCGAATGCCGGAACGTTGAAGCTATCCAGCGCCGCGGCCGATGCAGGTATTATGAAAAAGAATGACACCAGCAGTATAAGGAGATTATATTTTTTTAATGATACCATTTCATCCTACAACACCTTTATGATATTTGTAATTTTTCAAGAAGATGGAAGAATTACTTGTCAGGTTTTAATTTCGTTATATGAAAAATCTATTAATATTGCAGATAATTGAGGAACTATGAGAACCCTCACCGACCTAGATAAAACCATCCTCGCCAAACTCGCGCCCGAACTTGAAGGCGCAACCGGACCCGCGCCCGGGCATGACTATAAATTCATCCTGCTTCCGGTCTCGCATAAATTATCAGAATCACCAGAAGATTTCGCGAACCGCGTCAATAAGCTGACTGATGAGGAACTTAATTATTTAGTTGAACTGATTTTAAAAGGCGATGAGGATGTGCGCTCGCTGGCTGAGGGGGATTCAGATGCGCTTTTTGAATTAATAGGGAAGAGGTTGCCGGAAAAGGCGAAAGAATTAATCAACAAGATATAAAAGAATAAAAAATGCTCAATAATATATTTAAGGCATTAAAGCGAATTTGTGGGTTATTATGGCGGAACTAATGTGCGAAGCAGGAGTTACTGTTGAGAACAGAATTTTAAAGTTAGATCCTGCGGATTGGTCGGGTAGCAGTATGGGTACTGAAAGTACTCTCCATCAACTTGCGCCATACATTGGTAAATTAAAATCAAACCTTGTAAGAGAACTAATTCAATCATATACAAAACCAAAGGACACTATTTTTGATCCATTTGCAGGCGCTGGGACTGTTGCGCTTGAATCACTAACGCTTGGAAGAAATGCGATTGCAAATGATATAAATCCCTATGCTGTAACTCTTACAAAAGCAAAGATGTTCCCGCCAAATTCATTAGATGATACTATAGAGAAAGCGCATTATTATCTAAAACGTTCAAAAAAAGAAATAAATACATGTTCTCTGTCTGAAATACCAGATTGGGTAAGAAGTTTCTTTCACCCGACTACTTTGAAAGAAATAGTTGTTTTGAGTAGATTATTAAAAGAAAATGAAGAATATTTTTTGCTGGCTTGTCTTTTAGGAATTCTCCATCATCAACGAATTGGATTTCTTTCGTATCCTTCTAGTCATCTTGTGCCATATCTTAGAACAAAGAAATTTCCAAAAGAGGATTTCGCTGAGTTATATACATATAGAGAAGTAAGTCCAAGATTAATAAATAAAATTAAACGTGCATTCCGAAGATTCCCAAATTATGACCCCACTTTATCAAAAAAATGTTTACAAGAAGATGCTACAACCTTGAGGCTACCGGATAACAGTATTGATGCGGTTATTACAAGTCCACCCTATATGAATGCCCTCGATTATGGAAGGGATAACCGACTAAGGTTATGGTTTTTAGATGAAGAAGACTATACATATTATGATAAAAAAAATCCATCATCGGTTGAAGATTTTAAAATTTTAATAGAGAGAACATTAAATAATCTAAAATATGCTTTGAATCAGGGGTCATACTGCATTTTTATTCTGGGTGAAGTACATAAATCTAATAATTCAATTAATACAGGTTTAATTTTTAAAGACATTGCATTGAATAAAATGAACGATTTTAAAATGGTGTCAATTATCGAGGATAAAATACCGGACATAAGAAGAACACGGAAAAATGGAAACAAAACCAAAAAAGAATGGATTATTGTTTTGCAGAGGGAGGATTAACTAAATGTCAAAAATGTTGCCGCCTGAAATAAATCAATATGCTGGTGTAGATGTGGATGGGTATATCCTTGAAAACGAAATTAGAAAGGAAAGAATCGGCGTTGTCTACAAAGCTTATAACAAAGAAACAAGTAGCTATGTTGCATGTAAAATTATATTGAAAGAAGACCTAAAGAATAATTGGGTATCAGAATTTAAAAAATTAACTAATAGGTTAGATGGGATTTTACAAGTAGTACAATATAAAAACCCATTTGTAAGTATCATAAAAGACACCCCTTATGTTTGCGTATTTTCACATTATATGGAGGGGAAAAATCTTAATGATTACATAAAAGAAAATTCAACCGGAATAACAATATCATTTATCAAACTTTTTGTGGAACAAATTCTAAGAATGTTTCATGCGATGCAAAAAGTAGGTGTTGTACATGGGGATTTACATAAGGGTAATATTCTAATAGCCTACGATTCTCTTTCGATTAATCCAGATGTTCCTACAATAATGGTGACTGATTTTGATTTCACATTAGAATCCGATGTTAATATAGAGCCAAAGGACGATTATATACAATTCGCCTTAATTTGCCAGTCGTTGCTTGAAAAAATAGATCCTGCAGAATTGGATGGAAATGATAGATACTTCTATGATACTCTTGTAGAAGATTTTTTGCCTAAAAAAATCTTGGAAACAAATCCAACAGAAGGAGATTTTGTTAGAAATCCAGCAGAACTTATTAAAATTCTAAGTAAAATTTCAACAGATTATCAGGCGTTTATTTCTGAAAAATCTCCTAAACTTAGATATCCATTTGATTATTTAAGATGCGAAGATATCGGAAACTCTTTTGAACTTCTACAACTTCTTTATTCTAAAAATTTTCCTGGATATTCAAATTTACTTACAAAGAACAACACTTTACTAACTGGACCTAGAGGCTGTGGTAAAACAACCATCTTTAGAAATTTAAGTTTAAAGGCGCAGATTTTAGGTAACAAAGTAAAAAATCTTAAAGATTATAAGGAAGATTACATAGGTATATATTACCATTGTAATGATTTATATTTTGCATTTCCTTATCTCAAAAACCAGCTTACAACTAATGAAAGAAAATGTATAATACATTATTTTAATCTTTCGATTTTATATGAGATTATTGATTTATTAGATGTGGCAAATAATACTGATGGATTTGAATTGAACCAGGAAACGATATTGGATATTCAGGAATTCATTTCATCCAATTTACATATCTATCAAATACCACCATTGGGGACAAATGTAATCCGTCACATAGCAGCAATAGTATTAAAAGAAAAAGTAAAGGTGAGAAATTGGTTTGAAAATAATCAGAACCCAAAACCCGAATTCTTGCATATGGATTTTATTAAGAATATCTGTAACCTTTTCCAAGACAAAATATCATGGATTAAGGGACGTGTAATTTACTTCTTACTAGATGATTATTCAATACCAAATATATCTATACCATTACAAGAGACTTTACATGATTTTATTTTTTTTCCAAGCGGAGGTTCAGAATATTTTTTTAAAGTCTCAACAGAAAGTATAGTCTCATTTCATCCATTTAACTCTAAACAAAAACTCTTGGAAGAAGAAAGAGAATATGTTACCGTAGATTTGGGGTATTTCTTTTTGAGTAACGAGGATGAAGCTTTGAATTTCATTTATGAAGTTGTCAATAATCGATTAAAGTATTCAGAGAAAATACTTGAAAAATATAATGATATTAAGCTGATCTTAGGTGATAGTGAAGTTTCATTCAATCAGATGGCTGAAAAGATAAGACGTGGTGAGAGCGAATTATATTATGGTCATGAAATTATTATGCGTTTGTGTTCTGGTGATATTGCCCATATACTAAGCTTGATAAAACGTATTTTTGAATTGGCTGGTGGCCAAGATATATTTAGTAATTCTGAATTAGTATTGCCCATTGATAGAAAAAAACAAAACAAAGTTGTTAAAGAAATTGGTAATGAGTTTTTAAATAATATTGAGAATATACTAAATATAGGAAAAGAATTAAGAAATACTACAGAAGCATTTGGAAACATTGCACATTGGTACTTAATTAACCGGAATTCCAAAAATGATAATCAATTCCCACCATGGCAGGCTTATAGGATTGAGATTCGTAATGCTGCCATTTTAGATTCTAAAGCACAAGAAATTTACGATGGTTTATTACGTTATTCGATTTTTATAAGAGATATCAGAGGAAAAAGTCAACGTGGAGTCGTAGCCCCGCGACTTTATCTGCGACGTCTATTAATTCCCACATTTTTACTTACTCCTTCCAAAAGAGATAATATAGGGTTAAATGACGCGGAATTCTTGATGTTGCTTAAAAATCCTGAAGATTTCAAAAAGACTATGAAAAGCAAGAAACCCAAAAGAAAAATAGGACAACCTCATGATAAACAGCAGAGGCTTTAATGGAAATTTGTGAAAATTATGAATCTTCCAAAGAATTCTATGAATATCTTCACCAGCTTCTGCCACATATAGAATCATTTTCTTTAGATAAAATTCCTGAAAATTCTACTTTTATTGGGGCTGCAGGCTTCGAGGATAGATGCTTCTCATTTATTGATCAATTTGAACAGCATAAAAAGAAGTTCTCTAACACAATTGGAATTGAATATAGACCTATTAATAATAAGAATAGGACAAAAGAATTTAAAGATAAAATAAATAATATCACTTTAAAAAATGTTTTTTGGCTTATTTATAATCGATTCGATCCAGAAGAATTTTGTAATGATTTTGTAAGGACGAAAAAAGATATTTGGGAAACTGCAAATGTTGTAATTGATATTAGCGGTATGTCAAAATTCCTAATTATCGTAATTCTAGATCTTTTAGATGAGTACGAGGGAAACGTCCATATAATATACTCAGAAGCTGAAATTTACCATCCAACCAAAGAAAAGGTTGAAGAAATGAAAAAAAAATTGCCTGAATCTATTCCATCTTTTCTCACAAAAGATGTATTTAAAATAGTAACTACCAAGTCCCTTTCTAGTATTGCAATGCAAGGTAGTCCATTACTGTCTATAGCATTTCCGACATTTAATTCTAGAGAACTTGAGGCTCTTTTGAGTGGTTTCACACCTCAATATCTAATTAAAATCGAGGGCATCCCTCATGAAATGGATAATCGTTGGCGACTGGATGCCATTCATGATATTAATACTCCAATTGATAAATCTTTTAGTTTAAATATTAAAGAGATAATTCATGAAAATGTAACAACGTTTAATTATATTGAATTGGTGAGAATTCTTGATAAAATTTATAAAACTTATCGATATTCACATAAAATTATTATTGCCCCAACCGGAAGTAAACTTCAAACATTGGGTGTGTTTATTTTTAAACAAATGCATCCTGAGATTCAAATAGTCTACCCCGTTACTAAAGATTTTGATGAAGAATATTCAGAGGGGTGTACCCGTATTTGGCATATTCCAATTTTTAACTTCTTCGATTTCATGAAAAAGCTAAATGAGCATAGACGATATCATGTAGATTCTTTAAGAGATAAAATCGAGATAGATAAGAATAAACGCATAAAAATATTGCATCTTTCAGATATTCACTTGGGAACAATAAGTGACGCCCACAAATACATAATTCAACTAGAAACAGACTTGATTAAAAATCTCAAAATAAGTGAACTAGATTATCTCGTTATTTCTGGTGACATTGCCAGCGTTTCTACTATGGAAGAGTATGAGGCTGCGGCTGAAATGATTTGTAATCTCAGCAGGAAATTTAAGCTGGATTCTAATCGTATCATTATCGTGCCTGGTAATCATGATATCAATTGGGAAATTTCAAAGAAAGCATTTATTTTTTGTCCAAAAGACAAACTTCCTAATCCTTTACCTGAAGGAAGGTATATTCCAGCAGGTGACGTTGGCGCACTTTTGAGGGATGATGGTCTATACCAAAAACGGTTTGTTAATTTCGGTGAACATTTTTACGAAAAGGTTGCAAGTAACCAATATCCTCTTGAGTACGATAAACAAGGGATCTTGCATATATATCAAGATGATCGCATTCTATTCTTGGCGCTAAATTCGTGCTGGGAGATCGACCATTACAAACTAAATTCTGCAAGCATAAATATGGATGCCTTGTCCAATGCGCTCGACCAACTTATGGATAATAAATACGATGGCTGGCTTAAAATCGCTTTATGGCATCATCCAGTCACGGGTCCAGAAATGATGAAAAATGTCGATTTTCTGCAACTGCTTGCTGTTCATGGCTTCCAAATTTGTATGCATGGGCATATTCATGAAGCTATCGATGGTTATCACAAATATGATGATAAGCGGGGCATAAATATAGTTGGGGCTGGAACATTTGGCGCGCCAAAAAGAGAACAGACAACAGGTATCCCCTTACAGTATAACTTGCTTGTATATGACCCAGAGAGACATGAAATCACGGTTGAAACGCGCAAAAAAGAAAAACCTGATGGTGCATGGTCAGCGGATGCGCGCTGGGTTGATTCGAACGACCCTAAGCCAAGATATACGATCAATTTAAAATAAAAAATATGTCCCAATTGTAGAACAAAATCAACTTTTCCTGAACGGGCGTCAGCACACCGGAATCTTCCCGTATGCCAGTTCCATGCAGAACTTCTGGATATTCGCAAGCTCGCTATCTATGACCTCATTTATCTCTTTTTCCACATCCTCCAGCGAGCCACGCTCCATAATAACCTGCGCAGCTGCAATCTTGGGCTGGTCTATCGGCTCCCCAATCTGGCTCAGGAGCCACACATAGACTTCCTTTATATCAGGCACATTTGTGTAAATCTCGCTCGCAATCCTGTGGCTGAGCACATTGTAAATCTTCCCGACATGGCTCACCGGGTTTTTACCCGCAGCGGCTTCGCTGCTCACGGGGCGGTTAAGCGGAATGATACCGTTAACGCGATTCCCGCGTCCCACCTGGCCTGAGTCCGCATCCTCGGCAGATGTGCCTGTGACTGTGAGATAAATCCCGCCCATCCCCCGCCCCTCTCTGTCAAGAGTATTAAGATAAACTGAGGTTTCAAGGTCGGTTCTTTCAGCAGCGTAGGTCTTTATCTCCTCCAAGAGTTCATCTTTTTTCCTGAAATACTCACTTTCGGATTCAATGAACCTGTCAACGAGAGGGTCGGCGATGGTTAAATGAAGCTCGTTCCGCTCGCGCAGGCCCATGACTTTAATATCCTCGCCCGATTCGGGAAATCTTTTCTTAAAATCCGGGGAATTCAAAAATCGCTCGGTTTCAAGCACGATTGTCTCAGTCGGCGTCATCGGAGCATATCCGACTGCTGCCGATGTGTCATTTGCCCCGAGTATTGCGCCTTTTCTTTTGAAAATATCGGTAAGTTCTGCCGAGCCATGGGCAAGCTCGACCTGGTACTGGATAGAATCCGAATTCACGAATCGCAGATTGTCCTTCAGCCATTGTTTTGCGGCGTCTATAGCAATGTTATTGACATCGATGACTTCGCCTTCCACTTCAAACGTAGCCCTGTCCCCGAAAATAATGCGCATTGGTTTCAGGATTACTCCGCCGCCGAATTTGGTTTTCACCTCCCCGGCCACCAGCATCCCCTTGTCGATATTGTGGTGCATGATGGCGCCAAATCTTTCCATGTATTCCTTGCAGAGTTCGATTGAGACCTGGTTCATAATGGAATCGCAGATAAAGTCGGGATGCCCGAGTCCTTTTCGTTCAACCACTTCGACTTTCCGCTCCGTTATCGGCGTGGCGCCGAGTTCTTCTATTTCGATGTTTCGCATATCAGTTGACCCTTTTAAATACAGTTAAAGTGCTTTGCGTTCTTTGCGCCTGGTATGAAAAATCAACAACTAACTCGTACTAACTGATACGAACTCACGCCGCCGGAGTTCGTACGAGTTCGTATTAGTTCGTTGTTAATAATATTTTGTTGTTTTTTCATTTGACCTGGGATAAATATCTCCCGGTCAATATCTCATAATTTTTCAGGGTATTTTTTATGAGCATGATGTCTTCTTCTGTTACCATCCTTACATGTTTGCACGGCACTCCCATAACCACGCTCCTTGCCGGGATTTTATGACCTGGCGGCACTAATGCGCCGGCGGCAACGATGGCGGATTCCCCGATTTCGGCGCCGTGCAATATTGTGGAATTCATGCCTACGAGCGCATTGTTTTTAACGAGACAGCCGTGCATGATGCACCCGTGCCCCACGCTCACGCCATCGCCTATATCCACATTCCTGTCATCCGAATGAATAACAGCATTATCCTGAATATTGCAGTCTTTTCCGATGCGGATTTTTGCCCTGTCGCCGCGGATGACAGTGTTGAACCAGATACTTGAGCCTTCCCCGATTGAAACGTCCCCGATGATGCATGCCGTGTCTGCTATGAATGCATTTTTCGCTATTACGGGTTTTTTACCGTCGAATGAGTAAAACATATTTTCTTTTGCCCTTCTGCAACCTCCCATTCATAGAAGGATTTTTTCGCATAAATAGGTTATTCAAAATTCTGCTATTTTATGAGTCGCGGAAAATGATTTTATGAAATATATAGGCAAATATTTATATAGGATATATGAGTTAAATATGGTGTGGCTGACGGATTTCAATTGTCTAAAAATTCTTTATGGGCAGCGTTTATACTACTCGTATTGGCGGTTATCGTTAGTGTGGTTATTTGGATATATACGAATATCTGGCTAATTATTGTAGTAGGAGTATTGTTAATTGCATCTATGGCGGTAATACTATTGGTCTTAAAAAAAATCGAAAGTAGACTTAATTAAATTAAAATTTTGATACTCTATGACATTCAATATTACTGGAAACATATCAAAAACAGAAATAGGATTAATATCTATTATATTGATAACAACTTCGGGTGCTGCCATTACATTAGGAAAGAATGACATAATAGCAGTTTCTTTTTTTATGCTTACATTGCTATGCGTATTTGTTTATATTATTATATATTTAACAAATTTTTTTAATAAAATGTCGATTGATAAAAAGTTATCACTGTTATTTGAAACTGAATGTATTTATCAAGCTTGTCCATCAGATGAGTTTCGTAAAACACTGGTTAGCATCTATGAATCATTTCAGTTGTGGGCAATTAAAGAAAAAGAATATGAACTTGCCGATGCACTCAAGGATAAGATTAAAAATTTAAAACAATAAGATAGTTCTAAGCAAATATAAAATATATTTGGACATATTAATTTTATCTTTTTAAGATCATATATTAATCAGTAAATTCAGGCTATTTTTAAAATTGAAATGCTTCCGAAAACCGATAATTCTATTAATCATGCAGGTAATCACAGCGGCAATATGGAACTCCCGAAAGAATACGATCCTAACGCTATCGAAGAAAAATGGCTTGATACATGGCAGGACTCCATGTATTATTTCGACTGGGACTCACAAAAACCACAGTTCATAATCGACACGCCGCCTCCCTATCCCACAGGCAATTTCCATATCGGCAATGCGCTTAACTGGTGCTACATCGATTTCGTTGCTCGGTACAAGAGGATGCGCGGCTACAACGTTATGTTTCCAGAAGGCTGGGACTGCCACGGCCTCCCGACTGAAGTGAAAGTTGAGGAAAAACACGGCATCACCAAAAGCCAGGTTTCGCGCGAGGAGTTCCGGCGCATGTGCGTGGAATTGACCGAAACGAATATCGGACGAATGAGAAAAAGCCTGCGCCGCCTCGGGTTCTCCATCGACTGGAGTAACGAGTACATCACCATGGAGCCCGCATACTATGGCAAGACTCAAGCGTCTTTCGTTAAGATGTACGAAAGCGGCATGATATACCAGCAAAACCACCCGGTAAACTGGTGCCCGCGCTGCGAAACCGCGATTGCGTTCGCGGAAGTCGAATACGATTCACGGAACACTCAACTTAATTACCTTAATTTTGACAAACTCAAGATAGCAACAACAAGACCCGAACTGCTTGCAGCCTGCGTTGCGGTCGCTGTCAATCCCGATGATAAAAGATACGGCGAGTATGTGAACACCGAAGTAAAAGTCCCGGTTTTCGGTCATAAAGTAAAGGTTATAGCTGACAAGAATGTCGATCCTACTTTCGGCACAGGCGTTGTCATGATATGCACGTTTGGCGATAAGCAGGACGTGAGATGGTGGGTCGAGCATTCACTTCCACTTCGAAAAGCAATCGACAGAACCGGAAAGATGACAGAGCTTGCAGGCAAATATTCCGGCTTGAGCACAGAAGAATGCAAGAAAGCAATAATCGGGGATATGAAAAATGCCGGAATCCTTTACAAACAGGAAGAGCTGCCGCAGAACGTGGGTCTTTGCTGGAGATGCAAGACGCCGATTGAAATCCTCTCGGAGCGTCAGTGGTTTGTCAGGATAATCCACGACGATATACTCAATACCGCAAACCAGGTCGCCTGGGTCCCGGATTATATGAAAGTGAGGCTTGAGAACTGGACAGGAACCATGGAATGGGACTGGTGCATATCAAGGCAGAGGATTTTTGCAACGCCGATTCCGGCATGGTACTGCAAAAAGTGCGGCAAGACAAAAGTTGCAAAAGAAAGTTGGCTGCCGCTTGACCCGACGCAGAAAAAACCGCCTGAAGCATGTGAATGCGGTTCCACGGAGTGGAGAGGAGAAGAAGATGTCCTTGATACCTGGATGGATTCATCAATATCTGCTCTTCATGTCTCAGGCTGGCTAAGCGACCATCCGCTGCTAATACCAGCCCAGCTTCGCCCGCAGGGTTATGATATTATCCGCACATGGGCTTTCTACACAATCCTCAGGTCAAAAGCAATGCTTGACAAAAAGCCCTGGGATACCATACTGCTCAACGGGATGGTACTTGGCGAAGACGGCCACAAGATGAGCAAGTCCCGCAATAACTTCGTCATACCTGAAGAAGTTATCAAGCAGCACGGCGCCGATGCGTTCAGGCAGTGGGCTGCCATTGGCGGAACCACCGGCTCGGATATCATCTTCTCATGGAAAGATGTTGTCGCAGGCTCGCGGTTTTTACAGAAACTATGGAGCATTGTGCGTTTCTCCATGCCTCATATTTCAGATACGCCGGCGCCTTTTGCGCCCATTGACCTCTGGCTTCTCAGCAAGTTGAACAGGCTGGTAAAAGAAGCAACTGAAAAAATGGATGCCTACCAGTTTGATGAGACTTTCAAAGCTATCCGGGGATTTACCTGGGATATCCTTGCAGATAACTATATCGAGCTTATAAAATCAAGGTTATACGGTGAGGAAGGAGAAAGAAAACAGGCTGCACAATATACCCTTTATGTGGCAATTGAAACCCTTTCACGGCTCCTTGCCCCGTTTTTACCTTATTTCACAGAAGAAATCCATTCCCACATAAAGAAGGAAAGCGTACATCTCGAGCCGTGGCCAGACGCGGATGAATCGCTTATCGATGAAGATGCCGAGGCAACAGGTGAATTGATAAAAGATATAACTGCAGCTATCAGGCGATACAAATCCGAACACGGCATGGCTCTAAATACGCCTCTTGCGGACATAGAGATTTATTCTTCTATCCCGGATGCTTCGGATATAGCAGGCGCCGCCAATTCTGTAATCAAACTTAACACAGGAACACCGGATTTTGAGATGGTTCCCATTGGTATCAAGCCCGATATGAAGGTTCTTGGTAAAACATTCAGGAGCAGGGCAAAACCCATAGCAGAAGCCCTTATGAAGACAGATGCAAAGGCCGCTGAATCGGGAAGCATCACAATCCATGTGGATGAGGAGGATGTTACTCTTGACTCCTCATACTTTACAGTTGAAAAAGAAAGGCTCCTGAAAGGAAAAGCTGTGGATGTTCTTGAGGTAGGTACTGCTATTATAGTTATTATGCGTTAGTTCAAAATTGATTCTTTTTTGCGGAAATTAAAACAAGCCATTCGTAGGCAAGAACCATAAGGAACACAAGCGACATAAACTCTAAAATTTCTGATAGTGAATGTATTAAATCGCCTGTGATAAAATTCAATTCTATCAGGAAACTCATGAACTGATGGGCTGCTAATGAAGCACCTGAGAGGAAAACATAAATCCCATTCTTTTCCAGGAACTTTTTATTAAGAAAAACCCTGGCCTTAAGTATATCCATATCGATATTTCTCCATTTTGTCCATATCCGGACTGCAAAATAGAACCCGATAAGAGCAACTATGACAGAACTGCTCGTTAGTATCATATGGAAGAAGAAATAATCCATTGGTTGTTCCTCCGGCGATAATTTATTTCAAGAGGCATAAATCTTGTTGTCTTTTGTTCGAAAAGTTTATAGTCGGCTGAAGCCCTATTAACTCAGGGTGAAATTATGACGAATATCAGCGAGATACACGTTACAAAAACGATAGTTAATGAATTCTTAGATGATTTCTTACAGAATATTCTTGACAGCGATGTTGTTGTTGTTGGCTCAGGACCATGCGGTGTCGCGGCTGCAAAATACTGTGCAGAGAAAGGTCTTAAGACCGTTATGATAGAAAGAAACATCTACGGCGGCGGAGGAATGTGGCAAGGCGGCTATCTTATGCCTAAAAACACTGTCGGCGCTCCGGCTAACAAGATACTCGAAGAGTGCGGCGTAAATCTCAAAGACGCCGGCAACGGGTTATATGTTTGCGATTCTTTTGAGATGGTCTCAAAGATGCTTGCAAGCGCATGTGATGCAGGTGTGAAATTGCTTAACTCTACGAATGTTGAAGACCTGATACTCAAGGAAGACCATGTCGACGGCGTGGTTATCCAGTGGTATCCAGTGCAACAAATGCCGAAATTCATTACATGCATGGATCCGATTGCGATAAGAACAAAAGTAGTAATTGATGCCACGGGACATGATTCAGTTCTTGTAAGACGTCTCTGGCAGCAAAAGAGATTGTCAATCCCGGAACCCCCTGGATGCGGCTCTCTCTGGGTGGATGAAGCAGAGAAACAGACTGTTGAGCTTACCCATGAGATATACCCGGGACTTATCGTCGCAGGCATGTCGGCAACGTCCACATACGGCGCGCCGCGCATGGGACCGATATTCGGCGGCATGCTCCTTGCCGGGCAGAAAGCGGCAGAGCTTGCTTATGATAAAATCATGGGCGTTAAAGTGAAAGGCGTGGGCAAAGGCATAAAAATCAGCCACCGTGCGCCCGATGTCCTTGTGACAGAATAAACTCAATAACTTTGGGCGAGAGCCCAAACTTTTTTTATTTTTATTAACCGCTTCCTTTTTATAGTGCAAAATCCAATTATTTATTATTAGTGGAGGTAAAATATGCAATATGGAATGATGGACTCCGGATACGGTATGGGCGGCGGCTGGTGGATACTTATGTTTATATTCTGGCTTCTCGTGCTCATAGGGATTGTCCTGCTGATTAAGTACCTGTGGGAACACGGCGGCGCTAAAGCCGGGCAGGAATCTGCGATTGAAATCCTGAAGAAAAGATACGCAAACGGGGAAATAAGTAAAGAAGAATTCGAAGAGAAAAAGAAAGACATCGTATGAATAGCCTCAAAATTGCAATAATTCTTATTGCAGTGGGAGTGATGGGTCTTTTTGCGATGAACCTCTATTCGCAACCCAGGTACACTATTAGTTCATCAGATTTTCAAAGCAATGGGGAACGGATTTATTTCACTGCCACTTCAAATTCAGGTAAACCAATAATTTCATCGATTGGAGCAATGACAATGCGCAGCGGGATGATGAGCTGTGCAGCCTGCCACGGAGTTGATGGAAAAGGAGGGCGTGGGCGAATGATGATGTGGACGTTCAATGCTTCGGATATCAGGTATTCCTCGCTGACAGGAGCGCGCGGGAATGAAACACCATATACAGACGAACTTATCAAACGTGCGATTATGCAGGGTGTTGATGCCGATGGAAAGTGGCTTGACCCTCCAATGCCTGTGTGGCAAATGTCCGATAGCGACCTCAACGACCTGCTCGGATATCTTAAGACATTGAAGTAATCTTTATTCTTTTTCTTTCCCTCATCCAGCCCACAAGCGGCGGAACCCAGCAGAGATTTACGGCAATTGTTTCCAGGGCTGTATAGGTCAGTGTTGTAGGACTGAACCCATATAAACGACCAGCAAGCAATCCGATAGGAGCTATGAGAATAACCAATAGGCTTGCAAGCATCACGGGATGTTTGATATATTGTTTAATAGCAACCAACCACGAACCTTCTTTTTTCCGGAAGAAAATCAAGCTTGAAATATTTGCTCCAATCTGGTCGCTCAGGGCGTAGAAGTAGGGAATGTAAAATCCCTCCACTCCATAGACATTTACACCAAGAATACGGCTGCCCAGGTCTATGAACCACGGCAGTGGTATGAACAGGAATTTGCCCCATCCATAGGCTTCGGACATTGAGCTTTTCGCGCCACGAAAACGCTGGCGGATGGAATAGGCTCCTTCGAAAATACTTTCACCTTCTCCAGACAAAGTTCTGACGAGCCATTGTCCCACGCCGCTTCTTTGAAAGCCATAGGAGTCCAGCACTGCCCCAAGGATAAGCCCGCCGGCAAATCCTGCAACAGTAAACCTTAGCAACTCCCCGAATCCTTCTTTTTCAGACTCTTCATGGCTGTTTGCATCTTCCATGCTTATGCGCCATCCTGAGAATATTCAAGCCCAAATTTAAGGCTCATTCCTTCATGAAGTTCAGATTGAATGTTGTTTATCATGGTTTTCTCTGCCATACATCATGCACCAAATGCTATTCCTCATAACGTATGCACTCGAAGATTTCCCTGTAAACTTCGGAAAGCACGACATCGCTGTTTTCCAGCAATTCCTTAACTTTCGCATTTCTGATGCTGTAGTGAATGTTTTTTCCTTGCCTTCGATTTTTCAATAAACCGCACTCAAGAAGACAACTTAGATGGTTGGAGACGTTAGACTGGCTTTGCTCGGTCTCTCTCACTATCTCAGTTACAGTCTTCTCTCCATCTCTGAGGCTCTCTAATATGGCTAATCGGGTTGGGTCGGCAAATCCTCGAAAAAGCTTAGCTTTTATTTTCAATTTCTCTTCTTCTAACATCATCATATCATTAACTGATGATTTTATAATATATATTTTTCTATTTTTTGGGTTAAAATAATACAAAAAGCGAATAGAAATTGATCTACTCCCCTAAGAAAATATCGGAGCCGCAAAATAGAACATGGATGCACACGGTTTTTTCCGCGCAATCCGGTTCTGGGGTCACTTTTTTCTCCTTCCCTGCTAAATTCACTTCACGGCCTGCCGCAATGCTTCCATTGAAGGCGGCGCTCCAACAAAAGCGCGTTTGCCGTTAATGAATACGGTGGGAACCGCCTGCACGTCATAAAATGCAGCCCTGGCAAAACCCTGAGGCGTGGCTGTTGATTGCTCCACAACCTTTATGCCCGGCATCTCCATTGCAAGCTGCCTTGCCATTTCAAGCGCCCTCGGGCAGTGCGGGCATGTCGGGGAGGTGAAAACTTCTATGACTGCAGGAGGTTTTGGGTTTAGAATATCCTGCCTGCGTTTCATCAGTTCTTCAAGTTTCTTCTTTTTTATCAGGGCAAGTTCATCGTCATCGGTCATTCCATTTTCCTCTTTTTAGCGAAACTGAGCATGTTATCACTTTTTATTAGCATTACTCCAACAGAAATGGTGATTAATCCAGCCAACAGCCCAACGACAAGCGATAAAACAAAAAACGTTGTCATCACAAGAATCCCGCTAAGCGATGAAACATATTTAAAAACAAAAAGAAGCGAGAGTGGAAAAACTAAGAATTCTCCGCCCGTTCCTATGAATGTCCAGCCAAGAATTTTTTTAGTGCCGTCAATCCTGTTTAATTTTCTGGAAGAAAGAGGCGCAACAACAAGCAGCGAGAACATGAAAATAAAAAGCGAAACGCCTCTCTGAATCCCCAAAGAAAAATGAGAAACCAATGGCAGCGTCATAATAACAAGAATTACGACTAATCCCATCGAGAGGACGAAACCGCAGGCTGCAGAGATGAGTGATTTCTTGTTAATGTTCATTTATCCTTCTTTATATGGACATCCATCTGGTTATAGGGAATCTCAATACCTTCTTTCTTGAATCGGGCAAACATCTCCCTGAAAATCGAATCAAGTACAGGATGCCTGTCATCATAATGCCTTATCCAGACGAGAAGTTCAAAATTCTGTGAGGAATTGGCATATTCAGTAAAGCGGACGGACGGTTTTGGGTTTTTCATGACATGGGGTATTTTCGCTGCTATATCAAGCAGCAATTCATCCACTTTTTTCGGGTCTGTGCCATAAGCAACGCTTATCGGTATTTTCACCCGCACGGTTGTATCCGGGTCAGCGTAATTGGTTATCTTCTCATTAATCACACTGGAATTCGGGATGGTGATAACCATATTATCCAGCGTTTTTATCTTCGTATACCTTGGTTTAATCTCATAAACATCGCCATAAACCCCGCTGAGTTCAATCCTGTCTCCCACTTTATAAAGCTGGTCAAGAGTGATGGTCACTCCACCGAAAACATTTGAAAGCAGGTTCTGGGCTGCCAGGGCGATTGCAAGACCTGCAATACCCATACCCGTTATCAGAGGCGTTATCTCGATGCCGACAGCGCCAAGGGCGATCATGATGCCGATAAGCCAGATAATATACGTTGCCGACATATCGGCAAGGGCTACAAGCCTGTCATCCAGCTGGCTTTCGGTTTGGGCAGCATATTCATAACCGTACTCCCTGATTATATTTTTTACAAGGGAAGCGAATATCCACGTACCGAAAATAATAAGAATAAAGTGCCTGTACCTGTATCCTTCATCAAAACTATTTATCATCCCCCCTAAGTACGGCGTTTCGTGGATCGCATAATAAATGCCTATTACAATAACCAGAATATAGAGGGGCCTTCCGAGGGCATGAACCAAAATGTCATCCAATTTCGTTTCTGTCGTTTCGGCTTTTTTCCTGAGTGTTTCAAGCACAAAATTAAGGATATTGGCGATTACAAAACCTGAGGTAAGTATGATTAGTGGCAAAATGAAATCCTGGATTGGCATAAATGGCTTTTGATGAAAGGACTATCTAAAATATCTTTCTATATGACAGAACAAAAAATTATCATGATTTGCTTATCACAAATTACTTATACATTATCATCACTTTGAATGGTATCGTGATAATATGAAAAAATTCGTAATTCTTTTAATTGCAGCCCTGATATTATTCAGCGGCTGTTTGGCGCAGAAAACAGTGAACACAGGACCAGTGAAAACCGGTGATAATATTTCTATCGATTACATAGGAAGTCTGACTGACGAAAAAGTCTTCGATACTTCGATTGAGAAGGTAGCAATAGAAAATAATTTGTTCACTCCCAGCAGGGAATATAAACCGCTTAATTTCACAGTTGGGAAAGGGGAGGTTATCAAAGGACTTGATGAAGGTGTAGTGGGAATGAAGATCGGCCAGTCGAAAATTTTAACGATTCCGCCTGAAAAGGCGTACGGCTTAATTAATCCCATGATGATTCAGGTAATGCCAATAATAGAAAATATCTCTGCAACAAGAGAAATACCAAAGGTTTTTGAAGTTCCCCTTACCCAGTTTGAGGGAACATTAGGTGCAAACCACAGAGTCGGTGAAATCATTACAATACCTGAGACGAATATCAATGTGACAATCCTGAATCTCACTTCCATTGTGTCATTATCCTATAATCTTAAAGCTGGCGATGAGATGTGGTCGTCAGGAGCGCCATGGAATAGTACTGTAGTAAAAGTTGATGAAAAAAATATTACAATAAAAGCTAATGTTAGCAAAAATGATATTATCCAGTTACAAGGTGCCCCCTGGAATACCACCGTGATCGGTTTGAATAACGTTAATATCACACTTAGACATAATGCCATTCCTGAGACTGTTGTTACAACCCAGAACATGTTTGGACAGGTAATTCCGATGAAGGTTAGTTTCAATGAAACGTCCATAATACTGGATCAGAATCCGGCGTATGCGGGACAGACTTTGATTTTCAATGTGACTCTTGTATCTATTAACAAATAGATGATGCAGAAAGAGGAAAAAATCGTTGTGGTACTGCTGGTGGTGGCAGTACTTTCACTTATTATCGCATATTTCGGTTTTGCTCCGCAAACAAACGCATATTCACCGGATTCAAAGATTGGCGAACGCGTGTATGTGGAAGGAACCATACTATCTAAACAGATGACCAAAACCGGTGAAAATCTTATACTGAAGGTCTCAAATCTCAATATTTTTATACAAAAAGATAATGGTGCTAAAGAAGTGTATAATGCGGTAAAAACCGGGGACACTGTAAGGATTACTGGTAAGGTTTCAGAATTTAACAATAAAAGTGAAATTGTGGTTGAAAGCGCAAAGGATGTAGTTCAGTTAAATTAATTCCATCAGATTTTTATCCTTCACATTCATATTTGATATCATGGTCATCAAAACCGAGGCTCTTACTAAAAAGTACGGAAAAATAACAGCCGTTGAAGGCTTAAACCTTGAAGTCGAAGAAGGTGAGATTTTCGGGCTCCTCGGTCCGAACGGCGCGGGCAAAACAACGCTTATTTCAATGCTCTGCACCATTTTGAAACCCACTTCGGGAAGGGCCTGGGTAAATGGTTTTGATATCGTAAAGGAATCAGGGAAGGTCAGGAAATCCATTGGCATAGTATTCCAGGCGCCAAGCGTGGACGACCTGCTTACAGGACGCGAGAATCTTGCCATGCACAATCTCCTGTTCGGCGTTCCAAGAAGCATCAGGAAGCAGCGTATAGATGAAGTCCTCTCCATTGTAAACCTTGAGAAAAGAGCTGACGACCTTGTTAATACTTATTCGGGCGGTATGCGGCGGCGCCTTGAACTGGCGCGCGGGATAATGCACCATCCCAAAATCCTTTTTCTGGATGAGCCAACGCTCGGCCTTGACCCCCAGACAAGGGAGCATATCTGGGAATATATCGTTGACCTTGCTGAAAAGGAACGCATGACCGTCATGCTCACCACACATTATATGGAAGAGGCTGAGCAATTATGCGACAGGGTTGCGATAATTGATTATGGGAAAATAGTGGCACTTGATTCTCCCGAGACGCTTAAGAATAAGATAGCTGGCGATGTTGTTAAAATTAAACAACAGGTTCGCGATTTAGATACAATAAAAAAGCTTGATTACGTGAAGAGTGTGCAGGAAAAAGACGGTTTGCTCTATCTTTCGATTAAAGACGCAAGCAAACATATCCAGGACCTTCTTACCCACACCGGTCCAATAGATTTTGTGGAAGTGAGAAGCGGGACGCTTAACGACGTATTCCTGCATTATACAGGAAGAGAGATACGGGAATCCGGAGCTGAAGGCGGTTTCTGGGAAAGGATGATGAAGAAATGAATCCTCTTATAAACGAACTTGAAGGAATGTATGCAGTATGGCTGCGCGAGGCTAAAATATATGTCCGGGAAAAGGAACGCCTCATTTCTTCAGTAATCTCGCCGCTTCTCTGGATATTTGCCTTCGGGGCAGGCGTTGGCTCCACAGTCAAGGAAATAAGCGGTTTTTCCTACCAGGTTTTTATTTATCCCGGAATAGCGGTGATGGCAGTACTTTTCACATCCCTTTTCTACGGCGTATATATTATCTGGGACAGGAAACTTGATTTCTTAAAGGAAGTTCTTGTCGCGCCCGTATCAAGAGCGAGCGTATTCGCGGGAAAGATGCTCGGCGGGGCGACGGATGCGATGGTTCAGGGCGTATTCCTCCTGGTAATCGGTTTATTTATCAAGGTTCCCATGACGCCGCTTGTTCTCATCCAGGCGTTTTTAATGCTCCTTTTGATTTCAATCGCCATGGTGAGCATCGGGCTTGTGATTGGCGCCAATCTCAACAGCCCCGAAGGGTTCGGTCTTGTTATAAATTTTGTGATGTGGCCTATGTTCTTCTTTAGCGGCGCACTTTTCCAGGTCAGCAACCTCCCGCCATGGCTTGAGAGCATCACCTACATTAACCCGTTGACCTATGGCGTGGATGCGCTGCGGGGCATTATTCTCGGCCATGGCCTGAACCATTTCCCGATTTATTATGATGCTGCAATAATGCTTCTTTTTGCTCTTTTGGCGATGGGAGTGGGTGTCCTGAGTTTCAGGAGAATGTGATATGCTAAAGCTTTTTAATACGCTTACACGGGAGAAGGAAAAATTTGAACCTATAGGCGAAGTTGTGGGAATATACACCTGCGGCCCCTCTGTTTACCAGTATGCGCATATAGGGAATTTCAGGACATTTGTATTCGAGGATGTGCTCGTGAGATACCTGCGATTCAAGGGTTATAAAGTAAAAAGGGTGATGAATATCACAGACATCGAGGACAAAGCCATTGAAACAGCAAAAAAGGAAGGAAAGACGCTTCGGGAAATGACCGAATTTTATTCAAAGGTATTTTTTGAGGATATGAAAACACTGTCTCTTCTTGATGCTGATGTTTTCCCGAGGGCGACAGAACATGTGCCTGAGATAATTGACATAATAAAAAAAATGATTGGTAGGGGTTTTGCCTATTGCGGGAAGGATGGCTCGGTTTATTATGACGTATCAAAGTTCCGGGATTACGGGAAGCTCTCGCATCTTAAGCTTCGGATGGGGAAAAAGAAAATAAAACGCGATGAATGGGGGGAGGATACCTCTATTGTTTCGGATTTTGCCCTCTGGAAATCATACGAAAAAAAGGACGGCGAGGTATTCTGGGAAACAGAGCTTGGAAAAGGCCGCCCGGGCTGGCATATCGAGTGCTCAGCCATGAGCACAAAGCATCTTGGAACATATTTTGACATACATATAGGCGGTGTTGATAATATTTTCCCGCATCATGAGAACGTGATAGCCCAGAATTTCGGTGCGTTCGGTGAAAACCCGTCAAAATACTGGCTTCACTGCAGGCATCTTATGATAGAAGGCAGGAAGATGTCAAAATCATCGGGTAATTTCTATACCCTGCGCGACCTTATCGGGATGGGATACGAACCAATGGCGATAAAGTACCTTTTACTCTCGGCAAGTTACAGGAGAAGGCTTAATTTCACTTTTCCCGGACTTTGTGAAGCGGCAAAAAAAATTGAAAAAATCTGCGATATAATTGAAATAATGAAAAAAGCAGACGGCACGGATGACGCGGAAAAAATCGTAAAAAAAGCCATGAAAAGATTTGAGAGTGCAATGGATGATAACCTGAATACCGGGAAGGCGCTAAAGGTGCTGGAAGAGTTTACAGATGCGCTTAACGGTATAAATCCTGACAAAAAAGCATCTGTGGAGATACTTGATACATTCAGGATGTTTGATTCGATACTTGGGTTAGGATTGTTTACATCCTTCTGATCTGCATCTCATGCTTCTTGGGCTGCAACTGGAGAAGCAATGCCTTTAGCTTGGCATCATCTATTTTTGTGGTAAGCCTTCCGCTCTGCGCAAGCGAAATCAACTGCGCCTCGACGTTCGCAACAAGCTCGGGTTTTGTCATCTTGAGGGTATTTAACCTCTCCTTTGCTTCAGGCGTGAGTATCTGGCGCATGATTGCAGCCTTCTTTGATTCATACTCGGCACGGGCCTGTTCCTGCTGGGCTGCCTGCGCCTGGGCGCCGTATTGCTGCTGCTGCAACTGCTCAAGCTTGCGCCTTTTAAGCTCTTCGAGATCCTCGTCCATATTTTAGTATTTGGCAATAGCTGGAATGGATTTTGCCAGTTCTGTTTTTACTTCGTTTGCCGCATTATCCAAAAACGACTGGCCATGCGGTGAAATCACCCTTCCTGTTTTCTGGGCTTTAACAAATCCGGCTTTCTCAAGCTGCTGCAGCGCTTCTCTTGCAATGGAGCCGCTTCCCTTTGAAAAGTGTATGGGTCTTACTCCATTCCTGTGCCGCCCGCCATAGAAACTCCGCAGGCGTGAAATCCCGACAGGCCCGTCTATATAGACGCGTCTCAATATCGAAGCGCATCTCACAAACCACCAGTCGGCATTATCAGGCGAAAGCTCTTTATGAGCACCGGTCTTTGCATAACTTGCCCACTCTGGGGCCTTTGCTTTCTCATCAGTTTTCAATTTCTGTGCCACATTATTTATGAGCATTTCTGCGGGCACGTCATATACTGTTGTCAATGTTGATCCTCCGTAAAATTATCTTAATACGTAATGAAGAGGCAATCCCATAATATCCCCAACAGGAGAAATTCGGGAATCTTTCAGGCTCATATTTGTCGGATAGTATTTACCTTTTTCGGCGAAAAACTGCTGTATTACCCCTGATTTCAATAAGTTCCGAATCTGTAAGTTCTGCGAGTTTTTCTGACAATTCTTTTTTTCCAGTTTCGATAAAAGCGGTCTTCAGGAATTTCACTTTTATCATAGTCCTGTTTTTTAACTGGGTCCGGAGTTCCGCAACAGCGGGCTCTATACCGGATTTGCCGACATGGAGCGTAGGTTCAAGAAGCGTTGCTTCTGCCTTATTTTTTTGTTTGTTCATTTTAATAACTCTTTCAGCTTTTTGGCTGATTTATCAAGTTCTATCAGGATTAAACCCAATGACGAATCCGAATTTGCAAGAATAATCAAAAGCGCTTTGGGTCCTGCGCCGACAATTATCAATCTCCCGTATTCTGACTCCACAATAACCCTGGTAGGTAAGCCCTTTTCCACCTGTGTAGTCGCAGTCTCGGCAGCTCCGAGCATGGTGGCAGACATGGCAGCAAGGGATGCCAGGAATTTTTCTTTTGGCATATTGCCGCGTATAAGCAACCCATCACGGCTTGCAGCGATACTGGCTTCCACTCCCCCGATGTTCCTTAATTCTGCAAGTAATTTATCCACCATATCAATAGTATCAACCATTATTTTCCCCCCGTAATGTTATTTATCAGTACTTCAAATGCCTCAAACACACCAACCTTATCCTTCGCAACAGCTGGAACAACAGGAACACTGTCGGGCAGGTTAAATTGCCCTCTTATTTCGTCAGGAGTGAGTGCGCCCGGCATATCCTGTTTGTTTGCAACAATAACATATGGCAGCCCGTAAGATGTTGTAATGTCAAGCATGTATTTTGCACGGACAAAATCTGCAGGGTTTGTAGAATCCACTACGAGGAAGACACCCATCGATTCCCCACTCAATAATTTGATTATCGGGTCAAACCGCTCCTGGCCCGGAGTCCCGAAAATATCTGCACTAAAACCTTTATAATCGACGTGGCCGTGGTCGAGAGCAATTGTTGTCCCGAGCCTGTCGACAGATATCGCCCGCGTTGAAAGCGCATGCACGAACGTCGACTTTCCGGCATCAAACGGCCCGGTTACGAGAATCTTCGGTATGAATAACTTAACTCCCCCGGGCCGCAATACCTTGAAAAGCATGGATGTTTTGGTTTCTTTTGCCCAGTCTGATTTGAGTATCCCGAAATACTGGCCAAAAATGACCCGCTCGGCTATGCTCCCGATTGAAATAACGGTGTTGAATAAATCTTTTTTTATTATATCTAGTATCTCATTTGAATACGGCCATACCGTAAAATTATAAACAATAACATGGTCATAGACCATCGCCATTTTATTCCAGTTCCTGACAGCTTCTATCGTTTCCTTCTCGCCGCATAAATCCATGATTGTTGACAGCGACCCGAATACTATGGTGCTTGATGGCAATTCTTTTATCAAGCCTGTGATTATTTCATTGAAACTCTCGATGTTGTCAGGATTTGCAACTATGTATTTTTCTTCAGAAGGAGCGCCAATCAGCGGATTATACGCATCTACCAGGCATAACCTGTCCTTGTATTCATCAATGTCCCAGCCGTATTCCTTGAAAAGTCCTTTCACGATGTCAGGAATGGTGCTTGAAACCACAAAAACGCAGTTCCCACCGGATTTCAGGGTATTATAAACAGTCTGCATCCCGAAAACCTCGCCTTCCACACCTGGCTGGCTATAATAAACAAGACTTTTGCCCTTCGGTATGCCGCCGCCAAGGATTTCGTCAAGCCTGGGGATGCCCGTCTCAACCATTATTTTCCCCTCAATATCTTTAAATTTACTCCCTCAAGCTCATATTCAAACCATGGCGTAGGCTTTGAAGATAGACCGGTAACCCTTAAAAAATTCTTATCATTTTCAATTTTAATTTCTATCATACCATCAAAAAGCTGTTTTAATGTTGCGATAGCCTGCTCATCATGCATGCCGCTTTCAATTACATATATCCCAAGAGCTCCGGCAGCTTTGATTCGTCCTGTGAATACATGAAGAAACCTGAAAACCGTCTGGATATTGGAATACATCAATATTGTAGAAAGGGAATTGATATGAAGCTGGATTTTATGGGTATTCTTTTTCATGAAGAAATCCTCGAAAAACTGGCTGATTTTAACCCCTATTCCGGTCAGGTCGACAGGGCTGCTGGCAATTTTAATATTCTCATTTTCCAGAGCGGCACCGCCGAGTGTTTTTGTGACGCAATCCACTATGGCAATTTTTGATAACGGAAGATTCAGCTTGTTCTCCTTGAACCATTCCAGGATATTAGTCGCGGATTCACGTGTTGTAACCATAATAATTGCATTTTCATTATTCACAGCGCCATGGTAAGCGATGAGTTTCAGGATAGATTCCTTTCCACTCATGGGAGGCCCGATTAACATTATGTTCGAGCCCTTTTTTATGCCGCCGATGGCGTCGTCCAGTTCCTTGATGCCGATGGAATAATCACTCATAGTAATCGTATTGATAAGACTATTTAGATTTTGATATATATAAATACTAACCTAACTAAATTACCTGTCGAAAGGTTATAACTAGCCAGCAATTAATAAACCGGATTAACTATGTCAAAAATCGTAATAATAGGACTTGGAAGCGGGGGGTTTGCGGCTTCCCTTGCAATACGCAGGACTGACCCTGAAGCATCAATCACAATTATAGAAAAAAGACCATATGAGATGTTTTCCCCATGCGGAATGCCTTTTGCGATAGAAGGTATAGTCGGTCTTGATAAACTCCGGTTCTCCCTGCCTGAAGATAAACAGATTTCAAAACTGCTCGGGCACGAAGCAATGGCAATAAATCAGCTTGAAAAAAACGTGACTGTAAAGAACAGCAAAACCGGGGAGAACATTTCAGTGCCGTACGATTCTCTCATCTTCGCACCAGGGGCAGAGCCATTCATCCCTCCAGTAAAAGGGGCAAAGGAAGCTCTTGATAAAGGGGTTTTTGTGCTGCATGACATCGAGAGCGCACGTAAAATCATAGAACATGCCGGAAAAGCAAAGAGGGCAGTGGTTGTGGGCGCGGGTCCGATAGGTCTTGAAATCGCTGTGGCTTTGCGGGCAAAAGGGCTTGATGTGACAGTGATAGAGATGCTCTCTTATGCGCTTCCCCGCGCCCTTGACCGGGATATGGCGAAAATGGTTGAAGATTCGCTTGGAGAGAGCGGGATAAAATTGCTGTTGAATAAAAGCGTGAGCAGTATAAACGGTGTGCCTGTTGAGTCGGTCTCGGTCGGGGATGATGTGATTATTGCAGATATGGTGGTTCTTGCCTCCGGCGTCAGGGCGAACTTTGAGATGGCGAAAAACGCAGGTATCGAGATAGGGAAATGGGGCATAAAGACAAACGCGAGGATGGAGACCAATATTAAGGGCATTTATGCTGTCGGGGACTGCATCGAAACCGTAAGCCTGATAAACCACAGGCCAACGATGATGCAGCTTTCCTCGGCTGCTTTCAGGCAGGGGATGGTGGCGGGCAGGAACGCGGCAGGAGGGTACGATATATATGAAGGGGCGATGGGCACTTTTGTTTCACTTATCGGAAGCCTGGAGGTCGGAGCGAGTGGTTTTAATGAGTTCTTTGCCGAATCCGCAGGATATGAAGTAATTTCAGGGAAGGCGCACGGGAAGACAAAGCCTGAATATTATCCGGGCTCCAAGGATATCACGGTCAAGATAATAGCGGATGCGAAAACTGGCAGGGTGCTGGGAGGACAGGTCGTGGGGGAGGAGGGCGCAGGGGCGCGAATAAACGTGCTCTCGCTTGCGATAAAAAACGGTATGGATGTTTATGCTCTAAGCTCAACCGAAATGGCTTACTGCCCTATGGTTGCCGAGAGTTATGATGTATTGAATAAAGCGGCAGATTTTGCTGTGAGGAAGCTTGAGAAGGGAAAGTGACGTGTTTTTAACCGCAGATGAACGCGGATAAACGCAGATATGATAGTTAAAAGCGAATACTTTCGCTCCGCTCTCCAAAGTTTTGTATATACCGTCTTCTATATTTTTGTATAAAAAAGCGTCAAGATAATTACTAAGATATATTTATGAGGATTTGAATCAATGGAACAGGAGATGCAGATAAAAAAACAAGTATATCAAATGCTTGACGGTTCCAGAAAGGGTCTTGTCCAGAGAGTTGGGGATGGCTCGATAATTTGTAGATTTGAGAAAACCCCTTTACCCGAAAAAAAGACGGATGTAATCTGTCCTCATTTCTTAGAATTAAAATGGGCTAATGGATGTGCTTATGACTGTGCATGGTGTTTTTTGCAGGGAACATTCAGATTTACTGGAAAACAGCCAAGACAAAAAGACCGCTTTAAAGTGAAAGAACATGTCAACACCTTTTTGAATAATGGTTCTCTTCCTGAAGTATTGAATACAGGCGAATTAAGTGATTCATTACTGTCTGAACATTCTAATGACCCCTTTTCAAAATTCATTATTCCCCTATTTGAAGCTCAAAAAAAGCATAAAGTGCTTTTCTTAACTAAGTCAACTGATGTTGAAAATTTATTGAACATCGATGAGCATAGAAATGTTATTGTAAGTTTTAGTATGAATGCTTCTGCTGTGTCAAAAAAGTGGGAAAAAGCTCCGGAAGTTGAAGGCAGGATTGAAGCTGCAAGAAAAGTTAGTGATGCAGGGTATGAAACCAGAATTCGAATTGACCCGATGGTTCCGGTTTTTGAATGGGATACGCATTATACAGAACTTGTAGATATGATATTTGAGCAATTTACTCCTGAGCGAATCACTCTTGGTTCCCTAAGAGGGCTTCAGAGTACGATAAATAACTCTAAAGATAAGACGTGGGTAAAATTCCTCTCTGAAAAATCAAATTGGGGCAAAAAGATTGATTATGAAAAAAGGTACGAAATGTATTCGATACTTATTGATTATTTGAAAAATAAATATAGTTATACAAAGGTTGCGTTGTGCAAGGAGTCGGTTGAGATGTGGGAAAAGATAGGGTTGGATTATAAGAAAATTAGATGTAATTGCATTTTTTAGATTGAGAGCATAATGTCAACAGAAAGAAGGATTTGGAAACACCATTCTAGAATAAAACTCAGACTTCTGAAAAGATATCTTTACATGTGCACAACGATTTATCCGACCGGCTTTCAATATTTTGAAACCCATGGTGGAGAAGGACGAATTTTATTTGATGATGGAGTCGAAGAAGATGGATCTGCACTTATAGCTGCAACTAACCGAAAACAAATCAAATGTGTAATAATGGAATATAATTCTGAGAATATAACTAAATTGAGAGAAATATTACCATTTGAGCGCTTTCCTAATGTCATAATTTTACAAGGGGATTCTAATTTAGAGATAGATCAGATATTAAAAAATATAGACAATTATAAATTTAGTTTGGGTTTTATCGATCCAGATTCGCCTAAACAACTTAAATGGGAAACTATTATCAAAATTTCCAATCATTCTTATTTAAGACAAAAAGATAATTTCTTAAGAAAACCTGAGTTAATAATTAATTTTCCGATTGAAGGAATTAAGAGAAATGCAGGATTTTTAGATAATCCAGTTCCAAAAGCCAATTCATATTGTGACATAAATACTGAATTCTTTGGGTCGGATGAATGGAAGGACATATGGAGAAAAACAAAAAAAGATATCGTCAAATCTAGAGAAGAATTACTGAATTTTTACATAAATAATCTGAGAAAATTATACAAATTTGTAATACCATTGGTATTTGTTGAAAGTATTGCAAATCATCCATTATATTATGTTATATCTTGTTCTCAACATGATTTAGGAAATGAATTCTTATTGAAAGTTAAAACTGATATTGAACAATGGAAAAATGAAGATTGGGTACGACAATATTATAAAGTTCATTCATTAATGGATTTTGTAAATGATACAAAAGAATCAGATGGAAAAATGCAATCCAGTTTGTTTGATTATTAACTCATAATTCCTAACTATCACACCCGCACCCTCTCCCCGCACTCATTCCTCCTGTAAACCCCGAACTCTGTCTTCTTCAAAACATCCCCTGAGAACACAGGCCCGTCCTTGCACACCCGCAGCCCGTCCACGCAGCACGCGCCGCATATCCCGATGCCGCATTTGATATACCGGTGGAGGCTGAACTGCGCCTTTGACGGAGCGACCTTATCGAGAACCTTTTTCATCATAATCTCGGGGCCGCAGCAGTAAATTTGACTGAATTTTTTTTTATCATCGAGCAGTTGAGTTACATAACCGTGCAATCCTTCTGAGCCATCATCCGTGGCAATACACATCTCGCCAGCGGCTTCAAATCGCGCCCTGAACAGCAACTCGTCCTTTGTTTTGGCGCCCAGGAGCGTTGTAACCTTAATACCTGATGAATGCGCTTTTTCAGCCAGCGGCGCAAGGGGAGCGGCGCCGACGCCTCCTGCGACCAGCAAAATGTGCCCTTTCTTGATATCGAATCCGTTGCCGAAAGGCCCGCGGATGCCCACGGAATCGCATTCCCCAAGTTCAAATAACGCGGATGTTGCAGGTCCTACTTTCTGGACCGTTATCGCGTTCTCATAGGAGAGCGCCATCGGAATTTCATCCACACCCCGAATCCAGACCATCACGAACTGCCCCGGGATTAGCTCAAAAGAGGTATCAAAATAAAAAGTCCTTATCGTAGGGGTCTCATCCACAACTTTTGTTATCTCTGCGTTAACCGGTCTCATACTCTGTGCGCCATCCCGTGTATGTCCTCCAGCGTCCATTCCTTTCCTTCCATGAATGATTCCATGCATGACGAAATATCATTGAAAATGTTAATATTATTCCCAACCGCAGAACCGATCTCTACCGCCGCCGCGCCTGCCATCATGAATTCGATAACGTCCTTGTAATCTGAAATCCCGCCAACGCCGATCACAGGTATATCAAGGGCTTCATATAGGTCATAAACGCATTTTATTGCCACATGCTTAATAGCCCTGCCTGAAAGCCCCCCGAATTTATTGTCCAGTATGGGATACCCGCTTTCGATATCAATCGCCATTCCCCGGACTGTATTAATAACGACCACTGCATCGGCCCCGCCGCGCTGTGCTGCCAGCCCTATGTCTTTTATATTCGTAACATTCGGCGTAAGTTTCACCCAGACCGGCACGTTTGCAGCTTTTTTGACGGCTCTTGTGATATCCTCCACAAGCTCGGGGTCAGTACCGATTTCAGCGCCGTAACCGTGTGCATGCGGACAGCTCACGTTAAGCTCGAACGCATCGGCACAAAGCGCCCCTGCGATTTCTGAAAAATCAATAGAGCAGCCGCCGAAGATGCTTGCGATTACAGGAACTCCGGCTTCTTTTGCAATATCTATTTCGCCCTGGAAATTCTTGTACGACGGGTTGGGAAGACCCATCGCGTTCAGGTAACCGCAGTCCACTTCCACCATGCTCGGATTGCTGTGGCCGCCTTTTGGCTCCAGGCCAATGGATTTTGTGACGACAGCCCCTGCTCCGCTTTCGGCTATTCTTTTAAGAGAGCCGCCTGTGGTGCCCATGATGCCCGCGGCAAGCATGAGGGGGTTTTTGAGTTTGAGTCCTGTTAAAGTGAGTGAAAGCATTATGGCTTTACCATGTTTGGTAAATACTTAGTTCTTTTTATTCCATAATTTATCTTTTAGATGATTACCGTATATTGTCATGACCTTTTCAAAAAAAACTTGATCGTATTTTTTCGATGCAATTATCAAACCAAGTGTAAAAGATAAAATCATCATCAAAAATACTCCAATTGATAATCTTCCTAAAAATTGTAACGAAATTAAACCCATACCACCAACAATAATAAAAGATATCACTTTTAACATCTCTCGTCTTTTTTGAAAATTGAAGCCTATTATTAAGTATACAAGTCCTATTCCTAAAAATATTAATAATTCTTCAAATTTTCTTACCATGATAAATTTGGTTTTAATAACATATTCGGGATATGGTACACCCATCGGTATATTGATTTTTTCCGTTCCGTAAGTATCAGTTGCAGGATAATATTTCAAGTTTGAATAGAAATTGTTGCTTGAAAAATATTTGCCGATTAATCTAGGTGTTTCAAAAGTAAAAAATCCTGATTCTAAGTTGCATTTTTCTATAGATTCGTTACCAACAAATTTTTCAGGATATAAAGTGAAGGTGAAAATACTCCCCCATTCCGTTACAACTGGAAGCTGTATTTTTCTTGGATAGACGCAAATACTAGATTTATCGATATCAAAACTAAATCCATCCCTTGGAGTTACTTTTAGTTGGTAGTTTAGGAATGCACTTGACCTTGTGTCGTTCATCTCGAATTCTGAAGTAAGTGTGTGCTCAGATTCATATTTCCAACATTCAAACGGATATCCCAACCAATTTAACTCACTACATGATTCAGCATTTGTATGAATTAGTTCATCTTTTTTCAGGTCATTTACCATTCCATTTGGTTCCAATCTTTTACACGTTCTTTTGGAAAATGCTTCACAATCCATATCGCTAATGTTTAAAATATTAAGGAGCCGATCATACTGATAAAAAAAAGATATATTTTGATTATTTTCTATATCAATTGTTCTAGTCAGTTTACCTTCATTACCCAAATAAATTTCATCTGTTTGATAGATTATTAACTTAGGATTTGGCAATGAGATACCCCACAAATCTAAATTTATACTGATATTCTTTAATGGGTCGTGTTTTTGAATAATAATTTCGCTTCTATTCCCCAAATCAATAACTACAGTATCAAAATTATTTCTTATGTAGTCTGTGCCGTAAAAATAGCTTCCGATCAGAAAAGTGGGGATATAACGATCTGAAGATGAATAATTTGGAATAACGGGATAAGGGAACTCAACAATTTCTGTAAAATAGGTAGGCACAGAATCAAAATCAAAATTTATCTCCGCATTATAGAATTTCATGTCACCAAAAGTTAAAGATTGGTTCTTTGGTTTAAAGGTTCCCTTATAGGAAATAGTAACTTCTTCTTTGGGCTTTAAATCAAATGTCCGAAGTAATTTCTTTTCACTTGAAATACCATTTTCAATATATTCATTTTTACCCCTATAATAAACCTCAATAAGGTCAGGCATGAAAAATTCATTTGGAGAAAAGGTATATAATTTAACAGGTGTGGTAGTTTCGAGATCATTTCTGATGGTTCGATTAATAATATAGAAACCAGTCTCATTTTCATCGATTCGAAAATAAGGGTTCCATTCATCTTTAATATTTTTTTCTATATTTTTATTAGGACTATGTGATAATAAAATAAACAATAATACTATAATAGATAATATCAGGACAGTAAATAATATAGTCCTACTTTTCATGATACTATATACTCTCATCATAAATATTAATAAATCGTTTATAGATATGTTCTGGAATAATTTTCTTTTTCATTTTAGTGTTATATCTTAATTTTTTACTATCGATAACATTCGGAAAAGGATAAAAGTGGAACGGGTGGTGTACTTGCCACTCATAATATCAAAATATCGGTTTATTTTCGACTATAAGAATTATACTGGATTATTGCGACGATCATAATTATAAAAGATATAAGATTGGCTGAAACAATGATTACATCCCCGATGTGATAACCATACAGCGCCCACAGGATTGTGCCGGCGCTGAATTGCAATAATGTAACAGGGCTGATATCCCTGGCCGATTTTGTCCTGTGCATTTTTATAATCTGGGGCACAAACCCGAAAGTCGTAAGAAGCGCCCCCCCGATTCCTACCAAATACCATTCCATTTTTTGAGATCTCCATCACTTAATAAGCAAATTCATCAACTTATGGCCTTCCACAAGCCCGAAAATACCTTCCTTTGCCGCAGCCTCATCGAATCTCTCAACATAATCAGCACTTTCAGTCGAAGAATAAATTGCAAAGGGAACAGGCTCTCTTGTATGCGTTTTCAGGGATATAGGGGTAGGATGGTCGGGCAGCACCATAATCCTGAAATCCCCGAACCCTCCAAGTTCGTTCAGCATGCCTCCCACAACCTTCTCATCAAAATCCGATATTGCCTTTATCTTGGCTTCGATATTTCCCATATGCCCCGCTTCATCTGGCGCCTCGACATGCACAAGCACAAAATCATGGTTGTTCAATGATTCAAGGGCATATGCAGCTTTACCTGAGAAGTTAGTGTCCAGATAACCCGTAGCCCCGGGGACATCTATGACATCAAGACCCGCATATTTCCCGATGCCTTTTAGCAAATCCACTGCCGAAATTATGGAACCGGAAACGCCGTGCATGTCTTTAAAAAGAGGCATGGACGGGGCTTTGCCCTGACCCCAAGGCCAGATAAGGTTCGCGATGTTCTTGCCATCCTTCCTTCTTTTCATATTGATTTCATGTTTATCGAGAATTGGCTTTGAGGCTTTGATAAGGTTAATCAGGAGTTTCGAGCCATCCCCGCGCGGCAGGACATCATTAACAGGTTGCCCCACTACGTCATGAGGAGGGGTACACTGTGCTTTTTCACCATGTTTCATCACAAGCAAATGCCTGTAACTCACGCCTGCATGGAATTTGCAATCATTGCCCAATTCATTATCAACTGCTTCGATTAAGGCCCCTGCTTCTTCACTTGAAATATGTCCTGCGCTGTAATCTGAAATCTTGCCGTCCTTCTCGGTTATCAGGTTGCATCTGAAAGCGATGTCATCTTTATCCAGAGCTACCCCGATGCTTGCAGCCTCAAGAGGGCCGCGCCCTGAATAATATTGTACCGGGTTATAGCCCATTATTGAAAGATTTGCCACATCGCTTCCTGCAGGCATATTCTCAGGTACGGTTTTTGCAACGCCGCACTTTCCGTGCTTTGCGATAAAATCCATATTGGGAGTATTAGCAGCCTCTAAAGGCGTGAGACCGCCAAGTTCAGGGAGAGGATAGTCCGCCATTCCATCTCCTACTAGGACGATATATTTCATAGCGCCCACTAAAGAGAAGCTAATACAAGAAAATTTCGGTTAAAATCCGTCAGATATGTGATATGAAAAGATACGCTGAAAGTCTTAAAAATTGAAATATTAACCTTTCACTACAAAAGCCAAAACGAGCACAAGAATAACCACAAATTGCGGTACTACGTACCACTTTACCATTTTCTGGAGCCCTGTTACGCGGCTGTTCAGTTCATTCAAATCTTCTGTGAGCTTCCTTACCGAGTCATCTGCTTGCGGTGAAGGGACGGTTATCACAGGTTGAGTTATGGCTTGAACTTGCGGCTGCACGGTTTTCACGCTTTGTGTCGTTTTTATGTTGTTGAGCGTATATGTTTTCTTTGGTTTGACCATTACTGGCCTGACCTTTTCTATAGGCTTGAAATTTGGATCTCTTCCTTTGCCTAAGGTCTGGAATATCTGATCCTCAGTTACGTCTAGTATTGACATGGTGTACCCTCGTATTTCCAATATTGTTATAACTCTTATATAATTCTTATTGTGTAGAAGGTGGCACAACGTCCCTTGATTGCTAATTATTGATGATGATTATTTTCCCCAGAAGCACCTGATAGATCATAAAACCACTATTTGAATAACTATCGGTACCCAATAACCCGGGTAAGAACTACTCAGGATTATGGCAAGGAGGCTGGATGAAAACTCAATGAGTATACTATGATACCCACTTAATTTCGGCTTTGGTTATCCTGAACAGAGAGGAGATATGCGGTTTATTAGAGTTAAATCCTGCGCATTGGCAAGGGCAAGGAAAAAGAATTAAAGGAAGGGTACCACCTTAAGATAAAATATGATTGAAATATTTACGGTATATATATACGTATATACCCATATAATATCATTTAATACTAACTTACTTCCTTTTGAAATTGGGGGTAGCTAAATTGACAGAACTTACATCGGAAACATTAACTATTGTAGAATATACGGAACTCCGTTCTGAACTTTCTGAAATCCAAAAAATACCAGAGAGGTGGGGCACGATTATGCTTCCTCTTTCCGCAGGTATTTTAGCCGTCTCCGTAAATTCTCTTAAAGATTTACCTGATATTGGCGTTATAATTCTTGTTTTTCTATCCATTGCTACAATCGGTATTTGGCGGCTTATTGGTTACAATTCAATGTGGAAGGCTAAAAAAATTGCAGATGACCTTGATTCTCTTCAAGAAAGAATAAAAATAAAAGGTTTATTAGGGTGGGAGAGATACCGTCATCCGTATTCCTTTTTAGGTGGTTTTGTTTCTCAACGAGCATTACTTGATCTTTTCGCTTTACTGTATATAGCCACTGGAATAGTAATTATTTTTGTAAAGCTTACTCGGTTTTGAATTTGATAAGAAAAATCATTAGTTTAAAAAAGGGCGAAGCCAGAAAATGCGCTTACAGTCCCCTATTCGTGAGTCCGAATTTCTCTCCAAAAAAGATAAAAACTAAGAAGAACTAAGCTAAAGAGCAAAATTGATACTATGATTGATACTATCGGTTCATGCTTGTTTTTTAAAATGAACTCGTTTATTAAAAAATTAAGACACCAACCAAAAGTTGCTACAAAAGCTGCAAAATATATAGCCGCCATCTTCGATATCGTATTTTCCATATCATTTTTTATGTCTTTAGGTTCATCAAACCCTGATGCGGGCAAGTGCTTACCAATCCTTCGTGATAATTTCATAATTAGAGACGGTAATATTCCAATTAGAAATACCATTACGAATAATAAACTTGCAAGCGCAATAAAAAACCAAACTGATAAATGCAATATATCGTTAAACGATTTTCCATTAGCCGTCACATCAACATAATCTTTTGCCATGGTGTATGCTGTAAAATAAACTCCCAGTGAAGCTATGAAAAATTCAAAAAAATCTTTCCGAATTTTTATTTCATCCATCATTCAAATCACCCTTTCCTTATCACCAATACTCGGCAAATCCCCAGAAAGCTATGATATTTGTAAGAATCCCGCGCAGATGAAGTCCACAAAGGCGCCCTTCCATTTTGCGTGCATGATTATCCCTTCTTAATCATAAGATTCCCTTTATCATCCTTTTCAAAAATAATTTTGAATTTTTCATCTTTCTTTAAAATAATATCATCATTCAAATTGACGTCTAATTTAACATTAAGAGTATCTTCAAGCCCTTCCAAATCTTTTAAATAGGATTTGTATATTGAAAAGTAAAAAGTTAAAGCCATAGCGATAATTAGTAATGGAACTATTATTTTAGAATTAATCCCCCCAGGTTGAGCATAAATATATCCAGCTATTGCAAGCATAACGGCCACAATCGTATTCGTCAAAAATTTAAAAAAATCAACCCGCGCTTTTAAAACATCCTTTTTTGTCATTTTCACCCTTTCTTGATACTGATTTTTCCATCTTCCTCTTTCTCAAAAACAATATGGTCGCCCTCTTTAACCACATCGGCACTTAAATAGTATTCACTTAATATATCATTTTCCCCAGAAAGGATTTCCCCTGCGCTTTATCTCCATATATGCCATGAGCGTTTCCTTATCCTCGATTTTCATAGCTTCAAAGAGCTCCTGCTCTGCTATTTTCGCATGTTTTTCAGGCACGTCTATATAAAGCGTATCCCCTTCCTTTATCTGCCGACCGACTGTGGGTCCATCGATACCCACAGCAACCTCCTTGCCCGCACCAGCCTCGCCTATATTCTCGCTATTTTCCTGGATTCCTTTTATTGTCCCCACAATCACGCCGTTGTCCTTCATCACTTCAAGATTTGTCTTTATCACACCGCCAAGCACTCTCACACCCACAACTGCGGGCTTGCTCTGTCTGAATGTGCAATCGGGCAATATCTTGAACCTCCCGGGCTTGATGATGGTCTCATAGCGCTTTTTCTCCATGGACTGTTTTTGTTCGACCACCCATTTCTTGTAATCCTCGATAAGCCGGTAGATCACATTGTTGACGAATAGCTTGATGTCAGAACCCATGAGTTCCTCCCTGGCATCAGGCAGGACATCCACTTCAAAACCCAGGATTACAGAGAATAGCGGGTCTTTTATTGTTTTTATCTCAGCAACATCTCGTTTTGAAACATCGCCGATATCAGCCTTGCGTATCGGTATATTCTCTTTTTTCAGTTCGTTCACAAGAGCTTCAAGAGAACCTATCGTATCAGCCTTGATAAGAATCCCGTTTGATTCGGTTTCTATCCTCACCGCGTCTATCTCGGATTTTATCGCAGCCGACACCTCCTCGATATTGCCAAAAACGGCGCGTACCTGCGAGCCTGCAAGAGCACCTTCAAGCTGGGGTGCCGCGATTTTAACACCCGATGCAGCGACCACTTTCTTTACCTGCTTGAATTTCTCTTCAGCGCGAATCTCGGAAAGCGGGCGCGGTTTCAAAAGGGCGCGGATTTTCGTGGCAATCGGGTCTCCCCTGCTACCCACGACTATGGTATCGCCCACGTTTAGCTCGCCGTCATATAAAATCACATCAAGCGTAGTGCCAAGACCCACTTCTTCCTTTACTTCAAGGACAGTTCCGGTGCCGGGACCGACTGCCCTGTATTCCAGGTCTTTTTCAAGGAACTTTTGAGCCAGTCCCATCAATATCATGAGGAGGTCGGGTATGCCTTCACCGGTCTTTGCGCTAAGCGGAACCACTCCAATGTTACGCTGGAAATCCCGCACACGGTCGTACCTGTCTGAGCTGAAACCCATTTCATAGAGTTTGCCGATTATTACATATATTTTTTCATCAAGCGCAACTTTTGTATGTTCCGGCTGTCCGGGATATGATACTATGAACGGCTGCCCGGATTGCGGGTTCCAGCCTGCAACTTTGTCTATCTTGGTCGCCGCGACAACAAACGGCGTCTTGAATCTTTTAAGTATCTCGACTGCTTCTATTGTCTGGGGCTGGAATCCCTCGTTAACATCGACAACCAGTATAGCAAGGTCCGCAAGCGCGCCGCCTCTTGCCCGAAGAGTAGTAAATGCCCTGTGCCCCGGAGTATCAATAAAGAGCAGCCCCGGGACTTTTGTATCTCCCTTAAAAACCGGTCCGCACACGCGTTTAATAACATCGAGCGGAACTTCTGTGGCACCTATATGCTGCGTTATGAGACCCGCTTCCCGCTCGGCAATTGTTGTACCTCTTATCCTGTCAAGCAGCGAAGTTTTGCCGTGGTCGACATGCCCCATCACACACACGATGGGAGTGCGCAGATTATTTTCCATACTCTATAATTGTACTGAGTTATAATACACTTTTTGTTATTTTCACTTTATCAATAGTTCAGGTAGGTCTTGAATTAACTGAGACCGCCAACCTCCATAAACATTGTAATCAATTGATTATAATTGCTTAGAAATTATACCCTTAATTTTCGTATATCCAGGCTTCGTCAACCCTGGAATATCCAGTTATTTCGGAATCCTTGAAATGAATACTTATCTCCCTTTTCGCCGAATCCGGTGAGTCGCTGGCGTGGACGATATTGCGCCCGGTATCAAGAGCAAGATCGCCCCGGATTGAACCTGTGGCAGCATTTACAGGGTTGGTAGCCCCGTTTACTGCCCGCATTACAGAAACAGAATTCTTGCCTTCAACCACCATTGAAACCGAAGGCCCCGATGTGATAAAACTTATCAGCGAATTAAAAAAAGGTTTTTGGGAATGTTCAGCATAATGTTTTTTTGCGATGTCCGTGGAAATCGTATTCATGCGCATGGCCACTATTTTAAACCCGCGCCGCTCTATCCGGCTTATGACCTCCCCGACCAGCCCTCGCTGTACGCCGTCGGGTTTAACCATCACGTAAGTGCGTTCCACGGTTCCCACCTTTTATGCTGTTTTTCCTCTTGCTTTACGTCCAGCCTCTGTCCATCTGACCTTGCGTGGAATCCTGCCAAGGTTCAAATTCCCCTGACATTTTGATGAACAAAAATAGAAGACAGTCCCGTCTTTTTTGGCATAAAGCTTGCCGGTGCCGGGCTCAATAGCGCCTCCGCAGAAAGAACATTTCTTTTTTTCCATGATTTCACCTTGACATTAATTTCTTTGCTTCTCTTGAAGTCTCAAGCAAAATCAGGATATCGCCGCGCTTCACAGGTCCGACGACATTGCGGGTAATAATCCTTCCTTTATCCCTGCCGTCCAGTACCCGGCACTGTATCTGCATGGCTTCACCATGCATGCCGGTCTTACCGACGACTTCAATTATTTCAGCGGGATATCCCGCGTCTTCGTCTGCCATGCTCTCACTTCTTCAGGGCCTGGACTTTCTGCGCCACTTCATCAACCAGCTCTTTGCCTTTTCCAGGTTCAACTATCGCGGCTGCGCCGCTTCCCACGCTTAATCCTGCGGCTGCGCCAAGTTCGACCTGTTTTTTAACAAAGATATATGGTGTGTTCTTTTCCTCGCAAAGTGCGGGCAGATGCATCACAATTTCAGGCGGGTTCACGTCTTCGCCGATTATTACAAGTTTTGCAATTCCACGCTCGATTGCTTTTGTGGCTTCGTTTGTTCCTTTCTTAATCTTTCCAGTATCCCGCGCCATCTCCAGAGCTTCTAATGCTTTGTTGGATAACTCGGCGGGTACTTCAAATTTAATATATGTTTGTGCCATTCTAATTACTTCCTTCAGGATTTAATCCTTCATCATTCATCCGATTAAAAGTATCGGCTTCTCTACAGCGCCATGGGGTATATATTTTGCGCTTAGGAAGTTTCTTCACTCAATATATTGAAAAGGTTAGGTGAAGCTATCTTAACGATAGTATAATTTCCACTTCTGGTTATGTTATACTGCGCAAAACCTCGCTGGGTGCTGTTTGTTTTTAACTGGTTGAGCTTTGCCAGGCTGCTTGAGTTGATATTGAAATAACCTGTGGTTCTTTCATAAGTTCCATTGGTCATTCCGATACCCATATAAAACTGGTTTGCAAAACTCACATTTGAATTTACTATCTGTAACTGCGCCGGCTCCACTTTGCTTAGCAGTCCTTCGTATTGGTCATAGGCTGTAGTAGTTTTATTCTGGCTATAGATAATATCCAGGACCTCAATCGCGGTTTCTGGCGGCGCAAGAATTACCGGATTTCCCATTATATTATATAATCCGCTTAATTGCTGCTCCTGTCTTATGAGGATTGGAATATTATTTGTGTTAGGCAGCATAATGTATTCAAAATCATTTTTTTCAGGGGACATCGTATTAAGGAGCAGGAATGAGTTATTCTTGCCAGAGTTCAGATTTGAATAATACACTATTGTGGAATTTGATTTGTATACGGAATCAGCTTCGCCGATGATTTGAAAATTCTGCCTTGCCCACTGGCTCATCTGCGGCGTCATACCCTCAAGATCCACATAATCCGCCATAATTGCGCCATACGGCGTCATGTTCAAGGCGTCTGAGATGGAATAGAACGGCTGGTTAACAATCCAGAAGGCGGGATTATATTTATCCTGCGGCGGTTGCTCCCCGGTTGTCTGCGATTCCGTGCTGCTTCTCGGGCTTGTTATGACATAAGCCACGGGCACGATAATCATGATTAAAATCATAAATGCGGCGAGTAATTTGTATGCATCCTGCTGCTTCATGCTCCCTCTCAATGCTTTTCTTATATTAAAACATCACGTAACTTTTATATACAATGTACTCATTTATACATTGTTGTACAAGATTGTACAGTGAAAATTATGAAAGAATATATCCTGAAACTCATACAGAACCAGAGCCTGACTACAGAAGAGGCGGGCCTTGCAATAACCAAGATATTCAGCGAGGCGACAGACGCGCAGATAGCTGCATTTTTGACAGCCCTGAAGATGAAAGGCGAAACGCCTGCCGAGATAGCCGGGCTTGCGCTTGGCATGAAGAAAGCCGCCAATATTATTTATCCTAAAGTCGCCGGAACCCTTATCGATACCTGCGGCACCGGCGGAGATTCGACAGGCACAATCAACGTAAGTACCGGAGCGGCCATAGTGACTGCTGCATGCGGTGTTTTTGTAGCAAAGCACGGCAACTATTCAATCACTTCAAAATCAGGAAGCGCCGATGTACTCAAGGAACTGGGCGTAAAGATTGATTCATCACCGCAGGATGTGCAAAATATCATAGAAAAAACGGGAATAGGGTTCATGCTCGCGCCTGTATTTCACCCTTCCATGAAACGAGTGGCGCAGATAAGGCGGGACCTTGGTTTCAGGACTGTTTTCAATATCCTCGGGCCGCTTACGAATCCGGCGAATGCAAAGGCGCAGTTGATAGGTGTTTTTGACGGTTCCCTGTGCGAGCCCATGGCAAACGTCCTTAACATACTCGGGACTGAAAGGGCGCTTGTTGTCCACGGCAGCGGCATGGATGAGATATCAAACACAGGCGAAACACGGGTAGCAGAATTGAACTGGGGCAGGATAACAAAATATACCCTGACGCCTGAAAAACTTGGCGTCAGGCGCGCTACGGCCGGTGAAATCGCAGGCGGAACCCCGGAAGAAAATGCACGGGTAATCGTGGAAGTGCTGAAAGGGAAAAAAGGCCCGAAGCGGGATATCATAATAATAAATGCAGGCGCAGCCCTGCTTATCAGCGGGAAGGCCGACAGCATCGAATCCGGGATAATAATGGCGAACCGGTCTATTGATACAGGCGCAGCCCTTGATAAATTAAAAGACTTCGTGAACGCGGCAGGGGACCCCGGAAAGTTAGCGCGGTTTTTGTAATTTGATTTCTGAGAAAATGGGTAAACAATTGAACCTTAAAAACATTGTTTTGATAGGACGAACATTTGAGGAGTACTATAGAATGTTCGAGTTAGATAATTTACCTAAAGATGAACAAATTCTTGATGTCGCATCCGGGGTAAGTTCTTTCTGCGCAGAAGCCAATGCAAAAGGATACAATGTGACCGCATCTGATAGAATTTACACTGCCAGCCTATTGGAAATCGGGCAGAAATGCAGGCAAGACCTTGATGAAGTAATGAAACAATTGCCTGGGATTGTTGATTTATATGTATGGAATTTTTTCAAAGATATACAGGCGCTAAAAGCTCAGCGAGAAAAAGCATACAAATTATTTATCGAAGATTTTAAAAACCATGGAACAAAAAGATACATGCCTGTTGAGTATCCTTCTTCAGGTTTCATTGATAACCAGTTCAGCACTTCCCTAGTATCACATTTTTTGTTTCTGTACGAAGATCATATAAATTACGATTTGCACAAGAAAATTATTTTAGAACTTCTCAGAATAACATCAAAAGAGATTCGTATTTTCCCGATCGTGAATTTGCAAGGAAAAAAATCGCCATTTGTTGATGCATTAATGAATGATGCGGACTTTGAGCAATTTAAAATATCCATCGAAAAGGTTGATTACGAATTTATGAAAAACGGAAACGAAATGATGGCAATAACACATTAAGAGAGAACTATGAAAGTAAAAATATGCGGCATTAAAGCAGACCGCGACCTTAACATGGCAATAAACGCAGGGGCGGACGCTGTGGGATTCATAACCGAAGTTCCCGTGGATTCACCCAGGAAAATAAGTATTTCCGAGGCATCTAGGTTGATTTCAAAAGTGCCTGTTTTTATGACTTCAGTTCTGGTCATAATGCCGGAAACTGCTGAACAGGCGATCAATATGATAAAGACTGCAAGACCTGGCGCTGTCCAGATACATAATGCAATGGCGGTTTCTGAACTTAAACAAATAAGGGAAACCGGGATAAAGCTAATTAAAACAATCCCGGTATCCCGGGATTCTGAGTCCGGAACACTGATAAAACAGATTAGTGAACTTTCAGGAATAGCAGATGCGGTTCTTCTCGATACCTCTATCGATGGGAAAAACGGCGGAACCGGAGCGCAGCATGACTGGGAGATAAGTTCAGAAGTGGTTCTTCATGCTGGCATGCCTGTGATACTGGCAGGCGGCTTGAACCCTGATAATGTCAAAGAAGCGGTCAGGAGCGTGCGCCCGTATGCGGTCGATACGGCTTCTGGTGTGGAAACCGATGGAAAAAAAGACGAAAAAAAAGTGATGGCATTCATCAATAATGCGAGGATACATGGAATTTGATATTAGTGAATCGGATTTTATAAGCCTTGCAGAGGAAAAGCCTGTCATTATCCAGCTTATGGCTAAGGTACAAACAGGATGCACCCCTCTTGACCTTTACGCGGCAATGGATAAAAAATGCGCATACCTTCTTGAATCAGTGGAGAAGGAAAAAAAGCATGCCCGTTTCTCTTTCGTCGGGGCTTTACCCGACGCGGTCATTACGATCAAGAACAGGTTATTAACGCTTGATTACACGCACAGGACAAACCTGATTAAGTTAATCGAGTCCTCGCTTTCGGAGGTTTGCAATTCCGGAAAGGGAAGGGATAGAAAGCTCAAAGCCGGATTTGATACGATGGATGCGATAAGGGCGGCTTTTGCAGCCTCAAATGTTAAATTTATCGGTAAAGGTTTTGACAGGCAGACATTTCTTGGCGGAGCTATCGGTTTTTGCGCTTATGATATGGTGTATGACTGCTGGCTGGATATTCCCCAAAAGAAAAGCAATACCCCTGATGCGCAGTTTGCACTCACCACAAAAACCGTGGTTTTTGACCACATGACTAATGAGACGTATATAGTGGTTACACCGTTCGTCATGAAAGAAGATAATCCAAAGGCTGTGTATCAGGCTGCAAAAGCGGATGCCGAAAAGCTTGCGATGGTGATAAACAACGCCAATGCGCTCGTTCCAAATAAAAACTGTCCCGCCCAGATAACATGCAATATGGGAAAAGATGAATACGAAGATGCTGTGAGGAAAGCAAAAAAACACATAATCGACGGAGATATTTTCCAGGTTGTCTTGTCGCGCAGGTACGAGATAACAACAGACCAGACGCCGCTTGAACTATACACAGTGCTCCGCAGCGTCAATCCAAGCCCGTACATGTATCTTTTTGAGTTTGACGGCACAAGTATCATAGGCGCAAGCCCCGAGACGTTGCTTTCTGTCCATAAACGGAAGGTTATAATCAACCCGATAGCCGGCTCATGCCCGCGCGGGAATACCAAAGCGGAGGATGAAGCATACGCAAAGGAGATGCTGGAGAGCGAGAAAGAGCGGGCTGAGCATGTGATGCTCGTTGACCTCGGGCGCAACGATGTGCGGATGGTCTCAAAAGGTGGCTCGGTGAAAGTGGATGATTTCATGTCTGTCCTGAAATACTCCCATATCCAGCATATTGAGAGCACCGTTTCAGGCGAGCTGCGCGATGAATGCGACCAGTTCGACGCCACACGCGCCATATTCCCGGCTGGTACACTTTCGGGCGCGCCCAAGATCCGGGCAATGGAGATAATACACGACCTTGAAAAAGATGCTAGAGGAATCTACGGCGGCGGCGTGGGCTATTACTCCTGGAACGGGGATGCGGATTTTGCTATAGTGATAAGAACGATAATCAAGAACGGCAGGACGGCGGTAGTTCAGGCCGGCGCCGGGATAGTGGCTGATTCTGACCCCGAATACGAGTATAATGAGACAGAGCGCAAGATGGCAGCGATGATTAAGGCGATTGGAGGGGTGCCATGAAAGTCTTATTCGTGAACAACAAGGACTCCTTTGTATGGAACCTTGTGGATTACGTGTCCATATTCGAGCCTGATACTATTGTTGTTCCAAATACAATTTCGCTTGGCGAAGTTAAGAAAATTAATCCTGACGCAATTGTTATATCGCCTGGTCCGGGGCATCCGGCAAATCCGAAGGACATCGGAACCTGCCTTAAGATTATCAGGGATTCAAGTGTTCCCCTGCTTGGTGTGTGCCTCGGTCACCAGGCGATAGCGGTTGCTTTCGGCGGAGAGGTAAGTCACTCGCCATCAGGGCCTCTGCACGGGAAAACATCGCAGATATACCACAACGGTGACGGCATTTATCAGGGCCTGCCCAACCCTGTTGTGGGAGGGCGCTATCATTCACTTGCCATAACGAGGCTGCCGCAAGAGCTTGAGATTACGGCTAAGACGAAAGATGGCATAATTATGGGTGTGAGGCATAAGCAGAGACCGATATTCGGGTTGCAGTTCCATCCCGAATCTGTGCTGACGCCGGAAGGGTTGAGGATAGTGGAGAATTTTTTAAAACTGAACAATTAAAGATATAAGTACCAAAAAGAAATCTTTAACTATGAAACTCACAGATATAATTATTGCGATAATTGCTCTGGTTATTGCATTTCTTTTAATAAGGATACTGTCCATCCTTTTATGGCTCTTCGTAGTTTTGATAATCGCTTATATCGTGTATTTATTTTTAAAAAAAGCACTGTGATATAATAATGTAAAACTAGCTTCCATAACGTCTATCAAGAAAATAATGTACCACAAAAATAACAATCCAGAAAACCACTGCACCAAATAAGGCACTCTGCCAATCCACGGTTTTATTTTGCAGGAAATATTTTAACATGATAAAAATAACAAAATACAAAAATGACGCAATAGAAGCTGTATAAAAAGGACTCTTTTTTTCCATGATTCCAAAGTAATGATTTAATATATCAAATAACTTTCTTTTTATGGTATGCTGAATGAATAAAATACGGTCTTCAACAAAATAGGGAAAATTATTTGAGACAAATGAGTATATGTTTACTATTGGCACAAAAAATATAATCGGGGAATATTTCTGGAGCAGGAAAAAGAATCAAAATCCATTTTAAGCAGGAGAAAATTCCTGATCTATCTGGGAATTTTTTTCGGTATTATAATCGGTTTACTCAGTATATTAAAAAATGCCGGGATAAAAACTATCAACATGTTTCGCATACGGAGCGTCGAGCAAACACCACAGTTTGACCCCGGGGCATGGAAACTGACTGTAGAAGGACTTGTGAACTCTTCTCTCGTTATAACCTATAATGAACTTTTGAATCTTGAAAGCGAAGAACAGATATCTGATTTTCACTGCGTGGAAGGATGGTCTGTGGATGCTGTGAAATGGAAAGGCATAAGGTTAAAAGTACTTTTTAATAAGACCGGTCTTAAGCCCGAAGCTACATTTGTGACATTTCACTCGTCAAGCGGCGTGTATAGCGACAGCCTTTCCTTGAAAGATGCCATGGAGCCCCAGGTCATGCTTGCATATATGCTGAATGATGAACCGCTGCCCCAGGATCAGGGACGGCCTTTGCGTCTTGTGATGCCCAGGATGTTTGGCTATAAGAGCGTTAAATGGGTGAACAGGATAACGCTTACACAAACACAGGAGGTCGGTTACTGGGAAAGTCTCGGTTATAACATTGACGGGGTGTCCTATCCTTAATATGAAAATATTGAGATTCGATATCAGCAGCAGGTTCTTACACTGGTCTCATGCTGTATTTTTTATCTGGCTCCTGATAACGGGAATCAGCATGTTCCTGACACCAAAATCCCTTCTTGGAAACCCGTTATTGAAAATTGCCCATGTATATGCTTCCCTGCCTTTTATTCTGGTCCCCATCCTGATTTATATTTTTAGCGGTCAAAAAACCCGTGACGATATAAGGGACATGAAGTCCTGGACAGGAGATGATTTAAAATGGTTCATCGAAATCCTGAAAAATAATAAAACACACGTTGCCGGCAAGTTCAACAGCGGGCAGAAAACGAATTTTTTCCTTACATTACTTCTTATCATCGGGCTTTCTTTATCCGGTTTTATATTATGGATGAAGTCATTGTTCAGTGTGAGCTTTGTGGAATTTAGTTTCATAGTCCATGATTTCCTGGCCGAAATATCCATATTGTTGTTAACCGGGCATGTCATTTTCACGCTGTTTAATATCGAGTCACTGCGAGGTATTATTAACGGAGAAGTAAATTCGGATTGGGCAAAGAAACATTACCCGGTCTGGTTTTTGAAGAAAAGCGGAAGTTAAAAACGATGCAAAATGATATATTCAAAGAGTACATTGTGATTCCAGGATGAAAAAATCAATCATAGTAATTTTCTTGGTGTTGTTTTTCGCATCAATACTTCCAATCTCAGATGGGACGTCTGCAAATCACACTCTTGAAATTACTTCACTCACAATTAATTTTGATAAAACCAATGCCACATTCATAGTGAATTATGACCTTGGTCAAATCCCAAAAATGTATATTCTTCTTTTCGGAAGTAAAAGCATTGAACCAAAAATAAGTGAACTCTTCTCGAATTTTGATTATGATATTGTGAAAATGAACCAGGACGAAACAATTCTCAAGGTGAAAAACATCTCACGGCTTGAAAAGGGATTTTATTTGCACGATTCACGCAAGCTTGGGACAACCATAAATTCCATCATCGTTTCCACACCCGACTCGACTCGCGCAAAGGAATACTTCAATCTTAATTCAACACCCGACACATTTTACCGCTCATGATGTTTCTTTTTCTGGAAGACCGAGGGCAGATGGACAAGATATGTCCCATCTTCTTTAAGCGCCATTACGATTTCATCTCTTTCCAATAGCGATTCCAGATTTAATTCGTATGAACCGGGGGAAACTATTCTCACGGATTCTACCCGCTCGCCTATTTCAGGTTTCGGTTCCGCTTTCACTTCTTTTGAATCGGCCTCTGGTGTCTTGTTTCCAAGAATCTCGTCAACCTCTTTGATAAATCTTGTGGCTGCTGGAGGAACTGCTTCCTTTGTTCTGATTTCGGAATGGGGTTCATCAGCGTCTTTTACATACAGGAACTTATTCCAGCCGCATTTCGGGCAGCCGTTAAGTATTATCGCAGCGCCGTCTTTGAAAACGCTTTCACATCGTGTACATTTATGCGGCATGGTCTATGGTGCTGAGACAAGTGCGCTTATCAGGTCCCTGTCCTTTTTTATCGTTTTTAGCTGGTCTGCAGGACCTATTACTGTGAGCCTTGTCTTCACAGTGGTTTTCCCGAATAGCTTACCCAATATATTGTTGTCATGTTTTACAGGGTAACTCTCGATCTCAATCCCTGAGAAATCGTCTGGCGCTATCTCTGTCATAGTCAGCTCTATAAGTTTTGTCTGCTCATTCGGGGTGAGACCTTTCTCAAGAATAAGGATTTTCCCGTTTCTTACCTCATCAAGGATTAACCTCACTTTTTCCATCGAGGTCATGGAATCGAGTTTATCCTCTGATATTAAATCCATTTGAATTCCTTTTATCATAAAGCGACACCTCGCTTTATGCGGTGTCCACGTATGGCTTCGCCATACGTGTTGTCTTTAATAAATTTTTTCATAATAATCACCCGAAATGCTGAGCAATCTGTTGATACAGTGCATCTATGTTCTGTCCCTCAAGAGCGGATATGGGAACAAGAGGGTGCTGCGGGAACGCGCTGTGAATCCTTGCAGGAGATGAAGTAGGAAGGTCAATCTTATTGGCTGCTATCAAAAGCGGAAGCTTGCGAGCTTCCATATTGCCTATCACAGTTACATTCACCTGAGTGTAGGGGTCTTCTGTCGCATCCATAACAAGTATAACGCCGTCAAGGTCATCCAGCCATTTAACGGCTTCAATCACGCCTTCAGTTGCTTCTTTTGCCCGTCGTTTCGATTCTTCTTCAGTTAACCCGAATGCCATGAAATCATGGAAATCTATCTTGGTTGCAAGTCCTGGCGTATCAATTATGTCCAGGGTCACAGACGAGCCGTTGCATTCGATGGTCACGCCTTCGCGCCGGCGCGCCCTTCGGGTTTCGTGCGGGATATGGGATACTGAACCCATGGCATCGCCGGTCCAGTCCCTGACAATCCTGTTCGCAAGCGTAGTCTTCCCTGCATTGGGAGGACCGTATATTCCAATCCTGGCTTTCTTTTTCTTGAATAACCGCTTTATCCATTTAAAGTCAAGCCCCAGCCTTTTTATTATGCCCATAGTCATTATGCCTCATTGTTTAATATCGGTTCTCTCTTTTTTAGTTTTCCCTTAATTTTGAAAAAACCAACGATTGGTCTCCTCTTTTGAAAGTTAATCAAAACTCCGACAACTTCAACTGCCTTCTTGAACACTTCTCGCCCGGAATCTCAACAGGATAAACACCGCTCAGACATCCCACGCACAAATCATCCAGTGGAATCCCGATAGAACTCACAAGCCCTTCAATGCTCAAATACCCCAGCGAATCGGCATTAATCAAAGCCTCAACACCTTTCACCGACTTATAAGCAGCCACAAGTTCCTCTCTTGTAGCCATGTCAATCCCAAGATAACACGGTGAAATAATCGGCGGGCTGGCAACCCTCATGTGAATCTCTTTCGTTCCTGCTTTACGGATCAAATCTATTATCCTCCGCGAGGTTGTCCCGCGCACAATACTGTCGTCGATAAGCACAACGCGTTTGCTTTCTATGTTCGGCTTTATAGTATTGAGTTTCAACCTGACCGCAGTCTCCCTCATATCCTGCCCCGGCATGATGAAAGTCCTCCCAATGTAACGGTTCTTCATCAATCCTTCCATATAATCGATTCCCGAACTCTTGGAGAAACCTATCGCATAAGTAATTCCGGAATCGGGTACCGGGGAAACAATATCGGCTTCTATCGGATGCTCTTTAAAAAGAGTTGCTCCGATGCGCATCCTGACATTATACACAAGCTGTCCGTCTATGACCGAATCAGGGCGCGCAAAATAAATATATTCGAAAACGCAGTGGGCGCAATTCTTTGATTTAACAAGCTGTCGGCTTTCATACGACCCGTTGCTGAATATCAGCATTTCCCCGGGAGCAACATCACGGATGAAATCCCCGTTTAATATATCAATAGCAACACTTTCCGACGCCACCACAAAGCCGTTATCAATACGCCCAAGACAAAGGGGCTTTACCCCAAGCGGGTCGCGGACAATGACAAGCGTTTTGTCTATCAGGATGGCAAGCGAATAAGAACCCACAAGCCTTTTCATCATCTCCCTGACAGCATCTTCAAGTTCATTATGCATGAGTTCTTTAACCAAAAGATGCGCAATGACCTCGGTATCAGAATCCGAGAGAAATATCCTCCCCTCTTTTACAAGTTCTTCTCTCAATTCTTTTGAGTTTACAAGATTGCCATTATGAGCGATTGCTATTGTCCCGCTGCTGAAACTGACAAGAAGAGGCTGGCAATTCTCAATCTTTGAGCCGCCTGTAGTCGAATAGCGGACATGCCCGATACCGACATGACCTTTCAGTTTCTGGATATCGGCTTTATTAAAAACATCAGGCACAAGTCCCATGCCTTTTAAAGTCTGGACACAGTTCCCGTCATGGACGGTTATGCCAGCAGATTCCTGGCCCCTGTGCTGGAGAGAATATAATGCGTAATAGATTGATAGTGCGGCAGGTGACTCTTCTTTATAAGAGACACCGACTATACCGCATGCTTCATGCAACCGGGGTCACCTTAATATCCGCATTTTTCTTGCCATTTGTATGATCGCATTCGTTTGGTCTTTCCGAATCCGCACGATGCACACATTTTTGTATGGGTATTAAATGAAACGCTTCCGCATCTTCTGCATTTTATATGGGTCTTATGCTGGCGCATACCCATTGACGGCGTACCTTTTGACATTTTATTATCACCTTTGTTATTTTTAAGGAGAAATGAATACTATATTATCCCCGCGGACAACTACAGTTCCAAGTTTCTTTGTTTCGTTCTCTTTTATTTCCTCAGCTTTTTCCAGTACTATATTCATGTGAATATCGTAGCCCTGCAATTCACCTCTGAATTCTCTTGAGCCCTTTAACCGAATCAATACGGATTTATTTAATGCATTGTTTAGAATGTCGAGGGGTCTATTTCCCATAAAACGCTCCTGATTATTAGTAAACTATTAATTCAATAGTGCACCAAAGTGGTCAGGACAATATTTAAAACTATTGGTGGCAAATGAAAACGTTTAAGAAAGGTTTATCAAAAACTGTTGCGTCAGTTTACACCGCGCACACGTATGGCTTCGCCATACGTAAACCTTTAAGAAAGGTTTATCAAACGACAGGTATGCTTTGCATACCTGAACACCACGTAAACCGGGGTATCGGTTTACGTGGACACGCCCACCGTTCGCAAAGCGTGTCGAAGACAGGCGTGACTCGGGACGTTAAAAAGGAGCGTAACTCTTTATGAAGATAAAATCACGGAATATATTGAGAAAAACCGAAGAAAAGGCTCTCGTCAGTGATATTATGGAAGCCTTTGGAGATGTCTCTTCTTTTATTGGAAAGAAACTTGAATATGTACAGTCGGATGAATCGGATTTTATTTTCGTGGACGGTGAACCGCTATTATTCAAGATTGAAGGGAAGATATTCCCGACAGTAAAAGGCGCTCTCAAGCTGAACCCTTCCCGGCGCAGGATTGTGGTGGACCCCGGGGCAGTGAAGTTCATTATAAACGGGGCTGACATAATGGCCCCTGGAATAGTGGATGCCGACCCCGCTATCAGGGAAGGCGACCTCGTAATAGTGGTGGAACAGGCTCATGGGAAGGCGCTCGCTATCGGAAGGGCTCTTATGCCGGGAACAGGTATGAAGGGTGGAAAAGGAAAGGCTGTCAAATCCATACATTTTGTCGGGGACGAAATATGGAAGCTTGAACAGAAATAGTAACTTTGTTTAAAACAAAATGTAAACATTGTGTTTAGAGTCGAAAGCTTCTTCGATGGACTTTTAATGGTTATATTTTTGTGTTGAGATGATCAGGTTGGTGCATGGAATGGTGTTTTTGGGGTTTTAAGTTTTTTGAGTCTACTAAATAAACTAACAGTCTCTACTTCAAACTCTAACCAACACTGCGCATTTTTTTTATTAAATGCATCTCGAAATGCATCGCCACGTGTCATTTTACCCTGTACATTCTCTGTGACGAATCCAAACATTGCGTCCTTTTCCTTACCTATTACTAGTGGAGACTCCGCTGCATTTCTACTAATTTTTCCTTTATCGTCCTTATGGATGAGGAGTAGCTTGCATGGCTCATTATACTTCGCCCCCGTCATCTCATCATATACATGTAGAGTTGCTTTTTTATCAACCAAAAAAGGATTTTGCCCAAGATTCGCCAAATACACCTCGATTATCCAGGTTGAGTTCTCATCCAGCAGATTCTTGCTTAATAGAGGCTCAACATCCTTAGCAATTAAAATTTCTGATTGGATATTTCGTTTTATCTCGCGAAACGCTTCTTTAAGTCCTTTCATGTCAAGCTTTTCTATAAGATCAATGAACGATTGGCACTTATTCTTCACTATCGGTAGGTTATCAAAACGTTCTCCAAATCGAACTGGCGAGCCTGGGAAAGCCAACTCAATACATCCTTCATACTGTGTTGAAGTGTAAGTTGGTACAATCATAGGTAGTTTTACATCCGCAGGATTTGGTTTTAGTATATCTTTTGCAAGCAAAAATATAATCAATCTTTCATAGAGTGAATTGGAAAGTATTTTTGGTAGTATGGTTAGAAGATCTTCTGGTTGTTTAGAGGCAATAACATCATCGGCTAAGCGAATCAACTCAGACCCGTACTCTGAGACATCATAGGCATTTTCCCATGACTCGTGAATTTCACTTAATTTATCAGTGGAACTGAGTTTGTTGATGTAGAAGGAAGTTTTAATTGCAACTAAAACGTCTTCTGGGACATCCACATCTGCATTATAATTCCAGAAATCACCTTTAACCTTAGTTATAGCAATAAAAGGTTGAACACGGTTCCTATATTCATGTAATAAATAGCCAATACTACCGCCAACAGCCGTAGAACCAACAGTTAGAAGAGCTGTAGTTATTTGCGAGTCCATAAACCCCCTTGAACATTAATTTTAGTTTTGCAACCTAGCCGATGAGTGAGATGCTTGTTATTCTCAATTATTTCATTCATATTTTTTAATTACTGTTTGTTTTTACCAAGATTTATAATTTACTATAGCTTCATTGGAAGCTTGAACAGAAATAAATAAATAGATACAAACAGTAAGGAGTAAAGGTGATGATTTCATGGCGTCGAAATTTTTAGATAAGTTCCTTGGAAGCGGGAAAAAGGCAAAGGCTGAGGCAGAGGAATATCAAGAACTTGATTTATCGGAATTTGAAGAGGGTTTCAAAGATGAACCGACTGGTACTTTTATCCGGATAGCTGAACTTTCCGGTCTTGATATTATGCCTGAATTGAAGAAGCAGATATACGGCGGGAATATCCTTATGATTGACATATCGCCTGCAAAAAAGGATAAAATGGTTTTCGACAGGGCGATTAAGGATTTAAAACAGGTTGTTGGCGACGTGCACGGCGACATTGCAATGATAAAGGAAGACCAGGTCATTGTAACCCCGCGCGGTGTCCGGATCGACAGACAAAAGTTAAAGTGAACTCTGAACCAATCCACCCATTAACTGTTACCAGGAGCGTTTGCCCGCTCTGTCATAAGGAATTCATGACAAACTGGGTTCCTGATAATATTCCTTTTTTCGGGGAAGTGATGCATATTACTTCCCTGTGCGAATGTGGATTCCGGTATTCGGATACTTTAATACTGGCACAGAGTAAGCCTGTGCGTTACGAATTGAAAATAAAAAACCAGGACGACCTTGATGCGCGGGTGGTGCGTTCCACGTCAGGGACGATAAGGATTCCCGAACTCGGGGTAGATATTGAACCCGGACCCGCATCCGAATCTTTTGTCTCTAATATCGAAGGAGTGCTTGACAGGGTTGAAGAAATACTTGGGATGGTGACACGCTGGGGCGAACAAGAAAAAACAGAGCGCGCACTGGAACTTCTCTCAATTTTAGAAAAAATAAAAGCAGGTAATTATGAGATAACCGTCATTATCGAGGACCCGCTGGGCAACAGCGCCATAATTGCAGAAAATGCCACGAAAAAGGAGCTTACAGAGGACGAGGTTACTCATCTTAAAACCGGTATGATAATTTTTGAGAAATAACAGCATTTTCATAAGGCAAAAAGCGTATTTCGTTGTCCTGCAGCTTCTGGATTCAGTAATAGCCGGTAAAAAATATCCAGACATGCTGCTTGGCGGTATTTTTAAAAATGAAACTTTTTCATCAGCCGAAAAAGCAACTATCGTTGAGTTCACCTACGGAATCCTGCGCCACCGGGGCCGGATTGATTATATTATTGGACATGCATCAAGAGCCTCGCTTCCCGATATTGATTTGAATATTCTCAATATTCTCAGGATTTGCACTTACCAGGCAGTGTTTACTGGGGCATCGGCTGCCGCAGTCATAAATAATGCGATTGCGCTTTGCGTTGATGAGAAAAGGCTCGAAGGGTTTGTAAAAAGAACTGTTGAGGGAATAATAAAAAACAAGGATGAAGTAATCTTCCCGGATAAAGAAAATGCGCCTCTTGAATATATTTCGATTTATCATTCACACCCTGCGTGGATTGTGGAAAAATGGCTGAAAGAGTTTCATAAACCCGGCGTGGTGGACGCGCTGTGCGCTGCCAATAATCACGAACCTCCTTTAACGATACGCGCCAATCCCATGAAGACAAAACGCGAATCTCTCCGGGAGTCTCTTGACCATGAGGGCTATACTTCTTCGCCAACAAGTTTCTCGCCTTTCGGGGTTGTTGTTGATAAAAAAGAGGATATCTTTAAAACAAATGCCTTTGCGAACGGGGCTTTTGAGGTGCAGGATGAAGGAAGCCAGCTTATTACTTTGCTTACTGGGTCAAAGCCTGGCGAATTTGTTGTGGATGCATGTGCGGGAAACGGCGGAAAATCCCTGTTCCTTTCAGGACTGATGAAGAACAAGGGCACCATTATTGCTTTTGAAACCAGCACTTCAAAGCTTGCAAACCTGAGGCGGCGGGCTGCGAGGGCGGGTGTATTGAATATCCGTACTGCTGGAACTGACAGGCTTGGTGAATACGATGGCCGGGCTGATTGCGTATTGATAGACGCGCCGTGTTCGGGCATGGGAGTTTTCAGGAGAAACCCGGATTCGAAATGGAGGCTGACACAGGAGGATATAAGAGAACTTTCTGCAAAGCAAAAAGAAATATTAAAGGAATATAGCGGTCTTGTAAAACCCGGCGGGAGGCTTGTTTATGCCACATGCACCATCAGCAGGGAGGAAAATGAGGAGGTTGTGCGGGAGTTTCTTGATGAGAACATGGATTTCCACATGGTTCCTGCTTCTGAAATGAACCCTGAAATATTTGGCAAATTTACGACAGAAGAAGGATATTTCAGGTCGCTTCCGCATGTTCATGGTACTGATGGGTTTTTCGGGGCTGTGATGAGAAGAAATTGAATGGTCTTTGTGTAAATTAATAGATCATCTCCCCCTTCAAAAACGCCGCCGACCTTGCATCCTCCGGCGCCGTAAAAATGCCATCCCTGCTGTTCACCTCGATCAATTCCCCGTTCAACAATATCCCTACCCTGTCCGCAATGCGCTTCACCTGGTAGATATTATGCGTTGCAATAACGATGGTCGTACCGAGCTCGCTCCGTATCCGTTTGATAATCTCTTCTATCTTCGCCACATTCGCAGGGTCAAGGTTCGCAGTCGGCTCATCAAGAAGAAGGATATCGGGGTCATAAACTATCGCCCGCGCAAAAGCCATGCGCTGCGCCTCCCCGCCTGAGAGGGTACGGGCTTTTTGATGTTCCATCCCATCGAGTCCCACAATACTTAATGCATTCATGACTTTTTTCTTCATAGTTTCCTTATCCGCCTTGCGGACTTTGAGCCCGTAAGCCACATTGTTGAACACAGAAGTATTGAAAATGGCTGGCGTCTGGAAAAGCATCGACATCCCCCGCCGGGCATCGATTTTGTGGCTGCTGTCAATACCGATGAATACAATTCTGCCATCCGAGGGCGTCTCTAAAAAGTTCAATATCCGAAGCATTGTGGTTTTCCCAACCCCGCTCGGCCCGATTAAGGCAAAAATCTCTCCCCGGTTAATCACCAGGTTTACGTTTTTTAATACTTCCTTGCTTCCGAAGGATTTGCAGAGGTTCTGTATCCTGATTAACTCTTCAGACATTTCAATCCTTCCTCTGGAAGAAGTTAGCCAGTATATTAACAGAAAGGACAAGGGAAATCAGGATAATCCCGAGGGCAATTGACGTGGATATGTCGCCCTTGCTCGTTTCCAGTGTAATCGCAGTCGTGAGCGTGCGCGTGTAGGATTCTCCATCGCCTATTCCTCCCACGCTTCCTGTGTATGCGATGTTGCCTCCCACAATGAGAATCGCGCCTACCTCTGCAAGCGCCCTGCCGAGTCCGGCAAGTACGGCTGTGATTATGCCGAATCTTGCCTCTCTTAAAACCGCGACCGCAGCGTCATTTTTGTTACCGCCGAGCGTATAAACGGTCTCGATTATCGGTTGGGGGACTGCTTTTATTGCAGCAAGCGAGATACCTGTTATAACCGGCGTGATAAGTATATACTGGGCTAAAATCATGGCTTTTTGCGTAAAAATCATATTCAAAAGACCGAGAGGTCCTGCAGGCACGAACATCACGAAAATAACAAGACCCACAAAAACAGATGGCAGCCCCATGCCTGTATTGATAAGTGTGATCAGTGCCTGCTTACCTCGAAAGTTCATGAAGGAGATAGCAAATGCAAGAGGTATGGCTGTAAGGGTTGCAAGGATGGTAGCGGTGCCGGATACTTTGATGGAAACGCCTGTTATGCTCAGAATATAGGGATTTAAACTGAATATCAGTTCAAAAGCCTTGATAATCCCCATGGACAAAAAATCAGCACTGCTCATGTCCAGCCTCTTCTTGTTTATTCATGTTTATCTTAACTAAAAAGATGTACATTTACCAGTTCACCTTTTCCAATATCCCTGTCTGTTATTACATACCCTTCTACCACAGCAGAGCGGGGAGATGCCGAAATGATTGCTGTCTTATATTCCCTATCAAATAATTTCATCTCTGAGCCAGTATACCCCATTGTGTTTGCTGTGTTATGCGCAATATTTACGAAAAGTATGTACTCAAAACCATTTTCAGGAAGCACAACATCCTCATTTATCACAAGCTGCTGCATTGCCCTTGGCATATCCGTGAAATACCTTCGCACCACCATTTCAAGAGCTGTGAAACCCCCGGTTGGTTTGCCAGGGAGTGCAAATACTGGAGTGTCGTTCACAATACCGACTGCAATGGGTTTCCCCGGCCGGATAGCTACTCTGTGGAATAAGAGTTTTCCTGTTTCGGCGATAATATCTGCCACAAAGTCGCGCTCGCTTACTGAGACGCCGCCTGTTGTAAATACAACATCATACTTTTCGCACGCTTGCAACAGCATTTCCTTTGTTCTGTCAAAGTCATCAGGGACAGCGCCTAAAAATACGGATTCACAGCCCATTTCTTTCAAAAACCCCTGTATCAACACAGCGCTTGTATTTTTTATCATGCCGTTATAAATTTCCGTGCCGGTGGATATTATGCCTGCCATGACCTTTTTATAAACCGGGACTTTTTCGATGCCAAGGCTGTATAAAAGCGCAGCGCTCTGGGGCATGATGCGGTGATTTTTCTCAAATATCCTGTCGCCGGCGCTGTAATCCGAGCCTTTTCGGAATACGTTTTCCCATTTCTTGAGAACTTTTCCATAAAGGACATCATTTTTAACCTCCGCATCCTCCATTTTCAGCACCGCATCAGCACCTTCCGGGAGTAACGCACCTGTTGCGATTGCCAAAGCCTCACCGCTTTTTATCTTTGCAATGCTGTCGCCTGCATATATCTTCCCGGATATTCTGAGTGGGTAACTATCGCAAATCCGGACAGCAAACCCGTCCATTGCCGCTATATCGAACACAGGAGACATGGAATCTGCAATAATATCTTCACTGAGTTCCCTCCCAACTGAATCGTTAAGGGATGTCTGTTCAGAATCACGCCTGAAGTAGTATGTGCTCTTAAGCTGCTTTATTTTCTCAAGTGCTTCGTTAAGGGCTATTGGAGAGCTCATAAGACCGTCTTTGCATAAGGGAACCACCACTGGCGCGTTTTTCCGGTTCCGAAGTTGATGTTTACATGCTTGATGCTGACAAATTCCCTGATGCCGTATCTGGATAAGTCTTTTCCCATCCCGCTGTGCTTGACCCCAACCCAGGGACACTGCGGATGCAGTGTGCATATTTCATTTACCCATACCATCCCGCACTCAAGCTTCGAGGACATGCGCATTGCGGTATCCAGGTTCTTTGTCCACACAGATGCTCCCAATCCATATTCTGTTCCATTTGCAAGGACAATGGCTTCATCCATTGTATCAAAAACCGAAATAACTGCCACAGGCCCGAACACTTCTTCTTTCATTACACTCATTTCAGGAGTAACTCCTGTCACAACCGTAGGTTCGTAGTAATATCCTTCTTGCAGCGGCAATGGTATTTTCCCGCCGCATTCAATTATTGCACCCTTCCTGACAGCATCTTCCACTTGGAGTTCAAGCTTCTCCCGCTGTTCCATACTGACCATAGGTCCTATATCTGTACCGGGTTCTAAACCATTTCCAATAACGAGATTCCTCGTCTTGTTTACGAATCCTTCTATGAAACTATCCGCTATATCATCTTCCACAAATATCCTTTTAGGCGAAACGCAAACCTGCCCACAGTTCATAAATCGTCCCCAGACTGCGCCGTTTATCGCCTCTTCGATGTCGGCATCTTTGAAAACAATAAAAGCATCGCTTCCCCCCAGCTCAAGAGATATCCTGTGCAATTTTTCAGCAGAATTTTTCATGATATTCTTGCCGGTTTCCGCACTACCAGTAAAGGAAACCATATCTATTTCCGAACGGACGAGACTTTCTCCTGTGCTGCCGTCCCCTGTTACAACATTTATCACACCGTCAGGAATCCCGGCATCCTGGCAGATTGTACCTATCTCTATTCCAACGAAAGGGGTCAGGTCAGAGGGTTTTAAGACAACAGTATTACCTGCAATAAGTGCGGGAGCTATAGCCCATAATGGAAGAAGCATTGGATAGTTCCACGGCTTGATAATTCCAACAACTCCCACAGGTTCGAACCTGGTAAAGCTGAATGTATCCTGACTGATTGGAATCGCATCCCCTTCCAGGTATGTTTTCCCCTCATTTGCAAAATATTTTACCATCTCGGAGGTTAGAAGCACCTCGATTTCGGATTCGAAAAGCGGTCTGCCCATTTCCATGGTTATGAGCGCCTTTAGTTCCTGTTTTCTTTTTAGAATCTCGTCCCCGATCCGGATAAAAATTCCTGCTCTTTCACTTATGTCAGTATTTTTCCAATTATCCTGGGCAAGCCTTGCAGCCTCCACAGCTTCTGTGACTTCCTTTTTACCTGCAAGGCATGCTTTCCCTAAAACCTCGCCTGTAGCTGGATTCAAAGATTCGAACTTACGCTCGCATGGTATCCATTTTCCTCCAATCAATAATTTTCCTTCCAGCATGGTTATTACCTCGTGATTCAGAAATTTAAAAGTTATTTTATACGACTCTTTCCTCGCCTGAATATATATACAGATTCGGTTTCCTCACAAATGCCACAAGAGTCATCCCGATGCTTTTTGAAAGCAAAACTCCTGTACTCAACGGTGCAGCCTTGCTCACCACAATCGGAATCCCGGCACGCGCCGCTTTTGCCACCATCCCGCCTGAAAGTCTTCCTGTTGTGACAAGAGCGCAGTCTGAAAGGTCTTTTCCCGAGAGCAGCGCCGCTCCGGCAGCCTTGTCCACAGAGCATGCCCTGCTGACATCCTCGCAAAACGATACGATATCACCGTCATTAGTGCAAATAAGCGAGGAGTGGGTGCCGCCTGTGCGCCTCCATATCTTCCCTTTCTCTTTTATCTGTTCGATAGCATTCAGCAGCACTTCTTTTTCCATCCGAACGCCTGAGTTGATAGGTTCTATCCCTTCCCATGAAGATTTTATACCAATGCATCCTGAACTCCTGACCTCTGTCCAGAGTTCAAGTTCATTGTTATCGAGTGTGCTTTCGCAAAAAACGGTATCTTCTTGTACATGTATCGAACGGATGTCCCCTGTTTCCTTAAGAACACCCTCACATACAAGAAATCCAACAGCAAGCTCCCGAAGCTCTCGTGGAAGGGCAAGAAGGGTGACAAGATGCCGCCCGTCCAGCATGATTTTTATGCTGTCTTCTTCAACGACATCCAATTCCAGTTCTTTTCGTACCTCTCCGGAAATTTCTACGCACTTTGTCAAAATATATGGGGCGGAAGGATCATGCGCCTCATCCTTCCAGTAACTCGTCCATTTACCTGCTTTTTCCGCGTGCCAGCTTTCTTTCATTTCTCCATTAGTTTGTTTTGAGTCTCTTTATCTTCTCAAAGAGCTGTTTCATGGTATCCTCATTGCTCTGCGTAAACCCAAATGGCGACTTCGTGAATGGCTGGAAATACACAGGCACATCGTCCAGCCTGTAGAACGTGCCATCGCATTCCATGGCATCGATAACGCCCGGCAGCACAACATCAGAAGCCAGCGTGGTCGGGCATGGCGCAATGTCAAGGCATGCCATGGGTATCTCCTTCAGGTATTCAGCACACGTTGCAGGGAAATGGGATACAAGGTCAGCCGACATCACGAACGCAGCATCTACATCCCGTTCTCTGAGTACATCAACAGCCGTATACTCTCCGGGGTTATATCGCGGGAATCCGCGCGCAAAGTCAAGCCCGAAGGGGTAGCCGTAGAGGTAGGAAGCTATCTGGTTGAACCCTGCAACATTGCAGTGGCCTCGAAGAGCCCCTATCACGAACTTGGTATGGTTGTTGAGTTCTTTTACAAGGTTTAATGCAAGCTCGGTATTCCTGTGTTTGCCGTATGATGATGCTAGGCCCAGGCCAACGTATATCGAACCGAAGCTGGTGCTTTTCATCATCTCAAGAATCTTTTCCATGGTGGAGATAGAGACCCCGGTTATCTCCTCAACTGAAGGATGCGGTCTCTTTCCATGAAGTAGTGTCAGGAGAGCGGACAGAAGTTCGTAATCCGTATTGGGCTTAAGCTGTACATGCAGGTCTGAGGCATCGGCTGTGATTGACCTCCTCGGATCAACCGTGATTATAGTCCTGTCAAACCTCCCGCGCTTGGTCCAGTATCCACGCGGGAAGACACCGTACCGCGACATGTGCCTTGGCATGGATTCAAGCGGATTGGTTCCCCAGTAAATCGCAAGGCTGCTCCTCTGCTTTGGCTGGCCAGCGGTAGATCCTACCCTTCCGGCTTCCTGTATGCCCATCGCAGTCGGCCCATGGCATTCGGTGGCGTTTGAATCTACCACTGCACCAAGGTATTCAGCGATATGAAGGCCCACCTCCATTGCTTCGCATGAGGTTTCGCTGCCCATGAAAAGAAGAGGACGCTTTGCGTTAACAAGAATTTCGGCAGCTTTATCCAATGCTTCTTCCCATTGCGCTTTCCTGAATGTTCCGTTCTCCTTTATCTGTGGTTCTTTAATCCTGTGATGGCTCACGATTTCATGGAATTTGGCATTGCCCATCTTGCAGGCATTTTTCACTGTGATGTTTTCGCCATCGTAATCCACCTGTATGTCATCACATGATGCCCCGCATACAGGGCAGATAATATTCTTGCTGACCATATTATCTCCTCCCTGCATAGACTTTGAGCACAATATCTTCGGCACTTTTCACTTCTTCGTCCGTGGCTTCTATGAACACCGGACTTCCCTTGTAGAGGGGAGACCCTGTGGAGAAAGTCTCAGGTTCTACAACCACATTCGGCCATATCGATCTTGGCATGAATATCTGGTCGGGCGTGACCGAATCCTCACACTTCGCAGTGACAACGACCTCACGCGTTTCATCACGCGATATCACTTTTATCCTTTTAGGACAGCCAAGTTCTTTGAATATCCTGGGATGAATAACTGCCACAGCGCATTCCTCCTGGTATTCAGGTGAAAGTTTGTCTCCGCCCTTGGCAAGCCTGCCCTCGTTTATCGTGCTTCCTGAGTTCAATAATACCTTGATCCTCATTTTTCACACCTCCTCATTTGCATCCTTTGATGCAAACAAAATCCCTTTTGGTGTCTTACTAAGCGCATAGTCTCCAGCGAATTTCTTGAATTCTCCTGATAGCACCGTTTCACCAACTTTCGGGTTCTTTTCAGTGCCTGCATATTCAAAGCCGGGTGATAATTGTTTGATCTTCCCGCTTACGACAAAGGTACCCCCTGCCATTTCAGCGCCCACGCCGCGGATAGCATCGCCATTTACCACGATGATCCCGCTATTCATTCGTATCCCTGCGAAATTCTCAACATTTCCACCAACACGGATCTCTCCTCCGTTCATTCCGCCTCCGAGCTGGCTCCTGGCGTTACCGTCTATCAGTATCTTCCCTCCGTTCATTCCGCGCCAGCTTCCCCTGTAGGCGCACCCGACATGGTCGCCGGCATTCCCGGTTATGTGCAAAGTCCCGCCTTTCATCTCCATGCCAGCCCATGAGCCTGCGTCGCCTTTCACGAGAATGCTTCCTCCTATCATTTCAGAGCCGACATGCATGCCTGATGAGCCTTCGATCACTATCTCTCCGGCTTTCATGCCATGCCCTATATGTTTGACTCTGGGCACATCGCCTTTTACAATGATCTTCGTATCTGCTGCTGTGCTGCCTGAGCTTCCCTCAACATCAAAGAATTCTGAAAGCGGAAGTTGTTTTGCTCCCTGCCAGACGATTAACTGTTCAATTTCACCTGTCGTCTTTCCCGCAAAGATATCCGGGTTGATGACTTCTGCCTCAACCATGATATCGATGCTGCCTTTTGGCCTGAGTATTACTTCTGTCATCATTTCACCTCCCCACGATCGCTTCAAGGGGTTTGTTTACCTGCACAGGCGAAGGGTTGCGAATGTACTTATCAGGAACGGGATACTGCGCAAAGCCCAGGGTGTAGTACTTGAACCACTCCTTAACGTCTTTTAACATTTCTTTCTCAATCCCATCATCCATATGGGCTTCGCTGAAGAATGTCCTGCCATGGGGAACTGACATTACCTGCCCGTTCTGCGCTACAACCCCGCCGTCCTTTATTGTGTAGGCGGCATTCTGGAAACCTCGTATGATCTTTGTATAGTCATTTACATCAAATTTCGTCGGATCGAAGTCGTATATGGTTACATCTCCGTCCGCTCCTGCTCCGAGATGTCCTTTCCTGTGAGCTATCCCTACAGTCCTTGCAGAGTTTGCCCTTGTGAGGATTGCTATCTCATTGAGTGTCATCTCGCGGTCAGTGCCACCAAGGCTGCTTCTGTCCTGCGCCCACTTGTGGCATTCGGCAAAAGTAGCATCCCTGGCTTTCTTTGACATGAGCCATGCGATAACCTGCGGGTATTTGGTGAATGGACCGCCGTTGGGATGGTCTGTGGTCAGGATGGTCTTCCATGGGTCGTTGACAAGAAGCAAAAGCTCAAGCCCGATAGCCCATTCCACGCTGTGTACCGGATTTGCTTTCATGTAATTGAATGAAAGTATGCCTGAACCGCACTCAAGCTCAACGTCTTTATTAGACCACTTGTTGCCGGTTAGCTTGTAAAGATGATGTATGGCAGGTCCGTCCCCGGTCATTACTGTTGCCGGCCCGAAGGGAACAGCGCCGTTATCTATCACAACATGATCTGTCTTGTTTACGTAATCTACAATACCTTTTGCCCCGGAATTAAAATCCCCCCATGAGGTACCGCCGAACGAGTTGAACTGGGCATGTGCCAGATATACGCTCTGTGTTCTCTCCGGGTCGATTTTTGTCTTTTGCCATTCTACATCCATTTTGCATTCGACCTTCACATCGCGTGTCACCTCAAGAGAATCCCTTGTAGTTTCCCAGCATCCCGGATGCCCCAGATTATTGGCATGAAGGTGCAGTGACATGGGCATTCCCAGCATTTCGTTTACCTCTGCAAGCCCGTGGATAACTTCCCTTGGAGTGATTCCGAAATGTATATTTGGCTCATCCAGCGAACTCACGTTCATTCCCCAGCCCCAGTTCTCAACGCCAGCAGGATTGACGCATTTTATGCCGTATGCCTTGTGCGTTCTCATCATCCACGCTACATACGCGGCGGCTTTTTCAATATCCCCCGCCTTGAGGTAGCGCATTATGAACCAGTTATTGCCCAGAACCAGATATCCGCCCATATCAAGGATTGGGGTTGAGCGCATTTCTTCATGAGTATGACGCGCTTCCATCGGAGGTATTGCGGCTTCGAATACAGTGGTGTATCCCATTTTTGCATAATCATAACCCTGTACATATACCGAAGGTACTGTATTCCCGCTCCCGCTGTGGGTGAGGTCTGTCTTTTTGGTCACCCATTTATAGCGGTCCTCAGGGCACATCATCCTTCCTCCGTTCACCTTTGCGCCGGCGACATGAGAGTGCGAGTCAACACCGCCAGGCATCACGGTTTTTCCTCTGGCATCTATTACTTTTGCATCCCGGAGACCGCTGCCTGTGAGGTCTTCCACGATTTTTCCGTCCTTTATAAAAATATCCTTAATTTCCCCATCGATTTCATTCAACGGATCGAAAACATATCCATTCCTGATAACCATTGTACCAGTCATTACGCCACCTCCTTTTTCTCAAGTCGTATCGCATCCGTGGGACATATCATGCTGCATGTGGCACACGAGCCGCATACTTCCTGATTTACCACATTCACTTTGCCGTTTTCAACCTCAAGCAGCGGCTTAGTGTCGATTTCATTGAGATGTCCGGCTGCAAGATAAGGATCTGATAATGAATTGACAGGGCATACGATAACGCAATTGCCGCAGCCAAGGCAGGCCTCTTCGTCCGTGATAAGTGTTGAGGTCAGCACAGGTCTTGGAGTCGGCTCCGCGGTGAGCTTTTTCTCAAATATCTGTTTTTTCTTCATATCAGGTAGTATAGCAGTTTTCTTTACTGTTATTGCTCCCACCGGGCAGGCCACTGAGCAGGCGCCGCAGTAAATGCAGGCGTCAGGCCTGTGTGTTACTTTCTCGACCCTTTCCCCCGCCTTCCACTCCTTGTTAAAAAGAGCATCGCAAGGACAGGTATTCACGCAGGTGCGGCATGCCTGGCACACTCTCTCATCCCTTGAAAATTCCCCTGAAAAAGGTTTCTCCATTGTTATTGCCTCAACAGGGCATATTGAGGCGCACCAGCCGCAGTGAACACAGCATTTCTGGTCGATAATGGTTTTCCCATCCATGCTGAGGCTTCCGTCCTGGGCAAGTTTGCGTTTCTCCACTTCGATACACTCTTGCGGGCACACTTCCGCGCACATCCCGCAGCGGATGCATTTATCGTTAACTACAGTGGGCTTCAAAGAGCCGTAGAGATAGGAGTCGTCCATCTCCGCCTTGCCTGCTTTTCTTACTTCAAGCGCACCTGTCGGGCATACCTTTGAGCACATCCCGCATATAAGACAGCCGCCTTTTCCTTTCTGGAGAAAGTCCTTGTTGATAAGCCCACGTGCCACCGCTCCAACCGAGCCTATCACAAGGTCGTCTTTGGGACACATCATTGTACATGTTGCGCATCCTATACACTTTTCCGGAAGATATACAAGAGTCTTATCTTCCTTTGTTTCAAACACTACCTCTTTCATAAATTACTCCTTTAATACTGCAATATTTTCCATACAGGCGAGGCACAGAGCCTCATCGTTTTTCTGAACAAAACTCTCGCCACATTTATCGCACAGAGCTATGCGTTTTTCTGGTTTTTCCGATAATTCGATGTCCATGATATTATATGTGTAAACGCTCTCCCCTGCATCTATCAGCAAAGAGACTGCCTCCTCATGAGAAACTTTTCCGGTTTTCATGTACCACTCATGAAGTTTTGGATATTGTGCCGTTTTTGCGGGATCAAGCACTATCCTGACGCTTCTGATCAGCTTCTGGCCTTCCGGCGCCCTCTTGTTGACTACAACAGCCATCTTGCCGTAATCCTTGATCTTCAACTTCTTGTTCCCGATGGTGCAACCGGCAAGGATCTGGAAGGGGTCAGGAAGGCAATTATAGGTTTCACAGGTGATATACAATTGCTCTCCGGAATCAGCATCCAGCACCCTTTTTGCGATGTTAAACATCTGGATGCCGATGAATGCGCCTGTGCTCAGGTAGCCATGGAATGAACTCACCCGCTCTATCTGGAAAAGAAGATAGGGATCGGTGATTTTTTTTATTACATCATCCATGGAAATATCCTTTCCAGCCGGTACTTTGAACGGGTTGCCATAATCTGCATGAATGCAAACATTGGGAGAAGCGTGATTCAAACCGGTCACCTCAATATTTTCATGGACTGGTCACGTTGCCCGCATCTTCTTCTGGCACGAAAAACGCTTCCCCGAATTTGTCCTTACCGTAATTCCTTATGATATCCTGCCCCTCTGGCGATGTCGTATAGTTGACATATTTCATCGCAAGGTCGTATTTCACGTTCGGGAATTTTGCCGGGTTCACAGCCATCACATGGTAGGGGTTGAAAAGATACTTCTGGTCAGATTCGAAAAGGAGCTTCAGTGTTATTTTATCCTTCATGGCAAGGTATGTTCCCCGGTCAGAAAGTGTATAACCCTCCTTGATATCGGCTGTCGTGATGGTCTCACCCATTCCTTTGCCCACGGATTGGTACCATGTTCCGGCTGGAGTGATATTTGCAGCCTTCCAGATTGATTTTTCCATTATATCTGTGCCCGAGTTGTCGCCTCGCGATATGAAGGGAGACTGCTTTGCGGCAATCCTTCGGAAAGCATCCGTAGCATTTGTTGCATTTTTTATGCCCGCGGGGTCGTTATCAGGTCCGATGATTACGAAATAATTGTACATCATGTATTTGCGGTTTATGAAACTCCCGTTGGCAACAGCCTGTAATTCCAATTGGACTGCGTGCACCATCACAACATCCGCAGCGCCAAGCTCACCCGTAGCTACAGCTTTGCCCGTCCCCTCACATACGGTCAGGATTTTCACGTTATTTTCGTCCTCGAATTTCTTGTTCAGCACGTCGAGCAATCCTGTGTCGCATGTGGAAGTTGTCGTAGCCAGGCGCAAATCCTGCGGGGCGGATGCTGTCGATGTGGGAGTTGTTGTATTTCCAGCCGGTGCCTGCTGGACGCAGCCAGCGAATAGAGCTATAAAAATCGAAACAAAAATTATTTTAGCAAAAAGATTTTTCATAATATTGCCTCTTTATGTTCACTCAAACATAATGCTAATTAATAAAAGTATCGAAAAAGTTGTGCCGCTCTTAATATTTTAACTAAGAAAAAGATGAAGTCATTCTTTCCCTATCATGACTTCAGTAGCCTTTACAACCGCCAGTACTTTATCATCTTTTTTGATTGCAAGAGCATCAGCAGCCTCTTTCGTGATGACCGCTGTTATCGTTGTAGGCTCGATAGAAATCTTAACCTTTGCAATAAGACCTTCTTTTTCAACTTCTATTACCTTGCCTTTCATCTGGTTCCTTGCAGATATTTTCAACCCAATCACCTCCCAGAAAGTTTTGTCATAAACGGTTTGCGCAAGTATAGCTTCGTATGTATTATATTCCTCAAGTAAGTTTATTGCTTTTTCGGTCAGGAATGTGCCCTGGGCTTTTCCACCACGTTTCTTAATTATCACCGGCTCTCCCACGCTTTCTTCGATTTCTTTAAGCAGGAGCCATGCATGTTTATAAGAAATTTTCACTTTCCTGCATGCTTTGTTGAGCGACCCTTCCTCGTTTATGGCTTTTAAAAGAGCAGCCTTTCCTTCCCCCATAATCGGCTTCTCTTTATCGTTAACCAGCCATATTTTGGTTTTAGCCTGCGTCCTGTTCATTGCGTTCCGTTAATGCGCTTTCGCCGATGCCGCGGATGGCGTGAAATAACTTGTCTCACTTAATTCTTTTATTTTCTGGGCAGTCTTCTGTATATTGATAAGTACAAGCCCCATCTGGACATTCTTACCGGTCAACGCTACCAGAAGAGCATGCTCCCCGACACGCACGGTTACGATGCGGTTATTTTTGGATTCAAAAAGCAATGTATCGATATTCTCATTTGAAAGTTCTTCCATAGTCTCGTCTGCACGTTTGAACGCTGCCGCACAATATGCCGCAAAGGTTTCTTTGTTTACTTTTCCTGAAGTTGTGCTTGCCATAATCAGCCCATCATCGGTCACCAGTGCAGAGCTTAAAATATCACCTGTAGAATCCTCCAGTTGTTTAAGTGCAAGATGATATAATTCAGCTTTAGTAGCCATATTAATCACCGAATGTTCTTTGCTAACGATTTTAGCATTTTTGTCAATACGTATACTGATATTATCGCAAACACCCCGAAAAGCGTTTCAAGAGTTTCTCTGATAGAATAAGGTATTGTGCATCCCATACTTGCTATGAAACCCAGGAATTTCCATAAGAGAGCCAAAATTACCGCTATCTGGAATAGCATATATACTTTTACAAATCCTCCCGTTGCCCGGGTTCCGAGCAGGAAGGTTGTTATAATGGTCATTGAGCTTCCCGCTATCCATACGAGATTTTCTATTGAAGACATAATATTTTTCAAATCATCAGGTTTTATGCCTGCAAAAAAGAGGAAAAGCATTAAAAGCGGGAACAGAAGAGCAAGAACAAACGGAAGATAAGTTGCCATCTTTGGAATTGTTTTTCTCCTGCATATCAACATATACAGATAGACAAACAGCGAAGTCATAAAAATTGCAGACCATATTCCGAAAACATATCGTACTGAAACAATCAAAGGTGAACTGCTCAGGTGGCCTAATTCGCGGATTCCGAAAAATAGGAAGGTTAAAAACAAAAAAGTCCACGGCGTATCACCTACATTCCACAGGTTCCGGTTCCTGTATGCTGTGAAGACAAGGAGGAGGGATGCCCACCAGAAGATATTTGAAAGGATAACATGCAACCCGATAGTTTCCTCATTTCCGTATAAAAAAGGGGCAAGTATCATAATCTTGTAACTAATTTTATCATTTATATCACTTTTGTCATGGCAGGAAATGATAATGAAAGGAATGATAGTTTAGAGTTATGACCGATATGTATAAATGATAGTATCGTTAATTAAAATTTAACATAATTCAGTGGAGGTAAGTATTATGGCAAAGAAAACAAAACCCAAATCCACCACAACATCTGCATCTTCGTGGTGGAAAGAAAGAAGTAAAATTGTAGCAAAAACAACAGAATCCAAACCGGCTAAACCAAAGAAGGCAAAAACAAAGAAAGCAGCCAAAGCAGAAAAAGGCGAGATGTATTACTGCGAAGTTTGCGGAAGCGAGGTCGTCTGCGTAGAAGACAGCGCGGGTTCAATTGTTTGCTGTGAAGAACCGATGTGTTTGGTCTTCTGATAATTGTCTAATTTTTTTATTTTTACTTTTTTCTAATTATTAAATCTGCCACCGGCTCTGGTATTTCAATCCTGAAAGTTCTTTGCATTCCACTCCTTTCTCCTGTATCAGGATTTTGAAGGTATCTCCCATCTCCATCATCAGCGTTTTCACAGGCAGCATTTTTTTAAGATAATTTTCAGGTTCATTTTCCTGCAACCGTTTCAGGTATTCTTCAATCCCAAGTCCCATCAGGAAATGCGACTGGTCTGTGAAACCGCACAGCTCCAGCCCGTTTTCGCGTCCCCAGTGAAAAAGTGCCGAGAAATTCACATGGGACGTAATATCCTGCTCGCCGATATGCTCAAACGGCGTCTCATTTGTGGTATGCTTATAATAGCACATCAGTGTCCCCCTGTTCCTGTATTCCTGGTATAATTCAAAAGACGGATAACCATAATCTATTGTCACAACAAATCCTTCGCTAAGAGATTCCCCGATTTCTTTTATCCATTTTATAGCATCAAGGTTTACCTCTGTCCTGTATCCATGCGGTAAAACAACTCCAAGTTCATCAAAATAATTTTTAAGTTCATCCGATGCGGTTTTTAATGTCTCGATAAAACCGTTCTCATAATCTACAAAGACTTCCATCAATTCATTTCCCATCACGACCAGATGTACGGGAAATGCATCCACAAGCTCGTTTGAGAAAATGCATCCCCGAATTCCCCGAAGGTCCTCTAAAGAATCATGCCACGTAACTTTTTCGCGAAGTAACTTTTTTTGTTCCTTGCGCATGGCCGGGCTTTTTTCGATTATGCAATAATTGAGCTGTTTATACAAATCCTCATTTTTTTTTAGATCTGCAAGGACATCTCCAGAAAGAAGACCCATGCCAGCCCCCATCTCCACGACTGTGAACTCTTTCCCGCCAAGGATGCGCCACATCTCTTCAAGCTGCCTGCCTATCATTTCCCCGAAGGCAGGGGTGAGATTGGGGCTTGTATAGAAATCCCCTGTTTTTCCGATTTTTTCTCTGGGGGAAGTATAATAGCCAAGCCCCGGATAATACAACGCCATATCAATGAAATCACGAAAAGAGATAGGGCCTCGACGCTTGATTTTTTCTTTAATGATTTCAGACAGGGACATTATACTTGTATTTACTTGCCTGTGTAATAAATCCTGTATATCTTCCCTGCATTATCATCGCTCACAAAAAGCGAGCCGTCGTTTGCGACGATTATATCCACAGGTCTTCCCAGCACATTATTTCCTGAAAGCCAGCCTGTTGCGAAATCCTTCACAGTAAAGTCATTCATGTTTATTTCCACAATCTTGTACCCCGTTGGCACATTGCGGTTCCATGAACCGTGATAAGCTACGAAAAGGCTGCCCCTGTATTGGGCAGGAAAACTATTGCCATAATAAAAAGCAAGACCAAGCGGCGCAGAATGCGCTTGCAGGTCAATAAGGGCTGGTGTTTCAAATGGTTCGGCGCACGGCGCCCTGGCATAAACATTCTTGTCAAAAACCGTATCATGGATATTCTTGCCGTAGCATATCGGCCAGCCGTAATTCTTACCATCTTCGATAAGATTTATTTCATCAGGCGGCAGGTCTTCACCAAGGTAGTCGCGCCCGTTTTCAGTGGCGTACATTTTGCCTGTCAGGGGATGGAATACAAAACCTACGGCATTCCGCAAGCCCCGCGCAAAAACCTGGCAGCCCGTTCCATTAAGAGCGCATATTGATATTGCAGCCCTCATTTCATCCTGTTCATAGCAGACATTGCAGGAAGAGCCGATGCTGAGGTATAAGCTGTTATTATGGACTTTTACGGTTCGCGTGAAATGACCGCCTGTCGGCAGGTTATCAATAAGCACCTCAAGTGTTCCCCTGTCGGCAAGCAAATTATTGCTGCCTGGCTTTACTCTTATTACCCTGTTCTCCTCGGCGATATAAAACCAGCCTTCGTAAAAGTCTATTCCATGCGGATTGTTGAGTTTGTCGATAAAAGTTATGGTTTCATCGGCCTTGTTATCGCCATTCCTGTCAGGAAGCGCAACGACCCTTCCCTGGTTTGGTATGGTGACAAACAAGATGTTATTCTGTAGCAACATCATTCTCGGGCCCGGATTGGTTCCCGGGTAGGAAACAGGGCTTCCACCCAGATTGTCAGCAAAAACTTCTATCCCGAATCCCTGCGGAAGGTTAATTTCAGCGGAAGATGCGGATTTCACCGATGGTTTGATACTGAACTGGGAAATTATTACGACTGCTGCTATTGCAATTAAGACGACCAATATGCCAACAATTTTTTTGTTCATATCTCAACTCGATTTATCTGCATATGAACCCCGATTTTCCACTCATGAAGTAACAACTATTAGTTTCTCGTCCGAATACAAAAGTTTTCCTTTTGAAGCTCAGGTTCAGCGTCGCACTGGTTTTTAGAAGCTTATAGCCTTTATCCGTTTCATCTCGCAGATACCGAAGCTTTTAAATGTAATTCCATCCTTAAAAGCGAAAGCCTTTCCCCAAGCCTCGGTGGCTCAGCCTGGCAGAGCGAGAGATTTGTAATCTCTAGGTCGAGGGTTCAAATCCCTCCCGGGGCTTCCAATTTTTTGTTTAACGCCCACAGGTACTTTAATATTTTTTAGGCAGTGCATTTTCACTTTCACATGTACTTGCTTTCGGGTTATATTCTCGAAAGTTATGGGGTGTTGACTATGGATATCTATGATTATAAGAAAAGACTGGAAAAAGTGGAAAATAAGATCCGAAATTCAAGTATAAGTGATAAAAATAAGAAGATAATATTCAATTTTGAAAAACAAATGTTCATAAAAGAACTGAGTATGCCAAGGATAGAAAGATGCATTTCTATTATCGGGATAATAAGTGAAAAATTGGGTAAGGACCTAGACTGTCTGGAAATTGAAGATATCGAAGAATTTTTGGAATGGATACAGCGAAGGGATATTAAAGATTGGACGAAGCATACCTATAAACAGGTTTTTAAAACTTATCTTAAGAAAACTGGAAGAACTGACCTTGCCAACCAGGTAGTTATGAAAAGGGTCAGAAACAAAATCCCTGAAATATTTACCAGGCAAGAAATCCTGAAAATGATAGACTCAGCCATTCATCCAATGGACAAAGCTCTTATAGCCGCACTCTATGAAACAGGTTGCAGAATAGGGGAATTGGCAGGTCTACAAAATAAAAATGTTCATTTTGACAATTATGGTGCAATCATAATTGTGAATGGAAAGACAGGAATGAGGCGGATTAGAACCATATTCTCTGCTCCGTATCTGAGCGCCTGGTTGGATATACATCCCAACAAATTAAATCCTAATTCTCCTTTCTGGATCAGATTTGGAAATAATGGAAAGACAAATGGCTTAAAAGAAAATACCTGTGAACAACTAATGTATCCTGCATTGACCATGCGGATAAAAAGAACTGCAAGAAAAGCTGGAATTCAAAAAAGAGTATATAATCATCTTTTCAGGCATACGAGCGCGACAGAAAAATCCGAAATACTGACGAGTGCACAGATGTGCGAGTATTTCGGCTGGACGCAGGGTTCAACCATGTCCCAAATATATGTCCATCTTTCTGGCAGGAATCTGGACGATACCCTTCTCAAAGCATATGGTATTTCGAAAGATGACTCACCTAAAGAAAAAGATCTTGCACCTATTAAATGCCCCAGATGCGGCACTGTAAATGGAGCTACAGGGAAGTTCTGCAATAAATGCGGCGCTGCACTTGATATTGTCACAGCCATTAATGTTGATAAGGAGCGTGCATCTCTTACAATGGAACTCATGGATCTGATACGGCAGGAACCGGCTCTTTTGGAGGTGTTGAAAGGGCATATGGAAGCAAGAAATGAAACTGTAAAAAAATAATTTGGCAACTAGAATACTTTCACCACGCTCCCATAATGGTTAATATCAAGCAAAATAATATCTGCGAATCAAACATGCGCATCGGAACAAATTATGAAAACAAATGCGCCCGGGTGAAAAACGATGACCAATTTTCTCGCGTGGGAACAGACATTATTCAGGGATAGAGAAATATTTGATTTTGGGTACATCCCTGAAGAGTTTCTTTATCGGGAGAAACAAATGAAAAGCATAGGTTATGCTATTGCGCCTGGGATACATGGTGAGCAGCCGCAGAACATAGTGTGCGTAGGTCCGCCAGGAACAGGTAAGACCACTTCGTTCAAAAAAGTTATTGAGCAGGCAGAGCAGATATCTCCTTCAAACCTCATTCTGGCTTATGTCAACTGCAGGTATACACAGACACATTATTCAGTGCTTGCTGAAGTCTACAAAAAGATGACGGGAATAGAACCGCCAACATCAGGAATAGCATTGAAAAAATTATATGAAAAGCTTGCACAAACACTTGTGGCCAAAAATAAGAGCATGTTTGTTATCCTTGATGATGCGGATTTTCTTGTTCTGAGGAAAATTTTCCATGAAGTAGTTAACAATTTTTTGAGACTTTATGAAGAATACCCTCTTTCTATCGGTTTGAGCACAGTGCACAGTACCCAATATCCTTCACATGATGAAGGACTCACTTCGGTATTCATGCCCACGATCATTAAATTTCCATCCTATAGCTGGGATGAAACCTTTGACATCCTGGATAGGCGGGTAAAAATCGGGTTATACCCCAATGTTGTGAAAAACGATATTATAGAAAAAATCACTGGCTACGCCGTATCCAGAGGAGATGTCAGGTTTGCTATCGATCTCCTGAAGCGTTCGGTTATTAATGCCGAAAAGCGGGCCTCTACTATTGTAGAGTTCATCGATGTGGAAACGGCACTCACTGATGCCTCAGATGAAAGGATGAAAAGATATCTGAAGATATTCACGGATTCGGAAACTGCACTGCTAGCCTTAGCGTCTGAAAAGGGTACATCGCAAGCGGGTGACCTGTTTAATGCTTTCCACAAACGCACCAGAAAAGGATATACCACATTTCATAAAGCGCTGAACAAGTTAGTCAACGCTAAATTGGTGGATACATATATTGAAAACCGGGGTAAAAATGGGAGAACCCGAATAATAACTGCCAGACAAACTAAGCCATGATGATAGCCTAATCCGAGATACAAAAAATGAACGCACCAATTGAATAAGACTACCGCTACAACTGGGTTGGCCTCTGACATCAAGGCTCCCTTAGAGATTGCAAAGAACTATCTAAAGATTGTGGACTTATGAAGATGCTGTTGCAATCGGTGTCAACCATAAGTTGCCGGTCCTTTTTGTTGGACTTGAATCGAAATAAAACAAGTGAAGGGTTTCCAAAAAAAACGTCTCTAATCTTTGAAATTACATGTTATTCTAAAAAGTTCTATTAACTACATTTCTCAAAATATTGATCATTTTACTTACATTTACCATAAAATCAACTATGGAAACGATTCTTTATAATATCATATATCCCATCATAGCTTCCGCCTTTTGCAGAATAACCATATTCTTCTATGGCATTCTGAAATGCCTGATTAATCTCTTGGGATATTTCCTTATCTTGAACCGCTTTTAAATGTATAATATGATACGAGCCTCTATGCAATTTTGCCAAATCTATCAGATGCCATTCTGGTATGAAATGCAGATCCAGAAGTGCAATAAAGCCTCTCTCATTTGTGTTTCTTGGAACGATGGCATCTAAGTCCTCTTCCTCAACATCATAATAATTTTTCTCGTTGGATATGTATGATGCTTCAATACGCCAAATTTGCCTCTTGAATTCAACCTCTAAGTCAGGATGCCCAGTCCATTGATCTTTGAGGACTCTTGCCTTTAACATAAGCAACGTCAGATGTAGCAAAGCCTGAGTAGTTCGGCCAAATTCACTCGAGTCTTCTGGTACGCATTCCCATAATAGTTCTATCCATCGCTTATTATGCAATTCAGTCATAGCATCATCTGATATTTCGGTCCTTTTTCTTTATCAAAATCAATAAGTTCTATTATTTTTACACGATCTTTAAAATATTTCTCTTCAAGTTTTATAAATACATCTCTTTTGTCATCAGGAGTAGTTATAATAATCTGATTTGTATCTTCAACATCTGAAAGCAGCGACATTAATTTTTCAAATCTTCCTGAATCATAGCTTCGAGAAGGGTCATCCAAGATAATAAGATCAATCTCGTGATCCATTGCACCAAGTTTAGTAAAGACAAAGTATGGCAAGATATTCAATGCATTTAGTGCTTGCTCATTCAAAACAGTCTCAGGATCTCTCTTTCGTGGTGGATTTTCGGAAGCTACAATAAATTTTAAGTTCGTCTGTACTTCTTTGCCATTTTGCTCTTCGATAATTATTTCAGCATGTTCATAAGAACGTTGTTCTGTAAGTATCTGATATGTAGCGTCTACTACTGTATTTATTTCAGGAAGTTGTGATTCTATGTAGCCCTGTTTAACTGTTAGTATTGAATTTGAAATACTGCTTATGGCATTCAAATAATTAATAAATTTTATCAAAGATGCGTCTTTTTTTTGCCAATTCTGAGAGGATTCAAATAAAAGTAATCTATTAAGCTTATCCTCTAGTTCTAGGAAGCGAACTTCATAATAATAGCGATCTAATCTTGATTTTTGTATCTTATATAATGCATCATGGATATTTTTACTATTTTCAAGTTCCAATTTTTCTGTTGTGGTTTTATTAATTAAATTTTCGATGATTTGAATTAAATTAGCAGGCGATATTGTTTGAGTCGTTAATTTTGCTATTTCTTTTATATATCCAGCAAGTTCATTGTTAGAGGTATCTAATTCCTGATTGTTTTTTATCAAATCGTTTCTATTATTAACAACGCAATTTGAATTAATGTCTCGTTCACGGCGCTTGTTCTGGATGTTACTAACCATTAATCCAATACGTGAAGATATATCTTGTATTTCTTTAACAAGTTTTGTATTTCGTTGAGTGCCTAATATCTTCTTCTTATTACTCAAAACTACTTTTAATTGGTCATCTTCATAGCGTGATTCGCAGGTTGGGCATTCATTCCACGTTGTTTGATTGCAATATAATTCTGATGCATCAAGAATACCAATAAGCTTGTCAATTTGATTTAATTTTCCTTTAAGCATCGTTAATTCTAACTCTTTTTCATTTTTTTGAGTTTCTATCTTTTTAATTTCGCCATCTAGATCAGCTATTTTTTTCTCACATTCTCCAATCTTTTTATTATTCTCATCAATTAGTTCTCTTAGCTGACCTAATCTCGCCAATTTGGATTCTGCCCTGGTTTTTATATCAGAAAGTCTATTTAAAAGGATATTTTTTGCCGTAATTAAATTATCAACCGGATTAATTTGTCTCCTAAGTTCCAATTTTAATGTGTTATTTATAATATCTAACCTGTCACGTAACTCTTTGAGGTTAGAAGGCTCATTAGAACTATCGATGATGATATTTAAGTCCTTCAAATCAGAAATAAAATCATTAATTCGTTGACTTGTTCCTTTATAGCTGGGAACAACTTCACTTCCCCAGGGTGGAGCGATAATAAGTGAATTAATTTCGTTAAGTGTTTTTTTATATAGGGTTTGTGCCTTTTCTGAAACTTCCAATAATTCATCAAAACGTTTCTTTGCATAATAAGAGGATTTATTATTAGAACAGGCATCATCTAAAATATTATAAATTGTTTCTCCGATAAGGTCATAATCACGCAATCCTAAATACTCACTAATAATTTTTTCAAAATTCTTTAAATCTCTTACGTTTGGCCTCTTATCACCTTGGTGGTTGAATATGATATGAGCACCGATTCCATGTGCTAAGCGTGTTAAATTTGGAAAAGCTTTTGTGATATCGATTTTCTTGTTTTGTCTATCTAATACAAAAGCATCGCTTTCTGTTTGTCCTGGTTTAAGCCGCCTGATAACTTGCCATTGATCTTTATCACGTTTTAGTGTCAACTTGACGATGACTTCTGCTTGTCCATTTTGATAAAAGTCATTCCGAATCTCTCGTTCTTCATATACACCTCCAAATAAACACCACATTATTGCTTCTACTAAACTTGATTTACCCCAACTATTTTTTCCAATGATAAATGTGGATTTACCATTTAGAAGAATTGTTTGTTCATAAGTAAAGCATCTAAAAGCTTGAATACTTACGCTCTCAATCCTGAATTTCTTCATAATTGTCTATATCGTCTTTTACATTTCTAATTTCATTATCCAGTTCATTCACTAAAGTAACTAGTTCCTTTTCAAGGAAATTTGTCACGCCTAATGACCCCTGTTCTTTATATAGAATTATAATCTTTTCCCACAAGTCTTGCGATAAATTATCAGTGAGTTTGTTTTTAATATCTGGATTCTCCAAAGATAATTGTATAATTGCCATCATCGATATAATCGAATAGTATGGTATATAAAATTATGCAAATGGATTTTGCTTAAACCGCTGACAGAAGAGATTATAGAAATAGGATTGATATATTCTTAGATCAATCAAAAGATGAAGGTAATTTGACTGCTAATCATGGGGTGGAATTGGAAGTAACATCCCAGTTTGATGACTTTGGCTTGACAGCCTTCTTTCCCCCATCCCATGACATTGGATCCGAGCATGCTTTCGGCTTTTCCAGATCCGCTGTGGTTGATATTTTGTTATCATAAAACTGTATCAGCTTTGATACCGGCACTATCTCAAAGCCGAAATCCCCAATGTTACCGGCATTACTGACCACCTCTGAACCTCAATGCAGCCTTGTTCTTGTTCCGAGGGGAATGGCAGAGGCAAAACGCTACGAAGATGAAATCCCTGCTATAATCAAAGCCCTGCTGGAAAGCGAGAAGGAAGGAAGCTTCTAAAACAAATATGAGCAGCGAACACGAGGCTTCGCACAAGTGCGGAGAGCGTCACTGAAGGCGATGGGTGTTGTGTGCATACTTTGAATAGCTTGAACCAGTATAACAGTCGTAGCACTAAAATTGGGGCATGAATGTAACAGCAAATAGGGAACTCAAAAACGAAATTCTAATAAGCTTTAAGTTCATTTCAATGTAGGAATATACTATGACATTGGTACTTACAGAGTTGAGTTCAATCGGTATGAATTCATTTGGTATCGCTATGGCTACTGATTCAGCAGTAACGCACATTCAGGCACAAACTGGGTTAAGCTATGTGATACCAAATGCTGCACGGAAGTTACAAATAATTCCACATCTAAATGCTGGAATTTCATGCTGGGGCATAGGCACTATTACTGATATTCCTACTGATCAATGGTTATCAAACTTCATTAATTCCAACACTTCACTTACCACTCTCCAAAGTTTTGCAAAGGAATTGGCAAGACAATTGAATGCTCAAGTACCCTCTAATACTTCAGGTACCAGCAGGCTAGGTTTTCATCTTGCTGCCTTTGAAAACTGCAATGGAATCCCAACGCCTTCGTTTTTTCACATACATGATGGATCAAGCACAGTCCTAGAAAAAAGAGGCATTACTGTTAACCCATACCAATTTAATGCAAATCATGATATGCCGCCTGAGATATTTCAGCAAAACTTTAGTAATGGTAGTTTTTACACTACTCGTAATGGCGATTATCAACTGTATGCCAATATATTTGGTTTGTTAAAGCAATTTTTTCGACAATTGGAGCCTCTTGGAATTTTAATACCAAGTTCTCAAAACCTCTTGGATCGTGCAGAATATCTTGTTTTTCAAATCCGAACAACGTCTGAAATATACAGATTAAGCAATCTGGTTCCAGGAATTGGCGGGGGCATCTATTATTTGACTATAAATCAAAATGGTATTCATAGCCAAGGTATTAGATATTTTTAACAAAGTTTTTATTCCCTATGCCAATCAACATTTCCCCATCTCTCTACTTTTATCCTATTATCTCTTTTATCAATAGCTACTTTATTACCTTCTTTATCTTCAATAACTATTCTGGACTTAAACAATTTTACTGATAGCGGATAATCCTTATTACCCTCTGTAATTGTTATTTCTTTTTCCCATTTGAGTTCTGGTTTACCTGGCATTAAATCACCGTTATATATTATGATAACATTACTATAAATCTTATTGAAATTAGCATCTTCTACATACCTACTGATTCGGTCAGCATATTTTTATGAGTAATTGTTTATAATACCGTTGACCTCATATACGATTTCTCAAAAGGTTCAGTGCCACAAAGACCTCGGCGATTAGAAATATTGTAATAGCATGGCCTGTAGAAAAATCAACTATCCGTTTTTCATTAAAACCTTCTAATTCTTTTGTCTCCGAAAATCTACGATACCAGAAAAGTTTAATATAAATCAATATCAATAATAGTCTATGAACATGGAGTTATTTCTGCATGAACTTGGAAAAAGAGATGGAACCTTAAAAAGAATTGCTGATTGGAACCAACTTGCGGATATAGAAGGAGACAAAATCAAATGCTTTATATTTAGATGGATAGCTTTCAATGGATTATATTCCGCTTCATATGCAATGGACTATGGACAAGATAACGCTGATACGGAATATGAATACAGATTAATTGAGGAATTTAATAAAAAATTTATCTTGTATGATCAAGCTCTTTCACCTAAGATATATTCCGGTGCGATTGAAAAAGTTTTTAAAATCAATATCAAAGACAAATCTAATTACATGGGAACTTATTTGTCGAACTTAGAAAAAGAGAAAAATGTAAATAAAAAGGTTTGTGCGATGGTAATGATTGCATACAAAATTAGATGCAGACTTTTTCATGGAGAAAAAGATCCAGACTTGGAAGTTAATGTAGGAGTATGCGATGCCTCAGATAAAGTTATTGCACCAATATTGAATTATATTCTTGAAAATAAATAGATTATCAGGTTGATTATGGTTCTTTGGATAAAATGCCTTGAATCGCATAAACTACACGCACCCATCGCCAAGGTGTTGGGGCAATGAGCAATTAGCAAGAATAATACCTATCCCAAAAAACTCATGGAAACTGCTTTTTATTTCTACGTCTGTTAATTCTAAAAAATCATCCGTTACGCTTCCGCTTTCACTGCTTTCCTGTTCTGCATATTATCTGCGACGAGTTTGACTTCGTCTTCCTCGCTTTCCTTTTCCTCCGGGTCCCTGAAATCTTGGTTAAGGAGAAGTGCCTCGGCTATTGCGGCTGCCTTAGTCCTGCCATCCCTCAGAGCGAACTTCTTAAACGACAAAAGTGCATGGACAATGTAGTATTTTGCGTCCTTCTCAACATCTCTGCCATCTTCTTTTATCTTTATCTTGGCGTCCTTCTTGATTACGGGGTCTGTACCCTCCCAGTGATCAAGAATAGCAGGGTTCTTTGTGATTATTTCCATTGTCTTTAACAGATACTCGGTCTTGAAGTCGTGATGGACGACGGCATCTACATACTGATCATTCAAATGTCCCCTCACGACTATGTGAACGCAGTCTTCTGTCTGTGTCGCTTCCAGGATCTCGATGGATACGCCATGTTTGTTGGCTACCTTCTGTATCATGTGAGAATCCGGGCGCTCCTTGCCCTGGACTTTGTACGTGCTTCCACGATTCTGTAAGAACCTCTCTGCTTTTGCCATTTCAATTTCAGCGTCTAACTCGGCATCTGATTTCTTCTTTGCTGGCGGTTTGGCTGGTTCCTGCTTCGCAGGCAAAATCTTTGGCGGCTTTTCAACTGCCTTTTCCAGAGGCTTCTCAGTCCCCTTCTTGTGACATTCGCACCCACACTCAAAGCCTCCACATCCTGCATGCTGACCTCCTTTACATAGAAAACTCAAGCTCGTTGCAGCTTTGGCCGTATTTACCGGGGCTTCTGCTACCTTCTCTGGCTTTTTAACAATGTTTTCGGGTGGCTTTGGAACATCTATCCTTGCCTGCTCACGGTCTTTGGCCACAGGAGGAGGTTTCGGGATTTCTTTTTGTTTCTCTGTTTCTGCCCTGGCCTGCGCTGTGCTCGGGGTGAGCTTACACTCGATGCTATTTGCAGAGCAGAACTTTTCTATCAATCCTCGCAGTCCAGGCTTTGCATCCAGAGGTTTTATACGTGTGCTAAAATTATTGCTCACTTTTAAGAAGGCTGCAATATGCTCGCACATTGCGACTGGCTTTCCCGTGGCATATGTAAAGTCGTTACATGAACAGGAAGCTAATCCTCCTTTATACCGGAAGTGGAACAACTTAAATTGTGAATGCAATATGTAATCATCACCATCTGGACTGACTTCATAAATATTACATCCGTAGGCCAGTTTCTCCGATGCTTCATTTATCTTATTGTCCAGTGGTTTTCCATCGAGAACCAATGGTGGCGGCGCAGGATAATGTATTTCGAATCCATCTATTGATTTTTCTGACATAATACCTCGACATTATTTTCTTGCAGGTTCTGAAACTGATAACGCCGGATTTTAGGCGCTTTGCGCCGACCCTGCGCTTTAGCGCCGGGGAAAATCTGGCATCAACTTTACTATACGCATTAAAGTACGTAGTAATATTTAAATCTTATACTAACTTAAATGAGTACGTGCTTAGAAAATCACCAGAGGATGCAAGAATACGGAGAACGTATGTGTTCAGCAATCGGACGATTGCCAACATGAAAGACCTTTTACTTCTGGAGAAGTTTGCGAATGAGACAGAGATTATTGAAGAAGCTATTCTTGACCTCGTGGCATCGATAGAAGGGGATGATGGTTTTCCAGAAGAGCGGGTTAGGAAGAACTATGCTTTCAAGAAAGAGACCATAGAAGCCATGGATACCCTTATAAAGAACAGACTTGTGAGAAATGAGAACGAGGCCGTTGATCTCGCTATCGAACGGTTTACCACTCTATCCCGCATGGGAGAAAGCGCTCCTGCAATTCCAATTCCGGAAGAAAAAGAATCAATAACCAGCAAGGTCAAAGGGAAGAAAGGTAAATCTGTGCTGGTCAAATAATTTCAAGAAAACCCTATCTTGAATTTGCTGGCTTTTCCTTCAATGCCTTTATCTTTACGGCTATGTTGAAGGCTGTCTTCTGAGGAAGTTCGTTCTTCTTGACCTTGACATGAAGCTTCTCTGCCAGCTTGAATATCACAGCAGGCTTGAAGTTCATGACCAGGTAATCCTCTAACTCCTCGCCCCTATCCTCGGTGATGAGGTTCGTTATTAGCGCGGTCATCTGTGCATCTTCGTTTGCAGGTGGCTGATTCCCGGCAGCATTTTCATCCGTTTCTTCCGGCCCTCTACCTGCTCCTTCTGTTTCATCTTCCAGTTCTGTTTCCGGACCTTTGGTTTCGTCCAGTTCTTCCAGTTCCTCTTTTTCCCCTGGCTTTTCTACTTCTCCCCGGCCTTCCATTATCGCATTTTTGAGTTTCCTGAGTTCGTCCTTGAATATTTTACCAGCGTTGCCCACCGGGAAGCCTTTATGCATTTTCATTCTCTTCATTATGAAGCTCTCAGAATCCTCTCCGGTCGTACCTGTTATCAGGTTCTCATAATCCTTGCTTTTCAGGGCGATCTTAAAAAAATCGCTCTTCCACGTTATTGTAGTCGTAGTCTTTTCATCTCTTTGCACCGGAACGGTGTCGCCATCAAGTGTCTGTTGATCCATTTATCTCACCATATTTATTTTACTTACTTTGAATTAAATTTCTGTTCAACAGTTCTACAATTGCAGATACTGTCATTTTCTTTGCCAATGTGTATGCATAGCCATTGTACCATATCTCGTACATTGGAGTTCCGCGAGGATTTAGCATGACCCTCGTTGTGTGATGCACCACTCTCGGACTCTCATAAGCACGCAGTACTCCTTCGAGGGATTCATGAATAGCAGTTCTCAAATAACGAAGATTTGGATTAAACTCAAGCTCCGGAGGAGGCTGTTTCTTTATGATTACCGGAGGCTGCATCGTGTTATAATAGTCGCATACCCGGCTCGTCACATCATCATAAGTCTCGCCCTGGACACGGAGTGTATTTAGCTTGTTTCGCGTCTTCAATCTTAGCGGGAGCGTGGCAATCGAATCAGGGTCAGGGTCAGACATCATGGCAATTTCGAAGACCCGTTCACTGTCTATTGTTTCGGGTAAAAGCTGTGGTTCTTGCGGCAGTGGCGGCGGTATTGGTCGCGCCGTTCTTGGATTGTGTTCCAGATAATAGTAGAGTGCCTTCTCCAGAAACATACCATACGATTCCTCTTCCTGCCTCAGCAGTACGAGCTTCTCCTTAATTGTGTTTGGAACCGTTATATTTGAACGAGAGTTCTTTATTGTAGGTACGAGTTGCACACCTACGCACTATAATGCGTATTCTATAAAAAGATTGCTCATTCAGTTGTAAACTTAATTAATCCCTAAATTGAAAATATATGCCTCGATTAGAACCCATAGAGGTTTTACAGTTTATGGTCTAATACAGCTTTTAAGCATCGTGGTTTTGCCTCTTTTGGTTTCAATTAATCTGTTGTGAAGATTCCCACTTAAAATTGACCCACTTTTCCCATCGAAAATTGACCCACCTAAATTACTAAAATACTCCTGATTAATTGCAGGAGGTTTTGAGGTGATCTCAATGGAAGATTGGATAACAATAAGAAACATGAAGAAACGAAATCCCGGTATGGGAACAAGGAAAATTGCAAAGAAACTCGGTTTATCCCGAAACACAGTAAAGAATGCGTTAAAATCAGAAAATCCCCCAGAATATAAAAGAGAGACGTATATAAATCCAGAACTGGAACCATTTCATGATTTTATCTTAGAAAAATACTTTGTTAAGAAATTAAAAGGAAGTCGTGTCCTCGATGAACTATGGTCAAAGGGTTGTAAGGTTTCATGCTCTGCATTTTATAGATATATCCAGCAGTATAAGCCGGAATTTTCCCGGTCCTTTATGCGATATGAGACAAAACCCGGTGAACAAGGACAATTCGATTGGTCGCCATACACCGTAATGATAGAAGGTAAACCGATTAAGATCCAGGTGTTTTGTTTTATTTTGGGGTGTAGTCGGTACAGAGCTTACATGTATTCTCTCTCCCAGACCCAATCATCCGTTTTTGAAGCATTAGAAGAAGGATTGACCAGAATAGGAGGAGTTCCTGAAAGGATTCAGACTGATAATCATGCAACATTATACATTGCGAAAACGAAAGAGTGGAATCCAAGATATCTTCAATTTGCAAGCCATTATGGTTTCCAACCATCACGCTCAGAGGTTCGCCATCCATGGTCAAAGGGAAAAGTTGAAAATCCATTTTCGTATCTGGAAAATCACTTTATTGCCGATAATAAGTTTGAATCCTTTGAAGATTTTTCTATGAAACTCTTAGACTTTGAAAAGCAAGTAAATAATCGTATCCATACAACAACAAAGAAGACACCAGTTGAATTGTTCAATGTTGAAGTTGCAGAGCTTTCTCCATTACCCAATAATCGATTCATAGGTGTTTCAGAAGAATTGCGAAAAGTTAGTTCAGATTGTCTAATCTCAGTTGATGGAAACAGGTACAGTGTACCTCATATCTTTTCAGGAAGAGAAGTCTGGATCAGAATTAGTCAAGGTAGATACCTGGAGATATATTCTCAATCCAACAAACTAATAGCAAAATATACCCTGGAAAAAACTGATAAAGGCAAGATCTTCATAAATAAGGATCATTTTCAAGGTTACAGGGGATGCAAAGGAACCTGGGAGTTCTTATCACAACAATTCTTAAATATTGCTCCGGCTCAAGAAAATTTTATAAATATGTTGAAAGCTCAGAAACGGATTAATCCGTCACGACATCTTACAATAATCATTGAAGCAGCCAAACATTTTAGCAAGAAAGATATCGAGAATGTGATCCAATTATGCAATAAATACAACGTTTATCGTTCTGATCTGTTTGTTGATTTGTTATATCAAAATTCAGAACCCATTTCAATTCCCAAACAGGAGAATGTAAATGATCAGTCAATCTCAAGTCCTCCTGGTGTAATTCGTAGTTTGGATTCATATCGTACCAAAATGTTTGTCGAAAGATCAGGGGAGATATGAATGATGGATCTTGAACACTATTTTGAAGAATTGAAACTAAAGCGTATACCTGAGATTTATAAGAAAGAGGCAAAAATAGCAGCTGAAAAAAAGCTCGATTATACAGAGTATTTGTCTGGCCTTATTGAAAAAGAATACCAAGGTATGATAGAACGGTCAATTAACCAGAGAATACGTCGAGCAGGTTTTCCTTGTATAAAAACAATTGAAGGATACGATTTTACCCATCAGCCACAACTTAATGAGAAACTGATACGAAACCTTAACACCTTGGAATATCTTGATAATGCGATAAACATAATTTTTGTCGGGCCACCTGGTATTGGTAAATCACACCTTTCTATTGGTCTGGGGATTAAGGCCTGTGAGAGAAGAAAACGTGTCCAGTTCTATACTGCCCAGGAACTTGTGGATGATCTGGCAAAAGCCAAATTGATGGGGTATCTTGGCAGGGAGTTATCCAAGTTAGGGCGGATTGATCTTTTGGTATTGGATGAATTGGGATATATGGATATGACTAAAGATAGTGCTAATCTCTTTTTCCAATTGGTGTCAAAAAGATATGAACGTGGTTCAATAATATTGAACACAAACCGACCTTTTGAAGAATGGGGCTCGCTATTCAAGGATAATATTGTCGCAACTGCGATTTTAGATAGGCTTTTACATCATTCACATGTCTTTTATTTCACAGGCAAAAGTTATAGACTGGAAAGGCATGATTCTAAAAATGTCGGAAAGGATAATTATTAAATGGAGGAAAAGTTACATAGAAGGTGGGTCAAAATTGGCGGGAAAAAAGGGTCAATTTTCAATGGGAATTTTCATGTTGCTAGAACAGAGAAAAAAATATGGCAACTCACCTTATTCTAATTTAATAATTGATTTAAATTTATTAGTTATTAATTCTGTTCTTTCATTTATAAATTCTTCAAAATTATCAAAACTCAAATCTATGTCAGGGATGTAGTGCTTTTTCATAAATTCTTTTTTATCCTGTTCATCTGGATAAATCTGATCCAACCATTTTTCAAAGTCGGTATCTGATTTTTCTTCATTAGGTATTCCTTCGAGTAACTGAATGTTAGCAAGGTAATTAAAATTATCAAGATAAAACTCAATTTTTTCCTCCTTGATACCCTTTTTAAGTAACCTTTTCTTTGTAAAAAAACTTTTGGGGAAAATATGGTCTTGATGAAACTTATTTTTAAAATCCAATGATGGATATAATAATGCTAGTGTTGAAAATGTATAGCTTTCTGCATATTGATATTCAAACAGATTTTCAATTTCATCTTCATCAAATATTATTGACTTTGTATCACCTTTGAATTCATCAATTATTTTATCAAGAGGGAAGGTTAAATGGCTTACCGAAAGGATTTTTCTTACTGGTCTTAACACGTTATCAGGCTGTCCACTAAAAACTCTTTTTAATAGAGAAAGGATGAGCCATTTGCGAATTTTTTTTCTGTCATCTTTATAATCTGATGATAGCACAAACTTGGAGGGAAAATCATTTTTTAATAAATAATAGGATATAGGAATAATTGCATTATTAGATGTTAAAGTATCACGATTAAATCCATAACTTGAAACTAACGTAATTGCCAACTTTATTGCTTCTGAGATATTATCCCAATTTTTTTCTATTTTAAGCATGTTTTTTCTATTGAAATTGTCAACTTTGAAAGCAATATCCGCAAAATCACTTAATACTAAGCATGTTTTTAAGGTAAAATCTTTATCAAAATTAAAGCCATCTCCAATATTATTTATTTCATCTACGAAGTTTGTAATTTCCTCTCGTGCATCTTTTTCTTCCCATTGTGCAGTCGCCATTGAAAGCAATAAATCAGAATAACTTAATTGTGTGCCACCGCTATTTACACGAATAAAAATATTAAGAACTTTTTCCAGGCTGTTTTCTTTCTCTAAGTAATAATTTATCGTTTCATTGTTATGAATAATTTTATGTAATTTAAATAAAGTTTTATTGGCAAACTTAGATTTCTCTTTTCCCAACGAACTTAAATCATTATCGATCAGATAATCATTTACTTCGTAATGCTCTTTTAAGTCTAAAATATCCCCGACCTTAAACCAAGATGTATCATCATCTCGATTTTCAGATTCTTCCTCGGTAAGAAAACGAAAATCATACTCAAGATTACTGTCATCAGATTCTTTAAGTAAATTAAGATAAAGTTCTCTCTTTGGAAATGCTAACTCATTATCCCACCGTTTTCTTGAAAGTTTATATGCATATGTTCCTTTTAAGGCGATGTAAAGCGCAGTTAAACGTTGTTGGCCATCTAAGACTGCTGTTACATCATCTTCTCCACTAGTGTCAGCTTTCGGATTGTGTCGTCTATCACGTTCATGATAAGCCCTTATAAATTCATAAAATTGATAATCCTTGCTTTGTTGTTTATCTAAATACCAAAATAAAAACGATCCTATAGGATACTCTCGCATTAAAGAATCAAATAAACGTTCAATTTGGCTAGTATTCCAAACAAATTCTCGCTGAATTGCAGGCAGTAGATATTTTTTCTTATGAATATTTTCGACAGCTTCTTTAATTGTTATTGGTTTTTCAAACGACATTCAATTTGCCTCATTTAGCCACCATAGAGATTCTTTTTATGCCATAATAAACTTTCTTAAAATTGGCGTTTAAAGCGGTGCGCTGCTAGCCTTACTCACATACGAATTTGCCAGTTTGATCGCTTAAGTTCAAGTTTCACCTTCAACTTATGCGTCTATATTTTCAATTTATGGTTCCAGTTCACATCAGTATGTTTCAACGGAGATAACATGCTGTGCGTTGAGCAATAAGACCATCTCCCTGGCGTTCTTCTCTTCATCAGAAGGAACCAGGAATATGAACCGATCCAGTTTCTTATTGATAACCGCATTGCCAAATATTCTTAACTGTTCAGCCGTGTGGTTCGTTCCTACATCCCCATAGGTCTTTATTTCCACACCTACTGTTTCATTCTTTTCATTGACATATAGAACATCAAGCCTTCTCTTGTTGATCGAAAGCTTCAGTTCCTTATCTACCTCAAAGGGTGTGCTGTCTGCATTAAATCTAAGCCCTCTGCCTATGAGCCTGGTGCAATATGCAATTATCTGTTTATTATGCTCAGAGTTCTTTATATCACCGTGGACATCAATTACAAACCGTCTCTGATTGTTTTCTGAATGGATTACGAAATATGGGGTAACTATTGGGGTGATCTCTGGCATTTTACTTCTCCACAGCCTCTACCATAAACAGGATTCTTCCTTTGTGAAACCACGCTGTTCCTGCATTTATTATTTCTTTGAGGATCTCAACTTCAATGGTTTCCGCTTTTACTTTCACTGTTCCGCTATTTCTGATAACTTTTATTGTGCACTCTCTGTTATGGTTTTTGAATATACCCTCAATAATTTCTGCTGATCTTGCAGCCCATTTCTTATAGTACCTTTTACTTTTATAGTCCATTTTTAATTACTCCATCTGAATATCCTTGAATTCACTTATCTGCTTAGCAGTTTTGTTAAGGAGTTCTTTCGATATCGATTTCTCTCCTTTGTAAGTGTGCAGTCCTGCCTCTACCTTCGCTACCAGTATGCCGTCCTTGTCAGTCCTTCCCCTCTCAATCCCGTCCTGCATTACCTTTGCATTATATACTGGATATCTCTCAGGCGTGTGAACATTGAATGTCACTGTCTTTGTTATGATCTCTCCCTGCTCGAATATCTCGCTTCCAGTTATTATTATACCGACAGCTCTTCCGCTTGAATCCCTGACTACATTGGTGACGTGAGAGACTGTTCCTTTCCCTTCCACGATGATTGGGTTAGCATCTGGCGCGTCCACTGTAATCCCATAACCTGCTATAGACTCCATTGTTCCCTTGGTTATCAGGTGCTTGTCCAGGGTCGGTGAGATGCCGTAGATGATCGATGAATAATCGCTTGTATCATCTCTCCATCTGTTCATATACGAAAAGCCGCCTGCATATTGCTTTGGCACTTTCCTTTTTACAAAAAACAGAGACGTTGTATCCTCATCATACTGGTTCCTCAAAAGCCAGCAGTAATTCCCTGGCTCTTGCTTCTTGAATGCTATACTCGCCCACACAGAGTCCATTCCCGGAGGGATCAAGACTGTTGTTCTTGCGATCGGTATCTGAAACTGTATGTAATACTTATCGTTGAACGTCCTTTCCTGGAAATTCGTGCTTTCATAAAGCTCTATCAATGCGAGTGAAGGTTTGTAGCACGATGCGCTCTTGACCTCTATATCAACTCTATTAAACCTGAAATTAGGTGTGAAGGTCTGAGCAGCTTCGTACATATTTAAGCCGGCTTCTCCCTATATCCTAAAAAGAATATTCCTGATTCTGGTAGTCCCGTTCCCCCCGATGCTTTGTCATACCTGTCTTTCTCTTCGGGTGGCAGCGCTTCCCACAAGGCAATCCCTTCCCTCGATGTCTGGACATTTTCTGACCTGAAGAACCCTCTTCCATTTAATAGAGTGTTCCTGTTTATATCCATCTCTTCTTTTAATCTCTGCATCTCGAAAACCGTTGCTTTTTCATCCATTTTACACCCTCTATATGGTTAGCCTGTTAACATATGAGCATCTGATTATTGCTTTCCCGTTTTCGTCATAGCCGTAGAACTCACACTCAACATCACCTGAGTCATCACCCCCGGGTCCTGTGCCCTGTGATTCTCCTGCTCCTGTTGCTATCTCTATCAGAGCTATCTTCTGGCCGCTGTCTGTGAGCTCCATTATTCCTGCCTGGATGTTCGGGATATCTATCTGGTCAAGTTGAACCAGCGAAGATTCAAAAGCCACGTTCGTTTTCTTAAAATTCGCATCGAACAATTCAAGCGCCCTTCTGATCAACTGCTTATCCTTTGTCAGCTGCAGGGCATTCTCTGATATCTCTTCCACATTCACGCTTTTTTCTTCCACGTTGAAGTTATTCTTCATGAATCTGAGCTTCTGATGCCCTGTGACTTTTGGAGGAAGATCAAAATTGCCGTTATCCTGCGTTTTTTCAACCACATCTCCCGTATCACCACCTTCAAGAATTACATAAGCATTCGCTACAGGATTGTTTTCCTCATCCGTTACAGTCCCTTTTACCAGCCCCTCGATTACCAGATTTAACAATTTCAATTCATCTTCAGCAAGCGATATTTCACTGATGAGTTTTTTATATCCTGGTTTATAGGATTTTATATACGTAACTGGAAAAGGCGGTAAGCCCGCAAATTTAAATCCGCCTGTTGCATCTGTTGTAACCTGGAATACTCCAAATCCCATGAATGAAAGGTCAATGGTCACTTTGCAGTTCCTGACAGGTGATCCATTCACCCTTCGAACTTTCCCGATAATCACCTGACTGCAGTTGAATACTGAGATAGAACTGATATCTACCAGGTTATTCCACTGATCTATGAGTTTAGCTTTCCACTTTGCACTCAGATCTTCCGTATCTGAGAGTGTATACGTGGTTGTTCCTGAAACCGTCTGCAGAATATATGTTCCTAGAAGCTTATTCACGCCATCGTAAAGCTCGATTTTCATGTTATTGGGCGGAGTTCCAACCTTAAAAACTGGATCAATCTCCTGCCATGAAATCTTGATTTTTTTATCCTTGCAGCGAGTGGAAGTATCATAACTCAGATATCCCTGAGATCCTACTGATGCCGCAGCGTGCGCCAGTTCATTGCCGTCCGCATCTTCAAGAACCGAAAGCCACTGACCATAGCCGACAGTTGTTGGCAGTGAATAATTTACCGTTGGCGGTGAATTTGTATAGCCGTTTCGCAGATTGATCATTACAAGATTGTGCACTGCATCATACAATTTGACCTTGCAGTTTGGGACAGACATCGAGTCATACGATATTTCCATCACATCCTCAGGGTAATACCGGGATTTGTCAAAACTGATGAAGGCGGCTGTAACGATTTTGTCCATCAGCACTTCGGTCTCTTTGTAACATTCACTGCGGACATTGATGCCTCTGTGGTCGATTATAGGTGTCCTTATCCTGTACCCGTCCTTCGTGATTACGTGGGCGATCAACAGAGGATTGGCATCGCTCCACTGGACTGAACTCCCGCCGCCCGACTCCAGTGTGGAATGACTTTCAAACCCGTCATAATAAGTAGCTTTAACTCCACTTAGATATTCTCCTGTTGCCGAATCCTTGAATATCAGCTTATGTGTGTGGTGGGGATGCATTGCAATCTTTGCATAAGTGCAGACATTATGAACTAGACCCGACAGACATAGCTGCTGACCATTGCACGCTTCAGCAGTTATGGCTACCCTGTTCCACCCTCCATACCAGAGATATTCCCAGTAATCAAAGCTGAATATGGAGAAAGGATTGCTGCTTACATCAACCTCATAGTATCCTGAAGAGCTGGAGTACACAGCCGGGTACGTATGCAGATACTTCACATCTCCGCCCTGGTCATAGTACATCGTTACAGTTATTTTCAAGCCTTTGAGCGGAGTCTCATCCGAATCCGGAAAATGAGCCTTCCCGAATACCCATCCATTCTTAACCGATATAGCAGTGGTAGCTGTTGCAGTTGCGCCTCTGTTGTCTGTGACCCTTAAAGTCACCGTATAGTTTCCACCATTAGCGTAAGTGTGAGTCACTACCATGCCGTATAGATACCCTGTTCCATCTCCCGGATCCCAGCGCCATTCAGTGATCACGCCATCAGGATCGTAGCTGTCAGAACCGTCAAATGTGACCTGTTTCGATACGCACACTACGCTGTCTGCCTTTACGCCAGCTACCGGTATGTTATTTCCCCAGTTCCCCCAGTAATGACTCACTTTGCTGTCCCCTTACTCACTATTGCCGATAGATGTTCATGCTCTCTAAACGAGCCGGCTTTACACGAAACAGAGCAGCAATCGGTCATAGCGCAATGTGAACACGGTCCGCTGTGGAGCGTCGTTGGAACTACCGTCTTTTCGGACGATATTCCGTATCTAACAACCTCGGTGACGTTGGATGAATTATATAACATCTGGACAAGAACATCTGCATGAGCTCTGTCCATCCAGCACAGCGGTATTCCAGCCAGAGACACATCCTGTCCAACGTGCTCGCATAATTCAATTGCCTGCAGCAGCGGCTGCATATTACTTCTGATATCTACTCTGAGGTTGCCCTGTCTGCCTGGTGTGCCACCCTGGACTTCAGGCTGCACGATTATCACTTTCTTAGGCATGAACTCTGCTGCTATGTGCGCCACAGTTTGCGCAAGCGCTGCATAATTCAGGGACGTGATCGTGATGGATATCTCAACATCGACCTCGCAGCCGCCCTTCCTGAGATAAAGTCTGTTCCTCAGCCCTTCAGATGTCCTTAAAAAGCTGGTTTTTGTTTGAGTGATACCATCATGAACATCAGGAAGATGACTGAACAGCGGAACGGATATGTGCTTCAGACCTGCGCCTGTAAGGGTCAGGAGGAACTGCCTGTCCATCAGGCGCACCCCAGACGTGTACAGCGAAACCCGGTTGCCGTTCATGGATGCTGCCTCAATGATCTGCGGCAGATCTTCCCGCAGTGCAGGGTCGCCGCCCGCGAGGTATATCTGGTCGTTCCTGCATTCGCTGATGTGTGAGAGCAGCGCCTGCAACTCCGGCTGCGCATACTCTCTATGAGCGCCTCTGTTAACAGGGCACGTCAGGCAGTTGAGGCTGCATGCGTAGCCTGTATTTATGAACACCGCCCGCATGCCTCACCTCTCAGGCAGGTCTCGAACGGATCGCGCGTGGTACCTGCATCTATATACTCCCAGTAAAGTAAGTCCCGTATTGGCGATGGATACTTCCCGACTACATACTGGCTCAGGGCGCAGTCCCAGTAAGTGCCGTCAGGCAGCACGGATAAGCCAAGTACACCGCCTATGCAGCCAGTTTCTCTGCATACTGCAGGTATCGTGATATCCGGAGCATCTGTCCTCGCACGCATCTTCAGCCGCCTCCACTCATCGAAGGTTATTGGCGTGAGGCTCGTTACGTTGTCCGGCTGCAGCTTCGATATATTGAAATGAGAAACGCCTGTCTCCCTGCAGAGATCAAGAACACTGTCTATACAGTGGATGTTCTCTTTACATGCTGTGAATGTTATGGAATGCGGTACATCTGCATCATTCAGCATTCGGAGCGCTCTGACAGCCTTTCTGTATACTCCCCTGCCGCGTATGAAATCGTGAGTTTCCTCATCGCCGTCAATGCTTATCTGGATGCTGTCAGTCTCGTTGAAGAAATCCATAAATCCGGGAATGAGTATGCCGTTAGAACTCATCCTGACAGGCAGCCTCCTCTCTCTCAGGAACTTGACGATCCTGCCAAACTCAGGGTGAAGCAGCGCATCGCCCCCACCCAGAATAATGTCCACATCTTTCAGGGGATGCCGCACTGCCAGAAAGTCCTCGCATATATCCCTGAACATACCAAACGGCATCACATCATTCCCCTTTTCAAGGTAGCAGTGCTTGCAGTCAAGCTGACAGCAGTTAACGATATGCATGTCCAGGTATCGCCAGGAAACCGGTTTGCAGCTGTGGATGCATGCATCGATATTGATGACCGCCATGAGCGGATTTACATCCATCTCATCCTCCCGGGCATTATGTGCTCTCCACTATTCTCAGCTTTCCGCCTTTCCCGACAACGATCTTGACATCGCACGGCGCTCCCGCCGGACTGCACTCTACAGACGGTTGAGCCGCGCTTGATGAACAACCTGTTCCCTGAATCTTTGCTTCTACCATAACTCATACCTCTTATAGCATGTACGCATCATAATGTATTTTAACTTTAAATACTATATACCTGTCTATGGCAGTCTGGCCGATTCTACTCGCAGGTCTTGGAACAATCGAAGCGGTTACTGGAGCCGTTGTCTTCATGGAGTTTATTAAAGAAGAAGCAATCCAGAATGTGATGATGGCGGCATCACAGGCCGTAAGGTACAATCAGCTGTATAAAGCTAAGGAGCTTTATCAGAAGGTTCGTGATGTTTATGTTTTTGAGCTCGCCAAGACCGTTGGAAAAGTTGATGACTTCGACAGTGAGCTTACACATTGGGCTAACTGGACGCCGTGGGGTGTTTGGGATACTGTTTTGCTATATAACCCAACTACGCCATGGACATGGCCTGCTGCGCTTAATCTTCCCCTTGCTGATAACAATGGATGGGGAACCCTTGCGCCTTATTCACAGCCAGCATTCATAGCTTTCGTTAATTCAACTCTCCTATCCTGCAAAACCAATTTGGAAATGTTATGAGCACGACCTGGGATGAGGTAGAGCTTGTTATGTGGAACAAGCCGTGGTTCTCCTTTTCAAAGACTCAGACATTCGCCAATGCCAACTTTCTTCCCCGGTATTATCGGCTCAGGCAGGAATATTCTATCTCGCATGGCATAACCGTTGAACAGTTTGAAGCCGGTTATACCCTCGGAGGCAACGATGTTGAGATCATTGCTGACAGGATATTCCTTGACTACATGAACGAGAACGGGTCATTCCGTCTTTCTATCACTGTCACTCTCAAGGAAGGCAGGCTTTCATATCGCGGCCTTATGATGAATGTTGTCTCAAGAATGACGTGGATACTTCTCGTCCTCCCAGGTTTAATTACCAGCGGTATGCTGACCGTTGGAAAGCAAACTGCTTTCGGTGCATGGATTGCCACTCTTTCCGAGAACAGGGATCTTCTTATTGACTATACGGACAAATTGAAGGCCGTAGACAGTTTTAACAATACTGCGCTCATTCCTTTCTTCTGGACATGCTTTGCGGGGTCTGTAAAGCTTTTTGATGATTCTCTAAACGATATTGCCAACTGTTACCGGGCTATCGCTGAAAACTTTCAATATCTTGATGCTTACAGGCTTCAGGGTATTGTTGAATCTACGGACGCTAATGTAACCGTTCTTGCAGTCCTCCCGGATAAGAATGACAGGATTGAGTTTCCTACACCGCACCTTCCTGAAGAGATTGACGTTGGAACTATAGTTACCATCGAGATCTCTAAGAATGATTCCTCTGACATCACCAAATGGACCAAGTTCAGCGGGAAGGTCGTTAATGTGCATGACGGTGATACCATCACCCTGGAAGACGGCAAGAAGATCAGGATACTTCCTATCAATGCTCCTGAGCTAAAGAACCCTGATGGCTCCGCGAATCCTGTCGGCATCATCTCTCAAAACGTATTATCTAATAAAATCCTTGACCGTATTGTTGACTGCTATGTAGATCCTTCAAATCCTGTTGATGTCTATGGCAGAACTCTTGCCTATGTATATCGGGACGGTGTTGATCTCGGGCAGTGGATGATGGATAACGGGTATGCTGTTCTCTACAGGGTTACAAATAGCTGGTTTGTCAATCTGTGCATCGGGAATGATGACAAATACACGTACCTTGAGCCGCTTGATGAGGTTTCCGACCTGAGTTCTGACCATCCCGCTATTACTATCAGAATCCCGAACTATTTCATGCCTTTCATTGCCGGCTTTTCCGATGTTGTTTATATCCGCGCGAGGGCAACAAAGAGCCAGAGTTACAAAACCGAGGTTACTTGTTTTACTGATACTCCTCCTGGATATGCCGAACTCAGGTTAGAGAACGACAATCTAAAGGTTATACGAGTTGACCTTCCTCTGCTAAAGAGGTTCGTTCCTGAGCCATGCAGCAAGCGCGTCCGGGTTGGCTTAAAGAAATACTATCCCTGTAACAGCAGCCTGACGGCGAGTGAGGTGAAGGCTCTATACGACCATATCACCGGAGGCATTGGATACTTCACTTCTGTTGGGCCTGATGCTGTAACCTACTCTATAACCGTTCCCGTTGACAAGGTTCCTGCAAACGTGGACGTGGGTGATGAGATTATCTTCACTTTTACCGAGATTCTGCCATATGTCATCCTCACTGCTGAGATCACTGACATAACCCCTCCGAATGTCTGGTTTACCCACGGGACTGTACCGCCATACACCTTCTATCTTGACCAATCCCTCATTCCTTTTCCAATCGCTGTGGGTGATAAAGTAGGCATAGAGATCGGGAAGAACATAGGTACATATTATGTCGCTGATTTCCTTGCCCGGCTTGGCAATAATTCCAGAGGGATAGCCAATTTCCTCAAGCTGCCCGAAGAGACCCTGGTTATCAATATTCCCCTGCCCCTCGTTGATACTGTTGTTCAAGACCCTGCGGCCAAAGTAGATCTCAACAATATCCAGATAAACGATACTGCATATTTCAAGATTCTTGACAGGTCATTCACGAATTCCTTTTATGCAACGCTTGACAGGATTGAAGGCGCTGATGGAATATGGAGACTGCTTCCTGATCAAAAAACAGAGATAACCATCCCTTCAACTGTTGCTATAGAATACCTTACCCTTCAAAAATACTCTGAGTATCCTACAATGACTTTCTCGATCAAACTGCTGTCAACCCATCTAATGCATGACGCAAATCAGGAGATCGAGATCATCTCAACTGATGTCAATGATACCGTAATCAAGTTTCTACATCTTCATTTCGGTCTTGTTAATGCTACTATTCCCACCCGGCTTTTCTCATGGCTGCCTGTTGTTGGCGACTATGGTATATTCAAAATGACGAACTATACCGGGCTCGATTCCGAAAGTATGTACATAGACTCTATCAGCGCGTCAGAGGCGTTGCTTGTCAGTACCACAAAGAATAACATCTCTTTGCATTATCCCATTGATAAACTGCCTCAATATCTCAAACGGTTTGACACGGTTCGCCTTCAGATCAGGACACAAGGATGGACTAAAGTTCCCTCCGGAACCGTTGCACAGGATGTCATAGACAAGTACACTAATGTAAAAACCACTAAATCTGGCGTTGTTAAAAGAACTGTTCCTGCCACTGTTCCTGATCCCAACAATATGTTTGCTATTGTGACGAGCCTCGATGATGGTTATGGCAATGCTATCGCGCAGAGGACAGATAACAACGCATGGCTCATCATCCCTGTTTATATTCTTCCCAGGGATACGGACGTTGGAGATACCCTTTGCCTCAATGTCGGTATGTCATATTATCGTGAAACTTATTTTAAGGCGCGTTTCATGAGTCTCACCCTGCCAGATATATGCAGTTTCCTTGTTGTTGAATCGATGAACTTTCCTTTTATCGTTCCCCTTACCTGGATTCCAACAACACCTGTTATTAACAACGACATCGGCTTCAGGTTTACTAAAAAGGTTTCAGGCGATACTTTTACTGCAACACACAAGATCACTGTTATAACTGCCACCGATATCACAGTGCAAGGGCTTTCCGATAGTAAAACCGCCACCTTTGACAGGGCTTTGCTCCCCTATGTAATTTTGCCTCCGCCAAATGATGATATAACGAATCTGCAGGTCGGCACGGAGTTCAGGCTGGTTACGAAAAAGATATCATAATCGGATTGGTCATACACCTAAATATAGTCCACCGATCCTATTCTTACTGAATATGTCTGCCTGTATTTTGGCTGTGGTTTCAGTAGAACTACCAGCCACATGGAAAGAATCAGGGAATGCAAGTCCTGAATAGACTGACTGGGGGATATAGTCAAGAATGTAGCCAACATGCAGGGCTTTGTACTGCGTGCCCATTGTCATGATCTCAAGGTTGTTCTCGAAAACCTGGTCTTGGGCAGCTTCGGGATCTGCATGGCTCTTTGCAAACTCGTCTATTACGTCCTGGGGCACGCTCGTCCCCTGCCTGCCGAGCAGGTAGACATATCTGAGGGAGAAGTTAAAGATTCACCCTTTTTGCAAAAAGAGACGTTTTAATTCATCTTGGTAATTATCCCGCTCCCATATAGGCTTTTCAAAGTTATTTTCTTTAGCCCAATTGATTAGATATTTGAGACGTTTCTGATATCTTATATCATTTTTGGAATTTATTATGATAAATTCTTCATTTTTCAGCCATCTTTCAAGACCTTCCCTATGAATCTCTTCTTTATCAAAATCAATTACTTGTTGTTCAACCTCATCTTCTGTCATGTCAGGAAGTTGTGTTATAGATTGCATTATTTTTTGGACATTTTCATCATTTTGAGCAATAACTTCAATTTGTTCGAATTCTTCCTTTGAAATTAACCTTTTAATCAGTTCTATCTCGCCTGCCTGTAAGCTGCCGAACATTGGAGTGTCAATTCCGAATTTTTTATAGTAGTCAAACTCAATAATACCAAGTGGATATTTTATTAAATGTAATATTGACAATACATTTACAACCTCCTCGAAAGCACCAAACCAATTATTAAAACCATTAATCTCAAAAGTTTGAGAATTTGATTTCGGTAAACTTGAGTTTGAATACTTGCGACCTTGTGAGTGAACATAATTATCCAAAAATCTCAGTTTTAATATTCGATTTCTAATATCAATTTTCTGTTGGAAAAATTTGAAGTTATTATGTTTTTCTAATTTCTCCCAAATTTCACGATTGTTTGGTGTTTTTTTTTCTGATTTAAGCCAAGCTCTAATTATTTTATGTCCGTCATCATTTAGATTCCAATATACTGACAGTAAACCAAGTTCTTTTGCACTCCTTAATGATACCATTGCTTGTTTATAAAATCCGAATAGGCAAAGATTATACGAAATTTGTATTTCATCCCAAGATTCTGTCCAAGGCAAAATATGACCAGACCAAAAACTCTCAGTTGTATGTGGAATCAAATCACCAATAGTATGGTACATCCAAAAAAGGTCGTTGAGTTTATCTTTAAATTCACTATTTTCAATAAATTTATTCGATAAATGGTATACCTCTATACTTTTTTCACAATTATAGGATATTGGAAGCATTGGAAACATCATAAAGCCTCTTTATCAAGAATATATTTTATAAGATTTAATACCGTTGTCTTTAATTTAGCTCTGTTATTTTTATCCCCATACCTCTCGTGTTGAATGGGCGAGCACGGGCAAAAAAGAATTAAAAAGAAGAATTCACTGCTTTTTATTGCAGTGCGTTCAATTGCTCGTAGAATTCTGGAATGTTAATATTACTCTACTATCCGTCTTCTGGGCTGTGATGTTGGTGCTGCTGGTGCTACTGTTTTCTTCTGCTTCTCCCTCTGCTCAACTCTCTTTCCTTCTTCAATGCACTCAGAAACGAATTTCACGGCATGCTTGAAACACTTCGCTGTAAAGTATATAAGCTGTTTCAATGCTGCTGTGACGGTGGGAATGATAGGCTCTTAGTAGACCTACTGGAATATGCTATCATATGATATGATTGAGCCATACAGAGTATGGATAGATAATGAAGTTAAAAACATGATAGCAGGTAACGAAATTAACCATACTGATTTCGTCTTTTCAAAGAATAAAAAGAGCTTGGTATTCAAGAATCATGAAGTTTTTAAGCTTGCGATTGACAGATTTTTATCAGTTTTAAATCCTTTAGAATACCAGAGCCTTCCCTTGATACGGAAAATTGAAAAAATGCTCTAATTTTCGATATTTGCAACACAACATTTATTTCGATATTTTATTCGATATGCTTTTCCACTTCATCAACGCTTTATTCTGACCACAATTGTATTAGCTAAGCGGTCTCCAATTCTTTGCCTTTTCTCGGATAGTGCCATAAAAATAAATCCTATTAAATAAGATTGAGGTAGAGCATCAATTATGCGTAAAACATTCCTTAATAATGCTGCAACGAAGGTGCATGGCTCTCCGTTCTCTTTAACTACAACAATTCCCAATATCATCTTCCCAATAGTCTGACCTCTCCATGTTTCTAATATGATGCCGTAGGGTATCCAGAGAATTATTGCTAAAAATAAAGTCATTATAATAGTCATAAGGCCTAAAGCCGGCGCCATTATTGGATTGGTTGCCGATCCAGGAACTATTGAAGCAAGAATAGATGCTGATAAGAACAATGATGAGAATCCCAGTACAATATAATCTATGATTACTGCAAGAATTCTATGCAGGACAGCATCTTTCTCTGTTCCCAATTGACCCGTAGAGGATACAGATGATTGAGGATTATTAGATATTTTCGCAATTCCAGAATTTCTCGATATTGGACTATTGTTCATCGTCTGGACACCAGTAAACACTTTGAGATTTTGGTTCTCTTCTATAGTAGCTTCGGGTTTATTTTTTGACGGCTCACAATTAGGGCAAAACAGGTTTTTTTCATTATCTTCAACAAGTTCTTTTCCACATTTATAGCAGTTATATGACATACTCATTCCATCCATTTTTTTAAATCTCTTTATTCAGCATTCACAACCATTTCAAATATAGCGTTTTCTTTAAGAATATCAAATCTACGATTAAATAACTTTACAAGTCCATCCTGTAAATGCTGAATTATAACATAGAATATGGGGAGATATAGCTAAAATAAATATGACAAGAACAATTATAAATAATATAATAAATTTTAATAGCTTCCTATTAAGTTTCTTATATTCTTGACAATTATAAATATGGTTGTCATAATCATATTCATTTTTTGAAACATAACCACAATTACATCTTTTCATAGTTCAGCACTCACCACTGACAGTAATGAAAGTCGGGAGATGTATCCTGAAAATATAAAACTTATGAATATATTCTATATAGATATAGTCAATCATGGAAGTTTCACCCGAAAATATGGCGTGGCACGTTCAATAATTTGGGTAAATACATGCTGATTTGGCTATTCAAATTCATAAGAATTTTGTAAAAACAATAATCTATAGAATCTATTTTCAGAATTTTTATTTATCCTTACGAATCTGACGCATAGCGATGAAATATTGATATGGTTGTAGAATCAGCACATTACGAGCTCAATCGTCATGTCCATTGTTACGTTAACGGTCTTTTTCTGGCTTTCGTATATCTTGTTAGCCAGAACATCATAAGGCTGGAAATTTGGAGCCATCCCGAAATCAGGAGGATACCCTGTGGTATCAGTGACCTGATCGTACATTACCTTGTCAGTCCCGTCCTTGTTCTTCAAGGTCTTACTTATTATTTTCACATTGAGCTTATTTATCGGGTTCGTGTTTATGTCCAGGAACCTGAAATGGAACATGAGAATGTTAATAAAAGTATCCGGGGGAATATCCGGCGGCGTATCCATGCGGTCACATGATCTTATAAAACCCAACAGGCATGAAGACATGAATGCTTTCCTACCCTTCACACTCCATGTCTGAGTTGTTCCTCTATGTTTATGCCTGATTACCTGAACGCATATTGTTTTCCATACAGTCTTCTGTGCCGGGAGCAGGTTAGCCCATCTTTTTGAGCAATTGGCAAGAAGCATCCTCTGCCGTTTAATATCCGGCAGAGTTCCGGGACGCATATGGATTGGTCTGACTGCGGTTCTTCTCACCCACGAGAGAGAACCGTCGTCTTTCCTTGAGAACCAATCAAGAAATGATGAATAGTTCTTGTCAGGTGTTCCCAGGTCCGGCTTAAACCGGCTTATCCCCGGTTTGACTGTTGCCATCTGCTAATACTGCTTCCTGTCCTGCGGCTTCTGGCGCCTCTTTTTCACCCGGCTTTTCTGACTCCACTTGCTTTGCCTTTATCTCAAGGCTTATAGTTTCAAGCTGGCTGATAAGATCATTTATCTCAGTTTGAGCCTCATCCTTTATCTTGGTGATCTCATCGTTGGTCTTCTCGTTTATCTTGTCAATCTGCATCGAGATCCTTCTCAGCCTGTCGAAGTCCCGCATTGGTACTTTCTCAGTATCTATGCCCTGATTGAACAGGGTCAGTTCGATGGTCTTTTCCAATACGATTCTCTGTGCAAGGTCGTATTCATTTCTCAAATCTTCCAATGTTTTCATTTCATTTCTCCGGTTTTTTGATAATTCATTTAAAATGTGATTTGCGATTTGTTCAAGTTCGTGCTTAACCACATATTGCTTTTTTTCTACTATGTCTATTACGTTCTCAATTCCAGTGTTCAGAAACCCCTTGCCAAAATCCAGGATCTTGTTATATGCATGACTGCTGACAGTTGTGTGCAAAGGCACTTTTGAACTCCGGCTGTCTGCACACTTCTTCTTTTTTGGCATCGGGTTTACTGTACTGCGTGAGTTTCATTTATCGAGAAGGCCAAGTTTGGTGCAATCTTCTTACAGATTAACTTTATAAACCGTTCAGCTGCCAACCTCGAGCCGAATCCTGTTTCCTCTCCGCCTTCCCATGTTACTGCTATCATACTCCACACCTAATCCTTTTCTTCTTCCTTTGTTTTCAGAAGGCTGCTGACATTGTTCATCCCACATGCTTTGCATGTCGCCACTACTGTTGCTACCCTAAAAATTTCCTCCTTTGCCTGTGAAAGATGTCCTTCTACGTTTTGCAGGCTTGTCCGTAGTTGTTTCAATTCATCTATCAATACTTTCAGTAAAATCCCAACGACAACCCCTATCAGTGAAAGGATACCCACACCCAACTCATAGATCGTAGTGTCAGGGATTTCCATAATCATGTTTCCAGAGCTTTCAGTGTCTCTTCAACAACTGCTAACGCATCTTCTGCGAGTTTCAGCTGCTCATCCGCAGTCAGAACGCCGTCTTCTTTTGCTTTCTTGTAATCGTTTATCGCTGTGGTCAGCCGTATCCGTATTGATTCTACTTCTTCCGGTGAAAGTCTGCTTGTCAGGTATTTGAACAGGGCCACTGCTGAACCGACTGCTCCTATCACGAAGCCTATTCCGCCTGTTATTAGATCCATTTTCCACCTGCTATATCTTTAAAAAAAGAGAGAGGTTTGACCTCCAACCTCAAAGGATAGTACCCGATTTTGTTTAAGCCGTCAGAATGATTGATTCATTCTTTGACGCAGCTGAGGCTGCCTGAGCAACGGTTGATTTTGCCTGATAACCGGTCTTGGTTACATCGACATCGTAGTTCTCATCCTGTGCAGTCAATCCGAGTTTGACGATTCCTTTGCTGTCTGTGTATCCGCGGAAGGCTACGAATGAGGAGTTTGCCTTCTGGACTTCGACCTTTGCGTCAGCAAGGTAGGTTACTGCTGTGTACTTCACTGTGCTTGTTGCAGCGAAGCTTCCGTTTGTGGATTTGAGCTTGCCGAGTTTAACATCGACTTCGGCTGCCTGGACCACGCCGGTTGTGTAGTCTGTTGGCTTGGTTGCACTGTCCTGGAGAACTACCGTGCCGTAGTCTATTGGGAAATGTGCCAGCATCTGTGTGGATGTTCCGGTTCCAAGATCCTCGTGTGCAATCTGGTTGCCGCCGTACTTGTAGCTGATCCAGTAGTTGTTTGCTGGGGCTGAAACGATTCTTACCTGCCCGATCTCGAGGTCTACGAATGCCTTAGCTCCTGTTGCCACGGTGTCATCTATGACCGCGCCAGCCACGCCCGACGCTGGTGTTGCATCATCAACGCTGATGATCTTGCCTGCACCAAGAGTGAGTGTCTTCTCAGCCACCGCGCCAACTGCTTCCGCTGCCTGATAGGTGAGTGCACTGCCCACGATCTTCATACCGTAAGACGGTCTGACGGTCCTTGTGGTGTCAGTGTTCTTCTGCCATCTCTGTACGAGCAGGTTGAACCCTGATTCGCCTTTTCCAGCTGCCAGGTTATTGAACGCGTTCTGCTGTAAGTTGTTCAGGTTATGCCACTCGTTCACGGCATTTGTGAAGGCTGTCCTTATTGCTTGCTGCTTGCTTGTGTTAGGGTTCGAGGGTTTGGCCCATTTACGCCTGTACTGGATACCCTTCCATTTCGCGAATACTCCGGCCTGACCCACAGCACCGGAATACTCGTCACCGAATATGTTGGTTACTTTTACCATGTTCCTTGATTTCCTCCGACCTTTGGTACATGCACTTTAGAGTTTTTATAATACGCATTTTAAAATGCACGCATTATCATACATATAATTTTTTCCTATATATATTTATCGTCTATGGAAAATATTATTATTATTTGAAAATACTTTTTCCAGGGGCTTTTAAATAGGGGTCACAGAAAGAAGATTTTGTCCGATTTATATTTGGGGCTATGGCATTGCCTTAATTGCCGTTCTGCGTGATTTGAACTCTGCTTCTGTCCAAATAGGGCTGTCAGCGTCGTAGATTGTCTCCCACAGCGGAGTGTCAGGGTGGTAAAGAAAGATCCAGGCTTTGTACGGCTTTATTTGACCGGTTCCCCAGCCGAAATCATCAACGTCAGAGAAGAAAACCGAGCCTTCCCATCTCGCATATGCAAAGAAGTAGTTGTCTTTTCCCCATGTTATTACGATTTTGAGGTCCTTGTTGAAGGGGTAATTGTGATACCATGTCCTGCGGGACAACGAGAGGTTCATGTGATTCAGCCTGTAATCCTCAGCCTTTGCACTTGCATCAAATGTTGTGGGATATACGTACTCAGACATAGATTGTATGGGCCTTGTTATCTGCCGTTGTTGCCAGGATGTATTTAAGAGTCCGGTTGACATTCAGAATACTCATGCTTCTTGTAACTATTTTGCCTTTCTGAAGGTTTGTCAGGTCTGATTCAGAACCTATCAGCACGTTATCCGTGTCATAGAACTTTATTTTCTTTATTGCCGGGTGTTCTATCACGATCTTCTCTATTGTTGATGTGATGTGAGACAGCTTCATGAAGTTCTGTCTGTAATCATTGACTTTCTCCAGTGCATCTGTCATTGATGGATATACGATTTGTGATAGCATTGTGTTGCTCCGAAATCAAATCTTGACTGTGTGAACCCTCCCGTCTGCTGTGGTCACTTTTACATAAGCCAGAGTCTTTTTTATATCAAAGGTTTTTGATTTTCTTGTGACTATCTTTTTCGCTGTGAGATCGGTTAAATTTATGATAGTATCAAGTAAAGCATCGCTTGTATCATAAAACTCGATCTTCATTATTGCCGGGTGCTCTATTGCAATATCGCCTTTTGTAAAACAGATGTCTGGTGACTCAACTGTCAACCAGGTTAAAGCAGGCTGGTCAGCGGTTTTCCAAAGATATAATTGTCTGTCAAAAGCAATGACTGTAGGAGTTGCTGTAAGGATAATAATCTCATCGCACAATGTCCTTGGGAATATCTTGACCGTTTCATCAAAAGACCTGCACGGTGTCAGCTCTACCCTGAGATCGAATCTGCCCGAACCCAACAGGATAACTGTAATATGTAAAAGTTCTCTAAGACCGTATTGTTTCCCGCTTCCGAATAAACTGCCAGACTGCACGCTCCTCAACAAAGGGAACGGTAACTCTAAAGGAGATACTATGCTGCTTTCTGGTACACTCTTTTTTAAAAGCAAAAGGTCTACCAGAATGTTGCCTGCATTCCTGTATTCGAGTTTATCTGTGATTGTTGCGCGGGATAAGTTAATAGGTAGGCCAGACTTATCTGATGTAAAGAAGTGCGCAGTAACCCCCGGGTATCTGAGCAGAGATTGGTTTACTCCGAGTCTTGAATCTCCCTTAACGAAATCGCTTGAAAGTACATTACTACTAACTAATTCAAACCCTATTACATTTCCTAAATCCGCCGGTATAAATCCCCTCGTTGGTGTGCCTGTGCTGCCTAACTTGAATTCTTTAACCGGTTTAGGGTACCCTGTTATACAGCTGCTCTCCGGCGGACTCAGGTTCAGCAAGTCCAGCTTCTTGAATCCCCTGGATGTCATTACAGTTAATGTGATCGATTCATCAGCTTTTACGCATGTTCCTATTTCAATGAATTCATCGAATTTTTGTTCTGTGCTTTTCGGTAAATTCGATGATATCGATGCTTTTAAGATGTTCAGTTTATTATCAATAATTTCAGAACCACTTATATAATCATGGTCAAGGGACCCACTTCCCGACATTTCTAAAAGAACTAAATTCATAGATGCTGCCGGAAGGATTATTGATACTGAGGTAATTTGTGTTCTTGATAATCCCAGAACATTTGCGCCCCATATAGTCCCTGGCATTATCGATGGTATGTCTTTTTGCAGTCTTGATATCTCCAATAAAGCGATACTTTTTGGAATCGCGTTTATTGGTAATCCCCTTCTATCCGTGTCATCTATAAATGGTACAGTTGTTTCCAGGCTGAACAGTTTCCGTGTTTGTCGTTGAGATCCACTGAGAAGGCTATTGGTTCTAACGGCTTTCAAAAGTATGGTGCTGAGCCATGTATGCTCACTGCCTACCATTATACTATTGGCGGTTAACATCGCTCTAGATATGTTGTATACTGGATGTGGTGAAACCGATGACGATAGACTTATCAGTGTTTTTAAAAGTTCTATGATTACGGCATTTCTTTCTTCAGTGCCGAAAAGAAGGCCGGTTTGTGTTGCAGTCCTCAATATCAGGACAGGGTTGCTTTGAACAGAGCTGGACGGGCTTATTGTTATTATACCTGGTGCAATTTCATTGGATCCATAATCACCCTTGCCTCCAAAAAAGATTCCAGACTGCGCGCTTTTCGATAGCTTTAATTCAGACGATGGTAGGTCTGCCATTTATGGTGAAAGGAAGAAAAATGATGGCATCAATACGCATATTTGATCGCTATCGGGAGTTTTGTTGCAGAGTGTGAGCTTTCTTTTGCCAGGCACACATATTTCGTGGTTGAAGGACCTGGTTCAGATATTACATCCTGATCGATTATTCCGGTACCTTCTCTCCACGGGAAGGAATGCTGTATAATACTCAATGGTTTGTTATTATATTGCGCCTCACTATGCACTATTCCTTTCATGAAGTACACATTTGGCGGGCTGCCACCCTGACTCAAAGCAGCCCATACTGGAAAATCAACACCTTTTATGCCTTGAGGAGTAAATGAATTGAGCCCGTTCGACACTTCCCCACACCAGGTCTGTGTGATGTAAAAATAGTCGTTAGTGTCTCCTGTGGCATCAATGGTTGCATTCTGAGACCACGGATGTAATACATGTGACCATTTCTTGGTTAAAGCGTTCTGATTCCCGCCTGACCAGGGGAAATAATTCTGGAAAGTCTCGAAGTGCCATAGAGAATATGTGTCCAGGTACTCTTTTGACACCATCTTTTCCATGTTGAAACAATTCGATATTCCGTACCCCCATGGTGGCGTATCCGGTTTTGTCATGACGACCAGTCCATTGCCTTTATCCGGGGAAAGTGCGTCATCGTCCACCCACATCCAGTAGGCTAAATTCATAGCCATAAGTGCAGCCCTGTTTGCCGCACTCATTCCGCTGTTTAACATACTCGCGATGAGAAGAGTCCTTTGGACATCTCCGCTCGGCAGGTGTGTGTTAAAATCCCATGTGCTCGATACAATAACTTCTATCCCAAATGCATATTGAGCGCTATCACTCCTCATCGTGAACATTGCCTGATTTATATCATAGAAAGGAATCTGGAACGCCACATACATTGTCTTCTCCTGACCGGATTTCGCAGGATCTTCCCATTTGATAACTCTTCTTTGATAAGCGGTTACTCCATATTCAACATCAGTCCCATCTCCAGTATATCTTGTCAGGCCGCTGTATGGATTCGAGAATTTTGAATCTGACGCTATTAATTTATCAGCCATCATATTCAATAATGCCGGTATTGTTGTAGAACCATTATAAAATGCCATGTTTAATCACCCTTCCGTATTTGGTTTTTGGATTCTATTCTTGATTTCATAAACATGTTCCTTAAAAGGCATACTTTATTGCCATTGGAAGTTTAACTGAACTATAGGGGCTTTCCTTTGCGAGACAAACATATTTTGTGGTCGAAGGACTCGGTTCGGAAATAATATCCTGATCTATTATGCCCTTGCCTTCTCTCCATGGGAAGCAGTGATGTATTATTCCGATTGGTTTGTTATTATATCGCGGCTCGGCATGTATTATTCCTTTTATGAAATACACATTCGGCGGGCTGCCGCCCTGACTCAATGCAGCCCATACCGGGAAGTCAACGCCCTTTATGCCTTCTATCGAAAAGGCATTGGTTCCCGCTCCACGTTGTCCCCACCAGGTCTGGGAAATATAATGGAAGTCATTAGCATCTCCGAGCGTATCATCAGTTGCTGGCATAGCCCATGGATGCAATACCCATGCCCATTTCTTAGTGAGAGCATTCTGATTGCCCCCCACATATGGAGTAGCATTCCAGAATGATTCAAAGTGCCATAGAGAATAACCATCCGAAAAGTCTTTTGTTTTTAGTTTCTCCATGTTGAAACAGGATGTGTGTGGATAACCCCATGTGACCGCATCGGGTTTAAACATCACAACAAGTCCATTGCCTTTATCCGGGGATAGTGCGTCATCATCTACCCACATCCAGTATGCTAAATTAGTTGACATAAGCTGAGTTCCCTGCAAGGAAGTCATCCCTCCAGAGTATGAAGCCATGAAGATCAGTGTTCGCTGTACTTCTCCGCTCGGAAGATGGGTGTTAAAATCCCATGTGTTCGATACTATAACTTCTATACCAAACATATACCACGCTACATCCCCCCTGAACTGAAACATCGAATAATTTCCTGTGCTCCAGTAAGGAAGTTGGAATACTGTGTACATCGTTTTCTCCTGACCGGATTTCGCAGGATCTTCCCACTTGATTACTCTCCTTTGGTAAGCTGTTACTCCATAGTCAATATCGTTGGCGTCTCCAGTATACCTTGAGGCACTGTTATATGGGTTTGAGAATTTTGAATCTGATGCTATTAATTTATCAGCCATCATATTCAGCAGGCCAGGCAAGGTTGTAGATCCATTATAAAATGCCATATTTATTTTTTCTCCAATTTTTTGATTTCATCATTTGTCTTTTCTGTTTTGATTTCTGGTTTCGATTCTAGGAAAATACCTCGCTCTAAAGTTCCTTTACGGATCTGTGTCTCCATTATATGCCTCCGGATTTAATCCCATGAACAAGATTCTCTGGTGACATCAGCACCTTTGGTGTTGCAGCATTTGATTTACAGTCCCACTTTTTTGTTATCTCTCTTGATTCTGCATCTATGTATCCCACCGACTCCGAAACCAATTCTGTTGCCCCTGAAGCCATATCTGTCTCTGCGGTCTTAAAATGAAGAGCACATTGTGCATCTGGCGGGATAGCAATGGATGAGTCTGACACCATCCTGCCTTCAGAGTCTATCAATGCAAGGGAGAGTATCCTTAATTTCTTGTCTTCACAAAGAGCTTTAAGCTCGCTCCACGCCATGTCTTTTTCAGTTATTTTTAAATAAGCTTCAAACATCTTAAATTGCCTCAGCTGTAATTGAATGCCATTTTCGCTCTGCCTTTTCCTTCACCTGTCACATGAGCCCCAACCGGGGTGCCCGCCTGAACGAAAAGCTGGCAGAAGATGAATTGCGTGAATTGATCTATCGCAGTTAGTTCTGATGCAATCCCGTCATCTTTCAGGAGAGCTTTGGCATCGGTATATGTTTTACCAGACGATGCATTCCCGGTCTGTCTTGTGCCTGCGCTTCCCGGAGCTTCCCAGTCCTTAGTTATTTTATCATAATGCTGAATGCCGGTCTGGTTGTTGAAGCTGCCATCCACATAGAACTTCATTGCGTTGACCCTTGCATTTCCACTCAGATCGGTAAGCTGCCCCCACACAACCTTAACAGCAGACCACGTGTCTGCGTCTATATTGAGTGAACCGAAGTTCAATGGCGTAACTATGTTGACTTCCGAATTGCCGATATCGGTATATTTCTTGTTCGCTCCAGGATTTGCTGGATCGGTTCTTGTTACGAATTTGATCACTGGAGTGGCAGCCATTGAGAAAACTTCCATTTACCTTATTATACGTACATGCTTTAATACGTAATGATTCCATTATATATTTTTCGCAGAGAATAGCTATTGTGAATCTTTTTATTATTCCAATTCAGGGAAAACCTTTAGTTCAAGGAGCGTTTTTACTTTAATATCAATCAGAAGAGAGAGGCAATAGATATTATGAGAAATAAACATGCGTCTGAACCTGAGGAGAGGGAACTTGTCATTACACGCATTTTCGATGCACCAAGAGAGCTTATTTGGAAATCATGGACTGAACCTGAACGTGTGAAGCGCTGGTGGGGGCCGAAAGGTTTCACGGCTCCTTTCTGCAAGATAGATTTGCGCGTGGGCGGCGTATTTCTTTACTGTATGCGATCACCGGAAGGAAAAGACTACTGGAGTACAGGTGTTTATCGCGAAATTGTTCCGATGGAGCGGATCGTCTGCACGGACAGCTTTGCGGATGAAGAAGGAAACGTGGTGCCTGCTACATTCTACGGGATGAGCCCGGACTTCCCTCTTGAAATGCTGGTGACCGTGACGTTCGAGGAGTTTGGAGGTAAGACAAAACTTATCCTTCAGCATACCGGCATCCCGCCTGGCGCGGATAAGGAAGGGGCAGAGCAGGGCTGGAACGAATCCTTTGATAAACTCGCCGGAATCCTGAATAATTAAAAGGGTGTGAGTCATATGGCGGGCAGCAATAAACAAGATTTAAGAGAATCCGAGAAAATGCCTGTTCTCTTTATTGGTCATGGTTCGCCCATCAATATCATTCTGGATAATGACTTTACAAGGAGTCTTGCAAAACTGGGAAAGTCTTTGCCGAAACCGGAAGCTATTATGGTGATCTCAGCGCACTGGCTAACAAAAGGAACCTTTGTTACATGTACGGAAAGACCGGAGACGATTTATGATTTTTACGGTTTCCCTGAAGAGCTATATGAAATAAAATATCCATGCTCTGGCTCACCACAATCCGCCAGATTGGTGAAAGAATCTGTACATAAAGTGAAGGTAAATTGTGATTATGACTGGGGACTTGATCACGCTTCATGGGCCATCCTGAAACATATTTACCCAAAAGCTGATATCCCTGTATTTGAAATGAGCCTTGATTATTCTTTTAACGATTGGCATCCGAAACCGGTACAGTATCATTATGTTCTGGCATCTGAGCTTGCAGGATTAAGGGAAAAAGGGGTTTTGATCATAGGCAGCGGGAATATGGTACATAACCTCGGGTTGATCGATTTTCATGATATCGATGCTAAACCGTATGATTGGGCGGTAAAAATCGATGGAAAAATGAAATCTAACCTGATCAGTCGGAATCATAAAGAGTTGATCAATTATCCAGACATGGGAAAAGAAGCGTATCTGGCAGTGCCTACGCTTGACCATTATTTGCCGATGATATATACGATCGCTTTACAGAGCAGGAATGAACCGCTGACATTCATTTATGAAGGATTTCAGAACGCTTCGATCTCCATGAGATGCTTCCAGATCGGATGATTGCTTTGCTTTGAAAGTAAAAGCATACCGCTGAAAAGACCAGAGGTAAAAGAAGTATGCAAACAAAAAACCAGTACATTCCTGGAGTATGTAATATCGGGAAAAGCGAGGTCAACAGAAGAAGTCAGGGAGGCTGGTTCGGGCTAATCGTCACAATTTTTCTATATGGTTTTCTGGTATATCTTGGCGCGCCGCGGCCATGGCGGCTTGTCATCTTTATTCCAGTAATGATGGCAGCAGTTGGTTTCCTTCAGGCTCGCATGCATTTTTGCGCTTATTTCGGCATGCGTGGCGTATTTAATTTTAGCCCCAAAGTCGGAAAGACCGAGATTGTCGGGCAGACAGAGTTTCGCGCAATGGACCGCAGGAAAGCATTGCAGATCATTACATATTCGGTGGGTATAAGCGCACTGGTAGCGGCGGCAGCTTATTATTTGCCGTGAGACCTATCGGTTATCGCATATATTATTATTGACCTGAAATCCTTAAGGTTATTTGCATTATGATTTTATTGGATCGTATCGTTCTCTTTGCTATAGGGAGTCCTGTCAGCTGCGGAGCGGTAGATGACTGCTGAAGTTACGATATTTCCTCAAAAGCATCCAGTTATCATAAGCTTCCCTCAACAATCTGATTACGAGAATAACAAAACAAGAATCAAGCGGATAATAAAAACCAAACACAAGCTCAACAAGTTTGTTTATGCGACAGGAGAATGGTACAACGAAAATGACAAAGATCAGTCCGTTGTGGTAAAACGTTTCACCGATGAAAAAGGGTACACAAATGCTTTACTTTTCAAAGGGAATAAGCAATTGGTGGATGATGTAAAAGCTCTGCTTGATTCTCTTAATATCAAATACGAAGAAAAAGAAGTTTCCGAAAAAGAAGTACCTAAACAACAAGCTCCGACTCCTCCAGCGGTCTCAGAAGTTCCTATCACTGAAATAACTCAAGAAGAAATTTTTAAGATACACAAAGAATCTGAAGACCGTGCATATAAAGATTATACAAAGAGAAGAATTACAGCTTTCAACACAGAGATAAATGGAAAAGTGGGATCAGGATTGCTCAATGAAGAGCAAGCGAATAAGATGAAAGAAGAGTTCTCAACCAAGATGGAGATTTTCATTCATAAGTGGTCAGAAGCAGGAGATAAATGGTTAAAAGAAAAGCTTAGTGACCTGCGCTCAACAAAAAAAGAGGCTGAACCTGAAGACGAATTTGAGGATTTAATTGAAAAGCCAAAAGAGGTTGAGCCGATAAAAGAAAAGAAAAAAGCTCGCAGGAAAGTGAAAAGATGAACTTTCTTATAATATTTCAATTTCCTAGCTATAAAGTGTACCTGCTAAATCACTCGCCTGCAGTGCCATCCCGTTATGATAATACAGGAATATGGGAACAGTCTCCTGTGCAGGCAAGCTATCCATCCTTACCCATATGTGCGCAACCTTCCCTGCGGCATCCCAGGACTCGATCCAGTAGGAAAGCAGCGTCTCACCATCACTTCTTGTGAACCTGATATCATCGCCACCTGATTTTACCAGGGAAAAGTCCACATAATTCGTGCCTGAAGGATCATTTCCCTGGATCTCTATCAATACAGGGAAGCTTGTTTTAGATATCCCTGTTATCTCTGTCAGGTTGATTGTATTCCTGTACCTCCATCCCTGTAATGCGGAAGGGAAAGATACAATCCCCGGTATCCGCAGATTGCTGCGATCAACCTTTACCGGAGCCATACTGATGAGCTTGGCATAGTTGTGCCATGTGAGTTTCAGACCTCGGGATTCTATGTAATTGATCAGGGTCAGCTTTTCAATTTCAGAGAGTGATTCTGCAAATGCGAGACCTTCCCTGAACCGCTGCTGGACTTCTAACTGTTTCGGGCTTTTGTTCTTCTTTTCACCATCATGCTTTCTTCTTATTTGCTCCCCGTAAAAACCCTGATAAACACCTCTACCCTGCCTGCCTTTCTTAAAATCTCCGTGCTTATTCTTTATCTTTACCATACGATCTGGAATATTATACTGATTGGATTTATACATTCTTCAGTATTTGATTTATGAATCTGATTCGGCAATCTAAAGAATTTCCGCATGAACCCTGAGAGGAAAAACGAAACATTATATTGACAAGAAACAGAAATGTCTAACAAAATGTCAAAGAAAATCGGTAGAAACGATCCATGCCCATGCGGTTCTGGTAAAAAATATAAAAAGTGCTGTTTAGATAGCAAAAGTGTTCCCATAAATAAAACCATTTCAAAATCTGAAGGACCGGTCATCAGTCGTTTGGCGATGATGAGATTTGAACAGAGATTGCACGATGATCCCAAACAATTGGAAAATATGAGCAAAGAAGCTGAAAAACACTTTGATCGAAAGGATATAAGTTTCAAGGATTTCATTTTACAGAGCTGGAATCTTAATAAAGTCAGAAAGATGAACACTTCAGAAATAATTGAAAAACTAAATTCCATACATATCGATTTTGAAATAGAACAATTCAAAAAGCAGGCTCAAAATTATATTTCTGCGATCCAGTTATCAGAAGATCTCTATTATACCCAGAATTATCATGCTCAGACTAAAGACGAAGATTTCATCTGGTTAGCGATAATCGAATTATGGAACCGGATAATTCCAGAAAGATGCAATATCGAAATGATTGATGACTTAATGCAAGAAGGTTATGAAGATATTGGAAAAAGCAATTACAGGGATGGAGTGGAAAAGTGGAACAAAGCGTGGAATATGATAATTTCCATTGTTCCTTCGAATATAACTTCGGTTCGGGAAGTGGATGAATTCATCCCCCATTTAACACAGAGTATATTTAACTGGTGCCAGGATTTTGAAATGGAATCAGGTAACGCAGGATCGGAAGACGAATCTTTTTACATAATGAGGATAAAATACTGCCATGATTTTTGTCGGATATTTTCAAATTCAGATGAGTCGATAATACATAACATGCTCAGAGCAGAAGCAGAATCATATGCTGCTCTGGGCGATATAGCAACAGCAGATAACTTATTCCAGGGATTGATAGCCAGGTTTCCGGACAATGTTTGGGGCTATATCGGCTGGGGAGATATGTATCGTCACTTGAAACCTGACAGCAGGATTCCCCTGGATTATAATAAGGCTGAGGAGAAATATCGGTTAGGGCTTGCCAATTGTAATACCGAAATAGAAGTTGTTAATGATAGATTGTACGATCTTGAAAAGAAGAGAGAAAAGCAGAATTATCCTTAAGAAAAAGGAATGGTTTATCCTTTTGCTCTTCTTGCCAAAAAGATAGAACTATCCCCTTCATGAAATCTAAACTCGCCTTCCAGTAAATCTTCTTCTTTCCTTCTTAACCAGCCGCTGCCAGAAGCAGGATCACATTCATCATTTCCTTCCCATGTGAATTCAAACCTTTTGCTATCAGCTTGATCAACTATCCTGCCATCTATCTCACCATTCACTAAACCAAATTGAAAACACCCACTGGTGGCTGACTCTATCCTAATATAAGCCTGAACTTCCATATTGAAATAGTCATCATCCCACTGCTCCATTTCATAAATGTGCCATGTTCCTGTGAAGTCCGAATCATCCATTGTATTCTTCCCACATGATTTCAGAAATTACTTTTCTTGTATCTGAGTTCGTTCCTGCATCCGGCTGCCAGAATACAATGCCTTCGCCTTCCCGTACCACTACCTCATAACTATCTTCCCTTGGAATCCAGAATGCTTCGCTTGGTGGTGAAGTAGCCCAACTGGGAGAACCCTGTGCCATCACGGGAAGAGCTGCCCACAGTATTTGTCCATAAGTGCAGGTAAGACCTGCGATAGAAGTTCTTATTTCGAGAGATGGCGCAGGATAAGTACTATCAAATTTGGAAGCTGTTCCCTGTGCTCCTGAAGGTGTACCTGTGAACGTCATAAGGGAAATTGCAAGTCTTGGAGCTGTCGGTACAGAAAGTACGGATCCGAATTGTGTCGCAACTCTGATACGTTCCAATCGTATCTTTTTGCCGCTTCCAGGTCTATTAATTATCCAGAAAAATCCGCCTGTATTGCTGGAATGTGCCGACGACTGAACAGTCAGGTTTCCACTATGGTAATTATAACATCCATAGAATGTTTCGCCGTCATATTCCTCCACTACCAGTGCCTTATTTGCAGTCACGTCTGCTAGATTCCCTGAGGAACCGCTTTTCAATATAATGCTCATATTTAATTCTCCTTCAACCTATTACGTTAATAATATACGTTCCAAAAGTTCCATTCTTTGCTGATACTATAATATCAAAACCCACTCCTGGAATTATGTTTGCGGGATATGCCGTTATTCCCTCAACCGCATAATCTTCAGGATCATGATCTACCGTTGCAATACCTGAAGGCAAGCATATTATTCTGCTGTCAGCCCCGACCCAAGGTGCAGACACAGTTACCGTTGCATTGAAGTCTTCATTGCCTGTTGCAAACCCAAAATCTACGGTAACCTGGACGAAATTATTCCCCAATGGGGGAATTGCCCATGTCCTGTCCCCTCGCAAAAACCTTGTGCTGTCCGCACCGACACCACCAAGTTCAGATGCTGGCACTTTTCCTTCAGATAAATCAGCTTTACTTTGTAAACCTGCAACCAGACCTGTAATTTCAGACTCTGCATGATTATGGCTTATGGGGATTCTTGGATTAGAATTTCTGGGATCGCTGTCGGTCACGAACTTATTCGCTGCTCCAGGGGTTCCATCAGTCCCTGCAAGCCCCGACTTTTCTTCTGCTGATGGATCATGGGAATTGCCATGCAGGAGGCCATGATTAAAGGTTGATTCATGAACTGTGACAACATCGCTTCCTGCAAAATCTGAGGATTTGTGGGATTCAAGCGTCGCGGCATCAATTCCCAAGGAATCATGTGCGGCTTGATCATGGTCGCTCAGAATAAGGATTATTGGCATGGGCACTATCTCATGCTCCTCATTCCATTCTACCGCTGCCAATTTTGTTTTACTTGCTTTCTTCGATTTGTGTGTAATTCCCATTCTTATTACCTTATTCTAAAATTGCAATGTCAAGATAACTGGTATCTAGGGCAAATTCTGTAATTGGCATTTGAAGGGTGTAAACTTTATTATCGGCTGCAATGATTCTCAGATATGCTTTATCATCTATTTTAATTGCCTGTCTTGTTACCATCCTTCCTGCAGCCAGATCTGTCATATTAGAGAAAGTTTCCAGTAAAATATCATCCGGAGAATAACATCCAATTTCTTTAATTGCAGGATGCTGAACTATGATCAAATTGTTTTCTGATTTTTCTAAAGTTGGTGCCTGCATGCTGATTGAACGCGCGTAATTGTGCCAGGTCATGGAGACTTTTAAGTCAATGAGATATGATTTTATCGTTTCGACTTGCACACGAGTCAATGAATTGGCGAAATCTATGCCTTCTCTGAATTTCGATTGAACCAGAATCTGTTTTACTTTGTCATTTTTATGAGTAGACTCCTTTATTCTTCGCACCTGCACTCCATTATTCATCTGATATACTGTATTTCCCTGTTTGCCCGCCTTTATGTCTCCATACTTATTGACGACCTTCACCATGATATGGATAATATAGTCATTCTTATATTTATCTTTTCGATAGGCATGGCGCTGTCTGAAATCATATGGTTTATCAGTCTTAATAATAGTCGGAGACCTACGCAGGTGAACAGGTTTTAGGAAGATGATCTGCAAAGCTTTTGCTCTCCAAAATGCATTTTGTGTCGTTTTGCCACCATCAGTTCTTCCATAAATAATAATAATCAGTCGACACCGCTCTGCGCAACGATCTGCACAAAAGGCACGCTCGGCATCGTAACTGCGAGCGCGGTTACAATCTTACCGGCACTAAGTTTGTCTTTTAGCGGATTCATCTGCCCTGGCTATGCGCCGTGTCCGATGGTTGATGTGACGCCCAACGCCTAAATTAACCGGCTCGCCAACGAGCAAGCGGAGCGCCGCTGTTGGCGAGCCCCTGTTGAATGCCGGGTTGGGCGGTGCTTTGCCGGCCGCGCCGGGGCTTTAATGTGCGTCGTGCGCCAGCAGGCTGTATTCGTGGTCATCACTATTCGCCAATAGCGTGCGGTAGCTCTTGAGATCGTCCTCGTCCATGGCAGCGGGCGCGCCCTAACCGGCTCCGGCAATGGCGCGCGGCGTGGCGCCGAGCGCGAAGCTCGTACCCAGCCCGGCGTAGAGGTAATGATCGCCGAATGACTTCTTGAGCGCGGTAAACGTGGGCTCGCCGGTGCAGTGGCCAGGCGCGACGTACGCCACTTTGAAGGTGTCGCGCAGGGCGGTAACGATCTTCTCGATCTCGTCGTCCTTGGACACCACGAGGTGGAACCCGCCGGCGACAAAGTGGATGCGCGGATTGATCTTCGCCGCGGCTTCCACGATCTTGTCGATGCCCGGATGCGAGCAGCTCACCACGATCACCATGCCCTCGGGCGTGTTGATGGCAAGCGACAGCTCGCGCAATTCCAGCGTTCCCGGTTTGTCGGAGACCAGTGCGATCAGATGGATACCGGGGGCGATCTCGGTGTTCTTGTCGATCAACTGGAAGTTGGCGCCGGGCCAGGCGGCACCGAAGCGCATCACTTGCGGCGGTGCGCCGTCATAGTATCGCTGCTCTGGCGGGAGCGACGCGTCCTTACGATAGAAGGTACTGGGCAGGTCAGCGCCATAGACGCCGAAGCCCTCCTTGGGCGCGTAGATTTTCACCTTGGGATTCACGCTCAGGAGATAGGCCATGCCGCCCATGTGATCGCCGTGGCGGTGCGACATGACCACGAAGTCGAGCCTGGACAGGTCGATGCCCTTGGCCTTCGCGTTCTGCGCCAGCAGGTCGGAGTTGTTGCCGGTGTCGAACAGAATGCGCTTGCCGCCATACTCGATGAGCACGGCATAGCCCCAGTCCTTCTGCATCGCGGAAGACTTGCCGAAGGCGTCATAGAGCACGGTGATCTGCGCCTTGCTCGGCTCGGCGCGCGCCGCTGAAGGTGGCGAAGTCGTCGTGGCGCATCCCGCGAGAAGCATGGCCAGTGCTGCAACAAAATAGGCTACCCAGGATTTGGCTTTCATTGTCCTTTCCTTTCTCTCAGTTGCGTCATTGACGCGGCCAGCCGTGAGGCCGGCACCCTACTACACCCTTCGTGGAACAGCTGTCATACGCAGTATCTGTCCACATTGCTTTATCGCTTGCGCGGTAGAGCTTGAACCACTCAGGTGCCTCTCCGCCAATTAACTGCATTATTTCAGGAGTGAAACCCATGCTCTCTTTTGCATATTCAAGCTGTTCCTTAATTTCTTTTTTTTCCATAATTCGTACCTCCCATAGTTGATTTTAAAAATTTTCAGGCTCAAATCTGATAAAAGCATTTATGTCGTAATCTCTATATCAGGATTATCCTTGCTCAAACAAAGATTCAGCCGCTAATGAGCTGCGGATTTTTATTGCTTCTCGTATATTTCATTGTGGAATTTTATAAAAATATCCTTAGATAAATCGAAAACAACCTGGAACCAACCCGAAACCAACCCGAACTCGAATCGTTTTCATACACATCATCAACCCGCACTTATCCACAATCCCACACAGACTACCTGTAACAGCCTATCCAACATAGAATAATCTTCAAAATAAACCCGGTCCTCATTCAGATAAATCCGTCTAGCATTCAAAAGTCAACAGTACAATCACCACGCAATGAATACATCCGACAGCATCCAGAGAATAGAGGCATATCACATAATTTCTTTTATCTGAAGCCACTTCGCAGTGGTTCAATATGGCTCACAATAGAATAAGGAGAAGAAAAGGCTTGCCAGAGTTGAGATGACCTACCGCTCGAATGGATATGGAATCCAACATGAAGACCACGCACCTGAACCTATAGACGAACAGTTCCGTTGACATCTGGCACTCATTCCAGATGCAACCCTCCTCACATAGTGCAACGCTCGTCATAATGAAAGGATGCAGATGGCCAACATAAAACAAGTGGGATGAATCTAAAGAACATGGAGTGAATTAATTTTTTCCGCTTGAGAAAACCCGCGATATTCCAGGGATAATGACTGCAAACAATATGAAAACTAAGTTGTGACCCCTGCAGTCCTTTCTCGTTGCATCCAGATAGGTTTCTCCAGGTTGAGATGGACCTCAATAAGCTCCCGCCACTTACACGGTCAGTAATGAAGATGGCAATAGCAGAGAGTACATTTTAACTCTTCTCATACTGCTTATTTATTTACACGGCTGCAGTAGCTTTCAATAAAGATTGCATATAAAGGTACTTTAATCGGATCGTAAGGACAATGCCATCATTGTTTCGTATGTTGGGCATATTTTCCAATCCTTACAATTGGTTCATCGCAATCTTTTCCATATTGTGAAACTATCAATCAACCTCAGATCAGGGATTATCCAACTATAGGTCGTGAGTCCTCGGATTAAGCTGCGCCTCCGAAACCGCTTCACTGAAAGGAGAAATCGATATCCCAATAGACGAACTCGAATTTTGAACTGAATCCTGGTTAACGACTCGAAATAATGAGATCTTAATTGAACACTTTTTGCATCCAGTTCGATGTGAACCAAGTGCGATCGCGGCCAGCATACGATTCAATCTCATCTTTCCAATTGGTAACAGACGCTCCATTGCATGAATTCTTTCGTGCTGGCCCGGAATGGTTAAGAAGGAATCAATCTTCACATCCTATTTTTTGCGTCGAAATAAATCCTTTTTTACTCAACGTGATACACCCGCCGCCGTAGGCGGCGGGCAGGCGCGAAGCATCGCGAGCGCCGTCCGCACGAAGTGCGGCGCACACTGCCATGGAAGGGCAAGCGCTCACCCAAGAAGATATCGTTTCCTATGAGAATGAACCTCCAAGAAGAACGTCATCAAATTTGTGGGATTCCAGAGGCCATGTTGTACCCGGCATGAACACATCTTGATTGGTTTCAATACAATGGACGCACGAACCGTATTCAGGAGATATTCATTATCAATGGTCGAACTATTTTAAACCATTTCTAATACACTATTGCTGAGATACGCATCACCTACCTATTTGCAGCGAAATCGAAGCCCCTGCAGAGCGAAGCGACGGGTCATGCTATGCCGTCTGCCCGAAGGGCAGCGCCAGTCATGAGTATTATTTGAAGATAACATGCTATAATGATGCGTGATCTGATCCCATATCCCGTAGTGGATATATTTTTCCAGCACGAGAAAACCCGCGATATCCAGGGAATGATGAGTGCATGCAATATGAAAAAAAGACTGTGACTTCTCACTTCCTTTCTGGCAGCAGCTTGGCCGAGGTCGCCCGGAGGGCGGGCGAGGCGCACCATAGTAAAAACAGCGCATGGACAGCCAGCAGCCGCCGATGTGCGAGGAACGAGCGCTGAAGAGGCGTATAAAAAAAGAAAAGGATAGAAGATGTCACTTGTACGGGAGTATCTCGGATTCCCAGCAAGCAACACAGCATCCTTCATCGATGATTTCTTCCACCCTGCCGCAGATCGGGCAGGTCTTGGGTGCATTTACTAAATCCATCACAACCTTATCCATTACAGGTTCTTGATCCTTACTTTCATTCATAAAATCCTCCTGGGCTGACGCCCTTCACCCGCCAAGCGGGGCGTCAGCATCCCTAGAGCAGCGCAGACATCGCAGGAGGGCATGATAATGCTCTGTCGCCCGCAGGCGATGCGACCGAAGAGAGCACCCGTAAGGGCAGACCTTTATCAATGCCCTCCGAGAAGTTGCTGCGCCCGGACGTTTGCACGATAGAGGCAAATGCAGCCATCGCCGAGGTCGAGCGAAGCGAGGGCGAGGCGCGCTGTGCTCCACCCCACTCGTATCAACTTCAAGCACGCTGGCAGCCTGCGATGTCGAGCGAAGCGAGGGGGAGCAGGCGTAATAAAAAAAAGAAACAACCTTGCTACGTGGATACTTCTTCAAGCTGCCCACATGTTCTGCAGTCCGCATAACCATGGATCGCATAGCATCTGCCTGAGCCGCCGTTTACCACTCTTGGGCTCATCTCGTGAGCATCTATCTTACATTTGAACTGATTGTTTTCCATAATTTCCTCCTGGGCTGACGCCCTTCACCTGTCTTCGGGGCGTCAGCCTCCCTTTCTTCATGCACTGGCATCAGGCGCGAAGCGACCCTCGCAGCCGGGCTTGATGATGGCTCGTCACCGTAGTGACCGCAGCCCCGCAGGGGAAGCCTTCATCTTAGCCCGGCGAGAAGGTGAGGAGCGGAGCGCCGTACTCTCTCCCGGAATCTGTTTTCCAGTCGAAACGCTGCGGTCGATCATCCGTCCAGAAAGCCCCTGGGTTTTCTCAATGCTCCAATGTTCTTCGTGCAGCCGGCACGGACTGCTTCGCCGTCTCCATCCATGAAACGATGTGAAACGTTTCACGCCCATCCTTCTTTTCGTTCTCGCCCGGATCAGGGGGGGAGTTGCGTGGAGAGCGCCATCGGGGCGCTCATCTCGCGGGAATGTGCAACCCCCCTTTCATCTTTCGGGGGGGTGGAGCTTCAGTTCCGGCTTTTTCTAAAAAAAGCTCTCATCTCTTCGGATGCGCAAAGCGCATCATCGTCTTCCATCCTTCATGAGCAGGGGTGAGCCCGTAGGTCGAAACCGAACCCGGCGAGGCTCCCCGGCGGAGCGAAGCGACGGCCTATCTTCAGTGACTCCCCTCATATCCGGGACTCCCGCAGGGGTCTATCGCGCAGATGTGCCATCCGGCTCACCAGTTCTGCCCGCCAGGGCAGTGCTCACAGGTCGCCACCGGGGGCGACCGTTCATGTTCCCGGATGCATGGGGTTGCATCCCAGGAATCCGGCAGGATTCAAACCGGGTTCACGCTGACGGGTGGGGCAGGTCCAGAGCGAGATCTCATATCGAGCGATTTCTATCTTCCAGGTTTCATGAACGATAGAGCCCGCGCGGAGCGCGGAGCGTCGCCCGCCTCAGCGGGCGCGCAGGTGTGATGCGAAGCGAGCACCGTCTGGCCGCAGCCAGGTTGAGCCCCGCCGGCGATTGAGGCGCGCCGTCCATGAAGAAAGCGAGGATGATGCAGCGATGCCGGGTACTGCTGTTCTTCCAGGGCTTCGTATAGCAAGACATTTCCCTGGGCCCTTCAGATAACAGCTTCAGGCACAAATCTCAATGGGTGTTTCATCCCCTCATGGTTCGCGTCAAAAAAAAAGATCACGAGTTGAACAGGTATGCCGGCGTCCCGCAGTTGTCGCAGTGATTAATCTCGGTGAGCACGCTCTCAGGCATCATTTCGCCGCAGCCAGGACATTTGATTTTTTTCTCTGACATATTTATTCACCTCACCCAAGACCGCGGAGAACTGGCTTGATTATGGTTGCGCTGCAGTTCGGCGCAACCTTAATCTGGCCAGGGCTCCTTTGATTGTGAGGTGAATTTCGTCAGAGAAAATCTGATATGTCCTGTTGGGGAACTCCATGTCCGGGAGTCTCATCGAAGATACGGGCGACAGCTGCTTACCCACGCCGGCGCAGTCCAACGTGATCTCTTTTAGGACAAGAATACGCTGAACCGGGGATGTAACCAGTCGTCTAACGTTCATGTGATGAGGGGCGAAAGGTACACCGGGCCGGGATTCTAATTTTATTGACGGGCTGAATACTAATTAAAACAAATGTATTCACGATTAGTAGTCATCATAATGGCTCTTATCGAATCCTGCTCGGACATCGCCAGCGATGAACACTGGGTAGAGGAACGTGCATAGTCCCCGAACCAAGTGAAGGTGAAGCCTCAAAGGAGCGAAATGACAGAGAGCCTTCCCACCGGACCGCGCCGAGGTCGCCCGAAGGGCGGGCGAGGCGCGCAGATGCGCTCATCCCATACTCTTATAGCATGCAGCCGGCGATGTGCACGAAGTGCGCTGAGCCGGCGTACGCTCGTCTTCCTGTTCTCTTCGGTAAGTGTTCCCAAAAAAAAATCAACACTTGCCGAACGTATGAGAGGGCTTGCTTGGCAAATTTAAGAGAGGCAAAATGATTTTTTTTATTATACTCTTTTTTTTGTATGTAAGTTTGTGGAGCCTTGCGGCGACTGAGCGTTCGTGATCTATGTTGTGATCGGTTATCGGCGTTTCAACTCGAAATAAAGGAGTTACCCTCTGAATACCTGGAAGATGGGTTCTTTTTATGTATGTTTTTGTGAGTGAGTAGAGTGTTGTTGCTGCGTATGTTTCAGCCCGAAATATAGGTGTTATCATCTGAATACTTGCAAGATGGAGAGTTGTAGTTCTGTATGTCCGTCGGATCAGTGGATGTGTGCCTGCCCATGGGTGGGGGTGTTCGGGTCTGCGCCTGCAGTTCGGGCGCAGGGCTGAACTGGGTGGGGGCGGCTTGGGATACGCGTACGCGGCAGGTCATTCTATTCAGCTGCGAGACTTCGCAGCCATTTATCAGAGTCATCCGGGGGCGATACCCCGGCGCCCGGCATGCAGAAAAGATGGCTTTTACTTTGCGATCAGTGCAAGAGATTATGATATACTGTTCTGGAGATGATTCCGCATCGAGACTTTGACCGATATGTGCCTGACCTGTTCTGAGTACTGAAAAAGCGATAAACAATTTTTACAGCTTATTTGATATTTTGCATGAGCTGAAAAGAGAAGCCCTCTACTTTAATCTGCGGGCTGGAATTCCATACAAGCCACGTCATCTGCTCTTACTGTCCCATAGAAACGGCACTTGTCATAGGCAGGATCGAACCACATGCAATACCCGCACCTGTTAACGTAGTTTCTATCCAAGAATTCACCCTTCAGATTAATAAGCGCATGCGCCAGAGGATTAATCCCACTGCTGCACAGCTTTCATTTTAATTTACGTTCAAAGGGATTTATAGTTATCCAGAGAATGCGTTAATGAACCCTTACACGTTAAAAAACTGCAATCGCGCCATGAATCCATCCCGAACCCAGCTGGAACTGCGCGGACAGGAAATCTATGGATTCCAGGCTTCCGATTGATGTGACACATGTACTCTCCGGGGAGATGGACATTTATCCATGCTCTCCGGGAAGGAGAGGTAGAGCGGCGCCATACAGATTGACATCCTGACCGGGTTGATTCCAGTTTTTGCAGCGCCATGAGGAATCCAATCAGCATCCTGCGCCGAGGTCGAGCGAAGCGAGGGCGAGGCGCTCCATGGAAAGAACGGCACGGCAATAGCCAGCAGCCGCCGATGTTGAGCGAAGCGAAGCTGAGGCGGCGTACACTCTTCGGTTCTTTATCAGAACTTGAGTATTGCCCTCTGCGCCGGGGCAGACTGCGGAACGGACTCTGGAGTTACACAGGAGCAAAGCGACATGCCTGGTGCAGTAGAATGTGGAGGGGCTGTTAGTAAATTAAAATAGAGTATGTGTATGGACCTGCAGCGCTTGAGCATGGAGCAGCATGCTGCAGGTCAATTCCTGGATGGTGTGAGCCTCCATACCATTTTTTAGAGGGCAGCCATCGGGCAGAATGCCGGCGCAGTAAATGGGTGAGTCCGATTCAGCGGGATATTGATTTTTCCGGTCCAAATGAGCTGCGCATTTTTGGTGAACATCGATTTGACAGAAAACGCGCCCCAGATTTAACCCAAACGTAGCTGGAATTGCAAAGACAGGATTACCGTGGATTCCAGGCATCCGGTCCATGTGACACTGGCGCCAAGGGTGCAATAGAATCGGGCGCGCCCATTTTAATATTGTTCTCGCGCCTGTTTGTACCCCGAATCCCCCCGCAGCAGAACCGAAATTACCACGAGCGGAACTGAAATTACCCGGAACCCAGCCCGAACGGAACTGAAACTGGCCGCTGTAGAGCTGAAATTAGCCCGAACGGCGATGGAACTGCGAATTCCCGGGCGCACTTTTTCTATGTGATCCCCCGCGAACCAGGTCGAGTAGAGCCGAAATTACCACGAGTCCAGCTGGAATTAGCTCGAGTGTAGTTCGAATCGGAGCGAGAAAAGTGTTTGTGTCAGGGCGAGCTTGCCATCTACAGCACACGGTTTTCTCGCAATCTCTGCGGAAACGCTATCGTGTCAAGGCCGAAATTTGCTCGAATCGTGCCGGTTTCCAGAGTTATATAAACCGAAATTCCAATTTTGATGAATCAGAGCTTATTCGTATCCTTGCGAACATACAAGGATTTTCTCTTTCTCTGCTTCTCGATTTCCGAGGTGCTCTTTTTCGTTGCCATTTCTTATAAAATTATCAGCATCCGCTCTGTTGCCACGTTGCCATTATCTCTCTACCCATGGCAGCAGTTATTTCCGATATGCCTTGACCCGACGAGCCATTTTGCCACGTTTTTCAGGTTCACAGAGAGAGAGAAATGGCCTTGATACCATACTCTTCTAAACACTACTAAACCCTTCTAAAACATCCTCTGTACTTTCACTTTCCTTGACAACTACATATATACTATATATATAATATATAATTATATTTTATATATACATCGGGCAAAGTGGCAAACTCGAACTTTTCCTAAATTTCTTCAACTTCCCGTTGACATTTACAAAGACAACGGCTGGCAACGATGGCAACAGACCAGCTACGCATATCGAAAACACCGATGGCAACAAGGTTTTATCCTTCCCGTGAAAATGGCCAAAACAGCCAAAAACCGCCCTTTTTGGTCTATCATTCCACTCATTTACCACATTCACCTCTAAACTCAAATCCCACAAACTCCTCAAACGCCTACAAGTTCATTTCGACCTACTCACTCTGTGCCTTCAAGACCGTTTCGCCTACTTCGCCCCCACCCCATCAACTCGCCCCACACAGTACTCTCACCAACCAGAACACTTATTACACTCAAATGCGTACGAACTATAGTGATGCAAATGAGTAATACTGTCAACTTTAAGCTCGATGACGATCTATACTTTGAACTGCTTGCTTTGAGGGTCAGATTGAAGGCGAGAGGTGGTTGGAAGGGGTTCGTCGAGAGGATAATAGCCGACTACGAAAAAGGAACTATCGGAACTCCGGAAAGAGCCGCGAAACACACGAAGGTATCAGGGGAGCCAAAACACACGCTTCTTGAGGAAAAGCCCATAGAAACCGATAAGGGGAATAAAGGGCTCTTCGTTATGGATGACGATCTGGAAAGAGCAAGGATGCTTGAAAAATGTGCTTCCTGCGGGCATGAGAGATCCGAGCATAATCTCAACGGGCCGGGTTGCTATGGTGACGGTGATACCTGTGAGTGCGCTCAGTTCGTATCCATAGGAGCCAGCGCTCCCAAAACATAGATAGGGGCGATATCGTGGCAAGATGCCCAGCGCTCAGAGCAGCCAGAGCACAAAGAAAAGCACAGCTGTACAAATACAGAACCCGGTCTCACCGGGCACGCACAGGCCATAATTGGAGATCCGGGGAAAACGGTCTGTGTGCTAAATGTCAGAAGCCGCGGAAATGCTGACCCTTCTCGTAGGGGTTCCGCCGCGTTCGGTGGAACTCGCGAACCCCCTGCATCCGCATTATGGGTCAGCCTGGGATCACTGGCTTTGCCCACGCTATAGAACCAATGACAAGGCCAATTATTAGACCCATGAGCGCGCTCAGGTCCATTACTAATCCGATCTGTTTAGCAGACAATTCCATGAGAAAAAGATGTTGCCACAGCTCGTCTGGCAACTTTGACGTTTTTGGAGTATGAGAACGGTTCAATTCTGAGGATGTTTGTTCTTTCCAGTGTCAGGTCAACGGCGACTGTCGGAGCATCTACGGTGATATCCTTGTCGGCCTGTATCCATGTGCCGTCGGGGTTCATCAATATGGCTGTGACGTGATATGGGCCGTTGGCTTCTTCAGGGAGCGAGAAGTTGCCGTTGACATCACTTGTCGCGACCGATACTTCGTTCAGCTTGTCGGCGGTGTACAAGGTGACGTGCGCATTGGCGACAGGTGCGTTGGCGTAGGTTAACTTACCGCTGATTATTCCGGTTGGGGGGATTGGCCTGAACAGTCCCGGGAACAACATCTTCATCAGAACCGTTACCATAAGAACAGATAGCAATATTTCGGGTATCATAACTCCTCGGCTGTATATTGTTCCCAAACTACTAAAATATATGTACTATAATGCGTACATGTTAAAAAAATAAGAATAACCGAAAAAAAATTAACAGGTAGCCATAACTACCTGTTTGTGAGCATCAATCTCATCCTGGGTAATGAGTACCCTCTCATGCCGGCGAGTCTGGCGCTCAACCTCACGCTTGTCAAGTCCGAACTTTCGATCTTTGCGAGTTACGACTGTAGTTGAACCGATGACCTTTCCGCGGTTCAGATAGCAGCCTATCGGTCTTAAAGTTGGAAGCGAGAGCCACTTGTAAACAGGGACATCCTCACGATAACTTGTAGTCCGGATAACCGGAACTTCCCTGTAAGACCAGTTCTTGCTTGATGGATCCTGTGACCATTCGCGCTTCATTTCAACGTAGGTCTTTTCAACTCTCCTGGACTCAAAGCCGAGCAGGATCTTACGGTCACGGTGCACAGTCCGGTATAAGAACGAGGGTACATATCCTGCCTGGGATTTATCCGGAGATGCCATTCCTGTATCCATCGTATATTCAAGCTCGCAACCGTCTGCCGGCTCATCGAATGAATCCAGAAATTGCTGTGAAGAGTAAGCCGCAAACGTCTTATCTTCAGTCCTCTCATGAGCGAGAGCAATTTCAGGTACTAGAACTGAGATTGACGATTTAACGAACTTTGTCTTCGACTTTAGCTCGAAGTCTTTCTGCATGTTAAACCTGACAGACCACTTTACATCCACAGGGTGAACGAGCTTGCCGAGCTTGTGATGGTACTTACAGAGGTCATCGAATCCAGAACCTCGCAGGTTACAGCGTTTTACGTTTTCGCAGAACTCAGCACAGACAACGGGTATAGGGAACCCTTTTGGGTATATTGTCTTATCCTTGAACTTCTGACGTTCGAGAATTATAACCTCAATAGCCGGTTTTGGCTTAGCAGGTGAGAACTTACCTGATATGGTCTCTGCCCATCCCTTGAGCGGCATTGGCTCTCTCGGAGTCCAGTGCGACCTCTCTATTCCGACGTACTTATCCTGGTTTATCAGCTTAGGACCAGAAGCGACCTGAGCGGCCGCCTCTTCCTCTGCCATAAACTCTATCTTGCGATCTTCGCACATTTCCATGCTTGTTGCTTCACATTCCTCTCTCTGAGGACACTTAACACATTTTGGTTCCATAATTACCTCCTGGGCTGAAGCCCTCACGCCTGTCGTTCGTACTCCAGGTGTGTGTAGAACTCGCGCTACAACCCGTAACAATCATAATGGACGCCCGTGGGGGCGCGCACGTTTTCCGGCGCGCCGTCGGGTGTGTGCCGCCTTCACGCCGGGCTTTGCCCGGCCATTTATCCGTTAAATCAAACGTTAGTTGCGCATCAGCGCAATTGGCGTCTAGTCGCCCTTTAGGGGACTGGCGGCACACTGGGTGGGCGTCGGGCGTCCATGGCCCTGACCCGATAACCCTGCTGTTGTTTCTATTCCGTTCGCGCTCGCAGCGCGTCAAAAAAAGTCGGCTGCAGCCGACCAGCAGGGATTATCGGCTTATGTGAAAAAACGCTATTCTGTCCGGCGCATCTGCGCGTAGCGTCAGGCTTTGCCTGACCATTTATTCCATCTGCGACCCTGCAGTTCGGGGTCGCAGTCTAACGCTGCGCGACTAAGGGCGCCGGTCGATGGTCTCCCCTCGGAGGGGTTGAGGGTGGCGTTTTTTCAGTCAGGGATGATCCGTCGTAGCGCACGGGGTGGGTCGAGGGAGCGAATATCTGTTTAGCCGGGCTTGCTCGGCCATTATTCCGCTGCGCCGAATGGCGCATCAAGGTTGAAGATAGAACAAAGGGGCTACAGCCCCTCCCCGTCAAGCATTTGGGGGTGCAGGGGGCGAGCGCGTTGCGCCGATCCCCCGCTTTCCAGGTGAATGACCAGGCGTGTATAGGCTATAGAAGACAAGGCAACCTACCGCGTAGCGGCGCCGTTAAAAAAGATAGCTGAATGGAAAACAAAGAATCGGGAAAACCGCACTGTGTTATTTTTTAGCACAGCAAACAGGTAGAAGAACGTATGAAATTATGAAATAACAGCAGCAAAAGAGGTTCCGCCTGAGGTTTATTTTATCCAGGATCCTGATTGCGTACCCGAAAGGGCAATTTGCATTATAGATGATACAAGTCTTTTTTAACCCTAATGCATGCAGGCTCTGTCAAATCCTAGTGGTAGCAAGTTCCAGGGCAGGAGCTCCGTGCCTGCCTACTCGGGCCGTCCATCATCACTGAACTATTACTCATCTGATGTATCGCAGGTAAATTTATCAAGAAATATTTACAGGGTAAGGATCGGAGATTACAGAATTTTATTTGAACTTGAAATTAATAAGCTGGGGGGTTCTACAACCTTCATAGAATACAAGCTTATAGATAAAATAATGCTTGTCTGAGGTGTCAGATTGCATCCTTGTAGCCGTGTAAATGAGATGCAGATGACTCGTCCATCTCCCGCCGGTCCTGCGGATTTTGTTATGTTCTGACCACCCAGAATAGCCTCATGCCTTTCGATAACGATTTTACTGTTTCATAGTACAGAAATCTACCGCAAATCTAACTTCCGGATTAATTATTCCAGCATGTTTGGGTTCAACGTATATTACTAATTCTTCACCAACATGTAGGTAAGTCTGGTTTCTTAGAGATTTAACTTCTCTTTTCAATTCTTTATATTCATATTCACCTAATAGTTTGCTATTACCCATTTTTTCTTTCCGAAGCTCTATTATAGCATCATCTGGAATCTCATTTCCGTTAGCATCTTTTAATGTTAATTTTATGCCATAGCCTTCTGTTGCAGGTATGCTCAGGCAGTGATTTCTTTCATTAGGCGATAATAATGTAATAACTGCAATCTTAGTGAGTATCTCTCCTTGCGAAGTAATTTTAAAAAAAGCTCGGTCATTCTCTTCATTATTTCTGAGGATTCTCTTTATACAATCCCAACCTTCTTTAAATAAAACTTCTTCAAGTGCCTCACGCATTCGCCCACTAAGGTTAAAGTTCCTAGGCAAATTTTTAATTCTCTGTGCTTGATTTTCACTTATATAAACAGTTATTTTTTCCGTATATAGTTCATCTTTCATTGAATCATCAAGTATATAGATAGGTTTACCCTCATAAATACTTAACGTTTAGATGACCTATTGACTTACCGTTAGATATATATCTTTTGGGCGACAATATGCGGGTATGTTGCCAGATACGACTGCTACCGAAAGACAATTAAAAGGTATCGTTGATATTTTTCTATCCCGATTAAGTATTAAAACATCGTTGGTTTTAGTTAAGATAACAGACGATTCGAATATTTCTGTTGGTGGGGCGAGGGGTCTAACTATGTGGAGGCTTCCAATGCTGGGTAATACTGCAATCGGAGAAATATTTCTTAACAGAGAATGGCTCGATAGATTATCACAATCTGAGCTTGAATATGTCTTATCGCATGAAGTTGCTCATATCTATTATAGTCATGTATTCACGACAACAACAATCCAATTGGTAAAAACAATAATTAATAAGTTAGCAAATGAAAAATCAGATGTTGCCAATTTAGTTAAAGGACTCTCTATTTTAAAAAATTTAATAGACCTGTGGGTTTTTCGGATGCACAGGCAACTCCCCTTTGAAGTTGCCCTTCGCAAAGAACAAGAAATAGCCGCAGATGCTTTAGCAATTAAATACCTGACAAAGAATAAGATGGCTGCGATAAGTTTTCTGAGAAGGTACGTAAACGATGATTTAACCCGGTCATCCCATATATGGGAGGTTTTAGATATTGAACTTCCTGTTATGACGATGCAAGAAAGAATTAATGAGATTAATAACGTTAAGGACATCACAACGCAAATCAATGGTATCAGAATAGACCACAATATTTGGTTGAATGGTTACAACGGGATGGTTATTCACGTAGATTTTAATGTACAAAACCTCATGTGGCAACGTGGAATGGTTGTGGCCTATTTCAATTACTGGAATGGCGATCCTCTTTGCGATTTCGATTCACAATACCGAACAGATGATGGGCATGTATCAGTCGGAATAGAATTCATTCCCCGGTTTGATGATACAAATTATCATGATTTTATCCTTTTTATGCCCTATAGTCAGTTACATATGGCAACTGGAAACTTTGATCTAATGTTTCAGGTAAAAATATGGGATATGAACATCGTGCCACGAAAAATAGTCAACTCAGAATGGATCAGATTCGCTGGGTCTATGTTAAACTGATGTTACTTAGCTTGCCATTGTCAGCAAGTATGCCCGGCTTCTTATCGAAATGGGAAAAGGGACCCGGATATCAGATCACTGGCTGTAAAGATCGTGAATTCATGCGAAGGCAAAGATTACAAAAGTGAAGCAATGAAGCTTCATGAATGGGTCAAGAATAACATTCGCTATGTTAAGGACACTTTTGAGGTAGAAAGGTTCAGCGCTACAAACAGGACGATCAAAGAAGAAGCCGTGATTGCGATGATACTTCAATTCTCCTGAGTGTTTTTTTAGAAAGCATAGGTCATGAAACAAGGCTAATTCTGATTGGATGACTGCGCTTCTTCTTCCTCGAGCTTCTGCAACGTATCCCTGAATATTTGGATGAGCTTCTGCCTGTAAGTCAATTGTCCAGGATATGCATAGCTCCAGCGTTTCCAGTAAGGGCGTCTGTGACCCATCTTGAACTTGCTTCCTTCCATAATGGTCTCATACTCGTCCTTGTTGATCTTCTTCACGCGCTGGTCCGCGATTATCAGCCAGTGATACCCTGTGTTCACTGGCGCACCAGAGTTCTCCGGAGCGGCAACTTTTCTGCCTTTGATCGCTGCGAACTTTATCTGCCAGAGGTCAGGAGCAATCTTTGTCTCTTCCCAAACCGCGTTACGATAATCCCATACATGAGAGTTGCCCACTCTCATACCCGAATACTGCTTGCCATTTGATATCTTTATATCGTCAAATCCCATACGTAACACCGTCCTTCGTTATCGTACTGTTCTGCTTCATTCCTGTGCTGTCGTTCCGGGGGTTATTATTGGCCGCTTTCTTCTTCTTCGATGTCGTTTTCTTTTTGATTTTCTTTATCGGAGCGACATACTTCCGGTCATAGCTCTTGCTGATATTCACATCAGGATACTTTTGCATTATTACAGGCTTCATTATTTCTTTGTGAGGATACGGCCCCTTGGCCACTGAGCAGATTCCTGTAACCAGAGTCACGACCAAAACCAAAGCTAATAATTCGCGTATCAATTGATCACCTCGGAAAAAAAATTAAGGATTGACCACAATAAAGTGGTCATCCAGGATGGGAGCTATACTCATCCTCACCACAGGCCATGACAGTTTCCCCATTCCACAGCCAGGGCGGGTCATGAGAACCCGTTTGGCGTCTGGCAAGGTATTCACCAGCGCCACAAGTTCACGGGCGCTGCGCATAATCAAGTCAAGATCGCTGTGCAAATTCCAGTGTACCTTCGTGGGGAACGAGATCAGGTTATGGCCGAGAAGATGAACGTGATTGCCATTTTCAAGAATCAGTTTACCCAGGGTGGCTTCAAGCTCAGGATGGCGAGAACGTGCCTGCTGAGCAATGCCTGCTCCCATGATTGCCTTCTTGTTAACCCTGAGAGCTCCGTTCGTTGTAATGCAGCGATAATCCGCTTCAGTTCGCCAAAAGTCCGATTGTAGTTCAAGCATATTCGCCTCTTAAAAAATTAAAGGCACATCCTGATCGGATGCCCCTTTGAGCATGCATAGCGTACACAATTGCCAGTACCTCCGGGAGAGCCATCAAAGAACGCGCACAGAAGTGAAGATAAGTCAACCATCCTGATATTTCGATCCTGGTAAACAGAAGCCTTATAGACCGGAGCCAGAACCGACAACTTGGAACAGTATGCAATATGGGCCTTCAACATGGCAATTTGAGCAGCATTCCACTTGGCAGTCATAACCTTCTGTGGAAAAGGGAGAATCAGCCATAGTGAAATACCATGAGTGCGGGCGTATTCAGCAGCATGGGAATCAAGCCCAATCGCGCCGCCTGTAATCCAGATCGCATCAGGATAAGCGGCATGAATGGCAGCCAGAGCAGGGGCCACCTCAGCAGCCCGTAGATGACGATGACCAGTAAAAGCAATTTTATCCATGGCAATCACCTAAACCCTGCCAGGAACAACCCTGACCTCGAATAACCATCCACCGCAAGCACCGAAACCGGTAATCTTCGCCCACCAATCATCGAGAGAGGTGAACCCACTCAGCGATAGATAATTGATGAGATCCTCTTTACGAGAGACGCGTATAACCCTCTTCTTCGTACAGAAGCCAACATCATCAACCTCAACCTTCGATAAAGGAGAATAACCCTCCCAAGATCGAACAGTGAAAACAACGCCGTTATTCACCAAGCAATCCCGAACACATTTCACATCGAATCTCATTTTAGCCATAATTACCTCCTGCAATAACGAACTAACTGCTCGCTCTGCACGATTCTTGTGGAGACCGGCTGAGATTATGATGGCTTGTCGCCGCGCGATTTGGGAGTGTTGCGCCTGCGGCAGGGTCCCCAAACCCCCTGGGCAAGCCTTCATTATCTCAGACGGAGGGTAATCGTGTGCAGAGTCAGAGCCGTGTTACGAGCAGGTATAGAGCACATTCCCCAGGGTTCGATAGTGGTTCAAAATTAAAAACAATTGTTCTATCTCTTTCCCATTGAACCCCGCCTTGAGAAGCTTTACACGTTCATCAGGGAGCTTTAGCAAGTGTTCTTCTGGCTTTTCATCTGTCATATTCTCACCTACCTTTAGTTGTTGAAAAGGGAGAAGGCAGCCCCATCAACCGGTAGGGAACCTATTCCGGACGTATCCGGAACAGGGAATTCGCAGCCCATGTTTTCACACTGCTCGATAGAAGCCGTCCTTCGGTTCTATGATATATCCTGCTGACTTTAACCTGGATAGAATCATATCCACGTTGAGCATTGCGAAGCCCAGGGCTCTCAAGACATTACCAATTGTATCCTTAGCGAGCGTCCCCTGTGGCTTGTGGGTCTTCAGAATATCAAGAACCATTTTCTCTGAGTCGTCCAGGCCGTTTGTTGAAGCCTCTGTCTTTGCCGGTTCCTTTGGAGGTTCAGGTTTTACTTCCGGACCTGTTACACCCGGAGCAGCTTTCGGTGCTTCTTTTGGAGGTTCTTGAGTGGTTTTTGGAGCTTCCTTCTTTGCAGCCTTTTTCTTCTTGTCAACTGCAGGAGGTTTCTCCGGTTCAGCCAGTGGCTTAGCCGGTTCCTTTACAGGTTCCGCAGGAGCCTTTGCCGGCTCAGTTTTTGGAGGTTCAGGAGCTTTCGCCGCTTCTGCCTCTGTCTTAGGCTTGACCTCTGGAGGCTTTAGAGTCTCTGGCGCCTTTACCTCTCCCGGAGGCTGAGAGGCCGGGATAGCAACCCCAGCCTGTGTTGCATCTTCGAGAACCTGGTTGAGAAGCTCAGTCAGGCTCTTTGCCAGCGTGCTGAAGTCATAATTTCCGTAGTAGCACTGGACATTCTTATTTCCCTTAGCTTCCTTTATCCTGTTAGCCGTGTGCATTGCTATATCTGCAAGTGCATGATCACGGGTATCCAGTGATACGGTTGCTATGGACTCTGCTCTTATTGATACGATAGTCTCTCCACCCTGTTCAGGCGTATAATGGGCCAGCTTACCCGAGACGATCACGAAGGAAGGCACATCAAGCTTCTGGATTGCCTTCATTGCCTCTGGCTGATACTGGCCTGCATATATGAAAGATGCACCAGTTGGATCAACTACCCTGAGTCTCCAGAAGGGATTATCAGAGCCGACATCCTCTTTCTCAACTGCTACGCCTGCAACCAATACTCTGTTGACCTCCACGCCTGTTGGCGAGAGGAAAATAGAAGGCTGATACGAGTCTTTTTCTCCGCTCTGGAGTTGTATGGTTGTGCCCATAAGCTCCAGCATTGACATTCTGATTGTAGGAAGTCTCTTGAATTGTTCCATTTAACTCACCTCTATGCTTGAAACGAGATCCTTTGCACCTGTCGCTATCTGCCGTGTAATGCCAACCACAGGCACTATTTCATCCACAAGGAAGTTGCTCGACAGCTGCGCTCCTGATATTCTGTAATACCGGAATATCACCTTTTCAGCAATTATATCGGATACTACGGCTGTATCCAGAGCCTCGGTTGCGAGCTCTATCGCTTTGGCCAGACTTATTCCAGTGAGCTTTTCTACGATAGCTGCGTTCATCACCAGGTCAATGTTCTGAGGAGGATTGGTTGGTGTTGAATCCTGGAGAACGGCTTTCAGCCGAAGGTCATATAATCCTTCTACTCTGCCATGTTCTGCGCAGTTTCCTTTTGTGAGCTTGCGCTTGCACTCGGAGCATCTCTTAATGAGACCTGAACCCGCCGATACCTCAGTTATAATTCCTGTGACCGTAACCGACTGTCTCTTTACCTCGATATCAGTATCAAGCATGATTATTTCAGAGTTTGAGTTCGCTTTTACGGAAATCTGACCCTGCCAGATTGACGAAACTACGTTCCTGAACTCATAGGACTCTCCTTCTTCCAGAGTCACATCCAGCTTCTCCGCGCTCTTGGCGAATATAGTGAGCCTTATCACGCCAGAATCATCACCGATGAGACCAGTCTGGCTTATGGAGTCACTCTTTGGCTCCCACAGCTGCAGGACTTTGCCTCTGATAGTTACCCACTTATTATCCTCTTTTATCGAGGCTATTGGGACAAGCCCTGCACTTCCTGGCTTGAAGGCATCGAACGGGACATTATACTCTTTTCTGAGCATTGTTGTCACGGTCCTTGACGCTTCATTCAGGGGAACCTTGTACCCCAAAAGGCGATCAAGATTGCTTCTTATCTTATTGCGGTCAACTTCTATACCAGCCGTTTTAAAGCGGCCATAGATATCTTCGACTATTGGGTCGATGTTTGGTGTATTCATATTCTAACCTCACTGCATTAAGCAGTCGTTTGGAACCTCTTTTGAACTGGAGGTGGTAGTAGCCGCTACTTGCTACTACAATCGGATCTTCTGAAAAGGGGCATGATAATGGCTTAGGCGCTGAGCGCCGACCCCTGCGCAGTTCGCAGGGGGAAGCCTTTATCAATGCCGCGACGTGTGTGAAAAGACCCGTTACAAACTCCATATATACGCATTATAATGCGTGCATATAAAAAAGTTTCCTATATGCTAAATTATGTACCGGTACTTGGGCACGTACAAAGAATCCCGATCTCAGACTGTCATGCCGTTAAGTGAACCTATAAATTTCCATTTTCAGATTTTTATTTGAATGTGGAGAAATAAAGAGAAAATATAAGGACGTATCGATCGATTCTTTGAAAGTGAAATGCGACACAGCATTCTGTAAAAAATGCGGTCACTTGATGCAGTATTTCACAGTTGGAAATGCGAAGCTTCTTCAATGTGTTTTCTGCTGAAATAGAGTTGCAGAGATGATCAAATTATGAGACTTAATCACACACCAGTTTCTTCAGTTGCTCGATCGATGCCATTCCATCATCAATTGCTTTTTTCTGTTGCTTTTCAATGTGTGCGATTATATCCTTAAATCCAACTTTAAGCGAATATACCTTATTCGGTCTTCCTTTGCCTGGCTTCTTTTCTTCATTCTCGTCGATCCAATCAAGGGGTTTTAACTCCCTCATAGCTATGCTGACCTCAGGCTGGCGCAATCCTGTTACCATCTCAAGATCGATGGATGTAGCTGTATCCACTTTTTTAAGATATGTCAGGGTTCTGGCAACTGGTCTGCTCATGCCTGAGGAAATGAGTATTTCGGCGATTTCTTCATCGCTATCGTCAAGCTGGTTGATATCAAGTTTCTTCATAATAATCCCTTATTATATTTTGCGATAAGATATATTTACATTATATTAATCTTTCGATAAGATGACCTTTAGGTAAATGATCACTTTCACCCCGCACATGGCTTTTCCATAAATACTCACAGAGTTATTTCTGATTGAGGTGAACTAATATGGATTTATTCTGGAGCGGTCTTGCAAGAAGAGCATCCGAACATACATGGAACGAAAGGAGAAGCCAGTTCAGTAAGGTACATGAAATGGCTTTACAGGATATTCTTGAAGAAAGAAAAAAATGAAAGTCGGCTTTAGTTATCATTTCCTGGGCTTGTATTTCAGCCTGAGCCTTTTTGTTCTTATTGAATCTTCTTCCTCTTCCGGCTCTTTCTCTTTGCCCTCGAACTCATAATAGCCGAGCTTGCATTTCCCCAGACTGAGAGGTTTGACAAAATACTTCCCTCCGCCGTAGGTCTCAAACCATTCTAGGGCATCATCAAGGGCAGAAAACTCCTTCGCATACGACCACATTGATAAGATTAGTTTTTTCGCGCTGATTTGAAGACAGACCATTTCTGATTTTGGCGCGATTCAAGCTCTCGGATCTATTAACTTATTGTCTTGGGTGATTAGTTTCTCGTAAAGTTTCGAGATAAACAAACTAACATGTTATCCCCTGGACTTCAATATAATTGATAGATTTATTATCTATTTTATCCTTTAAAATATCTTTTATTTCGCTTTTTGAGCTGAAATAGAGGATCTGCCAGCCAATGTCTTTAATTCTCCCTAACATTTCGATTTGTTTTTTCAACCTATCGGGATCGGCTTTCACAAAGGGATCGTCCATGATAAAGAAACCTTTTTTGCCCTTAAGGAGTTTTTCTCCAAGTGCAAGTCTGATAGAAAGATACAGTTGGTCATAAGCACCTCCGGATAATTTTTCAGCTTCTAAGATTTTTCCATCTTTCTTCCTAACCTCGATTTTTCCTGTTCCTTTGTTATATGAAACTTCTTCATAAAGATTGTTAGTAATCTCTTTAAAATAAGTTGATGTAGCACTTTTATTCCCGAAAAGATCGGAAACTTTTTCTTTCTCTTCAGTTTCTATTTCATCAAAAATTTCCATAATGGATAATACATTTTCTTTATTACTTTCATTTTCGTCTATGAACCTTTGAAGGGCGTCTTTGATAGCTTTTAGATCTACTGTGGTGTTACATATTATAAATTCATTATCTGACAATAAAATCTCTTTAGCCTGTCGTTCTATCTCGCCCATTTCAGTCTGAAGAGACCTCATTTTACGATTGATCTCTTCAAGTTTTCCGTCCAGTGTGCGCTTAATATCTTTCAACTCTGAACTGCGATTTTCGTCATATTTTATAACTTTGGATTTATCCTTGTACTTTTCAAGACCCTTGATCTCTTCAGACCAGAAAGCCATATCATCCATAATGCTTTTTTCTCCGAAAATACTCCCTAAGACACGCTTTTCTTCTCCTATTGACGTCTCATGGCCTTGTTTTATGAAAAATTTCTTTGTATAATCACTGAGAGATTCTTCTTTTGATTTTTTCTTTATGCCATCAATTTTATTTTCCGCACTTCTTATTTTTCCTTCCACATCAGGAATGTTTGTCTCTTCAAGTTTTAGAATAGTACTCTGCAGCACTTCATTACTAGTTTTTATTGAATTTAATTCGATAGCATTTTTGGAATATTGATCATCGAACGTCTGAATATTTGAAAAAATTCCTTCTACATCTCCTGCATTTAACTCAAATTTTGAAATAATTAGTCTGAGTCGCTCAAATTCTCCAGCCAGCTTGGCATTTTCACTTATAAATTGTAATCTTAATATGCCAAAAATGATAACTAAAAATAAGAATAATAAAATTAATAATTGAAACAATGGCGATAGCATATTGACAATAGCTCCGATCAGAGATAATCCGAGAAATATTGCAGAAATCAATCCTAATGAAACAAAATATTTATTTTTTACTTCTCGAACTGCTAATTCTCTCCTCTTCTCCTCAAAATTTTTCAAATCGGGTCTAATGTCATTGTCTATTTTTTTCTTTCTTTCTTCGAGTATTTGGAAATTTCTTTCTTTTTCAGATAGGTCCTTGCTTGCCTCTTTGAGTTGATTTTTAAGTCCGTTTAGTTCTTGAGATAATTTTCCTTTTTCTTCTTTATATGCTTCTATTTCTTTTTCACAATTTATCCAAAGCTGATCATCTTCAATATTATAAACCTTCAAACCGTCAACCTCAACTAAAGCCTGTTTGAGTTTATCAAATGAATCTTTACCTTTCTCAAATTTTTCCCTTTTCCTCGAATCATCAAGGCCTTCTATTTCCTGTTTAACTTCGTCTATTTCCTCTTTACAGGTTACATAGTCTTCTTCGATTTTATCAGAATTTTCCTTTTTGACTCTATCAGCAATTACATTAATTCTCGTAACAAGGCCTTCGGCTCTATCTATCCTCGTTTTTAATTTTTCAATCTTAATGTCCCGAAACGTTCCGTTCGGTGTTATTTTGCCAATTTCTTTTAGATTTTCTTTTATTTTCAAAAGCTCATCAGTCCTTAAACCTATGAGACGATCAGCTATCCCGGTATAAAATTCACTTTCACGATTGACTGAAAGATCACTATCCCTTATTATGAAAATATTGCGACATTCTGAAGAGCTTAGACCTGAAATTTTTGTTAAATTCCCTTTCTCTGGAAATTTGAAATCCTTACCTCCATCATCTTCCATGATAACGTAACCTTCAGGAGTTTCTTCAACACGTTGAATATTTTGGAAATCTTTATCTTTAACATTTGATCCCAATAATAATTTTACAATAGCATCAATAGTGAGCGTTTTTCCATCTTCATTCCGACCGAAAAATAGATTAAACCCATCCAGTTGGATCTTCCCTGTGGTCGATAGGGGACCATATCTTGTTAACGAGAATTCTTTTATTTTCACGACACGACACCCATCATTGCTTTGATCGCTATATCTTGCATCTGCTTTTTTCTTTCATCGTTATGATCTGTCAGTTCGAGTTTCTTCATGAAACTCTTGAATAGATCGTCCTCCAATAACTTTTGAATGTCCTTGAACTCAAGATGTTCCTCAACGGATCTTCCATTGGTAATTTGTTTGATCTTCTCTACAAACTCAGGTTCCTTCATCTTGATCTTTTCACTATTTATGTAACCCCCAATGTTCAGGATAATTCGTGCTTCGGGATGAACTTTTTCAATGTGTGCTTTCACGACATCTAAAGGATCATTGTCTTTTAATGGATTAAGTTCTATTTTCACTTCTTCAAAATGAGGAGTATCAAGCGGGTATTCTTTCGGTGGCCCTCCAACTTCAAACATATTTACTTTTCTCTGACCGATCTCTCTTTTGGTGATTGAAATTGGCGAACCCGGATATACAAAATAGCCTCCACCTTCCAACATTCTGATATCGAACTTAGAATGAAAATGCCCGGCAAGAACGTAATTTACATTGAGATCATTAAAATAGGAAAGTTTGACAGGCATATATCTTTCTTCCCCTTCTTCTCCAAGGTCTTTCCTTGAAAAAAATGCATCAAGCAATTCTCCGTGGTACAAGATGATGTTTTTTGTATCGTTATTCAATTTATTTTTCAGAGAATGGAGTTTAACAAGGATATTCTCTGAATCCATACGTTCGAAAGGCATTCCCCAAATCTTTACGTCTTTATGTTCATAAGGATTATTTGCTTCCGTTAAGATAATAGCATCTTCCCCAAAATACATATCTTGATATGATTTATGGTCATGATTTCCGGGAATTATGATTATCTTAAAACCATTATTAGAGAAGATCTCGCGGATCTTTGGCCTGAGATTTTCAGCATCAATGTTCGCATCAAAGAGATCCCCACATATTACAAGAAACTCAATCTTTTCTTTTTTTCCAATTTCCATGAGTTTCTTAAGCGCTATCCATCGCTCATCACCGTATTCCCTTATATGTATGTCTGCGGTATGAAGTATCTTCATTTATCGCTCACCATTGTGATTTCAGGTAATTCAATATATACCATCGTGTCTGTTATTTCTTTTAATCTTTATTAATTTACGTATATATATTTCTTTTGTAAAATTTATTATTTCGGACCGTTGAAATATTTGACAACTTCGAAATGAAACTCAAAGCTTGGGCCACCCCCTGCTTTTATAGTCCAAAAACGCTTCTGGTTGGGGCGCAGTTATCCTATAAACGAAATTTGTAAACGGATTGTAAAAAAGGTTAAATTGATGATTTGATCCGCCTTATTACAAAACAATCAAATATTTTCTAATGAAAGAAAGTAAAATGATATATAAGAATATGACATCCAGAAAGGTTTAATAGGAGATTATAATGCTTGATCTTAAGTTGAGGGATGAATTCAGAGGGGCGCATATGCCTGGGACAGCAATTTCTTTGAGAACTTCTGACAATCAAGGTGCCGTACAAAAACCCCCCGATTATATACTGTCCAAAACTTATCCTACAGCAGATATACTAACCGCTCTTAAAGCTATAAGCTCGAAACGAAGTGGACGCCCAATTGTTCTAATGGGGGACAGAGGGCGCGGTAAATCTCATATTATGGCTGTCATGCATCACGCAATCAATTCTCCTGATATTGTTGAGAAATGGTTACACGGATGGGGAGATAAACTCAATGATGGTGAAATGAAAAATTTGAAGATGGTTAAAGGTTTTGTGCCTATCTCCGAACCAGTACAAAATAATGAATATCCATTATTGTGGAACCTCATTTTTGACCGTCATCCTAAGGGAAATTATTACCGTGGCATGTTTGAACAAATGTCTCAATCATATCCACCCAGGTCATTGCTAGAAAAAATGTTTGAGGATCAGCCCACATGCCTGATACTGGATGAATTTCAGACATGGATTGTCGGATTGCCTGAGACTGATCCAAAAACAGGATTGAAGCTTCGCCAATGGGCTTTTAACTTTGTCCAGAATCTTTCAGAAATAGCTGCAGACCGACCGGATATCCTGATTTTTGTGATCTCTATTCTTAACAACCAGAATGATGCTTTCAATCAGGTTCATCGTATGGGGCATGTGATGATCGACTTTCGAGGTAATACTGCAAAACAAGACAGAAAGCGACTTCTTTTGCATCGTCTCTTTGAGAATAGAGCGAATATTTCTGATCGCGATATTCAGACTATTGCAAAAGTTTATGCCAGCGAGCGTTTTCGTCTTCTACACCCCAATAAATCTGACGCTGAGAAGGGGCAAAATCTTCAGGAAGTTTTAGAATGCTGGCCTTTCAGCCCGGAATTGATAGAACTTTTAGAGGATCATATTCTACTTTCTCCGGCTGCCCAGGAAACACGTGATATGATTCGTATCCTTGCTCAGGTGTATCGTAGTCGAGGAGATAATACTCCTATCATTACACCGGCGCATTTCTATGTAGATACGGACTCAGACGAAGTCCAGACCCTTATTGATTCCATCGCTGTCCATGCAAGCCAGGCTAAATTGAGAGAAATTGCACAGCGCAATCTGGAAACCGTCAAAGATACGGGTGTAAATGTTCCCGATGCACGTGAACTTATCAGCTCAATATGGATGCGATCAATGTCACCAGGTAAGAACGTGGGTGGAACGCCTGCTGATCTTCATCTTGATATAACTCGCCAGCAGGCGATAGATGATAATGCTTTTCAGGCAGAGATTACGCTTCTGGTTGAAAATAGCGTTAACATACATGGAGGGGAAGGACCTGGTGGAGCCTTCAGGTTTGAACTTAATGAAAACCCGCGTTCTAAGGTACGCGCATTCGCAAAAAATGACAAACTATGGCAGGCTGGTACAGTAACAGTAACAGGTCAAATAGCTTATCCTGGAAAAGATATCGATCATATCCGGAAAACATTTAGGACCATACTTGAACCCAAAAATCAACAGCCAGTTACCAGGGTGATTGTTCTTGGTCCTAACTGGAAAGATGATCCATGGGGCGAGGTAATTGATGAAGCTGATAGACCTGACAAATGGACTCAACCTGTACTTCTGGTCATCCCTGAGCAAATCGAAGGTAGTAATTCGGATATCAATGGCTGCCTTGGCTTATGGCTTGTCAAACATGTCCATGCTCGCTGCAATACTGTTAGATTTCTGCTTTTAGCAAGCGGCATGAACGGACTCTACAATGACAGGGATTTGACTCTTCAAGCACGCTGCAGTTTTCTCTGCAAAAATGAAGCATGGGGGAAGGATAAAACTTATTCTTCATTACACCAGGAGTTCGACGGTCCTTTGCGAGTAAGTATGAAAAAGCGTTTCAATCGATTTGCAATCCTGCAGAAGTGGGATTTTAAGAATCCTGAGAATTGTGTTTTCCACATAGAGAAAATATCTGAACAAGGAGAAGAAATACTTAGCGCTGTAGATTCAACAATATGCTCCGATCTTTTTGATCAGGATTACTTCAAAACATTTGTACTTCAACGAGCAAAGGACTCTAATTTTGTGGGAGAACTGATGGATGACCTTACAAATCCACCGCCTCCAAATACAAGTGAAGCCATTCCCTTTATCGGGGAGACGAAAACATATGAATACATTCTGGATATTGTTGCGCAGGGAGATATCGTACTTAATGTTAATGGAACCTGGATTGGACGGCGCCCTGAAGATCAATCTGATGAAGCTGCGCGTATTTATATTAGACAGAAGGCCTTTCGTACTGGCCCGGAAATGAGGAAAGTTCAGCTCGGTCTTCCTGGGGTGGTCGGAGGAACAACAATAGCACCCAGAACACAAACCGGGGGAAAGATATCAACTACATATCCACCAGGAAATCAAACCGGCGGAGTGATAACAACGGTTGTCTCAGGAGGTCATGGGGATAATGTAACTGTAGGAGGAACTGCCGAGAAACCAACAGATCCGACATCAATAGCTCAAACAAAACAGTCTAATGAACCAGGCACCGGCATTAATCTTTCTGGTTATTTTGAAAAATGGGGCATTGGCTCAACCCAGATCATTGACTCAGCCAGAATAGATTTTACCGGATTGACTGCACAACAGATCAAACAGATTTTACAGCGCCTTCCATCCACTTTGAAAGCCAAGCTGGAAATAACTTATAGAGAAGGAGACTGAGAATGAAGGTAGATTGGACTTCAATTATTCTGGATACACCTTCTATCGGGGATGCATGGAAAAAGGTTTTCGCTTCTTTACTTGAAATCGCCTGTGACTCCAAATCTCCTGATGCTTTACATGAGCAGACGGTTGTTCCTGATCGGTTGCTATCGGAAGCAGCCTGGGAGCTCTGGCAAAACTACTCAGGGGAAGCAGAGCTTACTTCAAATGCTCTGAAGGAATGGTGCTGCGATCCTGTATCTGGTGGACAGGCGATCTTGATTCTTGATGCCCTATCACTTCGTGAACTTCCTTTGCTCCTCGGAGAGGCAAAAAAACGCAATATCATTCCTTCTTTAGTGAAAGTCACAGGTTCGGAGTGCCCTTCTACCACAGATCAGTTCGCCAGAGCGTTTGGCTTACCATCGCGAAGCGCGCTGGCAAACGACAAAAAGCCGGGTACTTTCAATCTTTTTAATGGAAGCGTTTATACTGATGTCACAAACATACCTTTTCAAGATTGCGTTGTGCCGCCAGAACCTAAATTATTTATCTGGCATGAGTGGCTGGATAATCATATCCACATGCAGAAAGATCCAAAGCAGATTGAAAAAATTGCCTCATCTGAACTGCAAGGCGATGGTTTCTGGAATTTTGTCAACAAATTGCGAAAGGGTCGAAAACTTGTAATTACATCTGATCACGGCTATGCTGTCAGCAAGCTATTTTCATCTGAGGTGAAAGATATACAGGCTGTGGAAATTCTTAAAAAAACGTTTGGCGCATCGCGCAATAAACCAGCATCCGAACCGTGGCAAAATTTGTTCATGCCTCCCATCGTCATCACTGAAAATAACCAGTATGTTGTTCTTGGACAAAGAAAATGGAAGGTCCAGAGCGGTTTCCCGCATATCAGCCATGGTGGAATGAGTCTCATGGAAGTTGCTGTTCCTTTCATGGAGTTGCCGGCACTATGAGCAATGGTAAAAACCTCAAAACATTAGATCTTTCCGGAAATGTAGTGGAGTCGAAAAGTGCTCAGGACAAGAAGAAAGATCAAAAAACTAAGATGGATAAGAATGATGAAATCCTGCCTGAGAAACTTGGCAAAGCCATCAGGTTACCGGTGCCGGATTTCTCAGATCCGAATCGCAAGAAGACATGTCTTGAGATTGACTTTCCTATAGCCCAGATCAATGCACTATCTGATCTGGAAGGCAACGCGGGGAAACCCATTTATCAGATGTCGAAATGGTGGGCAAGAAGGCGTTCAAGTGTTTTTCGCTCCATGCTGATTGCAGCATCCACGGAAGCGCCGGATGATCCAGGTGAAGCGGCAAAAAAGGTGTGGGATCATTATTATTGCAACCACCAGAAGGCAGGTTCATTTAAAAAATTGCGAGTTCTTGACCCTTTCATGGGAGGTGGTACCACGCTGGTTGAAGGTTCCCGCCTTGGTATGCAGATGACTGGGGTGGATCTCAATCCTGTTGCATGGTTCGTGGTGAAAAATGAATTGGCATGCAGCGATCCTGAACAGGTGCAGGCGCTATTTGACCACATTGAAGCAGAGGTCAAGCCGCAAATACAGCCCTTCTATACTACCACCTGCCCGCGTGGGCACAAGGGTAGATGGCTGGACATAACCACAAGTGAACCAGTTGATGTCGATCCTTTGGAACTTGAACCGGAGACGCGGAAGCGCTACCGCTGGGAAGGTCCAGAGGTTATTTACACATTCTGGGCAAAGCATGGTCCATGCCAGGCAAAGGGCTGCGGTCATCGCACACCGATTTTTCGCACACCTGTGGTGGCGGAGAAAAAACTTTCCACATCTTATATAGAGCTGTCCTGCCCGCAATGCGATCAGACTTTCCATGCCGAGCTTGGCGAGACACGTATTGCACCCGGATCAGAGCGCGTGGTTCTGCAGGATGAGACGCCTTTTACTGAAATGACCCAGAGTTTTGCACAACTTCTGAAATACTATGATAGAGGTAATACTGAAGAAACTCTTGAAAGGACACGGGAACTCAAGAACCGAATCGATGATGAACCTGGTCTGCGGTGTCCAGCCTGCGGCACATTCGCTGGAAAAAAGATAACAGAAACTCTTGATAAACATATCAGGCTGAATATTAAAGCATCCGAGCGCAAAAAAAAGGATTTTGGTATACAGAATAAAAATGTTGAGATGTTTCTGCTGATACATCCAGAATGGCTCAAGGGCGCATCCGGCTTTGATGGGGAGAAGGAACTGGGAGGTTGGGCTGGTGCGCAGGCTGTTGATACCGCCAGATGGTTCCAGCTAAGAATGGATAATCTTGCACTAATAGAGGTGCGCGGTAAATCTTTGCCAGATGAAATGAAATTGTTTGATGGTACTGTCGAAAATACTAAAAATGGAACTGTCCAACGAAAAGCCCATTTCACCTGTGCCTCATGTGGAAGGGAGGGTAACACTCTCAAATCAGTCAAAAATACAGGTCATACTGCGTCTGAGGCTGCCTATGCTCTGCAATGCTATTGCCCGCAATGCGAAGTGGAAGGATATAACTACGGTGGTCGCTATTTCAAGGCAGCTGACATAGAGGATGTCAGGCGACTCGATGCTGCTGAAACAGAATGGACAGAACGTTGCGATACTGATCTTAAAAACTATTGGCCTAAAGCCGAGCTTTGGGTTTCATACATGACTCATAAACTGAATGGAGGTATTCCCAATTGGGGCTACACCCATTGGTGGAAAATGTTCAATTCCCGCCAACTGTTAGTCCACGTTCAACTGCTTAAAGCCATTACTGTAATACCGGAAGAGGACAGGCCATTGGATGTGCGGGAACAGGTTTTAGGAGCTTTCCAGCAATACCTTCAAAATCAATCCATGTTTTGTCATTATGAAATAGGATACGATAAGCTTGCAGTTCTTTTTTCAAATAGCAATTTTCACCCAAAAGCACGACCATTGGAGAATTGTTTTTCGGGTAAATTTGGAAGAGGGAATTGGATTGCATCTTCAAGTAAGTGTGTAGATGGCATTTACTGGGCCAAAAATCCATGGGAATTAAACGAAAATAAAGGAAATCAAAAGAGCACTTTCTCATTTAAAGCATATCCTGAAGATCCTATTATCCCTGGCAGTTCAGTTTTTGCCTGCTCATCAAGTGATTTGACTGTACTCGGTAATAATCTTTTTGATATAGTCATTACTGATCCTCCCTTCGGCAACAACTTATTCTATGCCGACCTAGCAGATTTTTTCTATGTCTGGTTGCGGATTCCACTGCTGAGATGGTATGCAGACTTACCGGAACATCAGTATTTTGAGTCAGAGCGAACACCACATAGCTTGGAAGCGATCGATAACTCAATTGAACACCCGGATGACCGTGAGGAATATGAGAAATCTCCGTTAATCCTTGGCAAACATCTTCAACAAATTCGCGAGCGTCAGAAGGATAATGAACTTCAAGAAAATGATCAGAACCCATTTTATAGGTCTGAGCCTTCAAGTGATTTCTACAGACAAACCTTGAGCGCATGTTGGGCAGAAGCAGGCCGTCTGCTCAAGGACGGCGGTATTATGGCGTTTACGTTTCATCATAGCGACGATGCACCTTGGATTGATGTACTAAAAGCGTTATTTGATGCCGGATACTTTCTGGTGGCAACTTATCCAGTTCGAAGTGATGAGTCAAAAGGAGAAAGTAGCCAATTTGGTTCCCGAAAAATTGAATATGACATCATCCATGTCTGCCGCAAGAGACTCAAAGAAGGGGAACCTGTAAGCTGGGCCAGGATGCGCCGCTGGGTCAAGTCCGAGGCGCAGCGGCTCAAGGAATTGCTTGAGCATACACATGGCAAGGAATTACCTGAATCAGACCTGCGTGTAATCCTGCGCGGCAAATCACTGGAATTTTACAGCCAGCATTATGGTCAGGTTTTTACAGGCGAGGGACAGGTGCTGGACGTGCGTGATGCGCTGCTGGGTATTAATCTGCTTCTGGATGACCTGCTTGAGGATACTGATAAAACTGGAGTCCAGCATCCCCCCGACATCGCTGAACCTGCAAGCAGGTTATACCTGCGTATCTTCCGCAGCAAGGCGGAAATTTCCCGCGATGAACTGCACAAAACCCTTCAGGGCACAGGTTTCAGCCAGGGAGATATGGAAGCTCGCGGCTGGATTCATGGGGACGGAAAGATGGCTCATGCAGTTCCCATTTCCGAAAGGTTCGCTTATTTCACAGGACAGGGACGCAACCGCAAAGTCATCAAAACCGATCTTGACCAGGCACATTTCCTTATTGGCGCGGCATTCCCAGATTCAGGCGTGACGATTGAAAATGAACTGAATAATCCCAATTTTATGATTAAAAAATCAGTGGATGATATTCTGAAATGGTACAAACAGGCAGGAGATTCAGAGGAGGTTCACCGCTGTGCGCAGATTGCTCTGCAACTGGTCGGAAACTGGCGCAACCGGAAGGACAAACCTGCCACAATTCAGACAACATTTGATAAGCTGGAGGAGAATGAATGACTGAGAAAGACAGCAATATGCCCACAAAAAGCAGCATTCTCCTGTACCAGACAGAGGATGGCAGACAGCGTATTGAAGTGCGCCTGGAAAACGAAACTGTCTGGCTCAACCAGCGTCTTTTGTCAGAACTTTTCCAGAAGGATGTGCGCACTATTAATGAGCATATCAAAAACATATATGATGAGGGTGAATTAACCCCTGAGGCAACTATCCGGAAATTCCGGATAGTTCAAACCGAAGGAGGTCGGCAGGTTTCACGCACGGTTGATTTCTATAATCTTGATGTAATTATTGCCGTGGGTTATCGGGTTCATTCTCATCGCGGAACACAATTCCGCCAATGGGCTACCGAGCGCCTGAGGGAATTCATTGTAAAAGGTTTTACTCTTGACGATGAACGGTTATCAGAGTCAGATGGCATCAAATACTTCGATGAATTGCTTGAACGCATCCGTGCCATCCGGGCATCAGAAAAACGGTTTTATCAAAAAATCCGGGATATATATACTCTTTCTGCTGATTACGATAAAGGTCATAATTTGACTAAGGAATTCTTTGCGACAGTACAGAACAAAATACTGTATGCTGTAACTGGAATGACCGCAGCCGAATTAATCCATAGCCGTGCTGATGCCGGCAAACCTAACATGGGATTGACTACCTGGAAAGGAGTTGGACACAAGCGGCAACTTACCAAACAGGATACTGAAATTGCAAAGAATTACCTGTACGAAGAAGAGATGAGGACTCTGGAATTATTGGTCAATCAGTATCTTGATTTTGCTGAACTGCAAGCCCGACAACATAAAATAATGTACATGGCTGATTGGAAAAAAAAGCTTGACGCTTTCTTAGAACTTAACGATCAGGATATTCTTTCCAATGCCGGACGCATCTCCAGTGAAATGGCAGTAGAACTGGCACATGCCCAATATGAATTGTATTCAAATGAACGAAACCTGATCGAGGCAAACAAAGCCGATGAAGAGCTGCGTGAAGCAATTAAGAAATTGACAAGCAAAGAAATAATAGAAGGTGACGAAAATGGATAATATATCTACAACAGTCTGGCAGCGCAAAGGCTCAAGCGTGGTTTTTGATCAGCAGAGTCTTGGTAAATTCATTTCAGAGGGTGCCATGGTCTCCCTCCGCCAGGTCCTTGGCTGGAGAAACAATATCCCCTCTGTACCACCCGTATCTGGAAAGACAATTCTAATTTGCGGCCTGGAAACGGTCATCGAAACCATGCCATGGAATGAAGTCGAGGATTTCCTTGCCAGGCGCATCCGTCCAATCCTGATTGAATTGCAAAGCCGCTGGACTGAATGCGGTATCGTGTTTGGCTTTTCATCCCACGAGAAAGCTTTCGAAGAAGTATCTCTTGACGAGGAGGTACATTTCAACCACGATAAGAAATCAATTCGTCTATCTGAAGGTATCTGGGATGGTACCACAATGAGTATGAAGCGTATAACCCGTGAAGATACACAAACAGGAAAAGAGATAACAGTGGGATATTATGTCGCTCACATCTCATAAGATTCAACCCGGCCTGAAAGTTCAGCACTCAGAGCTTGGTGAAGGCATAGTGGTTGGCTCTGAGCCAACTGGCTATATCACAGTATTTTTTAGGTCAATTGGAGAACGCCAGGTTCCTGCCGAAACACTGTCACAATCCACTGATCGTTTCGATCGGATAATTGATGGTTTTTCACCTGCTTCAAAAGATCGTTTAGAGCGTATCTGGCTGGCTTTAGAGGCTGAAGAGATTCCGCTCATGGAGAGCGCTGCAACGCTAACTTCGGCAAAAGTAGACCTGTTACCTCACCAGGTGACACTGGTTCATCGCATGGCAAACACGCGCCCAAAACGATTCCTTATAGCGGATGAGGTAGGTCTGGGCAAGACGATTGAAGTAGCTCTCATACTTCGGGAGTTGGCATCACGAGGTGAATTGCATCGAGCTATGATGGTCGTTCCCGCAGGACTCGTTGAAAACTGGCGACATGAGCTAAATGATGTTTTTAATCTTGATTTTGAGGTGTTTGGATCTGAAGGTGATGTCACAGACCGAAAATCAAATGCCTTTGCCAAACATAACCGCATAATAGCCTCAGTTGATACTCTTAAGCGTACTGCGAGAGTGAAAAAGCTGCTCGAAGCTCCGCCATGGGATCTTGTGGTATTCGATGAAGCACATCACTTGAGTGTTTATCACAATAGCAGTCACGTAGATAAAACGGAAAATTTCAAGCTTGCTGAAGCCTTGCGCGATCATTGCCGTGATTTGCTTCTTCTATCAGCGACCCCACATCAGGGAGATCATTTCAGATTCTGGATGCTAATTCGTCTGCTCACACCAGAACTTTTTGAAAGCGACCAGGACATGGTCAACAACCGACACCGCCTGAATGCAGTGGTAATCCGCAGGACAAAAGCCGATGCATGTGCTCAGGATGGTAGTCCCCTTTTTGCCCGCCGAGTGGTCAATACCGAAGGATTCAATCTTTCTGAAAAGGAAATGGAGTTTTATAACGCACTGCTTGAATATTTGCGTGACGGATACAATCTGGCTGCTCAACAAGGAAATAAAGGACGCGGGCTTGGCTTTGTGATGGCTATCTTTCAGAAGATCGCAGCTAGCAGTTTTGCTGCCATCAGATCTACTCTCTGGCGTAGGCTGCTAATGATAACAGTGCAGGAATCCATAGAACGGGATAGATTGCTTGATGTGGATGGTAGAAATCGAGTTCTGGAGGAAGCTCGCCAGCTTATTCATGAAATATACAATCTACAATTTGATTCTATAGGAAATGCTCAGGTGGACCAGATTCTTGCTGAGGTTAAGGTAAATATCCTCAAAAAAAGCAAAGAAGCCAATGAGTTTGTAAAAAGTGCGCAAAGTTATTCCGATACGGAATTGGCAGCCAGCAGTGAAGAAGCTGCTGCCATGCTGGTTGCTCTGGGTGTGCCAGAGGAGCGGCAGCGAATAAGAGAACTGCTGGAGAAATTTCCAGGTGGTATGGAAACAAAGACTGGGGTACTAATTAATGCCTTAAAGCAAATTTGGGCACAGAATCCTGATGAGAAAGTAGTGATTTTCGCTACCTATCTAGGCACGGTAAAAGCAATAAAACACTATCTTGAAGAAGCTTTCCCTGACAAAGGTGTAGATGTACTTAAAGGAGGCGATCATGGAGCAAAGACTGCTGTACAGAAGCGTTTCCGCCAAAAAAACGGCCCACATGTGCTTGTTTCTACCGCAGCTGGGCGCGAAGGTATCAACCTGCAGTTTGCCCGGATTCTGTTCAACTATGACCTGCCATGGAATCCGATGGACCTTGAGCAGAGAATCGGTCGTATTCATCGATATGGGCAGCTATCCACGGCACAGGTTTACAACCTCATTGCAGCTGATACCATAGAAGGTAAAATATTCCTTCTATTAGAAGAGAAACTTAATGACATTGCCATTGCTATTGGCAAAGTAGATGAAAAGGGTCAGATAGCAGAAGACCTAAGGGCTCAGATACTTGGACAGTTGAGCAATTGTTTGAGTTATGACCGACTTTATCAGGATGCACTGGCCGACCCAACGCTAAAACGAACTCGACAAGAGCTTGAGGTTGCAATGACTAATGCTAATCTGGCCAGACAGGTTGTTTTTGAACTTTTCCAAGATCTTGATCGATTCAATCTGGGCGACTACCATAAATGCAATGACGAGGGGCGCGGTATGCAACGTTTGATAGCCTTTGCTACACGGGCCGCAAGACTTGCCGGAAAAGAATTTAGAAATAAGGATGATACCCTGTGGACATTGCTTGAAGATAAACAGCAGCCCATTCAATTTACTTCTGACCGTGAACGTGCACTGAATGACGAAAATCTATCACTTCTTGGTCTTGAACATCCGGTTATCCGAAAAGTAATGCAAGAGTATGTTGAATTGAGTGAATCGAATCGCGCAATAGTGGGTAAGATTGAGGGAATTGACAATGGTGGTATGCTTACAGTTTGGAAAGTAAACACTCAAACAAAAGATAGTCAAACTACACAACACATTGTTCGAATAGGTATAACAATTGATGGAGATCGTGCTCCTTGGCTTGAAAAACTTGGCGATAAGATTCTGAATAATTTCTGGTCTAATTCTACAGACATTGTTTTTTGGAAGAATACTGCATCTAAACAACGGCAGAGAATCCAGGAACTTCTGCACCGGGAACTGCTTTACACTGGAATCATTAACGAAGATATGTCATACTCGAACTCTCTTCTTGCAGTATTTGGAATTGAGAAATAAAGGAGATTTTATTATCTTAACATATCCATAAGTTATTGAACCATACCTTATAGGCCATAAAAATTGAATTTACTTGGCAGGGAGATTATTATAGATATGGAATGAAACTGACTCTTAACAAATCCCATTGTAATGCTACCACATTATTCTTTTTTAATACGAAAGTCTGATTCGATTGCGAAACATATCCGCACTGAAACAAAGGAGAATTATTCAAGACTAATAAAATTATGAATTTGTTCTATAGTTCTAATTATATCGATTTCACTTCTAGCACCAGTTATAATGCACTTACCTTTTGAAAATAGTAGTGCAGTAGTCTTTAAATTTTTCGGTTTATAAACTATACCTGGAAATGTTTCAGGATTGTAAGATAAATCTTCATCCTTGAAGCTAATCATGATTTTTTCAAGATTAAATATTTGTTTTGAATCATAAACACTCACAATATTCGTGATGTTTATATTAAATTCAAATGGTGGATCTATTCCTGCATTTCTTAATTTGTTATGTAATTCTATTACAGATTCTTTTGCCTCTTCGATTCCCCTTGCTCCTCGGAATGTAATTTTTCCACTTCGATAAATAACTATAGTAGTATTGTATTTTTTGGATTTATAATAAATAGCATGATTGCCAGATTGAAGATATTTGGAATCTAATATATTCATATAATTTTCCAGATTAATATTATTAATAGTTGAAGAACCTACAACATTAACTATTTTATAATTTTTATCCATTTATGAATACCTTCAAATATGATTTTTCTTGTAGTTAATACAATTTATAGTAAAATTAATGTATTGTTCCTCTTGTTTAGATTAAATATAATCCACTAAAGATAAAAAGTAATTTAATCAAATAGAATGGAAAGATTGGAAAGCTATTAAATGGGTAAATAACAAAAAGTATTATTAATCGAGACGTATTCCTTTAACCAACATAAAACGGTGGTATTTATTTCATTAAACCCCCTCCTCTCAACACTAAAACCCCGCCAGCTTGAAGCCATAAAGCAAACACAATCCCCCCCAACGGATCCTCGCAGGCGCAGGCACTGACAAGACCACGACCATAATTGCCAAGATCGCATACATGGTCGAAAATGAAAACATCGACCCTTCTCATATCCTGGCGCTCACTTTCTCAAAAGAAGCCGCAAGGCACATGCGCGAGAAAGTCGATAAACTGTTTTGGGGATATAACTTGAGTTCATACTCGTATAATTGAAATACGAACTTAAAGCAAGAACTTCCTGGCTTTTACCTCAATTTTAGATTGAAAAATCAGATGAGAATGGAAATATGAACATAGTTTCTGATATTGTTATTCATTTTTTCCTATTTTAGAAAAATATTTTTCTTTAATACTTTTTGGATCTAAATAATATTTATGCACCAATGCCATTACATCAGCTATATCCCATGATTCGGGGCTTTTTGTAGACAGGGCGATAGTAAATTCACGAACATTTGCAGCAAGTGTCTTTAATCCATGCGGCTTTAGAGCCATTGCACCTTCAACGCAAAAAGCATTAGTAGCCAGTTTATTAGAAGGGTGAACAATAACAGGAATTCCTGTCTCGGCTTTGTATTGTGTTCTGAACCAATTCCATTCTCCACTTAATTTGTCTGCATACTTTTTACTGATCTCAACGTTGGTTAAATCTGCTTCATTCTTAGCTGCAACAATTAAGTAGGTTCCATCAGATAGTTGCCATAAGACATCTGGACCTTTTCCATACTCTTGCTCTGGCCGTTGAGATTCAAATCCGATTATTTCTGCCAAATTTGCGAATTCTTCTTCAAATGTTGCATATGGTATGCCAAAAGATAATTTATCTAATATATTATTGGCAGATACAACTAGGGCATTGGCTTCGGTATGTTTTTTAATCCATCTTACAATTTTATCAGGTTGTTTCCCAAGTTCGATTTGAATTTTTTGATAGTCAATCCCTTCAGGCGCATGTGGCAATAAAGTGTTCAATCTATGTGCTTTAAGTTGCATCTCCATGCCCTTGACACGGTCAGATTTATAAAGATAGAACGCAGAAAGCTGAAGGAACCATCCTCTATCGGCGTTATCAATTTTTTGGACATCATTATCATCCAAAATATTTTGGATAGTCTTTGATGCCTCACGATACTGATTTGCTTGGAAAAGTTTGAAAGCATCTTTTTCAGCATTGGCAAGTTTGATTGGTAACATTTGTACAGGACTCTCTCCTGCCTTTTGAACTTTTGAACGATGATACTTTATCCAAGCAGGATCTCTATTAAGACACTTATTCATCAAATCTAAAATTGCTTTTTCTGCGTTCCCTTCATCTTTTAAGCGTTTTCCAAACTCTAAACCCATTTCTATTTGAACTCTCGTTTGAGGGGAAAGAAGAAGTTGGTTCTCATGTAAAGAGAGAAAGTTAACAAGATCATCACCGATAAGAATAACTGCGCAGTAATCTGTCCCTGATCTAACTCCTCTACCAAGTCCTTGTTCAATTTTTTGAGCAAGTGCTGATTTAATTAGTCTGGAAGCTGGTCTTGTTTTATTAATAAACCGTTCAAAGAGCGATTCTCCAAATGGTTTTCCATCTAATATTAAAATTCGACAAGAAGTGTCAGGTAAATCGATTCCATCATACCTATTAACTAAAACAACAAAATTACCAGTGTTTTTTGTTAATTTTTTCAAAATTGAAATTATGGATTCTTTTATAGCGACTTCAGCCCCATATTTTTTCCATTTCTCCGCAGATTTAACAGACGGGGTTAAGACTACAACATTATTACCCACGTCTTTCATTCTTGTAACCAACTGAATTATCTTATCCATATTGAGAGAACGATCTACTAAACTTGGGACTACTATCATACGTTCTCCCATATCGCCAGAAATCTTGGGTTTCAGTGGTTTTGTTACTGCTTCGAGGGAAACACCAAATTCTTTTATTAAGTGGGAATCATCCAGTAAAGTTGCTGAGAGGAAAAATCTGCGCTTTGCATTATGAAAACTTGGGATATATTCAATTGGAATACATTGCGGAGTTATCTCAATCTTTTTGTCTGAGATGAAACAATAACAATTTTCTAGGTTGTCCCTTAGTAAATTCCATTGGAACTTAAGTTCATCTTCATAGCGATATTCACTTAATATATTAATTATTTCATCTTTAGATTCAAGCCAATTCCAGTATGGAACCATCATTAAGGTCAAAGGAGCTTTATCTTCCAAGTCCTTTAATTTTCCAGGAGCTTGCGAGTGCAATGCACTTTTGAATAAATCAAATAATCTTACAGCAGCACTTGAATTTCTATCTAGCGAAATTGTAAAAGTTTGCCTCGCTTTTTTTAAACAGCTATGCGCATCATCTACCAATAAACTCCCAATAGCCACTTCCTCATTGTCTGTATCCTTTATACCGAATTTTGATATTCCGTTAACAAGCCTATCGAATGTCGTTATTAAAATTGCTTCAGAATTTAAAAATTCTACAGGTATGCTTCCGTTTTCAAATGTGACATTTGGAATACTAAACTCTTTGGCCGATACTATTGCTTGGTCAACTAGTTGCTTATCAACGCAAAGATATATTGCAGGACCCAATTTTTCATTTAAGCACGATTGAAGCATTAACAAGCCTACGAGCGTTTTTCCAGATCCCGTGTCCATCTTTACTATTGTATCTTTTTGAGTTCTCTGGCTAAACCACTTCTCCAAAACATGTTCTTGTCCACCTCTCAGATATTCATATTTTTTATTACGATATTCTTGAAAGATTTCAATGGGATTAATTGGTTTCTCTTGAAATTCCTTCTCTAGCATTTTTTCGAAATCGATCATAATTTCAATACACCCAATGATAGCTACTATAGAACTTTTCTTTCAATATAATTCTTTCCTTCTTCCACCGTCCCATTAAGTTGCTGGATTTGTTATATGTTCTTGCTATTTAGCAGAGCCACAAGCATGACAAAAGAGTATTATTTATCACCCCTCCACAAAAGCAGGAGGTTGCGCCTTGCAAACGATTCTTGGGCTTCCTCATAGCTCAACTTCTTATAATACCTCGCCTTCGTCTCCTTGCTGTGCCCCGCAGCCTTCGCAGAAACATCAGGATCGCCGCCGTTTAGTTCACGGTGTCTCTCGCCAGCCTCTCTCAAAGCCACTAAAGTTACAAGGCGTTACCCTTTGCCGCATTATTCGAGTTTTTAAAGTATCCGAGTTGTTAAAAATGATCGAAGGTTCGAATAGCGTTAAAAATTGACTTGTTGGAACTACCTCGATTTTTATTACTATTAGCAAAGAAACTACTTAATATTTATGAAAGTTATATATTATGTACTGAAACATTAAAGCGAGGCGAGAAGTTTGACTGAAGAAAAGGAGACAAACATATCAATGGCTCGTATCAATCTTGAGCCAGGTATTTATACTAATATTTTTCTTACGACTATCCTGGAGGTACCCGTATATTTCATGGTCGCTCGGCGAACCAGTTTTCAGGATTTGCGTCCTTTGCGCGAGGAAATTCAAATTATGGGATGGAACACTCAAGTTTATGCGCCCCATAGGAGCGATAAGGTCTATGGTTATGGTCCCGACAAAAATCTTTTAACAAATAAAGGATTCTGCGAAGAATACACAATTCTTGCAGATATACCTCCACTTACTGCACGTCTGATTGCAGAAGGCATGTTCAATTTTCTGAGCGCAAGAGGATATGAAGTTCATTTTGGAAAGGGACGTATGACCGCGTTTCCCACTAACCAGTTCAAATCCGCGGCAGGTGATAAAGTTAGAATTTATCAGGGATATGATTTAAAGTCTATTTTTTGGTGGGATCCTTCTTTGGAAAAGCTTGCTTTTGGGTTAGTTGTGGATGTGACATGGGCAATTCGAGATTCGCAGGGAAAAACATTAAATATGCATCAGGTTGCTGAACTTAAAGCTGTGACGCAGATCGCCCAAATTCAAGGGGAGTATTTGCCAGGTGGAGCCAGAATTAATACAGAAGTAGCACGACAGCGATTTCAAGAGCAAATATTGCCTTTTGCGCAAAAATATGCTGAATTCGAACTTCCATGCGGTGGAATTGCAAAACTGTCTTCTCAGCCAATCAGGGTAATCATGGGAGGTAGTGAGGAATGAGTTATCTCACGGGTGAAATCTTAGAACCATCAGCACTACGTTTCAATTACTCATCAAGCTCTGCACGGCACTTTATACCACGACAGGGATTGCGCATATACGGCCCGTATGATTCTAGCATACTTGGCAAAGATAAAATTACAAGTGCAATCATTTACCCTTCCACCTTGCAATATGCAAAAATTAATCTGATAAATGGCATGACAAATGGCATAGGTCAATTTCCCGGCTTTCAACGACTTTTCCGTGTTCCGCTGAATACAGTTAGTGAAAAAATGATTCAGCAAGAGACGGAGCAAGAAATACGCAGGGCGGTGCAGTCATTATCCTGCGAAAATCCTGATATTGTGTTCATTCTGACTTCAATGCGTAATGAAGTACTCTACTCTTCAACAAAAGCAGAGTTGCTCGGGAATGGGATCCCTAATCAGATTATAACAGCGGGGAAGTTACAGAACGATTCTCAATTACAGTGGACCCTAGAAAATATTGCTCTGGCTAGTTATGCCAAAATTGGTGGTACTCCATGGGTTGCAACTTCAGAAAGCACGAAACGAGAACTGGTAATTGGCATTAGTCGCGCTCAGGATCGCTACAAGAAATTTGTCGTTGGTTTCGTTACATTGTTCACCCAAGATGGAGACTTTTTACTATTGAATTCTCTGGCCCCTAAACCAATTGAATGGGAGCAAGATGAATATGTTGATGGACTCACTTCTCTTATTACAGAATCATATAATGAATACTGTCGCTTGCAAGGTGAACCTGAGAGTATTATTTTGCATCTTTGTAAACGTCCTGGCCGATTCCGCGAAGTAGAAGCGATAGAACGATCTATTCATCAAATAGGGAAAAATATTCCTTATGCGCTGCTTCATTTAAATGATGATAGCAATTATCGGTTATTTGATGCTGGAAATGTCACTTACGTTCCTCGGACAGGTTTGAAGGTAGAACTCAGTCGTCGAAATACTTTACTTCTACTAGATGGGCGCGTTGGTGACCGCCGTAACCGTCGAGGTGTACCTAGAGTACTAGATATTTCAATCGATAGGCGTTCAACGATGGATGTTTCTGAGTTTCCGCGTCTTGTACGGCAGATATACAACTTTGGTCGGGTCAACTGGCGGGGTTTTAACGCTCAGACTATTCCGGCAACATTGAACTACTCCTACCTGATTGCTCGATTGGTTACAGAAATCGGATCTGATCGTTGGAATTCCATTGCCAGCGCAGGACGATTAAGGGATAAAGCATGGTTCCTGTAAATTTTCATCGATATCGTGAGCATGTAAGGCAGGCAATTTTCCATAGAAAAGCTAGTTTGGGAACTGAATGGGATCCTCTGATTGCAGCCTGGATGGCCTATGCTCTGCTGCAGGATGGATTAGATCAAAATCCACATCTTTCGGAGTTGATTCAAGATATTGAAAGATGGGCTCAAAACGAGGAGGTCTGGAACATAGGACGTAATCTTGGTCCATTATGCCTGCTAGGATATCTTCAACAGCTTCAGGGGCTATTATCGCCTGAAAATGCCTCGCGATTATTAGGGCAAATCAGAGTTGCAGATTCCGAGAGTAAATTTTCGCCTTTTCGCGCTCCAGAGCAGATTTTTCTGGTCGCATTGTTAATAAGCTCTCTGGATAATGCACCAGATGATGCCAAAAAATTACTGATTAGCATTATCGGAAATCAATTAAACGGACCTTTACAGAGACGCATTATGTTTTTAGCCGCGGGGAATGAATTAGGAATGGAAGGCCAATTATACATACCACCAGATACTTCAACCGACGCTGGAGATGTGATTGGCCTGATCTGGTGGCATGAAAGGTATGGAAAGTCAGAAGAAAGAAATAAGTGGTGGAAAGCATTTGATAACATTTCTGACACTATTTCAGTTACTGAAGAATCTGCAACAAATGAAACCAGCGAAATACGCATACTTTCTTCATGGGAGATTGCCATGTTATATGAAGCATTGGTAAAGGAAACAACTAAACCCGATCCTTCTATGCTTTTTAATTTGTATCCACTCCATCCACGCATAAAATCGATAGCTGAGCCGTTATTTAATAAAGAAGGATACTTTGATGCTATATTTGAAGCGACTAAAGCACTGAATAATTTTATTCGTGAGAAAACCGGCTCTCATGATAGTGAAACAACTCTTGTACGAAATGTTATTGGTGACCCATCGAAGGAAATTAAGAATCCGAAAATAAAATTTAATCCTTTGGATCTAACATCGCCTGATTATAAATCTCAACAAAATGAGCAAAGGGGATTAAGTTACCTGGCGCACGGTATTTTTTTTGCTTTCCGCCACCCCAAAGGACATGAACCTAAAGACACTCGCTGGGGAAATATCACACCCTATGAAGCACTTGACCAGCTTGTTGTCATAAGCTATCTAATGAAGCGAATTGAGGAAGCGAAATAATGCTCTGATAGCATTACTGTGGCAGGTAAACAAACGCCTTATATCGCGCCCACGCCCAGCTCGACAATGCAACGCGCAGAACAGCAGTCTAGTTATTGAATAACCGTCTCATGTTCTCCGAAAAAATAGATTGGATTATTTACTAAAAGAGGACAGGTTCGGAGAATTAACATTTTCTTTCTCGCCTTCACTCAGGTCAGAGATACTTGAGATAGGTATGTATTTGACCTCCTTCTTTACCTTCTCTTTCCCTGAATGCTTCTCTTTTTGGGCATCGCAGAGTTCATAGACGATGTAATCATCCTGCACGTCTGTAATCAAGCCCCTGGTTTCTCCTGAGCCGAGGCCGTTTATCATAATTCTCGTTTTATCCTCTTTGAGCTTTTTCAACAGAGTCTTGAGATCCATGTTAACCACCTTTGCCTTTGTGGGTTGCTGTTGCACTTTTTATATTTACAAACTTGCTGACCCATTCTTCCTTTACTTTAGCATGAACCGGAGCTATTGTTTTATTTGTGAACTCTGGTTTCTTCGTAGATACCTGGATAGGCTTTAAATCTCCTTTCCATTCCTCTTTTGGTGGCTGTGTAGCGTCTTTTGACTTATCATCACCGACCACTGCAGCCGGGTTAATCATGGGCTCTTCCAAGACCTTCGGTATATCTTTTTGCGTGAGGAGCTCTGTGGTTCCGTCCTTCTTTTCCACGCAGACCCATTTCTCTTGTTTCAATGTAGCCTCGATTGCTTCCTGTATTTTGTTCCTGGGCACGCCAGATTCAAAAGGCACTCCTTTCTCTTTGGCTTCGAAATCGGTTATTAACGTGCCTGTTTTCGTATTCGTTCCGAGCGTGTCGTCCCCTCGCTGGCTTTCAATCCTGAAGGGGATTCTGTCTGTTTTATCATTCTCCATTTAGATCTCTCCTTATTTTCCCCTCTACTGAGGGGCATACGCAGAACGGGGATTGAACCCGTTCCCTCGCCTTGAACGAAATGCGCTTATATTGCCATGTTAATTACCCTGTTATTCAGCCCACGCAGCTTATTTAGTAGCATTTGCGCTCCTATGGATGCAATTATCCTGTTACCCTCGTCAACCCGTCCCAAAAGAAGGTTATTGTGATCCTGACAGGAATAACAGGCCATATCTTTGCTATCAACGAACTTCAGGTTGTCACTGGCTTTCTCTAACTTGGGGAAGGCTGATACTGTCCTTCCGGAAGAGCGAAGATCCAGGAAGTCTACTTTCTTGTAGAAACAATATTTTATGACCAGTTCCCTGGTTGGATCATTGTCCACGCAGAGAACTATCAGGTCATATCCTTTCAGCTGCTTATCTGATTTTATTCTGTCCTTTATTGCAGTGATGCTCACGAGTTTGAATCGTTTTGCCAACGCCTGTGCTTTGTTTAATCCTGCTTCCACGAAGGTAAAGTTCTGATACTTTACCTGCTTCAGTTCTACCAGGTCATTATCTGCAATGACAAGTTCCATATTTTGGTCAATCTGTTCTATCTCGATCAGCCGGCATATCTCCGGGATCAGAAAAGAACCAATTCCACCGCACCCGATGACTAATATTCTCATTATTCTGCCTCCAATTCCAATGTATGTATTTCATCTGCAACCTTGAGGTCGTGAGCTAACATCAGGAGTCTTTTAGCCAGAGCATCCTTTCGGCCCCATTCCTCGTCTGTCTTTGTTCCCATATCCACTATGCAAACGTATCTTCCGGGTTTGCCTTGCTCAACATCATACACTGCTAGGGTGTCATTGTTGACTGTGTATGGCTTACCGCTTTTACCGATCACTAAGAAGCCATCCTTGAGCTTCTTGGCTTTACTGAGCCTGACCGCTTCAACCAGGAACCCGTTTGCTTTCTTTAATTTCTCAGCGTTTTCCTTGCGAATCCTTTCCTGGAGCCTGGTATATTCCTGCTCACCGTTCTTTATTATCTCCCCGATCTCTTTTGGCGTGATGCCTTTTATTGCTCTGTATAGCAGTTTTATGGTTCTCTGAAGATACCCGCCTCCGCCATATCCTATCCTGGCACTGTTGATGTCCTTTCCTATGTCAAATACTGCGTTCAAGTCCTGTATCTGGTATTCGATGCCATTTATAGTCGCGAAGTTTTTATTCTTCTCCCTGTGTATCGGGATCGAAAGAACCATTTTCTCTTCTTTTACCGGGAGCGAGTTATCGTTTGTTTTATCAATCTTCAGTTCAAAAGAGATCCCGCCGTCTGAAAGTACCTTTTGCAGAGTTAGATTAACCCTTGAACTGTATGCCAGATATTGATCGAAGTCTTTCTGGTTCTTGTGAAACAGAGCCGTAAATATTACATTCACAAGGTCATTCTTCGCTATCCGGTAGTTATTGACAAAGATGTTATGCGTTCTGCTCTCTATTTGCAGGTTTACCTTTCCGATTGATACTGTCTCGCTGCCAGCGAAATTGCATATATAATTCACGTCTGATGTATAGTTGCTCCAAACCGCTTCGATATTCAGGATGAAACAAATGAAGTCCTTAACGATCTTCGAGAACTCCGGTTCCTGTTGGAGATGAATGTTATTACGAAATACAAAGTTCCCCAGCTTATCGTTTTTAACGATAATGCCTTCACATTCTATGCTATTCTTCGTAAACGTAATACCCTGTCTTACTACCTTTCCCTTTTTGAATTGTGCATCTATGCTCTTAGCCAGGTTCTTGGTCGCTTCCTCTTCCTGGTGGCGCCTTGTTGCGCTCATTACTTCAATTCGTAGAAGGGTCTGCTTCTTGTTGAACTCATCAGCTGTAAGGAGCAGCCATCTTGCCGCGTTGTTCGCGTCGCGTTCCTGGCCTGCAAACAATCTTTTTGATAATACCTTCAGTTCCGGGTATTCAGTCTTCTCAAAAAGATCATCATCAAGCCATATTTCTGCTGTTTCATCCTGGCCGTTGGGGATGTACATCTCTCTGTTGAGATCCACGTAGTTGTATTGCTTATTGCCTGGTTTGAAGCATCTGATCATCAGGGTACTTCCCTGGACGCGCTCGAACCATGCAGGATTATACATCATACCGCCCCTTCGTTTCTCATAATCCTCTACGTTCTGGATTATTGCCAGCCTTCTGTTGTTCCTCCCAAAGACTTTGATGATCCTTGGAATGTTCTTTCTGGCAACCTTTACCTCATTCTCAAATCTATCGTAGTCATCACCGAATAGCCAGAAAAGAGCCCGTAGCTGTCTTTCTATGAGCTTCGACTTTAATTCTCCCCAGGTTATCCTCTTTTCTTCATCGTATGAGTGTAGTTCTGAATAATGAACGTCGTCATAAAAACGCCCAAGAGCTTTGGGGAAGTTGTCTATGAACCTGTCGCATATCCGGTCCTTTAACTCTTCAAGGTTATCAGCCCTGAACTTCATGTCAGCATCAAGAGATCTGTACTGCCCGATTGTATGGAGAGTAAATATTTCCTCTGGTAGATCACCGAAGGTGATGATAGTCTTAAACAATACTCTGCATGGTGTTGGAAAGTCTTTCTGTATATCCCTGATTATAATTTTGTGGTTCTCATCATGACTGATGCCAATCGAATGACCGAACTTGACACAGCGAATATACAGGCCAGTTCTATTTACTGCTGTTTGTTCTTTTTCAAGATCGCTGAACTCCTCTTCAGATATGCCGAGGGAGTGCATACTGTCAAGGACTCTTAAAGCACTGCTGTCCATTCTAAATCACCTCTTTTACAATGCACTGATTCCATGCTTTATCATTTCGTAGTCTTACGAACGTATTATGCCTCAGTTTTCCATCCTCGAACCTGGCATTTGCCTTTACTTCAAGAACGAGAGGGCTTTCTTTTGATATCATGCCAAGGTCAAGCATCTGCTGTATTTGTATCCTTTCATCCATTGAAAAGCCGCCGCCAACATCACATACATGAAACAGTTTTCCAAGCGCAGAGAACTGATAACACACAAGGTTAGCGAACAGGCCGGCTTTCTTCCTATCGCCAACCATGTATTCAAATGTTGAAAGGCTATCCGAGATGGACGGGGTGTATTCACCGATACAAAACACATCTTCACTCAAAACGCGCTTGAGTTTCCTGACGTTGCGACCGAGTGTTTCTTCCGGGTCACGAGCTATGATCCCTTCAAACTTCAGCCTTTGGACCCTCTCCCATTCTCCTTTTCCATCCGTGCTGCTTCCGATGAAGAATATCTTATCGCTTTTCCCCGCTACTAATGGTTTAAGAGCATTTTTCCTGTTCAGGTAACTTTCATGTGAAACGTCCCTGTTACCGACTGAAGCTACATCGTGAATTATCATCGTTGCCGGGTACAGTCTCGAATACAGGCTCAAGTTGCTCTCTTTTCCTGTTCGTGCCTGTACTAACGAAAAGTCTTCCATCCCAGTCTTTTGATCGAATATGACTATTTCAGGAAGGAAATCTGTGCCATCCGGAAGATTGAGTTTCTGCAGGGCATCTACAAGTTCAGGGAACTTTGAGGTATAATCACCCACTCTTCCTTTGGTTATGCCTTTTCCTACGATTCTTATATCTCCTTCTTTTATAACCTCTGCGCAAACCCCGTCAAACTTTCTCTGAAATATCAGTCCTGGCATACTCAGGACTGATTCTGTTGTCGGTATAACTTCAATAAAGTTATACTTCGGTTGTTTTCTCTCAAGATGAAGACAGCATTGTTGCATAACTCATTCCTCCCTGTTGTCTTACGCTCTTGCCACGGTCTGTGCTGCCGGGATTGTGCAGGACATTTCAAGACTGCGTTTAAGCTCTGCCATCATATCAGTCTGTTTTGGTGCTTCAACTATTGTCTGAGTGATCGTTATCACTTCACCCTTTGCTTTCTTTTCGACCACATCAAGCACTTTGTTCCTGTATGTGTCTTTGAAGGATTCGTGAGCAAACGGCATTTGCATTCTGTCAAGGAGCATGCTGGCGAGGATCAGTTCTTCATCCGGGATTGTTTCAAGCTTTTCCAGGAGCGGATAGATGCTATATAGCTCGTCGTGCCAGTGGAGAGTTGTTAGAAGCAGTCCGCCATTGCAGAATTGTATGGCTGCAAGATGCTCTTTGCTTCTCAGTATTATCCTTCCTATCATGGCCTTGTTCTTTACCGAAAGAACCTTTGCGATCAGTGAGTACGCATGTTCAGCGTACTTGTCTGGCTGCAGGAAATAGAACGAGTCTGCCGCTGTTGACGGTATTTCCGAAATCTCTACCACTTTCTCTACTATGAGGTGTTTGCTCTCTGCAACTGCGATAGCCTCAAGCTCAAGTTCTGAGAACTCGATTATCTTATCTTTTGCCAGGACGAACCCTTTGTTTAGTTCTGTTGACAATACTTCCCTGTTGCACACGTCACACCACTTCTTTTGTTTAAGTGGGCTGTGGCACACGGCATGAACATTCTTGAAATGAACATCGCCGTCTTTGTTCGCTTTATGCAATTTCACGGGGACATTTATCATGCCGAACCGTATATTGATTGTTGACATTGCTCTTGTCATATCTTAAATTCCTCCGATTTTATTCTATTTCTGTTCGATTGTCGATAGCCAAAGCTCAATTAAACTAATAATTTAACAACAGCTACCGGGTTACTCTAAAAAGTTTCTTATTTCACAGTGACTCTTGGGGATCATGTATGTCCCGAATCTATAGAAGGCGCCATTCAGAATTTCAACTGTTATTACTTTACCAGGTATGAAAGTATGTCCGATATCCTCGAATCCGCGCTTAATAAAGACGCTTATGTGTGAGCCTGTTGAAAGGTCATCCCAAAACGGCATTTAGATCACTTCTTGACTATTTCTTTTTCTGTTGTTTTGGTTTGTTCCAGCGTGCTAAAAGTCTGAGAAGCACAGAGAAACATGGAGCGCTGCCGTTTAACATTGTGTCACTTCCTTTTGTTGCTGTTCCTCTGCGCAGTCAGAGCATACGAAGTAGATGCTTGCGGGTATGTCTGGCTCACGTGGATAGTTTATCTCACCAGGTTCAAGTATCAGCTTTGCTATGAACCTGTCCTTGCCATGCCTGTGTATTCTGTCGCCGTCTATTTCAGTGAGATTTCTTCCGCAGTTGAAGCAGGTCAACATCTCTCCATGTCTTTGAAGCAGGTCCATAATACTCGCTTCATCCAACATGGATACTTTAGTGACCTTAACGCCGCTTCCTTCTTCGTTCTCTTTGAGCATTTGGAGAACGTCTTCATCCGTTACAGCGTCCCATGGATCTCCTATTTCTACTGTCAGTAATGCCTTTCTGCTCATGTTGCCTCAACCATCAGGAAAGCCACGGGGTTTGTTAATGTCGTGTGTTTGAAGTCCTCTGCACAGCATTGTTGACACAGTTCCTTATCCTCGCGGATTCCTGTACACTGGCTTGCTCTCAGTCCACAGCCGTCACATACATTCTCTCCGAATGATTTTCCACACTCACCACATTCTTTTCTTATTGGAGATAGACCATCCCTGAATGCCTCAATTATTTCTATTGCTGTTCTGTCGTGCATCTCTTTATCACACAATGCACATACTACCCACTGATTATCGAAGTCAGAAGTATCCACGGTCCCGAATACTACCTCTTTTTCAGTGCCTTTTTTCTCGAAGCTTATAGGAGTTTCTGCTTTAGCGCCAACCAGGACTTCCCTTATCCCATGTTCTATCAGGTTGGCTCCGCAATGGCTGCACTTAAAGAGATCCATGATTACTTGCCTCTTTTGTCATTCTTTATGTCGTCTATTATATCTTTCGAATATTCCTCAATGTTTATTCCTGTTGCATCTGGTTCGTAGTCTTCTCCCGACTCCCGATCACCGCATTTTATAGCATCAATGTCTATTATCCTGTATGGAAATCCGGGGCCCTTCGTTGCCACTGCCGTCACAACACCATCTTCAACAATTATTACAACTTCTGGTTCTGGTAATGCCATAAGAACTCTCCTTTTTACAGCGTGCAGGCTCTATTCCCTGTGAACTTCCATTCACAATCGTATATTACAGGGATAGCGTTCATTCTGAGGAAATGCAAGAGTTTTGATACATTCTCCTTATGCTTTCCTTTGATCTCTGTCTTAGTTCTGCCGCTTGTTTTCAGGCTGAACAATATGTAAAATGTATTTACATTGTTCCTTGTCTGGCAACTTGTGAACTCATAGTTTATATCAGTTCCATCCGTTATCCCGACCAGCTTTTGTATTTCATATCCTGATACAAACAACTCGTGAATGTATTTCGTGTCTGGCACTTCTTTGAAGCCTGGAATCTTTGATAAGTCAAGTCCTGCTGACATCATTGTTTCGGCAAAGGCAGACTCTATTTGTACTTCAAACTGCCTTTCTCCGTTCTTTACAAGGCACGTTCGCCTTATGATATCTTTTTTCTCCAGGAGTTTAGGCAGGTCAAACACCTTTGCCAGAAATTCTCTGGTTTTGCTCACATCGTTTACTAACGGTTCATCCACGATTATCTTTAATGCCGTGGTTCGCGTTTTCTGTATATTTGAGTCTTCATCTGCCATTTAAATCACCTTTGTTTCTTTTAGATATTCCAATAGCGACTCTTTCAAACCGTCGCCTGGTTTCACAAATCCATCTTCGTAAAGCTGTCTTGCATCGTCATCCCAAACCTCAAAGACAACTTTATCCTTCTGTATATCCGTCACCCATATCCCCAGTCGGTCTCTTTCTGACCAAAAATCAACATTGAATCTTTCTGTCATAGGGAGATCCGGAACTTTTACTTCTTCTCCGCATTTCTTGCATCCAATGTCGTACTTCGCCCAATTCTCCGGGACTGTGATCACGTTACCACATCCCGGGCAAGTGACTGTTCGCTCTTCCATTTTAATCACTGAGAAAAATATTACTTATTTCGTGTCCTTCATCCCTGAGCCATTTCAGGAAAGCCATGTGCTGTACATGGGATAAGTTGCTTACTATTTTTCTCACCTGCTCAAACTGCCCGTTTATCTTGCTCTCGATAATGTAATCGTAGAGCTCTTCTATTGTCTTGTATCCGAGGCGTTTCAGTTCTTTCTTTGTAATCATTTCACTGCGCTCCGTTCTTTTTTCTTGCATCGTATAGCCATACTCTGCAATTTGTTCTGTATGGTACGCCCCCGTCTGCTCTTGGCCGGTCTTTCCATTTCCAGAATGTCCACTCAACCGATTCAGCTGATTCCATCAGGTCACTTGCATTAATCATGTAAGCCGGGCCACCCGAAGCGCTTACAGTGTCATCTCTGTATGTTGAATATGCGTTGAAGCATACCAGGTATTCATCTTTTTTAGAGCCAATGATCCCTTCTATGACTCCGTATGACCTGTTATTTATCAGACAGTCATGACTATTTGAAATCTTGGCGAGATCTCCTGGCATTGGATATGGTTTCGGGTCTTCTTCCTGTTTAATTATTGTCTTCATCTTTCCATCCCCATATCACTGTATTTTGATCCGGTACTATCCTTTTCTTCTCCAGAATCTTGCACCTTTCAGCGAGTTTTAGAGCCTGTTTATGCGCTTCTTCTGAGTAAGCCCACCTCAATGTGAAATGGTCGATTTGGTGGCCTTTCCAATAGACGTACCCTGTTCCATCAATTGACATATTCTCTATGCCATGGAATGGAGGTTTTTTATACTGACCACTCATGACTTCCTTGTGAAGTTCCTTGAATGTCGCGATTCCCTCTTCGTTCAAAAGACCATTCACTGCACATTCTACGAAGTGCAGCTGTAAAGGGTCAAGATCACTCCCATCGTGTGTCCTTTCTAATATTTCACACGCCATATCGCATGTTGAGCGTATCTCATCCATCCCTCGTTCTGCCATATCTCATTCCTCCCCTTCTTTTTTGGCTATTTCTTTCATCACTATGACTTTGCGTGTGCAGGGCACTTCTTCTTCAACAGCCTCGTAGTTATCGCAAAGCCCTTTGAATGCCTCAATACAGTCATCTACCATTTTATCGAATGACTTGATGAGATCATATCTGTTCTTCAGGTCAGACCACGACCATTCATCATCATTCTCGAAGTCCGGGTCTTCATCCATGCCTGTTCCTTTGGTGAAGATTCTCATATGTGGAGTAGGGAAGTTCTGCCGTCCATGTTTGTTGCAACTTCCGCAGATATCGTCGGCTGTATATTCTGCCTTTTCTGCTTTGACCGCTGCTACTATTTCGAGTACCTGTTCTTTTGTTAGACCGAGCTTCTTTATCTCTTCGATCTCAGGGTAAACTTCTGGTTTCCACCAGTTCTTGATCCTGATGAAGTTCCTTGCTTCTTCATACTTATTCTCTGCTCGAGGCATGACCAACTTATAGTTCATCTGACCGCAGCGGGTACAGAATGACCGATATCCGCTTGGCTCCTTTCCACCCTGCAATAGTACGATGTATCCTCCGCTTCTGCCGTTGAAAGATGCCTGGTATTTGAAATCGTGCTCTTCATTGAACCCCTTTATTCGATCATTTATTTCCATGAAGGCATCCTCGGCATAGATGAGGTTGTACGCTCTGGATCGCTGTTCTCTCGTCAGGTCAAGTTTATGTATTTTCACATTCCTTGCATAACTCATTGCCCTGTTCCACGAGTTCATTGTGAAATAGCGGAAATGGCCGAGTAAAAAGGCTATCATTTCTGCTCTCGATGGTTTTTCTTCTATCTTCCGTTCCGTATAAATCACCTTCTATATATGAGAGCTTATGCTCAATCATTAATTTTTGAAACTTTATCCGCCAGATTTTAGGGCTGTGCCCGACCTCGCGAAGCGAGGGAAAATCTGGCTTCAACGGTGCTAAGTGTGCATTCCGATTGACTTTAAAACAGAGTCAATGGTTTTGCTGAGATCTCTTAACAATTCCCACTTCTTATCGAATGTCATGTTGGTTGTATCGAGAAGGTCATTCTCTTTGAAGAGCAACATTGGCAGATCGTTTCCTGTCTCGTCAAACACTCTCTTGAATCCAGGCATTTTGTCTGTTCCTATGGCGTTCATCAATGCCTGGGTATCTTTTATCTTGATGCTGTGTATCTGAACGAACGACTTCACCGAGTTCTCTACTCCTTTTGACATAGCACCAACGACTTCCCATCTGCAGGTCTCTTTATGCGAGTGGTCACGGAGTTTAATCCACATAGCTCCTTGCGTATCTCCCATTTCGTAGGCGTATTTCATGGTGTCTTTTTCCATGTATTCTTTAAATGTTTCTGGTATTATATTTCCTACAAAATACGCCCTGAGGATATTTTTGCATGTCGGGCAAATATACGCTGACAGGCAAACGAAGTCCAATACCGTTAGATCAGGCTTGAATGTATTGTGGAAATATATTCTACCGTTCCTTATTTCTATCATATATTGTATCTCTCTTCTCTTAACATCTTGATAGTGAAGTCTTTGTAACTCAACCATTTCCCTGCATCGAAAGCGGCTGCTTCCTGGTAATCAATACCTTCATCAATGGCCTCGCTTTTAGCTGCCATAAGTTGACTCATGTATTCATCTATGGTCCCGATTGCTCTCAAGAGGAAGATCTTGGGTGTTTTCTTTTGCTGGGGTCTCAGAATCCTGCTATACGCCTGGATCTGTTTACTCGGAGTCCATGAAGTATCTGCAAGAACCACTTTATTTGCTTCATGGATATTCAGGCCAGTTTCACCACATGATGTTGTTGCCAGAAGCACGTTTGTTCCGTTGTTCCTGAAATCGTCCAGGAGAATATTGCGCTCTTTAATCCCCTGCTGTCCTATGAACAGGTGAGATTTTATTCCATGTTTAGTACGAAGGACCTCTTGCATAAATTTCTGGAACTCTGGTCTTTCAGAGAACACAATTATCTTTTCTCCGTTTGCAATAGCTTCTTTTACGAGTTCTATCGTTCTCTCTTGCTTTGTTGTTTGGCCATAAGTCCAGGGCGCGTCTTTGGTGTCAGTCTGCGGAGATTGTGGGATTGTGCTGGCAAATTGCAGTTTAGTCAGGTGTGCAAGAACCATCATTTGATCAATCTTGTGACCGTCTTCCTTCTCCATCCTTAACTGATCTTTGAACCATGATGCAAAGTTATCAAGCCAGTGTTTATAGTGCTTTATGTGGTTAGGCGACATTTTTATAAGTTCTGTGCTGATCTCTGGCTTGGGGAATGTTATATGTGCCTTAACTCCTGGCTCATCCCTCTGGCGCCTTATGATCTTGCTGCACATCATGGCCCACCACTTTTCAGGGTTCTTTATCTTGGGGATTTCACGGCTTTTTGCTCCTGAATCCAGTGTTTGCGCGAATCTTTCAGTTACCCACTCGATGCTAACGAAGTCTTCTTTGAACTGTCGTGTGCCAGTTGTATAACCGCTTCTGTAACCCCTTTCATCCTCTTTCTCTATTGGGCTGTAATAACCGTAGCGATTGAGTTCGGTTGCATCACCCCACCCAAATACAAGAAGACTGAATATGTTTCTTGGGTAGTTAGCTATGGGCGTTCCTGTCGAAAGGAGCTTATACCTGGCTTTCAACATTCTAACCGCTTTTGCCTGCTCGCTGTCTTTGGCTTTTATCTTATGAGCCTCATCAATCGCTATGAACTGGAATCTTCTTCGCATTGCCTTTGCGAAGGTCTTCTTCGTGCGATCATTGAGAGGGCGCCATAACAGGTTATATGCCATAATGTTGAACTTTTTCAGATTCTTGAGATGTTTTTCCTCAGTTATTATCTGATAATCTGTTATCCCGATGGTTTTGAACTCTTTAACGAATTCATCTTTTAACTTCGGCTCTACAATTATCAGATTATACTTGCATCCATATAGCAAACCCAGCGCTATTATCTGCCTGGTCTTCCCTAATCCCATCTGGTCTGCAAGTAAGGTTGTGTTTTTCAAACTCATCCTGGCAACATCTTCTCTCTGGAAAGGCCACAGCCATTTAATACCGAGTTTATCCAGTTGTTTTAATCTTGCCTGATACAGTTCCGGATACAGTGTTTTTATCCCATCGTCTTCATGCAGACATTCCCACGCTCCGTCTTTTCCTTTGATGAACTGCTCAAATGGAGCTTGCTGTCGTTTATACCATCTTGCCTTTTTGACTACCCAATTAGCGTATTGGGTATCAATTATGGGTATCAGATTAGTGCGCGAAATGCTTTCCCATATTTCATAAAGAGCACGTGGGTCTTCTAACAGGTTCTTTCTCCGGAGCTTTACATCTGCAATTGATGTATGGCCGCTTAGTCCCTGGTTCCATTCTTTACCCATTGCTTCTCTGAACTCATCTACTTTCAGGGCAGCAAGGACGTTATCTACCTTCAGGTTCAAGCAGCTTGCATCTGGAGATAGGCATATTTTTACTGTGTTCGTTCCCGTCAGTGGTAGTTTTGCAACAGGTTCAAGTATCTGCGCTATCTTTGCTTTTTCCGGTATTGCGTGATGTATGTGCCCTCTCTTCTTGATATGCTCAGTGGCTTCTCTTATTATTCGCCCGGTTTCTGATAATTGCAATATTGCAAGTTCGCGAGCGAGAAACGCTTCATCGAGGGTATCTGTCTTATGATAGAGTGTTCCGGGTATGTCAAGATTATCTGTTGAATATATGACCACAGAACATGGCCAGGTGAACCCGAACTTAGTGAAGGCTTTACCTTCTATATCCAGCCTATACACAAGCTTTGCGTTGCTGTTTACCCATTTCTCAAAGGCAAAAGTGTCTTCATTTGTGAAGTATCCCATTGGCAACATTGCAGCTACAAAATATCGTGCGCTCTCTATTGCTGTTTCCATGGCTGCAATATGTGACTTTATGCTTGCCCCTGGGCCAAGAGCTCCCCACCCAGCATTCTTGAAACCACAGTTCTTTTTCTCTAACTGTATGGAGAATGGCGGGTTGATTATGAAATAATCCGCTATTGCTCTTGGATGATTTACCATATCATCCTGGATGATGTGAGCTTTGGGGAACAAAGTTCTTGCCATGTGGTATGCTTTGTCCTCTACTTCAATTCCAACTAAATCACAGTCATTGTTCAGGAATTTGAACATTCTGCCAATACCACAGCTGTTATCAACTACGGACGCTGGCGTTCCTGGAATGTCAAGTCTGAGAGCTTGTGCCAGGAAGCGCGTTATTATTGAAGGTGTAAAGAATTGCTGCAAAGTGAGAGCTCTTTTCTTTGCAAGATCCGGAAGACCTCTATCACCGTCTATTGTTACGGTTTGTCCCAGGGACAGATATTCACTGAAAATCTTCTCGCGGTCTACTTTTCCCTCTTTGATTTCAAGCCATAATGCTTCGTTCGGATCTCCCTTGATATCAAAAGGGAATTTACTTGGGGTGAAGGTATCGCTTGTTCTTGTTTCGACTTCTATCACTTGAGATATGAAATCCGGAGGGTACAAACCCGGCAATTCTGACATTAAAATGCACCTCGCTATTATGCTCTGTATGTCTGATAATGCGTACACATTTGCTTTAACGGGCGCATCTGTAATAACTGTTGTTTTGTCCTGGGCTGTTTTGATATCTTCGAATAGCCCAAGTGTCAATTGACCTGCCATAATCCTCCCTTTTTATGCCTGGATAAACTTCTCTAACTTAGCCTGTTCTATTGCCTTTTTTAGAATCTCATCCCACGATTCTACCATTGGCATGAATCCTTTCTTGAAGTGATGAACAACGAGATCCAGATCGACTCCTTCAAGGTCCTCCCCGAACCTGTCTGCTACTCCCTTTATGTCCGACTCTGACAGTATCCACGCAGGGAAGGTTCTCTCTATCTTTGGGTATTGAGTGAACCGTTGATGTGCTACGGCAACTTCTTCCGGAGTGAAAAGCAAGTTCCCCATGTAATTGAACAGGTAGAACTCTTGAAAGTTTACTATTATACGGTTCACGCTTATGTCCATGTCTTCTATCACAGACCAGGGTATCTTCATTATCGGGGGAATCCCATCTTCGGCCATTATCCCTCCCTGTGTGTAAAAAGAGTCTCTTCCATGTCTGCAAGAATCTGCTTCTTTGATATTTCAAACGAAGCGTCCAGTTGTGACCAGGTGCGTCTTATCAGAGGATGCCATACTGGATTTACCGGTGTATTTGGCTTCCAGTTATCAATAGCCCACTGAACGAACTCTTTGACATCTTCTGGCGAGAGATCCCGCCAGATATTTGCTTCTGGCATTATATCCCCATTGTCGGGTACAATAACCCCGCCGTTTGTTGACCTTCTGCGTCCATGCTGGCTATGGCCTTAACCGCCTCAATTACCCTCGCATATTTTTTAGGAACCTTTTGCTCGATATATTCCATGTCCCTTACATCTGACTCTATCATTTTGAACAGATCACAGCCATAACATGCCATGCAGCGTTCACAATAATCTCTTGTCTGGCCTTCGAGTGCTTCTTCAATGATGTGCCTCGCGTGCTTTGGGGAATGATACCCTATCGAGCCTTCTACCATTGCGGCTATTAGCCAGTCAATGCCTCTTTTCGCTATCATGTCTTTTAATTCTTGTAGATTCATGATGTTGCCTCCGGTTCCTCTGTCTTTTCATCATTCTTCGGATTCCTCAAGATGAACATATTTCTTAGCTGGTCTTCTATTCTCGATTCAAGAGTGTAATATGATTCTCCGTATAGTATCGCCGCATCAGGCGATTCTTCCAGGAACTCTTCTTTCGTTTTCAGGTCTGGATATTCTTCCTGTATGGCCTCTGTCACTTCGTCTATTACATCTGCTGCCATTTCCCTGAACTCGTCCATTTCTATTGGGGTTTCGGGTTCTTCGATTTCCTTTCGTTTTCCATACCACTCTGTTTTTACTATTCCATTCTTTTCATAGAAAAAGCTCTCTTTTTGTTTTGCTTCAACGGAAAGAATCGGTGAGCCTGATTCATAATATTGTAACATGCCAAGCAAGAACAACGGATCGTCTATCTTTGGTCTGTAGGTCAGCGGTCCCGAAGCGTAGACATCTATCATCCTGTCGCGTTCTTTCTCTGTTAGCTGCCTGTGTTTGAACTCCCGTATTACATCTTTGACCTCTGCTAACAGATTGTTCATTGTTCCAAAAACACGCTCTTCGAGATCTTTCAGGTATTCGGCTTCCTCGATAGCTTCCATCACGTCAGCCTCGATTGTAAGTGACCCGTTCTTTAATGACCTTATGGCTTTCCTCAATTCGTCTGGCAATTCCTCTATCTTCATATGTGACCCGCCTCCTTCATGCTAAAATGACGGCCATCACCGATTATTACATGATCGAGAACATCTATACCCATCATCTTTCCTGCGCCCACAAGCTGTTTAGTGATCTCAATATCTTCCCTGCTTGGCGTTGGATCTCCTGAAGGGTGATTATGTGCAACGATTATATGCGCTGCTGAATACGTTACTGCTATTTTGAAAACTTCCCTGGGATGAACAACATTGGCGTTCAGTGACCCGATCGATATTGTATCCTCCCGGATGATCTGATTCTTTGTATCCAGGCTCAGTTCAATAAAACTCTCTTTTTTCGATTCTCTCATATACGGATATAATCGCCTGTAAACGTCCTCTGGAGAGTTTATCTTGGGCTTATCTTCACCCACAAATGCTTCAAGTCTGCGGGCTATCTCGAAGACTGCTGTAATCTGACATGCTTTGCTCTGCTTGATGCCACTGATCTTCATTAGTTGATGTATGTCTGCTCTTGATAGCTCTCTGGAGTTAAACTGTGATAATATTCGTTGAGCCAGATTTATTGCATTTTCTTTCTTTGATCCAGTTCTCAGGATTATTGACAGGAGCTCCGAGTCACTCAAAGAAGTGGGTCCTTTGTCAAGTAATCTGTTCCTGGGTCTTTCTTCTGCACGCATATCGCGTATTCTGATGTTACAATTCTCCATTCTATAACCTCCTTGTTTTAGAAATTTTTACAAGTCTGGGTTTAGAAACTGAAAAAGCCAGATTTTAGCTTGCGACCCTGCGCCGCAGCGCAGGGGAAAATCTGGCATCAGTTCTGAAAGGCATTTAAAAATCGAATAAACTTTTCGGGATCTTTTTGACGGATATCAATGACTTCGGTATCCATATTTCCTTGTCATTGAATCGAAGCAATGCCTGAATTAAGATATACAAATCAAGCAAACCAAAAAAGGTCAAAAACACCGAGCTTCGGTGCTGATGCCTTTCCAGAGAGGTAGATTTTAGCCGCAGTTGATACGCCACGTATTCCAGATCACGCCAGAGGTAACAGATACCATCCTGGCGCAGCTTGCGGGGCGCACCAGCAAGGATACATTGGTGTTGACAGCCCGGTGTCGGTGACTGCAGATGATAGGGGTTTTGTGCAGCTTAAGAGAATCTTGAACCAGAATAACAGTTGTGGCGCCAAAAAATGAGGGCACGGATAAAATTAACTATAAAGAAGAGCATCTTGAGAAAATAGAGTATGTTCAATCTCTATAAAGATGGAAAAGAAAAACCAGTAAACATTAAATTAATATAATGCTATGTTAAATATTTGTCACATTAATAAATTTACTATGAAGGAAATTGAAATCTTGTAAAGATTTAAAGTCGAACCATACTCCAATAATGCTAAAAGATATCAAATTCAAGTTTGGAAGGAATGAATTGTATAGAAATTCATACAATTGAAAACATGAGGGTATAGGCCAATGCTCGCAAAATATAATATTGTGCCTTAAATCGTTATTCGTCATCCAAAATTTAACATATATGGCTGCTAAATCGAGAGATTAAAATGGAGAAAAACATAAAGAAGATTTCAGGTAAAAAGAATCTGCCTTTTGATCTTAGAATCAAAAAATATAGATTGCTTCTTGGTTATTACAGCCGAGATTTTTGGAAAAATGTTTTCTATGGTTGGTCGATGATTTTATTTGGAATCAGCTTTATTTTGTTCTTGTCAGTTTTAGCTCCCAATCTAGTGCTGCATAAGATTCCGATAGTGGGTGATTGGCAAAGAATGCTTGAACTTGACGGCAGTGTGGTTATAGAAATAAATGATAATAATTATAGTAGATTTCCTGGAGTGGCTGGCGTAGCGATCGAAATTGGAGGCTATAATAGCGTAACAGATCAGGACGGTAAGTTTTATATTAAGTTTGCCTCAGAAACTTCCAGTAATATTCCAGTTATTATCCAATGGTATAATACGACTATAATAAAAAAAGTTTCATTCGAACCAAATCAATATAAAAAGAAGGAGGTGTTTATTTTAAATGGGAAGTAGCTACAACTATAATACTGAGGTTTGTATTGTAGGATTAGGACCCGCTGGTATTGGTGCTGCCCTTACACTTTCAAATTCTCATTTATCCCCACATATACTTTGTTTAGATGCAGGTGGCTCTCTAGATAGGTTTTGTTCAGTTCTTGAGAATGATGGTTGTAAAAAAGAAGAAACGTGTTCAATGATTAGTGGATTAGGTGGATCCTCATTGTTAGGTGGGCACAAATTTAGCACTTTTCCTGCCGGTAGCGAACTTGTAACTATTATGGGCTCTCCGGATATTGTTAGCGAAAAATTAACAAACGCTCTGAACATACTCAAGAATTATCTATTACTTCAACAACCTGAAGTTTCAAACAATATTATCAGTGATGCAAAAAAATCATTTGAAAAATTAGGATTTGAATTTCGCTATTATGATTCTTATATTTGTGGTCAGGAAGAACTCAAAAAGGCATATAAAACGATTTTTTTGCAGCTACAATCTAAAGGTGTTTCCATATTAACAAACACCGAGGTAATTGAAATAACTTCTGATGGTTATGGCTTTAGGTTAGTTGCAAAACAAAACAATCATGAAATTACTATTACCACTAAATATCTTGTTCTGGGGGTTGGTCGCTTTGGTCGAAATCTTCTTACTTCTCTTAATGCAAAATGGAATTTGAGCGGGGGTGAAAATCACTTAGAAGCTGGTATTAGATTAGAATTCCCAACAGAGTTGTTTTCTGGGATTAATAAATATCATAATGATTTAAAACTTTTATTTAATAATGCTAGGACTTTCTGCGTTAGTAAAGATGGAAAACTTGCTCCTTATTGTTTTGATGGTATGTTTATAGTCGATGGTTATTATAATCCTACAAATATAACCGGCTTTACAAATTTAGCAATTATGGTAAGACTAAAAGCTTCCGGTCAAAATGAAGCGATATTTAATGAGATAAGGAGAAGGGTTATCAAGATTGGTAGAGGCAAGCCTGTACGTCAGATGTTAACTGATTATCTTGATCTTAAGAATAAAAATAACTATACTAATAAGTATTCAAAAAGCTCTATATCTTTTTGGGAATGGGGTGATGTTGATCATTGCTTCCCACAACCTATATCAACAGAAATTAAGGACGCAGTGTATTACTTTACATCTCGGCTTATAACTGAAAATCATTGGGGAAAAATAAGTGTTTTTGCACCAGCGATTGAATATAACTGGCCAAGTTTTCCTATCAAATCGGATTTTTCGATAATTCCAAATATGTATCTAATTGGTGATTGCACAGGTAGATTCCGTGGAATATTACAGGCATTTTGCTCTGGTATTGTTTGCGCAGAAAGTATTAGGAGAGTATATGAGAAAAAACCATAAAAGCAATAGATACATATACGATCCACTCTACGGAATAATTTATTTGCCAGATTATATATGGGATATCATTCCTTGTGCCGAGTTGCAACGCCTGCGCGAGGTTCGTATCTGTAATATAAATTCATTTTGTCTAACAGGCGGCGCAAATATAAATCGCTATGAACATGCGATCGGCACCTGTTACCTAGCCAAGGTATGTCTGGAGTCATGGCCACCTTTGAATCCAATAAGTGAAACTGAACAAAGACTTTTTTCATTTTCAGCATTATTGCACGATATATTTAGCGCCGCATTCGGACATTCTATAGAATATATTGAATCCAAAAAAGGTTTCGACCACGAAAAAGCTTTTAGATATGTTGCTATGGACGAAAAAGGTGATACTTATCAATATAAACATGCAACTCTAGAACCGATATTTTTTGGTATGCGTGGGGAACTATCCTCCAAAATCGCTAAAGAAGACTTAAATGAAATTGCAAAAATCATTGCAGGAAAGGGAAGATTTGGTCCTCTAATAAATGGGACTATTGATTTAGACAATATTGATAATGTGTATAGGCTTGCATATCATATTGGTATAGTGAAATCTGGCGAAGTACCATTAAAGCTTGCTAAATCACTTTGGATAGAAGATGGTGAATTGGTTGTCATGCATGAAGCGATTCCACTTGTTGAGGAATGGCATAATGTGCGCAAAAAGTTATATTTATTGTTACTTCAGAATCCTGAAGAGTTTTCTGCAAAATGTATGCTCAGTGAAGCAATAGAATCTTCTATTATGAAAAGTTTCCATCCTTTTGATTGGTATGATGTTGATTATGAGTTTTTGAAAAAACTATATAGCACGTCATCAGAAATTTCAATGATCCTCTCACGACTTATGAAGGGTGATCTATACGGATGTATTGGAATTTTCTCGACCTCAAAAATAGATAAACATGAGCTTTTTAATAATTCGTATTTGCTTAGCTGGGATGAAATTCCAGGAAAAGATAGCAGTAGACTAATAGAATTTCTGACGCAAAAGTGTGGTGCAAACTGGATAGAAATAGCCATGATTGAAAAAACAGATGACGGTAGCACTATAACAATTACTGCGGAAAATAACTATATTTCATTACAACTTAATGATAAAAAAGATAAAGCGACAATAATGTCAGCAGATGGTATGATAACTGAGTTCATTATAAGAAAGGAGAATGATAAGCTTAATGCGTACAATACTTCAAAAACAGAGCTAGAGAAGGAATTATCCAAGATAATACGATTAAAACTTAACCCTCGCTTCAAATCTGCCATGATAGCCCTGCACTCAATCATTGATGTGAATAAAACGGAAAGACATGTTAGTATTCGAACTGATAAGGGTCAAGTTGCTAAAATTGGTGGTTCTTCTAGGCAACTTCTTATTGGAGTGTTTTTTAAGAATGTAGATTTAAATATATATAAAATAAATAAAATACCCATTAGCGTTATGAGCGAGATTCGCAAAGAGGTATTTGGATACCTATCTAACATTTTAGGAGACAAAAACCTTACGGAGGTGGAACTTTATGCTGAAGTCGAAGAATGCAGATAGAGAAGAAAACCATTTGCTTGTAAATGATATTTATAAAGTAAGGCACGTATTAAAAAATATAAACTGGAATTTCTATCAAAAAGATACATCTCCTCATTATGGGTTATATCCTTTCGATTGTAGGAAATACCATTGGTATCCCGCAACATTTGTCCCTCAGATACCTTTTACATTAATAGAAGTTTTGACCTTACCAGGCGCTGTGATATATGATCCTTTTGTCGGTATTGGAACAACTTATTTTCAAGCCCTTCTTCTCAATAGAAGACCATTAGCGACAGAGATTTGTAGAGTGGCAATTGAATATATAAAATCCTTGTTGGCTTTATTTAATCCAAATATTAGTTTTCCTAATATAAAGAATAATATTAAAAAAATGCTTATAGACTTTAATCCAAATGAAAATTACATAGTAAGTGTTCCTTCAACGGTGCTAATTGATAAATTAAGTCCATGGTATTCCGAAACCACACTAAATCAACTTTCATTTCTTTTTATTAAAGAACAGGCTTGTAATGACCAGCCGACCAAGGCTGCTTTTCGAATATTTATTTCTTCTATTCTAAACACTGTGAGCAGTCAAGATAGAGGTTGGGGATGCATTGCAGATAATATGCTACCTAAGCCAAACCAAATGAAAGATAAAGATGTTTTTGAATTTTTTAGTAAACGATCGAATAGGCTATTTGAAGATATATCAGATCATCTAAAGAATAAAATGCCAGGTTATGATGAACTTTACCAAGATACTGCAGAAAAGCAAACGATATTTCATCAGCATGTAGGGGAATGTGAAGAAATACCGGAGAATTCGGTAGATTTAGTTGTAACATCACCACCTTACCCTCAAATGGCAGATTACGTTACTTCTCAGCGTTTGTCTTATTATTTTCTGGGGGTTGATTTATCTGAAGGAGATCAAATAAAAGACTCAGCGTTAGAGATTGGAGCAAGAAAAAGGAGAAAAAGAAAAGATTCGTTAGAAAGATATCTTGAAGATATGGATAATGCTAATAAAGAAATCGCTAAGAAAGTGAAAAGTGGAGGATATCTCTGTTACGTTATGCCTTTTTTTAATAAAGATAATGTTAATAACAGTAACCGTAGGCGTATTGTTCAAAAAGTTATATCAAATATGGAAACCTATGACCTAATTAAAGAAGAAGAGTTTGAGAGAATATTGCCACCAATAAGGCGATCACATAATTTAAAATGGGCAACTTTGGAAAGGGAAAAGATCTATTTATTCAGGAAGGTGTAATCATAAATTATAAAGCAGTTATACTAAAGGGTCCACGCGGCGCTGGGAAAACAACCGTTGCTCGAAAACTGTGTGAAAAGTATGATCTATTCCAAATAGTTAAAGCGGTAACAACTCGAAAGCAACGTAAAGATGATAGTGACCAATATTTATTCATAAATAAGGAAGAATTTAATGAGTTGGAAAGAACCGACAAGTTGTTAATAAAAGTACAGTATGCAGGACAAAATTACGGGATTACCCATGAGGCATTTCAACGAGTAATTAATAATAATAAAACTCCTCTATTAATTATTGCACCTAATTCAACAGTAGAAAAATTATATGATTTTACTATTTTTTTAAACGCTCCTGATAAAATTCTTAATGATCGATTAATATATCGTGGACAACAAATTAATGAGACTGAAGAGAAACAACGAAATGAAGATAGAACGGTAAATGAGGGCCGTTTTTTGTACGCCATAGAGAATATAAATGTGGAAACTACCGTCGATTTGATATGGAGTCTTTGGGAGTATAGGAACACGGGCGGGATTCTACCCAAAAGATTGATTCAACTAATGATTGAATGTGGGATGCTGTTAAAATCTGCCAATTTGGATAATATTACTGGTGCTGCATATGACTTATCCATCGGAGATGAATACTATTATGGGGGTAAAATAAAAAATTTAACTGATAGAGAGCCGTTTATCCTAATAGAACCTTATGATTATGCTATTGTTACAAGTAAAGAGATTACTAATTTACCAAGGGACGTGACAGGACGATTTGACCTCTCTGTGGGTTTATTCTGTCAGGGAATGATTTTATCTAACGGCCCTCAAGTGGATCCTGGATTTAGAGGGAGACTATTTTGCCTTTTATTTAATACATCCAATGCACCTGTAGTCTTAAAAAGAGGACAACATTATGCAACTATAGAGTTTAACAAATTGATAGAGCCTACCTCTCCGTATGATGGGAAATATCAAGATAAGTATGAAATTATATATTATCTTCCATCAAATACAATGCGAGGAGCTATTAATGAACTAAAGAAAGAGTTGGAAGGAGTCCGTCGTGAAAGTCGAAATCTTCAGGCGATGTTTTTAGGGGTTATTTCTCTTATATTGGCCATAATAGCAATTTTGTTAGTGATGAAATAATGAGAAGTATGGACTGCACCCTCAAAGTTGACAACAAGTTAAACATCTATATTTAAGCCTAACGCCTTATGATTTCATGGAAGTAAATGATAGCGCAGTTGAATTTCTGGGGCTTTCATACCCTCAATTCCTTTCTCTATTATTACCCTCATCTGAACTTCCTCAATTCGAGTCCTATCCCCTTAGCAAACTTCTCCAGTTCCGAGTCATGGGTTCTTTCCCATGTTAGAGCTATCAGCGGTTTGAGTTTCGACTTGGTAATAAGTAGCGATATTCCGTTGAACTTAACCACTTCGTATTCAATAGTCATCCCTTTCGATACCTCAACAATCTTATTTACAACGTCTTCACATCCCAAGGGTAACACCTCTTTTACATGGAGTGTTTTTTCGTTCTTCCAGCAGGTCAAGATAATGTTCCATTTGTGATTTACCCGGGTTCGTTAGAGTACGCAGGTAAGCGTCGTCCCAGCATTGTTCACACAACATTCAAAACACCTCCGGTAGTCTCATTATTCACTTTGTACCCTTTTGTTGGATATGCTACTATCAGGGTTCCTTTACCTCTTATTTCACCTACATTTTCCACACTGATGCTTTTGAGTGCACCTATTCCGAATGCATGAAGTCCTCCCCTTGGCGTGAACTCTACATGATAATCTTTGAGGGCCTGCTCATACCCACTTATATCAATGTCTATGAATGAGAACTTGTCATTTGCCAGTAAACATAGCCCGTTTGACCAATCCCAGGACATTATCTCTTCCAGTGTCGGCGGCTTTTCCTGATATTGCTTCCAGTTAAACATTGGTCGCTTTGCATCCCTGTCTTTAGGCAGTGGGATATAACCCTCAAGATAATAATAGACTGCAGCCCACAGCGTAGTTGATGGAATAACCATCTTGCCTGTGGGTTTCGTATTGCTCATGAAGGTATTTATCAGGTCTTCAATGGTCAATGTTTCTTTTTGCTTTCGATAACGACGGGTCTTTCTTTTTCCTGTGATTACAGTGGATGCCTGATAAGCTGTCTTTTCCTTATCATATCCTTTCCAGCGGTTCTCAGATGATATTATCTGCAATATCTCTGGCAGATTATACCCAACATAATCCAGGAAGCCCACAAGCCACAATCTCTGCTTGTGAGAAGGATGAATGGCATTCAATACATGCAACACCTCCTCGCGCTTTCTCTCCGATAGGATCTTGTCTAATATCATGCCGTCACCTCAAAAAAGCCATATCCTTTGCGTGCAGTTCACCGGCTTCCAGCTCTCCTCTGCCATCCAGAATATCATCGGCCTTTATCACCGGCTTGAGCCAGTTATTCCAGTCTGTCGGCATCTCCCGGAGAAGCTCGTCTTTTGCTATCATGGGAATCAGATTGTTCTTCATCCATACCGGAATCCCGTAATCCGTGGCTATTGATGCGAGCTCTGTGACCCATTCCTTCTGCGCTGATATCTTGCCTTTCCGGTTGCCAGTCTCCTGACCAATGATCACCCAATCAATGCCTTCGAGGTCGAGGTCGGACTCAAACCTTCCCTGTAGAGGTTCAAATGAAACAAATCGTGCCCCTTTTACATCTACATAGGGGTTGCGTATCCATGCCAGTCTTTTTGCCAGGTCTTCTGACTCTACCGTTGTCCCTAACCACAGGTTAGGGGGGAGTTTGTTGATGTCAAGGTATGAACGGATTCTCTCAGGGTCTTTTGTGAGGGTAGCGAAGATGTGTTGGGGATTATCCAGGATAACCTTCAGAATCTTATCCCACCACATCTGTTCAACCCATTTCCCGAACATATCCGAAACGCTTCCCAGGAAGACCATAGAAGGACTCTTTGTATATGGCTGTGTGAGCCTTTCTGGATGAAACTTCGGATTGAAATCGCCACCATAAAAACGGTTTGCTATTCCCTGACCGTAGCAATAAGGGCATCCATGCCGGCAGCCAGTTACAGGATTCCATGAATATCCTCCGGTTCCATCGGGATTTCTACACCAATCTATAGTAGTTTGCTGCATTTTACTGCACTTCCTGTGATCCCATAAGCAGTCCTGCATACTTCTTATCCCGGAGTATCTGGAAGAATGTCTTCTCGCTTTGCATATCATAGATATCTGCAAGGAATATCTGTTCAAGTTTTCTCATCTTCAGGGAGACCATAGCCATCTGTGCATCTATCCAGTCTTTGACGATTCTCCACCCCACATTCCTTGCGTGTTCGATGTCCGATGCCTGTTTCCTGGATATGCTCTTCAAGCCACGTTTTGACTGTTCTTTGAGAACTTCGCAGATTACCTGTGCATCGATCGAGAGTTTGAATGGCATCTTGCCAAATTCAGTGTTGACAGCGAAGTTTAGAGAAGTGACTTTGCCTGCACTGTCATACTGTTTCCACGTATCAGTAGCACCATGCTTGACCAAAATCTCCTCTATTTCGCTGATGGTTCTCTGTGCCGGAATTTCCGTAGTATAATTTTTAAGACCTTTTAATGGCATATGATTACGCCTCCTCAATACACCCGGATATCCTTGGCTTTGCATGGATACAAGATGCTGTGACTCCCCCGTTCGCCACACTCTGCATAAAGCTCCGGATTTTGTATCTTACAGATTCCGCATTTCCTCTGCCAATACTCAACAGCATCCGACATCGCATCTGTCATTCCTCATCACCATCTTGGTTTTGAGTGAGCGTTCTCGATTACATATATGTCTTCGAAAAACCTGCGCTCTTCGTCATTCCAGTATGTTGATAAAGCTCCCGGAAGCCCTATTTTCTCTAAGAACTCCTCTGCTGAAGTCTCGAAAGACGCCCCAGGGTAAATCTTGTCCAGCCTGTCCCACATTTCAGCAGGCATGTTCAAGACCTTTCTTCGTATCGTCGTTTTAGCCATTTTCAATCACCCGTGTTTAATTCAATTTTATCCATTGTTAAAAATTCAAGAGTCATGTCCCATTCTTGCTCTTTGCCCCAGGGCCCTGAATAGCACCAATATACCTCGCATTTGTAGACCCCGCCTCCTCTTGCCTTAAACTTGCTCACGTCGTCCAGATCACTCACAAAGCTGCTAATTTGCTCGCCCTGTATTCGAACATCGTTGGAAATCACACTTACATTTCCCTGAATGTCGATGGCGATTATTGTATTGTAAGTGTGTTCACTCAGGTCGAGGGAGATCTCTATGCAGTTGGGACATCTGAACTTTCCACTACCCTGATATTCCATCTCATGAATGCTTTTTATATCTCCCGTTTCGGTGTCTATATCAGCGCTTCCCCAGCATCTTGTATCAAGCAATGCCATTAATCTTCCTCCCCATCAAGCCTCGATCGCCCTACCTTCATAACTCATCTCTTTCCGGCGGGTCTATTTCCGCTGTTTCCGGCGTTGTGAACTTATGCTTGCAGTTCGGGCATTCTACCTCGATTTCTACCTCGACTTCCATTTTGAATCACCTCAAGTTTTAATCACCCAACGAGCGCTGAAGGTGAACTGAGAACAGGGGCATCTTGTACAACCTCCGTGCCCCTGTAACCCTCCATGATTTGATTTGAGGCAGCCACATTTGCATACCTCATCAACTACCTCTCCTGTCCGTTCTGTCATCAAATCACCGCGCACTTTCCACTCGCGCATTCCTGAAACTCGGTACTATCGTTTGCAAAGTCACCAAGTTTAAATGTCTCTCCACACTTTTCACAGATGTACTGCGAATCCCTGACGATGAACACATGATTGCATTCTCTGCCATTGGTTACCCTCTTACAAGCATCGGGTTAACAGGCAATTTCTTTACCTTCAATGCTGCCTCCCAATCGGCTTCGTATATGTGGAGTGAATTGCAGAAGTCGATCAGCTTTACGAGTCTGATATTATTTGGTTCAAGGATTTCCTTCCTTACCATCGTCAATAGCCCGATCTCATTGCTGTTCCATGCTGCGAACAGGTCTCTTGACCTCCACATTGCATGGAGCTCTGCGTTACCATCACCCAGGTTCCTCATCCATAGCCTCTGCAAACAAGGCTGGTCCTCCTTTACGAACAGGTCACGATCAGGATGCCATGTTATAGCCTGCAGACGCCGTGAGACTCCTTTGTTTATTTTATCCCGAATCTCTGCTATTTGGTCTATGAAGTTGGAGTCCTTGTCAGGCGAGTTATTGTAATAACGTCCTTCTCTGATTTTCCCTGCTTTGTGCTGTGCCATTATCATGTCACTGTCACATTCCAGTCTCCCCTTTGGATAGTGGATGAGTCTGTCCATGTAATTGTACTCAAATCCCTGTTTTAGCCAGTCATAACCTCTTAGCCACTGTTTGAGATACTCTTCAGTGTGGGAGATCTTCGTTGGAAAGTCCGGGTGAAGCATCGGGGTCTCGTATGGATGCGTTACTTCTATCAGAGAGCACACATCCTTCGACGAAGTGCCGTATTGAGTCTTGATGACCATACCCTTCTTCATCACCTCATCTATTGCCTGAGCCCATGCATCGGGGAGGGTGATGCCTCTTATGAATATAGATGGCGGGTATCTCATGTTGCCTCCTGCTTCCGGGCGAGGAATTTGCTTTTCTCAATGATCCTGAGATTTATGTCATGCGTCCTGTTATGTGGCGTTAGATTGAACCAGCGCTTATCCTGCCTCACCCACATATCCGAAATGTCTGGCGCCTTTACAAGAGTAGGGTTATCGTCAAACACGATTATAAGCGGTTTATTTAGCTCGTCATTCGGGATAGGGATATCCTGGCAGGCAGCTGCGCACACCCTCGCTACGTTTATGCAATGAGGGCGAATCTTGCACCCTGTAAACCTGCACTTTTCATCGACGAATTTCTTACCGTCGCGTGACGGTGCGCTCCTGGCATTCATTCGCTCGATGGTAAATTCGATTATTGCTTTCACCGAAGTTTTTCTATCAGATGGAATCCCCAACAAAATCCCAGTATCTGTTCCATACGCGTCATATATAGCTTTTAATATGTCATTTGCATCAGCCATAATTCACCTCAGAAAAGACAGACGGGTTAGGTCCCGTCGCCTTCTATCAATTTCCTTATTGCCGGGTTCTTTGGCTTCGCTTCTACAACTTTAAGAAACGCTTCAGGTGACATCAAGGCTATATTGCTCGCCTTTGTCTCAAGATCTACCTGTTCGTCTGGCGCTGGAAGCTGTCTGGCTGTAGCAGTGAGAGCATTGGTTAATCCCCATTGTGAGAAGTCCTTCTCATCCAGGAAGTTCTTGAGCAGCATCTCCTTTGTCGCTTCTGTGAGTCCTATTGCAGTTACTACGTTGTCAACTGCTTTCACGGGCTCTTTGACTGGGGTATCTGCATTACCCTTCAGTTTCTCAACTACTGCTGCGAAATTTGCAGGGTCAAAAGTCTGTCCTATGACATCACGGACAGCACTCCATATCGCCTGATTCTCAAGGTTTATGGTTTCTGAAGACCAATTGAACTCGCCTTCCTCTTTGCGCTTGCCGAGATGTACTCTGGAATATCCTTGCGAGATAACCAATCCATTTGTACATTTCAACCTTAAAACGAAGGGCTCAACTGCGAAGCGGGAGGCCCCTACCTCTGAGTTCTTGATGATCAAACCGCCCTGTACTATATCACCCGGGCGTATCTCTCCCTGCAGCTTTGGAGTGACTGCTTTTATGAACAGATGTGAGTCCGTGAGATCCACTTTGTGAACATCTGCTCCTGCCTTTGCGAACTCATCCAGTGCAAGGAATACAAGGTCGTAATTATCCATCACTCGGTATCTGTCACTGAGGATAGCTCGGATATTTCCATCCATTATCCTGATCATCCTCTTATCTTCTGTCGGCAGCCAGGCATTTACGTTGTTTGCCAGTAGTCCGAAGTTATGTGCCTCTATCATTCTATTGTAGTATGCCTGTGGTATCTGCACTTTAGTGGCTAACTGGTCGTGCGCCCACCTTGTTAGCGGATGTGTCCCGAACTTCGGAATGTCGATCACAATGCGTTCTGGCTCTGCTACCGCTGTAAGCGTTCGCGAGTCCACTATCAAGTCTCTTCTCGTTTCTCTCTGTCTTTTTAATTCCTGGAAGACAGGAACCAGTTGTTGCTTGCTCATGGTTTCTCCTTCTTTTTAAGTTCTGCAGTCAGCAGTTTGTGTGCTTCCTCGTACTTTTTCGCCTGTTCAAGAGCGGAATCCCACTCTTTCTTGACCACATCAATCGTGGTTTTCAGGTCGTCCGTTGAATACATTTAAAACACCTGACCTCTTGCTCTCAATTTCTGTTCAAATCCAAGCATCATAGCCTCAAAGCTATCCCAGGTCATCAGTCCTTTACCGAGAAGCTCTTCGCCTACGATCCTTGCTTGCCGAAAGGCGTTCTTGATTTCTTTTACCGATTCCATATTTTCTTAACCTCGCCGGATTCAGATATCACCAAATCCAGACTTGATTTTTGTAACTGTGTAAGCCGGATTTTAGGCGCTTTGCGCCGACCATGCGTGTAAACGCATGGGAAAATCTGGCATCACCGAAATGAATATTTTAGAAAGGATTTTTATCATGTCTTTCTACCTCGTTTTTATCCTTTTGCTTCCTCCTTAGAATCGTCAATCGTAGCAACTTTTTCATAACATGCAAATTCATCCCACTCACCAACGAACCTGTAAACCTGCTTGCGAACGCTTTCTGTTTCGTCCTTCGTGGTTACATCTTCAAGAGTTATGTTTGGCAGCTTCTCCAGTAACCCGCCGTCCCCGTTCCTGCCATTCATTATTCGTGTGACCCAGCCGCGGCTCTTATTGAAGTATCCCTGAATAGTGTTGCCTGACGCCTCTTCTACCTGCTTTAAATATCTGGCAACCAGGAGTTCGGCCTTTGTGAGTTTACTTTGCTGGGTATCACTTATTGCAGCAAAGTTTTCAATTACCAGCTTGAAGTCTTCTCTCGATGCTAAGATAGCGCCGTCTTCTGTTCTTTCTCTTCTATATTTGTTAATTAGGGCCGTTCCTATCAAGAGTTCGTAAACAATGTTTTGAGTATCGAGAGAAACGTCTTTTCTAAAATAAATAGGAAAATCCCATACAACCTTTTCTCTTTTCGACTTTAGTTCCTTAAAAATGGCTCTACATACTTTAACGTCCGGTATATCCTCCGGATATTTCGCTTCTCCTGATTGTCTTCTCTTCTGAAGCCTATCAGATATCAGTTGTTTACGCTGTTCACTGACCTCCACATTTATCTTTACGCATCGTCTTTCTACCTCCTCATTGCCTATGTCCGTTACCGAAGTGAGCCACCATGACAATCTTGGCGGCGCCTTTAACAGTTCACTTTTTCTCTGGATACTGACGGTTTCATGCTCAACTGATTCCTGGAAATCAGAGACCGAATTCTTAAATATCATCTTGAAATCGTCGCTCATCTGAGCATCATCTGAAAAAAAGATCATATCAGGCTTAACCGAATCTGTATAAAAGAGTGCCTTGTTGCTGATACTTCTCTTTATCCAGTATTTTTGAGGTATCAGGTGAAGCATCGACCTGCTTGCATGTGACTTGCCACCTCCCGAATCACCATTGAAGTTCACCGGCAGACCATCACTGTTCTCTATGCTGCTGCACACAGCAGAACACATCAGGATAAATCCCAGCGGTCTATCCCCTGCATGGAATTTATTCCATGTATCCAGGATGTAGTTAATCGGGTCTCCCGTGGACATTATTTCTTTGGCCTTTTTTACTATTTCGAGATCAATATAATCTCTATCGAGAACCTTCTTGGGGCAGTTCTCGCACATCCTTTCGAACTCAGGGAAGTTCTCTCTTATTGTATTGCACTGCCATCTCTTGTTTTCATTTACATTCTTCCATTCTTCTGCTGTTCTTGCTGCATCGTATTTTTCCCCATAAACCTTTTTTAAGTACAACCGCATTTCGGGTAGAGTAACCTTCTCAGCTTTCATTTCGGTTGCAGTTGCAAGCATCAGTCTTCGGCCTGTCGTGCCGTGCATGGGATCTTTCGACTGATTGATTACCCATTTGAAGCATGGCCTGCAAGCCTTTACTTTTCCTTCCAAGGATTGCAGCAGCTTGAGTGCCTCGATTGAAGTAGCCGGCAGTTCTGATGGTTCTACTGTTTCTATGACTGTTCCTTCCGGAAGTTGCCATTTGTATTGCTGGCCTTCTTTGTGTGTAGATGGGGGAACTACGACCTGCGCTCCCTCGCTTAACACTTCTATGCCAAAATCATGTAACTTGCAGTTTTTTATTTTATCTGTGAACTTAAAATAGATGTGACCTCTTCCTGAGATCCTTCCTGCTTTAATTGTATTCTCAGAAGCTTTCTGTTCAGGTGGGAATATCACGTTTACCCAATCAAGCTTATCGAGATCAATTACAAGCAGGTTGCTTTTCCTTCCCAGGACAAGTCCTATGTTGCTATATCTGAAACGGCTATTCGGGTTATCACTGAACCAGTCAGATAGTTCTTGGTCTGTTGCCGAGGAACGGGTTTCCCAATTTTTTAGTAGTGGCCGTTTGCCCGCTGAAATTGCTGGTTTCCCATCTTCCATGGCTTTTGGGTTAAGTAATGGGTGAAGTACCCAGCCTTTCTTCGTATAGATCCTTGCTGCATTCAGACGGTCACTCAAAGGTAATCACCTGACACTATTTCTACTATCTTTTTGGCTGTCTTTGGTCCAACTTCCTCTACTTCCATCAAATCAGGTTCGGATGCATTGAACACACCTCGCACACTGCCAAAGTTTGTTAAAAGACGTTTGGTTATTACAGGGCCCAGATCCGGGATTGCAGAAACAACATATTCTTTCAATTCCTGCGGATTCATTTTACTGCGTTTTCCGTGTACGCTGACTGGTCTTCTCTCGTCTGTCTGTTCCCTTTTTGCTATCTGGAAGATTATTTTCGCGGTATCGGCTGTATTTAAAGCATAAAGCGTTGGAACCCTGAAGGATACTGCTATGGTATTGAGAATGGCCTGTAAAGCATTGGGGTGTATTCTTCGACCTGAATAGAAGGGGTCTCCGCCCTCTATTATAAGCACAGGGCGTTCGTAGCTGTCTGCCATATCTGCTATCTGACCGAAGAATGTCTTATCTTCAAAAAGCGAATTGAAGAAGTCCTCAATGTCTTTCCGTTCAAAGGCACATCTATGTGATACTACATAATCAGCGACTTCAAGAGTCTGGATCTCTATCTCACAGAGTTTCTCAAGCTCTTTTGCAACGCCAGAGCGTAGTTCGCGCTGATCAACAACCACCAGTACCACGAAGCATCAACTCAGAAGTAATTCTTTATTTTTTCGTATAATGCGAAGGTAGCTCTGACATCCGAAGCACAGTGTTTCTCTATTGCTGCCTTATCTCCTTTCAGCCAGAGTGAGTGAATCTCGCTGCCGTCGGTATCATCGGTATTCTCGACTCCGAATATTTTGCAATATTCTTTTAATTTAAGCTCATTTGACGTGAAGTGGTTGCTTAATTCTTCCAAAACGTCAAAATGACGGTCATTATAATAGCGCCGTGTCGGGATTCTCACAGTAGGGATTATGCCATTTATAGCTGACCTGTTTATAATAAATGGAATATCAAAGTCCTTGCCGTTGAATGTAACATATCTCGTTTCAGCCGGCGAGAAATCGTCTGTCTTTCTGCCAACGAGTACCCAGAAGGCATCCAATACGTCTTTCTCATCACCTATGAGAGTGCCTATCTTGCCGTCAATGCCTACTCCAATGCAGATTATATGACCGAACGGCCACTCCATGCTGCACATCTTGTTCAGGTCCTTGTCTTTCTTTTTTGCTAACTTTTTGTTTGCTATTTCCATTACATCCTGACCGAACTTTCCCGGTATTGTTTCGATATCGATTACTATATCACTCATCAAATCACCTCATTTCATTTCTCAGCAGTCTGTCAAGCTTGCTCACGAAAAACGGCGTGTCAATAGTCGTTTTTGGATAGAGTCTCAACAGTTCATCCCTGAACTGTTCAAAAGTAGCCCCTTTATTCCCAAGATCGAGCTCTGCAAAGTTACATCCATTTCGAGCAAGAATCGTTGGTGTACTCCAGGTTTTTCCGTCTGTTGTTACAAGCTCGTTTTTCAAATCAAGCTGGCAATACGTATCCACACTGAACTCTATTCTCGGTTCAAGTGCAGACGCTTTGAACCTGCTCCCCTGCACGACATAATATTCGCCTTTTAATGGACTGACCCGGGTTGTGTATAGCTTTGTGCATATCGGAAGTTCCCCATTCCCGAATACAAGGTTTCCTTCATTCAAAATATCCCGGATGTCTTTATCAGAATAATATCCTAATCCCCAGCGCAGAGGCAGATAGTCCCATTCTTTCTGCTGGGGGAACCAGATTCTTCGCATTTTAGCACCTCATAAATAGGAGGTGGGGGAGAGAACGTGTAACTCTCCCCAACTCCGGGGTGGCTATGTCGTTGTACTGTAGTCGTGCGATTTTATAGTCAGGACGCGCTGAAGATTTGCGCGGCACGACCTGCTTAGAAAAAAAAAGTAGACGCCGGAGCCAGATCGAACTGACTTTCCACACATTTTCCATTACCCTCTGATTGGCTCCGACGATGTTGATAAAAGCAATAAACAGAGTCATTCCGGATCCCCCTCTATAAAATAAGCTCTTGCGATTTCGATACACTTCTGTAGAAGCGGATTTGTCTGTTTGGCCAGTTCATAGACATGCGCAGGCGCTTCTGCGAAGAACTTGATGACGTCTTCTGGTTTGTCGCTACTTTTTGCCATCATCCACTATCTCCCCGTTCAGCTCGGAAATTATGATGCGCTTGTTGTTCACATCGTGTTCGACGTTCAGTTGCTGTCCTGCATCCCAATTAAAGACATTTCCAATAATCGATTTTGAAAGATAGATATAAGGAGTTGAGTTACCAGAAGAGTTTTGCAGCCGTCTGACATCCTCTTCTATATCGCCGTTATGTTCTGAAACTATTACCTGTTTTTTTATTTCGTTATAATCAACCTGAATCTTCTGACCTTTTTTCCATTTAAAACCCTCCTCGATCAAAGAGGCTGAAAGGAGGACATAAGGAACCTTTCCACCCGTTTTCTGAAGTTTCGTCTTTGTCATAGTTAGTACGCATTTTGATGCGTATAACCTATTAATAGGTTTTGGTATCATGAATAAAGACTTATCCTCCTCGTCGAGTTCGCCGTCAGTAACCACTCTCTTTAATGCAGCTTCAATTTCAGGTTCCATGCTTTCACCTCATGCAAACTTCTTCATCCACGCCGTGTCCATACACGGGTTCTCCCATCTTTGAAAAGGGAGCATTTTGACTCCCTCTCCTGACCGCAATGTGGACATTCGCTCATGGTTACACTGCTCTGAAGAAACCGCCCCTTGGTTCGATTATTTCACCATCCATTTTGAGCTTCTCAAGGATACTGTCAACATCGAGCATTGCATATCCCAGGGCCCTGAGGACGTTCTGTATGGTATCTCCCGCCAGAGCACCCTGCGGTTTATGTGTCTTCAGTATGTCAAGAACCATTATCTCTGATTCCTGCATGACTTTGCCTCTTACTGTTACCCACTTGTTGTCCTCTTCGATTGAGGCTAGGGGGGCCAATCCCACATTACCCGGCTTGGAGGACTCAAACGGAAGGTTGTGATCCTTGCGAAGTGCCATTGTCACAGTTCTCACGGCTTCATTCAGTGGAACATTGTAACCGAGCAAATAATTCAACTTGTCCCTGATTTTGCTCTTATCAAGTTCTATACCAGCCGAATTAAACCGGCTATAAATGTTTTCGATTTCGTTATCTATCCATGTTATAATCATATATTCACCTTTGAGACGGCATTGAGCAGCAGTTTGGCTTACTGCTACGTGAAAAAGGTCTGAAAAGTGCCATGATAATGGTTCGGTCGGCCTTGCCGACTTGCGTTTGCGCAACCCGAAGGGCGAACCTTTATCAATGCCACGACTGGAGGATGACATAAAATGTTGATGATATCAGGCATTTTCTTCCTGCCACTTACCAGGTGGTCTAGGCTCCCGTAACTTCTTTGCACGCTCCTCAGTGGCGATATGTATTATTGCTAATTGGACAGCTTGGACATCATCTGCAAATATACCGTGCTCTATGAGGTAATCCAGATCTTTTATTACTAATTGACATAGAGAGCCGCGAATGCCTGGAGACTGGCCTTTCATGAAGCCACCAGATTTCACTTTCGTCTCCTTACCTTCGAGGGATTCGAGTTGTTCTGATAGCCATTTCCGGGCTTTTTCGAGGTCGTGGTTTCGCAGGCTCGTGAACCCGCTCTCCATGCTCCAGCATGAATCGCACCGTTTCGTGTCCATGACTGATGTTGACCTGCCGCATACTTCACAAGGCACTTTTTCTTCCATCCCGCGAACACGTTCGGTAGCAGAGGTTTTGTTTCTATCTAGGAGGGGCATTTTCTCCCCCTGCAAAAATTATATGCGGTTTTTTGTCCAGACTTCGCACCACCTGAGAATTATCAATATCTGCATTTTCAGTTTCAGCAATTTCTTTTACCGCTCTGAACATTTCATCATCTTCCGCAAGAGCATCAATTACCGGTCTGTGTTTGCTATAGAAATCCTTAAGCAGGCATGTTCCTCTGGAATTTTGCATTTCAATCTCCTCTTTTATTTGACAAACCTGGTAGCAAAATTCTGTATTTCTCTATCACCATAGACTGCATGCTCTCGCAGAAAACTTATGACATGCCTGAGCTTGGGCCCGTTTCCCTTTTTCCCAATGGTCGGTTTTACTCCTGCCAGTGCAGCCGCAGCTTTATATGCATCGGTAATCTTTTTATAAAGATCACCTATATATTTGTGATCTTCTGGTGTCACGCAAACAACTTTTCTTTCCACATTTGTTTCCATCTGATTATCCTCCTTTATTGTCGCAGTAGTGTGCGATTTTTTCTTTGCGGTCAAAAAAACCAAAGGTTTATGAATCAGTGAACCTATGGTATTTTGGAGCGCGGCGGGAACGGTAGTGCGTTCCCTTGGCGTTAGCCCGATAGTCTTATGCGGCTCTGAGAAAGCCGCACTGATTATCCTCCGGGCAAACGCACGCGCTCTAATTATTATTAATTAAACAATTGGCTTATATTCCTGAGGTAAGTAGTAGTGAAAGTGCAACCCCTTTTTTTGGGCAAAAATTTAGCAAATTTTTAAATATCTTGTTGATATTAACAGTAAGTATCATGTGTCAGGTGAAAAATGCCTCAAAATGGACTTCATGGCAAGTGACTTCAGAGTATCCCTCTGAAAACCAAAAGCTATGGAATATCCTGCCTTAAAATACTAAGTTATGTGAGGGCGTTAAACAAAAATTTCAAATCCCTCCCGGGGCTTCTTTTAACTCAAACCTTAGAGAAAATCCCCTTTAAAGCATCCTCATAAATTTGCAGGTCATTCAGGCTGTGGAGTATAAACCTGACCTCCTCAATCCCTTTATTTTCTTCAAGAAATTCCACAACTGTTTTGATTGCGACCCTGCTTGCTTTCTCTACCGGGTACCCATACGCTCCCGTGCTGATGGACGGGAAGGAAATTGTCTTTACTCCCATCTTCAGGGCAAGAGCAGGCTGTTCCGGTAAGCTTCTGCAAGAAGTTCAGGCTCCCGGTTATTTCCCCCGCCCCAAATCGGTCCGACAGTATGAATAACTTTTTTCGCTTTAAGATTTCCTCCGGATGTCGCAACTGCTTTCCCGGTTGGAAGACCCTCAGGATATAATGTCTGCCTGATGAACTTACATTCTTTCAATATTTCCGCTCCGCCTTTCCTGTGTATTGCGCCGTCCACGCCCCCGCCGCCCATCAGGCTGGGATTGGCTGCATTGACTATGGCGTCGGTTTCCTGTTCGGTGATGTCGCCCAATATCAGGGTTATTCTGGCACTTGCGATGTTGGCTTCCATTATTTGCTTAAAAATTCCTTAACCACATTTTCAACTTCATATCCTACAATTTCAAGTTCCCTTCCTGCATCGATTACAACAAACCTCTGCGGTTCTCTCTTTTCAAGTTTCAAAAAATTTTCCTGCACGGTTTTCAGGAACCCGATTTTTTCAAACTTTGTGTGGTTGCCCCGGATGCCGCAGCGTGAAACCGCAACAGCCGGATCTATTGTAAAGAGAATAGTCAAATCAGGAACAATCGTCCAGCCTTTATGGATGCTTTCTACCCATTCCATTGCGTCATCGATGACATGCGAAAGGGTAGCTCCCTGATATGCGTATCTGCTGTCAGAATACCGGTCAGATATTACGATCTTTCCATCTTCAAGTGCAGGCAGGATTACTTTTGCTATATGCTCTGCGTGGTCTGCCATGAATAAAAACAGCTCTGCGAGAGGGTCTGCCTCGGATTCAATCGATTTTTTTACAGCTTCCCCTATCCAGCTTTTGGTGGGTTCCATTGTAAAAACAGCATCAGGAAATGTGGTTTTTAGTCTCTTTAGGATACTTGATTTTCCTGTCCCGTCTATACCTTCAAGTGTGATTAATTTTCCTTTTGGCATTCAGGCTCTATATCGATGTTTTAATGAAAAAGCTTATCCATTTCATCCATTAAAAGTCAATGAGCCTGCAGACATATTAATGGCTATCTCAGCAATATCCCCGCTGTAACTTCCTATTCTCCCAAAACTATCAAGCATCGTTTTTTTCAGGATAGCTGATTCTATATTTTTATCTTTTGACTGGAGTAATTCATTTGAAATAGCAGAATGAAATTCATTAATTTCCTTTAGTTCCTGAAAAATTTTCTCTGCCAATACATGATTTCTTGTAAATAATGCATCTACCGATTTTTCAAAAATTGCAATTATACTGTTATTGAGTTTTATAAAATCATTCAATGGCATGTCTTTCTGGATGACTGATAATTGAATATAGCTCTTTGCTATGTTTTCAATATGGTCTGCAATCCGCTCAAGAGCCTTTACAGTAATCCTGTATCCAAGACAATCCTTCTGGTTTTCTATCCCGAGCTTCTCAGCTACCTGCTGGTACTCAACCGCGCTCTTGAGCTGCCTCACCACCAAAAAATAAAGCCTGTCAATTTCCCGCTCCCTCACGATTACATCCTTTGCCAGCCCGATATCAGTAGTTTTCAAAGCTTTGCCTAAATCAAGAAGCATCGACCTGTTAATAGAGAACATCCTCTGGAGTACCTGCATGGTCATCATGCGCTTGTAATCCAGCATTATCTCAAGCGTCATTGCTTCGTTGGTATCCTCGACCAGTTCCATGCCTATTAGATAGTCCAGGATCTTCCGTATGCTCTCCCGGTATGCAAGATGATCCTTCCTGTCCAGCTTTATCTTGATTGTATCATAACCCACAAGATAAAATGCAATAATTATACGCTCAAGAGCGTCGCTTGATGTTATTTGTGAGATTTTAATCTCTTTCGTTTGCGATTCCTTTTCAATAACACTGGTCTCAATCAGCAATGAATCGCCATGTTCTGTAACCACCAGCGAGTCCCCCGGTTTCAAATTCGTCTTCTTAACCCATTTTTTTGGCAGTGAGATCACATAGGTCGAACCGCCGCTTACGTAAACTTTTCTTGCTTCCATTTTAATCTTATAATCTACTGATATTTTATAGTATATATAGATTCTTGGGACAAAATATATACTTTATGATTAGAATTATCAGTTTGGTGAAAGAAATGATAGAAAAAAAGATTTTGAGAAAAACAATACCATGCAACTCATTCATAGAGGAATTTGAGGAAATGGGAAAAGAAGACCGGGAGCTTTACCTGTTCCTGCGCGGCGGTTTTGCAGCCAAATGAGGGCAAAAATGAGAATGCAGAATATTAACAAAATAGAGATTTTTTTAACAATCCTTCTTTTCTTACTTGCCCTCTGGATGGTATTTAAGTGATGGACCATACAAGGTTTTTCAAAAAAATTACTGATTCCATTGTTATCGTCGTCCTGTATGTGCTGCTGTTGGCCCTAATTGCAGGAACGCTGCGGATATTACTTGACATACGCTTTGTGGCGATAGACTCACTTGATGGCGGTTTTAACAAAATAGTTACTAATGTTCTCACGCTTTTTATTGTGATTGAGTTCTTCAAGACGTTTGCAGACTATTCCAAACACGAAAGAATCAAGCTCACCGACATAACCGACGTCACGATTTTAATAGCTATGCGTGAGGTCACTGTCGGGCTTTATTCCAGATCATTTGGATTTGAAACTATTTTTGCCCTCTCGGCATTGCTATTTGTACTTGGAGTTATAAGGGTGCTGGCTGTCAGGTACTCGCCAGAGAACGTTTGAATATTGCTTAATGAAAATCGGAAATCAATTTATTTATCCGCTCTTCAATAGCATCTCTAATTTCTCTAAATTTTTCAATTGACCTTTCGCCAGGGTCCTCTAGGTTCCAATCTTCTGTTTTTTCTGGTGGTGTAATAGGACAACCTTGGATACATCCCATTGTATAAATTTTATAAGCTTTTTGAGCCATGCTCCAGGTAATAATCTTCGGCTTTTGTTTTGCCAGGTCTATCCCTTTTTCTTTCATCACTTCAATGGCATAAGGCTTTATTGATTTTGCTGGCTGTGTTCCTGCGCTTATTCCAACATATCCCGGATTTTTATTATAAAAATTAAAAAAACCCTCTGCCATCTGACTTCTTGCTGAATTCTCTGTGCAAACAAATAGTATGTATTTTACCATGTTCAAACTCTAACTAATTTAAGGGACTTATAAATTTTGTTGTAATCAAATTCTACTGATTTTCTGTAGCATCTATAGATTCTTGGGAGAAGCTATATATTATTCGATGCTTAAATCCTCGCTGGTGAAAAAAACAAAATGAATCGATTTAAGACGATACTAATTTTGATGCTGGCAGGTGTGCTGGTAGCTGGATGTGTAAGCCAGCAGCCTCCCGTACAGACTACAGCACAACCGACTACAACTGTGCAGCCAACAAAAGCCCCGGAAACCTTAACTTTAAACGGCGCAGGTGCGACATTTCCATATCCCCTGATATCAAAATGGAGTTCGGAATATAGCAAAATAAATCCAAATATACAGATCAACTACCAGAGCGTGGGAAGCGGTGCTGGAATACAGCAAATTACAGCAAACACAGTGAATTTTGGCGCAAGTGATGCGCCACTCTCCGAGCAGGTATATAAAAATCTCACAGGGATCCTTCAAATACCCGAAACCATAGGCGCCGTGGTTGTAGCGTATAACCTTCCCGGCATACAGAAGGGAATGAATTTGAGCGGCGATGTAATTGCTGATATTTATCTCGGGAAAATCACAAAATGGAACGACCCCAGGATTGTTGCGCTTAACCCCGGTATCCAGTTCCCGGCAAAAGATATTATCGTTGCTCACAGGAGCGATGGAAGCGGAACAACCTTCGTATTCACAGATTATCTTTCAAAAGTAAGCCCTGACTGGAAATCAAAAGTTGGAAAAGGTACATCAGTCAACTGGCCAGCAGGTCTTGGCGGGAAAGGCAACGAGGGCGTTGCAGGTATCTTAAGGCAGAACACTTACGCCATAGGGTATGTCGAGCTAATTTATGCCAAGCTCCAAGGCAACATCTCCTATGCGTATATCAAAAACCAAGCAGGGAATTTCATAGAACCAACGCTTGAAACAACTGCAAATGCCGTTGCCGGAGCTTCGCAAACATTACCCGCAGGCGATGCAAGCTGGTCATCCGTAAGTATTGTGAATGCCCCGGGAGACAATTCATATCCCATTAGCAGCTTTACATATCTTCTTGTCTACAAAGACCAGACAGATATGACCAAGGGTAAAGCATTGGCTGGATTCCTCTGGTGGGCAGTACACGATGGGCAGAGTTATTCCTCTGATCTCCAGTATGTGCCGTTGCCGAATGCAGTCGTAAGTCTGGATGAAAAAACCATAAAACTTATGAACTACAACGGACAACCACTAATTTAGATGGATCGACCAAAATTGTCTTTTTTCAGCCGGAGAAGACTCTCCGGCGATTTTATTTTTGAAGCTGTTGTAGGCTTATTTGCTCTTGGCATAATAGTCCTTGCATTTTTATTATTCAGGGAGCTTTTTATCGGGGCAGGACTTTCAATAGATTCTTTTGGTTTGGGTTTCCTGACCTCATCAACCTGGGACCCTGTGAGCGAGATATTCGGCGCCCTGCCTTTTATCTTCGGGACTCTCGTTTCATCATTCCTTGCCCTGCTTATTGCAGTCCCCTTCAGTCTTGGGATAGCGATATTTCTCTCAGAACTCGCCCCTGAAAAATTAAGAACGCCTCTCTCTTTCATCATAGAATTGCTGGCTGCAGTCCCGAGCGTCATTATCGGGCTCTGGGGTCTATTCATTCTCGTACCGTTCGTTCACTACTATCTTGCGCCGCCTCTATCCACTTATCTTGGTTTTCTGCCGCTATTCCAGGGACCTATGTATGGCGGTCAGACCATGCTCACAGGCGGTGTAATACTTGCAATCATGATAATTCCTATAACCTCTTCGGTATCCAGAGAAGTCATTATGACAGTGCCCACGCAACAGCGGGAAGCAGCCCTTGCTCTTGGCGCTACAGGCTGGGAAACAACGCGGATTGCTGTGCTGCCATACGCAAGGTCAGGGATATTCGGGGCTGTGATTCTCGGTTTTGGGCGTGCCATCGGTGAAACAATGGCCGTAACCATGGTCATCGGAAACAGTCCCAAGATTTCGGAATCCCTTTTCTCGCCATCATACACAATGGCTTCAGTTATTGCAAACGAGTTCGTGGAGGCTACATCGAAGCTTTACATCTCATCTCTCATTGAGATCGGGTTATTGCTCCTGGTGATATCTGTAATAATCAATACAGCTGCCAGGATTTTAGTGTGGAAATTGCTTAAAGTCGAAGGAGGTGGAGCGGCATGAAGTGGAATAAACGCAAAATAACAGACAGGGTTATGTCTTTCCTGACTGCTGCCTGTGTTTTTCTTGCCATAATCCCACTGATTAGTATTCTCTATATTGTAACAATCAATGGGATATCATCTATAAACCTGGATTTTCTTACACAGCTCCCTAAACCCGTTGGAGAAGCAGGCGGCGGGCTTGGAAATGCAATCCAGGGGACGTTCATTGTTGTAGGGATTGCATGTGCAATCGGGCTTCCCATAGGCATTCTTTCAGGAGTCTATCTTTCAGAATATGGGCAAAACAGGTTTGGGCGTATGGTAAGTTTCGTGGCTGATGTCCTGACAGGTACACCATCGATAGTGGCAGGGATGTTTGGTTATACCTTCATAGTCCTGTATTTCGGAAGTTTCTCTGCAATTGCAGGTGGGGTGGCGCTATCTGTATTGATGATCCCGATTGTCACAAGAACCACCGAGGAGTCCCTGAGGCTTGTGCCGGGCTCAATCAAAGAAGCTTCCCTTGCACTCGGGATACCGAAGTGGAAAACAACATTGCATATTGTTTTAAGCACGGGCAGGAGCGGGATAGTCACCGGTGCTTTGCTTGCCATTGCAAGGATATCGGGTGAAACCGCACCCCTTCTTTTCACTTCATTTGGAAATATGTTCTGGACTAACGGGATAGACAAACCAATATCCACCTTGCCGGTGCAGATTTATACATATGCAATATCGCCCTTTCCAGACTGGAATGCTAAAGCGTGGGGAGGAGCCCTTGTCCTTATTGTCCTGATTCTTATTTTAAATATTAGTGTGAGGTTCGTAACCCGGAGAAAATATAGTTAATAGGAGTATAAACGTGCAGAATAAAATAACAGTAGAAAATCTCAATGCATCGTTTGGAGCTAAACAGGTACTGCATGAGATCAATATTGGTATCGAGAAAAACGGTATAACAGCTATCATAGGTCCTTCAGGGTGCGGAAAATCAACATTTATCCGATGTCTCAACAGGATGCATGAAGTCGTGCCCGGGGCAAAAGTGTCAGGAAAAGTACTGGTTGATGGCAAGAATATTTATCAAAGCGACAACGACCCGGTGGACGTAAGAAGGCGCATAGGTATGGTATTCCAGAAGCCTAACCCTTTTCCTACGATGTCTATACGGGATAATGTTGTGGCAGGGTTAAAGCTCAGCGGAGTGAAAGATAAAAAGGTTCTTGATAAAATAGCAGAGGAGAGCCTGAAAAAAGCTGCACTCTGGGATGAAGTGAAGAACGACCTCAATAAATCCGGCGTGAGTTTATCAGGAGGTCAGCAGCAGCGCCTATGCATAGCAAGGGCATTAGCGGTTGAACCGGAAGTCATCCTGTTTGATGAACCCTGTTCAGCTTTGGACCCTATATCGACAAGCAAAATAGAAGATTTAATGTTAGAACTTAAGGAAAAATATACCCTTGTTATAGTAACACATAATATGCAGCAGGCTGCAAGGGTAAGCGATTATACGGCTTTCTTTCTTTACGGAAAGCTGGTAGAGTTTGGAGAAACAAACCAGATATTTAAGAAACCCAAGGAGAAAAGCACCGAAGACTATATTGTAGGGAGGTTTGGTTAACATGACCCGGGAAGCGTATCACAAAGACTTGCACAAAATAAGGGAAGAAGTGCTTAACATGGGAAGCCTTGTAGGCAAGGCGATAGGAGATTCTGTGCTATCCCTTAAGAATCGCGATGTAGAGATGGCTCAGAAAGTAATTGATATGGATGACGAGATTGATGCCATTGATCGCACCATTGAGGAGGACTGTATGCGTCTTCTCGCGCTCCAGCAGCCCATGGCGAGGGATTTGAGGCTTATAATTTCGGCATTAAAGATGAGCATCGATCTTGAAAGGATGGGAGACCTTGCCCTTGAAATAGCGGTAATTACAAAAATATCAGCTAATATACCCCCGGTAAAGCCTCTCATAGACATACCGAGAATGTCAGAGATATGTCAGCAAATGCTGGCGAACACAATGAGCGCATTTGAAAATAAAGACGTGGAGCTTGCAAAGGCAATTGCGAAGCGGGATGATGAGGTTGATATGCTCTTTGACCAGGTAAGAAGAGAATTGATTTCCTACATGATTGAGGACCCGAAAAAGATAACTGGCGCCCAGCATTTAACTTTCGTAGCAAGGTATCTTGAGAGGATAGGTGACCACATAACGAATCTCTGTGAAAATGTGGTTTTCATGGTGACAGGCGAGAGAGTTGAGCTGAATTAATCTTAATTTCTTATGTAAGCATAACTCAAATCTAAAAAGAAAAACATTAAAGACAAGAATCACTTATAACATGTTTTGACATGAAAAAAGGAGATTGAAACATGGGACTAAAAGAATGGATAATTCCCCAGGATAAACACTTTTTTAATATGCTTGAAAACGAGTCGCAAAACGTGCTTGACGGTTCGATTGCATTCCTTGATATGCTGAAAAAATATGAAAATATCAAAGAAAAACAACAAACAATAAAGGACATAGAACACCAGGGTGACGATTTTGTCCATGAGATTTTTGAAGAGCTCAATAAGACCTTCATAACCCCCATTGACCACGAAGACATCTCCGCGCTTGCATCTGCTTTTGATGATGTACTGGATTATATTGACGGCACGGCTTCCCGCCTTGTTCTGTACGAAATAAAAAAACCCGAAGAGAATATGATAAAATTAGCTGAAGTGCTTGTGACGCAGGCGACAGAATTGAACTATGCTTTAAAGGGACTTCGTAATATCAAAAGCCCGAAAGAAATCGAAACAAGATGCATCGAGGTCAACAGGCTTGAGAACGTTGCAGATGATATCTATAAAAATTCCGTTGCCCAGCTTTTCAAAAGAACCGATGCGATAGAGATAATGAAACTGAAAGAGGTATATGAGCGCCTTGAATTTGCAACCGATAAGTGTGAGGACGCTGCAAACGTCATCAGCGACATTGTTGTGAAAAATAGCTAAAGAGGCATTACTTTGGATTCTTTCGTAATAATCACCATTTTACTTGCCCTGTTCTTTGATTTCATCAACGGGTTCCATGATTCCGCAAATGCTATTGCCACGGTTGTAGCCACAAAGGTTCTTTCCCCGATAAAAGCAGTATCAATGGCGGCTGTTTTTAACCTTGTCGGCCCTTTCGTTCTGGGCACAGCAATTGCAACGATGATCGGAAAAGGTGTTATTGATACAAACATTGTCACGGTTAACCTGATATTTGCCGCGCTTGTCGGGGCTGTAGTTTGGGATTTGGTCACATGGTACCTGGGTCTTCCGACATCGAGCAGCCATGCCCTTGTTGGCGGTCTCATCGGCGCAGCTATAGCGGCCGCCGGGGTAAGTTCAATACACTCTTCAGGGGTCGAAACAATCGTACTGTTCATGGTCGTCTCGCCTATAATTGGCATGATAATGGGGTTTTTATTCGCTCTTATGATTATGAGGGCTTTTCGTAAAGCGCATCCTACAAAGATAAACAACTATTTCCGAAGGCTTCAGCTTTTTTCAGCGGCGTTTTATTCCCTGACACATGGAACTAATGACGCACAAAAAACAATGGGTATCATAGCACTTCTCCTTATCACTGCAGGTGTTTCCGCCCCGGCAACCCCGGACACACTCCCTATTCCGCCATGGGTTATTATTTCATGTGCAGCAGCCATCGGTCTTGGCACTTTTTTCGGGGGATGGAGGATTGTAAAGACCATGGCGCAAAGGGTGACGCGTCTTCGGCCATATCAGGGGTTCGCAGCAGAAACTTCAAGCGGTATTGTGCTTGCTTCCATGGCTCACTGGGGAATTCCCGTTAGCACCACGCATGTGATATCCTCCTCGATAATGGGCGTCGGCGCAACCGATAAGCTTTCCGCAGTGAGATGGGGGATTGCCCGGAAGATTGTCGGGGCATGGATTCTTACAATCCCTGCGGCTGCGATTATTTCCGCATCCACTTATCTAATAATGAAAACCTTTTTTTGATTATTAGTGGATGTAAAATTCTTTGGTGTTGTTTAATGAAAAGCAAAATCGCCACCGAGACACGGAGGCACAGAGTATTTATTTCTCTGTGTTCTCTGCGCCTCCGTGGCTAATATTTCGTCAAAAACAAATTTACAGCCCCGATTTTTAGAAAAGTATTACTAGTTTTAAAAAGATAACAGAAGCATAATGTTAAAGGATAAGACCAAGCTTGTCATCTGGCCGGTGTATCTGGATGCAACCAAATCAAGGGCTGAGGGCAGGATTCTTTCCATGAAAGAGTCTGTGAAATCCCCTGTTTTAAAAGAGATTGAAAAAGCGGCTTCGGAATTGGGCATGTCTCCCGTCCTTGAAGCTGATAAAGCACACCCGAAATCGTGGTGGGTAGTGAGCGGACGGGTGCTGGTGGATAAAAAAGGTCCTAAATCAATTGTAGTAAAACAGATTGCCCAGAAGATAAATAAAACACGGGGACCAAAATGATAGACCTGCATACGCATTCAACGTTCAGCGACGGTGAACTGATACCGAGTGAACTCGTGCGCCGCGCTGTCGTGATGGGATATAAGGCAATAGCAATAACCGACCATGCTGATTTCTCAAATATCGAGCATATCCTGTCATGCGTAAAGAATATCAAATCCCTTGAGGAAGATTATGATATTAAAATCTTTTCAGGCGTGGAATTGACCCATGTCCCGCCAGGAAAATTGCCGTCCCTTGTTGAAAAGGCGCGTAAACTTGGCGCTGAGATAATTGTAGTTCACGGTGAGACCACGGTTGAACCTGTTCCGCCTGGCACAAACCACACCGCCGTATCGCTTGACATCAATGTCCTGGCTCATCCCGGTCTTATAACCATCGAGGATGCCGAACTTGCAAGAGAGAACGGGATAGCGCTTGAGATAACCTCACGCAACGGGCACAACCGCACCAACGGTCATGTGGTGAGAATTGCAAATGAAGTTGGGGCAACATTGATTGTCGATACAGATTCGCATGCGCCGCAAGACCTGATTTCTGATGAGACAGCGTTTACGATTGCAATGGGCGCGGGTCTTGATGAAAAAGGCGCAAAAAAAGCAACGGGCACGAATCCGGCGAATTTGATTAAAAGACTTTAGCGTTATTGGTCAGGCTTTTTCTATTCCTGATTCTTAGCGTTCTTTTGTGTCTCTCCTATTTGAGATTTATTTCACCGCAAAATGAATTTTTGTATTATTCTGTTAGGCTTTGTCCATCGAAATTTTAATGGTTCTGGAATTGCTGAAAAATACATTATGACAATACTCGGAAATCTTTGATTGAAAAACTATATAAACAAAATAATGTAACTATTGCAGAATGTTTAGTGAAATCTCTGGTATTAAGTCATTAATAATATTTTTCAGTTACTCAATAGATGATAAAGAGATAGTAGGAATGCTTAAAAAATACTTAGAATTTATGGGGTTTGAAATTTTTTTGGCACATGAAGACCTTGAACCATGTGTTGAATGGCAAGAGGAAATTAAAAAAAATCTCAACAGGTGTGATATATTCATTCCATTACTTACGGAAAATTTCACAAAATCTGATTGGACAGACCAAGAAATAGGCTTAGCGATTGCAGCAGAAAAGTTTATTATTCCTCTTCAAGTGGATTTTCCACCGTACGGTTTTATTGGAAAAATTCAAGGTTTAAAAGTCGATACATATTACTTAAGAAACGAAAATAGAAAAACAGTTAGTGACCATCTGAATGATATAGCTACGATAATTTTTCAAACAATAAGAACTAAATCCAAATTTAAAGATGGCATGAAGGATTTTATCCTTTATAAATTAATTAATAGTGAAAGCTTTAATGAAGCTAATGCGAGAGCTAAGCTATTTGAGGATTTTTCTGATTTTACACCCGAACAAGTTACTCAAATTTTTAATGCAACAAAAGATAATGATCAAATCCACAACGCGATTACTGCATCAAGGGTATTAAGGAAATTTTTTGAGAACCATAAAGGAAATCTAAAGGATGAGGAATATCAAAGCATAATGAAACTCTTATAAAATTCGATAGCATTAGAGGTACAAATTGTAACTACAAAGAAAAATTCCCTTCGATGACATTGATGAGTTTGATGAAAAAATGTATGATGAAATAAACAATGAAAAAAAGAACACCAAAATAGACATTAGCAACGAACTAATACGAACTCGTACGAACTCAATAAAAAAGAAATTGAAGTGAATTTATGGATAAAATGCAAAGTTTTCTGAAAGAACGATTTGATGATTTTAATAATAAATATTTCGAAGGCAAACTCACAGTTAAATCTATTGTGTTTATAAGTGGTTTGGTTAACTACGACCACTTTGCAGGTTATTCACCGGACCATGACCAGATTTTTATCGCTCATAAGGTTCTGAATATGCCGATATGGGTTCTTGATTATTTGATTATGCATGAGATGACTCATGTGTATGATAGAAAGTGTCTACATGAAAAAATGACACATTCAAAAGAATTCTGGGCTAAGGTTGGAGAGTACGAACATACGGAATGGGCAAGGGGATACTTAGAAGCTTATTCCTTAAAGTTTAGATTCATAGATTTTTTAGGTGAATATTTGCAGTGGCGAATACGGTCTTTTTGGACTTTCTTAGAATTAAAAACAATTGGGAAGACATATTATACAATATACGATTAAGCGGAAGTAGGGAAAAATAATCTCAATACTTTGGCTGGTAAAACAGCACCACCCCGGCGGCCTGTCCATCTTCCTGTAAAGCAGGTAATTCAGCGTAATATCCGAGGGCGCAAAAAAGTACCATGACATCTTTGCGCTGTCAAGCCTCTCATAATCCGAGCGCAGGCGGCTCTTCACGATATCGGGTTCATGTTTATCATCAGAATCATGCATTACGAATGAACAGCGCATCTTCACCAAACAATCCTGCTGCAATTTCAGCTTACAACCTTGATTTCCAATCTATCCTTATCCACAGGGAAAAGCTGAACTATTGATTTATAATGAATACCAAGGAACTCTGCAATCTCAGGAGGAATCCTGATAACCAACGAATTTCCAGATTTTGTAACAGACAACTTCCGCTCCAATCCAAAAATATTCTTTTCTTTTATTTCAGCTTCAATTTCTTTCATTGTATCCTGATCAAGATATTCCGAGCCGCACGAAGTACAAATTTCCGCATCTCTCAATCCAAAATTGATCCCAAAAAATTCAACTTCGATTTTTGATCTTTTCAATTCTCCTCCGCAGGTACATTTATATGGAATTTCGTCGTTCATGTTATCACCCCAATTTTACAGTAACCGGATATATCTTTCTCATTTCTTTATTTTTCAGTACATACTCATCATACACCACGCTGAAAAAACTGTAGAAAGCTTCTACTAAACCAGTGTCAGCTTGCCTTGATTTTTTCCCTTTGATAATAGCATCTTTTACTTCATCCATAGAAACTCCCCGGAGCCACATTCTCTCAATCGCATGCTTGCATCTTTTATGATTCCAATTAATTTTAAGTTCCACTTGTAATATTTGTATTCTTTGTATTATTAATATTTTTCGGATTAATATCGTATTTCGGCTGGTAAAACAGCACCACCCTGTACTCTCCCGGCGGCCTGTCCATCTTCCTGTAAAGCAGGTAATTCAGCGTAATATCCGAAGGTACAAAAAAGTACCATGACATCTTTGCGCTGTCAAGCCTCTCATAATCCGAGCGCAGGCGGCTCTTCACGATATTGGGTTCATGTTTATCATCAGAATCATGCACCACGATCAAAGGCGCATTAAGTTCAGAATCAATGCTCACTCTCCATTTGACATTGCCGTAATGGCGCAAAATCCACAGGAACTGAGTTTCCATTTCAATATCAGTAACCTGGATTTCAGTGGACTGGTTCTGGTACTGCCTGGAAATCTCACTTATCTTATTGATGAAAAGAGAAAATTTCTGCGGGGGCTGCGCCGCCTGTATCAGCGGTTCGGCAGGATTTGTGTAATCATAGAAGTTCAGGAATATGCTTGAATAGGCAAAATACGATGAACTGAGCACAAGGAAAATAATAGTAGCTGCACCTGCTTTGGATTTAAGATCCAGCCGCGGCAGTATTTCCCCGATATATACAGCGGCGATTATCACAAGCGGTAACAGGAAATTCAACACCAGCCAGGGAACTTTTTCCTGGATATACGAATAAACAAAAAGGTTGGCCAATGTCCAGTAGGTTAAAAATGCAAGAAAAATGTTGCCGGATTTAAGGACACAGGCAATCCCGTAAATCAAGAGCGGAAAAAGGATAACAATGGACGACGGGATATATGCAGTCGGGAAAAACCTGCCCGATTGGGGATATAAAACTGTGATATAATACATTAAATCCACAATAATCCAGTAAGCCAGGAAAACACTCAGCATTTTCTCCTTTGCTTTATCACTGATGCCGTAATATGCCATCCCGATGGCTCCAAAAACCAGAATGGGAAGTTCATACAGGGCTATTATCGGCAAATAGAAAAAGTAAGGTCCTCCGATGCGCTCTATACGATGCATCTCATACCAGTGGGTAACAGCTTTTTCAAACGCTGAATACATCCCGTGTAATTCAAGAGGCTTCCCGGTGTAATAAATCGAAAAGACAATAAGAAAAACAAATATGAAAAATATCGATTCAAGAACAATAGTCTGCAATTTTTTATCAAAGCTCTTAATTTTCGCAATCAAGCCCTGATAGCTCTTTTCCCTTATGAAAAGCAGGAACAGGAAAAAAACTATCAATGCCATTGCAATATACGCATTTTCTTTAAGCGCCGCCATTGATGCCAGTGATATTGCAGCCACAAATAGGTAAAAAATCCGCAAAATCGAATATTTTTCTTCAACATACTTCTCCGCATACTTGATGGCGCATACAAACATTAACAGTGAAAAAAAGGCAATAAAAATATCTTCCCTGTAAAAACGTGAGTAATAAAGAAATGAGGACGAGAGCGCAAAAAAGAAAGCCGATATAATCACTCCCGTGTTTCCGATATATTTTCTTAACGGGATCAGGAGGAAAATCATAGCGGTTCCGAAAAGTGCAGGAAGAAGGCGCGATGAATAGATGCTATCCCCAATGCGCCGATACATTTCGGCCGTTACATAGTACATAAAAGGCCCATGGAACGAAGGGTCGTATGAATAAATACCGTCATTGAACAGTTTATATGTGAAATAACCCACCGCGGCTTCATCATGATGGAATACCCTCTCATCGAGACGATAGAGCCGAAGGAAAAAGGCAACTATGATTATGAGAATAAAACCAAGATATAAAGCAAAGTTTTTTTTATTCATCGCTTCATCAATAGTTAAAACATATTCATAGCATTTATGGTTAAATGAATTAAGAGAAGCCATGCCAAAAATAAAACTAAAGCTCTTTGCCAATTTCAGGGAATTCACAGGGACAAAAGAGCTTGAAATAGAAGGCATTACAGCCGGTGAGATTCTCGAAATTCTTTGCAAAAAGTTTCCCGGATTTGAAAAAATGCTTTTCAAAGGAAAGAGCCTGCAGCCTTACGTCAATGTTTTTTTAAACGGAAGGAGTGTTCTTGAGTCCGGCGGGCTGGAAGCAGTTGTCAAAGCGGGCGATGAGATTGCGATTTTCCCTCCTGTATCTGGTGGATGATGTTCAGGGAAAGAATGAACGCCGATGAGGCAAGAGAACTGTTTTTAAAGGCATTTGCACCTCTTTCTGATACCGAGAACCTGCCAATTGCGGATTGCGACGGCAGAGTAGTTTCAGAAAATATTACTGCCGATATCGATGTGCCTCATTACCGCCGCGCAGCGATGGACGGTTTTGCGGTCAGGGCGGGCGATACGCTCGGGGCCGGAGGAAATTCCCCTGTCGTTCTCAAATTATCAAAGGTTTTTGAAAACGGGACATGTGCAAGGGTACATACAGGCTCTCCAGTACCGGAAGGCGCGGACGCTGTGGTGATGCTGGAAGATGCGGTTTTGCGGGGTGAAAGTGTTGAGATATTCGCGCAGCTACATCCGGGGAAGAATGTCGGAGAAACCGGTGAGGATATCAGGAAAGGGGAAGTCATTTTAAAAGAAGGGAAAATGCTTCGCCCATGCGATATAGCGGTTCTTGCAGCGCTGGGTATCCGGGATATTCATGTTTTCAGGAAACCGCTTGTAGCTGTAATCCCCACAGGCGAGGAACTCGTTTCAAGGAAAAGCACGGCGCTCAGGGAAGGGGAAGTCTATGAAACCAACGGGTTGATGGCTGCACTGTATGTAAGGAAATGGGGCGGCGTTCCGAGGCTGCTTGAGATAGTGGAAGATAATCCTGAAAAGATAAAAGAGGCGATTTCATCCAATCTTGATGCGGATATGATTATCACAAGCGGTGGAACGTCTGTGGGAAAACGCGATTATGTTCCTGGCGTAGTCGGCTCCATGGGAACTTTGCTTGTCCACGGCGTAGGCATAAGTCCGGGAAAGCCTACAGCGCTTGGTATCATAAATGGCAAACCCGTAGTATGCATGCCCGGTTACCCGGTCGCAGGCATCGTGGCGCTTTTCTTTTTTGCACGGGCGGCGCTCAGGAAGCTGGGGCATTTTCCAGACGAGCAGGACAGGAAAGTTCATGCGGTGTTGTCAGGAAAAATTCCCGGAAGAACCGGATATAAAACATTCGCCCGCGTCAAATTAGAGAACGGCAGAGCCGCTCCCCTTGCAGTTTCGGGTGCGGGGATATTAAGCTCTGTTTCGAAAGCCGAAGGGTTTGTGATTATACCTGAGAATGTTGAGGGTTATGACAAAGGCGAAGAGGTTGAAGTAGTGTTGATTGAATAAACCTCATCATTTCTTTAACTGATATCCACTGCATAAAAAGATGTTCTTTCAACTATCAGGGTCTTCCTGTTCTTCCGCTCCCAGTAAACCACCTCAATGTACTGTGTCCAGGCAAACAAAGATAAACCTGAGAAGAAGGCGTAATACCCGCTGATGCGTATCCCAGTTTTCACTACCACAAAGACAATCACAAAAATAACTACAGCTATTAATCCAAATATTATGAGGTAGTTAATTACCTTCTTTTTTCTTGTAGTTTGCAACCCCCTGAACTCTCCTGATGCAGCTTTATTGAGCCTGCGCCATTCGACTATTCCAGTCCCTATACTGAAGAAAACCCCTATGATCAAGCCAGACAAGAAAAGGTTCATATTATCTTTCCCACCTAAATTAAACCAGGTGATTGCTAATATCGTTAAAATAAATGAGTTCATTAAAACCCTGTTGCGCCATTTGTTCCACCATCTTGCAGTAGTGAGAGTTAATTCCCCGCCGCTACCAGGTGCATTTACCATTATGTCATCGAACTGCACGGATTTTCTTTTTGTAAGTGTATCCGCAGTCGGACACCAGCCCAGCCACAACCTTAATTTCTGAAATGTATTCATTTCATTTCCATTTTCACTCTTTTAATGAAATCTTCAGGATTTTGGGTAGTCAGCATAAGTGTCTTGAAAAACCCTCCCTTCTTTTCAATCAACACAGCGCTTTTACGCATGCTTATAAAGGCAAGCTTTCTTCCCCACAAACGCAAACCCCAGCCCATGTACCAGGGAACGTCTTCTATCGTTTTTATCTCTCTGATTTCGGAAAACGGGATGCTATAGTTAAACGGGGGCATTACAGCCTCTACGCCATTGTTTGTAATCCTGAACTTGATACTGAAAAAGCTCCAGGTAACTAATGCAGTGATTGAGACCGTCAGAAGTAAAACGATTTCGGCCTGTTCAGGCGCTTTTGCAAATGTGGCTATGAAATATAAAATACCAAGTGCTAATAAACCTGATATCATAACCAGCTTTATCGTAGCACTGTAAGGCGCTTTTTCCTCATAGATTGTTGTTTTGCTTGCGGACATTCCGCCTCCTTTTGTTCCTGCCGCATAGGCATATTCAATGCCGCTATCGACAATCGTATTTTTCATGCTCATCATAGGGCACCAGCCCAGCCATAACCTTAATTTCCAAAATGCATTCATTCAATTTCCTCTTTTAATCTTTTAATAAAATCCTCAGGATTTTGTGTGGTCAGTATAAGTTTCCTGAAAAACCCTTTCTTTTTTTCGATTGACACGGCACTCTTACGCATGCTGATAAAGGCAAGCCTTCTTCCCCACAGGCGCACACCCCAACCTGCGTACCAGGGGACATTATCGATTATTTTTACCTCTTTTATCTCAGAGAAAGGTATGCTGTATTTAAACGGAGGCATTACGGCTTCGACACCACTGCCCATTATCCTGAATTTCACACTGAAAAAGCCCCACATCGTGAGGGTATATATCGATACAGCCAAAAGAAGAGCGAATTGTGCCTGTTCAGGTGCATTTTGAAAACCAAAGAAATGCCCGAAGACTGCAAAGAAATATGAAAAAGCCAACACTGCAAAGATTAGAGTGATAATCAATTTCATTGAATTGCTGTAAGGCGCGATCTCTTCATAAACAATGCCTTTGCCAGCAAACGTTTTATCGCCAGGGATCACTGCTGCATTCCTTTGCCAGATATTCATCAATAGTGCTCCCAGGAATAATCCGCTGGCAATTTCAAATGATAATATCCAGTTAACATGCCGAAATATTAAATAGCCAAATGGTACAGAAATAATAAAAAACACTAAAGCTATCAAAAATCCCTTTTTAATTGTATTCATCATATCCATCCCTCACACTCGATTTGATATAGCTACAGGCCGCCAGCGTAAGATTTTTTCTTCTACGAGATAGATTCTCTTCCCGTTTTTTCGCTCCCAGTAAACCACCAGAGGGTAATTTATCCAGATGGATGGAAAGAATACAAAAATCATAAACTCAACAGGGCTTTCTTTTCCAAGGGTAAAGCTAAAAAATAATACAGCAGCCATTAATATCGCCATTAATATCGCGTTAAAAACAAAACTTTTAAGATAAACATTTCTCATCGGACTTATTTCCGGTTGGTTTATTTTGTTCAGTTCTTTCCATGATTCAACATGAGTGAACACTGCAATGATAATACCAATAAGAATACCTTTAAAGATGATATCCGTGTGGAAGCCCTCAAACATGTATTTTATTACAAAGAGGGATGCGGCAAAGCCTGTAACTCCAACCAGGGTCAATAAGAGAACATAGTTTCTATATACGTTCGCCCAGCCCATTTCGCTGTAATTCTGAATGCCTTTTCCTTTTTCTCCCGGCGCGAATTTTTCATCGATTGGAAAAGCTACCTTCATCCGCTTCGTTGCAAAGGCATTTGCGTTGGGACACCAGCCCATCATTTTCTGAATACTCTCTCTCACATTTACTGTCATGCCAGACTCCTCAACTTCCCGAACAGCTCATCTGCCAGCCTTGTCGGGTCATCTGTCTTTTCAAGTTTAATTTTCATCTCATCTGCAAAATCCCACAGCAATTCAATGCACTGTGTATATCTGTTGCATGCGCCGCAGTTCCCCTCGTGCTCGTACCAAACCTGCATCCCGTGTTTTGCAGATACGAAAATGATGGCGCTTGAATTAAACGGCGCCGAGTGACCGAACAGGATACCGCGCTCTGCATTCACTTTCTCAACCTCTATCTGGTTTGCCCCCGCCATCTCAAGAAGCGTCTTTCCTATACGTTCATCCATCGTTATGAGCGCTCTTGATACTGCCTGCTTGGATATATCGAATAAGCGCGCTATATTCATATTGGGAAGACCGCCGCGCCGCAGCTTCCAGAACTCGAACTGTTTGTCGTTTAAAGGCAGGAACATAGTGTCAACATATGTATGTTGACTATTTATAGATTACTACAAATGACTCTCCTTTAAGTATTCGTTATGCTGCGCCGCTGGTTTCACTTTTATGGAACCGTTTCACTTCTCGTATCAGGTAAAATGTATCTATCGTTTCATCTGTAGAAAGATTCAGGCGCAAAATATGCGCTGTTAATATAGAGGTGATAGAATGAAGAAATCAATACTAAATGAAATATCTGGCATCTGTGTACGTAGGAAAGACAATCAAAGAAGATGTCGCAGGCTGCATGGAAGTGGATTTAATTGCTGAATGTACTGGAATTTATGGAGAAGAAAACTTAAACAGTAGAGCAGTCATGTAGTAATTTGACTTAAGGGGTATTTCGATGGTCTCAAGGAAAACTGGAACGTTGGTACTGGCAGGCGCTGTTCTGATGGTAGCAGGTGTTATCGTCACAAGCATGCTGCTTGCTACCAGGCCGTCGATTATCCAGATAAGCGATGGGTCTTTCAAAATCCTTGAACTTCCTTACACCTATACCAAGAACGATGCGTATATTCTGGTTATCGGCTCAGCAGTTGGCGGCATGATGCTCTCGTATATCCTCACAATGTTATTTCCAACAGGAAAAAGCGAGGTTAAAGAAATGACACTCATAGAAAAGCCAGCAGAAATCCCTGTTTCTCAAACTGGTATAGCTGCGATTGCAGAGAATGTAAAAGAAGGATCGCAATTAATCGAGGCTGTCTTAACAGCACTGGAAGGCGATGAGAAGAAACTTGTCAAAGAAATCGCAGACCACGGCGGTGAAATGCTTCAGAATGAACTTGTACTTTCTTTGAATTTCTCAAAAGCAAAGGTATCGAGAATGCTGACTGACCTTGAAAAAAGAGGCGTGGTGGTTAAAAAGCAATACGGATTGACCAATAAGGTTGCTCTTGCTGACAAATTGCGAGGTGCGAAGAATGAAAAATAAGATGATAGCTGGGGCAATAATAGTAATAATATTGTTATCTGCGGCAGTGCTATTCTGGTATTTTAGCCCGTCAAAAGTCAGCATTGTAAGCATAGATGCGCCCAAAGAAATCATGATAGGACAGTTGGGCGATCTTGGAATCAACCTGCAAAACAATGCTTCGGAGGATGTAAATGTAACTATAAACGTGAAAAATGCGTTTGTGGATGAAAAAGGAGACAGTTTAAAGGGATTCACAATTTTGGCATATGGAAATTTAAGTAATATGTCCAATTATATATCCTCCAGCGCCATAGACCAATCCCGGCAGGAAGTCCTATTAAAACCCGGTATTAACAGCATAATTGTCAGCATAGGATATCAGGTACCAGGCACCCAAAATGTAGTGGTAGAGATATACCGTCAAGGAAAACTTGAAGCATCCGGTACGATAGAAATAAATGTCCCAAAACCGAAAATTGAGCTGTTTCTTTCGCCTTATGAAAGCGCAAATGGAACTAGTGAGATACATGCCGTTTATGGTTATTTACAACTCAGTGGAAAAGGAAACGCACCAGGTGTTATGGTTAATATCTCAGTAATAAATGAATCAACAAATACCACAGTTAAAACGGTTACAAGGAGGTATTCATTAGATGCTGGGCTGCACCAATCAGAACCCTTTGTAACCTGGGAACACCGCAATAGCACCTATGACCCTGTGACTGGTGCGCAAACCACTATCGATACCCAAACATATGCGCCTATCGTAGTTATCGAGCTTTCAAAGGACAAACCTTCGGCTGAAAAATATTTAATGTCTCCTATAGTTGTAAAAGGCAAGATTGGGGATAGGTACAGAGTGGTTGTAACTGCAACGTGGATGGATCAGGTGGTAAGTTCGGAAGTGAGGGTACCGGACTAATGATTGAAATGTCAAGTGCTTGCACATGTCTGCATAAATATATATGGTCTGCCGGAATCTAAACGATAGAAAGGTGGAAAATTGATAGGCTTTGTTGGAATTGGAATCGGGGCAATTTTGATCATTGCTGCCGCATTATTGTTTGTCTTCTGGCTCTGGATGCTGATAGATTGTTTGAAAAGACCTGATGATAGGTTCGCAGCGGGTGGAAATAATGCCAGGCTTATCTGGGTTCTGGTGATAATTTTTACAGGGCTTATCGGGGCGCTGATCTATTATTTCCTCATTAAAAAAGCGGACACGCAAAACGATAGGCTTATTATTATTGCCTTGCTGGCATTGGTAATTATTGTCATAATTTTGATAGCCGGTCTTTTTACGGTAAATACTGCGAGTACAATTTCCATCGAGCCGCACACATCAAGCAAATTAATAGAATCAACTCCTTATGAAACAGCTGTTTCGTCCCTGGTTAATCAAACCCCATCAGCGCCTGCGGACGCTCCGGCTATTTTGGCAATTCAACCTGATTCAGGAGCTATAGGAACAAAAGTAGCTATCATTGGTACAGGTTTTACTCCCGTAGATAATTACGTTGCCTTCAGGCTGGAACCGGAGGATAGCAATGAGACATTCAAAGTTGGTTACATTAACAACCTCATATCGCGCGACGGCAAAACAATTGAATTCGAATTGCCAAAACTTTTAGGGGCATGTTCGTTTCCTCTGCCTGAAACAACCCCGGTCACGGTATGCCCGGATATAGGTCTTGATTTTAAGCCAAATCAAACATATCCTGTCTTTGTGGTCAACCAAAACGGAACGAGCAATAGCGTTAATTTTATCGTGTATGGTTAAAATGACAACATAGGGTAATTACATGACAACACCGCTCTGGCGCAACCCTAAGCTCTACGGTTTACTTGGTTTCATCCTGGTAGCAGGTCCCACACTTTTCTTCTTTTTTGCAGGAATACCAGGAACTCAGGTTAGTGAAACAGAAATTGCTGGAGGGAACAGGACAACTGTTACCGAAACAGTCTGGATAGACGCATATAATCCTTTTCTCCTGGTCTTTGTCATTGGAGCTGCCGTAGCTGCAATGGGATGCTACCGGAGCACGCTCATGGCATGGACTGGAAGCCTTTTTGTCCTTGCTTTCTCGATACTTGCATTGTTCAGCATTGGATTACTCACTTTGCCGGGTTCTGTGCTTCTTTTGATAGGTGCTGGATTCAAAAGTGCAAACAAGAACAGATAGGTATAATGGGTTTTTCGATTGCCCTGTAAAGTCATTCTAAGGGAGTGGTCTAAGAGAAGATTAAACCAATATCTTTTTTATGCCAGACTCACTATGAGCAAAAGAATTCCATGCCATTTACAATCTTAAAAAAACAGGAGCTTGTTCCTACCATCCACCTGATGGACATAGCCGCGCCGCGCATTGCAAAAAAGGCGCAGCCGGGACAGTTCGTCATACTCAGGATTAATGAAACCGGAGAAAGAATACCGCTTACTATTGCGGATTTTGACAGGGAGAAAGGAACCATAACCATGATTTTCCAGGCAGTCGGGAAAACAACAACGCAATTGTCTTCCCTGAAAGCCGGTGACGAACTCCTGGATTTCATAGGGCCGCTCGGGAATCCTGCGCATATCGAAAACCTGGGAACCGTAATCCTGGTCGGCGGCGGCGTGGGTGTAGCGCCGGTTTTTCCGCAGGCGCGGGCTTTTAAGGAATCTGGGAACAAAGTAATCTCGATTATCGGGTCACGCAGCGCGAATCTTCTGCTCTGGGAAGACAGGATGAGAGAAGTCAGCGATGAATTGTATATCACCACTGACGACGGTACAAAAGGTCATCACGGGTTTGTGACCGATATTGTGAAAAAAATTCTTGAAAATGGCACGAAAGTTGACAGGGTCGTTGCTATCGGCCCGCCTGTAATGATGCGGGCTGTTGCCGGCGTTACAAGACCTTTCAATGTCAAAACAATAGTGAGCCTGAATTCCATCATGGTTGACGGGACAGGCATGTGCGGGGCATGCAGGGTGCTTGTGGGGAACGAGACAAAATTCGCCTGCGTGGACGGACCTGAATTTGATGCACATCTTGTGGATTTTACTCTCCTCATGAACCGGCTTGCCATGTATCAGCCCGAAGAGAAGCAATCATTTGAAAAGTACAAATGCGAACGTGAGGGATGCACATGTTCGATGAACCCGTCAAAAAAGGGGGATTAACAATGAGTTCATCAAAGTTAGAGCGCCAGAAAATGCCCCAGCAGGAGCCGTGGATTCGCCGCGCCAATTTCAAGGAGGTTGCGCTTGGTTTCACAGCAGAGCAGGCTGCGGAAGAGGCAAAACGGTGTCTCCAGTGCAAGAAACCCAAATGCATGGAAGGATGCCCTGTTGAAGTGAAAATTCCCTCTTTCTTAAAATACGTGGCAGAGGGCGATTTTGAAAGCGCCATAAAAGAAATAAAAGCAGATAATGCCCTCCCTGCAGTATGCGGCCGCGTGTGCCCGCAGGAAACGCAGTGCGAGCAGGCATGTATTTTGGGCAAAAAAGGAGCGTCAGTCTCGGTAGGCAGACTCGAGCGGTTTGTGGCAGATTACGAACGCAATAAAGGCGTAGAGGTTCCTTCCGTGCCAGAGCCTACTGGAAAAAAAGTCGCAGTAGTAGGCTCGGGACCCGCAGGGCTTACAGCAGCGGCAGACCTTGCAAAAATGGGTCATTCGGTCACGATTTTTGAAGCGCTTCATGAAGCTGGGGGCGTTCTAACCTACGGCATCCCGGAATTCAGGCTTCCCAAAGATATTGTGAAAGCTGAAGTCGAGTATGTAAAGAAACTTGGAGTTAAGATTCTTCTTGATTCCGTGATAGGCAAGATTGATACAGTGGACGGACTGCTTGGCGATTTCGATGCAGTCTTCCTTGGCACTGGCGCCGGACTTCCGATGTTCCTGGATATTGATGGCGAGAACTTAAACGGAGTATATTCCGCAAACGAGTTCCTGACCCGTGTGAATCTCATGAAATCCTATAAATTCCCTGAGTATGATACACCAGTAAAGAAGGGAAAACGTGTGGTCGTTGTGGGCGGGGGGAATGTTGCCATGGACTCGGCAAGATGTGCCCTGCGCCTGGGCGCGGAAGAGGTCACTATCGTTTACAGGCGCGGTGAGGAGGAAATGCCGGCGCGGGCTGAAGAGATTGAGCATGCAAAGGAGGAAGGTATTAAGTTCCGGCTCCTTACAAATCCTGTCAGGCTAATAGGTGACGGTAAGAACTGGGTCACCCATATAGAATGCATCAACATGTACCTGTGTGAGCCCGACGAATCGGGCAGATGTAAGCCCATGCCGCAGGCAGGGTCGGAGCATAAAATCGAAGCAGATGTTGTGATAATCGCCATCGGAACATCGCCCAATCCCCTTGTACCGCGAACCACTGAAGGACTTGAGATGACAAAACACGGAACGATTATAGCGAAAGAGAACGGCTCGACTACTAAAAATGGAGTTTATGCTGGCGGAGATGCAGTAACAGGCTCCGCGACTGTGATAAGCGCTATGGGTGCAGGAAAAATAGCGGCGCGGGCCATAGATGAGTACCTGAAATCGAAATAACCAGCATAAAAACAATCAGAGAACAATAAATGAGTCAAGAGAGGTGAATAATGTCAAGGATTTTAGAGGAGATTATTAACAATCCGATGCTTCTTTCGGACTTAAAAAATAAGCCGGCGCATAATCTGATTAAGATCCAGACAGTAACAGGTTCAACATATCTGGGGTATATCAAGGATTGCGATGAAGAAGGCGTCTGGTTTGAACCGCTGCATGACGATTTTCACCCGGCTTATATTTTCAAAAATGATATTAAAAAAATTATCGTGCCAACCAATCCTGACGAAGAAAAAGAAATGATGAAAAAGCAAACTTCGTGGTTCAAAGAATGAATCCTTCAATCGTTAACCTAATATCATATCTCAAGTATAGGATACCATGAAAATGTGCTATTGTACAATCCGGAGCAGAAGTTATGAAATATCCACCCACTAACCTTATACAGGCCGCCGGTCTTGCGGATGCATGGGCGCAGGCTGTGAATTTTGTAATGAAAAATGGTATGGAGATAAAGACAGAGTACGGGCCGATGTCCAAAGATATATGTTCTGTTATCGAAATCCGCGAACCCTATGCGGAGCCGATGCTGCATCCCCAGTTTCCGACAAAGGAGCTGCATGTAAGAGAGTATTTGAAGCAGTGGGAAAGGGGTTACGACTGGAAAAAGCAGGGATTTGAATATAATTACATGGACAGACTGATAAATTATCCCTCGCGTGGAAAGGATGTCGACCAGCTAAAAGCTATAAAAGACCTCCTTCCTCAGGGCGTCTCGCGCCGCAGGCAGGCCATCACATGGATACCTGAGCGCGACCTTTTCGTAAAGGAGGACCAGCCGTGCCTCCAGAGGCTGTGGGTCAGGGCTATTGGTGATGGTAATGCCGAGATGCACTGTATGTGGCGCTCGCGCGACCTCTACGCTGCGTGGAACAGCAACATGGTGGGCCTGCTCACGATGATAAAAAGGGAAGTGCTTGAACCCAATAATTTGAAACTTGTGAAAGTTGTGGATTTCTGTAACTCGCTGCATATCTATGAAGCTGACTGGGAATCTGCCTCGAAAGTGAAGCTGCTGCCCAAAAGCCCGCAGATGATGCGGTATTGATTCCGGCTCAGGCTTTCATGCTCTCATAAGTCGCATGTTCCTTCCTGACCACAGGCACGAACTCCCAGCCATTATCCTCAATGGTCTTTACAATCGGGTCGCGAACCCTGTTCACATCGAACTTGTACTCATAAATTTTTCCAGGCGTCCCGTCTTCCTTTATCCCGTACTGCACTTCCCATGACTTCTGGAAAAGAATCCTGCCCCTGAAATAAGATTTCTCAAATGCAACACGCGGCTTGAGCGGGCCGTCCGCTCCTGCCAGCCAGCGTACGCTTCCCGTTTCCTCGCAGTGGCGCGCAGCTTTTCGGGACTCATCCAGCAAAAGGGAAGCGCGGTAAGTTTTACTCAACCGCTCTTTGGATAATATGGCATACCCCGCTGCATCTACGATTTTCCATTCAACGAACAGGTCGGTTTTGGCGTCTGGTTTTATGATATACTGGAGGTCGGCTGAGTTCAACGCAAGCAGCTTTTGCCTGAGCTTCTCTTTGCTAATGGGCAGGATTGTCGGTTTTTTCTTGCCGCCGAGGTACTCAAAATAGCCCAGGGCGTAAATAATTGCAGCGATGCCCAGAAGCGCACCAAACAAACCTGCTGCAAGACCGAGAATCACCCAGGTATCCACCTGCAACTCCCATGAGAAACGATATCAGCAAAAAATAAAGACAGAACCAGAACCCACAATAGGATTCCAGTTCTCATGCCTTATTGCTCTCCCTTTTATTTCCTTCTTCTTATCAGGAACATCGCCAATCCAACTGCTGCAATCATTGGCAGTATTTCAAAGCCAGGCACTTTGACTGTGACCGTATCAGCATTATGTTCAAGTCCACCGCCTTTCGCAGTCACATAACCGTATATTGTTGTTCCTTTTGGAATTTCACTGGGAACCGGATTCTCGAATACGAATGGCTGATATGGAGGATAGATGGTCGTCACTTTGCCCAAATCCCTCTCCTGGCCCAGTGCCGATACTTTGACATAAATATCAACAGGCTCGTTGAATCCGCCACTTGGCATAACGGTCAATGTCAACCTCAAAGTGTCTCCGGGATTAACGGTTAAACTTGTAGGCGAAATTCCTATAGCGAAATCTCTTGCACCTGATGTCGTAACTTGAGGTCCTGTTGCAGATATTGCCGGAGTATATGTCGGGCTTATGTAAATTCTTGGAGTCTCACCTGCGGCCGTGCATGTCAGGCTGATAGACTTAACCTTGCCGTCACGCGGCGGCCATCCAGCACCTTCCGCGCCTATAATATCAATCGTTTTGGGTTTCGGTGAAAGTTTCATCAAATCAAACTCGTAGTTATACCATTCACCTTTCTGTGTTTTTATTCCAAAATCAGTTATACTTGAGCCGGTCGGGTCCATGAAATAAAAACCGGTCCAGAACATGCGATTCGGGTCCTTGGGGTCCTCGCCGAGGTTGCCGTGCAACACGCCGTTCATGTCTGTGTAGCGCGCGAAAATCGCTATCGGAGCTTCCCTGCCATTAAATCCAGTGCCACCGAGTGTCTGCTCATCAGCCTTTATGGTAGCTCTGAGATTAAGGGCTGAACATCCTGATACGTCATCATTGAGGGTCCGCATTATTCCGATATTGTTGTTGCCGCTCTTGCTCAGGAATCTGATACCGTCTGACTCAGCGGTTACCTCGCCCTTACCGTCTGACGGGTTAAACCATTCCATAATCGTCCAGCCGCCCAGACCACTGGAGAAGTCCCCGTTTGTAACCAGTTCACCGCCAGATGGTTTAGTTGGAGTTGAGGTTACAGTGGGAGTAATAGTTACTGTTGGAGTGACGGTGGGAGTTACCGGCATTTGTGTGGTGCCTCCGCCTGTGGTCACGAGCATTTTGTAAGGCGTGGTGGAATATACAAGGTTGTCAGTTCCTGTACCCTTGCTTATCTCGATGAAAACATCGCCGGGTTTGGTCACCTTGTATGAGAACTGCGTTGCATCGTTTGCGGAATCCTCCCATTGTCCATCAGACTGCGTTATTCTAATCTTGCTATTGGCATTCTGCGGGAAATCGCTCAACTGCACGTTAACCGTATCGGGTTGGGAGAGAGATGTGCGGTATATGTCGATGTCGTTCTCGCCGCCAAAAGAAGAACTGCTATCATATCCTGGTGTCCCTCTCATCGGCTGCGGCCATTCGTTGAACAGGTAGGCGGTGATTTCCTGTCCGATAGGGATGGATTGGGTTACTTCATCCTTATTATTGTTCGGCTCGTACTGGTCAGGCACAGGCTGGAGGCTGACATCTAACTGATAAGGAAGTGTTGGAAGCACAGGCTTGCCTTCATAAGATGATGGCACGCAGTGGGGTGCCTCCGCTGACGGTTTTTCGCTCATGATATAATACGGGCCGTCTGTATTTAACTCTATTATGGCCCAATAACACCCATTATTGCCACCTGTGACGCCGCTCACCGTATTCACACTTACCGAGATATATCCCTGCTTATTTTTCGGCGCAGAAAAAGAAAATTTTACAGGCTGGCCATTTTCTCCTTTCACAGAGCCTGTACCCCATCCGGCACCGAAATCACCAGCTCCGAGATTAAATTGTCCGTCCGTATAGCCGGAGAGGGTGAGCGTGACTATGCCTGCCTGGGGCAGTGTAAGCTTATAGTAGTCAGTGACTACATTATCCCCATCCATTTTGCCGTTGATTGTATCCCCTGCGTTAATGAATTGCGCATGATCCAGATCATTGTTAGGTTCAATCTCTGTAACCACGGCCCCATAAACCGCTCCTGAGAGCAGCAGCAGGGCGCAAATGCTATACAAAATAATTCTTGTTATTCGTTTTAGTACCATCATACAAAATACCTCAAATTAAACTGATAATTATTCAAAACTATATAATCATTATGATACTAATTATAAATCATCATGATGCTCTTTGTATAATCCAGAAATTCCTGGATTGATATGACCACTGGCGGAGGTATTATCCTCTAAACCCTTGCATATTCTCCCATGAATTTTGTAATCTGGTCGTTATTCCCGATAACAGCAAGCGTCATCCCCTCTTTTATTACAATCGAAGGATCTATGTCCGTTGTGGTCTTCCCCTCTTCTTCAATCCCGATAATTGTGCATCCTATCCTGGAACGGATACAGGCATCCGATATTTTCTTACCTGAAAGAAGTGAATCTTTTGTAACACGATATCGTTCTATTTCCAGTCCTTCAAACATCATTATGGTCTCTTCAATCTCGCGCCCCAATACTATGCGGGCGAGCATCTGCGCAGCCACTATCGAAAGAGAAGCCACATAATCCGCACCTGCCCTGTAAATCTTATCAATGGACTTTGTTGCATTCGCCCTTGCAATGATTATACAATGCGGATTCAAGGTCCTTGCAATGAGAGAAGTGAAAATAATATCGGTGTCGTTATTCAGGACGATGATGACCGAAGTTGCGTTCTCAAGGTCCGCGCGCTTCAGGACTTCCTCGTCGGTTGCATCACCTGCGACGTATTTGAAATTTTTATCTTTGAATTTTGATTCATTCTTATCAACTACGACAAAACTCACATTGGCTTTTTCAAGGACACTGGCAATACTCACCCCCACATCCCCGTACCCGATGAGAATAATATGTTTTTTCACAGAATCACCGCGTCATTTTTTTTAATGCTTCAAGCTGAATTTCAGTACCGACTGCAAGAAGTATGGAATTCTCTTTTATCGCGTCCTCTGGCTGCGGATTCAATGATAATACGCCGCCTGCCCAGAGCCCCACTATATTTGTGCCTGTCTGTGCTCTTATCTTTGCATCCTTCAGCTTTTTCCCTATCAGGGTGCTTCCTGGATAAATGGGAAGTTCCACAATACTCAGGTTTTCAAAGAATTTCGTAGCCCCTGCAAGATGGTCTGTGAGCGGGTCGATGGCTTTTCTTCCGATGTATGTCCCGAATAATGTTTTCGGGGAAATCACCTGGTCTGCCCCGGCATATTTCAGGTAAGCTGACCTTGCTATATTTTCAACAAGAGCTATTACCTTGATTTTGCACAGCTCCTTGGCCGTCAGGATTATGCTGGCATTCTTTTCATCACTCTGGTTGGCTATCAACATCTTTGCTGAGAGTACATTGGATTTTAGCAGCACGTTCTCGTCTGTAGCATCACCAAGAACGCATATTATTTTCCTTTTGATTAGCTGCGCAACGTTCTTTTCATTATCATCAACTACAGCAAAAGGTATCTCGTACTCTTCAAGTTCAGTGATAAGAGTCTCAACGAGCTGGTTGTAGCCGCATATTATTATGTGGTCCCGAAATGCAGCAGGCACTTTCGAGGGCAGCTCTTTCTTGATGGTTTGTTCAAGCCAGGGGGTGACCACCAGGGGGAAAAGCAAGGCGAATATTATTATTACGCCTGTGAGCGCAACTACGATACTGAACAGGTGCCCAATTGAGGAATTGAAATAAATGTTGCTACCTAACGTTGTCATGCTTACTATAACCCAGTAAATTGCGGTTATGAATTCGTAATTCCTGTTCTCGTATGTGCGCATGAGATACTGGAAAACCAGGCCGTATGTTAAAACAAGAATTGTAAAAATGGAAACAAAGACAATAACAGATTTACTTATTCGAAGCTTAAACATTCAATTAGTATTATTGTATTGATGAGTTAATAATATTAACTGGGTTAATTCCTCATGCTCGTAATCGGACTCGGCATCCTTCCGCCGCGCAATATGAAATCACGGGAACTGAACGTGCTCACATCCATCACGTATGTTTCCCCGAGAAGCCCCCCGAAATTCACGTAATCCCCTGCTTTTTTCCCGGGGACAGGAATGAGCCGCACGCCTGTTGTTTTCCCGTTCACCACGCCTATCGAAAGCTCATCCGCAATTATAGCCGATATGGTTTCAGCAGGCGTATCGCCAGGAATGGCTACCATGTCAAGCCCAACAGAACATACCGCGGTCAGGGCTTCAAGTATCTCAATCGTTAGCGCGCCCGCCTTCACTGCTTCATTCATGCCCGAATCCTCACTCACCGGGATGAAAGTGCCGCTCAAGCCGCCAACATTTCCCGATGCCATGGCTCCGCCTTTCTTCACAGCATCGATTAGCAGCGCAAGCGCGGCTGTGCTGCCAGGCGCTCCCATTTTCTCAACGCCCATCATTTCAACAATGCCAGCTACCGAATCGCCGACTTTTGTGGTCGATGCAAGCGAGATATCTACTATCCCGAAAGGCACGTTCATATTTCCGGCCAGTTCCCTTCCAATCAACTCGCCTGCTCTTGTTATCTTGAACGCCGTGCGCTTGATGACCTCGGAAAGCGCAGTCAGGTCGCAGTCTTTGTTCTTCTCTACCACGCTTCTCACAACACCGGGACCGCTTATCCCGATATTCAATGAAAAATCAGGCTCCCCGATGCCGTGAAAAGCTCCAGCCATGAATGGATTGTCCTCTGGGGCGTTTGAAAATACTGCAAATTTCGTGCATCCTATCCCGTTCTCTGTCCGGTTTGATATTTCTTTGAGGGTTTTTCCAAGTTTGATAACCGCATCCATGTTCATACCTGAAACTGTCGAAGCGACATTCAGGAAAGCGCATACCCTTTCGGTGCTTGAAAGCACTTCAGGAAGCGAGTCTATGAGAAGGGCGTCCGCTCTTGTTATGCCTTTCTGGACAAGTGCGCCATAGCCGCCAATGAAATCGATGCCAGCATCGCGTGAAGCATCGTCAAGCGTCTTTGCAATCTGAACCGGTGCATCCTTCTCAGTGCACGCCTCGACAATCAATGAAACCGGGGTTACTGAAATCCTTTTATTGATTATCGGGATGCCGTATTTCTCTTCGAGTTTCCCGGCTTCTAAAACTAGTGTTCGCCCATAATCCGTGACGCGGTCGTAAACGTTTGACTTGAAAACCTCGATGTCAGAATGGATGCAGTCTTTCAAATTGATTCCAAGCGTCACCGTCCTGATATCAAAATTATGATAAAGGGTCATTCTGACTGTTTCCATGACCTCTTCGATAGAATATTCCATGACTTACACCCGGTGCATCGCTTTGAAGATATCCTCATGCTGGACCTGGATGGACAGGCCCATTTCCTTCTCTATTACGGAAAGCTCTTTTTTTAATTCAGGTATTGTCATCGAAGAATCCGACATATCTGCAAGCATGGTCATCACAAAATAGCCCTCCATGACTTTCTGGTTCAGGTCTTCGATATTGATATTGTGCATGTAAACAGCATTTGAAATCCTGGCGATTATTCCTTTCTGGTCTTTACCGATAACGGTTATGAATACGAGGTATTTTGGCATTGGGATTCTCCGGTGTCCATCTAATATCCTGGCAGGATGGTTTAAATATTGTTATACATTTCACCTGTCCCGATAACAGAAGTTATGAAGGAGGAAATTATTTCAGGAAATGATAGCGAAGAAGTGAAATCCATTTTTGATAAAGGCTGGGACATAAAATTATAAATACAATTGTAAAAATGGAATAGTTGTTACTAAAAATAGTTTAGATAGCATCGAATCAGAGAGATAAGAGATACGATTGATGCCTATCTGGCTGTTTTTACTTGCAAATCAATCTTAAGGAAATGGAAATGTTTATGGATAAATCATGACCAATAAAAGAACAGTATTCATAGGCGTTGACCTCGGAACCAGCATGCTCCGCAAGAGCACAGGTCTTGCTTACCTGGTTGAAAAAAACGGAAAACCCCTGATAGAAGTTCTACCTGAGCATACGGTATCGGACGATAAAAAAATCCGCGATTACTTAACCGGTTTATCAGAAAATTCAAGGTCAAGTATAATCGGCATAGATGCGCCTCTTTCAAGACCTGAGCACGGTACGATGAGGGAATGCGAAAGGCGGCTTCGCAAACACGGAATCCCGTGCTACCCTTCAGGCGCGCAATGGGTAAGCAGGTGGGTGGATAAGGGGATTGAACTTAAGACATGGGCCGAAGCCGAACTGGATGCAAGGGTAATAGAAGTTTATCCCTATGCAGCCAGGAGAATCCTCAATATAGGCATCGATGAGAAGAAAAAATCAAAGGAAGGGAGAAAAGAAATACAGGATGCACTTTCAGGTTTTATAACCGGGCTGGATGAAATCACTGGCGGCAGGCTTTTGTTTGATGACGAACTGGATGCCATACTTTCCGCATATGTCGCTTACTGCGAAGGTAATGGCATTGCTTCTAAAATAGACGGCGGGGACGGCGTAATCTACGTGCCGATGAAACTGCTCAATCACACAATAAACGAATATTAACTAATATTTGAATTATCCAGAAACCCAATTATTTTATTCACTATCGGTTCTGTGTCATTAAAGCCGGATTTACCCACAACCGCTATCACAGGGCAGCCCCTTTTGAAAATAGAAGCCTCCTCCTCACTATCCGCAACAATGATACGGGGCTTGTCTGATAACGTAAAACCATCGGCAAGCACAATATCGACTTCTTGGAAATAGTTATCACAAATCTCATCAATGTCCATTTCTTTTTCAACTTTTTTAATCAATGCAAATTTCATCGATGAGGATACAGCAACCGTATCAGCGCCTGCTTTTGCATATTTCCAGCTATCTTTACCTTCGATATCCATTTCAAAATCGCCATGTTTATGATATTTTATAGCGCCAACACGAAGACCGCGGTTATTCAGTTCTTTTATCAAGTCTTCCATCAATTTCGTTTTATCGCTTTTGCTTTTTCCCACAATACAAATGACCGGAATCACTTGAGTCTCTCCGGATGCGCAAAGACCGACATTTTATCATGCGAGACAAAACAAACAAGGCAAACCCCCGTCCTTTGGGCGGCATCAATACCTGTATTAAGCGGTGCGGTTTTGGTTGCTACAAGAGGTATTCCGGCTCGGGCGGTTTTTAATACCATGCCGGCTGACTGGCGCCCGGTGGAAAGAATGAAATGCCGGCTTACATCAATCCCCTCAAGATATGCGTGCCCCACAACCTTATCAAAAGCATTATGTCTTCCAACGTCTATCGCTTTTGCCACGCATTCACCCCCTGCATTTACAAGGCATGCCGCATGCGTACCGCGCGTACTTGTATACACTTCAGATTCGAGGAACTCAAGGCTTTTTTTAATAGTCTCAGGGCTGAAAACCGTGTCCGATTTTACCGATACCGTTTCGTTTTCTTCCCACCTGATACCAACGCATCCTGAGGAGCGCAATTCACGCCAGAGTTCAAGATGCTCGGTGGGTTCTACCTCGACATGTATTGTTTTTCCATCGATGCGGATGCCCTGAATATCATCCGGAGCTTTCACAATTCCTTCGCAGATAAGATAGCCATAAGCAAGCTCCTTTTGCATTTCAGGGGTGGCAAGTATTGATGCTATAGAGACATCGTTTACAAAAAGCTCAATGGTATCTTCCACTGCCACCACATAATTTTTTTCATGTGATGAATCGCCAGTTAGCTCCAGTGCATGATAATTTTTAGAATACATATTAACATGGTTAAAATTTTGTATTTTTGATGATCTTCTGCATATCCTCAGGTGTATTGATATTCATAAACGTTTTTAATTCAGGGTCAAGTTTCTTAATCTCGTCGATTCCCACGTAATTGACTTTTAATTTAAAAACAGGAGCAAGAATAATGGTTTCACCGCGTTCGATAGCTTTTTTCGTCTCATGTATCATAGGTTTGCACCTGTAAACAGCATGCAAGGGTTCAAGAAAACCGTCCTCCCATTTCGGGATTGCCGCATCGTGAAATTCACTTTTCTGGAAAAGCATCTTAACCACTTTGTCGTTTATGAAAGGCATGTCACAGGCCGCAATGAAGCAGAATTCATCCTTGCAAACAAGAAGCCCTGATAGTATGCCTGCAAGCGGTCCAGTGTTTTTATGCATGTCATATGCAAAAGAAAATCCGGGGAAGCGGGATTCCAGCAATTCGCCCTGTGCCTTATCTCGAACAGAAATGATAATGTTATCGACCACTTTTTCGAGGCTTTCGATAACATAAGCCAAGAGAGGTTTGCCATTAATATCCATAAGTGCTTTTTCCCGGTAACCCAGGCGGCTTCCCATTCCCCCTGCAAGGATGAGCGCAGAATTAGACATGACCACTCCAAATCAGATGTGCCCTGCCTCTTTCATGCTAAAATGCCGGCCGTCACCGATAATTACATGGTCAAGGACGGTTATTCCCATTATGCTTCCGGTTTCCACTAATTTTTTGGTTATTTCAATATCTTCCCTGCTTGGCGCAGGGTCGCCTGAGGGATGATTATGAGCCACGATTATATGCGCGGCCGATTCGGCAAGCGCCATCTTAAACACCTCTCTTGGGTGTACGACATTGGCATTGAGGGAACCGATTGAGATGGTTTCCTCTTTTATAACCTGGTTCTTGGTATCAAGACATAGCTCGATAAACATTTCTTTTTTCTCTTCGCGCAATCTCGGGTATATCAGCCTGTAAACGTCTTCAGGGGAGTTGATTTTTGGTTTTGTCTCTTCAGTGCAGGATTCAAGCCTTCGCGCAATCTCAAAACATGCTGAAATCTGCGCAGCTTTGCTTTCTTTTATACCGTGCACTTTCATCAACTGTGTAAGGTTAATCCGGGATAGTTGTTTGAAATTATACTGGTTTAATATCCTGTGGGACATGTTTAATACATTCTCCTTTTTTGAACCTGTCCTCAGAATGATTGCCAGGAGTTCCGAATCGCTCAATGATGCAGGTCCTTTCTTTATCAGTCTTTCGCGCGGCCTATCCTCTTTTTGCATATCAAGGATCCTGATTTTATCTTCCTGCATGAATCCTTCAATAATTTTTATAGACATAAAATCTTCTAAAATAATTGAACAGAACAGTAAAACTATTATGGGCAATTAACCTATATTGTTCTTTTATGGAAGATGCAGATATTGTTTTAGAAGTAGACGGGAAGGATATCCCGATGAACGGTTTTGTAAAGAAAATCCTGTTCGGAATGGTCAAAGGTTCTATTGAAACACTCCGTGATGTTGGAAGCGATTGGAAAACGGTCAGTATCAATTTGAAAAGATAATCTATTTGAGGGTTGCGAAAAGAATTCAATCTATTTGCCATTTCGCAAGCTTCTAAAAATTATATACACGAAAGTTATCATTACCAGAATCAGGATCAATCCGAAAAACCTCTGGATATCCTCGATTAAAGGATAATCCTCGAATGAATAGAAACGCGGAACAAAAATCAATGATACGTGTAAGACCAGGATGAAAGCAAAAGCTGCAAGCAATAAAAATGCTTTTTTTAACTCGTCATATTTCAAAAAAATCCTGGATCGTATCACATCAGGGTCTTTTTTATAAAGATATACGACTATGTATATTAATAAAAAGAAAGTAATTATGGCCAAAGGGATAACTACTACTTTATCAATAATTTCCAGGGCGTTTTTGAGATATATCATATTAATTTATTTAGCAATATCCAATATCGCTTGTTCCTATCCAAATACCGAACCTTACATACCGAACCTATTAAGTAATAATATGCACATTGGCTAAATAAATTTATCGGCTAACATGGACGAAATTGATAAAAAATTATTAAAATCAACACAGGATGGGATACCGATAGTATCCGAACCGTTCAAACAAATCGCCAATGAACTGGCGCTCCCCGAAGAGGAAGTGTTGATGAGGCTGGATAACCTTTTAAAAGACGGGGTTATACGGCGTTTTGGCGCCTCTATCGGTCACAGGGCTATCGGGATAACCGCAAATGCCATGTGCACATGGAATGTCCCTGATGAGAAAGTGGAAACAATAGGAGCTATAATGGCCGGTTTTCCTGAAGTGACCCATTGTTATGAACGCCCGCGCTTTCCTGAGTGGCGATTCAATCTTTTTACCATGATACATGCTTATTCGCGCGATGAATGCGAAAAAATAGCAAGAGAGATATCCATTGCTACAGGCATTAAAGATTACAGCATTCTTTTCAGCGAACGGGAATTTAAGAAAACCGGTGTAAGGCTATGAAAGATTTTTTACCGCTGATGCTTGATTTGAGCGGAAAAGAAGTGGTAATTTTCGGAGGCGGCGATGTAGGCGAGCGAAAAGCAGCGCTTTTTTGTGAGCATGCTCATGTAATTGTCGTGAGCAGGGAGTTCACACCCCGCCTGAAAGAACTTTGCGAAAAAGGAAAAATAAACCTGATAAAAGCAGACCTTTCTGAACCTGAAATATCCGGATATCTTAAAAATGCATTTATTGCGATCCCTGCTACAAATGATGCTGCATTGAATGAAAAGATAGCACTACTTGCACATGAAAGCGGGATACTTATTGACCGTGTGGACGGCCTGGGGGATGTCATCGTCCCTTCCGTAATAAAGCGGGGTGATATTGTAATCGGGATATCGACTCATGGACAGAGCCCTGCGCTTTCAAAGTATATACGTGAAAGGATAGAAGAGGTCATAAAACCCGGATTCGCAGAGATGTCAAGGCTTCAGAACGAGATTCGCGAATTACTTAAAACACGCGTGGAAGACCAGAAAAAACGGAAGAAGATTTTATGGAGTATCATCAAAGATAATGAAGTTTGGACGGCTCTTGGCGAATCTTATGACAAAGCATATATGTTAGCTTTAAAACATATAGACAGGAACATTAATGACTGAAATATCAAGCATGCTAATCACGCATACCAAGGCGACCATTGATGAGATGGAAGGTGCCTGGCACGGCGGCGTCGACCAGCTTTTAGTCCATCTTAAATCTCATGAACTTGTTGAAGAATGCGCTGTCCTGAAAACGTGCAACCGTGTTGAAGTGTATGTGGTCTCGCCAAAAGGGAGCAAGGTTCTATTTGAATTCGCAAAACACATGAAAGTCTCATCGCGGATTATTGATTTTCTTGACCATGAGGAGACTCTCCGCCATCTTCTGCGCCTGACCTGTGGTCTTGAGTCCATGATAGTAGGCGAAGACCAGATTCTCGGGCAGGTCAAAGAGTTGTTCCTTATGGCAAAAAAGGCCCAGGCTGTCGGAAAAACACTGGATACGGCTTTTAACAAGGCAATACAGGTAGGAAAACGCGTAAGGAGTGAGACCGGTATCAATAAAGGGTCTGTGTCCATCGGTTCTGCCGCGGTGGAACTTGCGGAGGAAGAGCTTGGAGGGCTGGATGGAAAAACAGTCATGGTAATAGGGGCGGGCGAGATGGGTACGCTTGTGGCAAGGGCTCTTGCGAATAAGAACATCAAGGTAATTTACGTTGCGAACAGGACTTTTGATAAAGCCGAGGCTTTAGCCTGTGAATTAGAGGGCAGGGCTGTGAAGTATGAATCGATGGAACAATACATCCCGAAATCGGATGTGGTAATAAGCGCCACAAAAGCCCCTCACTTTGTTTTAACTCATGAAATAATGTCCAAATTAATAAAAAAGAGGAAAAACGGAATAATGCTTATCGATATAGGGAATCCGCGAAATATTGAGAGTAATGTAGGGGATATCCAGGGAATCAGCCTGTATAATATCGACAGCTTAAGAAGCATAAGCGAGACAAACCTTGAGAAACGAAAGGAAGAGGCCAAAAAAGTTGAGATAATTATAGAAGAAGAAATCGAGCATCTCAAGAAGCAATACAAGCGTCAGCAGGCAGATGCTATTATCTCGTCCCTTTATTCAATGGTTGAAGAAATTAGGGAAAAGGAGCGCGAAAAGGCGATAAATAAGCTCATGGCGCGTCATACTATCGGGGATGTAGAACGTGAAGTTCTGGATGACATGACGCATTCTTTTGCTAACCAGATACTTGCCGAGCCTACGAAGATTCTCAGGAATGCGGCGGAGCATGATGATGAGAGGTTTTTGGATACGGCGGCTGAGTTGTTCAGGTTGAACGGGGAGAAGGGGAAGAAGTAGATAAAGGATTTTCATGCTCGAACTGCCAGCATTGGTAAATTGTATTTATTACCAACTTGGGCTTGATACTCCCGATGTGGCTTTTTTATGGACGCAAAAGCAAAAGGCTGGATTAAGGATTTAAAAAACTCCTTCGTGTATTTCAATTTAGAGACAGTTTTGCCATACTATTAATTCATTCTAACTCTTTCACGAGGGATGAACCGATCAATCTGTGTCAAAACAACTGCTGTTAAAGGTGCACTAGCTAACATAGCTGTGGTATATGGGTTTTCTTGCCCAAGTAATTTCAAACCTTGAGATGAAATAAGGAAGATTGTTCCGAATACAGTTAGACCGAAAATTCCATATTTTAATCCATAAGGTAGTTTATTCCAGATTTCTTTGGGATACTCAGATAAGGCTTTTTTAAGCGGTTTTTCTGGTATGTCTTTTAGTTCATCTAATATTCCGTTGGCGAGATTTACATGGGTCAAAGTTAAACCTGAGTTTTCCTTGTGGATAAGATTTGCTAGCTCTTTAAGTTTTGAGGAAATAAATTCTCGTTCTGTAATTAACGGAGTTTCTTTAGACATCCCTTCTAATTTAGTCATCAACGCATCATCTTTATTCTCTTTGCGATATATGTAATTTAAACGCAGAATTATATGTTCTAAATTATTGAAAAAATCTAAGATGTTATAACTAAATTCCCCAGATACTCCTTCAATCAGGCTTGATATTTGCTTACTACAATTATTTATATATTTTTGATTCTTTTTGAGATAATTCGTTTCCACCTCAAAATCAACAAACCCCTCTCCAATTTTATAGAGATAATACGCTAGATAATCAGAATTCCTTGGAGATTCTATGATCTTACCGAATACAAAAAGACCCACCAAAAGTAAAAAAAGCACTATCCATTCGGGAGTTTTTCCAAAAAGATCGGGTCTGTTAATTAAAAAATAAAAAACAATGCCAAGTATCAATTCAACGATCCCCCATAAAAGTTTTCTATAGGGGGAGTTTGCTATTTCTTGGTCAATACCTTCAACCCAAATGTCTTTTTTCTGTTGCATTTAATACATTCCCATTAATTATGCATTTTCCTTTGCCAGTTATCTTTGATAATACTTTCTTCTGAGATTTAAAAGCTCAGTTTCCTCTTCTAGCATAAGCATAAGGTGCACATGTTTGTGCTGGGAAGATTTACCCTTTTAAGTTTGAACTGTCATCCTCGTAAACCGCAGGTATTGCTTCACTCATAATATTATACTATGATTGCCCCTATCTTTAGATAAAGATTTCTTACCTGTAGCGAGTTATAAATCCGCAAGTACCTTTTTAAACCCCACCCATTATTATAATCCCTCATGCACATCCCCGAACTTCTCGCCCCCGTCGGCAGCAAGGAAGCGCTCATAGCAGCCATCGAGAATGGAGCCGACGCTGTGTATTTCGGGGGAAAAGTTTTTAGCGCACGTCAATACGCCTCTAACTTCACACGCGAGGAGCTTGAATGGGCAATCGATTATGCGCATGTCAGGGGCATTAAGGCATATGTGACCGTGAACACGCTTGTCAAGGATTCCGAGCTTGAAGAAGCCTGCGATTACCTGCAATTCCTCTGCAATGTTGGCGCGGATGCCGTGATAGTGCAGGACCTCGGCTTACTGCGGCTGCTGCGGGAACAGCTCCCTGAACTTCCTGTCCATGCCAGCACGCAGATGACGATTCACAATGTGGAAGGAGTGAAGTTCCTGCAGGATATGGGAGTAAAAAGAGTGGTACTTGCCCGTGAACTCACTCTTGATGAAATCCGAAGGATAAAATCCCGGACCGGCATAGAGGTTGAAACCTTTATACACGGCGCCCTGTGCTTTTCATATTCAGGCCAGTGCCTCCTCAGCAGCATGATAGGAGGGAGAAGCGGGAATCGCGGATACTGCGCCCAGCCGTGCCGGAAAAAGTACAGGATGAATGGAATTGAAGGTTATCTCCTCAGTCCAAAAGACCTCAATATGAGTGAACATATCGGCGCGCTTGTGGGTTCTGGCATCGACTCGTTCAAGATCGAAGGACGGATGAAGCGGCATGAATATGTGGCTGGCGTTGTGCGGGTTTACCGGAAACTTATCGACAGGTATTTTGAATCCCCGAAGGACTTTCGGGTAACTGAGGAGGAAAAGCACACGCTGCTGCAATTGTTCAATCGCGGGTTTACAACCGGTTACTTTTTCGGGAATCCGGGAAGCAATTTGATGAGCCGCAAGTACCCGTATAATATCGGTACAGAGCTTGGCACTGTAGTTGATTATGAGCCTTTGAAAAAACTTGTCTCGGTAAAGCTTGATGCGCCTTTGAGAACAGGGGATGGCATCGGTATAGGGGAAGCCGGGGTTATTGCCAGGAAAATATTTATCGAAAATCGAATGGTCACGGCAGCAAACCCCGGTTCTACGGTCAGGATAACCTTTGACGGCGATGTCGCAAGAGGCGATGCTGTTTTCAAAACTTATGACAGCGCGCTTATGGATGCGCTTGTGAAAGGAAATATCAAAAAAATCCCAATAAAAATAGCAATAAAAGCGAAAATAGGGAACCCCCTGGAACTTCACCTCAACGATGGAGAAAATGAAATTGTGGTTCAGGGAGAAATCGTAAGCGGGGCAGAAAAAAAGCCAATCTCCAGGCAATCTATTGCTGAACAATTAACAAAGCTGGGGAGCACTTTTTATGAAGCGCAGGAAGTTACATTTGACATTGATGATAACATTTTCATTCCGGTCTCTCTACTTAATTCGATTCGCAGGGATGCGATTTTGCAGCTTGAGAAAATACGCGCAAGCAAATGGAAACGTCAGTGTAACAAACCTGTAATCCTTATTGAGGAGAGAAAATTGGAATTTAAACCACATCTTTGTGTAAATACAGGCTCTATCGAATGTCTCGAGGCTGCTGTTGATAACGGCGCCGATATTGTTTATATTGGCGGGGAAACGTTCGGGAAAACGCTTGAAAAAGAGGATTACAGCTACGCAATAGAATACGGAAGGAAAAAGGGAGTAAGTGTCTTTATAGGCACGCCGCGGATAATTAAAGAAATCAAGGATATTAATAATCTGTCTCCCGGCGGTTACCTTGTTGCAAATTTGGGGGTTTTGTACTATCTTCGTAAACAGGATACGAATAAGCCAATCGTTATCGATTACCCGTTCAATGTATTTAACAGGCTGACAATGGATTATCTATTGGATTACAGCCAGAGAGTAACATTATCGCCTGAACTTACCCTGAAGGAAATAAAAAACCTGACACCTTTTGGCCAGACTGAGTGCATCGTGCACGGGTTTTTCCCATTGATGGTTTCCGAGCACGGTCTTGTGAGCGGTCTTTTTTCTGGCGGCAGGGATTCTGGCTTTTTACTAAAAGATGAAAAAGGCTTTTCATTCCCAGTCAAAACAGACACGCAAAGCCGCACTTACGTGATGAATTCCCGCGAGCTTTGCATGCTTGAATATGTGCCTGATATCGTAAAAGCGGGTGTTGTTGGTCTTCGGATTGAAGCAAAAACATATGATAAAGATAAGACCGGAGAGATAACCTGGGCATACAGGGAAGCGATAGATAACAGTATTGCCGGAAAGAAAATGGAAAAAAGCTGCTCCGGGGAGTATACCACAGGTCATTATTTCAGGGGAGTTTTATGAGGAAAAAAGATATGAATGAATTAAGTGAAATGCTAAAACCAATACAAATAAATCCAAGTCTGCTAAAAAAGATAAATATAACAAAATAAAAAGTGATAAAAAAATGATTCCTTTAGAAGTGGAATTTACAAAAAGAATAGTAACTAGCGTTATTCGGTATTTTAAGAACCAAGGCTTTCAAGCAGATTACGAAATTGTTGACGGGAGTAAGATTGAGACTAAAGAAGGAATAGACGCCATAGCTATTATTGGCGATAAAATATTAGGTATTCAAACAAAAAGACCAAATGAAAGTAACTCCTACGCTTTAGAAGAAAGGCAATATGGGAAAATTCAACAGCGTGTATGGGCATACTATGCATTTCCTGAAAAGGTTTCTCGAAAAGAATGGGAGAATGTTTTGCATAGAACAATTTTTAGTAAAGGTAATTTTCAATATAAATCAAATGTTTCTTTCGAAGATATCAAAGATGGTGTTAGATGGGGAGATATCGCTAAGGGAATCGAAGAATGTCCGATAGGATTGAAAATTAAACAAAAAGAAGATTATCAAAGAATTGATATCCAATTAAAAGAATTAATAGAGGATTATTTTGTTATATTTTCTATAAATATGGAAAAACAACAAGTAAAACTATCTTCTGGTACTGATATAATAATTGATAAAAGAGTTTTTCGAACTAAGAAAGATAATCAATTAGATAATCCATCAGTTCCTGAGAGAATAGCTGATAGAACTAAAAAATGTCCAAGATGCGGATGGCCTGATTAATTTGGGTCAAAGCAGTAACCAAAGCTTATATATCATTAATAATCATTAAGAACCTTGGAGAACTAATGCCGATAGGTGTATACGTCTGTCACTGCGGGTCGAACATAGCGGGTACCATTGACGTTGAAGAAGTGAAGAAACACGCAGGGCAATTAAAAGATGTTGCCGTGGCGCGCGACATACCCTTTGCATGCGGCGATGCGGGGCAGGAACAGGTCAAGAAAGACATAGCCGAATACAGGCTTGACCGCATCGTTGTAGCTGCATGCTCGCCGCGCCTCCATGAGGTGACGTTCAGGCGCGTGCTCGAGCAGTCAGGTCTTAATCCCCATCTTCTTGAGATGGTAAATATCCGCGAGCAGGGTTCATGGGTGCACTCTGGCAGTGGAAACCTGGCAACCCAGAAAGCAAAAGACCTCGTAGCCATGGGCGTGGCAAGGGTTGCGCTGTTATCCCCGCTTGATAAGAAAACCGTGCCTGCGAACAAGGATGTTCTTGTAATCGGTGCAGGTGTGGCCGGGATAGAGGCGGCGCTAACTCTAGCCAATATCGGAGTAAAAGTTCGCCTTGTGGAAAAGGAGCCGACAATAGGAGGGAAAATGGCATTGATGAACGAGATTTTCCCGACAAATGATTGCTCGCTTTGCGTTCTTGCCCCGAAGATGTCTGACGTGCAGAACCATCCCAATATCACTCTCTACACCTATTCTGAAATAACAAAAATTGAAGGAAGGGCAGGAAATTTCAAGATAACAGGAATCAAAAAACCGAGATACATCGACGAGAAAAAATGCAAAGGCTGCATAGACATCTGCGCCCGTGTCTGCCCCATCGACGTGCCAAACCAGTTCGATTACGGGATAGGCGCAAGAAAATCCGTCTATATTCCTTTTGCGCAGGCTGTGCCGCTCGTGGCGTGTATCGATGAGCATTGCGTGGGCTGCGACCTGTGCAGGCTTGCATGCCCGGCAGAGGCTGTTGATTTTAACCAGAAGGCAGAGGAGTTTGAGTTCAATGCCGGGGCAATAATTGTTGCAACAGGTTACCAGCCTTTTGACGCTAAACGAAAGGAAGAATACGGATACGGGCGATACAAAAACGTTATAACCAGCCTTGAACTTGAACGGATGCTGAGCGCGGCAGGTCCCACCCACGGGAGGGTTGTGTCGCCATCAACCGGAAAAGACGTTAAAAGCGCAGCATTCATCCTGTGCGTGGGCTCCCGAGATGAGCAGGTGGGCAACCCTTATTGTTCGAAGGTATGCTGCATGGCTTCGATAAAGAACGCCGTAAAGATAGCCGAAAAATATCCTGATGCAAAAGTCACTGTTCACTATATCGATATAAGGGCGGGCGGTGAGATGTATGAAGAATATTATAAGCGCGCGCAGGAGATGGGCGTATCATTCATACGCGGGCGCGTGGCAGAGGTTGAGGAATCGGATGGTAAAACAATAATCCATTACGAGGATACTCTTTCGGGTGAGAAATGCCAGGAAGAATATGACGTTGTGGTGCTTGCAGTCGGAATGGAGGCGAATAAGGATTCAGAATCCATTGGCAAGATGCTGAATCTCTCCACGCGCCCCGACCGCTTCTTCCAGAGCGCACATCCCAAGATGAGGCCGGTCGATACGCATACAAAAGGCGTCTTTATCGCAGGATGCGCCGGGGGTCCCAAGGAAATACAGGTATCGATCGAGCAGGGAAGTGCGGCGGCTGCAAAAGCTGAGGGTCTGCTGCACAGGGGTGAGATCGAGATTGAGCCTCTAAGTGCCTACGTTCTACCCGAGCTCTGCGACGGATGCCGGATTTGTGAAAGTGTTTGCGAACTCGGACGGATAAAGGTAATAAAAGGAAAGGCTGTTGTTGATGAAGTGGCATGCAGGGGCTGCGGCTCATGCAGCGCAGCCTGCCCCACCGGTGCGGTTCAGCTTAAAAGCTATACAGATGACCAGATTATGGCGCAAATCAGGGAAGCCACTCGCGAGATAAATGAATTCCCGCTCGTCATAGGTTTCCTGTGCCACTGGTGCAGTTATGCCGCCGCTGACCTTGCAGGTTCCATGCGGCTCCAGTATCCCACGAACCTGCGAAACATCCGTGTCCTGTGCGCCGGGAGGGTAAATCCTTCCTTTGTGCTTGAAGCGCTGCGCAGGGGGGCGGACGGCGTTCTCGTGGCAGGATGCAGGTTCGGTGAATGCCATTACACCATTGGCAATTATTGCGCTTCCCAGAGGATGAACGTGCTTTCAAAATTACTGGTTGACCTGGGTTTTGATGAGCGCCGCCTCAGGGTTGAGTGGATAGCAGCAAGCGAAGGGGAAAAATTTGCAGGTATAGTAAAAGACTTTGTCGGGCAGCTAAAGGATATCGGTCCGATCGGTAACGAGCTTAAGCGGTGATAGGGTGAGCGAAGAAAAACTTGAAGTTATTGTGGACAGCGATGTCAAAGGCACGCATTTCCTGTTCACCCAGAAGACCGGGAAGTCAAAAAAGCTTCTTGATTACGACTATAAGCGCTGCAACGGCTGCGGTATATGTATCGAAATCTGCCCTAAAAAGGCAATCGAAGCCGGGCCATTGATAGAAATTGCCACAGGCTTGGACGCGCCGCCTGTTATCATCGACCACACAAAATGTTCGTTTTGCGGCATGTGTGCCTCATTCTGCCCCGTTAAATCCGTAAGGATGACTGTGAACGAAAAGGATATCCTTGATTTGCAGGAGTTCCCGCACCTTGAGTCAGGCGTGGTGTTCAACGATAAATGCCTTCCCTGCCTGATATGCAAAAGATCATGTCCCGAAGAGGCTATCAGCGTTGAGCTTACTTTCCCTAAAAAGGAGATACTGGCGCCGTTTAAGGAAGGCAAGACAGGTGAAATCACCGTGGATATGGAAAAATGCACACTTTGCGGCGCCTGCGCAGAGCTTTGTCCGGCGTTTGTCCTGGTTGAGAAAAAAGCAAAAGCAGACGACCTCATGCCTTTTAGTGACCTGCTCGTTGATAAGACAAAGTGCGATTACTGCGGTATTTGTGTGCCGTTCTGCCCAGAGGATGCAATAAAAGTAAAAGGCGATTTTGATGCAGAGGAAATAAAAAAAATTGCACCCAAGCTTTCGGGAAAAATCAAAGTGGATGATGACAAATGCACACGATGCGGCTGGTGCGAGGCTGTCTGCCCGTATGATGCCGCAGAGGTTACAAAACCGTTTGAGGGCGAGATTTCACTAATTGATGCAAAACTCAAAGGTTGCGACCCAGTTGGCTGCCATGGATGTTTCAATGTCTGCCCGTCAAAAGCATGGATAATACCGGCGGATAAGAAAATCGATGTGGTGCGGGATTTCTGCACATACTGCGGCGCCTGTGAGAAAGCTTGCCATGTAAAGGCAATAGGGGTAAAAAGGACAAAGGCAAAACACACTGAAATAATGGATACACCGTGGACAGAGGACTGGAAAAAGGTGATAATCTGTATGACCACAAAAGAGCGAAAAAGACCTGACGTATCACGCACGCTTTATGTTGAGAAAGCGGAAAAGAAGATTGAGCCTGAGCTTATCAGGCCTGATGTAAATCCTGATTTCAGGAAGCTGGTTGAAGAACGGATTAAAAAGCTGTCTTCGCTCCTGAATAATAAAAAGGTAAGGCGCGACTGGGAGAAAAAAGAGCCTGCGGCAGCTCTGGCTGAAATAAAGAAAAAAATTAAAACCGATTAGCTCAATTCATATCCCTGATATTGTGAATATTAATTTGATTTTTGGGTGAAAGCAAGCATTATATATTATTATGGTTTATATAAGATACAATGAAAAATAAAACCTTACTATTATTTGCGGTTTTACTTCTTGTAATAACAGCGGGGTGTCTGGGGACTAAAGAAAGCCTGCCACAAAATAATTTAGCACCTTCAAAATCATTAGATTCGCCATTAAAGCAACAGGCTCCAGGCCAAACAGGAAATGCCGTTGATGTCATCGACAGGAAGATTATCTCAACCGCAAGCCTTACACTGGAGGTAAAAAGCGTTGAAAAAGCTTCTGATGATATATTGAAAATAGTAGAGGCAAATCAGGGTTTTATATCAGATTCATCAACATATGATTCCGGGGGAAGCAAAAACGGCCAGATGACAATAAAGGTTCCCCAGAAGAATTTTTACTCAACCATCACACAAATAGAAGCATTGGGAACCGAAAAGTCCAGGCAGATTTCAGGCCAGGATGTAACAGAAGAATTCATTGACGTGGGCGCCCGCCTTGATAACCTGAAAAGACAGGAGGCAAGGTTCCAGGAAATATTGAAAAATGCATCCACGGTTAAGGATGTTCTTGATGTCGAGCGTGAGCTTGAACGGGTGCGCGGGGAAATAGAGAGCCTTACAGGAAGGATGAACTATCTCAACCAGAGCGTTGAAATGGCCACTATTACAGTAAATGTTAATGAGCCGGCGCCAATCGCAGGCGAAGGATGGGGAATAACTGACGCGCTCAGGGAGGCCGCAGCGGGATTTATCGGGAGTATAAACGGGCTGATAGTTTTCATAGGGTACATTCTGCCGATAGTGATATTTATTGCAATTATAGTATTGCTGGCAAGATGGGCTAAAAGGAAAGTCCTGCCGTGGCTGAAACAATAGAGAAATGAAGTAATCAAAAATGGATAAAAAATTCATTCTGATAATTCTTTTTGTTTTTCTTTCGGGATGTATTGATTCAAACAGGATTACACCAGCCGATACGGGCGCCTCTGAAAGATCCGGGATAACAAACAATTCAGGCATTAACAACCAGACTGTAAACCAAACGGGAAATAGTCCGGTTCCTGCTGGCGGGAGCACGCTTCAAACCGGCACAAACCAGACAGGAAGCATTACAAACCAGAGCGATTTGCTGATTGACAGGATATCTCTTAACCTCTCCTCTTATTATGACAAAAAATGGTTTAGTCTTTACCATGCGGATGAGCTTGACTGTTCAAGGATGTCAACATATTTCTGGGGTTATTTAAGGGGCAATTACCACGTGGCGCCAAAGGTTATTGTTTCTTACCAGAGGCAGCATGCGTGGCTGGCACTGAAGGTAAGCGATGTCGGCAATTCCAGCAAATACAGGCACTGGAATATCCAGGGTATAGACTATTATTACCTTGAAGCAACAATACCAAAAATTGTGACTGATGATAACCAGAAATTTTTGATTAACGGCCAGCCTTATACATCCGCTGAATTCTATGATGCCACGATTTACGTTTTTGATTCACCATCGGATGCAAATGATTTCCATGCGGATTATTCAGTGTTGGGCGGATTCAACCAGGAATTCGTATTGAAAAAGGATGACCTTGATAAAATCCGGGAATTTTTAAAATAGATGCTTTCTTTGATTGCCTTAATGATATCTGCCCAGCAGTTGCGCCACTGCATATGCGGGAAATACCTTTGATAGTTCCGCTCCATATTTTTCTGATAACAGGATAATCTCAAAGCCGCATTCCTGCGCCGCTTTTTCAGCCAGGAATTCGCCCAGGCCGCATGCTACGACTTTGCTGATGCGCCGCCTTTTTGCCACGATGAGCAAAGCTTCTTTGATATTATTGACTTGATTTTTCATAACCTGATTTGCTATCGAAAGAAGGTCGCTTTCCTCTATCTCTGTAAGGTCGGCGCATACCACGCGCGCAAGCCTTCTTTTTGCATCCAATATCGTTTTTCCCGCCCCGTCGGGCGTGTCGCAGGTATACTGGTCAGCGGAAATCAATCCAAGAACCATATACGCATCAGCGCTTATCGCGAAGAGTTCTGACGAGATACCGCATGTCTCCCCGTTTAAATTTACGCTTTTGAGAAGCGCTGCAACGTTTGTCCGTAAAACCCCTGTATAAACAAGCTCGCTGTTTTTCAGGCGTTCAAAATCAGACCTTGCTGCATGAGGTATGCCATTCCGGATGGGGATTATATCTGTTGTCGTTGACCCTATGTCCACGAATATGCATTCCTTATATTCACTTCCCACAAGAAGTGCCGATGCCATCCAATTGGCAGCTGCAATGCTTCGTTTTTTTTCTTTCGTGAAAATCCCGCTGCTGTCGAGGAAATAAGCATCGGAAAAAGCATTGTTTACAGCATCGATTATGGATGAAAGCCCTGCTTCCTTGTCAGAATAGCAGTCCGCGAGTTCACCTGTTATCACGACACCAACTTTTTCAGGCTTCAGGCGCCCTGCAATTTCAAGTAGCACTTGCGGAAGTTTTGTGTTCTTCCACAGGGGAATGTAATGCAGTTCTACAATTTTGCCATCTTCCGAGGCTACTTTGGTATTTGCGCCGCCGATATCGATGCCAAGAATTTTAGACATGGTTAGATTCCGATTCTTTTTAATATCAAGGTAAGGATTTTGTTCTCTATGGTTTTTTAAATAGCTGCGGGCTCAGGGATTTTCTTAAGTGAATTCTTAATATATTCCACGCAGGCAGCCAGCACGTTTTCCGTTTCCCCGCGCACATCCATCCCGGCCGCGCCTTCATGCCCGCCTCCTGTCCCGTTGAATTTTACGCTGATATCTTCCATCAATTTTGCAAGATTCACACCTGCATTCTGGGCTTCCCTCCTTGCCCTGGCGCTCACCTTGACCACATCATCCTGTTTAGACGCCACAAATACAACATCAGCCCCGATTGAAATTAAACCCGAAGCAGCGGCCCCGCCAAACGAACTGACCCGCGAGGTGACAATAATCCAGTCGTCAACCCTTTCAATCAAAGCGCGCTGGGCAGCTTTTAAGAATGCAATCCTCATGGAAACATCCTGGGGGACTGACGAAAGCATGTCCATTACTTCACTGTATTCGATGCCGCTTAATTCAATCAATTCGGCTACAGCCTTGAACGAATCCGACGTCGCGTGCCTGAAATTGCCTGTGTCCGTGATAATGCCGGAAATCAGGGCAAACGCAGCCCGCCTCATAATCGGCGCCCCCATGGTCTTTAAAACTTCAAGAACAATCTCGGCTGTGGAACTCTTGTTCCTGTGAAGATAAAAAGCCGCTTTTTCATTCAGCGATGTGGTTGCATGATGGTCGATAACGGCATATGTTTTTAATGGATAATCGTTCAATTGTGCAGGCGTGGACGTATCCACCACTACAACAAGGTCAAAATCCCCTTTGGGTTCGTTAACAAATTCGATATTCAACTGCCCGGCAATCTGGGACGCTACCCTGTCGCATCCCTCAACGACGCCGATTGTGCCCCCGACAGCTTCTTTTAACGCAAATGCGCTTCCCAGGGCGTCAGGGTCGGCATTCCTGTGGCATAAATAAAGAATGTTGTTGTAATCCAGCAGTTGATTATAGAATTCCGATTCGTCTAACTCCATAACCTACTGGGCGGCCGGAGTCCCGATTGCCTGTTTGAGCTGCTCCTGCAACTGCTGGAACCGCTTCTGGATGCGTTCTTCCTGGCGAACGAGGGTCTGGACGCGGAGGCTAAGAGTATCTTTTTTCTCCACAAGAGCTTCCTTTGTCTTGTCACGTCCGGTTTTTATCATCAAATCGCCGATAGCCCTGTAAACCACGGCATCATCTTCAAGTTTTTCAAGTTCCGAAAGAGCCAGTTCTGTCTCTTTCAAAGTGATTTCGACCTGGTTTTTCTGAACTGCGAGTGCCTGGGCCTGCTGCTGGATTTGTTGCAGCTGGGCAATCTGGTTTTGAATTTGCGGGGGTAATTCTGAACTCATTTAATTCACCTATAAATCTGGTGTAGTATTGCACAACATTAACTTATAACTTGTGTATTCAAAGAGAACACATCTCATACGTGATTTTAATAAGCCGAAGCCACCCATTGAGGGCAGCCCTCATCGATACGAGGTCATTTGCCTCGACATTCAGGATAAGCGAATCAGCCTTTAGAGTAAGGGTTGTTTTTGTCCTCTGGTAATCCTCGGAAAGTTCGGGGAGCAATGCTTCATAGATTATCCCGGATTTACTTCCGGCATCGAATTCGAATTCTGCGAGGACGAGCATGATTATCGATAAGGCTGAGTTTATATATTTACATTTGCAGTTAAATTTTTAACCTTATCGATATTATAAGAATTGATCAAATATCCAATGGATTCATGGATTACTATTGAAATAATAATCATATCAGTACTGATTGTATTTTCTGCCTTTTTCTCGCTTTCGGAGACAGCGCTTCTTTCAGTGGGTAAGATAAGGATAAGGCACCTTGCGGAGACCGGGAATAAAAACGCAAAAATAGTTTCCAGATTGCTTGAAAACCCGGAACAGTTCCTTACAGCTATACTGGTCGGGAATAATATCGTCAATATTACGGCTTCTGTCCTGGCAACCGATGCAGCGTTGCGGTATTTTGAACATTCGGGAATTGCGATAGCGACAGGCGTAATGACCCTCTTTATTCTTATATTCGGTGAAATTTTTCCAAAAACGCTTGCATCGAGGAACCCGGAATATATCGCGATGCTTATAGCAAACCCGATAGTAATTTTTATTGATATCCTGAAACCCGTTGTCTGGTTCTTTACAAGTATTGTCAATTTCCTTATAGCTCTTACAGGCGGGAAGGAACGGGTAAAACACCCTTTCGTTACAGAGGAATTAATCAAGATGATGGTGAAGGTGGGGGAAAAGGAGGGGACTATTGAAAAACACGAGAGGGAGCTGATACACAAAGTCTTTGAGTTTACCAACGGAAAGGCGCACGGCGTCATGACCCCGAGGGAAAAAATCGTATGCATTGAGGAATCGGAAACACTTGATATCGCGCTTGAATTAATTAATAAGTCTGGGCATTCAAGATTGCCTGTGTACAGGGGAGAATTCGATAATATGGTTGGGATGATATATGCCAAGGATTTCCTGAAGTTTCGGGATTATGAACTCGGGAAGATTAAGGTATTTCAGGTTCTGCGCCCGCTTCTGGTTGTTAAGGCTGGAAGAGAGATATCCGTGATTCTAAAAGATCTACAGCAGAAGAAAATGAATATTTCAGTTGTCGTGGATAATAATATGAAGGTTATCGGGCTGGTTTCTATCGAGGATATACTGGAGGAGCTTGTGGGGGAGATATATGATGAATATGATGTGGAACCAAAACAGGAATTAAAACCGGAGGGGTAGCGGGAGCGAAATTCCGAATCATCCCTGTTTTTTGAGCAATCATTATATGAACATGAATCAATTTTGAAATCATGACTGAATCGATAACGGTTGAAATTCTCAGTAATCAAAAAACGATGGAAGCGCTGAAAAAAAGCGATCTTGATATTAAAGAAGGACGAGTTAAGAAAATATCTTCTGTTGAAGAGTTGCTGGATGAGATATGACCTGGATAGTTATACTTTCTATAGCTCTTGCCATGCTTCGTCTTCTTCTGCCCTTAGCCAATCCTTTTTAAGGGAAGATTCAATTAGAAAAGCACATCCTTTCGCTTCCAGCGATTTCAACTGATTGGTCTCATTGTTTTCCATCATAGTCTTAATATGAGATATGCAGTCAAGATATATAATAGTGGCATCGTCAATAGAACCCCGTGCAGCAACCCGCCCGAAGGGCGGCGCCGTAGATTGAAAAAGAAACCGCAGATAAACGCGGATAAACGCAGATTTGTTACCACCACTTCATGCTCTCCCTGAACTTCGCCGTCCTCTCCCCCACATCCGGCTTCCTGAAAACATACAAATGCTCATGCCCGATGAGGTAAAAATCATACTTCTTCCCGAACCACTTTTCCCTCGTGCTTTTCATCTTCCACTGGAGCTTGATGATATCCTCGCGCAGGATGAACCCGGCTTCAAGAAAGCACATCAGCACCCGCGGCGTGATTGGCACGAAATGCTTGCTGCGCCGCGAATCACCCATGAGGATGGCGCAGTGCTTCCCGGGCGCAAGGACGCGCATGCACTCCTCTGCGACCCTGCTCATTTCAGCGGCGAACTCGGCGATGCTGTGCACGCTCGACAGGTCGCCCTCGCGGTTGTGCGAGTACGGGATGATGCTTGCATAGGGAGGATGGGTGGCGATGAGGTCGATGGACTCGCTCTCAATCAGGTCAAGCGACCGCGCATCCCCCACGTAAGTTTTGATTTCCGGCGCCTGATAGTCAGCATCCAGCGGCGTATAAGCAAAATCCAACCTGTTGCGCGCCACCATGACAGCATCGGGATTGATGTCCACACCCACGGCGCGCCGTCCCAGGAGCTTGCATTCCACAAGCATAGTGCCGCTTCCAGCCATCTGGTCAAGCACCAAATCCCCCGGCGCCGTATAGCGCAAAATGAGATTACGCGGGATATATGGCGACCAGTTGCCCCTGTAATTCCCGACGTGCGTTGCCCAGTCGCCGCGGTCGGGGAAGCTCCAGACCGTGGTGGTTTCGGGTGTGAAGGTGGAGGGGGCGAATTTTGAGATCGTCCACTTCTGCTGGAGTTTTATTTTTGTTTCTCCGATTTCCACTTCCGCGTGGGATTGGAGGAATTGTTTGTAGTCGGACCTTGTGATTTCGAGCAAGGATCGATATTGATCCAATTAATAATATATAAATTAATATGATCTAATTGTATGGATATAATTAAGTTGGAAGTAAGGTGGAAGTAAGGTGTAATTAAAAGATTGTTGCGTAATGGACATAGCAACTATATTTTTCTGATAAAAAACATAAACTAATCTATGTTGAGGTTAAGACTAAATGCGTGTCTACTAGTTATAAGAATACTTTCGCCATCCTTACAAAAGTTTTGTATCTTAATAAAAGGGTGAAATAAAAAAAGTTTATTGGATTTTAAGCCAAACAACAAATGGAGCTATAATGCAAGTCAAGAAAAAAGTTTATAGAATGTTTGATGGAACTCGCAAAAGACTCGTTAGCCAAGTAGGAGATGGCTCTATAATTTGCCGATTTGATAAAACTCCCCAGCCAAGTAAATCAACAGATGTAGTGTGTCCTCATTTTTTAGAACTTAAATGGGCAACAGGGTGTCAATATAATTGTGCGTGGTGTTTTTTACAGGGAACACTTAGGTTTATAGGAAAAAGTCCAAGAATTAAAAACTGGTACAAAATAGAACAGCACGTTCAAACCTTTTTAAATAATAGTTCTTCCCCCGAAATACTTAATTCTGGAGAGCTTGCTGATGCATTGCTATCTGAAAGCGATGAAAAACCATTTAGCAAGTTTATAATTCCCATGTTTGAAAATCAAAATAAACATAAAATACTTATATTAACCAAATCGAACAACATAAAGAATTTGCTTGATATTGATAGACATAACAACGTTATTGTAAGTTTCAGCTTGAATGCAAAGACAGTTGCGGATAAATGGGAGCATGCACCGAAGGTAGAATCGAGAATAGAGGCTGCAAGAAAGCTTAACGATGCTGGATATACTGTCAGAGTTCGCATAGACCCCATTGTTCCTGTTTTTAATTGGGACAAACATTATATCGAGCTTGTAGACTCTTTATTTGAAAACCTTATCCCTGAAAGGATTACATTAGGATCTCTTCGCGGACTTCAGAGCACGATAAATAATTCCAAAGATAAATCTTGGGTTAATTTCCTTTCCGAGAAATCAAATTGGGGGAAAAAAGTCGATTTCAATACTCGATATGAAATATATTCATCAATAATTAATTATCTAAAAGAAAAATATAATTATGATCGGGTTGCTTTATGCAAAGAAACAATTGAAATGTGGGATAAATTAAAATTGAATTATAAAAATATCAAATGTAATTGTATTTTATAACCTGACTATTTGCCAAATTAATCAACATTATTTCGTTTAATCTTAAAATTACATACAAAGACAATCTTTTTTACGAACATTAACGAAACAATTTTTATACTCCTAATGTAGGAAAGTGCTGAGATAATTATAAAGATTATAAGTATTATTAAGATTGGCAAAATTGGTATAATAGTATGTTTAAGGAGGAATTTATCTGAACGAGGAGCTCAAGGATTTTGATTTTGGAATAAACGATATTGGCGTATTCCTGATGGAATCAATTACTAGTGGGTTGTACAAAAATTCAATGAATGTATTACGGGAATACGTATCCAATGAAATAGACAATAATCCTCCTCCTACGGTGATAGATGTCAAAGTTGAGAAGAGAAATCTTCTAATTTCTGGTGATGGGCCAGGTATGGATTATGGCGGAATTCGAGATGCTGTGAAAGTTGGCTTCTCACCAAAGGATATGACAAAAAATATTGGCTTTAGGGGTATTGGAATCTATTCTGGAGTTGCAATATGTAACAAAATTATTATCACAACAAAGAAAAGGGATAATCCCAGCTATTATCAAGTTGTTATAGATTGTAATGGATTGAGAGAGGATATAAAGAATAAACCACCCATCTCATTAATAGATAGTTTGAATAAAAATATAAAATGGGGCGAGTTACCTGCACCTAAGGAAAAAATAGGAAAATATGGAACCGCAGTACAGTTAATAGACATCCTTGACGATTTCAGAGAGGTTTTGGATGAAGAAGGTGTTCGAAAGTACCTTGAAATGACAATTCCATTGGAGTTCGAATCAGATTTTCCATATAGAAAAGAAATATACGACTATCTGAAAAAGCAACTGGGGACTGATTTTAGAATTGTAAAACTTAAAGTAAATAATAAACCAATCTATCGAGCACCTAAGTATATATCTCTTGAATCGCCTATTTTTGGTAAGATTTCCGCAAAGAAAAAAGTTCTAGGTGTTTATTGGATTTGCCAAAATAGCAGGACTGGAAAAATTGATGATGAAGATTCGCGTGGGCTTGTTTATAGAAAGAAAGGCTTTACTATAGGGGATAGAGCAACAATAACTAACTTATTTTTTGGTGAGCCAAATAAGCACCTAATAGACTACATTACAGGTGAGATTCATATTACAACGGATGAACTATTGCCAAATACAGAGCGTGTCGAATTTGAAGCATCGCCTGCTCGGGATTTACTTGAACAGGCCCTTATAAAGGATATAAGAAAAGAAATCTCTGAAATGGCACGCGAAAAGTCAGCGATTTCAAAGGCTGAACAAAGAATTGTGAAAGCACAATCTCTTTCAAATAAACCTATTTTTGATGATAAAAATGATTGGTTGAATGAAATTACAAAACAAAATAAACTTTTGAATGAACTTAAAAATGACCACAAGAATAAGTATATTCCGCCGGGAACGAAAAAGAAAACAGAAAGAGCACTTAAAAGGGTAGAAGGGTGGATTAAGAAGCACTCAAATCCCCCAAAAGAAGAATTTTCTGAAACAGAAATTGAAAAGGGAATTTCCAAAGAAGAAATCTCTGTGAGAGAAACAGAAATAGAGATCACCACAGAAGAAAAAATTGTTGAAGAAGTAGATGTGGTAGATGTTGGTCCAGATAAGATGCCAGAAGAATCAGTGGATGAAGTTAAGGAATCTCCTGAATTGATCCGAAGCGCTATAGAAGATATGTGTTATAGGATAGGACATAATGATTGGGTTGATGTTACCATAAAGGTAGTTGAAGTTTTAAGAAGTGAAGATATATTAAAAAACAATGATGAAATTAAAAACTTTCTCCATAGGCTTGAACTTAAACTTGCTATCTGAAAACGGGGGATAGTAACAAAATGTTTTATACAAATCCCCCTAAAGACTTTTTGCGAAGAGAATACGATGCTGTTATAATTCGGGATAAGTTTTTTGATGCATACGAAGATGTAGTATATTTTGGTATGCCTGGCCCTCTTATGCTGGATATTCAAGAGTGGAACGATTATCTAGGTTTTATAATAGCTGTAGAGAATAAACAAGAATCAACAGGCGTAATGGAAATGACAGCAATGTCTTTAGGTTTGAACGGCAAAACTCAAATTCTTCAAGGGGACATCGAATCGATATTGATGAACTGGGAAGATGATGTAGGGGAAATTCCAGCTAAGGAGTTCTTTCATGTTGTTAATCTTGATTTTGAGGGAGGATTCCTCGGACTTACTGACATCATCAAACAGGATAAACGAACAGATGCCATTCGAGAACTATTTAGACATCAAAAAACACAAAGACAGTCTTTTCTTTTTTTTCTTACAGTAGGATTCAGAGAAAAATGTGAACAGGAATATGATCAAAAGCTCCATCATATTGGTGAGGAACTAGCCGAGTTAGGTTTAGATGCAAAAAAAACAATAAATTGGTATCTTTCTCGCCCAAAACCATACAAGTTAAAAGTCTATATTCCGTATCTTATGGACGAAATTGGAAGGACTTATAGATACTTTCTCACCAAATATATTTGTTTTTATTATCAAGGCACTGGTGGGGTACCAATGATGCATTTTATTTTTGATTTTCAATATAGTATGAAGTCAATTTCTCCACAAAGGCAGGGACTCAAGTCGCTTTTAAACGCACCTCTATACATAGCGTATAACGATAGAGTCGAACCTAGTCCCATACAACCCCTTCCATTAATAGGTAGTATAAAAAATGAACATTCTATTAGTTGAACCTGACTTTCCTTATCCCACAAAAAGCAAGAACAAGGCAGATCACATTCATAAAAATTTTGTCCCAATTGGTTTGCTAAAATTTGGCTCTTTGCATAAAGCCAAGGGGGATGTTGTAAAGCTCGTGAGGGGCAAGAAAAACTCTCAAGAAATTGGTTTTATACCTGACAAAATATTTGTAACTTCCCTTTTTACATATTGGTCTAGCCACGTTTGGGACTGCATAGGTCACTATCGAGTTTTGTTCCCAGACTCAGAAATAAATCTTGGAGGTGTCTATGCAACATTACATATCCATATGCATGAATTCAACCAGAAGGTGGATGAATTCCGAGTGATGGTGTTACCAGGAATTCATCCAGAAGCTGAAAAATATCTTCCAGATTATAGTTTATTGGCTAAGGTAGATTATCATGCCACGCATATGATGAGGGGGTGCATAAGGCGCTGTAAATTCTGTGGAACTTGGAAAATTGAACCAAAAAGGACTAACAAAACAAAAGATGAAATAATTGATGAATTAAAACAAATCGGAAAAAACAGAATCATATTCTATGATAATAATATTCTAGCAAACCCTCACATTAAGGATATTCTGGAAGAATTTTCCGAGTTAAAGCTCAACGGTAGACCTATTATTTTTGAATCACAAAGTGGTTTTGATGGGAGATTACTTGAAAAAGATCCAGAATTGGCTGAGTTGATAAAAAAGGCAAGATTCCAGAATATTAGAATTGCTTGGGATAATGGTTTGGAGGATATGTCTGCTATCAAAAAACAAATAAAAATTCTTGTTAAAGCGGGTTATAATACAAAAGATATCTCTGTTTTTATGATTTATAATTTTGACATTCCCTATGAGGATATGATCAAAAAATTAAAACATTGTAAGACATTAGGCGTCCAGATAACAGATTGTAGGTACAGGCCCTTAGAGATTGATTATGACAACTATTTACCACATATGAGAAATGGCCAGCCCGAAGGAAACTATTACATCCACAAAAAAGCAGGTTGGACCGACCAAAAAATTAGGAATTTTAGAAAACAGGTAAGACAGCATAATATCTGGGTAAGATACGCAAAGGACAAAGGTCTAGAATATAACCCTGACATGGAGAAGTGGAGTGCTATAAATAATACATTCAAGTTCTTCAAGCTTGAAAAACCCCCTTACATGGAGAAAATCAGGAAAAACAAAAAAATTCTACAACGGATAAAAAAACTTAATAAAATGAAGAAATACTATATAGATAATAAAATGAATCCTCCCGACTTGAGCTAGATAAAGAAGTTAGAATTAGACAAGGAGCTGAATTATTTACTTGAAAATATAAACTAAAGTGTCCCACGCCCCGTGATTCGGAACATATCGGCGCACGGGATTTAATATTTTAATAATTATAATTGTATGGGCTCAATAGACTTATGACCGGATTTTTGTTTAATTAACTTGCTGTCGATGTTTCTTTTGTAATTCCTTCTTCATAAAGTTCCAGTAGTTTTTTAGCCATGAGTATAGATTTAGAATTCCTTCTAGGCATCCTAATATATATGTCACCAAACTTAATTTCCTCTATATCTTCAGATTTAACTATTGGTTCTACCATAGGTTCAACTGCTTGATTTATCATATTCTTTTCATTCTTATCAAATGTTTCGATCGTTTGTGGAATGGAATTTAAAGATTCTGCTGGTTTTTCGGTAGATTTTAAATGTCTAACGTCTTCCATGTAAGCATTCAGAATCCATTTAGCGTTAAGTTGAGCATCTACGCGTTCAACGCCCGTTATTTTTGCTAAATCTATCCAAAAATTATCTTCTTTTATGCTTGTTCCAAATTTATCAAGAAAAATACCCCAAAGTGGTATATTACGTATTGCTTTTTCTAAAGCTTCCATCCTCTCAGCTTCATGCCCGTATGTTATCTTTTTGCCCAATTCAGATACTTTAATTTTACCCTTTCCTTCAATGAGACCATAAAACCTCGAATCGGCTGCTTTTTGAAGAAATGTACCACTTCTATGGGATGTGTGACCAAGTAATTGAGCAACATATTGAACCTCAATTTCTTCTCCACTAAACTTTTCGTATATTTTTTTAACATCTAAAATTAAATTAGGGTATAGACGATTTGTTGGTATCCTAAAATTTCCTATTTTCAAATTATCACCTTACTAACTTACTATCTTTATTATGGTATATAGTTTACTATTTTTACTATATTTACTGCGTAAGATCGATATTAAATTGAGAATATTGGTGCATTGTGAAGCTATCGGCATCGAGAATATAATATTTACGATGTGCGGGGCGCTTGATACCGAAAAGCAGTTATTGAATTTGTGACAGAACACGGAGCGCAGGATGACACAGATATGCACGGATAGTATCCGTGGAAATCCATCAAATCCGTGTAACCAGTGTTCTAGGTAGGACGCTGTACACCGCAAAAGATGCAAATAACGCAAAGAGAAGGAATCAAAGGCATTAGGAGCATCTGCGTTCATCTGCGGTTTGTGATTTTCATATAGATAGTTGCACGGTTAACCCATGGGCGCCGATAATTAATATATATAAAGTGATAAATATGTGGTGCACTCGATGAGCTGGTATGTATTGGCGCCTCTTTATTCGCCAAAAAATTTTGTTTTTAATAAATCATGCTCCAGCGCCAGATTGTAGAGCATGATGAGAGGCTCGTATGTTCTCACTTTACAGATTTCCCTTATGTCACTGAACAAACTGCGCCCGATTTCCCGGTCGAACTTGCTCTTCTTCTCATTCGGTAACACCACAAATAATCTCGTCCGCAGACCCGACTTATAAAGGTCATGAAGCCTCCCCAGCCCTTTCGTCACATCCGTAGTATGCTCAACCTCAAAAGCAAACTCAGGGACAAGCGCATCAGTATCGCCTCCAAACCACAGCACATCAATCAGACCTGCCATATTCACAATCTTCGGATAAGAAAAATTGCCAGGATATTCCTTCAGGGTAGCAACATCTTCGAGAGGTCGTTTTAAAAATTTCTTCTTGGCATCGTAAACAGGCGCTGAAGTTTCATAACCGTATATCCTTCCAAGTTCAAGCAGCATCCCCTGAACATCCTCATGCGCTGGATTCGGATTCTTCTTCGGGTCAAATTCCAAAAAAGGCTTTTCCTCCCTGAGATACCATACCCCGCTCCCTTTCTCTTCCTGATAAAAAATGTTGTATTGCTGAAGCGTCCGCCTCACTGTGTCCTTCCATGTCGGATTTGTTTTTGTTTTCCAGTGACCCTCAATTTGCGAGTTAATATCATCCAGATGTCCAGAGTTGCCTATTTCCAGAAGCGCATCCCTCACAACATCTTTCCATGTCAATTTACTCTCCGGCTTCATTTACTGACTTAAATAAAATCCTTTGATCTTAACGGTTTCGAATATGAGTTCGTATGTGTTCGTATCAGTTCGTTGTTAATTTTGTGCCGTTTTTAATGCGAAGTGGTTGCATCGGCAACATATCGGCGCCAGGGATTTAATATTTCACAAGTTATAAATCTGTGGCGCTTTACACCGCGAAAGGGTGCAAAGCGAAAGCATCTTTGTAACATCAGTCAATCTCAAAAAGATAGTCAAAATATTTCCATGCTCTGCAAAGCGCGCAGTTTTCTTCAAAATCAGGACACCGCGTACCCCAATTTTTATTCATCCACTCTATCATTCTCTCCTTCATGTATCCACTGCAAAACTCGCACTCCCAGTATTCTGTTTCCTTGCCTGTCAGAGTTTTCCCCAGTTCTTTTGAATAAAAGTACTGGATGGGGATTACATTGCCTTTTTCAAGTATTACATCGAACTTGCGCCCGCATACAACACACATTCTATCTTTGAGTGTTTTCATCATAACCAACTTTCATTGATTTAAAAATCAATCGCTGAAGCAAAAATCCTCTTCTTTCCTGAAACTTATCTCAAAATTCTTGAAAATATCAAGCCTGCCCAACAAATTCGGTACTTCGGAAAGGGCAAAAGCAACTCTCGTATCAATTTCCCTTTCATTTATAAACAACGGTATTTTATGAACGTAAGCTATCATTTCTCCAACTATTCCCCGGAATACCTTCGCTTCGCCCTGTTCCACATCCACTCCCATTATATCACCTATTCTTTTCGAAAGGATTGTTATATCGGCACCGGAATCAACCAGCATGCTTAGTTCGAACAGCTCTCCACCGGCATCTCTCAAACCCACCTTCGCTATCGGTCTATAAACAATCCCGAGGCTTGAAGAATTTTCCTTTGCAAACTTGAAACATTTTTTCAAAGAATCAGAGCCTCCTTTCTTGGAACCTGACCTAAGAATACAACCTTTTTAGGAAATTTATCTTTTGCCTCTTGGTAGACCATTTTTACATCTTTGCCATGAGCTATGATTTTATCTTCAATGATGGCGACATATTCCCCTTCGTATTTGGCAATCATATTCACAAGATTTGCTCTGAAATATTCTAAAGCATCTTTCATAGTATTAATTCTGGTTGAATGACTTAAAAGCTTTCCGACAAGGTCACACAACCAACGTGACGGTTATGCGACGTCAACTGGCGCTACGGTTGACATGCGCCTCATTCTCAAAAAAAGACCAGCGCCGATTGTCAGAAGTTTAGCGCCAACTCGATAAAAAAAGATGCCACCTCATACTGAGCAACAGCTATTCCGAGTTCATTTTAATCTGTATGGCGGTTACAGGATTGAGCAGGTGAGCGCTAAAAGGATGATTAACTGCAATGGGAAGAAAAGAGAAGCAATACCGGAAGCGGTTGTGATGAATTATTAGAGTTCGTACGAGTTCGTTGTTAATTTTGTGCCATTTTTAATGCGAAGCGGTCGCATCGGCAAATATATCGGCACCAGGGATTTAATATTTTAAAGTGATAAATATAAGGCGCGCTTGCAATGCTCCTGTAAAAAGTTATATTAAGGGTGAACATGAATTAATAATAAGACACGGCATGATACTCGAATACATAAATGCGGCGCTGGAAAAAGCGAAATATGAAATAATCGAAGACGAAGAACCCTATTACGGGGAAGTCCCTGGACTAAAAGGAATCTGGGCAACCGGCAAAACCCTTGAAGAGTGCAGAAGAAATCTCGCTGAGACAATCGAAGGATGGATAATCCTGAGATTGAAAAAAGGGCTTCCTATACCCTCAATTGGACATAAGAAATTTAAAGAACCAAAGGTGGTTGGCACTCTTGGCGAAATTAATGCCGGTATCATGGAAACAGCTTGTTAAGAGACTAAAAGACTTCGGATTCGAAGGTCAATTTTCAGGCGGGAAGCATCCTTATATGATAAAGGGCGACCTTGTTTTAACGATACCCAATCCGCACAGAAATGAAATCGGCATCGATTTGCTTTCCCGCATACTAAAGCAAGCAAATATAAAAAGGGAGAAATGGCTGAAAAAAGTATGAAGCCGTTTTTAATAGCAAAGTAGCTGTAATACATCGGCGCCGGAGATTTAATATTTTAAGAGTGATAAATCAGCGGCGCTATACACCACAAAGGGCGCAAAGAACGCAAAGCTGAGGCAGCCGTGAGCTACATTGGATGGACTTGAAAATTTGTTAATTCTTTAGTTGTATGGACTTCAACTTTATCTTTGCTGCTTAAAATGTCTGTCGTTGCTCCATATTTTGCAATTCAAAGCCATGGCCAGAGCCAAAAAAAGTGAATCCGTAATATCAATATCCTTCAAAATATCCTCAGCCGGAGCCATATTTTCATTGTATTTTTCTTTCGGCACTAACTGGATATGCTTCTGCAAAAGCAAGAGAAGAGCGTCAAAATCTCCATCATCATTTTGGATTTCTTCAACAGGAGTTCCTTATGCTTCGTTATCTCGCTGAAAATATATTCAGGCGCATGCAGTTCAAATACATCGCTGAGAATTATGTTTCTTGTAGTTGATTTTTTAATCAGAGCCGAAAAAATGATATTCGAATCCAGTACTAATTTCATCTCTCAGCCTTTATTTTTTTGTAGAGAGCACGCTTTATGACATGATCGAGTTCATCTAAGTCCTCTTCTTTTAATTTGCTCTTTTCAGCAAGTAAATTTCCAATTTTTATTTCAGTGAGTTTATTTATGATAGACGACTCTACCCATTTCATCCCTTCTTTATTTTTTATTATCCAACTGAAATCATTGGGGAGTTTGAGAACAACCTCTGTCATTTTTCACCTTGTAAACTTTTGCTTTAATAATCATATTCCCTCAGAAGTTTTTAAGCCTTTTCTTTTCCTTTGTAACTAATTTACTGTCAACTTTATTCGCCAAAGAATTCTATTTTTGATAAATCATGTTCCAGCGCCAGGTTGTAGAGCATGATGAGCGGCTCGTAAGTTCTTACTTTACAGATTTCCCTTATGTCGCTAAACAAACTGCGCCCGATTTCCCTGTCGAACTTGCTCTTCTTCTCATTCGGTAACACCACAAATAATCGTGTCCTAAGAGACGGCAGCCAGTGGGCGCAGCTTGACACAACACAAACGACAAAAGACGATACATATACCTACTACCAGGCAAAGACAACCGCCCTCTCGCCTTTCGCAATAAGCGGGATAACAGGTGGAGCGGCAGCGACCACAGCAACGCCGATGGTAACAGAAACCCAGGCTATGCCGACCAGCACGGAGACGCCGGCGCCGACAACTACAAACAGGATACCCGGATTTGAATTTGTCTTAACGGTTGGCATACTTTCAGCGGTTTACCTGTTCGGCAGAAAGAGAAGATGAGCAATCATCTTCCTTATTTTTTCTTATATTGTTTAATTTTACAATTTCAGGTGATTTTGATTATAGAATTTTTAGAATGAACACATTTTAAATTATATTTAACACAATAAGAATTTATACCACTACAATTAGAAAATTATAAATACAGATACAAACCTACCCCGCCTTTTAATAACAATAAATTCTGAAAAAGCTTTTGGTGTGTTTTAAAAAATGCAGTAATCAGGATTACGGTAGTGTGTGGAAATGAGAACAAATTACAATAACATGGGACATCTTCCCGGAATAGCGGTTGGAACAATGACCCTTACGCTCTTATTGCTGGTTAGCGGTGCAGGTGCGGCGACTATTACGGTAAATGATAGTGATGATACTATTCAGGACGCGATTGATGCGGCGAGTGACGGGGATACGATTTTAGTTTACAGCGGCACGTATGCAGAAAATGTTAATGTTGACAAGCAGCTAATTCTGCGTGGTATTGACAACGGCGGCGGCATGCCCGTGGTGAACGGAGGAGAATCCGATGGGATTATGCTTTCTGCAGATGGGATTACGTTGGAGGGATTCGTAATAACAAATGCAATTAATGGTATCTACATCCAATCTTCTAATAACACCATAACCAACAACACCGCTGATAATACTATAAGCCCAAACAACATTGGAATCTATCTCGAAAATTCCAACAATAATACATTAATTAATAACACTTTAAACTCGAATACCAACGATGGAATCTACCTGGAGTCTTCCAGCAACTACAACACTCTGGCAAACAACAATGCAAGTTCGAACTCTTATGGAATAGACATAGAAACTTCCAGCAACAACAAATTAGCCAACAACATTGCAAACTCGAACTACGTGGGAATTTTTCTATATTCATCCAGCAACAACAATTCCCTGACAAACAACACTGCCAACTCAAACAGCTATGGGATATACCTGGAGTCTTTCAGCAACTACAACACTCTGATAAACAACACTGCGAGTTCGAACAGTGATACTGGAATCTACATCTACGATTCCAACAATAACAACAACTTAACCGGCAACACTGCCAACTCGAACAACGAGGGAATCTACCTCTACTATTCCAACTACAACATCGTAATCAACAATAATGCAAGCAATAACACCAACGAAGTTGGAATCCGGCTCGATTTCTCAGACTACAATAACTTAACTGGCAACACCGCAAATTCGAATGACAATGGAATCTATCTCGAATCTTCCAACAGCAACGCCTTAACCAACAACACGGCCAGCAATAATACCGATAGTGGAATCCACCTTGTTTCTTCCGACAGCAATACCCTGGCCAAAAATACTGTAAATGATAACAACAATGGGATTAACCTTACTTTTTCAAGCTACAATAACATAGGAGCGTCCGTCACAGTTCCTGAAACTCCGTACCGGTGGGTTGATATAAACGTTTCAGATGCCACTCTTATTGAATCTCCAATAACCGAAACCGATTACGGCAACTATACCTTGGCGGCTGATGATGGCAACTTTATTTACAAATTGCCTTTCACCTTCCCGTTCAGGGGCAGGAGCATAACAAATATTTCAGTAAATACCAACGGCTTGATAGAACTCCTGGAGAACGGAGAGACCTGCTCTTTGTGCTCTGGTGTGGGAACGCACGCTGATAATCACCACATCGGTAATATTGATGCGATATTTGCAAGCAATGATGACTTAAGAACAGATACAAATCCAACTGATTACCTCGGCGTGTTCAACTTCGGTGATAAAATAGTAATCGAGTGGAATGGCTCAACCTTTGCGGATTATGATGCGGGTTATGATTCCCGAACGAATCCAATCTGGTTCCAGGTAGTGCTGTATCCAAATGGAACGGTGGACTGGAACTTTAACAGGATGGAGTTATCAGGTTACGGTTACGATATGTGGAGCGGCGCATATGCAAAGGAAGAAAACCTGGAATACGAGGCAGGTCGTGCAATCGGAAGCCATAAATCCTTCCGCAGAGACCTATCGGCAACAGCAATCTCTACAAAGTACAATATAATGTCAAATAATACCAATAATGGAATCAACCTTGACTCTTCTGACTCCAACATCATTTCATATTCCAATGTAACAGGCGGCAATGGAATATACCTCACATCTTCTAATAGCAACAAAATCTTCAACAACTACTTCAACAACAACGATGCCTATAACGCCCGTGACGATGGAACCAACATCTGGAACACCACAAAAACTCCCGGAACCAACATCATGGGCAAACCCTATCTTGGAGGAAACTTCTGGTCTGATTACGCTGGAAATGATACAGATGGGGATGGTCTGGGCAATACCCCGGCTCCGTACGATTCCTCTGGCGGCATATCTGGTGGAAGAGGAGATTATCTACCATTGCTTACCACAATGGAAACCTCTCTCTCCGATTATATCAATATAACTAATGCCACGGTTACAACAACCATAATAATGACGGTGCCTGATGAAAACATAACAATTGACCTCCTTGCAGGTACGGTAGCGCGGAATGCATCGGGAGGAGCCCTGACTTCTATAACAATGAATCCGCTTGATATTGTAAGCTCATCTGCCCGGAGCGCTGCTACCTCTGCAAGCCTGTCGTTCCTCGGCAAGAACCTGTCCCTGGGTCCGGAAAATTCCACCTTCTCTCCACCTATACAGATACGGTTCAATTATACGGATGCCGACCTCGAAGCTGCAGGCGTTTCAGGAAGCGACCTCGTAGTCAGGTGGTATAATAGCACCTCCGGAGCATGGGAGTCTTTACCGATATACATGCGTAATACAACTGAGAAATACATAATCGCCAATGCAAGCCACTTCAGCACTTTTGCGCTGCTTGGAACAGTAACCAAAACCACAGTTGGGACAGGCAGCAGCGGCGGCAGTGGTGGCGGCGGAGGCGGCGTAGTGTCAGGCGAGGATTTCGCCAACATAGCAAAATCAGAGAGCAATGATAAAGACCTGGTTGCCAACACGCCAATCACATATACATTCAAATCTCCCGAACTTGGTGTGTACGAAATTGCCCTTACAGGCAAAGAGAACGAACCCGGTATAACCCTGAAGGTGGAGGGACTCAAAACCACATCAAAACAGGTAACATCCCGGCCGCCTGGAATCGTATATAAGAACGTGAACATCATTGCAGGCACAAGCAGGATGAAAGAAGCCCGGGTTCGATTCAGGGTTGAGAACACCTGGCTTGTAAGCAACAGCGTTGCAGCCAATGATGTAAAGTTGCTCCACTGGGACGGCAGCAAGTGGATGCAACTTGATACCGCACAAACCACAAAAGACGGTACATATACCTTCTATGAGGCAAAGACAACCTCCTTCTCGCCATTCGCAATAAGCGGCATAACAGGCGGAGCAGCAGTGACAGCAACGCCGGCAGGTGCGGTAACAGAAACCCAGGTTACGCCGGCTGGCACGGGCACTCCGGCGCCGACAGCTACAAAGACACCAGCATTTGAATTTGTCTTAACGGTTACCATACTATCAGTAGCCTATCTGTTCGGCAGAAAGAGAAGATGAACTTCCATCGTCCTTATTTTTTCTTCTACTGTTAATTTTTCAATCCCATGAAATTTTCATCCTGCTGTCAATGACCGAGACGCTCTGCTGCAGCTCCTGTTTTTTTGATTCAATATCGCGCTTCAGGGATTCAACACGGGTTCTGGATAATTCAAGCTCCTTTTCAAGAGCAGTAATCTTATCCTTTAAATCAGCAATTCTCTTCTCCAATTTCGCTTCTTCATCAGCCGCTTTCAGCCCCGAGATCTTTTCTTTTTGCTTTTCAATATCTTGTGTAAGAGCCTGATATTCTGTTTTTGACGAATCCAATGATACAAGTACATGTTTTATTTGCTCAAGGATTTTATCGGTTTTGTCGGTTGTAAGGTTCAGGACCCCGCTTTCAACAATTTTCTGGAATTCGGTAAAGAATTCAGGATTTATATCTACCTCACCTGATAAGCACGAATTCAGCCCTTCCTTGATTTCTGGAGCCAATGTATATCTTCCGCTGTCGCTAAGCTGCTTGAGCCTTGACAGGGCTTTATTCAAAGGCAGGATAAGACCCCTGATTTCAGCCTCCTTTTTCCCGGCATCAGTCTCAAGCGAGATAAGTTCTTCCCTGCTTTTAATATGCTCTTTCCATGCTTCGCTTTCCTTTAACAGGGCAAGGGCTTTCTCCTGCTCTTGGAGTTCTTTTTTCAAAATGGAGATTTTTTCTTCGTTCTCTTTTACTGCTTTTTCATTGAACCCTATATCCAGTGTTATATTCTTGATATTTTGTATTGTGTTTCTGGCAATATTCAGGGCATCCAGAACATGTCTTTTGTTATCTATTGGTTCTATAAGCTGGTTAAGAAGCCTTCCGAGCGCGTTTACTTTTGCAATTAATTCTTTTGATTCCTCAAAATAAACCAGTTTGGTGTACTGGTAGCTTTTCATCATATTTTCAAGGCAGACTGTCAGGGTCTGGATAGCATTTTCATGAAAAGTCATGATAGTAGCGGTATCGGTAGCTTTCGGGATATTAATATTATCAAGAAGCATCCTCACCTGCTTACTCATATTGTCCCTGTTGCTTGATGCGACTTTCACCATTTTAAGGTGGAACCTGCCTTCAGGCGTTGCCTCTTCAAGTGCGGTCGTGCTTTCCTTTATCGCAGATAGCGCTTTCCCAATCTCGGAATATAGGGATGATGCATCTTTGCCCATCTCCTCCGAAATCTTGCGCGATCTTGATTCAAGCCATTCCGGCAGTTCATCGAACGGTATCCCGGATGATGTGGTTTGCTTTTTCCCAAAGAGCCTTTCAATTAATTTCAAATCCAATCCTTCTTTGATAAACTACTACTTAACTTCACAGGCGGCTTCATCCGACATTTTCCCGCTGAAATAGCTGTCGTATGCTCCCATGTCAAAATGCCCATGGCCGCTCAGGTTAAATAGGATGGTCTTTTTCTCTCCCTTCTTCTTGCATTCAAGGGCTTTATCTATTGCGCATTTTATGGCATGCGATGATTCGGGCGCCGGGACTATACCTTCGCTTCTTGCAAAGGTCACAGCAGCCTCGAACACCTCGGTCTGGCGATACGCCACAGCGTCTATCACTTTATCGGCATATAACTGGCTCACGATTGGAGAATCCCCGTGGTACCGAAGCCCCCCTGCGTGGATTGCAGGCGGCACATACTCGTGCCCCATGGTATACATCTTTAGAAGCGGCGTCAGGCCCACAGTATCGCCAAAGTCATACCTGAATTCTCCGCCTGTAAGGCTCGGACATGCTGTAGGTTCAACCGCGATCACTTTTATGTCCTTTTTTCCTGCAAGCTTATCCATCAGGAACGGGAAACTTATCCCTGCGAAATTGCTTCCCCCGCCAACGCATCCTATGATATAGTCGGGATATTCCTCAACCTTCGCAAGCTGTTCCTTTGCTTCCTGGCCTATAACCGTCTGGTGAAGCATTACGTGATTCAACACGCTTCCGAGAGAATAGTGCGTGTCATCATGGGTTGCGGCGTCCTCGATTGCCTCGCTTATTGCAATTCCAAGGCTGCCCGGGGAATCCGGGTCTTTTTCAAGTATCTTTTTTCCTGAGTTGGTGAGGTTGCTTGGCGAAGGAATAACATCAGCTCCCCATAGCTGCATCAATGACCTGCGGTATGGTTTCTGCTGGTAGCTTATTTTCACCATATAGACCGTGCATTTGAGGTCAAAATAAGTAGTTGCAAGAGCAAGGGCGCTTCCCCACTGGCCGGCTCCCGTTTCCGTTGCCAGCCGTTCAGTTCCTTCTTTCATATTATAGTATGCCTGGGCAATCGCAGTATTAGGTTTGTGGCTGCCTGCCGGGCTTACGCCTTCATATTTGTAATAAATCCGGGCAGGGGTTTTAAGTGCAACTTCAAGACGGTGCGCCCTGTAAAGAGGAGAGGGACGCCACATCCTGTAGATATCCCGGATCTCAGCGGGTATCGGTATGAATCTTTCCTGGCTGACCTCCTGTTTTATCAATTCCATGGGAAAAATTGCTGAAAGGTCTTTTGGGCCGATAGGCTCTTTCGTAGCCGGGTTCAGGGGCGGGGAAAGGGGCGTGGGCATATCCGGGAGGATATTGTACCATTTCTTCGGAATATCATTTTCATCTAAAAGTATCTTTGTCTGCTGCATGAGAAAACTCCTCAGATAATATTTGCTTGGGGGTATATCAAACTTGATGAATGGATTTCTTTGTTTTAACAAGAATCACGATATTATGAAAAATGGAAAAAAGAAAAATTATAAAAAACAGTGATAAGAAACCACTATTTTTTAAGCAATCTTTCTTTTATGAAATATATACTGATAGCCAGTATTGCTATGGCATAGAAAGCATCAAAAACAGGCTTATACCTGTAATCGATAAAAGTTCCTATAAGCATATTGATTGCATTATAAAGATTAAATACGGAAATCAATGCGAACAGCATGGCTATCAGGAAAATTCCAAGATAAAAATAATCCTCAAGCTTTTCTCGGTTGACCATTTTATAACCTCCTTCTTAATACGAACACAATTAAGAGCGCAGAAATTGCTGCAACTGTTTCAAAACCGGGCGCCTTGGGGCTTTCTCCGGGATACCCCGAATACGCCGGTGTCCCCGTTGCCATAGGAACTGGATAACCTGGCGCGCCATAGCCTTGCGCTGCGCCGCCTTCACGTACGAATTTTGAAACTTCAATATTCGTCTGTTTCTCAACACTTCCGGTTGGAACAGTCTTTGTGGGCGCAAGAAGCACAGGCTTTTCCCAGCTATTTATCAAAATATCCCCTTTCCAGAGTTCCACCACCACCATGTAATTATATCCTTCAGGCACAGAAAGCACAACACTTTTTACAGCAGTCGTTTCGTTTGCGATCACGCCGGTTTCAGTGCCGGTCTTATCAGCAAGCAGGTTGGAAGTAGCTTCCCTTGCCTTGACCGTCACTTTCAGGTTTTCGGAAGCCTGGGGACCTCTGTTTTCAAGGTATATGTCGGATTTAATAGAAACTTTCCCGGTTGAAACGTTGCTGACGGTAAAATCGATATTGCTTAGAATAACCCCGCTTTGCTTTGACATGGGCGTCAGGGCGCTCAATCCGCTTATGCTCACCGAGCCGCTGTCCATGATGCTTCCGTTGTCAAAAAGAAGGATATTAAGGTCATAGCCTCCGTTTCTTTCAAGGTTTAAATTAGCTGAAATCGCAACCGTTTTTTCCAAATCTGATTCTATTTCCGGTATCGGGGACGAAACCTGGGTTTCAAGCAGTCTGGTATCACTGCTTATGGCTCTTATGAGCATGGTCGCGTTTTTGGTTTTAGCGCCCGCATGGTTTATATAAGCTGTAACATTCACCTCTATCTGCGAACTGGTTACCACCACAGGTTTTACATCAACATCGCGGATGTTGAGATTTGAAGGGGGAACCCATGGTTCAGGCGGCTTTTGCAGAACGTCGCTTTTAATTAGAACGATAGCAAAAGATAAAATCAACAACGATACCAAAATTATTGTGAGTAGATGACCCGGTTTCATAATCCCAGGTCTTACAGTATTACAGTACTTATATACTTTACGAAGGTTTTTAAAATTTTAAACTTATCTACTTGAGCGAAGTACAAAAATAGTCAAATCACAATGAAGGCAGGAGCCGGTGTTAGCTGTTGCCATTTTTACGATGATGACACCAACAATTGTACCTTTGAATTAAGAGACTCTACCTTATGTTAAACTTCACTCCAATCTTAAACAGCCTCTTCGTAGGCAAATTCATTACCTTACACCCAGTTTTCCCAGAAATCTTACCCAGAATCTCTTGCATCCTCCCCTCACTCTCAGCCGAAAGCGTGAACCAGATATTGTAATTAGCAGGTCTCAAATAATTATGCGATACCTCATCATATTCATTAATAATCCCCGCAACCTCATCCACACGCTCCTCCGGCACCTTCATAGCCACAAGAGTGCTCACTCCTCCTGTTTTCTTGGTGCTGATTATCGGGCCTATGCGCCTTATAGCCCCCTCTGACTGAAGCCTTCTGACGCGCCTTATTACTTCCTCCTCTTTTAATCCCAGGCTTTTTCCAAGTACATCAAACGGCCTGTGCTCAAGCGGGAAATCAAGCTGCACACCGTTCAATATCTTTTTATCAATATCATCCAGTGAAATCATTTTCTCACCGGCACATATATGCAATACGGCTCTTCATCAAGGTAATCGCCTGTTGCTGCATACGCCCTCGCACGGCACCCGCCGCACACGGTGCGGTATTCGCAGTCCCCGCATTTGCCTTTGAGCTTTCCCGGATCGCGAAGGTCATTGAAGACTTTTGATTTCTCCCAAATTGCCTTAAAAGGTTTCTGCCTGATATTACCGGCAAGCGCAGGAAGGTATCCGCATGGATACACATCGCCTTTGCTTGAAACAAAGCAAAACGCTGAGCCGCCAAGGCAGCCTTTCGTCATGGCTTCAAACCCATGGGTCTCGGGCGTAATCCTTATTCCCTCGGCTTTTGCACGCTGGCGCATTATCCTGAAATAATGCGGGGCGCATGTGGCTTTTAACTGTATCCTCTTGTCTTTGCTTCGGTCATAGAACCAGTTAAGCACGCGCTCATATTCCTCAGGCGGGATTTCCTCGGATTCGATTTCCTCGCCCCTTCCTGTGGGGACAAGCAGGAATATGTGAAGCGCAGACGCTTTTAATTCAAGCGCAAGTTCGTAAATACGCGGAATTTCAACAAGGTTCCTTTTCGTTATTGTGGTGTTTATCTGGAAACTCAAGCCCTCTTTCTTTAAAATATCAATCCCCCGGAGGGCAGCCTCAAATGCCCCGGGCTCTCCCCTGAACGTATCATGCGTCTCTTTTGTGGCGCCGTCGATGCTGATGCTCACCCGCTGAATGCCCGATTCTTTTAATTTCCTGGCTATCTCTGGTGTTAGAAGAGTCCCGTTGGTAGCAAGAACTGCGCGCAGGCCGCGTCCTGTGGCATACCGCGCAATATCGTAAACATCAGCGCGAAGAAGCGGCTCACCTCCGGTCAGGATTATAATAGGTTTGTACTCCACCAGTTCATCCACAAAATGTTTTGCCTCATCTGTGGATAATTCATCAGGCGCAGGCTCTTTAATAGCCGACGCCCTGCAGTGTATGCAGGCAAGGTTGCAGGCGTTGGTCAATTCCCATGCAATAAGCCTTGGAGGTTTTACTTTTTGTTCTATCAATAAATCACGCATTATCCTTTGTTACCTTAACCTTTATGTAATCAGCGAATAAAGTGGCTATCATGAGTTATTTAGAGGCAGCTTTTGGCGTCGTATGGATTGTTTTAATAGCTTATATTTTAAACCTGATTCGAATGCGCAGGGTATTAAATAACGAGCTTAAGACCCTTGAAAGTTTGAAATAATGACCATCGAGAGTATTTTAAATTACAGGACAATTGCAGTCGTGGGCATCTCGGATGACCCTGAGCGTCCGAGTCATTTTGTGGCAAGTTTCCTTGAATCGCACGGGTATAAAATCATCCCTGTCAACCCGAAATTGACTGAGTGGGAAGGGAAAAAATGCTATCCAGACCTTCTCTCCATACCTGAAAAAGTGGATGTGGTGGATATTTTCAGGCGTTCTGAAGCTGTTCCTCCCATTGTGGATGAGGCAATTAAGATAAAAGCAAAAGTTGTTTGGATGCAGGAGGGTATCGTGAACGAGGAGGCTGCTGCAAAAGCGCGGGATGCAGGTATCGAGGTTGTAATGGATAGGTGCATGAAAAAGGAATATATGAGAGTGAAAGGTGTACCGCCGAGGCAGTAGCGCGGAGACAGTTATAAACCAAGGACACCCGAAAGAGTTCTTAAATCCTAAAAACAGGCGCCAAAAAAGGAAAAATTAAATATCAGTAAGCTCTTGCTCGTTTTTCTATCTTCACGACCCCTATCAGATTATTTTTATAATCCAGTTCATACAATATTCTATAATCTCCTACCCGTACTCTAAATAATTTCTCACTATATCCTTCAACAGTTTTAGAATCGTGCAGGATTGGTTCTTCTTTTAATTTTTCAATCTTAAGGAGGATTCTCAAAACAAGCTTCTTATCAAGAGATTTTAGAAATTTGACCGCTTGCCTTGAATATTTAATGTCAAACATCATATTCCCAATTCATTCTTAAGATCCTCATGAGAAGTGAGTATGCCTGAAGCTTTTTCTTTTCTATAATCCTGCAAAGAAAGATAATCCTCTTCTGTTAGAATTGAGTCAATGTCTACCATATGAATCTTAATATAATCAAGATCTTCTCTAATTGTCCTTAATTCATGTAAAATCTCTGTTGAGTTTATTGCCTCAGACATATTGAATAATTGATCTCCAATTACATAAAAATAACCCCATTTGGTTATTATTTCATCTCATTTTATACCAAACGAGAGTACCCTATTCAATATTATACCTGCGTCTGTAAGAAACTTTACCTCCAAGACATTCAAAAATCCAAATCCTGAATATCCTTCTGATGCCCGCAATTCAAGTTGCGCCAATTTTAAACCAGCTTCAAATGCCCTGTGATTTTATCCAGTTCTCCAACTTCAGCAGGCCCAATCCCCAGCACTGTAATGGTTCCGGGCGGTACCTCCGTAAGTCCGGCATCGGTTATCAACATATTTGGCAAACCCTGTCTTCTTGCAAGTTCCTTCAATTCAAAAAGGTCTTTCAATCCCGGAACTCTCAAAACAACTTTTTTCTGCCCGCCCTCTTTCCACGCTTCCCGGGCTTCCTTTCGTGCACATTCATAAGAGGAGATTGCTGCATGCGCCACCTGGACTGCAAGCTTCCCTTTTGACAATTTCAGGTCATCGCGCACTATGATGCATTGCTTGTACTCTGTCACGGTTGCCCTGTCACTTAACGAGCATTCCTTTCTCGTCAAACTTCAACGTGTCTTTTCGCTCAAACCATTCTTTTCCAAGCTGGACGGATTCTTCCCTGTTAAAATCCCCGACTGCAATAATTTCACTATTGGTAACAACGGCTTCAAATGGAATAGACATGAAGGTTTCCGGATTTTTTACGATAAATCCTTTTTCGGTAACTGCAACACTTTCACCGATATCTATACCATTTTGTTTGACAAATTTGCCGGTATATCCAACGGCTCTGGCTTTATTATCTTCTTTTTCCGAACCTTTTTTCTTTAGAAAATTAGAGATTTTATTGAGAATTGACATGAATACCATTTATTGTTCATTCTAAAATATATACTATTTCAATAAAGTAAAGTTAATAATCATTCGTGTGTCTCCGGAATAGTCCCAAGCGCTTCATCGATTTCTTCTGCCAATTGATAAGGTATCCCAACAACAAGCTCATCATCCCCGTATTTACTATGCTTCCTCGAACCCTTGCACCCGAGCGATATCCCGAGCTTCCCCTGCAACGGGTAAGTTGTACAGTCGCTGCATATCGAGGCTATCCCGCCTGTCCTGAATTCAACCGGTTTCCCGCTATGGTAAGCATGCGCCTGGACAATACGCATTGCGCGCTCAGGTTTCAGGAAAAGTAGGAGGATATCAAAATCCCCGCCTGAATATGGGCCAATCCTTATTGATTTTCCTTTTTTCATGAGCCTGGTAAGACTGGCGACTGCACCCTTTGCCGCATTCCTGTCCCGGTACCTCCCTGAATTATAATAATAATCAAGGGGTGTGATTTCCGTATTGCCAAGCACGTACTCTCCTACTGTGCAGCCCTGGTTTTTTATAAGGAAAGATGCGCCGAATCTTGCTTTCTGGATAAGCTCGCAATACAGTTCGTGAGTTTGTTCGCCCTCTTCATTTGTGAAAAGCACACTCACTGGCTTGCCTTTATCCATTAACAAAGGAATGCGGCGAAGCATGGATATTAGTGGGCTAATGTTGTTGTGCCATCTATATATCCAGTTTTTCGCGCAGTCACGCTTATGGTTCCCGAAGCCGCCGCATTGAGCTGTAATGTCGCCTGGCCATTTGAATTTGTAATCCCGTCCGCGGTAATGCCTCCGCCCGACACACTCACGGTTGCACCGCTCACGGCAGAACCGCCGCTTGTCACCGTAAAGGTCACATACGAAGCTACGCCGTTTGTGATATTGGACGGACTTGTACTCACGCCGAGAGCTGGCTGCCCGACAGCTGTAAGCGTGGCGCTGGTACCTGAGAATCCATTCTTGGCCGCAGATGCGGTTATCGTGCCGGCTCCTGTCGAATTGACCTGCAGTATGACCTGGCCGTTCTGGTTCGTGATTCCATTTCCGCTTGCTACTCCTGCAAGTGTGACTGTGGATTCGCTTACCGCGCTACTCCCGCTCATTACCGTGAACATAACATAAGTCGGAACTCCTGCGATAACAGATGAAGGACTCGAAGCAAGCGATAATGATTGTGTGCCTGCCGAGGTTATTGTAATTGAGCCGCCTGCATAGCCTACTTTACTGGCAGAGGCTGTTATTGTGCCAGTTCCACCTGGCGTGAAGGATATAATGGTTTTTCCTTCCTGGTTAGTTATCCCGGTTCCCGAAGCTGCACCACTTAAAGTAACCACCGCGTCATTCACAGCAGAGCCGCCGGCTGTAACAGTTAAGGTAATAAACACCGGGACATTGACCGTGACAGAACTTTGGCTTGAAGAAACACTCAATGTTTGCTGGCTTGCGGATGTTATAGTTGTTGAACCGTCTGAATATCCTGTTTTTTCCGCAACAGCAGTAATCGCACCTGTATTTGGGGGATTCAATTGGAGAATTATCTGGCCGTTGGAATTTGTAACCCCATCCATGGCAATCCCGGCCCCGGAAAGATTCAGGGCTGCGCCATCAACCGGCTTTCCAAGACCGCTTACCGAAAATGTTACAAAAGAGGCTGTACCTGAGGTTATTGAGCCCGGCGTTGCGCTGATGATAAGACCCGGCGTAGCCATAAGAATTGAAGTCGCATTCTTGTAACCTGTTTTTTCCGCGGTAACGTTGATGCTTCCGTTTGTGGTGGCATTTATTGAAAGTTCAAGCCTGCCGTTTGTATCTGTCGTTCCCCGCCCGGATGCAGCGCCGTCAAGCGTGATATTGACATTGCCCATCGCATCACTGTTGTTGAATGTGATAAAGCTGACTTTGGAAACCTGTCCCACGCCCACGTTGCCAGGATAACCAATGATATACATTTTGGAGGTATCAGTCCAGCCGCTGATAAACCTGTCCACGCCAAATCCTGCAATTATTCCTCCAATCAATACAATTAAAACAATATATCTCGTTTTACCATCATCATCGTATCCTCTAATACTCATCCCTCCGGGAATTCATTTTTAAATGCATTGAGGGTAGATATAAAGATTCCCGGCAGGCTTTCCATTAAATCTATATATATAGAAAAGAATAATTTGTCATAAGATTTCGAGGTGGATTAATGGACTTGAAACATATCGCACTTGCCACGGTTATGACCCTGTCTTCTATAGTATTGACTTATAAATGGCTTACACGTCTTGGCAATTCGGACCCGGTCATCATAATTTCAGCAATGCTTTTGATAGGTTCGCTTGCGGTTATGATATTATTGCTTGACCAGAGACTTCGGGGCCTTGAAGAAACACTTGATGCAAAAGAGCGTTCCATCAGGATAAATATCAAAGGCGTTGAAGAACATCTTGATCAAAAGATGGATACATTTGTTAAAAGCACCAGTAATACCATCGGTGAATTTTCTAAGAGGATGTATCGTTAAGGGCATCCTTTATTATAGATATTATTTGTTCCATTACTTTTGCGGCTTCACCGGTGTCTTTTATTTTTCTGATGTCCACGCGTCCGCTTTGATACAGCATCACGCTTCTCCCTTCAAGTTCAAAGCGCGCAACCCCAAGTCTCTCTGAACATTTCAATTCTTTTGCGCCGGTTTGCCTTAAAATATCACACAATTTCGCGATATTCACTTTTTTCCCGAAATTACATTCTGCAATATACCGGGTGGGGTCATCAACGCATGGACGGGAAAGCCTGATTTCCATGAAGAATGTTAATAGTGGAAAGGAATATAAGAACTCCGCCGTGAGAGGGTAAGAAGGATTTTCGGCTCATCTCTTTTTTATCAGCCGAAGACTACACAGAACCCAATTTAGCAAAGTTTAAATATCGTTAAGCTTGTTTAAATATCGTTAAGGTTATTACAAAAATATAAGGAAAACTGTACCGTTTAAAAAACATAATGTAGAGGTGGTAAAATGGTTAAAATAATGCATGCACAGACGGTCCTCACAGAAGAGGATGTCGAAGCCCTGAAACAAAAAACGGGTGAAAGCAGCGCCAAGGATGCAATCGCCATAGCTGTTGCACATTATCTTGAGTGTGAATACACCGGGGTTGAGGATATGTGGGCAAAGAAACTTGAAAACGTAGTGAAGCGCAAGCAGAAGAGCTAATACCAATTATTACAACCGCATCCGCCCGATAATGATAAAATCAACTCTGGAACCGGCTACACCGTATATCATTTCTTTTCTCACGCTGTTGGCAAGCCTCACTGCACGCGAAAGCTGCTGCAATGAAAAAACATGGTTCTCATCTATCGCATGAACGAGATAATCCGAATGCGGGAGTTTTGATATTTCTTCAAAGCTCTTATAAACACGAAAATGCGTGCCAAATTTAAATCCTGTCTTGGGCACAAGACCGTTATTCCGCAACGTCTTGTAAACGCCAAGTTTTATCATGAAATCTGATTCAATGTTGGATGCAAGTCTTGAAAACTCATTAAAATCCAGCTTTTTATTGTTCCTTTGTTCAATACCCAGAATCCCTTTTTCCAATAAATAACACGATTCAACAAGGGACAACTGCAGGTGTCCTTCATCCATTGGTTTGCCAAAAAAACCCTCATTATGAAGAACTGATGAAGCATCCGGGTCCCATACCATTACCCTGTCTTCAAGAAGGCTTGCGGTCGATGCCAGCCTTTCCAGTTTTAATTCATAAGAACCTGAGGGATGTGTTTTTTTCACTTCGTAATAGGTAATATCGCTTTCTTCATCCACTATTGCCAGAACCAGACGTTTCTTCAGGTTTTCAACCGTGTCAAGGTGCGTTCTCAGGTCAGAAAGCAAAAGCGGTATCCTCTCGGATGTCACAAAAACAAAAAATTCTGCAGGCGTCTTGCCCGGATGCCCTCCGCGCGGATAAACCCGGAAACCCGTGACTGCGGGCTGGATAAAATATCCGCGTTCTCTCAGGTCCTTATAAGTAATATACAGTAATTCAAAATTTTTTACCAACAATGATGCTTTCAGGAAAAATTGGTTAAAATCAAGTTCTTTTCCCCGGAATTCAACTTTTATTTTTCCAAGATAAATAAGATAAGCGCTCTCTATCAGGGAGACTTCAAGCCTGTCATCTTTTGGACGACCGTAAAAACTTGTATTAAATAATTCCTCTATCGCCTGTTTATCGAGTATTACCGCATTTTCGTTTAATTTTCCTGATATTGTCATAAAAATCTAATAATATTAGAATTCGATCTGGCCGCCAACTGAAAGATTGAACTTTTCAATTGTTCCGGCTTTCATTTCAATAACATACTTGACGTTCTTCATGGTTTTAAATCCGAGCCACGGTTTTAATTTGGAAAGCCCTTTAATTCTTTTTTCTTCATCCAAAAATATAACGTCAATAGGAAAAAACACGAAAAGCATGTGAATACTGACAGAGGACGGCTTTTCCAAGATAAAAATCATCGAATAATCGGATGGTATGTTTTTGCGAAACATAAGGCCGAATGCCTGGCTCAATACAGTCCGGGAAAGTTCGACGGTTCTTGCTATCTCTATACCATTATATTTTAATACGGGAAGCATCAAGTAGCTATATAATAGTCATGTATAATATAAGAACGGAGGTATTAACCCAATAAATGAGTTCAGAAATGTGCACTGTATGCGGTTTGCCTAAAGAGCTTTGCATATGCGAAGAAGTGGCAAAAGAACAGCAGAGAATCGTAGTAAAGGTAGATACGAGAAAATATAAAAAAGAAGTAACCGTGATAGAGGGTCTTAATCCGACTGAGATTAACCTGCAGGAACTGACCAGCTACCTGAAATCTAAATTCGCATGCGGTGGTACGATAAAAGATAATACTATCGAACTTCAGGGAAACCATAAAAGCCGTATGAAAGATGTCCTTATTAAAAAAGGTTTTTCACCGGAACAAATAAAAGTTTAAGTTCTTCTGGGGAAGGGGTTTTACGAATATTGAGGGTAATTCGTGATGCAATAGTCGTATTTTTGATATAAAATTATTACATCAAACAAAAAAGTTATCAGGAAGCAAAGAACCTCCTGACATAGTTTTTACTGTGGTTTTTCAAGGAGTTTATTCTTGCTTAACAGCCTGCCGTCCTTTGCATGAGCCTTCCGCAGGACTGAATCGTTTGCCTTCTCCATTTCGCGCGCTTCATCCGCGAGTTTTGCAGCTGCACGCATGGCTTCATGGCCTGCTGCCGCCGTTGTGGCAATCTGGTCAACCTCTTTTAATACAAAGCATGCCGGGAAATCGATTTCTGCGACCTTGGTGGCAATATGCAGTGCTGCAAGGGCCTTTGCCTTCGCATAAGGATTATTGAATCCAGCGCTCTCCACACACTTCTCAGGCTTTGCAAGAATCTTCGGAAGGGCAAGTGGTTTTGTGCCTGCTGCGACCTGGTCGATAACTTTATCGATTTCTGTCTGGACAAGCCTGATAGCGCCGCATACTGATAGTACCTTTAATGCATCGCTATTGAAAGACGCCATCTCAACACAGTCAAGGAATTCTCTTTTTGCACCGATCAAGGGGTCAACCGGCAGGATGATATAGCCAAAGCCTGCCTGCTCCAGTTTTTCCCTGTCCTCTTTCTTTGTCGGGCCGTCTGAAACCACTATTGTGGGAACGACTTTATAGACATCGCGCGCTGCCGTTGGACCGGGTGCGCTTGAGTTGGGGCTTATCATAACTACAAAATCGGGTTTCCAGTCTAAGAAGTATTTAGTATCTTCAGCCTCATCCTTTCCCATCTTTGCCCCTGTTCCGAATACCCGCACTGCTATTCCCTCTCTCGCCGCAATCTCATCAAGTAATAAATCTATTACCTGTGAGGTTCCAAGATTTCCAAGTTTAATAAATCCTACTTTAACGACCATATTTGATCACAGGACGAGATTCGTCTGTTTTATTTATAAGGTTTTTGAAATTGTTCTGCATATAACTTCAGCGTGCCTACCATAAAATTAATTACATATGGTTACAATGTAATTAGCATGGAAAGCATGCAAGTCAGGATAGATGAGAAAAATATGAAAGTTTTGAATGAACTTGCTGAAATGCTCAGTTCATCAAGATCAGAGGTAATAAGAAGGGTAATCGAGGGCGGAATCCGTGAGTTGCGCATGAAAATCGCCATGGCAAAATATATCGATGATGAGTTTTCATTATGCAGAGCAGCCGAGTTTTCAGGGGTTTCGATACAGCAGATGGCAAGATACCTGTCTGAGAGGGGGATTCCTTTTTTTAAGCAAAGCGCAGACGAGGCAAAAAAGGACGCAAGAGAAGTAGAGAGCTGGCTTTAAAATGCGGATATTAGTTGATTCGTCCACTCTTATTGCCCTAGCGAGAATCGGCAAACTGGACGTACTCAAAACTGTATTTGAAAACGTGTATATTACCACAATGATCAAGAAAGAAATACTGAAAGAAGAATCGCCTGATGCAGAAGCATTCAAAGAAGCGATTCACCAATGGATTCATGTAATTGAATATAAAGGAAACCCGGTTGAACTTAAAAAATATGGAATGGATTCGGGAGAGGCAAGTTTATTTCTGGCAGCTCAATCCAAGGATAGACTTATTCTTGACGAAACAAACGCAAGAAGATTTGCAGAAGCGAAAGGATTAAAGTTCACGGGTTTAATCGGGTTGATTGTCGCTGCTGTGAGAGCCGGGAAATTAACAAAAGAGGAGGGATTGGAGGTCATTAATAAGCTAGCAATGGGGGATTTCAGGATTAAGCTTGAACTGTATTTATGGGCGCAGGAGGAAATAGAGAGCGCTTGATGAAATTAGTTTTATTAAAATCAACCAGTTAAATGAAAACTAATATGATAAAACCAGAATCGATTCTTGAAATCAGTTGCGGTGGTCACTCGAAACTGTACGAGACAAAAGGTAAGGAATGGACTCTGTTTGTTGGTATAGACATCAACATGGACCTTTGCAGGCAGGCAAAGAAACAGGGGTTTGAAGTGGTATGCTGCGATGCCTTCAACCTGCCGTTCAAGCCGAAATCATTCCAGGACGTATATATCCAGTGTTTCACGGCGCTTCTTGAAAAAGACGCTTTGAGCGACGCATTCCAGAAAAGCGATTATGATGAGTTCTGCGAGTTCATGGGTAACGAGATAGATTATGCATGGCAGGTGATAGACCCGTTTTACGAGCTGCTGCTTGAATGCAAACAGGTAAGCGGGCATATAATATGCCTGCCGTCGTGCAATATTGAGATGAATAAGTACCTGGTGAATGCGGTCAAGAATTTGCCAAGCGTCACTGTGGATGTGGATTTCTCAAAAAACTGGGGTGGGAAGAAGAAAGCTTGTGTGATGTATCTGGATATTGACTGCACTGTATATATCTAATTAATCATTTATGAGACGACTTTATAGGCGGCGGAACAATATTAAATCTGTGACAAAAGAAGAAAGAAGTAAGGAAGCAGATTGAATGGATAATGACTACTCCGAAGATTCCTTTGTTGAAAAGTCCATTTCACGCTTTTTCGGTAATCGGCTGGCAGATCGCTTACTACATCCATGAAAAGTACAGCGAAGCATTAGTTTGAGCAATTGAGATACCTTTAGATACAAGTTAGAATAGATTTATATATAGTCTAATAATTAAAAGAGTGATGCAATGGAATCAAATAAGGCATCAAATCAATATGAAATTTATACAGTAGGGCACAGCAACATAGATTTTGAAAGATTTTTGAGCATGTTAAATGGAATAGAAATATTGGTCGATGCTAGGAGTGAGCCATTTAGCAAATATGTACCGCAATTTAACAGCGATAATCTGAAAAAACAACTTGAAAAAGCTGGAATAGAATATATTTTTATGAAAAATGACTATGTAGGGAACATTATAGGAGGAAGACCAAAAGATGGAGATTGTTATGAAAATGGGGAAGTAGTCTATGATAGAATAAGAAAAAAAAAGTGGTATAAAGAAGGTATCTCGACATTAATTGAATTAGCACATAATAAGAGAATAGTGATAATGTGTAGTGAAGAAGATCCTTATAAGTGTCATAGACACAACTTAATAACTCAGAGCTTATTGAGAGGTGGAGTAATTGTGTATCATATAAGAAGTGATGGTATCAAAGAGAAAATTGAAAAGCCTGATAAGATTACAACTCAATTGACCCTGATATGAAAATATACACAATAGGTTTTACAAAAAAAAACGCTAGAGAATTTTTTCAATTATTGAAAATAAATAATGTTGAACAACTTGTTGATATAAGACTCAATAATACGTCACAACTTGCTGGATTTACAAAAAAATACGATTTAGAATTTTTTTTGAAGGAATTATGTGGTATTACTTACCACCATTTTAACTTTCTTGCCCCAACAAAGGAAATCAGGGATATATATATTAAAGAAAAGAACTGGGAAAACTATACTAAAGCCTATAACGAACTTCTAGAAAATAGATTGGTTCAAGATAAACTTGACAAATCGTTTTTTGAAAAAAGAGCCTGTTTTCTTTGTACCGAACCATCTGCAAAGCATTGCCATAGAGGACTATTAGCAGAATATCTGAAAAAGCATTGGAATGATATTGAGATAGTACATCTATGAATTCTGAAGTTGAAATCGCAATAAAAGAATATTATGATCTAAATGAAAAGATAAAGCTGCTTGAAAAACGGAAATCAGAGTTAAAAGAGATTTTAAATTCAGTATTTGAATCTAAGAAAACAAATGAACTTAAAGCAGAAGATATACTTATTTATCGGGTTAATCGTCCAAGGATAAGTTGGGATGAATCAGTTATTAAATCAATTCTTACTCCAAAAGGATTGTGGGAGTCTGTACTTGGATTTGATAATAAAAAAGTTAAGAATTTGATTAAAAACCACGTAATTTCAGAAAAAGAGATTGAAGGGGCAAAAATTACTGTTGATACATGGTATACATACACCGAACAAGTACCCAATGAACAAGATATTAAACCTTCCAGTAATCTGCAATCCAATGAAGAAATAAAAGGAATAAAAAGAGTCGTGATTACTGATCTGAGCAGAATGAAGGAAGATAGGGTATGCATATTTGGGTTTGATGAAAAAAAGAAACCTATTAGACCTGTGATTCCACATATTGGAATACATGAAGGCTATATTTTTGATAATGAAAAGAAACAAATTATAAAACCATTTGCAGAAGTTGAATTTGAATTTATTCGTCCCTTGCCTGAACGACCACATATGGAGGATTTGGAAATAAACACCGATTATGAGCCAAAGCTGATAAGGAACTTATCTGAAAATGAAAGTGAAAGATTCTTAGAGGAGATATTAGATGAATCGGTTAATGCGATATTTGGAGAAACAATTCAAAACCATCGATATATAATAAAAGGTGGAAATAGATCTATTGGAACAATAAGAATAAAAGAAGCATTATCAGTAAATTATTCGATAAAACAAGATGATAAATATGATTATAGGATAACATTTGCTGATATGAATGGGGATATATATAATCTACCGATTACGGATTTGGCTTTTAGAAAGCATTGTGATAATCAAAGATTTCAAGGGATAAAAATCGATCAGATCAACCACGACCTCAAAGAGATATTTAACCAGTGTGATTTATTTCTCAGAGTTGGACTTTCAAGACGTTGGCAAGGATTTTACTGGCTTTTGGTATCTGGAGTGTACTCATTCCCGGATTATTTGGGAAAAGAAGATGACAATAAAGTTCAACAATTTGAGATCCAAAACAATATCTGCATACAAAAAATGAATTTTGATAAAGAAGTAGAGATTTTATCAAATGATATCAATAGCAGCCATCGCGCTCATGCCTCATATTTATTGGGGGAATGTAAAAATCCAGCATTTGTGGAAATATTATGTAAAGCCACGAAAGATCCAGATGGAAATGTGAGACGAATGGCAGCATCTGCATTAGGAAAAATTGGAGACACGCATGCAATTGATGCGTTAATTTATCTGCTATATGACAATAAACCTCAGGTACGTCAATATGCTATCAAAGCATTAGGAGATATTGGTAATGAAAGAGCAATCCCTGAATTAATGAAGTTCAAAGATGATCCAATTCCATATATAAATAAGGCTATAGACACTGCTATTAAAAAAATAAAGAAATTTAGGGCTGATTTATGCCCAATTAACGTAGAGAATGAAAACTTCGATCCAGATTTATTTGAAATTTTGAGATGTTTGAGGAAGGAAGTCGCCGACAAAGAAGGAGTATCCCCATTTATCATCTTTTACGATATAAGTTTGAAAGCTATGGCAACCCATTTTCCTAAAGATTTGAAGACTCTTGGAACTATTGAAGGAGTAGATGAAATAAATTTAAGAAAATATGGGGAATTATTTTTAGAAGAGATCATTAATTATTGCAAAAATCATACGATAGAGCCAAAGGCGATTAACGCACTTGGCTCTAATCCTAAATCAACAACGATTATGATGCAAACTCCGACAAGCTCTAAACCAGAGAGAGTTAGTGCAGATATCTTCAGAGTAAGTATGAGCAAGCGTGACATGATAGGGACTTTGAAGAAAATTATCATAGAACTTCATCAAAACAAAGAGGCTGCGCCTTTGGAGGAAATTATATCCAAGGCTGAAAGTATTGGTATTGAGAGAGATGCTGTCAAAGAGGTTATACAGCAACTTAAGTGGACAGGGGAGATATATGAAGTTAGCAACGAACAGTTCAGAATTATTTAATAAGCAATTAGCCTTTTATATGACACCGAAGCTCATTTCAGGCGAGGTGGATGTGGAGAATATTGATGTGCGAACGCCTGACAACAAATCAGGAGGAGCATGACTAAAACCCGCTCCCTCTGGCACCCCCTCTACACCCTCACGCCAGCCATCGCCTGCGCACTCATGGACATCGAAGCCGCGCGCGTCGTTGTTGAGCATACGCCCCTGCCGCTGGCAGCAGAAGCTGAACTGCGCCGGCGCGCCCGCATACGTTCCACACATTATTCCACACGCATCGAAGGCAACCGCCTCACACTGGCAGAGGCTGAACAGGTCATCGAGGGGAAACAGGCGCATTTCCACGGGCGGGAAAGAGATGTCAGCGAAGTGAAGAACTACTGGAATGCGCTGTTGCGCGTTGAAGAATGGGCTGCGAAAAAAATGCCGCTCACAGAAGAGCTTATCCAGAGGCTTCATGCGCTCATAAAAGAAGGCGCGCGTGCTAAACCCACGCCCTACCGTGATGGTCAGAACGTCATCCGCGATTCAGCATCAGGGGCAATAATCTATCTGCCGCCCGAAGCCAGAGATGTTCCCGCTCTCATGGCAGCATTAGTTGAATGGGCGCACACGGCAGAAAAGGACGGGCTTCCCACACCGCTCATAGCCGGTCTTGTGCATTACCAGTTCGTCACCATTCATCCTTACTACGACGGCAACGGCAGGACGGCGCGCCTTCTTGCTACATTCATCCTGCACCGGGGAGGCTATGGATTGAATGGATTTTTCTCGCTGGAAGAACACCATGCGCGCGACCTTGAGGGCTACTACCGCTCCCTTGCTGTACATCCGCACCACAACTATTACGAGGGGCGCGCTGAAGCTGACCTGACGCCGTGGCTTGAATACTTCGCCAAAACGCTCACTCTGGTATTCACTTCCGCAAAGGATGAAGCGCTGCGATATTCCAAACTGGGTATCCCGGCAGAACCTGAAGAACTGCGCCGTCTTGACCACAGGGCACGGACTGTTCTTGCGCTATTTGCCAAAGCAGAACAGGTTACTACTTCGCAGGTCGCCGCCACTCTGGGACTTTCAGAGCGTATGACCCGTTTATTGCTCAATACGTGGGTAAAAGATGGCTGGCTTGTTATAGCAAATCCATCCAACCGGAAACGAGCATACGGTTTATCGGTAATTTATCGGCAATATATTGATAGTTTTTCGGCAAATGCCTGAAAATAAACGTGATACGTGAATTATATATTACAAACATTTTTAGCAACCAAAAATAATCTAGAGGTTGATGGTTCGAGTTCTTGCAACGGGTACTTTCGATATACTTCACCCAGGGCACCTGCTGTATCTTTCCGAAGCAAAAGCACTTGGTGACGAACTGTATGTAATTGTGGCGCGGGATTCGATGATAAAACACAAACCCAAGCCTATCGTAGCGGAAGGGCAGAGGCTCGCTATGGTTGCAGCGCTTCGTATGGTGGATAAAGCGATGCTCGGGAGCGAGACCGATATGTTCGAGCCGCTTCGAGAGATAAGACCTGATATTGTCGCTCTTGGCAAGAACCAGTTTTTCAAGGATTCGGAACTTGAAAACCTATTAAAAAGCCACGGCATAAATGCAAAGGTGGTAAGAATACAGTCGTTTGAGCAGGGTGAACTGTGCAGCAGCGGGGCGATTATCCGAAGGATACTGGAGCGGAACGGCCGGTAATTATTCCAGCACAGCTTCCATTCTCCGCAGAGCCTCTTGGATGCGCTCCTGCGACGTGGCATACGATATCCTGATGAAATCATTGCCTGCTGAGCCAAAAGCCGAGCCTGGTGTGGTTGCGATAAACGCCTTGTTGAGAAGAAGTTCAGCTATTGCCTCGCCGCTTCCGTAGTCACTCACATCTGCAAAAGCATAAAAAGCGCCGTCGGGTTTTGCACACTTAATGCCAAGTTTATTCAATCCTCTTACAAGCAGGTCTCTTCTTGCCCTGAATTCATGGACCATGGCTGTAACAGGAGTTTGATCGCCCTGGAGTGCAGCCAGGCCTGCGTACTGCACAAAGGAAGTCGCCTGGCTCACCGAGTGTGAGTGAAGTTTTAGCATCTGTTCGTAAACTTCTTTGGGCGCGCTCACGTACCCGAGGCGCCATCCGGTCATCGCGTATGCCTTTGAGAAACCATTAACGGTTATGGTCAAATCCTTCATCTCGTCCATTGAACCGATACTTATGTGCTCTCTGTCATAGATTATTTTCTCATAAATCTCATCAGATAATACAAAGATATTCTTATCAATCGCAATATCGGCTATCTCTTTTAGAGTCGCCTTACCATAGACGCCGCCTGTTGGATTGCACGGGCTGTTAATAACGATGAGTTTAGTTTTTTTAGTTATGTATTCCTCAACGTCAACAGGTATAAAACCGTTATCACGTTGTGTGGGCGCCCAGATTGTCCTTGCGCCTGCAAGTTTCACGCATGGGTCATATGATACCCAGGCAGGGTCGAATATTATTGCCTCATCGCCTTCCCGCAGCACCGATAGTATGACTTCAAAGATAGCCTGCTTTGCACCCGGGGTCACGATAATATTTCCGGGTTTTGTCTCGATATGGTTATCATTTTTTAATTTCTCTGCAATAGCCCGCCGCAGTTCCGGTATTCCAGGCGAAGGGGTATAATGTGTCTCGCCGCGTTCAAGTGAAGCTTTGGCAGCTTCGATGATATGCGCAGGCGTGGTAAAATCCGGTTCTCCAAGGCTGAAGCTTATTATGTCTTTGCCCTGGCTTTTTAATTCACTTGCAAGATTTGATATCCGGAGGGTTGCAGATTCCGTGATATTCTGCAGTCTTTTTGCTGTCATAAAGTGTAGCTCACAGACTGATTTCTTAATATTTAAGCCATTCTAAAGAAGAGCAATTCGACGATTTCTTATTTAACAAAATCATTCTCAAGCTTTAGAGAATAGAAAAATATCGCTCCACCTTCAGGTACATCCTTCCACAGGTTTTTATCCACGCAGTCATCGCCCAGCTCTTTGACAAGCCCTTCATAGGTGACGGCGGCTATTTTTTCGATATTAACTGCGATGCTCTCAAGCCGCCCGCTGTTCACATTTCGTACCCTGTATACCCCTTTATTGAAGAATTTTGGAGAAATCAACGTGCTTTTGCCGTGTTCTTTTGCTTCATTTATTTTGAATTCATCCATGTCAAGAATATGCCCGATTCTTTCAATGTCCAGTTTAAATGAAGTTGTAGAATTCAACACAATCACTCAATGAGTATGTACATACGTGTATTTAATGTTTATTTATCTGATAGCGGTATCTCTATTTCCATCAATTCTTCTGCGATTATAGCGGTCTCAAATACGGTTTTGGCATCCTGGAGCAAAGGTTCTGCGCTCTCCGAATACCTTGAACTGACATGGGTTAATACCAATTGTTTAACCTTGGCCTTTTTGGCAAGCAGGGCGGCTTCCCCTGCTGTTGAGTGTTTTGTTTCGATTGCCCAGTCCTTAAGCTCGTCTGCAAGTGTTCCGTCGTGGATAAGTAAATCAGCTTTCGCGCTTGCTTTTTCGATTGATTCGCAGGGCCGGGTATCTCCGGTATAAACGATTTTCCTGCCTGGCCGGCCTTTTCCGATAACCATAGACGGTAAAATTGTCCTGCCGTCTATGATGACAGGTTCCCCCTTCTGGAGTTTTGAAAACATTGGACCAACGGGGACCCCAAGTTTGATGGCTTTTTCCCTGTTAAACCTCCCGACGCGGCCTTTCTCTTCAATGACGAAACCCAGGCTTGGGATGCCGTGGTCAGTACCGATTGCCCTGACGGAATAAACTCCTTTGTCAATTACATCGCCGTCCTCCATCTCATGTGCATTTATTACAAATCCAAGCTTGAAATAACCAAGCTGCACCAGGAGGTTTACGAATTGTTTTGTCCATTCGGGTCCGTATATTTCAAGAGGCTCGGTTCTTCCGTTGAATGACATTGTCTGGATGAGCCCGGGGATTCCAAGGAAATGGTCTGCGTGGAAATGCGTGATGAAGATGGAATTTATCTTCATTCCGGTCTTTGCGCGCATCATCTGCTGCTGGGTGCCCTCGCCGCAGTCAAAAAGCAAAAGCTCTCCTTCCCGGTTGACCAATATCGCGGAGGGGTTGCGGTTTGGTGTTGGCAGGGTTCCTCCTGTGCCAAGAAATGTTACCCGAAGCATAAGGGGCTAAATTGTGGCTTGGGATTTAAATAATCCACTTATTCAAAAATATAAAAAATATCCCGCCTCCCAGACTCGAACCGGGGACTTCGCGGTGCCTGCGCGTTAATGTGTGCAATAAAGCACATAGACCAAACTACAGCCGCGCACTCTAGCCACTGAGTTAAGGCGGGATTGCCTTTGAATAAGCACAAATATACTTAACCCTTTCTTTCTTTTAGGCGATAAATTAAAGTCCACACACTGATATTTAGGAACAACCCTGAGGGCGCGTGGCCTAGTCTGGATATAGCGGCAGCCTCCTAAGCTGTAGATCGGGGGTTCGAATCCCTCCGCGCCCGTAAAAAAAAATCAGTATTGATTGGAAGCCAGATGAGCCGCAATCTCTTTTACCGCATCGGCCAGGTTTTTTCGGTTATCGAATTCATCGACTAACTTAAGCAGCGCATCTTTTTTAGAGTTTTTCAACTCTTCCGCGAACTTGGATATGTTCGGTACAGCCCGGGTAATATTGTCCACGATTATTATCGATGCGCTTTGCGCTGTTCTTGAAAGAGGGTTCAAGTCTATTGCTATTACGGTTTTACCCATTTCCATAAGGGCTTTGCACCTGTCCCCGTCCTCAAGAGGGACAAGAACAACATCGGCGCTGAAGATTCCATCGCTATCCACTTTCCCGCGTTCATGAGAAATCCCGGGTATAAGCGCATCGCTTTTTGTGCATACATTTTTTGCGCCGAGTGAGCGTAGATGTTTAATTATTTCATTCAACCTTTCATCAGTCCTATGAAACAAATTGACCTCAAGCGGTGCATCGACAAGTTCGCTTAGTTTTATAATTTCGTTGGGAACAAGTGCTGCAACGTTCCCATTGACCGAGATGACAGGCTTTTTTGCAAGAAGCAGTGCTGCCGCCGCCACTTTTTCAGCTTTCAAAGCGCTTTCCGTGGTCTTTTCCCCGATTAGGTAATCAAATGCCTCGCCGCGCCCCTGTGCAATCAGACCGTGGATACTCGTTATGCCTTTTTCAACGCCGTCGACTATCAGTTCCCTTGTCATGAGGGATTCGTACCTTGGGTGGTTTTTCGGAATCATAGAAGATATGCACCTTGATTGGTTATCCTGCTTTCATGAACATCCCCAAATTCCAAAAGCGCGCCATCGTCGTTTACGGCAAAAACCGTATTTCCAAGCATTGCCTGGCTTGCAAGACCGCCGGCAGCTTCGACAGCCTCAATGGCATCTAAAACCGTCGGGCTCATGAGTTCTATTTCTTTTGCGAATGCAGAGGACTGGCTGAAAAAGTTATGAACCGTGGGTTTTTTCAGGAGTTCCTTGAGCCTTAAGCGCCCTGCTTTATTGATGCTCTTCTTTTTCAAGTCATCAGATAAAACCGATTTTGTGGAAATCCCGCCAAAGCTCACCCAGGAAATCGTTTCATTCCTGCACGGGAGCTTGTCGATAGCTACGGTAAAAGGCGCGCCGGCCTTTTTCCTGAGTACGATGCCGCCGAAGGTCTGTCCCGTGACATCGCCAAGCCCTGTCCTGTTCGTGACTTCTGCGACATGCGCAGCTTTTGCCAGTTCTTTTAAGGTCAAATCCAGGGAAAGCGCTTCGTTCACCGCAAGCGCAGCGCTCAATGCTCCTGCGCCGCTTGCCCCGAACCCGGCGCCCACGGGCACGCGGAGCGTGGTTTCTACAAGGACAGGCTGGGAGGTCAGGAGCTTGATGGCTGTGAGCGTTGTTGGGGCATCTGTAACGGCGCCGTTTATTTTCACGGTTGTTTCTTTTGCGGCGCTTACTTTTGTGACGGCGCCGTCTTCAAGGCAGATGCCGGCGCCCATCGAGCCTGAAAGTGCGGGGTCTTTCTTTATGTCGATTATGAAAATGCCTGAGATGTGGGCGGGGGCGAATGCCTGGGAGAGAATTTTTTGATGCATTGGAATGGATTTTATGTACTTGTTAAGCTAAATTGTTTACTGGAGCGTTTTTCAGTAAACTATAAATTAAGTAAAAACCAACTGTAAAGATGGCGAGTAAGTCCTTCCTGAAAAGAATGAGGCTGCCTTGAGGCAGGTGGGACGAAGTAAGGAAGGGGTCCATTTTCTATTTTATCGTAGTAAAGCCTGAATGGAATGGATTGTTTGGAGAAGTAATATGTTATGAAGTATATTCCATTCAAATTTTTTCAAATAAGATCACTAAAGCTTTTTCTCCTTTAGCAACACTGCCCTTATGTTTGTCCCCTTCTGTTATGAAAAGACCATCTCCAGCATTAAAATTCACCTGTTTTCCATTGAAATCTATTGAGATGCCACCTTCTATAACATAGCCTATGTGTCCTTTAGTGCACCAGTCCTTTTCGACAAATTGCTCTGAAAATTCTACCAATCGTATCCTTTCATCACCTCTAATAAACTCTTTATGCCGAACTCCAGATGCATGGCTTTCCCAATTCATGCTTTTGAAATCAATCAAATATTGACTATTTTTGGAGTCTTTTGTATTGTTATATACTATTTCTTTAACTTGCCCTATCGGTACTATATATTCATCTCCGGTCTTTGAATCTTTGAAACGATAATCTATATCCGTGATATCGAATAATTCTAAATTCTTTATTTGTTCAATTGAATCAATCATTTTCAAAGTAAGATTGTAATTTTTTTGGCTGTGTTTTTCTCCCAATATCCCAAAAAGAATTACAAGTGAGCTTATTATCACTATATAACTTAGAAAAATTTGTTGTGCTGCAAAGTCAAATGCTATAATTGAAAAAATGAAAAATATAATTATATAATTTATTAAATGAGTGGCCAGATTTGTAAGTTTTTTGATGCAATTATCTTCTTTCTTTGAGGTCCACATAAACATAAATAATGAAAGAATTATAACTATAATAAAAATTGCATATAAATAATATTGAATAGGATATGATAGTTTAATCAATTCAGAAATAGCGGTCGAAAAAATTATAGCGGCAATAAATGTTGCACCCATAATTGCTGACTTGTCTCTAAAATTAAATGGTAAATTCTTTAAGTTATACACCTTCCGCGCTTCTCGATATACTCCCGCATAATATAGTACTCCAGCGGCTAAAACGAATACGGTCAAAATGGCAATGCCGTCTGTAACTGTAATCTCTAAAGGCTTTTCGAAATATTTTGAAAACAACAATGGTATCGAAATTTTCGAAAAGAATATTAGGTTAATAATTATAAATATTTGAGCCTGTTCGTCGACTAAAAGGCATTCAAAATCATCTTTCCAATTCATAAACTCATTTCTTAGATTCATATTTTCTCACTTTTGTAAGTATCAAAATATATATCTTCCGAGTAATAAAGAGGGCGATTTTTTTATTGATCTGAAGTCAATCCTCACTTTTCACGGATTAAACAACCCGATCGTCTTCCCCAGCACATCAATAAACTTCCGCGCCTCTTCCTCTGTATTATACAAATAAAGCGAAGCCCGCACCGCAGCCTCACACTTTCGGTAATTGAACCACGAATGCACGCAGAATGCGCCCGAGCGCACCTCGATGTTCTCGGTCTCGTCAAGCACAAGCGCTATATCATGGGCATCCCCGCCCTTTGGAAGCTCGACTGTGAAAGCGATGATGCCGGCGCGGAGTTCGGGCTTCTGCGGGCCTATGATTTTAAGCCCGGGCATGTCCTTTATCCCGCTGGTAATAATCGTATTCAGCCGCTTTTCATGCTCCTCGATATTCGATAGCCCGATATTGTTCAGGTAATCAACCGCTGCGCCCGAGCCTATGATGCCAGCATAGTTCTGTAATCCAGCCTCGAATTTCTCAGGCGGGGGCAGGAATTTTGCACCATCGTATGTGGTATCGCTGACCGTATCACCGCCAACGATGAAAGGCGCAAGCTCCGAAAGTAAGTCGTGTTTCCCGTAGAGCACGCCCATGCCTGTTGGCCCTGCCATCTTGTGCACGGAAAGCGCAAAGAAATCAACATCCAGCGCCTTCACATCCACAGGTTTGTGCGGCGCGCTCTGGGCGCCGTCCAGCATTACAAGCGCGCCGTGTTCGTGGGCGATTTTGATAATCTCCTTTGCAGGAATGGTATAGCCGTCAAGGTTCGCGGTATGTACCATACTCACGAGCCGCACGTTCCTGTTCTTGCTCATTATTTCCTCGAATTGTGGAATGTTAAAGGTATTATCGGGATTTGAGTAAACAACCATGTGCCTTATCCCGCGCTTGTGAGCCTGTATCTGCCAGGGGATAAGGTTTGAATTATGTTCCCTGTCCGTGGTGAGAACTATATCGCCTTTCTTGAGTTCAAGCGAATTTGCGACGAGATTCAGTCCTTCGGTGGTATTCCGCGTGAATATAATTTCCTCGGGACATGATGCGCCCAGGAACTTCTGGAATTTCTCACGCGCCTCTGTCACTTTCTCGTCCACTTTCTTTGCCATCTTGTGAATGGAACGACCGCCGCAGACGGGGTATTCGTTGTAGTATTCGTCCATTGCATCCATGACCTGCTTTGGTTTCAGGGTCATGCAGGCGTTGTCAAAATAAATCGGGTACTTGTTATTCCATTTTTTCCAGAGCGCGGGGAAATCGAGGCGGATTTTTTGGATGTCCATTATTGTTACAAAAGTAGTTGAGATGTGATATAAATATTGGTTAATGGGGACTGTAAAAAAGTTAGGTGTTGAACAAATCCTTTGCGTACTTTGCGCCCTTTGCGGTGAAAAACCTGCACCGCAAAGAACGCCAAGAGCGCAAAGTTACTTTAAGCGAAATTTAACACCAAAAGATTTTGCACACACGGTTATTGAGAACCTTTCGCCTATTTCATATATCATCAGGCTAATTATAACAGAGATTATTATGGCAAACGTAGCAATCATAGGCAGCGAAAAATCAGGCAGGACAAGTCTTGCAGCAAACCTGGGGAAGAAGGGCACCGAGTCGGACATCACACTTTATAATTTAGTAAAAGGCGACAGGATATATTCATTCGTGGACGCAAATGGCTATCCGGCATCATTAAAATCACTTATACAGTCAATAAACCTCTCGGATATCGCCCTTGTCTGCGTCCCCTCAAGCGGTCTCAATGCGCAGGTCGGCGAATGTATCATTGCGCTTGATTTGCTCGGGAATAAACGCGGGCTTTTTGTCATCACAATGTCGGATAAATCAAATCCCACGGCTATTGCCGAACTATCCGAAAAAATAAAAGCCATAGCCAAAGGGACGAACCTTGAGAAATGGGAATCGATTGCAATTTCAACCACCACTTTTGAAGGACTGGAAACTCTCAAGGAGAAGCTCTTCGCGCTCGGCGAGGAAGCGAAGGCTGCAAACGTCCTGAAGAACGACCTGCCCCAGCGCGTCATGGTGGATCATTTCTTTAATGTCACAGGCATGGGATGCGTGGTGCTTGGGGTTGTAACGCAGGGAACTCTCAAAGTACATGACAGCCTGACCACTTTCCCGATTAACATTCCCACTGAGATACGCTCAATCCAGAGTAATGACGTGGACATGAAAACCGCACCAGCAGGTACAAGAGTGGGACTTGCGCTAAAAGGGATACAGTCCAAGGACTTCGACAGGGGATACATAATTTCACAGAAAGAAGAGGTGGCAATGAAATTCAACCTCAAATGCCGTCTCACTAAATTCACGCCTGGTCTGGGTGTGGGCGATGCGGTCCACCTCTTCGCAGGACTTCAGGACATGCCTGCGACCATCAACAGCATGGCAATAGGCGGAAAGGATGTTACACAGGCGCCTCCGGGTTCTGAGTGTAATGTCACCATGACGACACAGAAAGATATCGCATACAGCAGAAGTGACAGGTTTTTGATAGTCCAGCTCAATAATCCAAAGCAGAGGCTTGTCGCGGGCTGCGAGGTCGTTTAGATCAATGTCTTATTATGAATTATGCAATGAAGTCGCAGAAGCTATCCAGAAGGCGGTTTCAGGACTCATTGGAAAACCTGCCGCTGGTGTTACGCTTCGTATAGGCGCCGATGGGACGCCCACTGAAAAGATAGATGAAACGGCTGAAAACGCAGCCCTGTCCGTGCTTGAGAAAGATGGCAGGTCGATGCGGTTTGTTAGCGAAGAACTGGGCGAAAAGATAATCGGTAAAAAACCTGAGTTTACGTTCGTGCTTGACCCGATAGACGGCACGTTCAATGCGGTGAACAACATTCCATTTTTCTGCGTGCCAATTGCAATCGGCAAATCCGACCTTTCAGACATCAGGTACGGGTATGTGAAGAACCTCGTCAGCGGTGACGTTTATACAGCTGAGAAAGGAAAAGGCGCGTATTTGAACAAAAGGAAAATACACGTTTCCAATGTTTCGGAACTATCGGCTTTGAGTGTAATATCATACAGCCAACGCCCCCATGCCGTGCCTATTAATAACCATAAAGTGAGGAGAGTAAGGGTATTCGGGTGCGCCGCGCTTGAATTGTGTTATGTCGCATCAGGCATATTCGATGCTTTTATCGACATGCGAAATATGCTTCGTGTTACTGATATAGCGGCTTCGAAATTGATTGTGGAAGAAGCTGGCGGAGTGGTCACGGATGGAAACGGGAAACCGCTCTCTACTGAGCTTGACGTGACAAAAAGGGTGAATATGATAGCCAGTAACGGTATGGCCCATGATAAACTACTTGAACTTGTGTAGATGAGTTATGAGTAACAAGATTTTGCAGGAGACCGGGATGAGAAAGATTGGGATAATTTCAAGATGCGACAGGGACGATGTGCTCGCCATGGTTAAAGATATCGTGCATCATCTTAAATCAAAAGCTGTTGTGCTGATAGACCCAAGGACGGCCGAAATGCTCCATCAAAAAGGCACGCCGATGGATGAAATGAGAAAAGAAGGCGCGGAATTTATAGTTTCCATTGGCGGCGACGGGACTGTACTTCGCGGTATCCAGAAAATGGATGACCCGCTGCCTGTGCTTGGTATCAATATGGGTACCATTGGTTTTCTTGTGAACGTGAATCCTGAAAATGCGCTTGAAGTTATTGATAAAGTGTTAGCTGGCTTTGAGGTCGAGGAACGCTCCCGCCTTTCAATAGCAGTAAATGATGAAAACCTGCCTCCAGCTACCAATGAAATGGTGATTCTCACTGCAAGTCCGGCCAAGATGCTTGCGTATCGGATTTTCGTGGATAAAAGCCCGCTTGAGGAATTGCGGGCTGACGGCGTTGTTTTTGCCACATCAACAGGTTCGACCGCATACGCCATGAGCGCAGGCGGCCCGATAGTTGACCCGAGGGTGGACGGGACTGTAATCGTGCCTCTTGCGCCTTTTAAATTATCGTCAAGACCGTGGGTTGTCCCCGCACAAAGCGAGATAAGGGTGGAATTAACTATACCGAAAAAAGAGGCAGTGCTTGTAATAGACGGGCAGTATACAAGGAAGATAAAAGAGGACGATACCATCCTTATCACGAAGGCTGATAAACCCGCGAGGTTCGTGAAGACAAAAGAGGGCGGGTTTTATGAAAAGGTCAGGAGCAAGCTGGCTTAATAGTAAACAACATCGGATGCACTCGCGAACTCATAATAGCTAATAGTTAGTTTTAAAATGTATTGGGATAGTTATGATATAGGAGACTTATATGAAAGCTGTAATTTTAGCGGCAGGAGAGGGACTAAGATGCAGGCCGCTCACTCTCACCCGTTCAAAGGTTATGCTCCCGGTTGCCAACAAACCTATACTGGAACATATCATCCGTGCCCTGGCAGGAAACAATATAAAAGATATAATCCTTGTCGTCGGATATAAAAAAGAGCGTATAATGGATTACTTCGGAGATGGCATTGCGTTTGGCGCGAATATCAATTACGTAGAACAGGAAGTCCAGCTCGGGACTGCTCATGCCATAAAGCTCGCCAAACCTTTTGTTGATGAAAAGTTCCTTGTGCTTAACGGGGATAACCTGGTTGATACGGAAACAATTGCCGACCTGCTAAAAGGCGCATCAGGTGACATTACGCTTCTCACCGTCATACGCGAACAGACGATTGGATACGGCGTGGTATTGCAGGATAAGGGACGGGTTTCAAGGCTTATTGAAAAACCCAGGGAAAAAATAAGCCATCTTGTAAATACAGGCATATACATGTTCTCACCCTCGATCATCGATGAAATAGACAGGACGCCGGTTTCCGATACAGGAGAATACGCCATCACCGACACTATCCAGAGGATAATAGACGGTGGCGGAAAAGTTACGCATGTCACCACACATTCCACATGGATTGACGCTATTCACTCATGGGATTTACTAAAAGCAAATGCAACATTGCTTGGCAAATTCGAAGACAGTGAAAATAAAGGGGTAGTCGAAAAAGGCGCAATAATAGCAGGAGACGTCGCAGTCGGCAATAATTCAATCATCAGGTCGGGTTCGTATATCGTGGGCCCTGTTGTAATAGGCAAGAACTGCGATATAGGTCCAAACGCAACGATATTGCCCTCGACAGCCATAGGGGATAATTGCAGGGTCGGTTCGTTCACCGAACTTGAGAACAGCATTATCATGTACGATGTGCGTATCGGGGCGGGTTCTTTCATATCAAATTCAATAATAGGCGCCCACAATAATATAGGCCCTCATTTTTGTACCGACGTGGGGAAGGATTTGAAGATTGAAATGAAAGGCATATTGCACCATGCGGATGAACTCGGAACAGTAATCGGCGACAGTAATATTATCGGTCTTTCGGTTTTGGTGAAGGCAGGCAAAATGATAGCAACAGGCTGCTCTGTCGAATCAGGGGTTAAAATCTCAAGATATATACCGCAGGATTCGACTGTTTTATGAGGTAAAAAATGTGCGGCATAGTGGGATACGTCGGGAAGAAGGAAGCCACTCCTATCCTTCTTGATGCATTAAAGAGGCTTGAATACAGGGGATATGATTCTGCCGGGATTGCGGTATTAACTGATAAAGTTTTATCGGTCTATAAAACCGAAGGAAAAATTTCAGACCTTGAGTCAAAACTTCCAGATATAAAGGGGTCATGCGGTATCGGGCATACGCGCTGGGCAACACAGGGGGCGCCGACAACAATAAATGCTCATCCCCATATATCAGGAAATATTGCGGTTGTGCATAACGGTATCATAGAGAACTACCAGGAATTGTACGATGAACTGAAGAGGGAGGGTTATGAATTTGTCTCAGAAACGGATACAGAAGTCCTGGCTCACCTGGCACACAGGTACTATAAAGGCAACCTTGTAGCCGCGGTCATAGAAGGGCTTAAGAAAGTAAAGGGTTCTTATGCCGCCGCATTTATATGCGAGGATAGAGAGCAGGTAGTAGCAGCCAGGAAAGACAGCCCGCTTGTTGCAGGTATAGGAAACGGGGAGAATTTTATCGCATCTGACGTCACAGCGCTCCTGAAATATACGCGTAATGTGGCCTACATGTATGATTTTGAGATTGTGTCATTATCCGGGGAAAATATAGAATTTTTTGATTTTGACGGCAAGCCTGTTAAAAAGAAAACAGAGTCAGTAGAGTGGAATATCGAAGCCGCTGAGAAATCAGGGTATCCGCATTTCATGCTAAAAGAGATACACGAGCAGGCAGTATCGGTACACGATACGTTAATGGGACGGATATCCGAGCTTGGCGGGGATGTCATGCTTTCGGAAGTCACACTGACCAGGGAAGAAATCCAGGAGCTTGATCGGATTGTTATTATCGCCTGCGGGACATCCTATAATGCAGGGCTTCTCGGGAAGTACCTGTTTGAGGGTCTTGCCGGTATCCACACGGACATGGAGATAAGTTCGGAGTTCAGGTACGCAAACCCGGTGCTGGGTGAGTCCACGCTTGTTATTTCAATATCCCAGTCAGGGGAAACCGCTGATACAATCGCAGCTAACAGGGAAGCAAAGACCTACGGCTGCAGGACCCTTGCGATCACAAATGTTGTAGGAACCACACTTTCCCGCGAGGTAGAAAACGTCATGTATACGAGGGCTGGCCCTGAGATAGGAGTTGCTGCCACCAAGACTTTCACCTCCCAGCTTATTGCACTGTATTTGCTGGCTATTCATTTTGCCAGGACTAAGAAAAGAATGGACGTGGACAGGTCAAAACGCCTGCTTGTATCGCTAAAGCAATTGCCAGGGATGATACAGCAGATTATTAACAACAAGGAAACAATCATGAAACAGGCAAAGCGATTTTCAAACTCCAGGGATTATTTCTTTTTGGGGCGGTCGCTAAACTTCCCGATTGCCCTTGAGGGTGCACTGAAACTCAAGGAGATTTCATATATACATGCCGAAGGCTACGCAGCAGGCGAGTTAAAACATGGTCCCCTTGCCCTTATCTCAAAAGATACTCCGGTGGTTGCCCTGGCTACAAAGGGTTTAACTTACGATAAGATGCTCAATAATATTAAAGAAGTAAAAGCGCGCGGCTCACCTGTCCTTGCTATTGCAAGCATGGACGATACCGAGATCGCAAAATATGTTGACGCCGTAATAAGAGTGCCGGTGACAGACGAATTGCTGTACCCGGTACTATCCTCAGTCGTGGTTCAGCTTCTGGCTTATTACACTGCTGATGCCCTGGGATGCCCGATTGATAAACCTAGGAACCTGGCAAAAAGCGTAACGGTGGAATGATTATGGCATTATTTGGCTCATCCGGGATAAGAGGTCTTGCAAACAGGGAAATAACTCCGGAACTTGCGCTCAAGGTCGGGCTTGCATTGGGTTCCATGCATGATTCGGCAGTTATCGGACGCGACCCGAGAACGTCAGGGGAAATGATAGAGTACGCAGTTATTTCGGGACTGTTATCTGCAGGATGCAATGTTACCCGCGTCGGAATGGTATCTACTCCCACACTTGCATACGCGGCAAGGAACCACGATTGCGGCGTAATGGTGACGGCATCACATAATCCGCCAGAATATGGCGGCATAAAACTCTGGAACAGGGACGGGATGGCTTTTGATTCAAAGCAGCAGGATGAAATTGAATCGGTAATACAAAATAAGACCTGGAAGATGGCAGAATGGAACAGCATCGGCCGGGTGAATGAAGCCAATGTAATAGAAGAGCATGCTGAACTGATTCTCGGCAAAGTTGGCCGCTCCTCATTGAAAGTAGTAGTTGATTGCGGATGCGGGGCTGCATCCACGATTACCCCGTATGTCTTAAGGCGCATGGGCTGCCATGTAATAACCCTCAATTCGCAGCCTGACGGCTTTTTCCCTGCAAGGAATCCCGAGCCGGTTGAGAAGAACCTTGAAATGTTGAAAAAAGCTACGGTCGCATTCGGGGCTGATTTGGGAATAGCCCACGACGGGGATGCGGACAGGATGATGGCAGTTGACGGTCTTGGCAGGTTTGTGGAGGGTGATAAGCTCCTGGCTTTCTTTGGTCTTCGCGAAACCAAAAAGAGCATTGTTGTGCCTGTTGATACTTCGATAATGGTGGATGATGTCATGAAAGGCAGGAAAGTCTACAGGACGCGCGTTGGGGATGTGTATGTGGCTGAAGAATTGAAAAAGAGAAATGCTGATTTTGGCGGTGAACCTTCAGGAAGCTGGATTTTTCCCGGGATTTCCCTCTGCCCTGACGGAATATACGCCGCAGCACGGCTTGTGGAAATAGTGGAAAACGAGGGAAGGCTCGATTCGCTGGTAGATGAACTGCCGGCATATCCCATGGTACGGGGAACAATTGCATGCAGTAACGAAAAGAAAGTGGCTGCAATGGGAAAAATCGGTAATAGGTTAAAGGAGATGGGTGAAGTTAGCAGCATCGATGGTATAAGGGTCGATACAAAAGATGGTTGGATACTTGTGCGCCCGAGCGGCACCGAGCCAAAAATCCGTATCACTGCCGAAGCCCGGAATAATGTAGAAAAACTGTTTGCGAGAGCGGAAAATATTGTAAAAGAGGTGCTAGGTTCATGAAAGCTGTAATTCTTGCCGCAGGACAAGGAACTAGGATGGGGCCTCTTACCCTGAACAGGCCAAAAGTAATGCTTCCCGTAGCAAATATGCCTCTGCTATCCCATGTAATACTCTCTGCGCGTGATGCGGGAATCAGGGAATTTGTGCTTGTGGTGGGATTCGGGCAGGAAATTATTAAACAGTATTTCGGGGACGGCTCTTCATTGGATGTCAGCATTGAATATGCTCACCAGAAAGAACAGCTCGGTACAGCGGATGCCGTACGTTCGGCAAAAGGATTTGTAAAAGACCGGTTTTTGATGCTGAACGGTGACATAATTGTGAGCCCGGAGCATATCAGGAACATGGTCAAACAAAGCCGGGATGTTGTGATGACTGTACGACGCGTTGATAACCCGTCTGAATTCGGTGTCCTTGAGGTAGAGGGTGACAGGGTTTTGCGTATTATAGAGAAACCTGAAAAACCGCCCACAAATCTTGCCAATGCCGGGATATACGTTTTCCCGCTGGCGATATTCGATGCAATTAACAAAACGAAGCTCTCAACCAGAAAAGAATACGAGATAACCGAATCACTGCAGTTGCTGATTGATGAGGGCATGGATGTCGGTTTTTTGACTCTTTCGGGGAACTGGTTTGATATAGGGAGACCCTGGGACCTTCTTGATGCCAACGAATATTTCCTGTCCGGTTTGCAGCCCGGGATAAAAGGTGAAATCGAGCCGTTTGCTACATTGAAAGGCAATGTTTCAGTCGCGGAAGGCACGATTGTAAGAAACGGCGCATACATTGTCGGTCCTGTGATAATCGGCAAGAACTGTGATATCGGGCCTAACTGTTATATTCGCCCCGGCACCAGCATTGGCGATGATGTGCGTATAGGAAATGCTGTGGAGATCAAGAACAGCATCATCATGAATGGGACGCATATAGGACATTTGAGTTATGTGGGAGACAGCATCATAGGGGAAAGATGTAATTTCGGGGCTGGAACAAAGGTTGCAAACTTGAGGCATGACAACAGGACAATCCGCGTGCGGCTGAAGGGCAAAATCACGGACTCGGGCAGGAAAAAGCTTGGCACGATTATGGGAGATGATGTGCACATGGGTATCAACAGTATGATTAATGTGGGCGCAGTGGTAGAAAGCGGGGCCATGATAGCGCCCGGGGAATTCGTGAAATAGAACAGATAAAATAGAAAATATAGAAAAACTTTAAGACACTTTCTCGGCAAAAGCCAGGGTGCCTGTAATTTTCTTGATTTTTATTTTTACGGTATCTCCCTTAACTGTATTGGGCACATAAATCGTATATTTATCCTTTTTAGCGATACCGTCGCCTTTACTTCCCACTGCATCGATCTTGACATCGTAAGTTTCGCCTTCGGTCAGCGCTTCTTCTTTCGCTATTGTCGTTGCCCGCCGTTTCGTTACCGGCCTGTGCGCCCCGCATGCATCGCAGCGCAGTGTCAGGATTCTCTCGCTTTTCATCAGGTGCGTATCCGGGCGTCCGCATTCCGAGCATGTCACATATTCCTTGACATATGCATTAATGAGTTCTGTAACTATTCCCGAAGTAAGTTTCCTCTGGAATATCGCCCTTGAACCATCTATTTTACCAGCCGTTCCTAGCTCCCGCAAAAGGAATTTGAATAAATGCTCCTGCTCACGGTTCAGTTTGTCGGCTATGGCCGCAAAATTTTCAAGTACTGTTGTCTTTCCTTCGGTGAGCAGCTTGGGCTCAGGGACAACAAACCGCTCCCCCGAACCTTTGATTTCAGGCAGTTGTTTTAATGCCCTGTCAAGGTTTGCAAGATAATCATTCAAAAAGTGATACCTCGCTGCCTGTCTTTTGATGATCCATAGTTAAGTTGTAATTAATTCCTGGCCTTTTTCTACGACCAGGCTGATGGGAGTTGGCAATTTATATCCTGCTGAAACGAGTGATTTTTTTGCCTGTTTGAAACCTGCCGGGCTTATATATACCGTCATTATTTTCTGGCCTGCCCTTACCCTGGCAGCCGTACCAACAGGTTTCCCGAATGCCAGGCGCATTCCCTGTGAAACACGGTCGGCGCCCGCACCTGTTGCCTGTTTGTTCTCCCTTAAGACTTCATGCGGGTGAACCCTGATTTTTAAATGATAATTGGGCAGCCCGAGAACCTCAAGTAAAATCCTGTTCGCTGCTATACGGGCTGATTCAAGAGCGCTGTGCCGTATATTGCATGCTTCTTTTGCTACAAGGGACATGTGCACCGGGAAATCATCTTTCAGGTTTCCCATGTCATAAGTTACTATTTTGCTTCCCGGAACGCCGCCCATGTATTCGCGCCTTGTAAATGAGCGCTGGGTGATTTTAGTGTACATTCTTCCTGGTTTTCTTGCCATTTGAGTAATCCTCCGATAATTGGAATGTGAGTATTAAAAATATATCACACGATTGAGTTCCAGATGACTTTGAGGTTTATAAACTTTATTGAAATGGGTTGTTATAAGAAGAATTGCTTTTAATGATGAGTATCATGATGGAAAATTCAAAAGCTTTATATTCTTTAAAATGAAGGAAATATGGGTGTTCCAGATGATGAGGAACATGATTGGTGGTATCGATAGGAATGCAGTCAGGAACAGAGTAAAGATACGCCAATAGTCGGAGTATGTGACGCAGGATGAACATGGTGGTATCATGAAATACGGCTATACGGAAGAAGGTGTATCCGACAGAAAGAAAGTCGGTAGAATTAATGAGGCATGGATATTGGTAGTTATGGCACTGCTGATTGTTGTTGTCGTTGGGTGTGTTGGAAAACAACAGCAGCAGGTAGATATTGTCCTTAATAATTACCCAAAATTATTTGAAAAGAACGTTATAATCGTAACAGGAGTAAATGCGACCAATGTAGAAATTGAAGGGGCGCAGACAATAGCAGATAATCTTAGAAATATTACTGGGAATACGCCAGTAATCAAAACTGATTCAACGATTACAGAGAAGGAAAAAGCTGGATTCAACCTGATTCTTGTGGGAAGACCTGATGAAAATAGCGTGCTTAGAGAGGTCTATGAGAAAACAAATGCCACGAAAGTAACTAACGAATTTCCAGGCGCGGGTAAAGGCATTCTTGAGATTTTAAGAAATCCATGGAATAAAGATAAGGTTATGCTTCTGGTTGCAGGGAGCGATGAGAATGGGTTAAGAGCAGCTTTTAAATCATATAAAAGTTTAACCAGTATTAATGATAGTGTCGGTTATATCGAGCCAGGGAAAGACAAATTAGTTCAATTGATTAAATTAAATCAATCAGCACAGACATTATCTGAAGCTGAAGAAAAAACAAAGAATTATTTTTTTGAAACGTCCCAGGGAGAACTTCTACCGAATGTACTATATTATTACACAAAAGGATACGAATTTAATAATTATTTTATAGTAGAAATAAGGGAGGTTTCTACATTTGGTAGACTTGAGAGGCTTTTAAAAATTTATAGAATTGAAAAGGTGAAGAAATTATGAAAATCAATCACATCATTTTAATCGCATTGATAGGAATGCTTGGCAACATTATATCAACGCCTACTGCCGTAGCACTTCCGCCATTTTCTGGAGTTATCGAATACTATCATTCGGCAGAAAGTGGTTACACTACTATTGGTGCTTATGGCACGAATGGTGGTGGCGGCAGCAGGTTATGTTTCTGCCAACCAACACAAAATATTTGTCAAACGGTTCTTTTATAGATACTAAGACAACTTATGTACCAAACCAGAATATGAGACTTGCCTTCAGTCCGTATCAGTCAGGCAAGACTATTTATGTCGATTATGCAGCAGTACGTAAATTTGTTTCCCCAGAGCCTACCTGGGGCAGCTCATAGGTATAAGTGCATAGAAAAAAAGGAACTCCAAGCCTTATAACAATTCTTTTATAGATTGCAGGATATCAAAGAAGCCGATGAGTCACGACTACAGGGCGCTCGGGTTAAAAGCCGGGCTTGAAATCCACCAGCAGCTTGACACAAAAGAAAAACTCTTCTGCGGCTGTCCCACCCTTCTTCGTGATACCAAGGAATCCAATTTTGAATTCATGAGATACCTTCGTCCCACACAGAGCGAGATGGGAGTGGTTGATAAAGCTGCGCTTGAGGAAATAAAAATCATAAAACGATTCATCTACAAGGCATATGATACGACCTGCCTTGTCGAGAACGATGAAGAGCCGCCGCGTGAATTGAACCAGGAAGCGGTGGATTTTGCTTTAATGATAGCCCGCATGCTGAACATGAATATCGTAGACGAACTCTACACCATGCGAAAAATAGTGATTGACGGCTCAAATACATCGGGTTTCCAGCGTACTGGGCTTGTAGCTACGGGCGGTTACCTTGATTCAAAAACAGGCCGCGTGGGAGTTGATGTGCTCTGCCTTGAGGAAGAAGCAGCGCAGAAAGTGGAAGATAAAGGCGATTCTGTGATATATTCTCTTGACAGGCTAGGTATTCCGCTTGTCGAGATTGGGACAGCGCCCGATATCGTGTCGCCCGCGCACGCACGGGAAGTCGCCGAGCAGATTGGTATGATTCTGCGCTCAACCGGCAGGGTAAAGCGCGGACTTGGAACTATCAGGCAGGATGTCAACGTTTCAATTGCAGAAGGGGCAAGAGTCGAGATAAAAGGAGTCCAGGAACTGTCCCTGATAGAAACCATTGTGGAGCAGGAAGTAACAAGACAGGAAGCTTTGATAGGAATTAAAAAGCAGCTTAATAAGCAAAATGCATCTGTTTCTGATAAAATCGTGGATGTAACACCTGTTTTTGCAAATACCACCTCCAAAGTAATATTAAAGGCGTTAAAAAGTGGAGTTGTTTATGCTGTGAACCTTCCTGGATTTGCGGGATTTGCGGGAAAGGAAATCCAGCCCGGGAGGCGCCTGGGGACAGAGTTTTCCGACCGCGCCAAAAAATCAGGTGTTGGAGGCATATTCCATACAGACGAATTGCCGAATTATGGCATCACACAGGACGAGGTCGATGCGCTCCGGGAAGCAGTTGGCGCACAGGATAAGGACTGTGTGGTCATGGTTGCAGATACTAAAGAGAAGGCAAAAGGGGCACTTGAAGCAGTGATTATCAGGGCAAAAGAGGCGCTCAGGATAGTGCCTGAGGAAACTAGACGGGCGCTTCCTGACGGGAATTCGGCTTATATGAGACCGCTGCCGGGAGCAGCGCGCATGTACCCTGAGACCGATGTTCCGCCCGTAGCTATAACCGAAGATAGAATCAACAATATCAAATTGCCCGAACTTATCGGCGAGCGCAAGGAGAGGTATATGCAGCAATTTACCCTGAATGAAGAACTTGCAAACCAGATTGCAAAATCAGGAAACTTTGTTCTTTTTGATTGGATTATGCAGCAAATACCAGAAGTTAATGCAACTGTAGTCGTACGAACCCTTGAAACCGTTTTAAATGAACTTGAAAAAGAAGGGATACTGGTAAATAAGATTACTGAAGAACATCTGATGCAGTTTTTCAAAATCCAGTCCGAAGGAAAGATACCAAATGAAGCAATCGGCAATGTACTGAAAACGATTGCCAGCAAACCAGAATTGACAGTTGATAATGCCGTTTTATCTCTTGGTATAGGCGGTGTGGGCACAAGCGAACTGGAGATTGCTATAGACAGGTTGATTGAATCCAAAATGGATTTTATCAAAGAAAAAGGATTGAATTCAGCAGGTCCGCTGATGGGCGTGATTATGAAGGATTTCAGGGGCAAGGTCAGCGGTGAAGAAGTGAGCAGGATACTGAAAGAAAAAATATCAAAGAAATTAGGATAATCAAAAAAATTTGCTGGTTTTTCTAATTTCTTTAAAAAATGCTAAATTAAACAAGATTGAGGGTTAAGGCATTGCCCTCAAGAACATCTTTTTCGCTTACATCGATTTGCTTTGAAACATTGCCAACGGTCACAGTATAAGCACCTGTCGGTTTTGTATCAAACTGCGTCTCTCCTGGGATTGGGCCGAGCGTCGAATATGGAACCGTAAAGGTATAGGTTTCGTCCGAGGAAGTTGTCTGCGAATATGATATAGTTCTTCCGATATTTGTTTTGATGGTATTTGTCAGCGTGACTGTGGTATTTGGCGGGGCTCTCCCTGTGATTTTTGCGCCTTTTACATATTCGAATATCTTGGCATACCCCGAGTCCTCAACTGGCAGATTACCGCTGTATAAGACATTGTAAACATTCTTAGTCCACTTTTCTTGATTGCCGCCCCTTACATACGGGTTGGGTGTGGATTCATGTACAAGCCTGTAATTATGTAAACCATTTGTATCGAATATATGGAGTTTTGCCTCCATAGTGTCGTAATATTTCATTGTGGGGACATCTACAGGTCCTTGTGATGTTTGTGCCTGCGCATAGTATCCCTGGTCAGTTCCATCCCAGTCTGCAAAAACTGTAAGAATAGCATAAGCCATGTAGGCATTGCTCACAACGTATCTCGCCCCTGGCTTTCCATTGATGCCCAGTTTATCAAGAACATCGTTCGCTCCTTTTTCCGTTGGCGCAATAAGGAATGTAGAAGCCCCGGGTGCATGCGCAGACCCGCCGCCTATGCCTGCCTGGAATGGGTTGGCATTGGGAATCCTGTGCCCCCAGTATGTGATGATATGTCCGTAGTCCCACCAGCTCATAACACCGTAATCATTCTTGGAATAATTATATAATTGTCCCGAAGGCGGCCTTTCATATATCGAATAATAGGGTAAATCAGGCTCTGGCGTGTTGTACCTCATCCAGTTAAGCGCATCATGCCATTCATACTGTCCTTCACCAAGAGCGCCCCATTGTGTTGATTGGCATGGCCACGAGCCACAAGAGTTTTGAAACGGAGATGCATTTGCTGGCAAGAATCCTGTTACTGCAAGAACAAGAATCAGAGAAAGAATATGTTGTATCCTTACTTTTTTCAAACATTCAATTACTTCATTTGAGTTAAAGCTTTTCCAGTCACCAAAATCTAAAACTTTAGAAGCAAGGATACCTGAGAGTATTGCTACGTTTATAGCATAATAATATGCGAACCTTATCTGTGCCAACATTATAGCCAGGACGAAGATGCTCCAGACCGCTAATAATGTGTATTCAGCATTCGATTTTCGGATTATATAATAACCGAGAACCAGAATGGCTATGAAAGAAAGATAATAGTTATAACCGAAGTATTCCAATGAAAGCTGAGGAGTGATGGGCGCTGCCTCTGCAATCGTTAATCCGCCACCTGTCTGTCCATAAAATACATAACCCAAGTTGCCTATGGTGGCGCCATAAAGGTCTGGTATTAATATTTTTATAGCTATCAGCCCAATCAAAATAGTGCCAAATATAAACAATAAATAATGCAATCCACGGTATTCCCGTTTATTCATTTCCCTGGAAACAAGACTTAGAAATGCAAAAATCAGCGCTGCCCCACCTGTTACTGTCAAATGCAAAAGAGAATAATGCGAGGGATCAAATCCATTGCTTAGCTCAACATACGGTGTAACCATTATCATTGCAACTACATAGGCTATTATACCCACAATGCCAAGATATTCCGTAGATTTGCCTCTAAAATGATCTATAACATACTGGATAACAACAAAAATGGCAAAAACAACAGCGAAGAAAACGCCATTCGTCCAGTTAAGAAGATATGCTCCGAAGGAGATGCCTGCAAAAAGAGAATACATCAATGGGATTCTTAATGCAGCCCAATCCCTGTTGAGCCAGTGATCAAACGTGATGTTTTCCGCTTTTTTAATAGCTATTATGAAAAACATCATCATAAGGGTTAAATAAAAAACCTCAGCTATATGGTTGTCTGTGAACCCAAGAACCGACCGTGAAAGGAACTGCCCCGGCAGTATCGCTATTAAGAATGCTCCAAGCAGTCCTGCCTTTTCATCCACCAATTCTTTGCCAATTATGTAAACAGGGAATACTATAAGAGCCCCAAGGACTGCAGGGTAGAAAGCACCCACAATGTCAATAGTAGATTGCGCAGGCATCCCTCCATGTGTAACAAAACCTGCAATCAGGGCCGCAAAGGCATTTATCTGGTCAAATAATGGGCCCCAGTGTAAATGATATCCATTCGGATAATAAGTGAAAGCATCATAGAATATACGATGCGGGAAAAAGTTTATGGTGTTTTCTGTCAGCCTCATATGGAAGACGGAGTCATCCATTGCAAAACCCACGACACTTCCCCCGAAGGCATTCTTATAAGGTACTATTCCTCTGATATAAAATGAGAAGAGAAATAACGCAACAAGGATGCTATATGAAAGGTACTTTACTTTGAAAAGAGCCCCAGAATTACTTTTTTCTTCTAGGTCCTCTTTATTTTTTTCACGTTTTCCTTTATACTTTTTATTGGATTTAACATTCGCCAAAGTGCACCTCAGGACGGTTATAAGTGGCTGTCACGAATAATAAAGATTATGGAAACGAATGGATATTGTTTAGTAATACTTATGAGGTTAACAAAAAACCAAAAGATAACCTTTTAAAACAAATAAAGCCTACAAGTGAATATTTAAATGAACCTCATAATACCAATAACACTATTCATTTTAATAGCGATACCTTATTCCATATATATCGGATTGATTCTTAGATACGGTAATAATGGATTTCCTGTTAAAAAATCCGGAAATAAGCCGACAATTTCAATGATTATCCCGACCTACAATGAAGAACTGCTCATAGGAAAAAAGCTTGATAATATCTTCAAACTGGATTATCCGCCGGGACTTATCGAGGTTGTAATAATTGATTCTTCAACAGACAGGACACCGGAAATAATAAAGGAATATCAAAAAAGATACGATTGCATAAATTTAATAACAGAAAAAAGGCAGGGCCTTGCTACCGCCCTGAATACCGCTTATGCAGCAGCCCGTAATGAAATTGTTATCAAGACAGACTGCGACAGCATGCTGGAAAAAGATGTTTTACAAAAAGTTGCGTCTGATTTTTCAGACCCGCAAATCGGCGGTGTAACCGGTAAACAAGAGGTTATCAACGAATCTGAAGTTGAGGTAGGTTACAGATCGCTGCAATCAAAAGTACAGATTGCTGAATCTTGGATTGATTCAACTATAATCTTTCACGGACCATTCTCGGCATACAGGAAGAACCTCATAAAACCAATAGACTCTGATTCGGTGGCAGATGACAGCGAACTGGCAATAAAGGTTAGAAAGCAGGGATACAGGACAATCATCGACCCTGATATTATATTTTATGAAGCGAGCCAGAGTGCCTTTTTTAAACGAAGAATGCAGAAAGACAGGCGCGGGCGGGGGCTTATCAGGCTCCTGCTGCGTCATAAAGATGTACTGTTTAATCCTGAATACGGAAATTACGGGAAACTCGTATTTCCGATGAACTACTTTATGATGATACTTTCGCCATATCTGATATTATTATTGTTTTTACTCTGTTTCATTATCTTATACCAGTATAGTCTTGTGGTTGCAGCGTCTGCTTTTATCTTACTGTTTATTTTCATCTATCTGGGCCAGGCAAATAAACTTTACACTCTTGAACCAGTCTACTCCTTCCTGGATACTCAGATTTCTCTACTGGTTGGAGGATTAAGCCTGATTTTCGGTAAAGAATCGGGAGGCACCTGGGAGGTTGACCAGGAACTCAGGAGTGCTTACCTGAAACATGAGTAAGATCGCAATGGTATGCCACAGGTATTATCCTGATATCGGTGGAGTGGAGACACATGTCCAGCAAATAAGCGAACGGTTAGCAAAAAGCGGTTTTGATGTTGAAGTGGTATGCACTGACCCAACCGGGAAATATCCGCAACAAGAGCTTTATAACGGGGTTAAAATAACCCGCTTTAGGTCACTTGCCCCGAAAAATGCCTATTTCTTTGCGCCGCAAGTATATTTTTATTTAAAAGACCGTGATTTTGACATAGTGCATGCACACAATTACCATGCATTCCCCGCTCTTTTTGCATCAGTTGCAACAAAGAAAAGATTCATTTTCACTCCGCATTATCACGGTGGAAGCCATTCAACACTGAGAAACCTGCTTCACAAACCTTATCAGTGGATTGGCAGCTTCATATTTAAAAAGGCGGAGAAAGTTGTATGCGTATCAAAATATGAGATGAAGCTTATAGAAACTGATTTTCATGTTCCCCGGCCAAAGCTAGTCCATATCCCCAATGGATTAAACCTGGAAGAGTTTAAAGCTATAAAAGAACTGGAAAAAAAATCAAAAATTGTTCTGTATGCAGGCCGGCTGGAATCCTACAAGGGGATACAGTATCTGATAGAGGCGCTGCCACTGCTCGATGGCTACAGGCTCAAGGTAATCGGGAAAGGAAGCTATGATAAGAAACTGCATGAAATAGCCCAAAAGCTGAATGTAAGCGACAGGATTGACTGGTTAAAAGATATTGAAAGGGAAGAGTTCCTATCCCACTTTAAATCTGCAGATGTTTTCGTTAACCTCTCTACATTCGAGGCATACGGCATAACAGTGGCCGAGGCTCTTGCTTGCGGGACACCATGCATTGTGGCAACCGGAGGAGCGCTGGAAGAATTCGTTGGCGACGGATGCGTTGGTTTGAGTTATCCTATCGACATAAAAATTCTGGCAGATACCATTACGAATATAAAAAGAATCACGCCAAGAGATATGCCTGACTGGGAGCATATCACTTCCGAGTTGATCAGAGTATATACCTCAAATCTATGAAAAACGAAGCTTCAACAGGTTCAGGAACATAATACCCGAATATTTCAGGCTAAAAGTCGAGCCCAGTTCATGCTTCCATTCCACGGGAACTTCCTTGATCCTGAAGTCTGCGTTTTTTATCCTCCATAGAAGTTCCACATCGAATTCGAATCCCCTCGTTTTCATCAAGGGAAGAAGCGGCTCCAGAATACTTTTTTTAAATACTTTGGCACCGCACTGGGTATCTTTTATCCCTAGATTAAAAATACTGTTGATGAGTATATTGAATACTTTGCTTGAAATTCTCCGTCCCCATGGCTGGTGGGCAGAGATTCTGGCGCCCTTAACCCGCCGCGATGCTATGGCGCAGTCTGCCCCATTCAGGGAATTAATTAATTTAGCAAAATCCAGAGGGGAGACTGATTCATCAGAATCCACAAACCCCACAAGCTCTCCATGTGATTCTTTGAATCCCTGTATTATGGCACAGCCTTTACCCTGGCGTGTCGGGAACTCCAGCAGCCTGATATGCGGGTTATATTCTATCATGCCCCTCACAATCCCGGCTGTATTATCATTTCCATCGCACACGATTAAAAGCTCATAATCATATTTTTTATCAAGAAATGCCGAGTAGGAATCGATAACCCTGCTAATCCTTTTCTCTTCATTGTATGCCGGGATGACCAGAGATAGTTCCATTTTTACACTTTATTGGTTATAGCAGGCATAAATATGATGTTTTTTATAGAGGAATTGTATATCTGTAGCTATCCATGAGAATTGCATATTTTGCATTTGACCAGTTCATCCCTTCAAAGCATGCCGGATTCGTACACACTTTTTCTATTGTCAGGAGTCTTCAGGAAATCGGACATGACATCACGCTGTACGCCCTTCCTGCCCCGCCAAAACTATACAATCTTCTATCGTGGAGCGACACGTATCAGAATATTAAAGTTAAGTACGTGAGGTTCACCGTATCGTTCAGACCTGGTGTGGTCGCCTTTATTCCACTAAACTTACCGAGCTTCATCAATGCATGGAAATGCCTCTCGGATCAGAAACCAGAGCTGATCCATGAACGCTTCCACACACCCAACCCATTTGGACGATATCTTGCAGAAAAAGTGCACATACCCAGGATACTGGAAGTGAATAGCCTTTACATCGAGGACGGAGCGTACAAGAACAGATTAACAGTAAAACTGGCTACCATCGACCGCAGTAAGCAGTTCGAGAACGCAGATGCTATCATAACGCAGACCGGGTCTTTGAAAAAAATAATTTTAACTCTCACGGATAAACCCGTCTATGTGGTCCCCAACGGCGTTAATACAGAATTGTTCAGACCGGATGCTCCTTCCAGTATCAGGCAAGATCTGAACCTTAAACCTGAAGATATCATCGTAACGTTCCTCGGCTCTTTCAGGGAGTGGCATGGGGTTCACAGGATACCTGAGATCGCATCAGAAATTAAAAAAAGGCACAGTAACGTTAAATTCGTCCTGATAGGGTCCGGCCCCCTCTTTGCACAAGTCAATAGCATAAAGACTGATAATATGTTCCTCACCGGACCAGTAGAATACGAAAAAATCCCCGGATTGCTTGCCTCTTCTGATATCCTTATCGCTCCTTTTGATAATTCAAGGTTTGACTATTTTGAAAAATACGGCTTCTGGTGGAACCCTGTTAAATTATTCGAGTATGCAAGCGCGGGCAGGCCTGTGGTATCTTACGATTACCCGGAGATAAGGAATATCGCAGGTGAGTGCGGGCTGCTTGCAGAACCCGGGAACATGAACGACTTTATCGATAAATTGAGTACACTTATCGAGAATTCCAGATTGAGAATCGAATTGGGCAAAAAAGGAAGAGCTATTGCTGTCCGGGAATATGACTGGAAGGTAAGAGCACTTCAGACTGAGAATGTATATAAGCAGGTTTTGAAATATTAGTTCAATCGTATATATGAAAAATACAGACATGAGGAATATATTAAAAAGATACTGGGCCGAGGTCATCCTGTGCGTCCTGTTTATTACCACGCTGGCATATAACATGATATGGCTTGGAGCGAACAAACTCCCCCCTTCATGGGATCCTTCTGCCCACCTCATGCTGAGCCTCGCCTACTATAATGTCCTTACGCATCCAGCCTTTGATATGATAGGCAGGCTCGTCAGTATAAGCAATTATTACCCACCTTTTTATCACATTTCGACCGCTGTGATGTACATTTTTTTTGGCAAATCAATGAACACTGCCATCCTGACGAACACGGTCTTTTACGGGATCCTTCTCTTTTCAATATACGGGCTCGGGAAAAAGCTCTTCAATAAAGAGACCGGTGTCTTTGCTGCGGTTTTAATAACCCTGTACCCTTCAATTTTTTCTCTCCAGAGGGTATACATGCTTGAGATACCTCTTACCGCACTGGTGGCGCTCAGCATATATCTTCTTGTTCTCTCCGAAAAATTCAAGAACTTGAAATATGCGGCAGTCTTCGGGGCAGTTTCTGCGTTCACAATACTTGCAAAATGGACAGGGTTGCTCTTCATAATCGGACCTTTCCTTTTAACTGTCCACGACACTTACTCGAACGTCACGCTTGGAAAAAAGATAGAAGGATTGTTCAAAAAGAACGCACCCTCATGCGCTCAGTGCGGCAACCCTCTGGGAAAAGGACGTTTAGATTACAGTGGGAGAACTTTCTGCTCGAACATATGCAAAAATATATGGAAAAAGGGGAGAAAAATAAATTCCGGCCGCACCGCTTCAACCATCAACCTTGTGCTCGCGCTGGGGGTGTTTCTCTTCATCTCCTTAATATGGTATATCCCCCACCTGAACGATATGTACTACAATGTTATCCTCGGGCAGACCACGGCAGGCGCCATGGAGGGCGACCCCGATATCTTATCCTTGCCGTCTATTCTGTATTATCCCCTATCCATCCTTGACTACCAGGTTTTTGGAGTCTTTTTCATTGTGATGATGCTCGGCGTGATCCATATCGCTAAGGAAAGGAAACCGAACATTTTGCTGTTTCTTTCCTGGATAGTAATACCGTACATCGCCTTCACGCTTTTCAGGAATAAGGACCCCAGGACTTTTTTGCCAGTGATAACGGTCTTTGCGCTTGTCTCGGCTTTCTATTTGTCCGGGATCAAGAACAGCAGAATTAAAACCTACGCAGTTGCTGCCCTGCTGATATTCGGGACCGCCCAGCTTTTTACGATGGCTGCCGGGATAGACTCGATTGCCAGTGCCACTAAATTGAACATTATCTCCCCAGATGGCATCCGGCTGTTCCCGGACCCGGGCAGCGGAGGACCTCCGAGCAGGGACGACTGGAAATCCGAAGATGTGATAAAAGAGATTCTTTCAGATAATATTAACAACCCGAGGACAGTAGGAAGGTACGCCGTCGTCATCGTCATTCCTGACCACGGATTACTGAACGGGTATACTCTCGACTACTTTGCAATCAGGGATAACCTTCCTCTGAACATAATAAACGCCGCATATCTTCAAGACACATCCACATTCATGGATAATTTCTTGAGGTTCGATTACATTGTTAGCAAGGACGGGGAATATTGGAGCAGTACATATAAAGATAAAGTAATAACTATGAATGAGTACTTTGAATCGCACAAATCAGAAGGTTATATTCTAATCAAACAATATCCACTTCCAGATGGCTCTAATGTTTCTGTGTATAAAAATATCAAATGATCTTTGACTTTAAATAAATGGAATCTTCCAGAAAATGCTCTACATGAATAGGATGTGATTGAATGAGAAAATATAATTTTCACAATATTTTTCCAGTAAGAGTATGTCGGGAATAAGAAAATAAATCATGAGATAGTACATGGAAAAAACCGAAAATTCTCTGGCCGAAACTTTACTTAAATCAAGCTCGATAATATTCTTGCTAATATTTATCACTAAAATTTTTGGATACCTATTCAATTCCCTTCTCACAAAGACCGTCACGCAGAGCGATTACGGCAGTTATACTTTCGCATGGTCGGTGGCAATGTTCGCCGGAGGGATATTGCTGCTTGGCATATCTTCGGCTGTGGGGCGGTATGTTGCATACTACAGGGGGAAAGGAGATGAAAAAGGATTACGTTCGGTAATAAAGACGGGATTGATCCTGGTTTTGTTACTCACATTTTTTTCTTCGATTTTCATAGCAGGTATAAACCACCTATTCCCCGATTTACTCTCCCTCGATATACACTTGATGTTGTTCATAATGGTTGTTTTTGCGACCCAAAGCATCGGATTTTTCTTTATGTGCGTGATTAGCGGATACAGAAGGCCAGAAATAGGGATTATATTCTCAACATTGTTTGCTGCACTTTCCTTCTTCTTTGTATTGATGGCAACTTATTTCGGCTACAATTTCACATATATCCTGCTCTCCATTCTATTGGCATTCTTAATATCAAATATTGGAGGCGTAATTTATGTATTTAAATATTTTGGCATTAGTGGGAAGTTTAATTTAAATATATCTAAACAATTAATTATTTTTGGAATACCTCTGGTAATCATTGACTCTGCGAACAATCTTCTCTCCTGGGCCAATATCTATGTATTAAAATTATTTCAGGGTTTTGCAGAAATTGGAATCTTCTGGGCTGCAACAATAACATCAAATGTTATACTTTTGTTTTCACAGCCCATTCTTGCGATCTTTGCTCCTGTGGTCGCAGAAATGTATGGAAAAAAAGATTTTGAGAAACTTGCCTTTCTGTCATCTTATCTTCTTGAAAGGGTGTTAATGTTTTCTTCTCCCATCCTGATAGTTTTCCTGATTTTTCCTGAAGGTATTTTAAAAATTATTTTTACAAAAGATTATACTGCAGGTGCAATTCCACTTCAAATACTTTCAATCTCAGTATTTCTTTTAGGCATTTCCATGATATTTAGAACGGTTATCACCGCATCTGGAAAACCACAGCAAGAAGCCAGAATTATTTTTATAGCTGCAATCATGAACGTTGCGTTAAACATATTATTGGTTAAGCTATATGGAATATTAGGCGCAAGTATTGCTTCTTTTATATCCTCATTAATTATACTGGTTTTTTCGTTTAAATATTCCAGGGTTATTACCAAAATTATAGCATACAGGGATAGGCTAACAAAAATCGGGATTTCATTGTTTATTTCTTTCGTTTTTGTTTACTTAGTTAAACTCGCTGTTCTAAACTTGATTTTAGCTTTTGCAATATCAATAATAGTTCTTGGTGTTTCTTATGCCATATCATTAGTATTTTTAAAAGCCTTCAGGACCGAGGATGCAATCATCTTGAAATTCGTAGTCGATAAGATACCTTTATTAAAAAAATTTGAAAGCACAATTTTTAGTATACTTGAAAAAGGCACTTCCTAGGCACCAGCCTGTAAACCTTGCCGGCTTCTGCTGTTTCTTACAATTCTCAGATTGGAAAGAGATTTGAACCTACAAAGCTCCTGTCACTAATTATCCCCATTTTCCCAACACCTTAAAATATCCTCGAAGTATTTTATAGTTTCTTTGAATCGCTTCCTATCACATTGAGTATGATTTTTGCAAACTCGAGTATGGTGTGTTCCTCAGGGTTGCCTATGTTCACTGGCAGCGCCTAATCAGACATCATCAACCGGTAAATCCCCTCAATTTCATTTTGTGAACGTGTGTTGGAAAAGTCTTTTTCCCGCCCCGGCTGCAGGTATGATTACTTTCATGCTTTAATCTTTTACTATTTTAATTTTATCTATATAATCTCTATAATATTCAATTTGTTCCCTGGATAACCCTTTAGTTGATACCTGTGAACAATAATCTCCAGCTTTGCCTTTATAGAACATTTTAGAATAATCTAAACTTTCAGAATCAAAATTGATATCGTATTCAGACTTGTTGTTCCAGATTAATGTCAGTGGAAATGGTGTGTAAATAGTTATGTCAAAGTCATCGGGTTGCGCTTCTTTTAAAAAATTATACGTTTCCATAATAGAATTTATATCCTCTCCGGGCAAGCCAATAATCATAAATGTTTTTATGCTGATACCCACTTCTTTAGCAGTTTGAATAACTTTCTTAACTTTCTCTTTAGTTATTTTTTTATTGATAATTTTTAATATTCGATTAGATCCGGATTCAACACCCATGCCTACTTCAACACAACCAGAATCATGCATTTTTTTTAAAAGTTCTCTGTCAATGGTATTTGCATGAATAAAACATCTCCATTTAAGACCAATGGATTTTAATCCTTCACATATTTTAATAACTCTATCCCGAACTAATGTTAAATTATCATCATAATACATTATAGCATCAAATCCTTTATCTTTAAGGATCTTGGCTTCATTTATTACATATTCAGCCGAATGATATCTGACCCCTCCACCCCATGTTTTGCAGCAAAACGCACATTTGTAAGGACATCCTCGAGAAGTTATGGCTGTAGTTGTCTTTAGACTATTCAAATTATATTCATAATTATTGAAACCTTTAAAATTTCTATCCGGTATAGGCAATACATCAAGATTTTCTAACTCTTTACCAATACCACTAATTACACCATGAACTGGATTCTTAGAATATTCAAATAAGGTTATTTCACCTTCACCAACAATTACAGCATCCCAATCATGTTTGATTTTTTCATGAAAACATGTTGCATGAGCCCCACCAATAACATACAAAGAATCAGGGTAAATGCTTTTTAACTTGATCATTTCAGTATAAGAAATCGGGTAATTTGGTGTCGTAGCCGTGAATGCGAATATATCATGTCTATCGATATCTTTTATTTCCAATGATTTATTTGCGGCCATGTCAAAAATAGTAACTTCTACGCCTTTAGACTTAAGATAAGAACTAATGTACATCAAACCAAGCGGTGGCATTACAGAATCTGATACCAGGAACGGTGACCTTGGATTTATGAGTGCAACAGTTTTCATTAACTCTCCAGCAATTCATTGTAAACTTTCATTGTTTCTTCAGCAACATAGCGCCATGAATGTTTTAAAGCGACTTTTCTGGCATTGTTCCCGAGATCATTACGTACATTTTCACTATTATAAATCATGCCGACATTCCCGGCAATTTCTTTTGCATTACCTTGATGCATTAAAAGCCCGTCTTTGCCATCAGTGATTAATTCTGAAGCGCCTACTACTTCATTTGTAATAACAGGAATATTACTTGCCATAGCTTCAAAAACTACCAGGCCAAATGGTTCGTATTGGCTTGGAAATACAAATGTGTCGGCCATATTATAAAAGTCAGATATGTTAGTTTTAGAACCTACGAATTTTACCCTATCTAAAACGTCATATTTTTCAGCCAACCTGATATATGGAATTGAATTATCATTTCCGACAATGCATAATTTAATATCTTTTTGTAAATATTTAAGTGATTCTATTATATGTTTCAATCCTTTTCTCTTGAATTCATATCCTACAAAAAGTAATACAAAATCGCTCTCATTATATCCTAAATTCTTTCTGGTTATAAATCTTTTTTGAGTATCAGGCTTAAATTTGTCGGCATCAACACCGTGATGAATAACTTTGATTTTTTCGTACGGTGTTTTATATTCTTCATGAATCTCTTTAGCTGTTAATTCTGATACAGCGATTATCTTTTTACAACCATCACCATGATAGTTATTTTTTTCTATGGATGTAATGATCATATCTGTCGGTCTTAAACTGATTCCAAATTTATTTTCATTATATTTTTTTATCCACGCCTTATGACAACTTTGTGCGGTTACAATATCCTGATATAAACTATCTGCACCATTTGTATGAATTATATCATAATTATTTCTATATTTTCTAAAATTATCTGCATTTTTACGCGCAAATGACATTACTTTAATTAATGTAGGATTATTAATTACTGAAACTTTATTGAACTTAATATTGGGATTTGATGATTCATATGTGGTAGAAAAGATACTCACGTCATTTGATTCTGAAAATATATTAGATAATTCATATACATATCTGGATATACCCCCATTTTCTAAATAATTCATAGTCGTCATTGCTATTTTCATACAATCACTTTATTTTTTAAGAATAAATAAAATCGTATATCAACAAGCTTAATGTAATATTTCATCTTAACTCTCTGTTCTTCAGAGATACTCCTATCCTATAAATATCCTGCTATTCTCATGAAAAACGCCCTCTTTTCTTGTTTCTTTTTCGTCTGTGTTCTCAGAAAAAATCTTTTTAGCCTTGATAACAATACCCGGAGACAAAAACTCTTTCATGAAATCTTTTCCGAATACACCTGATCTTTGAATTACCTTAAAACCCCTTTTTTCTAACATTTCTTCAATATCTCTAAATGTAAAATAGTGCAGATGCCCGCCATCGTAATGCTCTACATCGCCTGAAGTTTTCGGAAACCTCCCGTTGATAGCCATGTCAAATAAATGATGCCAGTACCTGATATTAGGTGTTGATATTATCAGGATTCCTCCGTTTTTCATTACCCTGAATATTTCAGTAATCAGATTGAAAGGCTCAAATACATGTTCTATTACGTCCAGACAGGTTATTGCGTCAAAAAAATTATCTTCATATGGTAATGCATCATTATTCACATTCATTTTCCTTGTTATGACACCCCTTTTTTCCGCTATTTTCAAAGCAATATCTGATACATCCACTCCATAAATTTGCTTGTAATCATTTGCTACAAAATAACCAACTATTCCGTCCCCACATCCGATATCCAATAATTTATCACCTTTTTCCAGCAATTTTAAAGCGACATCTGCTCGTGAACCTTTTTCCACTTCAGGAACTGCATCAGGCTCTTTTCTTTTCCATATTTTTTCATACAATTCTTCTTCCGAACTCATGTGATCTTCTTTACCCAGTTCCATGTATTTCTTATACCTTCGGCAAGCGAAGTCCTGGGCTCCCAGGCGTATTCCTTTTTTATTCTTGTTATATCCAACACTATTCTGGACACATCACCTTTTCTAACGTTTACATATTCGGGAGTTATTGGATTTCCAATAACATCCGATATTGTGTGAATCAGTTCATTCAAAGATGTACCCGTACCGCTTCCAACATTGAAAATATGGTGTTCCGATTTGATTTTCCGGGAAATAGCGATCAAATTCACATCCACAACATCTTTTATATACACATAATCCCTTACAATGCTTCCATCACCATATATCACAGGGGGCTTACCTTTTGCGATATTGCTTAAGAATGCAGGAATAACTCCCTGCCCCTTTGAAAGATCTTGACCTTCTCCATAGGGATTGGAATATCTGAATATTGTGTAATCCAGCCCATAAACATAATTAAAATATTGTATATATTTTTCAATCGCCAATTTTGATATGCCGTAGGGACATATGGGATTCGTTGGTTCATCTTCGCTTATAGGAACTTTTGAGGGTTCCCCATAAACTGTGCCTCCAGAGGATGTAAATATGATCTTTCTTACATCGGTATTGATCAAGTCCTGCAATAAACCTATTGTCCCAATTACATTGGATTCCACATCATACACTGGATTGAGGATAGAATTCTGCGGGTTGGTGGTAGAAATGTTATGGAAAATGAACTCCACATCTTTAATAACTTTTTTTCGTATTTCGCGATCCAAAAAATTTCCTTTTGTTATTTCAATTTTATCCAATATCGGCTCAAGATTGGAAGTGCCGGATTTTAAATCACTCAATATTTTGACACTGTAACCGTTCTCGACCAAAATCTTAGCTATCTGAGAACCGATAAATCCGTTCCCACCTAATATGAGACAGGTACTCATAAAAGTGATTTCCACCACCATTCATTCTTTTTATACCATTTTATCGTTGACTTCAAAGAAATCTCAAAATCATGCTCAGGTTCCCATCCAAGTTTCTTTATTTTCGTAAAATCTAATGAGTACCTTCTGTCATGCCCCGGTCTATCTTCTACAAATTTTATTAGACTCTTTGGCTTATCGAGTTCGGAAAGAATCATTTCTGTAATCTCCAGGTTCGTTTTTTCATTTCCAGCCCCGATATTGTAGATCTCTCCAGAGGCTCCCTTCTGGTAGACAGAATCAATGGCGGAACAGTTATCCAGAACATATATCCAATCTCTTACATTTAGCCCATCACCGTACACCGGCAGTGGTTTATTTTGTATTGCGTTTATTATAAATAGAGGTATAAGTTTTTCCGGAAATTGATATGGACCAAAGTTATTTGAACTGCGAGTAATTAGTACCGAGAGACCATAAGTCTTATAATATGCACCGGCCAGCAGATCTGCGCCTGCTTTGCTTGCGGAATACGGGGATGCGGGCTTTAGTATATCATCTTCTTTGAAAGAGCCCTTTTCTATTGAGCTATAGACCTCATCTGTGCTTATCTGGATATATTTCTGGATATCATATTTCCTTGCGGCCTCAAGAAGGGTGTAGGTTCCAAGAACATCAGTCTTGATAAAAGCGCCGGGTTCCTTTATTGATCTATCCACATGGGTCTCAGCCGCGAAATTAAAAACAATATCACAATCTTTTATGGCTCTTTCGACATCTTCTCTGTTACAGATATCCCCTTTTATAAACAATATCTTCTTTTTTATATCATCCAGATTTTCAAGACGCCCGGCATATGTTAGCTTATCTATGACCACGGCCTCGTCATCCGGATGCTTTTCCAGCATGTATCGGACAAAATTACTTCCAATAAAACCCGCACCGCCAGTTATTAAGAGCTTCATGATTTCACTCCGATGTGCATTCTGACCTCTTCCTGATAGTCATGTTTTTATTTTATTATTCAATTGGTATAACAGTTCATTCGCCTCAAAATACGATTCAAAAGTTCCGCTATCCACCCATCGCCCTTTAACAATATCATATTTTAATTCCTGATCTTTGATAAAAACATTATTCACTGAGGTTATCTCGTATTCTCCGCGATCAGATGGTTTTATACTCCTGATGATATCAAAAACTTTTGGATTGTACATATAAACCCCTACAACAGCAAAATCTGTTTTGGGTGATTGCGGTTTTTCTTCTATTTCGAGGATATGTTTTTCATCCATCGCCGCAATTCCGAACCTCTCTGGATCATTCACTTTTTTCAACAGTACCCTTGCACCTTTTTCCTGTTTTTTAAAATTCTTGACATAAGGAGATATGCTGTATTCAAAAACATTATCCCCCAGGAAAACCACGATCTTATCATCTCCTGCGAAGTTTTCAGCCAATGATAATGCATTAGCTATGCCCTTAGCGTCCTCTTGCACTTTGAATGTAAATTCGCATCCGAATTCTTTTCCACTACCCAGGACTTTTACGATGTCTCCCATATGGTCAGTGCTGGTCACTATCATTATCTGGTCTATTCCTGCACTCACCAATTGTCTGATGGGATGAAAGATCATTGGTTCCTTTCCTACGGGCAATAAATGTTTATTGGTTACTTTCGTGAGAGGATATAACCGTGTTCCTTTTCCACCTGCTAAAATTATTCCCTTCATAATATCATCTTATTATTATTCAAGTTATTAAATTTTGTCACTTTCTGGCCACCATCACATAACCCAGAGTGTCTCCTTCCTGCCTATCCAGCCTGTCCAGTGACAGGAAAAATGCCTGGATGAACGCACATGTAATTCTTTTTATCATTTCAGTGATCAATGAGCTTGGTGCCCCTCTAAAATGATATGTCCAGCTACTTAATCTTTGTCCAATCATGCCCCAGAACCCGCATCTTTCATTTATGTAAACGATCTTAAATTCGAGAGTCTCTGCAAGATATTTTAATCCGTATCTTGTGAAGCGATAATAATCATTTGGTATCTCATGCAATCCCCAGGTCATTGGCGCTGTCAATATCAGGCATCCATCCTTTTTCAAAACTCTGTATGCCTCCTCAAGCATTTTTTGCGGTTCAGGAACATGTTCAAGCACCTGAAGCGATATAACAGTATCAAAACTGTTTGGTCTAAAAGGAAGTTCCAGTACAGAACCATGAATATCTGCTTTTTTATCTTCTTTATTTGCAGATTCAGAGACGGGCAAATCAATTCCAATATATTTTTCTTCCCGGAAAATGTGAGCATACGGTTTATTTCCACAGCCCATGTCCAATATGTTCCCGTATGCGTATTTTTTAGCATTGATCATTGCTTCCAGGATAGACTGGTTTTCAATTTTATAGGGGTTCAGAAAGGATATTTTTCCATTGAGGATCAAATCTTCATTTCTTTTTTTCCACCAGGATCGAATGTTCATTTTTCTCTTGCCATCTCATAAACTTTTATCGTGTTCTCGACCATTCTATCCACGCTGTACTGTTCCACTATTTTCTTCCTCGCATTTTCTCCGAGAGTCCTGGATAATTTTTCATCCCCCAGGATTTCTATGATCTTTTTCTTCAATTCTTTAAGATTACCTGGCTCAATTAAGATCCCGTCAACATAATTCTCTATGACAGTGGGGATCCCGCCTATCCTTGATGCAATTACTGGTTTCCCGCATGCCATTGATTCCGGAATTACAAGAGGTCCCGCCTCTACTCTCATAGTGGGAAAAACAAATACATCAGCCAGATTATAGTAAAGAGGCAATTTATCATAGGGTACTTTCCCCGTGAAAACAATGTTTTCCAGAACATTTAATTTTCTTGCCATATTTTCCAGATCATTCATTTTCGGTCCAAACCCAACCAATATCAGCTTCAGGTTCCTGTCCCCTTTTAGAAGTTCAGGCATGGACCTGATCAAAAGGTCATGCCCTTTTTGTCCGGTCATAACACCTATTGTTAATATAATTTTTTCATTTTGAAGTCCGTATTTTTTTCGTAATTCCGAAACTTCAAAACCTGGCCTAAATTTGTCAACATCGATCCCATTTGGGATAAATACAACTTTATCCTCAGGGACATTAAATTGCTTTTTTATATCTTCTTTTAATTCTTTACTGACTGCAATGATCTTATTTGCCCTCTTGCATGTTACTATATCTTCTTTATTTTGACATATCACAAAATCATTAAGGAAAATATAAAGTGCATTGATCACACCTTTTAATGTTTTAGTATTCAGCGCACTGTAAATTTCGTTGATTGTGGTTCCCTGCAAAGTAAGAATAAATGGTGTTTTATCATGGCAATATTTGGCAAATCCATAGCCAGAAGTGCTTTGACTGTGAACAATGTCAAATCTTTCTTCAAGATTCAATTTTTCAAATAATTTTGCTGATTTTTTATAAAATTTATTTGTACATTTTAACGGTTTACCATCCAAATAATAAACATGTAAATTCCCTTTATCTTCTGTAGCAATATCATCGGGATGTTTTGTTGTAATTATTGTAACTTTATGCCCTTTCCTGATTAAACCATTTACTACTTCCTGTACATGTATTTCCATACCCCCAGTTGCATGCACTGGTAAACCTTTAGCAAAAATACAGATATTCATTTTATATTGGTTACCTGTTTTATTAACTCAACTGCCTCGTAAAGATCCTTCACTCTATGATCACATTTAACATTGCGATTATACGGCTTATCCACTAATATATTCCTGCTCCCGGCAGCTTTCCCTGCTTCCATATCTTTCCAGTTATCTCCTATTAAGAATGATTTCTTCAGATCTATATTCCATTTCCCTGACAGGTCAATCAGCATCCCGGGTTTCGGCTTACGACAGGTGCAGTCATGATGGTCGTCATGCGGGCAGGTCACAATATCACGAATAGGAAGGCGCTTGTATATGATTTGATTTATTTTTTCTGTTGTGCCGGCTTCAATGTATCCCCTGGATATGTCGGGCTGGTTTGAAACTATAAAAAGATAAAATCCCATCGATGAGAGCTCATCCAGCGGTTTTTCTATCCCCGGGATCAACTTGAATTCCTCAAATTTCCATGGTGATGAGGGTTTTTCACTTCCATGAAAAACAACCTCATTTATGACGCCATCCCTGTCCAGAAACACAGCCCTGTTGTTGATATTTGTCACACCGATATAAATTCTCTTACATCTATTTCAGCATCGATTCAATTTTTTTAGCATCCTTCAGGAACATCTGCACCGTCTCCTTACTATACGGATGAACTATCATTCCTTCAAGAAGATTGGGAGTTGTTGTCACTATGTGGGCGCCGGCTTCAAGCCATTCTACGATATTCAAAACCTCACGGGTTGAGCCCACGATTATTCTGGATTTAAGATCAAAATCATCTAAAAGATTTCGCAGTTTACGAATCTCTTCACAGCAGTTATATCCCATATTATTGACCCTTCCACCGAATATCGAAACGTATGTCGCCCCTGAAAGCGCTGCGAGAAGGCACTGTTGTGCGCTCATCATCGCGGTCACATTGACCCTGACATTATGTTCTGTTTCGAGTTCATGGACTACCTCAAGGTTCTCAAGTTCACCATTCGGGCCGTGTATCGTTATTTTGACATTGATGTTGTCAGCCCATCCGGCAAATTCCTGCCCCTGCTTTATCATCCCACTACGGTCGTTGGTCATTACCTCAACAGATACCGGATACGGCGCGATCAATTCTGCGATTTCGATTGAACGTTTTTTGATGCCTACCATGCCGCCTGTGATACCATCTTTCAGCATGATGGTCGGATTGGTCGTTACTCCTCTGATAATTCCCATTTTATGATATTTTTCAATTTCTGAGATAATACTTGAATCTAAAAAAATCGGCATGATTTTTCCTCTTATATCATAATAATCGTCATATTATTTAATCGATTCCCATTTCATCTCATTAATACTCAGTTCGGGATGGGAAACAAGTAAATGCCACACCAGCGCCTGGAATGATTCTGTATGCGGTGTAATGGTATCCTTATTCACGACGGGGATTATTACGCAGGCATCCGCTACTTTTGCCGTGTAGCCGCCGTCCCTGCCAACTATCCCGCATATCTTTGCTCCTGTTAATCTTGCGTATTCCAGGGCCTTCACGATATTAGCACTGATGTTCTTTTCCAGATTTCCCCCGCCTACTGAAAACACAAACACCATATCATTTGCACTGAGTTTGCTGACCTTGAGCCATTTGACAAAAACGCTTTCCCATCCCTCATCATTGGTTCTTGCCGTCAGTTCGGATACATTATCAGTCGGCGCATAGGATTCTATTCCGGCTATCTTTCGAAAGTCGTTGACCGCATGGGATGCGTTCCCTGCCCCGCCGCCCACACCAAGGAAAAAGATACGCCCTTCATTTTCACGTACCTCTATTAATAATTTTATCATTTTCTCGATAATCGGCGTGTCGAGCCGCTCAATTATTTCTGCTGCTTCATCCAGATACTGGTTTATGTAAGACATGTAAATACACCCTTTAATTTTAACTTAGAGTTATATTAATTTTTTTCTGAGTTCATCGTTTTCATCCAGATTGATAAGATTTATCCGCCTCATTGTATAGAGTTCAGAACCTGTTATTTGATCGATAAATTTTTTAAAGATGTCAGAGTTCCATTTGTCAAATCTTGCGCTAATGGTTTTACCGGTCAGACCGTCAGATTCCGGGGATATTAAAAATTTCACGCATTCGACCACAACTTCCATCGGAACCGAACCTTCTTTTAACTGCGCCATTGTTTTTTTGAAATGCTCCCCTGATGTCTCCTCTCCGACCTGGAGTGTGGCGTCATGTATCTCAGTTGCCACGAACCCCGGCGCCACACAATTTACCTGCACTCCGAGGTCTTTAAGCTCGGCGGCAATGTTCTCAGAGAAGCGGACGACTGCAGCCTTGGAGACTGCATATGCACTGTAATTTGGAAATGCACCAAATGCTCCTCCCCCCGAAAAATTTATTATTTTCTTAACATCGGAACGCAGAAGAAGGTCAAGAAAATGCTTTGTTACAAGATACACGCCGAACATGTTTATTTCAAACGTCTTTTTCCACATTTGTGAATCGGTCTTATCAAATCGCCCTATGGCGCCAAAAAGACCCGCGGAGTTTATTATTACATCAATGTGATCGAATTTACTCTTAACAAAATTTAAAAAATCAATAACGCTTTTTTCATCGGACACATCGCACACATGGTAATAGACATTTTTACTTGTTCCTGCCACTTCTTTTAAATTCTTTTCCCTCCGACCGCAGATAATGACCGAATGTCCATTAGCAGCCAAATCCACAGCCAATGCCGCTCCGATACCGGAGCCTCCGCCTGTTATCAGTATATTAAGGCTACGTTTTTTCATCCTCTGCCTCCTTTATTGCCTTACCAATAGCGATGTATTTAAAATCTTTTAGCTCTTCGATACAGCTGGAATAAAGATTTACACAATCGATTATTAAAGGATATTCCATGAGCTTTTTCAACTTTTCAACATCCACTTCCTTAAACTCATCCGGATCCGTGAGCACGATCAAACAATGAGATCCCTGGGCCGCTGCATATCTATCATGCCCGATAACGATATTTCCGGGACTGCCTGTAGATTTTACAAGCGGATCGTACGCGCTGAAAATTGCTTCATCAGACAGTTCATCGATTAAGTTTAAAGCGATGGAATTCTTCAGGGATGTTACATCCCTCTTGTATGCAAGTCCCCAGATACATATCTTCGGTTTTTTAACATTCGGAAATAAATAAGTCTGTAATTTTTTCTCCACCCATTTGTAGCGGGTCTTGTTCAGGTTTACCAGAACCTCGATAAGTTCAGAATTAAGTGTTTTATTTTTCAGAAGCACCATTAAGCTCATCATATCCCGCTCAAGATTCCCGCCCGTGACCCCGAGACCCGGCCTGATATAAGCATAAGGGCCTATTCTTTTATCAAGCCGAAGCGCAGGTATTATCTGGTTCATATCTGCCCCATATGCTTCGCATATATCGGCAATCGTATTGGCATAAGACACTGAATTAAAAAGATAAAAATTGATCGCAAGCTTGGTAAGCTCTGCACTTTCATATTTCATTATCACTAAAGGCGCTCCAAATCCATTCAACCGGTTTTTAAAGGCAACATATTTATCAAAGACATCACTGCTTCCTGATGCCGTCCCCAGGATTATCCTCTCCGGCTGAAGAAAACGGTCAACTGCATTGCCGATTATTAGTGTTTCGACCATGTAAAAAAGTTCAAAATCAAGATCAGGTCTCTTCTTTTTAATATAATTCGTTAATTCACTGCAGGTTCCGACTGAAACCTGGCTCATTACCACAATTTTAGTCCCTTTGGAAAGGTATGGTATCGCTTTCTCAACAAGATCATAGAATGAGCTATAGTCGCTGCGGTTATTTTCATCTGTCTTTATATCCTGTGTGACAAAAATCGTACTGCATCCCGACAGAAGACTGAAGTCCGTTGTAAAATTTATATTATTCCTGCTTTTATTTAATAGATCCCCAAGTTTCGGTTCCTCTATCGGCAGCTCTCCCGAGGAAAGTTTATTGATTATTCCCTGGTTCGGATCGACCGCTATTGCAGGCGGAAATCTGGATGACCAGCATATGCTTGAGACTATGCCAAGATGCGTTAATCCAACGAAACCAGTGATATTTTCGTTGTTCATCTTTTCACTCCTTTATATTTGAAATAAGGGTGTTAATTGATTTAGATATATACAGGTCATTTTCACATGAGGATTTCCCAAGTGTGATCATTTTTTCAAAATAAGCAATATCCTCCTCCCACGTTTTATCTTCTCCTGACGAGGTAATTACTGTTTCTTTTGGCACACCGCTCGGGAATACTCGCTCGCGGTGGATAAGCTTGCTCTCGCCCCATTTATTCAAACCTGAAAGATGAAGCGATCCTTTGCTACCGAAAACCTCGATACTGAATGTATTTTTCCATATAAGGAAGCTGCATAAAAACCGCAACCTGCCGTCAACCGTTGAAAATGCACAGTAATCAAGCGTCTTAGCTTCAAAATTATCGGCTCCGGTAATCCTGTAATCACGCTGATGCTCAGGGAAAAGATACGCGGCAAGGTCCAGTAAATGACATCCGAGGTCTTCCAACACTCCATACCCTGCTTCCCGCCATGTGCCCATGATGTTCGCCACAGTTCCATTCCCGTAAATAAAATTAGCAAAATAAGGCTGTCCGATCGCCCCATCGTCTAATAGTTCCCTCAACTTTATGACCAGCGGTTCAAAACGATGGTTATAGGAAGTGTACCATATTACGCTACTGGCTTTTGCATTGGAATCTAATTTTTTAGCAATCTCCTCATTTTCAAACAGCAGAGGTTTTTCGACAAGCACATGTTTTCCGTTTTTCATGAGATATTCAAGAATTTCCATCTTGACCGAATTCGGAACTGATACCACAGCAGCATCATAGAGATTGAGTGGCACATCTTTGTATTCGCTGTAATGCGTTCCTTCCAGAAAAGGGTCCACGATCGCCAGACATTTATCTTGCAGTACCTTGTGCCTTTTTTTCCCTATATTCCCATAGCCGATTATGATATATCTCATAGTCCGGGAAACCTGATAATTTTTGAGAACTCAGGCAAATTTTTGCTCCTGTATCTTTTTTATCTTGGCCTCGATATCTTCGATCGATATGGGGATATTTCCTTCATTTTCACACGCTACCGCGGCTCCAAGACTTCCAAGTATCGAACTTGTCAGGATGTTTTTCGATGCTTTGTACGAAAGTGATGTAGAGGCCAGCATCGCATCGCCTGCTCCTGTTGCATCGACTAGGTCTTCTACGAAGCTATCGATCATAAAAAAGTCCCTGGGATTTTCATTTACATCCCTGTAAACTAAAATACCTTTTTCACCAAGCTTCAATATCAAATACTTCGCTTTGGATTCCTTATACAATTTTGCACCAAGCGGCCTGATACCTGTATCCTGGTCACCAAGTGCGAATCTCGCTTCTTTCTCATTCGGTAGGATTATGTCAAAGTTCTTAAATTCCAGAATGTTTCCCCATCTGTTGCTCACCTGGCTATCTGCAACTTTTATCGCGCTGTTTTGTATCTTCCTTCCCAGCAACTTTATCGTCTCCTTCTGGAAAATACCGTGTCTGAAATCGCTGAAAATAACAATATCCGATTTTTCACTGGCTATGTGAGAGCCTATATCCTTCAATATCTTCTCAGATACGATGCTGTTATCGAGAGTATCAACCTGCAGAAGTTTGTAACCATCAGCCCAGAATCTCTCTTTCAGGGTTGTCGGCCTGGTATTGTCTACGATGGCATTTATCTTGATATCCCATTTATTCAGGTCATTGATAACAAAATCCTTAAGGTTGTCATTTCCCAGCACCGTCGTGAAGGTAACGTCGGCGCCAAGGCTTCTTAAATGTTTAGCTACGATCCCCGCACCGCCAACGAACATTTTTGAAGTTTCAAGTTTTACACTGAAAGTGGGGGTTTTAGTTGTAGGTCCAAGCACTGAACAATATGAATATTTATCTACTATCGTATCCCCTACGACATGCACTTTTATATCTTTAAATTTATGAAGTGTGCTTATTATGTCTTCAAAGGTTACATTCTCTACCTCCATTATCGCCATTAATTTGTCAATGGAGATCTTGGGTTTGTGAACTGTCAGTAGATGGGTTGATGAATATACCACATCCCCTGGGCTGAATATTACCTCTCCTCCATATGATGAGATCGCTTTGATCTCTTCCTTTGTTTTTGGATGGATCCCATCTTTACTATATTCAAATCCTTTTACAAAATAATCAGGTTTTATTTTAAGAATATTGTTGATCGGTGTTGCTTCATAGTCTATAATTACATAATCAACCATTTCTAATGCAGCCAGGTTTTTTGCCCGCAGTTCCTGCGGCACATAAGGTCTATCTTCACCTTTTGAAATAAATTTGTCAGCAGTAAAACTTGCAATTAAAATATCACCTTTTTCTTTTGCATAAGTCAAATGCCGGATATGTCCTGGATGAACGATGTCAAAAGTGCCGTGGCACATTACCACTTTTTTTTCTCTGGGCGGCTGACCAATGATCTCACAAAGCTCTTCTACGGTCTTTATCTTGTTTGAATAGTTTGAAGACATATGTTTATCTCTTTTAATCTTGTATCCACTATTTACTTAAATATTTAAACCAATCTTTTGTTGCAGAAGCGATACTTTCCGGGGTCCAGGCCGGGGCAGCCTTCCAGTAATCTATGTTCTCAAGCATTATCTTTACACCCTCTTCAAAAGATACTTTTGGTTCCCATCCGAGCAGGTTCCTTATTTTTGTGATATCGGCAAAGGTGCAGTCAGGTTCACCAGGTCTCTTAGGAATGTGCACAACCTCGTTCGCCCCCAGGAGTTCGATAAGACGGTTTACACTGTATGTGCCACCGCTGCCAACATTGAGTACCTCGCATGTCAGGTCAGATTTCGCTGCCATGACGCAGGCGTCCACCACATCTGTCACAAAAGTGAAATCCCGCGTCTGCATACCGTCCCCAACTATTGTGAAGGGCAAACCTTTGAGTTTCTGGGCAAGAAAGACCCCGAACACCGCACCGTAGGTACCTGATGTACGGGAGCGTGGACCATAAACATTGAAAAAGCGCATCGATACGACCGGCAATTTGTAAACCTTTCCCCAGTGAAGAACCATACGTTCCCCAAGATACTTGGTCAATGCGTAGGGATACTCTGTCCTTATCTCAGCGGTCTCTGGCGTCGGGTACATATCCGGGATTCCGTAACAGGAGGATGATGCTGCATAGATGAATCTTTTTATTCCTTTTTCACGGCAGAGTTCGAGAACATTGAATGTCCCATCGACATTGGAACGAAAATATTTTTCAGGATGCTGGATGGACGGGACGATATCAGCAAGGGCGGCTAAATGGAACACCCAGTCCGCCTCATCAAAATAATGGCTGATGACGGCTATATCGTTCACGTCAGCCCCGACGACCTGCAGGTTCCTGTGTTCTTTTTGATGAGCGAGATTCTCAGGCCTGCCCGTGCTGAAGTTGTCAATCGCAATCACCTGATGACCATCTGCAAGTAACCTGTCAACCATATGACTTCCAATAAAACCCGCGCCGCCTGTTACAATAGTTTTCATTTTTTGCATAAGATAACTCCTTATTTCCTGAGCGTTTCCATCGTTTCTGCCAGGGCATTGACTATTGTATCGATTTCCCATTTTTGCATCTGTGGGGAGATCGGAAAGCTTAACTGTTCATTGAACCACACATTCTCACAAACAGGGCATTCTCCGATATCGTGTCCTTTCATACGCAAGATCCCGCCCAGATGTATAGGCCAGAACCGTATAACGATATCGATTTTATGCTTTTCTTTCATGTGATATACAAAATCATCACGTTTGATACCTGTACCGCTGTCAAGAAAGAACGTGAAAAGATGCCATGCATGTTTACAGCCAGGCAGAATTTTTACCTGTCTTAACCCATCGATTTTTGAAATAGCCTCATTATAGCGGTTCGCTATCTTTTCACGTATGGAAATGAACGCATCAAGTTTTTTTAACTGAACACGCCCGACGGCTGCCTGAGGCGTGGACATGCGAAAAGATGTTCCCACCTCATCAACCCTCGACCAGTCGTAGTCCCATGCATCCCCGGCATGCATGAAGATTGGGGATTTCGGTTTGGGATAATTCCCAAGATTTGTAGTTTTCCTTTTGGATTTCTCACCATAAGGGAAACATGTCCTGATACCTCGTACCATTTCGGCGTAAGAATCATTGTTCGTTGTAATCATTCCACCTTCCCCCAAGGTAGTTATGTTCTTCATCGTTGAAAATGAGAAACAGGTAATATCGGCAAAGCCGCCCATTTTCTTTCCTTTATATTCGGCTCCCACAGCATGGGCTGCATCTTCAACGACTGCTAATCCGTGTTTTTTGGCTATCCTGAGGATTGCATCCATATCCGAAGGATTACCTCCATGATGCATAACGTATATCGCTTTCGTCCTTGGCGTTATGAGAGGCTCTATTTTTCCAGGGTCTATATTGAGCGACCCAGGGTCTATATCAGCGCATTTGATATCGACGTTCCGCTCAATCAGTGCCACGATAGTTGCCCAGAAAGCGTTTGCCTGGCAGATGACCTCGTCGCCCGTGCCGAGATGAAGCAATTGCGCTGCGATACGGAGGGCAGCTGTGCATGAACTCACAGCGACCGCATTCTTTACATTGCAATAATTAGCGAACTCCTGTTCAAAAAGTTCCACGTCCTTACCGCGTGTCAGGGGTTCCCCTGATTCGATCACCCGGCGAACAGCGGCAATTTCTTCATCGCCTAAAATGCTTCCGACCGGATACTCTTCTATGATATTTCTGTTCATTTAGCCCCTATCAACTTCATAGTACAATCTTGCCATTTTTAATTTGAGTTTTATACCATGCCATATTGAACAATTCAGGATCATCTTTATCTATCAGATAATTCTCAAATGCAAATATCAAATCCTGGATCGCCATCTCTGCATTTCTCTTAAATGAAAATCCCAATTCCTTTTTGATCAGTTCAGAATTTAAGCTGTGGCTTCTTTTATCCGGCCCAACCGCTGTTTTTATATCGCATTTTACATAACTCTGGATCTTCTCGCCCAATTCCATGAGCGACATTGTCTCGGCTCCACAATTGTAGGTTTTCCCATTAATTAATTCGCTGTCAGCGATAAGTAATGCCAGGTAAGCGTCCACCATATCATCAATATGGATATGGGGTCTGACCCTTTCCCCGCCTTCGATCACGATTTTACCCTCGTAATAACCCTTGAACGTTAAAAGATTGACAATCAGATCCAATCTCTGGCGCGGGCTGTAGCCGCACACTGTAGCCGGACGGATACTGACAGTTACAAAATCGTCAGATGTTTTTGTATTCAAATACGACTCAATTACCGCTTTTGTTTCACTGTACAAGGACACAGGGGCAAGAGGTGTATCTTCTGTAATATTGATATTGTCGTTAACACCATAGACACTTGAACTGGAAGCAAAGATGAATCTTTTTATTTTATTTTTAATGCTGGCATCTATCAGATTTTTTTGGGCTTCAATATTCACCGCTTTTGTAAGAGATGGCTCCAGATCGCCCATCGGATCATTTGATATCGAAGCTAAATCGATAATCGCGTCAGGCTTGATGCGTTTGATAATATCTCTTACCGCATCAAATTTCCGTATATCCATATTATAGCACGATAATTTCCTGTTAAATGGAAGGTAGTTCCCATACATCATCCAGTCCAGTACATAGACCCTGTAGTCTAATTCGAGAAGCTCCGGGACCAGCTTGGTGCCGACGTATCCGCATCCACCTGTCACCAAAACTGATTTGATTTCATTCATAATGTTTCACCTTTGACCATTTTAGACTCTTTTAATAGCCGCTTATATGTTTTATCTTTTCTGAAGAATAACAATCTCATTTTTATTAAGTGTTTCTATGCGCTCTAGTTAACACTTTCTGTCGGAGCTTTTTTGTTCTTACATTAAAAACATATACAGTAGAATGTCCAGACATTATTTTTATGCAGGGAACCGATAATCTCATCAAGCTGACCAAGTATCAGTACCCTGTTAAAAATCTTGTTTAAATCCTCATGCAATTCATCGTAAGTATATTCATGCAGATGATATTTCAGCCTGTTCGGCGTCAGAAGATTTTCGGTCAATCTTCTTGGAGTTGAAAGGAAAAGGACAGCGTCCTGATCCTTATTATCATTGATGGTCTTCAAGAAATCATATGCCTTTTCTCTGCTCATGTCCTGTATTACCTCAAAACATGTAATAATATCTTTGTTTTTTATCACTTCTGGATTTTTTAATATATCTAAGTGTTCAAATAAAATATTCCTGGATTTGTAAATTTTATTTGCTTTTTCTATCTGCGCTGGATCGATATCGATTCCCGTAATATCCCTGCAGAATTCACTCAGGTAAAAGGTTCCGTATCCGGTTCCGCATCCGATATCAAGAAGCGATTCTTTACCTGATAGAACCGATTTAACAAATTTATACTTCGCTAAAGAGACCAGCAATGTGGTGTAATCCACTTTTCTCAGGTTCTCCAGGTCCATATGGGAATAATCCTCAGCCGGGCACATTTTTTCCTCCTGATTTTTCAATTATATTTCGATAGAATTCTTCGAGAGGTTTAGCCTGGTTACTTGCTAAAAAAACCTCTCTTGTCTTAATAATATTTTTCTTTAAGTCCTTATGATCATAGCCCTTTATCATTTCTCCAAGTTTATTTATCTCGGAATTCTTCACTGAAAAACCTATTTGATTTATTCTAACAAAATCTTTAATAAGCGTATAATGATCACTAACAATAGCCGGAATACCTGCTTCCAGGTAAGCAAAATACTTAGTACCCATGGCTACTTTTGCTTTTTCTTCTGTTAAACGCTCACTCCAGACATTCTTTACAATTTCAATGCCCCAATCATACTTTGCAATTTCCTTACTCAATTGGTTATATGGGACGGGTTCATGAAAATGGAAATAATGCTCTTTTTGTTCCAATTCTACATATTCCCTGGATTTTCTATACTCAAGTAGATTTGAAGGATATATGTCCAGATGAATTTTTTGTATCGCTAATTCTTTTATTAATGGAATAAAGTTTTTATAATCATATTTCGGGTCGGTTGAAACACTGCCAATATAAACTAAATGTATCTCGCCGTCTTCTTCAGATAATTTTTTGGTATTCATATCTGCAAAAAGTCCTTCTTCACAGCAGCCCCACCATTGGAGCTCAGGGCAATTTATTTTATATCCATGCTGTCTGTAATACTCTAATTCTGATTGGGGTCCTTTGTGACAAATCCCATCAGCATGCTCGAAACAATATTTTTCATCATCTCTTGTTCTCGTATCTAAATTCTCTATTCCGGAAGTATTCCCTGTGAAATCCTGCCCATCGAAAACCACGGGACTGCTTGAATTTTCAATAACTATCCTCGGAATATTATTAGGCTCTGCATGTGCATGAAAAACATCAACATCAACGTTATTGATCATACTTTTTAGGTTTTTTTCGCCATAATTAAATATTTTATTGAAAGCAAAATTACAGCATCTTGAAAGAAAATTGTTGTCTTTATTTTTTAATAACCCATAAAATATAATCTCATCGAATATGTTTTCCAATAAGTCATAATTACATTTTTCGCATATCAGCAAAAGCTTATATTTTTTTGTGGCTTTTAGTGCTTTTGCCTGCATGTATATTCGGATGCTTGGATCCTGCTGGACAAAACAAATGGTCCTCATTAATGTATCCTCTTTTTGTTCCCAATATCAAAAGATGTGGTCATGAGAAAACATCATTTTTTAATCAACCCCATGAACTGTTTTAATGATGTTCCAGGACTTGTTACTATCTTTTTCAGCAGGTATGTTGGTCTTGAAAGATTTCTATAAAATATATGTTGCCTCCACTTTAGATTTGCTAATTGGTATAATTCAAATATTTCATCTTTAGTAAGATATTTCATATCAAATAATGGGCATGTGTTCTGAATCTTGAAATCATCCCATTTGTAGCTATCTGTGGGTCTTTTATCCATGCCCATAATATCCCATAGATCTGTCCCAGGAAGTGGTGTTGCAGTGGAAAATAAACAGTTGAACGGATCTAATTCCATGGCAAAATCAATCGTCCTTTTGACTGTTTCTTTTGTATCTTCAGGGACTCCAATCATAAAATAGCCAGCAGCTTCAATGCCTACAGTTTTACAGTCCTTGAATGTCCTTCGTATCTGATCAACTGATATTCCTCTTTTTAAACTCTTTAAGATATTATCGTCACCCGATTCAACGCCGAAAGTAATTCGTATACAACCCGCTTTCTTCATCAGAGTCAGAAGGCTTTCGTCCACACTTGTCACACGGCTATTGCATGACCATGTAATCCCGAAGTTATTTTCGATCAATAGCTCACATATCCTTTTTACCCTTTCTTTATCAAATGTAAAAAGTTCTTCAGTGAAATGAATATGCCTATACGTGGAACTTCCCAGAACCATTTTTATTTCTTCCAATACCCTTTCCGGTGGTTGGGCTGTATATTTCTTACCCATAACTGTTCTGCAACAATAGACGCAGTTGAACGGGCAACCCCTGCTTGTCAGAATAGTAATGATTGGTTCGGAATATTTATCCATTTCAAGCAGATGCCTCGCTGGAAATGGATATTTATCAAGGTTGGTTATGTATGGTCTTGGGGGGTTGTGGATGTTTTTACCATCTCGTTTATATGACATGCCTTTGATACTGCTTAATTCTCTATTGCCTTCCAGATGCTCTAATAACTCTGGAAATGTTTCTTCCCCCTCTCCTCTCATTACGAAATCCATATTTTCATTAAGGCAATCATCCGGTCTTATTGAGGGATGAGCACCACCAACAATAGTAATTATGGTTTTATTATAACCCTTAACGTGCTTTGCTATACCCATACTTGCTGAGTAAGACGCAGTATAACAAGTGATGCCTACTACATCTGGATTGAACTCTTGGAGCACATAACTTAATTTCTCAAGATTTTCTGGATACAAAGCTAAATCCAAAATACGAACCTCATGATTCCTTTCAATAATCGATGCGATATACGATAATCCCAACGGTGGACGAATTGTATCAATACCAAAATTCGGACTAACCAATAAAATCTTCATTTTCGACACTTTATCCTCAGCTTCTTTTTTGATATATGTTCTTACCTCACGAACTCGTATCTATGTATATTTATATGTTATGAATGTAACCCTTTAGCATATTGGAACTATATACTTGTTGTTTTGTTAATTTCATTTATTCCAAGGTTTGTCATGCTCGATGGCACTCAGCCGCCCGTCCATCAAACTGGACTTCTTCAGTCTTTTCTTTCGTCAAGTCGTGTATCACTTTAAAAAGCCATATCATTCCAATAACCACAACTAGATTTATTCCGAATGCCATAATACCCCAAGCAAACTTTCTTGTTGCGAGAACCGGGATGATTGAACCGAATATCATCAAAACATAAGCGTGTAGCTGCGAATCAAAAGCAGCAGCTAACACGAGCAGACTCAAAGGTGTTCTGAAAGCCGACCTTCTGAAGACCATATATGTTCCAATCGCTGCTGCTATGCATCCAATTAAGATTAACAATCTCTCGAAAAATGAATAGTCTATCGCCCATCTATATAATAAAGCGGCAGTTAATATTCCAAAAAATACCATTAATAATCCTATTATTTCAATAGATTCTATTTTAAAGTTTGAGAATTTATCTTTATCTATATAAAATAATATGATAAGAACTAGTGGAAAAATCCAATACAAGTAAAAGCTGTAAAAAATTTTACCGAACATAAGTCCGGCAAAAATGAAAAGGAAAGAATTTCTAATTAGCTCTAATTTTTTATTATTCAACGGGTTTTTAAGAATATAAACTGCAATAATACAAAAACCCAATAATAGAACAGGAGTGGCTATTTTATTGGGGAATACATAATTTTCATACGGTGTGCTATATCCAACAAAGAAGAAATAATCTAGATATTGGTAAAGTGTCAGAAGGTTGGAACCTGATACACCGCTCATTATACTGTTTGGCATATAAGGGAAAAAGACATTTGAACCTGCCCTCAGGTAGAATGGTAACAGTATAAAGGCAAATGTACCCACCGATAAAAGTGCGTACTGTACTAATTGAGCATATTTTTTAATTTGATATAAGTAATATAATATTACTGGAAGCACTATAAGTGGGACTACCTTATACCCTATTCCGATGGCAAGAGCTACGGCAGATAATGCTAAATTTTGTCTATCTTTAATAATAAAAAAGAGCGATAAAAGCATAAAAAACATAAAAAACATATTGGTTGAGCCATGTACATCATTCATTAAAGAAATATATGACAAGGAAAAAAATACACTTGCATATTTTGCTGTTTCAATATTTGATATATTTTTTATAATATAATATATCATCATAACATTGAGCACATCGAATATAATATAAGGTATTATGATCGCGTAATAGCTTTTTCCAAATATCAACATCCAGATACCTATGGTTCCAGAAAATAATGGCCCATACACAGATAGCTGCCCATTTGGGGGATATATATCAGGATATAAATCAATATATAATGTTCCATTTAAAAAACTCTCGCCATATCGTACAATCCCTACGAAGTCATGGGGCGTTACAGGTGGGGATATGAATAAAAAAGCAGGTATTAATCTTAAAAAAAAAGAGGCAAAAATTAAAAAGAACAAAAATTTTTTTTCGCTGTTCTCCATTTATACCTCGTTTTTTTCGCAAATATATGTAGTGAGTATTGTGAAATATTTACCATAATTTATTTTTTTTTCAATACGAAATCCTGAGTCAAAGAGCAACTTTTCGAAAGACTTCTTTGAAACAAATTGAGTATGATTTTTTTTCCCCATGATGATTCTTTGTTTAGTGAACTTAAAGAATCCTTTTATTATCTCCATAATACTACAATATTCCAGGTATCCCAAGTATGATGTCTGCGGCGGTACATTTACCACTAACCTACCGTCTTTTTTCAGTACCCTGCTGAACTCTTTTATTGCTTTATCCAAATTCGGGATATGGATTAATGTCTCCACACAACAGACAATATCGAATTTTTGATTTGATATTGGTAATTGTTCTATATCCCCTTGAGTCAGTTTTATTTGTTTATCTAATTCCATCTCTTTTATTCTATTAAGCGTCAGCAATATCATCTTTTTATTAATATCCAGTCCTATGATCTCAGCTGCACCATTTCTAGCTATATTAACTGAAAATCTTCCCTTTCCGATTCCCGCATCAAGTACTCTTTTGTTTTCAAAATCCAAATTTAAAAATATATCATCAAGTATATTGGTAAGCAGCACTTTGATTCTATCGTTGGCTCCCAGATACTCTGAAAAAGAGGCTTTCTCCTCTGGATCCCACCAATTTACAATATCATTAGTAAGAAAATATTTTTTTTCTAGGTTCATAACTCAGTCCTTTTAGCATTAACAAAGAGACTCAATCCGATTGGTAACCTGATTTTATTCTCTATAATTGAATAAAATCTACTTAAAAACGTATTTAAAAAACGATTAGAATTGATTTCGGTATATGGATATGGTTTTTTAAGAACTTTGCTTATAAGAAATGCAATTGGAACTAAACAAAAAGACCAGTATCGCACATAAATTATCTTGAAGTTATTGGTGATTAATTTTGAGCAAATCTCTTCCCTTGAGTAACGTCTATAATGTTCACAGAAAATATCATGCTCTCCATATAACCATTTCAAAGCTGGAACTGAAATAAGTATATGTCCATCTTTCTTTAATAAGGTATAAGATTTTTTTATAGTAGCCATGTCATTTTCTATATGTTCTAATACATCAGAGAAGATAATATAATCATATTTTTCAGTATAATCCAGTGCATCTATAGTAGATCTCCAGATATTGGTTCTATCCTTAAACCCATTTTTCCATATTTTTTTTTGTGTGTGCTCGACTGAAAAATCAGATAGATCGATTGCATCTACTGAATGTCCATGAGACGCTAATCTGTTGGTTAATTGCCCTGTCCCGCATCCTACATCCAGTATCTTGGAGTTTGGTTTATCAATATTATCAAGAAAAAGTTTGATTTTTGAGTTGAGCCAGAAATCATTTGACTCTGAGTGGGACAATATGCGAACATTTTCAACCATTGTCATTTCATAACCTCAAAGTTGCATCTGTATATTTTTTCGGACGTGTAGTTCGACCTGTTTTTGCTGCCAATAATAATTGTAACTCAGAGTCATGGGATTCATTGAGGCCTCATTAATATAAATCTCCATCGCTCACAATGCAGCCTGTATCATTTCATTATCCATTATTGGACTACTTAACGGTATCAACAACAATTCACCCATCCTGATATTTATTTGAAAAGCTTAGTAGGGATATAAAAACTCCTCCGCCGAGCAACAAATAGTTCACTCCTCTGTAAACCAAGTATATAATTATTCCTGTTTCAATAGGAACCCCCACTAGACTGAACAACCATGCAAAGCTGGCATCTTTGGTACCCAATCCTCCTGGAATTGGAACGATCACACCAATTATTTCTGCCATTGAAGAAATTATTAAAACATAAATCAATGTAGAATGAATACTGAAACTTAGAAATAACATATATATTGCCAGTGCATTGGCGCCCCATGCTGCTAATGTAAGTAAAAAAATTGCTCCTGCAAGCAATTTTTGTTCTCCGAATCGTGAAAGTGTATCGCTGAACTCTAAAAGCAAACCTGAGATTTTTTTTACAAACGAATCTAAACGGCCTGAGCTTTTTTTAGTAAATCTGTCAAACATCCATTTGAACTTGAAAATCAATCCAGGTCTAATTAATATTACACCTAGGATTGTAATAAAAAGTATTAAAACTCCAATTTGAAAACTTGACCTTCCAGGAATTAATAATGTTACTCCCATTAAAGCCATTATGCTCAGAAAAAGTGTATCCGATATTCGTTCGATGGCAGAAGATATCAAAGTCTTTCCTATAGGTATGCCAAGTTTCTTATTTGCTGTGTAAGCTCTCGCAAGTTCTCCAGACCCGAACGGGCCTATCTGGTTAACCCCCTGTCCGATAAAATATATTTTGAATGCATCAACAGTTCTTGCATGTTTGAATAATAATGACCAGCGTATTAATTTGATTACAAACGAGAGAAGGGTTAAAAAAATTGAGGCAATCAGTAATTGTGGATTTATATTCGATAGTTTATCATAAAAATTACCTATACCGATTTTCCATAAAATAATCCCGATAATTCCACAGGCGCCAAGGAGAAGAAAAATCGTGGTTTTAATATCGCGTTTTAATATTGTGCTCATGTTCAGGTACGCTTTTTATGAATGGATATGGTTCTTTCATACCCTCTGTTATATAAGGTTCTTTCTGGATAGGTAGGCTCATTTATATATAATGCATATAGTAAATGCATCCATGAACCTGATTATTTATTGGATTTATGCACTTGTCATATTTTTAATAACTTTTATTCCAGGCTATGCAATAGCTAATCTTTTCAAAAATCTAAACACCTGTGAAAAATTAGCTATTAGTTTTGGCTTTTCTTTCTTAATACCAATCATAATGGTTCCATTGTTTGCATTTAACCTGGTATTTCTCGGACAATTTATTTTGATTGGAGTAATGATAGTTTCAATATGGTTCCTTGTTAAACAGAGGGCTGAATTAAGAATTGATATTGATGCAAAATTTCTTATCTTAGTGCTGGTTATCGGCATAATCTCTAAACTATTCCTTCAGACCCTCTGGGAATATCCTGTCATGGGAGGTGACTGGATCCGGCATACATTACAGATACCATATGCTTTTGAGATCGGAGACTGGTCTCCGCCCCTGGAAAAAACCCCGCTTTTTAATCTACTGATTTATTCTTATCACAATCTTCTCGGTACTTCACTTTATCAGTACTGGGTTTCGCAGATAATAAGCGTGATAATAAACAGTGCTTATATACTCCCTGCTTATCTTATTGCAAAGAAAGCCTTTGGGGACAGTGTAGCTAAGATTTCAGCACTTTTCATGCTTGTAACCCCTTTCCTGATTTTCAATACAATTTACACATGGCCTAAGAATGCCGCCATGTATGGCATCCTGATGATGATGTATTTCCTGTTCTTCAGCGAGCATGATATAAAGCTTCGCTATACATTGGCAGGATTTTTTGCAGGTATCGGGTTCTTGTTTCATTCTTACGCCTTATTTTATATTGGAATTGCTGTTTTAGTACTGGTCTACAAAGAGAAAATGCATAAAACCCTTCTATCTAAAGACATTATTAGCAATTTGAAGAATTTGTCTTACTTTTTGGTCGTTTTACTCATCTTCCTGGCACCCTATTTTATTTGGGTCTATTCTTATGGAACTGTTTCCAATTCAAGAACCATTTATTACCCGATTGCGGTTAAAGGATACGAGGCCGCTTTCAATCAAACACCAGACGAACTCTGGAAAACATTTAAGGCCACCCCACTGACTGAAATAGTAATGCCCAGAATAAGTAATGCCATCGTAACTTTTACTCCCGCGGCGCTGCCAGTAAATCCTTATGCTACAAATTTTCGTACTTATGATCCAATATTTTACTATACCCAGGATTATCCCGGGGCGCTTTCAACTTTGATGTATCTGGTCGTAGTGATCTGGTTTATTAAATATATTATTGGAAAAACAAAAACAGATCCAGTACTGGTCAGTTTTCTGGTGGTACCTTGGATTATAATTATGATTTTGTATGCATGGAGAGAATGGGGATTGCTGACTGGAATATTGCATCCTACACTTCCTCTTTTGATTATCCTTGGCTTCAATGAGATATATAACTGGAATTATAAACACAAATATTTTATAATATATGTTATTTTTATTTCGGCAATTGTTGAGAATATCATATTCAGCAGACTCATAAGTAAATTCTACTATGTTGAAGGAGGACTTCAACAAGTAGCGAAGACAGGCCAGCAATTTATTCCTGATTTCCAGATATCAAATTTTGTATCTGCTCATTTCCTGTTAAATAGAAATATTGATTTATTATATAATTTTTTATTTGCAGCAGGATTAATATTGTTATTTTACATATTATTATCTAAAAATAAAAACAAATAACTCTGATACTTGCGGAAAACAAACGGAAGGATTATTATACTTAAGTGGAATTTTAGATGAATTATATGGAGAAAAAAAATGATGGCTTCGATATAGTAATACTAGGGGGTTTGGGTCATGTGGGTCTCCCCCTGGGTCTGGCTTTTGCAGACAAAGGTTTGAAAGTGTGCCTTTATGATCTTGACAAGAAAAAAGCCGAGATTGTAAGCCATGGTATCATGCCATTCATAGAATATGGTGCTGAACCTATTTTGAAAGACGTTCTTAAGAAAGGAAACCTTGAAATTTCACTTGATATTAAGAGTATCTCAAAAGCGCGAAATGTCATAGTTGCAATAGGTACACCAGTTGATGAGTATCTTAATCCTAAAACGCGGGTATTTCTTGAATTCTTTACAATGTTAGAAGAATATCTCCATAAAGACCAATTGATTATTATTCGCAGCACGGTTTATCCGCGCACATGCCAGCAAGTTCTCAATTTATTAGGTGGCGATGGCTGGAACATTGCCTATTGTCCAGAGCGAATTGTGCAGGGGTATGCGATCAAGGAATTAAAAGAGTTGCCTCAGATTGTTTCCGGATTGAGCGAGAAAGCCATTGAGGATGCTTCTGAATTGTTCAGTGTCCTTTCCCCGAAAATAATAAGGACATCTATCGGTGAGGCTGAACTTGTCAAGCTCTTTTCAAATGCATGGAGATATATCCAGTTCGCTGTTACAAACCAGTTCTATATGATAGCCAGTAATTTCGGGGTCGATTATAATAAAGTGCGCCATGCCATGATGGAAGGATATGGCAGGGCAGCAACACTTCCAACTGCAGGTTTTGCTGCGGGTCCTTGTCTGTTGAAAGATACGATGCAGTTGTCCTCTTTCAATACTAATAATTTTCTTTTGGGCCATGCCGCGATGATGATAAATGAAGGTTTACCGAATTTTATTGTGGAAAATTTGAGCAGAAGATACGATTTAAGTAAAACTTCAGTTGGTATTCTTGGTATGGCTTTTAAGAATGATATTGATGATATCCGGGATTCACTCTCGTACAAATTGGGTAAAATCTTGAGGTTTTATGGCGCAAGGGTTTACTATTCTGACGAATACGCAAAAGATCCTACTTTCGTTTCAAAAGAGGAATTGATCGAGTCAAGTGATATTGTTATTGTTGGAGTACCCCATTCGCAATATAAAGGATTGGTGATACCTGAAAAAACCGAAGTTATCGATCTCTGGGGTGTCACAAACCATAAGAGTCTATAATGAAACCTATCATATCACAAAACTGCCGAATAAGGCATCCTGAGCACTTTTATGTTGGGAATTATTCAATAATTGATGATTACTGCTATTTCTCAACTAGGGTAAGGATTGGAAAGTATTCCCATATTGCCTCCGGGTGTAGTATAGCCGGGGGGGTGGACAGGATATTCACTTTGGGGGACTATTCCAGTGTTTCATCGGGAGTAAAGATCTGGTGCACAAGCGATGACTTTACAAATGATATGGCAACTATTATTCCTGAAAAATTTGGTAAAATAAAGAACCATTCGATTTCCGGTGACGTCAAAATGGGAAATCTGACAGCTTTAGGGTCAAATTCAGTGATCATGCCTGATAATTTTATTCCCGAAGGCACGGTAATCGGGGCTTTAAGTTTTGTTCCTCCGGGTTTTGAGTTCAAACCCTGGGGAGTGTATGCCGGCATTCCCGTCAAATTCATAAAGTACAGGAACAAAGAGAATGTATTGAAACAATGTGAAGAACTTGAGAAAAAGATAAAGATAGATGAAAAAGCGATATGACAGATATTAAAATAAAGTGGTGGCAGCCTCAACTTGGAGGCGAAGAACAGAAATTCCTTAAAAAGGTGTTTGACAGCAACTATCCTAACGAGGGTGAACTGGCAACATTGTTCGAACAAAAAATATGTGGGTTACTGGGCTGTAAACATGCCGTAGCGGTTACCAGTGGAACGGCCGCCATTTTCCTTTCATTAAAGGCATTGGGCATTCGCCAAGGTGATGAGGTAATTGTTCCGGATATCACATTCATCGCAACCGCCAATGCCGTTGAAATGTGCGGCGCCAAACCGGTCCTGGTGGATGTAGACCCTGAGACTATGAATATGTCACCAGTTGCTTTTGAAAGTGTGATAACTGAAAAAACAAAAGCTGTAGTTCCTGTTCACGTCAGTGGAAGAGCCGCAGATATGGAAGCGATAATGGGTATAGCAGGGAGCAATGATATTGCGGTTGTTGAAGATGCTGCAGAGGCGCTAATGTCCAAGCACAAAGAAAAATACCTGGGAACATTCGGAAAAGCCGGCTGCTTTTCGTTTTCACCAAATAAGACCATAACCACAGGACAGGGCGGAGTAATTGTTACCGATGACGATGAAATTCATATCCATTTGCGCGAATTAAAAGACCACGGAAGGCCTACAAGGGGGACAGGCGGAGATGATTTTCACAACGTGATTGGCTATAACTTCAAGTTCACCGATCTTCAGGCTGCGGTTGGGCTTGGCCAGCTTACCTACCTGGAACCAAGAATAGAACGGATGAAAAGAACCTATCGCCTTTATGCAAAAAAATTAAAAGGCCTGGATGGGATATCATTGTTTGATTTCGACATTGAAAATGGTGAAATCCCCCAGTGGACGGACGCTCTTGTGGAGAAGCGGAATGAACTTGCTGAACATTTTGTCATCAATGGCATAGGGTGCCGCAGATACTGGTTCCCGTTACATACCCAAAAACCCTACAAACTGCCTGACGATAGTTTTCCAAACAGTACCTGCCTTTCACCAAAAGCTATTTGGTTACCATCCGCATTTACGCTTTCGGATAAAGACATTGAAACCGTTTGCGACCAAATATGGAAGTTCTTAAGCAAGTGATCTATAATACATAAACTTTTAACCAAAATGACAGCAGATACACCAAAAATAAAATTATCTATTTTAATGCCAGTCCGCAATGAAGGTGTAAATATAGGTATCATGCTAAAGATCCTGCGGGCTGTGGTCGAAATCCCGCATGAGATCTTAATCGTTTATGACTCTCCAGAAGACGACAGCGTTCCAATTGTCAGGAAGCTACAGCCTGATTATCCGGAAGTCAGGCTTGTATATAATGATCTTGGCAAGGGAGTGGTCAATGCTATCAAAACTGGAATAAAGGCTTCTAATGGGGAATTTATCCTGATATTTGCAGTTGATGAAGTCGGACCTGTTCTGGCATTAGATGATATGATCGCTCTTATGGAGGAAGGTTGCGACCTGGTAAGCTGCACAAGGTATGCACATGGAGGAAGGAGGTTGGGGGGCTCTTTTATCGGAAGCTTCCTGTCGGGCCTCGGTAACAAGACTTTTAGTATTCTTTGTGGCTCAGTTTTCACAGATTCCACAACAGGCATCAAGATGTTCCGAAAATCCATATTCGATAGGATAACTTTAGAGTCAAGACCGGTTGGCTGGGCTGTGGTCTTTGAACTTGCAATCAAGGCACAAATAGAAGGATTTAAACTTGGGGAAGTCCCGATTATATCCATCGATCGCCTTTATGGCGGGAAATCGACTTTTTCGTTAGGGCCATGGTTTAAAGAATATTTAAGGTGGTTTTTGTGGGGTACAAAGCATCTGCATAATTCAAAGAAAAGACAAAAACCAATAATACGAATACCATCAAATTTTGCTGAGGGAAAACCTGAATGAAAAACAAAAAATACCTTGTGACAGGTGGCACAGGTTTTATCGGCAGCGCGCTTGTAAGGCGCCTGGTAAAAGAAGGCGCTTGTGTCAGGATAATTGATAACGATTCTCGCGGTGCTTCAGAAAGGCTCAAAGATGTTGCCCATAGTGTCGAAATCTTCCGGGCAGACATAAGAGACGCCAACGCCGTGCAGAATGCATGCAACGGTGTGGATAGCGTCATCCATCTGGCTTACGTGAACGGAACGGAATTTTTCTACAAAAAACCCGAACTTGTTCTTGATGTAGGAGTAAAAGGAATGATGAATGTTATCGACGGGTGCATCAAAAATGGTATTAAAGAATTGATACTTGCGTCAAGCTCAGAGGTTTACCAGACGCCACCCAGAATCCCGACTGATGAAGCAGTTCCTCTTTCAATCCCGGATCCGCTCAATCCGCGCTATTCATACGGCGGAGGGAAAATCATAAGCGAACTTATGGCCATAAATTATGGAAGAAAACATTTTGACCGTGTCGTAATATTCCGTCCTCACAATGTGTACGGGCCTGACATGGGATGGGAGCATGTCATACCGCAGTTCGTCGTTCGGATGAAACAACTTTGTAAAGATAAACATGAAAAACAGATCAAATTCCCGATACAGGGGACTGGAAAAGAAACACGGGCTTTTGTTTTTATCGATGATTTCATTGACGGGCTGATACTTGTATTAGAAAAAGGTGAACACCTTGGAATATATCACATCGGCACGATGGAGGAGATTCCAGTAGAAAATGTTGCCATAGAAACAGGCAAATATTTCGGGAAGGAAGTTATTATCGTACCAGGAGAACTGGCAAAGGGTGGCACACTACGGAGATGCCCGGACATAACAAAGCTGAAAAACCTGGGATACAGGCCAAAAATCCCTTTCCGGGAAGGTCTGAAAATCACTGCAAAATGGTATGATGAAAATGCCCATAAAAAACCAGATACATCAAAAATAGGCGATAAGATATGAATAATTCTGCAAATCAAACAGTATCAAGCGCGGTTGTTGAAAAATGCCAGATATGCGAGAATCCGGATCTTGAACCTGTTCTTTTTTTAGGATATTTGCCCCCGGTAAATGCAATGAACAATATCGAGGAGCGACCGCATGAGCAGCCTAGCTATCCCGCGCAGTTACTCTACTGCCCAAGATGCCATCTCGTCCAGCTGGGCCTGATAGTTAGCCCGAAAATCCTGTTTCCATCTTCATACCCTTATACCAGCAGCACAACAAAAATACTTAGGGATAACTTTGCAGAATTATATACAGAATGTAAGACGATTGTGGATTTAGACAGGAAAGATTTGGTTATAGATATTGGCTCAAATGATGGCAATTTGCTCAGCAATTTTAAAGGCAATCATAAAGTTTTAGGGATAACCCCGGAGGAAATCGGAAAGATCGCAATAGAGCGCGGAATTCCTACCATTATAGATTACTTTACCACTGATGTCGCCAGGAAAGTGAAATCCGAATACGGACAGGCAAAAATAATCACAGCGACCAACGTGTTCGCGCATATCGCCAACGTCAACAACGTTTTAAAATCCATTCTCGAACTGCTGACCAGAGATGGTGTATTCATATCTGAATCCCATTATTTACTGCCGCTTATTGAAACTCTCCAGTACGACACCATTTACCACGAACATTTGAGATACTATTCCCTGCACAGCCTCAAATATTTGCTCGAAATGAACGGACTTGAGATCATCCATGCAAAGCAAATCCCGACGCACGGCGGCTCTGTCAGGGTGTACGCTTCCAGGAAAGGAATATATCCTGTAAAAAAGACCGTCTCAGCAATCCTTGAAAAAGAGAAAAAGATAGTGCTTGATAAGAAAAACCTGCTTGAGTTCAAAAAAAGAGTGGTTGTTTCCAAACTCGAACTTCATTCGCTGCTCCTTGATATAAAAAGGCAGGGTAAACGTATTTATGGCGTCGGAGCGCCGTCACGCGCAAGCACTTTGATCAACTATGTGGGTATCGATGACGGCATTATGGATTATGTGGTTGAGATAAAAGGCTCTCATAAGATCGGTAAATATATCCCGGGCACGCTGATCCCTGTTGTAGAAGAATCAAAGCTTTTTGAGGACCAGCCTGAATATGCGTTATTGCTGTCATGGCATATCGCTGACGAACTTGCTCCCAAGCTAAGGGAGAAAGGATTTAATGGAGAGTTTATTGTTCCACTTCCGAAACCGTATTTATTAAAACTATAAAGATTTATTACTTTAGGATAGGAATTATTTCGCTCACCTTCTGCAATCGTGATAGTCAACTTATGGATAAGAAATAATTTGGGCAGAGTTAGTGTAACATAATTTGCTAAATTTGTACCTCACTTATTTCTGTCCCACAACCGCTCTACGTTATAGATTTTTAAACAAAAATGGTTACACTCCCCTTTTCATGTATATCTCTAACTATTTTTGCATTTTCTAAACGATAGACAAAAAATTAAAAAAATTTCACCCCTCTTTCAAAGTCAAGTTCAAGTCCCCCTTGTGTGTTATTAGCTCTAATATCACAGTGCCAGCTCTAGTCAGTTTCTGTTCTTTTTGTCCTTCAATCTTCACCTTTATTTCAGTCTTATTCTCCTTAAAGCTATATTTTGCTTCAGCAGCTAATTCTTTCTCAACTTCAATCTTCTGCTCCAACTCTTTGAGAGAACTATTTTTTTCTGTGGAATACGAAACCTGTATTTCATTCTTTGGTGCATCGATTATCGAGACGCCGTTATATTGCATACTTATGACTTTTACTTTTACCTCATTTCCTTCTTTTTTGTGGTTCAAAATAAGTTCGAACAAGTTGCCTGCAAGGTCTTTGAGAGTATAACGTCTTAACTCCCAACCTTTTTCTTCTTCCTCATCCGACTTTTTATCGTTATGGTTGTCCTTCTTCGGAGGCAAAACTGTGTAGTTTATCTCCCCTCCAGTCTCGTTGCCGTAAACTTTGATATCTTTAGATGAAATGTTGAAACTAATAGCTGCTTCCGGCGGTGTTCTGTCAATAACAAAGTTCACGATCTTCGAGAGAGTATTCCCGGCCAAATCGTCTGCAGATGCAACTAAGGCATAGTTTCCTTCTGCAGAAACAACATTGCCGCTTGTGAATGGAGCACCGTTGAGAACCACTGTTTGAGTAATAAGGTTCGTATCAAAAATGGATATGGTGGGAGTTACATTGCTATTATAATGACTGCCGTCTACCACATTGCTTATACTGATATTTGGCTGTGTTTTGTCGATTTTAATAGATTTATTCCTGGTTGATTCGACGTTGCCTGCGTTATCTGTTGAGCGATAAAAGACTTCTGTTATTCCTTCATTGGAGATGGTGACTGGAGTCATAATATAGGGAATCCAGTTTGTGCCGTCAATGCTGTATTCAGTGTTATTTACGCCTGAGCCCCCGTCGTCTGTTGCGGAAAGCGTTACATGGATATCGGAAGTGAACCAATTACTACCCGTGGGAGTTTCTGAGATGTTGAACTCCGTCACCGGAGCGATGTTATCGATAGAAGGACCGCCATTATCTACAATTATCCCATTCGCTGTCAAATCATCATCACCAATTCCACCATCCTGTAGCTGTATGGTTATGATATTATCTCCATTATTGCTACCAAACGGAATCTGATACCAATGAGGAATCTGATTATCTGCAGTTTTCCCAAATTTCCAGTATATTGAATTAGTGGGTAGATTTTGGGGCAGAGTGATTGTAACATCAACAGTTTGGCCGTTGCTCAGGCCAGATATGTTGAAAGCAATGACTCCAAAGGGAAATTCAGAAGATGGTTTATCAAGTACGGATAAGGAGTTCAGGCTTGATGCGCTTGAGATTTTGCCTGAGCTTGAAACAATGAAAAATTTACCTGATCCATTATATGCACTGATTTCAATATTGTTTTGCGGGATTGATGGATTTATCAAGATTGAATCTGGATAAATTATTTTATCGGTTGTTCCATCACCGTTTAAGTCAACATCCATTTGATAGTTTTTTGTTGTATCTTTCATATCTACAGTGGCTAACGAACTTGCTAAAATATGAATTTTATTGAAATTTATTTCAAATGTGGAGATTTGTGTTTGATCTTCTATTGACATATTAAAGGAGGTATTTCCCAGTGATTCTTCACTTTGCATTGTATTCATGGATTGAACCTTTGAAATGCTTGAAACTTTAGGTCTTACACATGGATATACTCCGATTTTTTCAACCGGTTCTTCTATGATAGGTTCTTCCGCATTATAATATGCCACCAGAACCTCTGGTGTAACGAAAGAAATCTTTCCATAATCTCCTGTATAGTAAGAATCAGGGATTCCAAGTTCTATATCACTGCAATCCGCCTTCATGCCTGTATGCATTCCCTTTGAATATGCATGAAGTCCATGCATATTGAAAATGTTATCAAAAGCGGCTTCTACTGAAACTCGATCAAATTTTCTCGTCGATTGTGATTCACGGGGTGTCGCTTTTCCATCTTTGATATCAATAATGCGATAGCCATATTTGGCGCTTTGAGTTTGAACAAAAAGGGGTCTCGGATCATTTATGTCTGCAATTCCACCATTTACATTTATAATCTTATCTTCATGGCTATGACCTGTAAGAACTAAATCAACTCTGTTATTGATAGCATACTGTATAACCTGCGGCCTGTAGTTTGCAATCGTCCTATCATTAAATCCAGGATCTTGGTGGGGGACAGGAACGACCTGATCTCCAAAATATGAATCATCTATGTCATTGTTGACCGGATGATGCATAAAAATGATTTGCCTTTGGTTATTTTTACTGAAGTCGCCAGAATTTAATTTATTCCACTGGTAATCTTTTAGACCATCAGCTTCAGGAGTCATTTCTTGTATCCACTCCGATTGATTTTTGAAATATTCTGATAAATCCAACGGATTTGGTGGCTCTGGAAATTCCTTTACACTAAAATCGGCTCCTGAATCCAAGCCAATAAAATTATAACCTTTGTGGCTAAAACTCCAATCTAATTCGCCAGGCTGAGCAGGGTTAAGCGGGTTAATGATATTTTTATAATTTGTTAAATCATTTCCCCAAACCATCCATCTTCTATCATGATTTCCAGGAACCGTATAAACAGTAAATCCTCTAACAAGATTTTTAAAGGCCATAAAAAATTCTGGTGTCCGGTCTTCAACAAGATCACCAGTTGCCACTATAAAATCCGGATTCTTACCTTTTATATCTTGCAAAGTATCGGTGAATCTCGAAACAGATTTTTTCATATCGAAATAATTATAATAATATCCCAAATGAATATCTGTGATGTGAGCGAACGTGAAATCCTCAACTACATTCACACTTGCCCTCCCCTCCACCATACCAGACCTCGCGATTACTTCAACCTCACCCACTTTTAGCGCTGTGACCATTCCACTCTGGTCTATTGTGCCTACGCTTTCATCGCTGCTGCTCCATGTTAGTGATGCATTGAACGGATTGCCCGACTGGTCTTTCGGCGATGCATGGATGGTCAGTGTTCTGCCTAAAGCTACGGATGAAGAGGATGGTGTGACAGTTATCGTTGTTAGCAATGGTGCAGGTGAGTTATACAGAGCCTGTATTTCGCTGGCGTTCAGAGCGCGATTGTAGATACGGACTTCATCAATGGCGCCATTAAAAGCGTATCTATTATTTTGACCGTATCTTCCAATTTCTAAAGGAAGATTATTTGTTGTAATAACTGGTTTTGCAACCTCACCCTGCTTTACACCATCAAAATAAATTATTGCTTTTGAATTGTTATAAACTCCTACAATGTGATGCCATTCTCCATTATTGATATTTGATGTCGTAATTGTAAACGTTGCAGAACTATCTATAACAAACATTGCCTTATTTGATACATCATAAAGTATGTATCCTGAACCACCACCCCATTTAGATAAAAGTCCTCTATCATTATCTGTTGTGGTGGTTTTAACCCAGAAAGATACTGTCAAAGACCCAGAGATATCTAAACTTGTTGAATCTGGAACACTTACATAATCATCCACGCCGTCAAAACTCAGCGCCTGCCCACTTATTCCCTGGACGAACTTGGCGCCTACAATTGTGCCATTATTTCCGTTGCCGCTTGAATCTTCAGCATTCCCTTCAAAATGAAATTGAGCTATTGGCCCTATATCACCCCCCGAATTCGTGAGCGCCTGCGCCGCGCCCATGTATAATACAGCAATTGATGCCACCAGCATCCCAATGGTACAAATTCTCCATACTTTTTTCAAACAAGCGTTATTAATATCTACAGCGATTCTATTTTTTTCTTTTATTAAGCTTTGACATTGCATTTTTTCCACATTCCTATCGTAATATTCTCCCTCTAGACTTCACATCTTTTTATCAATTTTTTGAATAGATATAATGATGCATTGCCCCTTTTTTGTGCTATCTATCAGGGCATTACATCCAAGTTTAAGGGTTTTCCGCCAAGCCCCCATGATAAATAAAGCTTTCGAAATTTTTTGCTACTGATAATTATAATGAGATTGTGCAAATTCTTACAATACCTCAAAGGTCGACGAAATAACTGGGTGAACAATCCCAAATTATTTTACACTCAAAACCGCCAGCATGCCACCGATTCTACGGTTAAGTAATTTCACAAAGTCTCCTTCATACCTTGATTCATATGTTTTGGTGTAATCCTTCTATAAAGTCCTGTCGAGTAATTTCCAGGGGGTGACATAACAAAAGAATTGACAACAAGCATATATCATTCTTATACGCTCTCACATACAGCGCAATAGCAAGTGTCAGAGACCGACCATCTTCTGGTCTGTCTGCACCTTACGAATCAATAACGCTCCAAGGAATAAAAATAATAATTACTGATGCAACGATCCATCACTTTTTTCATATACTTCGTCTGGTTTATATAACCTCATTCTCGCCTCTGCAAAATAACCCCTTGATGCAAATCCAAGATGGATTGTCGAAACTAGCCCGAATATAATCGTAACCGATGATCTTACAACATGGTCAACCAGCGCAAGGGAAACCCCTGTTGATATGGGTATTCCGAACAGTACCAGGACCCCTGCCATCGTCCCTTCATATATCCCGATACCTCCCGGCGTTATGGGTATGGTCTGGGCGAGAAAAGAAGTGATCCCGGCAACTACCGCAAGCGAGAACGGGATCTTATAACCAATTGCCAAAGCTGCAATGTATATACCCGATATCTCAAAAATCCAGACCGGAACAGAAATAGCAATAGATAGCATAAGCGCGCTCGGGTTGGAGTATGTCCTGTAGAGCCCTTCTTTCATTGAAATCATGAATCCTGAAATAGCCGGGAACCTTTTCCCAAGTTTTCTGGAAATGAACGCGTCATACCTGTAAGCGAGAACTAGCGCTAATACAAGTAAAAAAGCTATCGCAAGCGCACCGATAGCAACTATGGACATTGTACTGCTTTTTGAAACGAACATTGCTCCTATCCCCAGCATGAGCGCCAGCGTAAGCATATCCATCGCCCGCTCTATCACTATTGTGGACAGGCTTATGCCCATCGGGGTTTTTTCTGTCGTCTTAAGAGCAGCACCCCTTGCAATATCACCCGCCCTTGCAGGAAGAATATAGTTCAAAAGAAAGCCGAACATCAGGCTTTTAAAGAGAATATCCCTTGGCACAACATAACCCGACGTTCGAAGAAGAACGCTCCATCTCCACGTGCGCATGATGAACGCCATTGTGATTCCCACAAATCCTGTAAAAATATAAATCAGTGAGACGTTTTTTATCGTTTCGTATACCTGGGAGTAGCCAGAATATTTGAAAATCCCAAGCAAAACAAGGATTCCGATTACCAGCGCCCCTAAAAGTTTCCATTTTGAACCGGAAACTACCGAGCCAAAGAGATCCCTCAGGCTTATAATATTCCCGATGATGAACAGTTTCATGAGGCGCTTCCCATATTCAGCCCCATTCTCCAAAAGTTTCAGTTTTGCTACCCCCCGCTTCCTCCCGTACCAGGTAACCGGGACCTCGGCACTTGTGAATCCCATGATATGCGCTTTAAGAGGTATCTCCACAGTGAGGTCAAAACCATTAGCTTCCAGTTTGTCTATTCCTATACTGTCCAACACCTCTTTCCTATATGCCTTGAAAGCATTGGTAATATCTTTATGCTTAATCCCGAAAAGCAACCTGACGCTGTTGTTAAAAGTCCGGTTCGCGAGCATTTTTACAGGCGGGTACCCGTCGGTTCTTCCGCCTTCAGTGAACCTTGAACCGTATGCGATATCATAGCCTTCCTCGATTTTCCGGACAAGCTTTACAATGTCCTTCGGATCATCCGAAAGGTCACCCATTACAGGTATTATGATGTCCCCGGTGACATTCCTGAATCCTTCTTTTATTGCATTGCCAAACCCTGGGGTGGAATGCCTGTGAACAGGTTTAATTCTTGGATTCTGGCCTGCGAGCGTTTCTATTATTTCAGGCGTCCTATCCGTGCTGTTATCGTTTACTATTACCAGTTCATAGTCCCGTGTTTCTTTATTGCCTTCAAGAACAGGAAGGAGTTCATCAAGCAGGTTTGGAATGTTGTCTTCTTCATTATATGCCGGGACTACGATTGATATTTTGGACATTTTATTTTAATAATACATTTTTGGTTCTTATTCGATTTGTGAAAAAACGCTGTTTTTATATATTTCAACCAGTATGTCCTTCAGGTGATATTTATAGTTCCATCCCGGATAATGTGATTTGAATTTGCTTACATCGCACCAGATATGGTCACCGATACGGTTCATTTCTGCATATGAATAATCCATCTTTTTTCCTGTTATCTCTTCGCACATTGCTATCGCTATCCGCCCCACCGGTAATTAATATTTTCATTTATTGTCTAAAATAATCTTGAAATATTTTATAGTTTCCTTCAACCCCAGCTCAATCGAAATACGAGGTTCCCATTTTAATAATTTCATTGCCTTCGTAATATCCGGCTTCCGTTGCTTCGGGTCATCCACGGGGGGCTCTTTGAATATGATATTTGAGCTACTTCCTGTCATCTTCAATATTATCTCTGCGAACTCAAGAATCGTATGCTCTTCCGGGTTCCCGATATTCACAGGTAATGTATAATCCGACATCATCAGGAGGTAAATCCCCTCAATTTCATCCCTCACATAACAAAAGCTTCGTGTCTGCGAACCATCCCCGTAAACCGTGATATCCTCACCGCGGAGCGCCTGCCCTATGAAGTTTGGCACCACGCGTCCATCATTCAGACGCATCCTCGGACCATAGGTGTTAAAAATTCGCACTATCCTGGTATCAATTCCATGATAGCGGTGATATGCCATTGTGATTGCTTCAGCATATCGTTTCGCCTCATCGTAAACCCCGCGAGGCCCTACGGGATTCACGTTCCCCCAGTATTCCTCAGGCTGTGGGTTCACAAGCGGATCACCGTAAACCTCTGAAGTCGAGGCAAGCAAAAAACGTGCTCCTTTTTCCTTGGCAAGACCAAGCATGTTATGCGTCCCCAAGGCTCCTACTTTCAGGGTCTGTATGGGTAACTCCAGATAGTCTATCGGGCTTGCGGGACTGGCAAGATGGAATATGAGATCTATCTTTTCCTCTAAATAAAGAGGCTTGGTAACATCGTGCCTGATGTACGAGAACTTCTCATTTTTTATGTGGCTGATATTCTCTATGCTTCCGGTAATCAGGTTATCTACACATATCACCTCATATTCTTTGGACAGCAGCAAATCACACAGATGCGAACCGAGAAATCCAGCCCCGCCTGTCACTAATACTTTCATAAAGCGACACCTCGCTTTATGCGGTGTTCAGGTATGCTTCGCATACCTGTCGTTTGAAAAAACTTCATTTAACCTCAGAACTCTATAGATGATGAATCCCCTATATTAAGTGAATTATGTTTCCCGTGTACACTGGCATCATCCCCAACGATTGACCTCTGTAAATTGACTTTCGAAATATGGGAGCGCGAACCTATTACGCTGTCGGAGATTATACTACTCTCAATATAAGAATCACTTGCGATGGAGGCATGCGGACCCACTACTGAATTAATAATCGTAACATTATCACCTATGGCAACCGGCTGTATAATCACAGAATCTTTTATTTGATGTACATGGTCTATATCCTCTTTTTCATCCAGCAGTACCCGGTTTGTCTCAAGCAGGGATTCCGGATGCCCGCAGTCATACCAACTTGAAACCGGGAAGGTTTTAAGATTGTGGCCTCTGTTCACCATTTCCTGCAGCGCATCAGTAAGCTGGTATTCCCCGCGCGCCCTCATATTTTTCTTAATCATATCATCCAGTACCGACAAAAGAACAGAGGTTTCCTTTATGAAATAAACGCCTGCTATACCCAGGTTGGATTTCGGATGTGCGGGTTTTTCTTCCAGCCTTTTAATATATTTTCCCTCAAGCTCTACAATACCGTATTTCTTCGGGTCGTCTACCTCCCGCACGCCAATCGATGCTGCGCACTCGCCGTTGGTCAGATAATGTTTGTAAAACTCTAAATAGCCTGCCTTGAAAATCATATCCCCTAGTGCTATCATTATTTCCGAATCGCCGATTTCATCCCTGGCGACATAAATCGAATGACCAAGGCCGAGCTGTTCTTCCTGGTCAACATACCTGATATTGAAACTGCCAGAATAATTCTTATCCACATACGATATAATCTGCTCTTTCTTGTAGCCCACCACCATTATTATCTCTGCTGGTTCAACATCTTTCATTCTGTCGAGTATATGGCCGATTATGGGCTTCCCTGCGATGTAAACCATTGGCTTGGGTTTTGTGAATGTATGCGGAAAAAGGCGTTTGCCTGCCCCGGCTGCCGGGATGACTACCTTTATTTTATTTTTCACGGTCTTTATTCTCCCGATTACCAGCAAAGACCCACATATTCAATATCTTTCCCCGGCTTAACCAATATGTGCCGTCCATCTATTACAAGCCTGTTTTCCATAACATCAAATTCCTTATCAAGCGATTTGAATTCATCCCATTCGGTCATTATAAGGCAGGCATCAGCGCCGCGTAATGCCTCCGCTGCCGAGCTGTAATATCCAATGCCGCTGAATAGCTTTTTCATGTTCTCGTTTGCCATCGGGTCGTAAGCGGATACCCTGGCCCCTTCATCCAGTAAATCTTTAATTACGGGTATTGACCTTGATTCTCTGATGTCATCGGTGTCATTCTTGAACGCAAGCCCAAGGACTGCGATATTTTTCCCTTTCAGGCTCCCTAGCTTGTTTTTTAACAACATCACCATCCTTCCCGGCTGTCCCTCGTTGACCGCAATTACTGATTTGAGCAATTGGGGTTCATAGCCAATCTCCTTAGCCTTGCCTATCAGGGCTTTCACATCCTTGGGAAAACATGAGCCTCCAAAGCCTGCTCCTGCATTAAGGAAGTGCGGCCCAATCCTGAAATCCTTGCCAACGGCAGACATTACTTCGTAGGTATCTATACCCAGTTTCTTACAGATGTTCCCGACTTCGTTAGCAAACGAAATCTTTGTTGCAAGGAACGAATTGTTAACATATTTTATCATTTCAGCCGTGCGCGGGTTTGTCCTTGTTACCTCGCATTTAAGGCCGTTGTAAAGTGCGGCTACAATATCCCCGGACTTCTTATCCATCGACCCTACCACGATTTTGTCGGGATGCATGAAATCATGAACAGCCTTGCCTTCGCGCAGGAACTCCGGGTTCATAGCAATACCGAACTCCCCCTGATGTTTTCCTGAATGTTTCTCTATTATGGGCAGCACTGCTTTCTCCGTTGTCTCGGGCACAACTGTGCTTTTTACAACTATGACATGGTAACCTTTCTTTTTTCTTAGTGAGTCGCCTATACTTGCGCTTGCTTTCCTGACGATGCCGAGGTCAATGTTACCTTCGGAGTCTGAAGGGGTTCCCACACAAATAAATGATACATCAGAATTCATTATCGCAAACTCGTAATCCGAAGTAGCGCTGAGTCTCTTGCCTGCATGCTTTTTCAACAGTTCCGGGAGCCCTTCTTCATAAATCGGGGGAATGCCTGCATTTATCAGGTCAATTTTTGACTTATCTATATCAACACATATCGCGTTGTGCCCGAGTTCTGCAAAACATGCTGCGCTGACGGTACCGACATATCCTGTCCCGATTACTGAAATTTTCATGAGTTTTCCTGTTTTCTATCTTTATTTTAACAATTGCCTATAAGTTTATGGTTTTCCTTCCCTTTTAAATCCATATTTTTAAATAATTATACAATACTATATACACTGCAAGTAATAGAAGCGTGAACAGCAGGCTTTTCTTCCATTCCATGTTCCACCGCGCCCCGAAAATCAGCCCTATAACAAATCCTATAACATGCGATATGTATGCAACATTTCCCCCGGACCCGATATCTGCTATATTGAAAATGAAATACAATAATGCCAGAGGTCCTACAGGCGAAAGGAATTGGATGGAATACCCCGGGCGGCGAACCAGCAAAACAGCGGCCATAACTGCAAATATGGCAGCTGAGGCGCCCACCATATTCGCATTCGGATAGAATGGTATGCTCAGGATGAATGATAGCACGCCCCCTGTAAAGAAAACGGATGCAACACGTAACGCCCCGACCTCATTCTCAAGTATATTGCCGAATATATACAGGAAAAGCATGTTGCCTGCAAGATGAACAAAACTGGCATGGACAAAAAGCCCTGTCAGGAGAGTATAATAGCCCCCATGAAAAAGCGCATATCCGCTGAAGGCAAGATTGTCTGGTGTGCTCCATGCGTATAAGCTAAACGTTGTGCATAGAAGTATCAGCAGGTTTGTAAGCTTCATTGCGATTTTACAAGCTCCCTTGTATGTTCTGCAACCTCCAGAGGATCAACATGCAATCTTGCCACGCCGCTATCCATAGCAGCCTTCGCCACGGCGGAAGCAACCGACGGCGCAACCTCCGGGTCGAAAATGTTTGGTATAATCAGTTCTTCAGAAGGCTCGGGAACAAGTGAAGCCAGTGCATTTGCCGCTGCCAGTTTCATTTCCTCATTGATATCCTTCGCCCTTACGTCCAGCGCGCCCCTGAATACACCCGGAAAACCAAGGGCGTTATTTATCTGGTTTATGCAGTCCGAACGCCCTGTCCCGACTATGCGCGCCCCGGCATGTTTTACTTTTTCGGGCATGATTTCAGGTATCGGGTTTGCAAGCGGGAAAACAATCGCGTCATCTGCCATCGAATGCACCATATCCTCGGAAACTATACCGCCTATGGATAAACCGATAAAAACGTCGGCTCCTTTCATGGCATCGGCAAGAGAACCTGATATCCGGTTTTTATTGGTAAGTTTCGCAAGCTCTTCTTTTGCAGGGTTCAATCCGGCTCTTCCTTCGTAAATTATGCCTGTGGAATCGCATACAAGGACTTCCTTTACTCCTTCATTTATCAGGAGCCTGGCGCTTGCAGTGCCCGCAGCTCCCGCCCCGCTTATGACTACTTTTATTTCGCCGAACTTCTTTCCCACTACCACTAACGCGTTAATCAAACCCGCAAGCATTACCAGCGCCGCGCCGTGCTGGTCATCATGGAACACAGGAATATCGAGCAATTTTTTTAAGCGTGTCTCTATTTCAAAACACCTCGGCGCACCAATATCCTCAAGATTGATACCTCCGAAAACAGGCGCAATATTCTTTACGATATTGATTATTTCATCTGTATCCTTTGTAT
>JBAVMS010000006.1:0-36492 GCA_049690315.1 Candidatus Methanoperedens sp.
ATAACACTTCTTGCGGTTGCTTTGGTACGATTGCAGAGAGGGATAAAGGAAAATCTTTCTTCAGTGGCTTATTTGACTTAGAGGGTGATAAGTTACCAACGGTTTTGAGTAGGCTTTGGTAAGTACCATATTGGTGCAAAGCCGATATAGGCAATATTAATAAGCAATGCAATCCATTTCGCACGAACTACCAAGCCGAGGTAGCCCAGCGGCCTACGGCGCCGGTCTTGAAAACCGGTTGTGCTACGCACAGCGGGAGTTCAAATCTCCCCCTCGGCGCTTATTCTCATCATCTATAAAATTGTCAACCCCTTTATTTCTTCTGGAAAATTAAATTGTTGTTATTATTATGATAATGGAAACTAAAAGATAATTTCGTTCGTCACAGTTCGATTTAATTTTTCAGTTTCATGAATAATTAATTCTTTTTCCTTTATTTTATCTACCGGTTGCATCTCTAATAAGATAACCCCTGTTTCCTCTGGAAACTTTTATAAGCCGTTCTCATAGAAACGCTTACATCTTTCAGGATTATTGTATATTACATGTCCACTGATGATAAAATGCATTCAATCCTGAAAGCCCTTGAAAACAGGGATGGCGTTCTCGTGGCTCTTTCAGGCGGCGTGGACAGTTCTGTGCTTGCCGCGCTGGCATATCGGGCTCTCGGGAACAGGGCAATTGCAGTTACTGCGGACTCCCAGACCCTTGCGCCAGGTGAGCTTGAATGTGCAAAAAAAATTGCAGGAGAGATAGGAATCCGGCACATTGTAATATCGTATGATGAACTCGGAGAGCCTGGATTTGCGAAGAACCCGGTTGACAGATGCTATCACTGCAAAAAAGGGCTGATACGCGAATTAAAGAAACTTGCAGCTTTACATGATATTAATACGATTATCGAGGGAACAAACGTCTCTGACCTGAAAAGCCACAGGCCCGGTCACATGGCCGTCGTAGAGGAGGGGATATACAACCCTTTTGTCGAATTTAAAGTCACCAAGGAAGAAATCCGTGAAATGGCGCGTAAACTTGGCCTGTCTGTTGCTGACAAGCCTTCAATGGCCTGTCTTTCCTCGCGTTTCCCGTACGGGCAGGCAATCACCGCCAGGGCGCTCAGGCGCGTGGGTGATGCCGAGAGCTATCTTAAAAAAGCCGGGTTTAAAGTCGTGAGGGTGCGCGACCATGCCGGCATAGCGCGCATTGAGATAATGCCTTCCGAAATGTCCCGTTTTCTGCGCCGGCGTGAGGACATCGTATCTGAATTTAAGAGACTCGGGTTTTCCTATGTTACACTTGACCTCATGGGTTTCAGGAGCGGGAGCATGGATGAGATATTACAGACTGACGATTCTGCCTAAACTTTCGTAACATTGGCTGACTGGCACGACGGGCATCTCATCTTTTTTCCAATACCGCGGAACTTGGTATTGCAATCCTTGCATCTATACTGTTCCATGACCAGATCTCCTTCCTCAATTTCCACGCTGACCGATGATTCTGCGAAGCACATTTTTTCACCTCTGATATTCGTTTTTATGCATGGTAATACTCACCCGAAGTTCTTGCCTGCACCGGAGAACCACAGGGTTCTTTGCCCGGGATGCCTATCGCATCGGCGCGGCACTGCCTGCACAGCCTGAACTGGGGAAGGAACTCCTCTGCTAATGTCCTTGCCATGTTTAGTTCATCGCATTCCGGCGCTCTTTCTTTCTCAAACTTGTTAAGCGGTATCAACGGGATAATGTTCATGATTATCGCGCCGTTCTCTGCCGCTTTTTTCGCGACTTCCTTAATCTGCTCAAAATTGATCTCAGGAATTAGCACTGTGTTGACTTTAACGTTCAGTCCGGCCTCGCTTGCCTTCTTTACGCCCTCGAACTGTTTCTCGATAAGGAGTTTTGCGCCTTCCACACCTTTATAGGTCTTATCGTGATACCTGACAAAAGAGTAAATTTTTGCCCCGACTTCGGGGTCAACCGCATTGATGGTAACCGTGACGCTTGTAACTCCAACTTCGACGAGCCTTTCCACTTTTTCAGCCAGTAAAAGACCGTTACTTGCCACGCATTTTATAAGCTCAGGATATTTCTCATGGACAAGTTGAAGGGTCTCGAATGTTTCTTCGTTTGCAAACGATTCGCCGGGTCCGGCGATGCCCACGACGCGAAGATTTGGCATCTCTTTTATGTACTTATCAACCCTGACAAGCGCCTCCTGCGGATTGAGAATGACGCCTGATACGCCCGGCCTGTGCTCGCATTTATCCAGTTTCCGTATGCAGTAGTTACACTGGATATTGCAGCGCGGCGCCACAGGTAAGTGAATCCTGGCCGTCGTAAAATGTGCTTTTTCATTATAACACGGGTGCGCACTTATAAGGTGTGCAAATTTTGATCCGATGTTGCCCCAGCGTTCCTGTTTCATATTCAACTCACTTTATTCGTAATTATACGAACTAATAATTGGATTCAATACTATTTAGGTATTTTCCCAATTGTTTCCCCTTCGTTAATAAATCTACCGAAGCCGGGGTGTTTAAGCAGCTCTTGCGCTACATTTTTTCAAACATATCCTTGCCAACGCCGCATTGGGGGCATACCCAGTCGTCCGGGAGGTCTTCAAAGGCGGTTCCGGGTTTAATCCTTGGAGCGTCCCCGACTTCGGGGTCATAGATATAACCACAAACAGTACAGCGATATTTTATCATATTTTACCTCGTTTTAATAAAACTCTCGAAGCAGAAGTCATACGCATACCAAAAGCTATTATCCCATTGAGATAAATAGCTATCGTGGGAATGAATATGGCTAAAATTGAATTAACAAAAGGCGTTTACTGGGTCGGGGTCGTGGACTGGAACCTGCGTGATTTCCACGGTTACACGACGCCGCGCGGCGGGACTTATAATGCATATCTCATAGTCGATGATAAAATTGCGCTTGTAGATACCGTAAAACATGCCTTTGCAGGCGAGATGATAGAACGAATACGGGAAATTATAGATCCTTCGAAGATTGATTACGTTGTCTCAAACCATGTTGAAATGGACCATTCGGGTTCCCTTCCTGAGATAATGAAAATAGCAGTAAATGCACAGGTTATTGCAACTGAAAAAGGAAAAGAAGGGTTGTTGCGGCATTACAGGACAAACTGGAATTTCAGGACGGTCAAGACGGGCGATGAACTGGCGCTTGGCAAAAAGACGCTGTTCTTCATCACCGCGCCGATGCTCCATTGGCCTGACAGCATGTTCACCTACCTGAAAGAGGATAAAATACTTCTTTCCAATGATGGTTTCGGACAGCACCTTGCCTCATCGTTCAGGTTCGATGAGAATATATGCAGTCTCATCGGGTATGATTGCGATACTGTGATGGACGAAGCAGCCAAGTATTATGCCAATATCCTGATGCCATTTGCTGGTATTATCCTTAAAAAAATAGAAGAAATCCAGAAACTTGGTATCGAGATTAAGATGATAGCGCCATCGCACGGTATGATATGGACAGACCCCGGAAAAATAATAGACGCATATCTCAAGTGGGCCAATGGGGTCTCGAAGAAGAAAGTGCTTATTATTTATGATACCATGTGGAACAGCACAGAGATAATGGCCAATGAAATCCTGCGCGGGGTAGCTGATTCTGGAGTAGAGGCTGCGCTATTCCATCTGCGAAAGAATGACTGGAGTGAAATAGTTAAAGAAGTGCTTGAGTCCAGAGCCGTCATTATCGGCTCGCCCACCTTGAACAATGGCATGTTCCCGACAGTTGGCGGGTTCCTGACGTATCTTATGGGCTTGCGGCCGAAGAATAAGCTGTGGGCAACCTTCGGTTCCTATGGCTGGGCCGGAGGGGCTGTTAAGGCTGTAAACGAAAAATTAAAATCATCGGGATACGAGCCAATTGAGTCGCTGGAAGTAAATTTCAGGCCTGATGAAGCAGATTTAGGGAAGTGCTACGCGCTGGGGCAGAAAATAGCTTCAATGGTAAAATCGGGTTAACGTAGTTGCATAAACTGCGGTCTTATGAAGTGAAGGCGGTAGCGCAGGCATTCCTTGAAATTATCCCCCTTGAAGTCACAAGGTTCAAGGTCCGCAGCGGTGCATTTTTCTCCCGAGCAGAAATTACATTTTTCAGATGGCATAGTTGGATTTTGAATATATGATGGATGGGTATTATGTGTTTCGGTGTGCCTCAGTACTCATAGGGTTCATCATTTTTCAGCCTTGTTTTGTCTCATCATCGGCACTTTTCAATCTCTTTCGCTATCTTTTCAGCCTCAATTCCTGGGTTTTTTGAATTATAAATAGTCCTTCCCACGATAACATAATCCGCGCCCGCTCTTATCGCATCTGACGCGCTTCCTCCCTGCGCACCCACGCCAGGTGAGATGATAGTCAGCCCGCCAACAACGCCGCGTATTTTTTCTACTCTTTCAGGGCGCGTTGCAGGAGCTACCACGCCCTGGGCTTTGCATTCAACCGCAAGTGAGGCAAGTTCCAGAGCCTTTGGCGCCATGAACTCAATAGCTCCGGGATGGCTCATTTCCGTGACCACAAAAATCTCTCCTCCGTATTCGCTTGCGGTTTTCACGCATTCAAGAAGACTATCCTGCCCAGTGAAACCATGAACGATTACCGCACTTGCACCCGCTTCAAAAGCCTGGCTGCATATCAGCCTATTGGTATTCGGGATATCGGCAACCTTAAAATCCGCAATCACAGGCGCAAATTTACAAATCTTTCCAATTACCGCAAGTCCCGCGTCCAGCACCAGCGGATAGCCTATTTTGATGGCATCCACAAACTCAGCCGTTTCCTTTGAAATCGCAACTGCCGCATTCTTATCTGTAACATCAAGAGCCAGGATGAGGCGCGTGTCCTTTTGCATATGAACCATAAAGTCTTTCAATTCACTTTAATATTGCCATGAGAGTTAGAAAACAATTTAAGCAATAGGATAATGTTTGACCCTGAAATATGGACGAAGTTGAAAGAATAAAGCAATTGAAAAAAGAAAGAAACGCCATTATCCTTGCCCATAACTACCAGCGCGGGGACGTTCAGGATATTGCGGATTTCGTAGGGGATTCATTCGGTTTAAGCCAGAAAGCAGTCTCAAGCGGCGCAGATGTAATCGTTTTTTGCGGCGTGGATTTCATGGCAGAAAGCGCGGCAGTACTTAACCCTGAAAAAACAGTGCTCATGCCCGAACTTTCAGCCCAGTGCCCTATGGCAGCCATGATAACCCCGGAATCCCTGAGAAGTGAAAAGGAAAAATATCCCGGCGCTGCTGTTGTCTGTTACGTTAACACGCCTGCATCGGTGAAGGCTGAAAGCGACATATGCTGCACATCGGCAAACGCCGTTAAAGTGGTTAATGCATTGCCGGAAAGTGAAATAATCTTTGTCCCTGACAGGAACCTTGCCCTGTACGTTGCTGCCCACACGGATAAGAAAATCATCCCCTGGAACGGCTATTGCCCCACCCATCACCTCATACTGCCCGGCGATATAATGCTTGAGAAAGAAGAGCATCCTGATGCTGAAATCCTTGTCCATCCGGAGTGCAGACCAGATGTGGTAGCACTTGCAGACCAGGTATTGAGCACAGCGGGGATGTTAAAATATGCGAAACAATCGGCATCGAAAGAATTCATCATAGGAACCGAGCTTGGTCTTTTGCACAGGCTGAACAAGGAAAACCCAGATAAGATTTTTATCCCTGCAACGAAATATGCTGTATGCCCGAACATGAAAATGAACACGCTCGGGAGTATAATCCGCGCACTTGAAAGAAACGAGCATGTAATAAAAATCCCGGAGGGCGTGAGGGTAAAAGCAAAACTTGCGCTTGACAGGATGCTTGAAGTGGGGCGCGGCGATTAATGATATATCTTGAATTGATGCGGTACAGGAACTGCGCCATGGCAGGACTTGCTGCCGTGATCGGGGGATTCATAGCTTATAGCGCGGCACCGGGACCTTTAATCTGGCTGTTGCCTGTATTTCTCACTGTTTTCCTGATAACCGGCGCAGGCAATGCGATAAATGACTATTTCGATGCCGGTATTGACGCTATTAATCGCCCTGACCGCCCGATACCTTCAGGGAGGATTACCAAAGAATACGCCTATAGCTTCTCAATTGCGCTTTTTGCAGCAGGCATTATCATTTCTTACTTTATCGGCACATCGCGAATCCCTTTTTTAATTGCTGCGTTTAACTCCTTGCTTTTATATTTCTATGCATTCTCGCTGAAAAGAAAAGTTTTTGTTGGAAACTTAAGCGTTGCATACCTGACCGGCTCAACATTCCTCTTCGGCGGCGCTGCTTTTGGAGAGAAGGGTATGCAGGTAACATTGGTTCTTTTTTTCCTTTCCTTGCTTGCAACCCTTGGGCGTGAAATCGTCAAGGCAATCGAGGATATTGACGGGGACAGGAAAGAGGGAGCGTCAACCCTGCCCATAAGAATCGGGGAAAAACATTCTGCTTACGTGGCCTGCACCTTCGGGATCCTGGCAGTTATCCTGAGCCCGCTGCCGTATATCATGAATTTGTTTAACGGCTCCTATCTTTATGTTGTCGGGATTGCGGATGTCCTTTTCTTATATGCTGTTGTTTTAATATTGAAAAAGAACCCCTCAGCATCTTCAAAATATTTTAAAATAGCCATGTTCTTCGCCCTGCTGGCGTTCATTGCAGGAAGCATCCTGAAATAATAACTTTTATAAAACGCCTTTCGTGCTCGGCACACCCGAGCCGCTTATCCTGACCGCCCTTTTTAATGCAATGCCGAACCCCTTAAAGAGCGCCTCTATCTTGTGGTGGTCGTTCTCTCCTGTGACATTGAGGTGCGCATTCAAACCTGCATTACTTACAAGCGATTCAAAGAAATGGCGTGTATTCTGGGGATTAAACCCGCCAATTTTCAGGTCTGCGAATGCGGCATTGAAGGCAAGGAAACTGCGCCCGCTGAGGTCGATGGCTACTGTTGCAAGGGCCTCGTCCATGGGAACCCGCGCCTCGCCGAAGCGCTCGATGCCTTTCTTGTCTCCGAGCGCTTTGAGAATCACGCTGCCCAGAGCAATACCCACATCTTCCACTGTATGATGGTCATCCACCGTGAGGTCGCCGCGCGCGGAAACCTTGAGGTCAAAGGAACCGTGCTTTGCAAACGAGTTGAGCATGTGGTCAAAGAACGGTATGCCTGTATTGATGTCCGTGTTCCCGGAACCATCCAGATTGATCTTTATTTCTATGTCTGTCTCGTTTGTTTTTCGCGATACTTTTGATTCCCTCATGATGGGTTTATATTATTTGGTTGGAATATAAAGGTGTTGTTTTATAAACATAAACAGAAAGTTTCTTAACTCGATAAAGATAATAATCCATTATATGATTCGCCAGAGATTCGTTCTTGATACCAGCGCCCTCACCGACACACAGACACGGGAACTTGAGGGCGGGACTCTTGGGGTTGCAATGGGGGGAATTCTTGATATCATAGCCGAGGCGCGCCTTAACCTTGGCATCAGCTGCTACATCCCGTATCCTTCGGTTTATAACGAGATGCGGGATTTTGCCAGGAACAATGGCTGCGACGAGGAGACGCTGGCAAAAATCGATACGTGGCTTGTCAAGAAAACGCCGGACAGGTATGAGGTGAAAATCCCCTCCAAGATTTTTTATGATTACGTGGATTTCATGCGCGGGCGCATCAATAAAGGGATGAACGTGGCAGAGGACGCTATATGGGAATCCGCTACAGAGTGCCTTTTCCGCACCACCAAGGCAAAGACGAAACAGGAGATTGAGCCTGAGATAGAACGCAATGTCATCGGCGCGATAATAAATTCATTCCGCGACAAATACAGGAATGCGCTGAGATACGGTATTCTTGACAGCGCACCCGATATCGATGTGCTTTTGCTCGCCAAGGAGCTTGACGCCGCCGTTGTCGCAAGCGATATCGGCATCCAGAAATGGGCTGAGCAGCTTGGCCTTCGTTTCGTGGAGGCAAAATCCTTCCCTGCAATGATAAAAGAATACTTAAAGCGTGTAAAACCAGAAAGAGTGGAAAGCAGGATATGAACTTCTATCTCTATATCGCACTTTTCGGTTTTGCTGCTATTATTTTCCTGACGCTTCGCGATATTCGCATCTTCCACCGCACCAAGATTGAATCGTACAGGAAAGGCGCGCTGCGCGGCATGATTGCCGGGGCGCTTGCCTGGGTTGGACTGGTAGTCACTGCAGCGAATCCGGGCAATCCAGTAATCGGGCTTACTATAATGCTTGTGGCTATCTATCTTAACGGGAAAGGCAATCGTGAGGACGTGTTCGGGAATGCGCCCATGATAAAAAGGGTGCTCGGGGAGACGACAATCAAAAAATAAGCGCCTGCGAAACCAAAACTATTTCATTCCATAACAACAAAAGCAGGGCAATGCTTACCAAACGAATCATCCCGTGCCTTGATGTGACGCTTGACAGGAAAGGGGGCTGTGTGGTCAAGGGAGTCGAGTTCGTGCATTTGCGGGATGCAGGAGACCCTGTGGAGCTTGCAAAGAGATATAACGAGGAGGGAGCGGATGAGCTTGTTTTCCTGGATATCACCGCTTCCCATGAACGGCGTTGTACGATGATTGACGTGATAGAAAGAACAGCGGACGAGGTGTTCATCCCTCTTACTGTGGGCGGTGGAATTGCAAGCACGGACGCGATACGCAACATCCTTCGCGCAGGTGCCGACAAGGTTTCCATCAATACCGCCGCTGTTAAAAATCCCGACTTTGTTAGGGAATCTTCAGAGATATTCGGCTCACAGTGCATCGTTACAGCGATAGACTGCAAGCGTAATCTCAATATCAAGGATAATAAGGATAAAACCATAATCGAGCTTGAAGACGGGACAAGGGCATGGTACGAGGTTGTAATCTACGGGGGAAGGACACCCACAGGTCTTGACACGGTCCAGTGGGCGCAGAAGGTTGAAAAACTTGGTTCGGGTGAAATCCTGCTCACAAGCATGGACAGGGACGGGACAAAAGACGGTTATGATTTGCCTGTAACCAGGACGCTTTCAGAAACCCTGGATATCCCGATAATAGCCTCAGGCGGCGCAGGAAATATCGCGCACATGTACGACGCCTTCACAAAAGGCAAGGCTGATGCCGCGCTTGCGGCGAGTATTTTCCATTTCGGGGAATACACGATTGGCGAGGCAAAGGAATATTTGAGAAAAAAAGGCGTGGCGATCCGGGATTAATACTACTCTATATTCCTGATCTCGCCTACGATATTTTCAAGCAGCAGCCCGAGCGTTATAAGCCCGAGCGGTTTTCCTTCTTCATTTACAACAAAGCACATACTTGATTGGCTGCCTTTTATCAAATCCACAAGCTCAAGCAGGGAAGTTTCAGGAGATGCAAATAGAGCCGATCTCACCAGTTCCTTTATAGGTTTTTTCCTGTTTGTGATGTTGTTCAATGCATCTCTCATATGAACAAAGCCCAGGATTTTGCCTTCGCTTGTTACCGGGATTCTTGCAAATTTTTTTGTGCGGACAAGTTCAACTGCATCTTCCAGCGTTGCCGAGGCATCTATGCAGGTAACCTTTTCAATCGGGATCATGATATCTTTTGCTTTTATTCTTGAAAAATCAAGCGCAGATTTGAGAAGGTGGGTCTCCTGTTTCTGGATTACCCCTTCTTCTTCGCCCATTTCAATCAGATGTGAAACATCTTCGCGCAGGAAAATAGGCTCCCTGATTGAAGTGCTTGACCCGATTAACCTCAATAATACATTCGTGAATCCCGTAAAAAAGAGGATTAAAGGTTTAAGAAGCCATACGAGGAATTTCATTACGGGTGCGAGTCTGTAGGCTATCTCCGGGTTCCTTGCAGCATAGGCTTTCGGGGTTATTTCTGCAAAAGCCACGATAAGGAATGTTGCGATTATAGTTGCCAGTGTTATGGCATCGGGCCCAAAAATATCGATTACAACGACTGTTATGAGCACCGAGATGGTTATATTGACAATGTTGTTGCCGATTAAGATCACGGCAAGGAAATTTTCAGGTGTATTGAGAAGGTCTTTCAGGATTACGGCATTTTTTCGCCCTTTTGCAAGATGGCCTTTGAGCCGAACCCTGTTCTGGGATGTTATAGAGGTTTCTGAAAGGCTGAAAAAGATTGATGCAAGCATCAGGAAAATTAGCACAATTATTATTAAGGTTAGCTCGGGGAGGGACAATAGATTCACCAGTTGAGCCTGTTAAATGCATGGAGGCTCTTAAAACTAATCTTGAAAAACGGTTTAACTAAGATAAAATTAACTGGAGATGAGCTATTTGCTCAGTTTAGATTGGGCTTTTTAGCCAATCCTAATTATTCATCGAGCGTTTTTCCTTGTAGCTGCAGGATACGCCATATTCACATGCGCGGCTCTCTTCCCATGTTTGGGTGATGATGCGCGTTACGCAATTGATGTCCGAATGTTTGCATTTCATTTTATTACCTAGCCGGGACAACCTGATTCCGGCCACCGCTCTTAACCGTTCACAATTGTATTAGTGTGGGTGTGAGAAAGGTGTGATTAAACGTGTGATGATGTGAATTCGAGTTCTAATCTTTCATTCTCCCCGCCACTTCCTCCACCGTCACCAGCTCCTGCACCCCTGTCTTCATATCCTTGAGCGCCACCTTCCCTGCATCAAGCTCGTTCTTCCCCACAATCACCACATGACTTGCGCCGATGGTATTTGCATAGGAAATCTGGTCTTTGAATTTGCGCCCCATGACGTCTAAGTATGTCGAAACATGCTCCCTCAGCTTCTTTGCGATAACGATTGTTTCCTTTCGCGTGTCATCAAACGATACGACCACGATTCGCTTTGTTTCTGTCGGTTTTGCTTCGCATATCTCCATTATCCTGTCAAACCCGATAGCGTATCCCGTTGAGGGCGTATCCTCGCCGCCGAACAACTGCGCCAAGCGATAGGAACCGCCGCCGCATACCTGGTTTTGCGCGCCCAGGCCCTCGCAATATATCTCGAAAACCATGCCTGTATAATAATCAAGACCTCTTGCAATCCCGAGGTCAATCTGGTATTCCAGCCCGTACACATCCAACAGGTCAAGAAGCGCCTCGAACTGCGACATCGCTTCAATTTCCCCCACGAGTTCCCTGGCTTCATGCACGGCATTTTCACCCCGAAGCCCTATCAGGCGGAATAGCTTCCCCCGCATCTCATCAGGCGCCTTAAGCTCATCTAGGAACGCCTCAAGCCCCTTGTCATCCTTCTTATCCACAAGGCGCATTATCCTGCTCTGGTGCTCGGGCTGTATATCCTTGAGCAATGCGCGCACAATCCCCAGGTGCCCCACATGCAGGTCACCCTTCACGCCTGCGCTGTTTAGCATTTCAACTGCAAGCGCTATAACCTCGGCATCCGATTCCGGCCGGGCGCTTCCGATAATCTCCACGCCGAACTGGAAGAACTCGCGGAACCTCCCTTTCTGCGGGCGCTCGTACCTGAAACAGTTATCAAAATAAAAGAATTTCAGGGGCTTTGGCGACTTCTGGAGTTCCTCGACATACATCCTTACCACGGGCGCGGTGAGTTCGGGGCGCAGCGCAATCTCGCGGTCTCCTTTATCCTTGAAATTATATATCTCGCCAAGGATTCCTTCGCCTGACTTTAATGTGAATAGCTCGATGTGCTCAAAAGTCGGGGTCTTGATTTCGCCGTATCCCCATCGTGTTGCAGCCTCACGCAGCTTATTCTCAACATACCTTCGTTTTGCCATCTCATCCGGTAAAAAATCGCGAGTGCCGCGGGGTCTCTGGAGTTCCATAAATATCCGCCACGATTATGGCTTTGTCCTTTATAAACTGTATGATTATTCGGAGCAAGCCTTATTACTTATTCCGATATTATCTGCCTGCTATGAGCCTGAAGGAAAAAATAAAATCATTCAATGAAAGTGAGAATTTCTGGGTAGCTTTATTACGGGACATTCTTTTTGTTGTTGCGGTAGTAGCGATTTTTGCTTCAGTTTCCCACATAGCCCTCGGGCTCTGGGCGCCCATGGTTGCTGTGGAAAGCGGCAGCATGATTCCCCACATCCAGATAGGGGATATCATCTTTGTTCAGAGCATAGACCGCACCCAGATAATAACATACGAAACAGGAATAAACACCAATTATACATCATTTGAGGAACCCGGCGATGTGATTTTATACCGGCCTCTTGGCAGGGAGGGCGTAACACCCATCATCCACCGTGCCATGTATTATGTTGAAACTGGAAATCCCATGTGGGCAGGCGGTCCACCCGCGCCTCATGCCGGCTATATCACAAAAGGGGACAACACAAAGACAAACCCTGCTTATGACCAGCAGGGCAGTATAAGTTATCTCCAGCCCGTAAAAAAGGAGTGGGTCATTGGAGTTGCGCGATTTTACAGGGTTCCTGTTCTTGGTTATGTGTCTCTTATTCCCAGGAAAATATTAGGCGTATAGTTTTGTCTGGTTCGGGGGCCTGTAATCCTCAAGAGGTTTTAGCCTGTAATCTTCAAAAAGAACTTTGCTGGTACTGTCGGTCGGGACCGAGAGGGATATTTCTTTGGTTCGCCCGTACCTTCCCTTGCTGACAATAGTCGCGTTCAGGATTCCGAGCATATCGAGCTCGGATATTAAATCCGTCACCCTGCGCTGGGTCAGGACCTCGATTCCGATTATCCTGCACATCTGTTTGTAAATATTATATGCTTCACCCGTCGTTATGCTGCTGTTGCCATTATGACCGAGAAGAACCGCACTTAAAAGGATGAGCTTGGACTGGCTTGGAAGGGTCCTCACCGCCTCGGCTATCCTGTCTATCTCTATTTTCTCCTGGGCATGTTTAACGTGTGACTCCTGTACCCTGGGTGCTTTCACACGCTCTGCAAGCTCGCCTGACACCCGCAATAAATCAAGCGCACGCCTTGCATCGCCGTGCTCCTGTGCGGCATATGCGGCACAGAGAGGTATCACCATCTCTTCAAGAGCTCCAGGTTTAAATGCTGTATCGGCTCTCTGGCACAGGATGTCCCTTATCTGGTTGGCATCGTATGGAGGGAAAATTATCTCTTCTTCGCCAAGTGAGCTTTTTACTCTCGGGTCAAGGAATTCGGTGAATTTCAGGTCGTTGGTAACACCTATCAGGCTCACTTTTGCTTTTTTCAGGTCTGAATTTATCCTGGTGAGATTGTACAGGACATCATCCCCTTTGGTTATGAGCTTATCCACTTCGTCAAGAATGATTATCGCGATGCGCTTATCAGAATCAAGCGCATTCTTAAGTTCAGTATATACCTGGTCGGTCGGCCAGCCGGTCATGGGAATCTCTTTATCAAAGTGCCTTGCCAGTGATGCCAGAAGGCGATACTGCGTATCCACGACTTCACAGTTTATATATACAACAACACACGGCACCCCATGCAGTTCGCCGGTCCGCTCAAGCTCCTTGCCTACATGTTTTGCAACCGCAGTCTTGCCTGTTCCAGTCTTTCCGTATATCAAGATATTTGAAGGTGTTTCTCCCCTGAGAGCTGAAACCAGTATCGTGGCCAGCCCTTTAACCTGTTCGTCCCTGTGAGGAAGATAGTCCGGTGTATATGAAGAACGGAGAACCTCCCTGTTCTCAAATATGTTTGCACCCATTAACATATCCTCGAAAATACCATTTATCGTCATCGTTTTGCTATCCATACCTTTAACCTCCTCTACTCCAACGGAAAGACAGGTATTAAGACTTATGGTTCTCACCCCTTTATTTCTATTGGAGCGTGTGGAACTTTCGCATGTTTTGTCCTTAAAAATCAAAGACGGTAGAGAGTATGGAGATCATACATTTATAACCTGTTATTGTCTGTTCATAAATCCGATTTGATGTCTGTAGCTAAAAAGCCCTTATTTCTTCTGGAATCTTAAAGCAGACCAACCCCATTGTTTCGTCTGGAAAGCTAATAAAAACCAATGAAACTGAAGATAGAAGTATAACAAAAACCCATGTGACCCAGTAAATACTTCACTGTATATAAATTATGCGGTTTTTGCATAATATAAAATCAAAGATAAAATTATAGAGAAAACTACGAGTCGAATAAAATCGAATAATGAAAACCGCTAAAACGAATGAAATCCAATCTTCAAAAGAACCCAAACCACCAAATCCTTCAAATAACAATCTCCAGCAGAAACAACAGGGTACCTCAAGAAGCGTTTATACCCGGAAGAAGAAATTTACCCGGCTATCTATCGACCGGGATGGACTCAAGCCGACTGGACAAGCCCCAAATCATGGTCCTTGTATGGAGAGGAACATTAGGATCGTTCCCAATCTCGTCAAGATTTGAAATAACCATTGCCGCCCTTCTTGATGGCGACTCCTTTTCACTTGAGAGAATTTTTTTGATGTTATCAGCAGACCGTCTGATATTTCTTGGGACTGAGTCGTCATTGATAATCTTATCAAGGGCATCAACACACTGTTTTATGACTTCACTTGAGTTTTCAGGCACAGTTATCACCATGGGATGTTATTATAAAACAAAAAGAGCATATAAAGATTCTTTAATGAAAAGACTTTCGGTGATATCATGAATGGAAAAGAAACAGATGACAAATTAAAGAGGATTACGAAACTTCTTGAAATCGGCGGGACCATGCTGGCCAACCATCACGAATGCGGAGCTCCCATGTTCAGGTACCAGGGAAAAGTAGTCTGCCCGGTATGCGATTTCCAGGAAAAGCCGGAACCTGCGAGAGAATCCAAGAGAACGCCAGAATCCCCCAAATCTGCCAGAACACAGAAACCAGAGCTTGGCGATCTTCAATCCACGAAGATCATCATCCAGGCAAAAATTCAGGATATAGCAGCAGGTCTTGAAGATGAGACCGACCTCCACAGGATGAAAGATAAACTGGACTGCATCGAGCAGGGTATAAAGATATTGAAGCTATTGCAGGAATAAAGAGCAAAGCGCACCAAGACCAAACACGACCTATGCTGCCCTAACCATTGTATTTCGCATTACCAGGAGGTTATAGGAGGACAAAGCCTTATTTTCCCTCACAAGCGTGCCGTAAATCTCAACTATGCCTCCATATCCAGCTTCTAAAAGCATGCTGTTATTATCGTTAATGTGATACGCAGGCAGTACTGCATAACACGGGACGGAAGCGGTGCCATCGCAGATCTTGTACACAAACGTTTTCTCATCCCCGAGATTCCCGGACATTACGGATACCGCGATATTGACCTTCTTCCCGACATGTTTTTTGAGGTTTGAAAGCCGCATGAATTTTCCTTTTGCCAGATATTTGTGTTTTACCAGGTCGTCTTTTCTCAATATTACAAATGAGAATTTCATATCCGTATTTACGTATCTATAAAATTCCCCTGTATTTGCTATCTTTTCCATGAAGTCCGGCGCCCTGATATTCCCCAGTTCCTGAAAGCTCCAGCAGTTTTCCCCGGAGCATTCAAGCCCCCAGATAAAAGAGCAGGGACTATAAACCGTAAACCCTTTTTTTACGAGGGCGTGCTGTGTGACCCTGAGCGCTTTTGAATTATCAAGGTCCGCAGGCTCGATAATGAGCACAGTGGGATTCTTGCTGCCCGAAGCCGCCATTTCCACGATATCAGCACGATGCGAAGGCGGAGGGTTCATTTCAGCCAGCACATTTGAAAAAACCATGAGGTCAACATCCGGGAGGGCAGGCGCTGCCTCGATGGACGAATGGACAGGTTCATTAATGGTGACATTTGTGTTTTCCTGTGTGAGGCCTGAGAGACAAAGAGATGTAAGCTCATTATAACAATCGATATTCTCAGGCGCCCTTTCAATCGAATCAATCCTGATATTCAGCTTCACGTCTATTTTGTTCCTTGAGTAAATCTCCTGCAGTTTCCCCATGAAATCAAGTGTACTGAGCGTTATCGTCCCGGGTCCTGCGCCGGCGTCAAGGATGCTCATTTTGTTCGTGAGCAGTCCGCCCCTGAACAGCTCAAGCAGCATGTACTGGAATGAGCAGAAATAAACAGGAAAATGGTAGAGGAGGTAGGAAATTATCCTGATTTTCGGATACTGCGAGCCCCCCGCTCCTTTCCAGTATTCCTCTTTCTGCTTCACGATATTTTCGCGAATCAACAGCCCCGTCTCGCCCGTATGCCAGTCCTTGCCGCAGGAACGTTCTATATAAGAATTAATCAGTTTCTCGACGCGCGCCGGAAGCCGGGGATTTTTGAAAAGCGCTTCAAGTTCCCTGACTACCACTTCATCAGCAGGAAGCGCATGCTTCACAAGCTTCGTGCATTTAAAATCAGCACCGCAAAAGAGGTCAAGGTCATAAAAGTGAGGTTTTAAAAGCTCGAAGAGTTCTTTTTCTTCGTATTTCCGGCTGAGGTACTGGTTCATCTCTGAGAGCGCGAACTCAGTGCGGGAGGAGGCGAGGTATTTTGCGAGGGAGAGGAGTTCGTTATTCATCTACTTCTATCTTAGCGTCTTTCTATCTAAAATAATCTAACTCCGCCGCAACCCAGCCTCATGCTTCAATCTCCAGCACAAATGACCCCTTCATATAATATTCTCCAACTGCCTGGCGCCATGGCATATTGCGACAATTTCAATAAACTCGCCCTTAATGCGATAAACAATTCTATAATTCTCGTATATCTTTTCCCTGATATCCTCATCCTCGTATTCCGGAACAATTCTTCCAGATTTTGGGAATTGCGGAATAGATTTTATGATTCCATCTACTTTTTTGGCAAAAATAGTTGCATATACTTCAGAATCTTTGGCAATATAGTTGCAGACTTCTTCAAAATTAGAAGCAGCTCTCGGAGACCACCTTATCTTTTGAGCCATCTGGCCATCCGCTTCTCTACTTCTTTGTGAGGTATCCCCTTACCCTCATCAAGCTCTTTCAGACCAGCATCCACTTGCTTTCTGAAATATAACTCTGCCATTATATCATCAACGGTAATTTCTTCAGGGAGAGCTTCTATCATTCGAATGACCTGTTGTTTTACTCCTGTCACGCTTATTACCTTCATATCAATATTTCTCATTACTTCCATATTTATCTTATTGCTCCTTTTTCTTTCAACTCCCCCACCGCCTCCGCCACCCCTGCCCCATACTCCCCTTTCGTCACCATCCGCGCCACCCTCTTCACCTCAGGATGCGCATTCCCCACAGCCACCCCAAAACCCGAAGCTTTCAACATCTCGATATCATTCGGAGAATCCCCGATAGCCACAAGCTCCCGCGCATCAAGACCCATCAGCTCAGCAATGCGTTTTAGCCCAATCCCTTTATTAATCCTCTTACTCTTGATATGCACTGCAAACCCGGTATCCACGATCTCAACCTCAGGAAACTCCATTAGCAGCTCCCTCGCTTTCTCCACATCAAAATCCCGCCGCAGCCCGATTTCTGTAATCCTGTAATCAGGGTCAATCCTCTCAAGCGTAAAATGCCTCTCCAGGAACCTGAAAGCCTCCTCGCACTCCTTCATATGCGAAGTGTCGGATTCAACACTTCCGCACTCCACGATCCCGCCGTTCTCTGCTATCACAATGCCGCCAGTCCCGACAAGTTTTGAGGCAGCCCTTGCAAAGCAAAGGACGTTGCCGGTGGCAATCACCACCGGTACTCTGAGGCTCCGGAGCGCCTCAACAGCCCTGAAATCAAGGCTCCTGTCACTATATGTGATTGTCCCGTCAACATCCACCACGACTGCCTTGTATTCCACATCTTTAATACAGATTTTTAATCCTTAAGCCCTTCCGTGGTGACCGAGAATATAGCCTCGCCTTCAGGGAGATTGGGAGAGTCCACAAGCCTTGCAATCCTTTTCTCGCCCTTGGATTTGCGCAGGTACAGCCTGAACGTGGCTGTATGCCCTACGATATGCCCGCCTATGGGTTTTGTGGGGTCGCCGAAGAACGCATCAGGTTTTGACATCACCTGGTTTGTCACGATGATGGCCGCATTGTTAAGGGTCCCAAATTTCATCAGCTCGTGCATGTGCTTGTTAAGCTTCTGCTGCCTGTCTGCAAGCGTGCCGCGTCCCACATATTCAGCCCTGAAATGCGCAGTAAGGGAATCAACTATGAGGAGGCGCACGGGCGCATCAGTATCTTTCAATTTAAGAGCGAGATCATTAGCAGTATCCACCAATAATATCTGGTGGTTTGAATTATAGGCTTTTGCAACATGGATCTTTTTCAGGAATTCCTCGGGGTCGTATTCCTTCCCCTTCTTTGCAGAGAGTCCCATTACCATCTGCGTGATCCTTTCAGGCCTGAAGGTATTTTCAGTATCTATTATTATAACTGAGCCTCCGAGGCCGCCATCTTCCTGCGGCAACTGGGCGTTCACAGCCATCTGGTGGCCCACCTGCGTCTTCCCTGAGCCGAACTCGCCGTAGAACTCGGTTATTGCCTGGGTCTCAACGCCCCCGCCCATCAGGTCGTCAAAAGCCTTTGTGCCGAAACTGAGTTTGCCAACAAGTTTCCTGCGCTCAAGCACAAGGTCGCCGGTTTCAAATCCTCCCACGTCCGCAGCCTGGCGCGCCGCATTGATGATTTTTTGCGCTGTCGATTCCCCGATTTCCGCTATGCTTGCAAGTTCGGACGACGACGATACTGCAATGGCTTCAATCGAGCCAAAACCCGCTTCTTTCAATTTCTCTGCTGTTGCCGGGCCGACGCCAGGCAAATCTTCCAATCCTTTCCTTTCTACCATATTTTCCTCCAGTGCACGATTTATTTGTTGTGTGGTGCACAGTTATTATATTTCCAAATCTCCATACATTGTTATAAACCTTCCCGGAGCGGGGTGAAAGTAATCGTAGAGTCATAATCATATGGCCAATTTTACTAAATTTTCGCTTATGATGATGAACCCCTTTATTTCCACTGGAGAAGGCGCCAGTACACTTCACTTTCTTATAATCTGTATGCCCGTCCTTGCGCCTGCGCTCAGTTCCACTTCCTCATTCCTGCCAGATTTGGCATATGCATCGATTATGCGTATCTCGCTTCCGATATCGAGTTCATTAACGAGGTCAGCATGCTCGCCCCACAATGCCACTTTAATGCGCCCGGTATCGTCTGAGACATAGATGTTCGCTACCTTGCTCTTGGTGCCGTCCGGTCTATCAAATTCCCTTATCTCATCAAGCCCTGAGACATGCCCTGACACGCTGTAAGCAGAATTTATTCCAATATCAGCAATTGGAGTAAGTGGTTCTGAATAATTCACATTAGCGCTGCTCTTCGCTATCCCGCCGCCTGAACCGAGCTGGAGTTCTGTCTGGTTGCTGAACGTATTCTCGCGTGCATAGGCATTGGTTATCTCTACAGTATCACCGGCCTTGAAACCCGGCTCATCTGCCTTTTTATCCCACAACGTAATGCGAATCTTACCCGTATCATCACCAAGGGTCACATTTGTTACTTTCCCTGTCGTTCCGTCCTTGCGGGCGAAGGTTCGCACTTTCCCGGTATCAATTACTTTCGCTATAAGATTCAAACCATTCATCCCGGTCTTAATATCAGCAATCTTCTGCGGCTTGCTATTCACCGCCACCTCTGTTTCCACATGCTCGATGCCCCCGCCCTTGCCAACATTGACCTCAAGCCCGCGCTGCCCCTGTTTTATATATCCTTTCACTTTCAGGCTCTGCCCCATTTTTATGTCGCCTATTTTCACAAGGTCGCAGGCTTCATCCCAGAGCGCAGCCCTGATAGAACCTGTATCATCCGCAAGTGTCAGGTTTACCACGCGGCCTGTAGTGTCATTGTCGCGCGAGAATTCCCTGATATCGCCTACGGCTGTCACCCTTGCGATAAAGACAACATTACTCTTATCAGCTGCAATGTCCTTGATTTTTATTGTCTCGTTTAACCCCATCTCGCTTGCAACAAGCATCGCGGCAGTCTTTGAGTCGCAAAGACCGTTCATCATCGTTACTTTATCCTCTACCTTTGACTTGAACTCATCAGGCGTAAGCTTTCCTTCAAGCCTTTTATAAACCTCTTCAATCTCAGCAAAATCCACCATGGTATTCTAAAAAGGATATTCTGGATAAAAACTTTCTGGTTGCTCCCTAAATCCATCCGAACAATCGCTGGAAAAAGCCAATTTCCTTAACATCGACAGGCGCCTGCATTGTGGTTGAATATACAGTATCTCCATCCAGGTTTTCGTATCTTATCACCGTGTCAACGCCATAGGTCTTGGGCACAGCCTTGCTGTCTGCCTTTATTTTATAGCTGGCAATCACCGTGTCGCCGGGCTTTATGGTATAGAGGAATGCCTGGTCATCCGTGGTGCTCAGGGGGTCAGAGGGATTGATTATTGCTTTGGCATCCCTTGCTTCTTCCTCCCCTGTATTTTTGATCGCGATTTGCACGACACCTTCCATTCCAGGATTCAGGCTGCCATTGGTTCGCACAATCTCGAAATCCGCCTGTGTTTTTACTTTGAGTTTCAGGGTCTGGTTCTGGGCTATCATCCCGTACCAGTAGCTTGCATCATACGTTTGCGCGGTTGCGTTGGGATTTGAGATCTGCGCATATTGCTGGTAATCATAGGTGAGGTTTAAGTGGAGATTATATTCTCCGGCCTTTGCTTTCCTGGCGATTTTTATATTGAATTTTATCGGGGAAAGCGTATTCTCTCCGCTTTTTATGGAACCCACCTGCTGGGCTGGGGACATGACTTCAAGCGGGCTGTCCGGGTCTACAGAAAGCGATGCAATTATGCCAGTGGCGTCCACGATCTTGCCGTCAAGCTTCACTTCAGTCTGCGCTGCATATATTTCATCAGCTGTGGTAGGTGTATGGTCTCTCTCATATCCTAAAAATTTGCCCCGGTTCATTAAGTCAAAAGATAAAGTAATGGTCTGGTCCCTGTCGAATTCATTGGTGCCTACAATGGTAGCGTTAATATCCGGGCTGCCAAATGCAGAATAATAATGTGCCCCGAAATCAAAGCTCCTAGGAATGCTATACGTGCTCGGGGAATCGGCGCCTGCGGCGCCTGTTGCCAGAACAACTATTATTAAAAACACAATCAAATATTTCTTCATTTATGCTTCCCTCCTGAAAAGATATACGCCTAAAGCGAAATAAAAAACCGCAAAGGCAAGAAGTATAACCACATCATTAGCTATAAAGCTCAACCCCTGGCCCTTGATCATGATAGTACGCATTGCATCGTTAGCATATGTGAGAGGCACCATATATGCTATCCAGCGCATCCAGTCCGGAGCTGAACTCAAAGGATAGAAAACGCCAGTGGCAAACATGGAAGGAAAGGCGACCAACATGCTGATCGCCTGAAAAGATATCATGTCCTCTGATACCGCAGAAATAGCCATTCCAAGACCTACCGCCCCGAAAGTGAAGATAATAAGAACAAAAGCCACAAGGAGCCAGCTTCCGTTCATGGTGACCCCGAGAATAACAATTGCGCCGAGTATAAGGACCACAGCCCTGGCAAGCTGCAACACAAGCTGATGCAAAGTTTTACCGAGAATAACGGCTCCCTTGCTCACAGGTGTCATCATAATGCGAACTAATGTGCCGTCCTGCCTCTCGCCTGCTATCGCATAACCCATAGTCTGGATAGTACCGAAGAACACTGTAAGGGCAATGACCGCAGGTGTGAGGAAGTCGATGTACTGCAGCTTTCCGTAAATATCAGGGATATTTAACGAAACATGCGACCCAGACGTTCCTGCAAATAACTGCTTCATGAAATTAATGATTATGCCGCTTGATGTGGTATCCGAGGAGTCGGTCAGCAGTGTCAGGGTCACGCTCTCGTTTTTTGAAACACGTTCGCTGTAATCGGGTGGAATTATCAGGACGGCTTTATACATGCCGGCGTTTATTTTCCCTTCGGCTTCGGATTGCCCCATATCCTTTGTATAAGTTATCGAGAACATTTTGACATCGCCGTATTTTGGTATGAAGCTTCCGATTTCCTGGACAAGGGAACTTGAGGCTGTACCTGTGTCATCATTGATAACGAGAATATCGGCATTTTTGATCGTGCCGCCCATGCCATAACCAAAAAAGACGATCATAACTATCGGGAACATGAACATCGGGATCATGAATGCTTTTTTCCTGAGGATCTGCCTGAACTCCTTGATCATAATTATCCAGGATTTCCTGAGTTCATTTTTTAAATCCATTTCAATCACGTATCTCCTCGCCTGTCAGGTGAATGAAAACTTCTTCAAGATTCGTGCTGTTTGAAGCCTTCTTCAGGTTTTCAGGATTGTCCAAAGCCAACAGTTTACCTGCATTCATTACCGCGACCCTGTCGCAGAGCTTATCAGCCTCGTCCATGTAATGTGTGGTGAAAATAAGAGTTTTTCCTTCCTTATTGAATTTCCGGGCAAGTTTCCAGATTGCCTGCCTGGTCTGGGGGTCAAGTCCGGTCGTCGGCTCATCCCAGAAGATTATCTGCGGGTCATGTATCACAGCGCTTATCACGGAAAGGCGCTGCTTCATGCCGCCTGAAAAGCCGCCAGTGAGGCGGTCTGCCTGGGTTTCAAGATTGACCAGTTTCAGGTAGTACCCAATCTTTTCTTCCCTGACCGTTTTAGGTACATCATAAAGATTGCCCATAAGCTCCAGGTTCTCACGCGCCGTGAGGTCAGGGTAAAGGCTTAGCTTCTGGGGGACTATACCGATGATTGCCCTTATCCTGTCATCCTCTTTTTCAACATCAAGACCTGCAACTTTTATGCTGCCGCTTGTAGGTTTTATCAAGGTCGTCATCATGGCAAAGGTGGTGGACTTGCCTGCTCCGTTCGGTCCTATCATGCCAAAAATCTCACCCTTGTTTACTTCAAAACTGATGTCATCTACCGCTATTACTTTCGCTCTTCTTGACATGAAGGTCTTTGTGAGATTCCTGACCTCAATGATAGGTTCCAATTATACCTCCTGAAGATAGTTAATAATCGGGCTTGTGAATATATTTTTCCGGTCTACTTGTTTCAGGTGAAAAAAAAGGGATATTTTACGGCATCTTGTTGACCGGCGCCTGCAGCAAAACAGAGACAAATTTCAATCCCAAGTAACTACCAGCCGCGCGCCTGGAGCACTTCTTTCTCCGTGAGGCTCCTGATATCGATACCTTTCATCGCGCCTCCAAGTCCCTTTGAAATCTCGGCAAGCACGGAAGGATTATCGTAATTATTCACAGCTTCGACAATAGCTGAAGCCATCTTTTCCGGGTTCTCAGCCTTGAATATCCCGGAACCCACAAAAACGCCATCGGCGCCAAGACGCATCATCAATGCCGCATCGGCAGGCGTGGCAATGCCGCCGGCTGCGAAGTTAACTACAGGAAGCCGCTGCAATTTGGCGGTTTCTTTAACAAGCTCAATCGGCGCTTCAATCTTGCGCGCCGCAGCGATAAGCTCTTCAGATCCCTTGCCCTTCAGTTCCCGAATCGTGCCCATGATCGCCCGCATGTGCCTCACAGCCTCTTTCACGTCGCCCGTACCCGCTTCTCCCTTTGTCCTTATCATCGCCGCGCCCTCGTTTATCCTGCGAAGCGCCTCGCCCAAGTCCCTTGCCCCGCAAACGAAAGGTATGGTGAATCCGGTCTTGTCGATATGGAAGCTCTCATCCGCAGGCGTGAGCACCTCGGACTCATCCACCATGTCAACGCCAAGCGCTTCCAGGATTTCAGCCTCGACAAAATGCCCGATGCGCGCTTTTGCCATCACAGGTATTGTAACAGAATCAATTATAGCCGCAATCACCTGCGGGTCAGCCATTCTTGCAACTCCGCCTGCTTTCCTGATATCGGCAGGCACCTGGTGAAGTGCCATCACAGCCACTGCGCCCGCTTTTTCCGCTATCAGGGCTTCCTCTGGCGTTGTGACATCCATGATTACCCCGCCTTTTTGCATCTTTGCAAAACCGCGCTTTATGAGTTCTGTGCCGTGTCTTAGATTTTCAAGCTGCATAATTGTTATTCTACCTTATAATGAGAGATATTATACTTTGTGCCATTTATCTTTATCCTATCCCCGTTTTACCCCGACGCGCCCGTTATTTTCCACGATGCCAAACCCCAGGTTTTTTAGATAACTCAGCGCATGCCCTTTCCCGTGAAGTAAAACCTCAGCAAGGTCGGCAACCTCATCGATGTCGGTGCTGAGGTTAAAAGAGTCAAAAACCAGGACATCAAGCCCGTTTTTTAATGCGATATCAAGGTGTTTTAAGAAACTTGCGCCGTAATAATCAACATGGAAACTGGAAGGTTCGCGAACGAACAGGGCATTGGTGCCGCCCATCCTTCCAGGAACAATTACAAGGTCGGAAGAAGTGTTTACGATATCGTGAACGTTCTTTATCGAAACAAGCGGGATATCAGCCATTATTATCAGAACGGGCCCGTTTATGGAATGTGACGACATTTTTTGCAGGTATTCGTTCAGGGCTTCGTTCAAACCCTTCTCGGTCAGAACCAGATTCGCCCCATTGACTTCAACGACAGCGGTAGATAAAATATCAACTACAGGAAAGCATTTGGAGGAGAGCAAAGCTTCCGCTACGTCGTTGAGCATTGCCATAGCAAGCCCCTCGCGTTCTTTTTCGGAAAGCAGGGTTTTTAATCTTGATTTGGCGTTGTTTTTCTTGAATGGAATGACCGCCCTCATATCCCCTACAAGATAGGGTATATCAATAAAAAGCTTTGGAAACAGGTTTCAGGAAACAACGAATCAGTAGTATTAATAAAACATGAGTGAATATTCATGGACATGAGAAAAAGTGAAATAATCATCTCTGGAATAATCATTCTATCCTTCGCTATTAGCATCTATTATTATCCCCAAATGCCAGAAAAAGTTGCATCTCACTGGAATGCACAAGGGCAAGTTAATGGATATACGTCAAAGTTCTGGGGATTATTTCTCATGCCGATTATTTCAGTGGGATTGTTATTGCTCTTTATCTTAATACCCAGGATAGACCCGTTAAAATCCAATATACAGGAATTCAGAAAATATTATGATGGATTTATAGTCTTGATAATGGTTTTCCTGTTTTATCTGCATCTTCTGACAATTTTCTGGAACTTGGGATATACATTCAATATGATCACTTTCTTATCCCCTGCATTTGCAATATTATTTTATTATTCCGGAATCTTAATCGAAAATGCAAAAAGGAACTGGTTTATTGGAATAAGAACACCCTGGACGCTGAGTAGTGATAAGGTGTGGGATAAAACCCATAAAATTGGCGGTAAGTTGTTCAAGATTGCTGGAATAGTTGCTCTATTTGCAATATTTTTTGAGAGTTATGCAATATTGGTTATTGTTGTTCCTATGATTACAGTTTCAATTTATACCGTTGTGTATTCGTATTTTGAATATCAGAAAGAGAACTCATAATTGGAAGGGCTGGTGCCTTAGTTAGAATTTTTTAAAGCCACCGGTTCTTTTGTCAGCCTTTCTTTTACTCCGGCAGTCCTTGCACCTGATTGGTTCGCTGTATCCCTTCTCTTCAAAGAATTGTTGTTCGGCTTCTGTGAAAACGAAACCTTTGTTACAATCTATGCATAGTAACTTTTTATCTCCCATATTTTATCATGCTCCCGTTGAGTGTATTATTAAAGCCATTTTTCCGAGTATTATTTTTTAGATATATTTGAAGAATGACAGGCAGGACATTCAATATAATCTACCGGCAATCCTTTAAACTTATTTCCACAATCCCTGCATATACATTCGTATAGTGCTATATCTCTCAAGATATTTATTTTAAATTCGTCTCTTGAACCGCTCATTTTTTAACTCATTTATTTATAATATCTCAGATTTTTGGTGTATATTTTTTTTTAGACGCTTTCAAGGAATCGACAGCGAAGGTTCTTTCCTATAGCATGTTCAATTTAAAGAGACATAAATCTTTCATTTGTCTATGGGATATAAATGAAACATAAAAATAAGATTCTCATAATAATATTTGCACTTCTGCTCGTGGCATTAATATTTTTCATAACATCTTCACAGAAAAAGAGCGACAGCACTGTCTGTTTTGAGGGTTCATGCATTGATGCCGAGCTTGCAACAACCCCTAAAGAAATGAAAACAGGATTGATGAACCGTGCAAGTCTTCCTGAAAACAGGGGCATGCTCTTCATTTTTGATAAAGAAGGCATCTATAAGTTCTGGATGAAAAACACACTTATCCCTCTTGATATAATATGGCTTGATGAGAACGGAAAAATAATCTATATCGAAAAAAGCGCCCTGCCCTGCCCTGTATCTACATGCCCCCTCTTTGGTCCTGAATCCAGTTCAAAGTATACGCTTGAGGTAAATGGAGGATATACAGAAAGGCATAAAATAAATGTAGGGGACAAAGCCAGAATCAATATTGAATGAATTATTTCTATAAGAAGTGTTATTAAGTTCATGCTTACAATTTGAAAAAGGTGAACAAATGTATTTTGAAAAAGCAGGAAAAGAGAATACCCAAAAAACTTTGCAAATTGCTAAAGAAGAGGCATTAAAGCGTGGAATAAATCATATAGTTGTTGCATCAACATTTGGAGATACAGCACTTGCCGCTGCTGAGATGTTGAAAGGCACTGGAATAAAACTTGTAGTGGTTACACATAATACAGGCATCAGAGAGCCGGATCTTCAAACTTTTGACCCGGAAATAAAAAAGAAAATCGAGAATATGGGTGGAAAGGTTCACACTGGAACTATGGTTTTAAGAGGTCTTGGCACTGCACTTAAGGAAAGAGGCAATCAATCTTATGAACAGGTAGTTGCTGATACCCTGAGAATCTTTGGCCAGGGAACAAAAGTTGTAGTTGAGATTGTGGCTATGAGTGCTGATGCCGGACTTATCCCATTCTCAGATGTTATTGCAGTAGCTGGAACAGGCAGGGGAGCAGATACTGCTGCCGTAATTTCGGCAAATTCCTCAAATAAATTTTTTGACATTAAACTAAGGGAATATCTGGTTAAGCCCTATGATTTTTAAATAACGATTATGGAAGAACGTCTCATTAAAAACAACGCAAAACCTATTAACCCATAAAGCATAGGAAAACGGCGAGGCATGACAATGAAAGAAATACTCGAAATACTGGAGAGCAATCCCAGAATAGCGCTTAAAGAAATTGCAGCCATGACAGGAAGCACAGAAGCAGCCGTCGCCTCAAAAATCAAAGAGATGGAAAAAAAGGGGATAATAAGGAAATATAAGACAGTCATCGATTGGGAAAAGGCAGGCGAGGAATACGTGTATGCTATCATCGAACTCAAGGTCGCCCTGCGCTCAAGGACAGGCTACGATTCAATCGCAGAGCGGATTGCGAAATTCCCGGAAGTAAGGTCAGTCCGCCTCATTTCAGGAGACCATGACCTCTCTCTTACAGTGCGCGGAAAGTCCATGAAAGACGTAGCCTTTTTTGTAGCTGAAAAAATAGCCACGCTAGAACAGGTGCAGGGAACGGTAACACATTTTGTACTGCGCACATACAAGGAGGATGGAGATGTCCTATTCGAGAAAGAACGTTCAGAACGCCTTGCTGTATCCCCGTGAAGTCATGCCAGGGAAATTCATATCCGAAAAGGTAAGGGAAATCCCACCTTCCGGGATACGGAAATTCTTTGACCTCGTACTTGAAATGGACGATGTAATCTCACTTGGCGTGGGAGAGCCGGATTTTGTCACCCCGTGGCATATCAGGGAAGCATGCATCTACTCGCTTGAAAAAGGATTCACATCCTACACATCAAACCTCGGGCTCCTGGAATTGAGGGAACTGATTTCAAAATCTTACGTGAAGGATTACGGGATTGATTATAACCCGAAAAATGAGATTCTTGTTACAACAGGGGTAAGCGAAGCTGCAGACCTTGCGTTCAGGGCAGTAACAAACCCGGGCGACGAAGTAATAATTCCTGAGCCCTGCTATGTTTCATATAAACCCAGTGTTTCACTTGCAGGCGGCGTGCCCGTCCCCGTGCCCACTTACAGGGATGATGAGTTCAGGGTCACGGCAGACCAGATTGAGAAAAGCATCACAAAAAAAACCAAGGCGCTTGTGTTGAGTTACCCGAACAATCCAACGGGCGCTGTCATGGGAAAAAAAGACCTCGAGGAGATAGCCGACGTAGTAAATGAAAAAGACATCGCCGTAATCTCGGACGAAGTGTACGCAAAATTGACCTACGATGGCGTACATACCTGTTTTTCCTCACTCTCAGGGATGAAAGAAAGAAGCATAATCCTGAACGGTTTTTCCAAATCGCATGCCATGACGGGTTTGCGCCTTGGTTATGCGACAGGAAGCGAGGAACTCATTGCAGCCATGACGAAAATCCACCAGTATGCAATGCTCTGCGCGCCGATTACGGCGCAGATGGGGGCAGTAGAGGCTCTCAAGAACGGCGACGGTGAGATGCAAAAGATGGTCAGGGAATATAACCGGAGGCGCCGCCTGATTGTCGGTGGATTGAATAAACTCGGGCTTGAGACATTTGAGCCCAAAGGGGCATTCTACGCTTTCCCGTCAATAAAAAGCACGGGATTGACATCGGAAGAGTTCGCAGGCATGCTTTTGAAAGAAGAGAAAGTGGCAGTTGTTCCTGGCAACGTGTTCGGGGAATGCGGCGAAGGGTATCTGCGGTGCTCGTATGCAACATCGTATGAGGAACTTGTGAAGGCGCTTGCAAGGATTGAGGCATTTATTGAGAAACTTTAGGGTTTTTCAATAAGCTGCGAAAGCGCAGCGATTCATCAGTTATTGCTCAGATTTGAGCTTTGCAAGGTCATTCGGATGAAGGAGTAAATCATTGAAGTAGACCTCTTTTCCTGTTCTTGTCATATACAGGCGAACCCAGAATACGGTGGTTAGCGGGGCAACAACAAAAACATTTATGAATACATTGACCAGCGGCCAGATGAGATCCATAACAGGAGAGAACCTCATTAATTCCCCGATAATCGTGATAGCGACAATAATTATACCCAGAATAAGCCACAGGACGAACACATCGGACTTATTTTTCTTAAAAAAATTAAAACCTGTGACTATGCCGTCTATGGGTTCGAGATTATCCACAACCAGGGCATACCTGAAAACAGTAAGTACTAGACCTAAAATAAGAAGATATAATACCCACAAAAAAATCCCTGCAATCAACAAAAACGGCGCACCGTTTTTTTCAGGGAATAAGAGTTGATTGATATCAAATTTCATAGCGCCTGGCACTATGAACACTATACCAGCGAGGGAAAGCAGCCCGACAAGGACATCGGCCAGGAATAGGTTCACAACGTTCTTTTTTCCAGCTTCTACCATCGTTGTAAGCTCACTTTTCCCGGTTTCAGTGGCCTGTCGCGCCATTCCCATAGCTCCTGAAGTAAAGAACGACTCGATTGCCAGGGAAATTAAAAAAAACGTGATGAAAAGAATAATAATTTGAGCAAGATGTGTCATTACCACGGGAATAATAATCAACAGGACTTGCTGTGGGGTTTCGGCTTTTTCAAGGGTGGATAATGACGGGCCAAAAATATTTAAAAATCCAAAACCGAGTATAATGATTGCAAGCAGGCTGGTTATTATTACATTCAGGGCAAAAGGAACGCCCAGATTGAGGTTCTTTGTATACGTTTCAAATCCGTTGCTTATGATTTTTCCGATATCTTCCACCATTGGTTAACTTTCCTCCGTCGTCTAATGGTTTGATTATTTATTAATGTATTCATCTATTTCAGAATTGTTATTGCCAGAAGCATCAACACAATCGCTAAAATCATCATGAGCAGTGCATATTTTTTATCGGTGCCAAAAACAACAGGTACAGGACCGATAAATATTACACCTCCGCCTTTAACTTTTATCTCTTTACTCATCTCTTCGGGTCTTTCCTCCTCCATGCCTTCCTTCGACATCATGCCAAAAGCAACCAGAAGAAATCCAAGAATTAAAAGGAAGCTTCCGGCTGTTATCAGGAACGTCCAATCAGGCATTTCTCCTCCCGAGCATAAAGTAAGCAAGCATCAAAAATAGACCAACGACCATCGCAATCAATGTAATGCCAGGCGATGAACCGAATGCAATGGGTATAGGTCCAATCATGACAAGTCCTGCAAAATTTGCGTTCCGGGCTGATAGAATGGATCCTGTGAAAACCAGCGCAAAACCTGCCAGTATTAAATAAAATCCAATTTTAATGAAATCGGTCATAGGCTTTTTGTTTTAGTAATATCGCCTTCGATATCCTCTATTTCATGCAAAAAAGTTTCGCAAATTTCCTCTGCGACAGGTTTCCAGTCCAGTCCGAAATCCAGAAGGGCAGCAGTCTTGACATCGCGGGGTGTCCCTTTTGTAGTGATGTTAATCCCGCAGTGAATCTTCTCGCTCGCCACTCCTGCGCTGGCTATGCTCACAGTGAGTTTCCTGTCATCGATAAAAAGGTCGTCCCCGTTCCTGGTCGTTTTCACCCCGTGGTTCTCAAGTACTTCCTTTGCGCAGATAATGAGGAGGCGCTGCATGTAATAGGAGAGGCGCATGCTCGCAGGGGAATCGAACCTTTCCACAATAATATGGAGCAAATCATCGCCCTTTATGGTTTTCCCGGCTTTTTCATCCTCAAGGTCTTTCATATTCTCAAATGTCACGTCCATGGGACCATGGAAGCACACAATGGAATCGCCTTTTATTCCCATGCTGTAAGCCCAGAGAGGAGCTATCTGGGAACCGTCGTATTTTATCGGGTCAGGGAGGATTTTGAATCTCATTTTCCTCTTGGAATACTACTCAAGTGCGGCCTTCACAAAAGCCAAAAACGGAGGTGAAGGCTTTCCGGGGCGTGACCTGAATTCAGGGTGGAACTGCGAACTGAAAAAGAACTTATGCCCGGGTATCTCGGCTATCTCCATCCTGTGGTCGTTTCGGCCCGTGAATTTCATCCCTTTTGCCTCGATCTGCGGGATGTATTTCGGATTCACCTCATACCTGTGCCTGTGGCGTTCGACAAGTACCGTACCTCCGTATAATTTGCTTGCAAGCGACCCTTCCTTCAATATCGCCTCGCAATTCCCAAGCCGCATTGTCCCGCCTTTATTCCTGACATTTTCCTGCTCCGGGAGTATGTCGATAACAGGATGTTCGGTCTGAGCAAGCTCGGAGCTGTTCGCATCCGTAATTCCAACCACATCCCGGGCGAATTCTATGACCGCAAGCTGCAGTCCGAGGCACAATCCAAGGTATGGGATATTATGTTCCCGTGCATATTTTACAGCAAGTATCTTGCCTTCTGTACCGCGAACTCCGAAACCACCCGGAACCAGAATACCATTGTATTTCCCCAGCATTTCAATAGAAGCAGGTTTTCTCTCAAACTCCTCGGCATCAATCCAGTCAATATTGACCTGGCATCCGCACTCTATCCCGGCATGTTTCAGCGCTTCCCTTATACTGATGTAGGAATCTCCGAGATGGGCATATTTTCCGACAACCGCTATGCGTATTTCCCTGTCGATGGAAGCCATCTTTTCCATAAGTCTATCCCATTCATGGGATATTTCCCCCGGCGTTAGCCTGAGTTTTTCCATTAAATAATCTGAGAGCCCTTCCTGTTCCATCAGGGCTGGAACGTAATAGATGTCCTTTGCATCATGCGCGCTTATCACCGCGTTTGCAGGCACATCGCAGAAAAGCGCGATTTTTGATTTGGTATCTTCGAGCACAGGTTCCTTACACCGCACCACGATCGCATCGGGCTGTAGGCCAAGGCTCCGGAGCTCCTTGACCGAATGCTGTGTGGGTTTTGTCTTCTGTTCGCCCTGGGTATCAAGAGGCACTAAAGTGACATGGACAAAAATAATATCTTCCTCTTTTTCTTCGCTGTGCATCTGGCGAACGGCTTCAAGGAAAGGCATGCTCTCTATGTCGCCGACAGTGCCGCCCACTTCTATTATGCAGATATTCGCGCCGCTTTGTTTTGCAACTTTCCTGATTCGCTCTTTTATCTCGTTTGTTATATGCGGGATAATCTGAACAGTCTTACCGAGATAATCGCCGCGGCGTTCTTTTTCAATGACCGTCTGGTACACCTGTCCAGTGGTGATATTATGTTCGCGCGTGAGTTCTATGTCAAGGAAACGTTCATAATTGCCAAGGTCAAGATCCACTTCGCCCCCGTCCTTCAGTACAAAAACCTCGCCGTGCTGGTAGGGGCTCATGGTACCGGCATCGATATTGATGTAGGGATCGATTTTGATAGCGGTTACATTAAAACCCTTGTTCTTTAAAATGCGCCCGATAGAAGCAGCAGTTATTCCTTTCCCGAGCCCGCTCATCACACCGCCTGTGACTATGATGTACTTCATGCCCCTTTTCATAGGCACGCATTGAAATATAGTTAATGGATGCTAAAATTTATATCCATACCAGCTAACATAGAGGCGGTGATTTCAATGAAAGTTTACATCTGTGATAAAAGCTGCTGTCCTGCAGTTGAAGTTGTCGGAAATGAAGTATTGATAGGTGAAGATGCAAATACGGTTAGATTAAAGAAAAACGAATGGAACAAACTGGTTGAGAAAATCCAGTCAGGCGAGCTTCATTCGATCTAATAATCAGAGAAACCTTTTTTACCCAGAAGGGGCACGAACACAACGCCCCCTTTCGCTTCTTTTTTTAAACCATCGGTTTTTGTCACAAGATAAAGTTCCTGAAAATTTTTGCCTACAGGAATAACGAGTTTTCCCCCTTTTTTGAGCTGGTCTGTTAGCGTCTCCAGGATTTCAGGAGAGGCGGCTGCAACGCTGATGCGGTCGTATGGCGCATAACCTGCAAGTCCAAGAGAGCCGTCATCCACTATCACAGTGACGTTGGTGATGCCCGCCTTTTTCAGGTTATCGCGGGCAAATTGGGCAAGGCCTTCTATCCGTTCCACCGTATAGATATGACCGCTGCCCGCAAGCACTGCCATCACGGCTGCATGGTAGCCCGAACCAGCGCCTATCTCAAGTATTTTCATGCCGTCCTGAATATCAAGGTTGTCGCACATGATCGCGACCATGTGAGGGGCTGAGATGGTCTGTCCCCACCCGATGGGCAGAGGATAATCGGCATACGCATTTTTCTTTTCGTTTTCAGGGACAAAAATGTGGCGTGGAACGCTTTTCATCGCATCCAGGACGCGTTCGCTTATCCCGTGCTGCCTTAATTCCTCTATCAATCTGCTTTTTTGGATTTCAAACTCCATACCGACTCCCGCTTTTTAATTATAACCCGCTCGCCGCCTGCCCTTTTGATTTTCTTTGGACTCTTAAAACCTGAGTCTGCATAGATGCGTTTAATATATTTTGCAGCAACTGCAACACCTTTCCTGCTTTTAAAGCAGCCATCCCTTATTTTTATCCGTATGATTTTCAATTTACGGTTATTTACCTCTACCTTATCCCCGATAACAAATTGCCGGTCGCCGGGCACGCGCATCTCTACGGATTCGGTGGTTTCCCTGTGGCTGATTGCGATTTTTACCAAAACCTCGTCAATCGCCCGCGCCCATATCGTTTTAATATCTTCAGCATCGGCCTCGTCCATTCGTTTGTCGCCGACCTCGACTGAAGTGACCTTTACAAGGGCAGCTTCGCCTGTTGCTTCATCGTCTATGACGAGTTCATCGCCTTTCCTAATAAGGCCAGAAAGCATCGCTCTTGTATGGAGCGATTCTCCCCTTTTGCTCACTATGACTCTCACGAGCGCATTTTTTGGTTTTTTCTGTTTATGGACTGACCCGCATTCCTCGCATTGTAAAAGTACGTCCTTTGTACCTTTCAGGACAATATGCGGGACTGGTTCTGAGGGTGAGCATGAAGGGCATTCTGTTTCGATTTTTTCCATAATTCAAAATTGGGGGCTCTCTACATATAAATATCCAATGAGGTATGAATAAAATAAGACGAACTAAGATATATTTAAATAGAAAGATAACTTACACAGAGCAACCGGAGGTAAAAGGCATGAGGCTGAGCAAACAAAGTTTAATTCTTGCAACGATTGTACCGATGATATTCGGAATAGTAATACTCTGGAATTTCATGGATGCAATTGGTATATTGCAGCCGCTGGGTCAATCCACGTCGCTGATATATAGTCAATTGGTGGTAATTGGTATTTTTTCATTCCTGGCTCTCGCAGTGTACTGGTGCGTAATGATGTACCTGATATACCTGCTTCAGGAGAATCTGCAAATACTGGATGCAAATCTTGACAAGGCTGCAGACATTGGCGCCAAGCATCTTACAGAATCAAAGAACCTGTTGAACCAGGTTATAGCCATCCTGAAAAGATACGAAACAAGCCAGTAATATGCGAAAAGCATATTACTAATTTTTTTTTAACTTTTTTAACCTATATAGGAAACTATAAACGTATTTTCTTATTTCGCTATCGAAATAGGGCGCTAGGTCGGTTGTATGTTTGGAGACATACGGTTATGCCCAGGACTGGTTAAAATGCACTCCGTCAGAGTATTTTATACCAATGAAAGCAAGTGGATAAAGGCATGTTATTGAGCGATGATTTGACAGTTCGAAACTCAAGAAGCCACACAATGTACACTTTTTCCGCCATTCAGCTATAACCAATGCTGCTGGATTAAACATGAGTGAAACTCAATTATCTTTGGCTGTTGTCCAATATCTATCGGATAAAAAAATATTTCTGTATTAGATTACAATTATGACTTTATGACTGATGAAAAAGAAGTATGGCATGCATTTTGCTATGAAAATGGGAAATTACAAGATTTAGAAAAAAAAATTAATGACGTAATATATAGAAATAAAACAATAAATTTTATTGATTATACAATAGGAGATAGCAAAATGATGCAAAGAATTGCTGAGAATAAGTGTTCCTTTTACCAACTTTGGTTTACTTTCGGGCTTTTTCTTTTGGCAATAGGTTTTAGCGTACTTTTTCGTGACTTTTCTGTATTAAATATGTCAACATTTTTTGGACTAATCATAATTTTTATTGCCTCAGCTATGATTATAAAATGGGGTCCAAAATTTGAGAGATGCCAAGGGATAATTATTTATGCTGCATATAGAATTTATTTTGAGGATTGGAAAAAAGAAAATAACATTAAATTATAAATTCATTTTTAAATCTATCAACTATGCGGTTTGAAACTACCTCAAAAATACCATCAAAAAATGCTCATTTTTCCTTTTTTTTGTGTTATGTTTATTGATGCTGTTTTTAAGTAATATATCTTTTAAATATCTTGTCTTATCAATCCAGGTCAGATAATTAACCACGGAGGGCACAGAGAGCACAGAGATTTGTTATTTTTCTCTGTGTCCTCTGCGTTCTCTGTTGTTTTTACACGTTTTCATGCCATCAAGAAGTGCGCAAGGAATTATAATAAAAACCAATCTTCACTGCACCATTTTCTGCGCATACCCGATAAGCCCGCCGGCATCCACTATGCCGCGCACGAAGTCGGGCAGCGGCGTTGCCTGGTATGTTTGGCCTTTTGTGGTATTGGTTATCATGCCGGACCCAAAATCGACTTCTATGTGGTCCCCTTCCTCTATCTTATCAGTATCAGGGCACTCAAGAAGCGGGAGCCCGATATTTATGGCGTTCCTGAAAAAGATGCGCGCAAAGGATTTTGCGATGATGCATTTCACATTCGCGCCCCGAAGCGCAAGAGGCGCATGTTCGCGCGATGAGCCGCAACCGAAGTTAAAACCTGCCACGATTATGTCCCCATCCTTTACCCCGCTGGCGAATTCAGGGCGCACGCCCTCAAAAGCGTGTTTGGCAAGCTCCCCGGGTTTATTGATTGTGAGGTATTTGCCCGGTATGATTGCATCTGTATCTATGTCATCCCCGAATTTCCAGACGTTTGCGGGGAGTTTCAGGTCGGTTTCGAGGTTGACTGTGAGTTTCTGCTTCATGACGGGCTACTTTGGTTGCGGGGTTTATAAGATTTATTCAATTATACTCTCTCCAAGTCTTCCCGCACTTCGTGCACCTGAAAAACCTTACTTCGCTCTCATCAGCAGACCGAAGCTGCCTCAGCCACCAGTAAGCCAAATCATTCCCGCAATCCTCGCATCTGGCTTTGGTCGTGGGCATCCCCATCTCGCGCCCCTCAAGGACAGTTACCTCGCGCTCATCCCGTTTGGTCTTTGAGACAAAACCGCCTTTAATCTCCATTTCATGCCCGCATTTCCTGCACTTATATACATTTTTAGCGGGCATCATCATGCTTTTACATTTAGGACAAAATTCCATTGATATCACTCTTGGCGTTTTCTATGATTTTATTATGGTCAAATGCAAGTTTGGGTATTTCATTCAAACCGAAGAGCCCTATATCC
>JBAVMS010000007.1:0-4649 GCA_049690315.1 Candidatus Methanoperedens sp.
CAGTACCAGATCTTGCCGATCCGGCATAAGCATCCCGTATCTTGTTTGTTGCCTTTTCAAACTGATCCTCGCTGATCTCCTCAGGGAAGTTAACAAAAAGTGAAGGTATACAAGAATTTTCTAACAAACCAATATTCGATTGTTTTGCTAGGTGATTCTGTTGTATCGCATCCCAACATGCAGCGAGTGGACTCTGGCCAAAATTATCGTCTTCTAAATTGGGCTTGAAATATTTAGTATGTAAAATTGCCTCTGTAGGTATCTCTAAAGTATTATTAAAAATATAATGTCTAATAGGTTGGTATCTATCCCCTACCCTGACGGCCATCTGATCAGGTCTTATATTGTATAATTCTTGAGGTGGTTCTTTACCCTCATCATCAGGGCCAACCGATTCTGTAAAATTATTACCAGTAATATCTAAATAAGAAACCCATGCTTGGAAAAACTGAGATTGTCCTTGAAACGGGTTGGGTTTACGGATCAAATCAAGAAGTGGGTGTTTATCGATCTCTTTATCGTTAGAGTCAAAGAGTCGCCAGTCTATACCACCTACTGCCTCACCTTTCATTCTTATAGCACGATAAACATAAGGATCACCACCGTATGCTATTAAATAAAGTGTTCGCCAGTTGATGTACCTCCCATCCGTATCTGTGAAAAGTCTAGGCCTAACAATACTATCTGGCCTTAGAAACATCATTGCATTTGCAGTTCGAGTACCTAATACTTTAGGACTTGCAGAAGTTGAAGAGCCTATCGCTTTCTGGAAATAGGATTTGATTGAAGAAAATGTTGGTGGCATATTATCGCTGAATCTGTATCTGTATCTGTATACTGTATACTAAAACCCTTACACCACTGTAACTCATCGAGACTTTTCATCACTCGATACAGCTTCCGGGTAAATTAAATAATCTATTCTATATTTTATTCAGTAGACTTTATAGCTTTCTTTTTTCTACTTCTCAGCTAACAGATAATCATTGTTAATAACTTTAAAAGACATGCGCCAGTTTAGTAGGTTACTATGTACATTATTCATAGATCTTACAACGATGCCTTCTCGTATGTTCTTGGTATATGGATAATACCCTTTAGCCATTTCTAGTAGTTCATCTAGGGACTTATCGAATTCATGAATTATACAGTCTAATGGAACCACATCAAAGGTACGGCCTATTTCTCGATTTACCATAGTTCTATTAACATACATAACCCATGTTAGCAGATCGCCCCAATTAAAATATTGTTTAGCATCGATATCCCAAATATTAAAGATAAAGAAATATCTTTCTGCAACTCCCATTGTATTGATACCGGCATCACTGCCGATCTTAGGCCCCACTATCTCGCCTTGCAATGCTATGTTCTTGCCAGTTTCTTCATGATATTTCTCTAGAATCTCGGCGATATTATATTTATAAGCCATCTCCCAATAGAAGTTATTTATCCCTTCTCTCTTATCATTGTTTATAAAGTGAGTTTCATCTGGCTTTATCAGCATATTCCGTGAGCATACCCCAAATTGCTCTGTTGGTTTGTGAAAAAAATAGGTTGCCGATGTGCCATCTAACTTATGAGTGATATACATATCTAACCCTTTAGCCTCTTCTAAGATCGCCGGAATTGATTGCAGCCGTATCTCATCTGTCTTTGGAACTAATCCACTAGGGAATGACTCTTTATACATTCCTTTCGGTGCAGAGAACCCGGATCCTTTTGTTGGTTTCTCATATTTTATAACCTTTAAGATATCAGTAACATCTAAACCCTCAGCAAACCGTTCAACATGATCATACCACTGTGGATCTGTCTCAAGTATCGCTTGCTTTAATACCCTGATAGGTATCGCCAATCCTTGAGAGAGCGCACCTCTTAACTTTATCGTTTTAATCCTATGCTTTTTACTACTTAAAAATTCAAATGATGGTATGTTAGGTAATACTGAATCGATCTCAAAGTAACAACACAGATCACCAACTTCAAATTCACATTTCTTTACTATCACTGGCCAACCTAATACTGTGGCTAATTCTAAAGTATCTGCATTTGAATGATCGCTTAATGATCGTATCTTTTGAATAGTCGCTAATTTTCTATGTGGTGCTTCTGCTAAGATTTCATTCATGATATAACCTCTAATGGAATATTTTATTCATCTCTAAGAGTATCATTTACATCATCTATTATATGTTGTCTAAGGTACTGAGAAAATTTACAGATTTTAAGCCCTCTGAGATGTACCTCATATGTATTCTTCCATTCAGGATGATGAATAAGAGGATACGTTATACAAGTCTGTGGTCGTATGGCATAGATCGAACACTTACCCAAATTACTATCAAAGAAAGGACACGGATCACCTCTTATACCGTACTGTTCATTGTCTATATCATATTTAAAAGAATATTGTTGTTTCAATTTAGTTACTGTGGTACCAAAGTGATATGCAAGTGTTATCAACTCTGGATAATAGAAGGATATACTATTATAATAACTACAGCACTTACCCTTACATTCTTTACAATAGGTGGCTATTGGTTTCATATTATTGTATGGAATAATTTATTCATAAATTGTTCATCCAATCGCGCAGTTCATACTTAGCAGTGATCATTCCATAAGCTTCTAGTAGTGCCTTACACTTGTCCTCTCTTGACAGTTTAGACAACATTTCATACGATTTTCTCGCACCTAAAGTTGTAAGAAACCGGTAAGTAATATATGAAACTGCAAGTCCACTGATAAACCCTAATCCTGTTTGTATAAGTTCCATGTTATTCCTCATTATCCCCTCTAGTATCTGTAAAATGGATGCATCCGAAATTCGCACCTACCGCGAAATATGCATGGTAGCCCTCATAATCCCAATAATAGAGTATATTGCTTGGTAGCACTTCTTCTCGTTCAAATACTTCATCACTATAAACAAAATTCTCGTTATTACACCACCCAAATTTTGGATTTAAGTTTTTATATGGTTTAAAGTATATACACTCTTTACACCTCATTTTTATCTCCCTCATTATCTTTCTTGATTTGATCTGCATGCCACTTAAGAAAAGCCATGATATCACTTGGCAATCTGCATGGATCTTCACATTTATTGCAATGTTCAACAGTTATACCAAAATGTGAAGTACCATCTTCACAACAACAGATCTTTAAGATCTCTTTACCTTTTACTTTTTGTTCATCCATCATTATATACCCTCAATTCTGCTCTCCCGTTAAGGTAGTCCTGATATCCATCAATAGTCATAAAATTCTTAGTGTTCTCTTGATAATAAAGGCAGTTCTTATCGTGCAATAACAATCTATTATCAATGATAACAAACGGATACTTCCAGCAGAGTTCGATCTTTACCGGATCAATCAAACAGAGTTTATTGGCTTTATCAAAAAACCCACACGGGGTTTTGTTGTAATAATCACCATCGTTAGATCTATCCATGTATTTCTGTTTAATCTCGGTTACTGTAGTATTTAGGTAATATGCAATCTCAATTATTTTTTTATATGAATAGTAGAGATGTCCACCACTCTTAGAGCAGCAATCAATTGTACACCGTTGACATGTTTCAGTAAATTTTGGAACTTCTATCATTGTTGCACCTTAATATTCAATATTGATACCTACATTCTCTCAAAGTGAACATAGGACAATGGTGATTATAACAATCCGTCTTCTTTTGGCATTCTTCAATCAAGGGACAATATATTGGTTTATTGCCGTTTACTAAGACTAAACTGCTCTTGCTCTTCCCATCTGTATTTCTTTCGCTCTCCTGTGAGCCTAAATCGTTCTCTTTCTTCATACCAATTCACCTCATCATCTATTACAAAAGTACAATAATTATCAAAGTACCCTTTACCTTCTTTTTCTAATTTGGCAGCATGGTTCTTGCAGAGCATACCGGCATATTCGCCGTGATACAATACATCAACCACTTTTGCTATTTCTTGATTCATTATCTATAGATCTTTTAATTTCTGGCCATTTCCTAAAATATTCAGATTCACCAGTTGCCTCATATAAGTCTAAATAAAAAGTACATTGTTTACAAAAACCTATATACACAAACGGGAGTGGCGCATATTTCGTTTCAATATTTCTTCTCTTAACGTGGTGATCGTCAAAGCATTCACCACACATTGCGCAACATCTTGTCATTTATTCCCTGCATATAACAGTGTAATCTGTCCTAGCAGGTACACATCTCTTAACTGCATGGATATCAATAAAATTAGGACAGTTTTTTATACACTCTTGGACATCTATCTTTACCTGATCATTATGTAGGTGACAATTAACATGTCCGCTAATATTTGCCTCTGATACATATACCTGAACCATTTATAACCCTCGTAATTTAAAATAAAGGTAAAGTGGTTGCTATTTTTATAGTGGGTTTGAACCACCTCCACATTACATGCCGGAATGGCCGGTCTCCATATAGTTTAAACTACAGATGAATATTATATTCCATAAGTTATAAAGTTTGCTGTCTTATATTAAAAAAGAAAAGAGCAGTTAGGCAAAAAAAGATTTAAGTATCACCAAACAACCTAACTGCTAACATATAGGAGTTGTCCAGAAATGAATAAAGACAAATGAATATAGTATTCCATAATATATATAGCTT
>JBAVMS010000008.1:0-1846 GCA_049690315.1 Candidatus Methanoperedens sp.
ATAGCTTTTTGTCTTAGGATTACAATCCAAAGCTATTTATAAATGGTTTAGGATTACGATCCATAAAGATAAATAAATAAAAAAGAAATAAGCAATCAGGAAATTTAAGAAACGGAGGTGAGCCAAAGAACCTGATTGCTCGGTGTAGTAATGAACAGTAGAATAAACTATTCATTAGTTTATATACCTTTCTTTTGCGATGTGAAACTAATCGACTAGTCGAACATCACATCTCTTTCTACATCTCGTCTTAGTTCTACTAACTGTCTGTGGATCTCAGCAATCTTTCTCTCATTATACCTGTTAAACAAGTGTAACAGGATTATGAAGGCTGCTATTACCACTACAAGAACGGAATACTCTATTTCAAACATTTATTGTATCACCATATTCCTAAATTCCTAATTATATCTGAAAGTCTGGATCTGTACAAATAAGTCATGGAATGCCCCACCGGGTTGTACCCACGGCATAGGAGATTGACCCATGCCCGTCCAAAACATTACAGTTCCGAGTTTAATGTTATAAGTCTTATATAACTCATTGACCCATCTTATGATCTCACCATTTATAACTGCTGGATTGGCTTGTCCATACACAGCGCCACCGTTAAGCCATAGACCAGTTGTGAAACCTTGTCCGTGTGCTTTCGCAACAGTTGCACTATACTTTATTGAATCGAAGTATGCTTGCTTTAGGGTTACATCATATACCTCTTGGTAATCTGCCAAATGTGAGCCTAAGGGGTGCTGGTATATATTGGGTTGCCCTTCATAAAGGATTGTTCCAATTTCGCTACCATATGATATAAATGGAAGTCCTAAAGAGTTGAGTTGTTGCACTTGCACCCTAACTAATCCCTCTGATGCAAAAGCATCCCAACCCGTATCTTTGATTGCCTTTAACTGTGCCATCTCAGTATCAGTGAATGGAGTCGATGAGAACCCTCTGAGCGCCCAAAGAGGTCCTTCTATATCATAAACGGCGAATAGGTTGTATTTATCGATTCTTGCATGAACATCTGGAAATGTATCTAAAGTATATGGTACGATATGAATCTCTGTTACTCCGTTCGCTTTCGCCCATGCTAATGCTGCATCAGTAAATGAAGACGGATCGCCAGCTAATGCAATCCTTAAATCATTCCCTGATTGTGTAAACTGTCCTATTAGTTGGACATAAGCATCCCATTTAGGATAGAGTAAATCTGATGCTTTTGAGTCGATATTATATACTTTAACATTCACAACCGCTGTTGCTGCATTTGCACACGTAGTATTATCGCAATAGACTGTGATCTGCGAATGTGCTGGCACTGTCGCCCATGCTGTGCCATTATATATCACGGTTTTAGCAGTGAGTACACAAGTCGAACACGGATCGCCGATTGTTTTTCCTATTGCAGCACCTATTACAACATTACCAGTGTTGTAGAAGTAACTGATTGGTGCAACTACATGATCCTTATCATCACAGTTCTTGATAGTCCACTGCCAAGTACCTGTTTGATTAATTACTCTTGATGCATTGACTAATTGTATATATGAGACAGCCGGGTTTACTGCTCCACTTTGTATATTACACGGCGAGCATTGCTGATTAGCTGTAAACAATCCATAGCCGATAACTGCCGATAATACAATTACCGCTGCAATGAAAATAATAATCATTTGCTTTGGTATAGTATGGAATTGATTAGTCACATACAAAGATTAGTTGGGTTGATGTTAAGGCTTGTGTTATTTACAAAAAAAGTATGTTGAATAGGTTTATATAATATGGAATTACCTATTCAATGTTTAAGCTCTTTTAGTTTTAAAAAACAAGATTCGGCATATTCCAGTTC
>JBAVMS010000009.1:0-63997 GCA_049690315.1 Candidatus Methanoperedens sp.
CACTGGCAGCGAACGGCCGCACGACAGCGTGGATCAATACTAAATTGACTACCGGCAGCATGGCATCTTATACAAGATCCATGTCTACCGCCGACATAACAGCACTGGTGAATTGGCTGCTACCGGCAGGAACGGCCACAGTAACAGCGACTGCAACTGCTACTGCAACTACGGGTTCTGTGAGCTACTCGGCAACCGTACAACCGATCCTGAGCGGTTACTGCTCATGCCACCCAACATCAGGAGTTTCCTTTAGCAGTTATGCGAATACGCTGAATACGGTCGTTGCTGGCAACGCCGCAAGTAGCCGCCTGTATCAGTCTCTCATGGGCACCGGCGGGGTAACCAAGATGCCGCCCCGCTCATCATCGCAGCTTACTGCCGCCCAGATCACAGCCATCCAAAACTGGATCAACCAAGGAGCTCTGAACAATTAGCCATCTTGTAGTTGTCTGTAGACACCATCAACTAAAATAAGGCGGGCGTAACGAACGCCCCCTTTAACTTTATTGGTCAGGCTATGGCTATCATGCGCTGTCGGTAGCGTTTGTCCTGAGGTAGTTAGCATTATCTTCAATGAAAATCATCACAGATTATGGATTATATAATTTATTAACCAAGGAAAATAATGATAGAATACAGAGTTCGAACATCTTTGCGACTTGCTATAGGTCGGCTATCGATGCAGCAAGGGCAGGATTGGAAAACGGGGCAAATATAATATGAATAATCAGGAGATTAACAATTTAAAAAACGCTGAGCTGGAAGATAATTTATCACTTAAAGCAGCTATTAAGAGATGGATTTCAGCACATAAGCTCCCGATTATAATTTCATTGGTGGTTTTACTTTTGGCAGGAGTGGTTATTACTGAAAAGGTGCTTGCAATCACTGAAAATCCGGATTTTTGCGGAAAGAATTGCCATATCATGAGACCATATTACGACTCATGGAGCATATCAGCGCATAAGGTTGTTGCGTGCATCAATTGCCATTATGAACCTGGATTGATAGGTCATATAAAAGGTAAGATTAACGGGCTTGTTCAAATGTACGACTATGAAACCAGCTCTGGAGATACCTCAGGCCCATTATTTGCAAAAGTATCAGAAGAAAATTGTCTTATCTGCCATGCAACGCGCATTTATTCTCCAGATATTAATTTTAACGGTGTCAATTTCAGCCACAGTGACCATCCGGTTTCAGTGAGTTGCACTGACTGCCACTCAGATGTCAAACATCCTGCAAATATAACGGCTATCTGTAATAAATGTCATACTAATGCTCATCCCAAAGACTGGCTTGCGACACATAAGACGCAGGTTTCATTTGCAGGCATGGCATGCACTGATTGCCATCTGCAAAAGTACTGCACCGATTGCCATTCAGCGAGAAATGCAACCAGTACGAGCTTAACCCCATCACTTACAGCTAATGTAATACCGAAAAAATAACATATCTAAAAATTAACTGCGGTAATAGAATAATTCCAAAATCCTCTTAAATATGTCTTGACATACTTTATCCAGCCGCTCAGAAACATTTATTACTAATGAGGATTAACGTTATATTATAGGGAAACGGGTAATTCAATGACAAATATATTCTCGAACATCAGGCTAACAAAAGGAAAAATCGCATTATGGGGCATTGCTTTAATTGCTTTGGTCACCCTCAATCTTCCAAAAATATGATTTGGGCATATTTTTGAAACTAAGATATTACTAATTACGGTTAGTAATGAAGGTCAGAACTTTTGCAATATCAGCCAAGAAGCAATCAAAATAGTTTCTTATCCTCGGTTTTGTCCGTTTATCAACTTCTTCTCCAACGCTGGTCAAAATAAAAATCAAACTTAAAAATAAAAATATCACCTGTTCGGGTTGAAGGAGAAGCGCTTCATTCTGAGCCGCCTGGATATTGAGAGTCATAGCTAATACTCCTGCAACAAAAAAGGAGAGATAATATCCGTTAATCATCCAATAAACTGGTTTTTCTGATCTTTTTTGTATTAAAAATGGTATAAAAAAAAGAACAATGGTTGTGAACCATATTTTCATTACTATAAAATATGAAGCACCATAATTGATAATTATATACTGTGCAATCAGATTCGCCTCTCCCGTAATACCGCGGTGTTCAATCATCCATAAACTGGTGACTGCATCGCCAATGCCCCAGGTCATAAATGCTGATAAGAACAGGGCTCCCTGTAACTTATAATGCCAGCATGAACTGTTTTCCGGTTTACTTTCCAAAACCCAACCCTTCTTTAGAATCCCCATGAAGCGAAAGTCATTTTTCTAAGTATAATGAGGATATTATTCCAGATTTAAATATACTCTGGTCGTTATTCCTGAAATAAACCCAGATACTGCGGTGGAATCTCTTCTGAAAGGACGATATTTTCGGTAGCTGAAAGCATGATCATTCCATCATTCCTGGCCAATTCAGCATTTATTACCAGCAAAACCGGGTCATCAGTATGTATCTTTGCCACTTCCCTTGCTTTCTCCACTGACGTGCTCAGGTGCACATACCGCTGTTTCATTGGTTTTATCCCTTTTTCAAGCAGGATGTCAACTTCCTCGCGGCTTGCCCCATAGTAAAGCTGCGGCAGCGTATTTTCAGGATAATCAAGGTCAACATCAACCGAATGACCATACCGCGCCCTGATTTTATTGCCCTTCAACTCATATCTGCCTTTCTCATCCGATTCAATTATCGAATAAAGCTTTTCCTTGTTTGACCACTTGTATCTCGTCCTCATGGCATCAACCAGGACATCCACATCAACCCATCCGTGCTGGTTCATCGCGAGGCCGAGATCATCCGGGAAATGCCGAAGCGCCCCTGAGATAAACCTGCCGAGCCTTTCTGTCTGCTCGTCAGTAAGTATGATAGTTCCTGCGTCACCGCAGCTGCAGGTTTCTCCTCTAAAGAATCCGTGACTCGGGCATTTTTTAATCATTTTTTTTGTTTATATGAATCATCATGTTATATAATTTACCAAAAATGCATTATTTGTTCATTGACTTTCTGATGTCCATATTCGGGTTTTCAAGTTTGGGCACTTCTTTTGTGAGTTTGCTGATTTCTTCCTCCCGTTTTCTTTGCCCCGGAGATTTACTTTTCTCATTACAAGCTTCGCACCTGTATCCAAGGACGGCAAGTCTTGCTGAATATACGGGAATCCTTTTCTTACCAGCAAGGTCAATTCCACAGCCCATGCATGTATTCTGGTTGATATTTTTTAACATATTACCTTTTAACCTCCACCATTTTCAATGAAAAACCTTTCCTGCAAGGTTCGCTTATGTCGCCCTCCACGTTCATGATTGTGAATTTATCACCCGGCTTGAGCCCTGAAATACGGCATAACCTGGAATTTTCGCAGCTTATGAGATTGCACGAGACGGGGTCATACACTATTTTTGAGCCTTTTATCGCTTTCCTGGATTCGATAGCCATCATTATCGGCGCCTCGATTACCTCGATGGCGCACACGCCGGAATCATGCACAAAACACTCAAGTTTTCCCCCGGTTCGAATACCGGTTATCCTGTATTTACTTCCTGGATTAAGACTCAAACATGTTTTATTGAGTTTACACGGCTCGCAGTCTTTTGCGCCGCCTTTATAAATGAACTCGTTCCCGATTTTTGCAAGTTTTGTTCCTATCAACGTTATTATTGTATCTGATTCTTCCATATGATTTCACCTGATTTTAATATATTATAATAATTATATCACTTTTGTAATCCTTGCCACTTTCTCGGCTGCCTCCGGTGTCAGTCCTGTCCCGAGGATGGTATATCTCTCAGGACGGATCTCGTGTGCATGAAGGAGCGCTTTAATAATATGCTCTTCTCTAATCCCGAGTTCGGAAGCATTTGTAGGCGCACCGATTGCCTTCAATGCTGTGCGGATTTCCTGCCAGTCACCGCCGTGCAGGTACATCATCATTATCGTTCCCACGCCGCACTGCTCGCCATGAAGCGCGGGTTTAGGGGCAATCTCATCCAGCGCATGGCTGAACTTGTGCTCGGAGCCGCTGGCAGGGCGTGACGAACCCGCAATACTCATGGCAACACCGCTTGCCACAAGAGCTTTCATAACAGTCCATGCCGATTCTTCCAGTCCCGGTTTTATCAACCCTGCGGAGTCAATCAATACTTTCGCAGTCAGCTTTGAAATTATGGAGGCGTATTCGCTGAAGGGTTCGTCGCGAAGCCTGTGTGCAAGCTCCCAGTCCCGGACAGCTGTGTAATTAGAAATGATGTCCCCGCATCCTGCCGCAAGGAGACGGTATGGAGCAGCCGCAATGATTCCAGTATCGGCCACAACCGCAAGAGGGGTCTGTGCAGCTTCAGAAACGGTTTTATTGTTTCTTATAATGGAAGCGCGCGAAGAAACTATACCATCATGCGATGCCGCCGTAGGGATACTGATGAATGGCATGTCAAGGTGCATGGAGGCAAGCTTGGCGATATCAATGGATTTTCCGCCTCCAACGCCTAACAAAAATTCTGCTTTTACCTCTTTTGAGACTTTCTCAACATTATTGACCTCATCCAGCGTGGGATTTTCAACCTTCGCAAAATTTACATTAAAACCAGAATCTTCAAGAGATACTGCAACCGTTTTCCCTGCAGCCTTAAACGTCGTGCCCCCGGCTACTATAAGCGCATTCCCATTAAGCTTAAGGTCTTTACAAACCTTACCTGTGTCATTGATAACACCATGACCAACGACTACATTCCTTGGCAGTTGCATCCATTTGTTTTTATGGTTTTTCTCATTCATAGGCTCACGATATGGATATAATAAATACCGTCTGGCAGTATATATATAAGTATTACATAAATGGCATAATTTACGATACATCCTACAATATTGTGGACACGCTCACTTATGCAATTTTACTTGGTATAAGCCTTTTCGGAGTCTTAAAGTTACTGGAAAAACTTAAGGTGGACATCGATACGCGATTCATGATTGCGGTGACGCCGTATATTCTTGCGGGCTCATCCCTTCGCGTGCTTGAGGATTCAAAAGCCTTCACACCGCCTCTAGAATATCTCTTTATAACGCCCATCATCTATTTTTTCATGTTTGCGGTGACGGTAAGCATACTCGTGCTTGCCATTGTCCTTGAGCGGAAAGGGAAAATTAAGGATTACCATGCGTTTTTCGGCTATGCCGGGCTTGTATGGACTGCTATCAATATAGCAGCGCTCCTGGCTGTGGATAAAATAACAAATCCTGTTCCCGCTGCAGCCATAGTGATTTTAGGGATTATAACGACCGGTATTGTATATCTGGTATCCAGGCAATTCAAGTTCACACTTCTTACGGATAAGCTCAATATATCCATACTCTTCACCCATCTATTGGATGCCTCTTCTACATTTATCGGAATCGACTGGCTCGGATATTATGAAAAGCATGTGGCTCCCACATTTTTTATTGACATGGCAGGAAATTATACGGACCACCCCTCACTTGTGATGTATCCGCTAAAATTGCTCGTGTTCATACCTGTGCTTTATATGCTGGACTACAAATTTGATGCCCAGAAAGAAAAGAAACTTATAGCTTTGATGAAACTTGCCATACTGGTGCTCGGGCTTTCCCCGGCGGCCAGGAACACACTTCGGATTTTGATGGGGGTATGAGATGCAAAAAGATAGCGAATATTTGTATTCTTTAAGGAAATATATTCTTGCAGTTACCGTGGTTTTCATAGCTTTTTTGATTATCGGTGTACTGGTATCAATAACAAACCCTGAAAAATCAACGTATTATATTGATTTATTCAAGAAGACGTTCGGATGGATTACACAACTTGACCCTTTTGGAAGAATGCTTGAAATTTTCAAGAACAATGCAACTAACAGCCTGCTGGCTCTTGTGCTTGGCATCGGCCTTGGTTTCGTTCCGATTTTTCTTATAGCAGTGAATGGATTATTCCTGGGCATGGTGGCTGAGGTTTTTTCAACAGAAAAAGGGATTCTTTTTGTGCTTGCAGCCGTTCTTCCCCACGGCATCATAGAATTGCCGATGGTGTTTCTTAGCGCCGCCATCGGGCTTCGGCTCGGGTATGAAGTGTATCGGCTTTTAAAAGGCGAAAGAACGAACCTGAAACAGGAATTTGTGCAGGGACTGTGGTTTTTTCTGGTGCGGATACTTCCTCTTCTTTTTGTGGCCGCTATTATTGAATCTTACGTGACGCCGGTGATTGCGGGGTATTTCTCTGGCTGAATTGAGGCAAAAGCCTGTCAAAATACTTCACAACAACGCATGATTCCGTGCATTTCCCGCATCGTGTGCACTCTTTACTTATTTTAAGCTGCGGCTCAATAACGATGGCGCCGGCAGGACAAACTTTCAGGCACACTCCGCATTTCGTGCACTTCTTAGCCCTGATTAATTGCTTTGCCGCATTCTCGAAAAGCGACAGCGCCTCTTTTTCATCAGGCGCATTGACAGATATATGACCTGACGAGAATACCTTGACGCTTCCGCCTTCTGCCCTGATTAATAGCACCCCGAGGTCTTCTGAAAATACATTATCACCGAGGATGTTTGCGATATTCTGTGCTTCATCAAGTGCGAGTCCTGAAACTTTCCCTTCCATCGTGTATCCGCCCGTCTTGCAGGGCGAAACCCCGCCTGTCACCACGATGCCGAACTCTTCTTTTTTGCCCTTTAATGCCGTATTGATTTTCAGCTCCCCGGCAAGGCGCATCATCTTGGGCGGCAGTGCCTTCCAGCGCCAGAATCCATGCTCAATGAAATTATCGGCAAGTCCGTGCTCTTTTGCCCACATCAAAAGGTAATCATTCCAGCGAGCAAACAATTCAGGATGCAATTCCCTGACCCGGTAATATTCGGCGCTGAGTTCAGCAGGGCAGAGCCAGCATCCCACGCGTTCAAAACCAAGCTCGTACAATGGATTGAATTCAAGTTTCCTGTAATAAATATAGAGCCACACTTCGATAGCGCGCCAGTCGCGTATCGGGAACACGCTCACCTGACCTGGAATGAACGGGTTCTCTTCTTTCGGGGCTATCCGCGAACGTGTAAAGGACTCGTATTTCCTTTTCCCGTCAATTGTCAAACACTTTCCCCCTCCGCGCGTGCATTCTTCTATGACGGAATTGATGGGTGCAAGCTTGCAGACCTTGCAGCACCACCTGAAATCCTTGGCAGGAGGTCCGAAACTTGGAAGATTCTCAAAGAAGGCATCCTTAGCCTCCACTTCGATAAGCTCGATATTGTTTTCGCTGCAGAACTTTCTTACAAATTCAACCGTTTCAGGAAATTCGATCCCAGTGTTTGCAAAAAATACCTTTATTGGTTTTTTCACTGCGCTTCGCGTGAGGTCAAGCGTTGTAAGGCTGTCCTTTCCGCCTGAAAAAGAAACATAGACAGGAGAATCTTTGAATTCTTTCTGGTTGGCTATGCCCCTGATGGTATTTACAGCATCCCTGACAAGACTTTTCATGTGCGGCGCATTGGCGCGGATAATTTCATCCATGGATGGATTCCTTGAAATAAAGCTCACTTGTTGCGATTCGATTTTCTTGATCTTTAATGCCTGCCCGGGATTTTTCAATTCAAAGCTATCGCGATATGATATGCCAAACCCGCTTAAATTCCTGGCAATTACAAGAACGGTATCCCCTTTCCTGATGTCATCCGAGCATTCAAGAACCTCGCTCCCGTCAATGTTTTTTCCACTCAAATGCCGCCCGCCTGAGGATACTGTAACAAGTTTACTGGATATGCCTGAATTTATGAGCGCAGAAGCCCCTTCAACGAGGAGGTCGAGCTTGAAAGTGAGTTCCTTCATATCGAATCTCAACACGCCGAAGCGAATACCGTCAACGAGCATCTCATCTGTCTTATCTTCGCCCGGGATTTTATTCAAAAGAATGAGTTTTCCTGCAAGAGGATTGCCGCCAAAAAGCTCAAGCATCAGGCTGTCGATTATTTCTCTTTCATGCTGCGAGGAAAACCGCACGTCTCCGGGCAGGGAATGCTCGATTTGAGCGCCTTTTTCATGGCATATGCCGCACTCTTCCTCAAGCAAAGGGATGTTGCACTTGCGGCACCAGAAAATGTAATTTTTATCCTGTTCCCATGCAGTGGATTGTGCTGGTTTTTGTTTTTGATTCATATCCAGATTCTGGTATATTCATAGGTTATGTAATTAAATGTTCGTCCGGGAACCATCCGTCGCTTTTACAAAAACAAATCAAGATGACATACTATCAACACCGGATAAAGATGCTCCTATCTATTGCAGAGCTATGGTTCTTCGTCTTCAAGAACTTTTTTAAGTGATATATTTCTAACAAAAAAGAAAGTTTTAAATAGTTGTATATACTTAACATAATGTTATATATAACTAACATTAAGAGGTTGATAGAATGGAAATGACAAAAGCGAATAAACAAGCTTTGATTTCTGGGCCAATACTATTGCTTGTAGCAGTGGTTGTTTTAATATTTTGGAAGAACGCACCTAGTGTCATCATTAGTGCGCTTATGTCATCAGGTCTTGCATTAATAATAATAGGTATTTATAGACATATCAGATATGGTGTTCAAGCGGTATCAGATGAAAGAACGCAAAAAATAAGTGCACTTGCTTTAACATATTCATGGTTTATAACACTAATATTTGTAGGCGTTTTAGCTTATTTAAATGAATTCAGTTCGCTTGGAATTCCCCTCAAGAAAGTGCTTAGTAATATAATCCTCATGATGATTGGAACATTGATATTGTTCTATGCTTACTTCGCAAGAAAAGGCGATATCAAATGAAAGAATTCTTTAGAAAAAAGTGGATTTTTCAGATCGTTCTCGCGTTAGGGATATTGGCAAGTATAATAATCCAAATAATATTAGGAAGATGGCCGTTATATAGCCAATACGTAATTACCGGGATTATTTTTTGGTTGGACGTCATCTTGGTTTCCTGTGTTTTATTGTCTAGGCCAAGAACAGGAGTTGTGGGCGATGAAAGAACCATAAGAGCTCTTGAAAAAGCGAGCTTATATGCATTTCTGATTCTTGTTATATTTCTGATCTTATTGAGTGGGGCATACATTTTGGGTGGGATAAACAGCTACTTGCTGGCAGCTAGGGATTCCCCATGGACGCCGATAATTGTCGCACATATTGGATTATATTCGTGGGCTATATTGGCTTATTATTTTGTTAAAAAGGGTGAGTAAGAATGAAATTCAGAAAAGACAAGGACATCATAAAATTTATTGGCGTCAGTCTGGGCGCAATTTTGGCCGGAATCCTCATTTTTTTATTTATCGAACCATTTAGCACTATCGGATTTCTTTTAATTATGGGTGGTCTGATAGGATTAGCAGCAGGTCTCATCTCGGCGACTAAATCTAAAGAAGATTTAATAGAAGACGAGCGGTCTGTGAGAGTCCGGGAAAAAGCCGGATATTTTGCTTTTATTGCAACCCTGCTGATTGCAGCAATAATCTCGCTTCTCAGATTGCTGAAACTGTCTCCATCATTAACCCCGTCGAGAGAATTAGCTGAAGTGGTCCAGGATATATGGATTATCGGACTATGGATTTTCATTGTGTTCAGGTGGTACTACAATAAAAAAGGTGATATTGAATGAAGCTTAAGGAAAATAAAAAAATGCTGTTGATGAGTAAGATTAACCTGGCACTAGACGTATTTTTGCTCGCATTGGCATCTTTTTGGTTCCTCCAAAATATTTATGAAAAACCGTATTATGAAAACTTGATTTTCGTCATTTTTGGATTGACTCTTTTGATAGGCGCATATTTCAACATCAAAAGGTTCAAGGCAGGATCAGAAGGAAATACAATAGCGGACGAACGAACCCTTCGGGTCGGAGAGAAAGCTGGATCATTTACTTTTTTGTTGCTTATTGCAGTCTTGATCGTTTCCGGCCTGGCTAACATCATCTTTAATTTAAGGCTGGAATATACAAGCACGGTATATGTGATTTCGGTCGCCAGCATGTTTTCGTTGATAATTATTGGTTATTATCTTGACAAAAGGGGTGATGTATAATGAAAACAAAAGATATTTTACTTCGACAGGGTCTCGTAGGCATAGTTTTTGTCCTATGGGGCATACTCTGGCTTGCATTGAATTATGAGAACACTTTTGGTAAAGAGCTCAGCGGGTTTTTCATAATTCTTGGGATTTTTATGTCGATTCAAACCTACCGTAAGTGGAAGAAATGGAAGGATTCAGATATCCCAACAGACGAGGCTCTTACAGACGAGCGCTCGGAGTTAAACCAGCTCAGGGCATCAAGGGCGGGTTTCATATTCCTTTACGTATCAATAGGTGTCTTGGGCACATTACTCGGTTTAAGGCTGATAAACGAAATAATATTCACGGCGTTAATGGGCCCTGTTATTGCTGTCGCCTCTGTCTTATACGTCTTGTTATTTTACAGGTACGAGAAGGGGGCAGATGAAAACCAGGATTAAAGAGCTTCGGGCAAGATACGATTTAACCCAGGAAGACCTTGCTAAAAAGGTAGGTGTAAGAAGAGAAACCATCCTCTTTTTGGAAAAAGGAAAATACAACCCATCTTTAAAACTTGCATACGATATAGCAAAGGTATTGCAATCCAAAATAGAGGAGGTCTTTATCTTTGACGAGTAATCAGGCTCTAATCAAAAAGGTCCTCAAATTTTCGGTTTATAAACGTGATAAAAAACGGGATTGCTGGTTCACCTTTTCCTTTTTCTTCTCACCCTGGTAATTCCAAGCTTTTTGATATTCCCGATTGTACCAAGATTCGTACCGTCAAGCAGGTAGGCAGCGGCTTTTTCAAGCTCGATTGCATGATGAGCAAAGACCGGGCCAAGCAGTTCTTCATGAATTGATTCATTAAAAGGTATTCCCCCGCATAATTCATTAAATGCCGGCATTATAATAACCTCGGGATCGTTCCACACAATATCCCCATAATAATCCCTGATGGCTTTTTCAATAAAGTGCGTCCGTATCCATACCTCCTCAGAAACAGCATGGCCAAGAGGGTCTGTGAACCTTATCGTGGGATGGTTGTGCGACATCACAACATGAGACGCGGATAGCAATTCCGCGCCAGGCCAGGTATGACCGTGGAAATAACCCACGCTGTCAAGCACAAAACCCCTCATCTCATGCATCGTCACGTTTTCAGGGATAAGAGCATCTATGTCCCCGTCATGGTTGCCCGGAACGATATCCACAGGCGCCAAAGCCGCTATTGTCTTCAGGAAATCCGGAACCTCCTTCTTTTCCTGCCATGATGTCCTGGGCACATTGTGTTTGATATCCCCGAGAAGTACTATCCTGTCCGGGTTTACTTTTCCTATATAATCGCAGATGCGTTTTTTGCGCTTCTCAACCTGGCTGGGAATAGAAAAACCGCGGTGGTAAAGCTCCCACTCTATCCCCAGGTGCACATCGGCGATTACAAGCGTCTTTTTGGTATTTTCAACGATAAGAGCCGGTTCATTCAACAGAGGATTGATTTCCATTCTCAGACTTTCCGCAGCACCCCGATTTTCGGCTCATAGCATCTTCCTTCATCCATAAGCTCCTTAATACCTGCCTCAACGGATTCCGGCTTAATACCTGCGTTCATCGCGGTTTCGACAACCGAAGAATAAGATATTCCCTTCCCTGTATCAAGTTTATCGATTATGGCTGCAATGGCTTCTTTGGGTTCAGGCGCCTTTTCGGGCTCGGAAATAGTGGGTTCCTGTGGGCTTTTGGCTTCTTCTTTTTCTTCTTTTTTTTCTTCCTTCCTGGGTTCCTGTTCAAGTGGCTCTTCAGCAGAACCCGGCGGATTCTCACTCACTTGCACGCCCTTCGCCTGTTCCTTCCCAACTGCCTTTTCCTGGGCACCGCTATCTGTTGTAATCGTCTTTACGGCATGGATTACGGCGTTTTTAAGTTCCAGTTTGATTTTATCCAGGTTTTTATAATGCTGGAGCGCACGCGCAGCCCCATCGGCAAGCAGGGGATTTGCTCCATTTTTCTGCAAAAATTCCCTCAATTCATTCCCGGATAAACCGGAGTTTGAGGCTTCTTCCATCAGTTTTATGCGCTCCAGCGTGCGCTCTGCCGTATCAAGGACCCATCTATCTCTCTGCTTTTCATCAGCCGCATTCATTTCCTCGGGCCTGACCGATATATAGACGCTTCCGTCCTCGGGTTCGTATTTTCTCGCCTTGCCCACAATCGCAACATATGCAGGTACCTGCAATTCAGACAAAAAAATAGCAGCTTCGGGCTGGTACTGCCCTGCATAAACGGTGAATACGCCAGTCGGGTCTGCTATACGTGCTCGCCAGAGGTTATTGTCCTTGCCTATGTTCTCAACCTCGGTGACTACCCCGACAATAAATAGCCTGTTGCACTTTACTCCTGTTGGGGTAATGATATAATTCGGGGCGCGCTCATCCCCTTCACTGACATGCAGGTTTGACCTGTTAAACTCGTGGGCAAATATGCGCCATGCAATTTCCCTGTCCATTATCTTTTCAGTCTTTTCCATATTATCCCCCTATCCTCCCGAGCAGTTCATTTGCTTTTTCCCTTGTTTTTTCCTGCGGTTCCCACACATCATTTGCCACAAGCGTAATCCCGAATTCGCCTTTTGACATATTGCCCCTTGCAGCGAGAATTTTTCCGATAAGTTTCTTTTTGATTTCATCTTCCACGGCTTTCTGGGACATGGCTGTTTTTGCCATCTTTTGCGCTTCCTCGATTGTATATCCGCATATTTTTTGCGTTAGTCCCGCATCGAGAACAAGCGTTAATGCGCCTGTTCCGTCATCGATTATTGCCTTAATCCGCATGTCCATTTTTTCATCCACTTTACCGTGGACACGGCACATGCCTTTCTGGATGACACGTGAACACTCCGGGCAGCGGGCTATCAATCCCGACCCGGGTCTTATTGAGAGGATGTTCCCTTCGATTATAATATCGTAAGCCCCGTCTTTTTCGATGATATCTCCTATTCTTGCACTTCCAACTTCTTTATATTCCATCTTTTTATCGAGTTTTATTACTGTGCTGTTTTCATTGATATTCAGGGAGGGAACACCCCGGAATGACCTGATATATGCGTTTTTCACTTCAATCGTGTTCCCGGCTGCAAGTTCGGGAAGTACTACCCATGCCGTAAATGGAATTTTGGTTTTTTCATCTGCGGCGATGCCGCCTATTATTTTTTTAGCGCCGTCTTTTGTATTGATATCATGAGTTTCCATATTCAGGATGGTGAACACGGCATGTACATTAATGTCCCCGTCCTTTAATTCTGCAAGTTTTTTAATCTCGTTTTCCTGATTTATTTCAATCTTTGAAGTGAGTTTTGTTACTTTTGATTTGTTCCCGAAATTTATCTCAGGCCGTTCCTGCCAGTTTCTCACATAAGCCTGTGTGACCCTTATTACATCGCCCGCTTTAAGGTCAAAATCCGACCATGCCGTGAAACTTCTTGCAGTCGTCTCGTCGCATATAGTCCCTGAAAAAAGTGTTTTTTCAACATTTTTTATGTTAACCGTTTTTTTGGCGATTTCCAGAACCTGCCCGGTTACTTCGATGTTGCGGTCCCCGATTTGTATATCCTTGAGTTTCTTGATTATAGTTTTTTCCCCGCCGCCGTATTTTTTAATCAAGCTTCTTTTGGCTTCGCTAAGCGGCACCCTGTACTCAAGCAGCTTTTTTAAATCCGCTGTAATATTACTTTCATCTACTTCGTTATCGAGCGCCCTTTTTATTTCTTCTACATGGGGCGCAAATTCAATCTCCATGAAGCCTCCTTCAGACCGATGGAATAAGACTATAAGGGTAGTAAAAGATAAAAAACCATCGGACAATTTTATACAAACATTCTTATTTGTTGTGAAAAGATTGGTTATGGTTGTGATACACATGACGCTCTGTAGTTGCTGTTGAAAAAGACTAAAACATTTATATTACAGTTGTTACAATATTGTCACATATGTTACAAAAATATAACAAATGGAAAGTACTTAAGGTCTTCTTTGAGAACCCGAATCCTGAAGGCGCAGGATTTCAATTAAGAGAGATTGGCAGAATAACGAATCTTGCCACAACCTCTGTAAAGCGGTATCTGAACGAGCTGGTTAACGAAGAACTGGTTATACTATCCAAACACAGGATACATGCATATCCTGTTTATCTGGCGAACATGGACAGTGAAAAATTCAGGTTCCTGAAAAAAATAGATACAATGATGACCTTAAAAGACTCTGGCTTAATAGAGTTTCTTGACAGCGAATTCATGCCTGACGTTATAATTTTGTTCGGTTCTGCATCACGAGGCGAAGATACAATAAAAAGCGATATAGACTTATACCTTATGTGCAAAGAAAGAAAGATGGACATACAGGATTTCGAGAAAAAAATAAAAAGAAAAATCAGCCTGTTATTTAACAATGATTTTGGTGAACTCAGCAACGAATTGAAAAACAACATCATAAATGGGACAATTTTAAAAGGCTACCTGAAGGTGTTCTGATGGAAGAAGGCATCATAAAAACCATGCCTGACAGGGAAAAGGCAAAATCCATCTTGAAAATGGTGGAAACCACAATGGAAATGATAAGCGCAATAGACTCCAAAAAATATCCATCCAACGTGCTTAAGGAATATTATGAGGTCATCCGGGAGCTTATTACAGTCATTTTACTTTTGGATGGTTACAAAACGCAGGGGGAAGGGGCGCATAAAAAGCTGATAGAATATCTGGAGAAAAATTACCCGGAATTCAAAAGATATGAGATTTCGCTCATAGATGACCTGAGATTGACAAGAAATCGTATCGCTTATAACGGATTTTTCGTAACCGATGAGTATCTGGAAAGAAAAATGAAAGAAATTCTGGCGATAATTGACAAACTTAGAGTGATCATCTATAAAAAACTGTGACCGCTATTTCCCCAAATCCACAACCTCATAATTCAATCCCTCGGACTCAAGCCTGTTGAGCAGCGAAGGAACCTCCTCATCCACCGAAACCACAAGAGAGGACAGCCCATGAAATGCAGCCTCCACGACTGATTCTTTGGCTCCGAAGAGAATGCCGGGCTGGATATTGATTTTACGAAGAGATACCAGCGCCTCAACGCCTATCGCTGCGATATACGGCTTATTCTCAACATGTTTTCTTAGCATATCGTAATCCACATTTCGGGAACCCCCTTTCTCTACCCTTGGCACCTTGCAAATGGTAATATTGACCGGAGCAAAACTTATCATACCCTTCAAATCCGTCACCCCGACATCTTCTCCTTCCACCGCATCTGATATTGTAGTACCCGTGACATCGCCTTTTAAGCCTGCATACAGCAAACCATTCTCCATCCAGAGCGAGACCTTTTGCCCTTTTTTAAATCTTTCCATTGCAATTGCAGTCGCGACCGAGACGTGGCTTACAATATCTTCCATTACAAAACGGGCATATTTTTTCAGCTCCTGCGCCCTTTCAAGTACCCACTCAATGCCTTTTTTGGTAACACGGTAACGCACCCTGCCATCTGAGTATAAAAGCCCATCAGAAACAAGGTCTTTAATATATTCTGAAACTGCTTGAGGTGTTATGCCTATCTTATCCGCAATCTCTTTTTGCATTACATCAGGCTGGTGTGCGGCTATTTCAACAAGAATCTGGAATTTGGTTATCTCTTTTTTACTCCGCAATATCATAAAGGGTTACGCCCCTTTATGCAGTGTTGGGGTTGCATAAGTTTTTCATTCGGTTTCCCCGAACAGTTCAATCCTCTGTCCTTTCACTGACAGGATGTGTGAACGCCTTGCGACCGCGCGGATGAACATGATACTCTTATCTACTACCCTTTGCAGACCGTTCATTGATTGATTACCGGCTTTAACTTCTTTCTCTATTATCTCAATATAATTCCTTATTTCGCTATCGCTCTTAAAAGTGACCATTATCATGTCGCTTAGATCTTCAACAGTGCACTGGAAATTGACCTGGACCCTTGAATAAGACGAATGATATTCTTTTTCAGGGGTTTTCCCGGGCTGCGGCATTCGCCACTTGCTCTCGACAAATCCGCTCTTCTTCAGAATATCAAGACTTTCTTGTGGTTTAAATCCAACTTCTTTCTCTATCTCCTCTTCGGTTTTCCAGCCGTTTTGGAGGCAATCGAAAACTTTTTTATGTGCATCAGAACCGAATGCACGAAGAAGCGGGACAATATCTGATGGTTCATTTATAATACGAGTTCTTTTTCCCATGAATGGTCTCTCTCAAATAGATGTTATATACTCTCTCAATTAACACGCTATATAATGCATTATAAATGGATAAATGTTTTGAAGAAAACTATACCCAATTAAATATATTTATTCCTGCGCCGGGATAAGATGTGCCATTCACTTTCGGAGTTTCCAATAATACAAAACAATAATAATTATCGAAACGACCACAACAATATCAAGCCCGTTAAAAAATCCAATAATATTCTTCCAGAAAGGCCCAAGGTAGAAGCCGACGTACGCCAGGGCAAAGCACCAGGGTAATGAACCTATAAAACTGAATGTCACCAGTTTTCTCAGGTCATATTTTCCTATGCCTGCGGGGAGTGAGATGAAAGTGCGAACAACCGGAAGCAGCCTTGAAAAGAAAACAGCCCTGTCCCCGTATTTATTGAACCATGTCTCTGCAAGCTGCATATGGCTGCTTTCAATAAAGACATATTTACCATATTTTTCTATAAAAGGTCTCCCGCCTTTGTATCCTACATAATAAGAGATGACAGAGCCAGCGGTGCAGCCCAGTGCTCCCAGGATGCTTATCAGATAAAGGTTGAACACACCCTGGTATGCCAGATAACCTGCAAAAGGCATAACAACCTCCGAGGGTACCGGAAGGGCGGCGCTTTCCAGTGTCATTAAAATAAAAACTCCTGCATATCCAATGGTAGAAATGAATTGTGTTATATAACCAGACAGGAGTTCGGCAATCATGACAACTGAATAGAAATGGGCATTATTTAAAGGTTGTTGATTGGAGCCCGCTCAAAGTTCATTTTTTGCTTCCACCGCATAGAATAAAATGAGCTATCAGCGCCTCGAGCTGTATCCGCTCGTTTGCACCCTCTGCCATCCTGAAATCGGTTTCACCGATGCGGTCAATTAGATCAACTTTCAGCTTATCGGGAATTGTCATATCAAACATGGCACGGTATATCTGTCCTATTATATCCTCGCCAGAAAGCCCCTGCTCTATCAGGAGATAATCAAGCTGCGCGCGAGCTTTCATGAAATTGCCCTCAAGACCGAGTTTTATCAATTCCACTACTTCTTCGGGTTTTGCAGTAGCTGTCGTTTTGTAAATCGCATCCATATTTACGGTCTTGTCAAGCATAGCAGCAGCCTGGAGGGCGTTTATGGCGCGCCTCATATCGCCTGCGGCTACATATCGTATTGCTTCCATCCCGTCATCCGTAAGAGTTACGCCTTCAATTTTGGCGATCTGCCTTACCCTTTCCTCAACAGCCGCGCTTGATATCGGTTTGAACCTGTAAACCGCGCATCTTGACTGGATGGGTTCGATAATTTTTGAAGAATAATTGCATGAAAGTATGAAACGGCATGAAGCTGTGTATTTTTCCATGGTTCTGCGGAGCGCGGATTGCGCATCAGAAGTAAGAGCATCGGCTTCATCGAGGAAAATTATCTTGAACTCGGCTTCGCCAAGTGGTGACGTCCTTGCAAAGTTCTTGATCTTATTCCTGACCACGTCGATGCCGCGCTCATCGCTGGCATTTAACTCGGTGAAATTGTTGGCCCATGACTCGCCAAAAAGCTCACGCGCCACGCATATAGCCGAAGCGGTTTTCCCGACTCCGGGAGGTCCTGAGAAAAGAAGATGCGGAAGGTTCCTTGCCTGGATATAGGATTTCAGGCGCTTTATTACCTCGACCTGCCCCACCACGTCATCCAGTTTTTTCGGGCGGTATTTCTCAATCCAGATTTCTTCTTTGAGCATGCAAGGCTTATTAAGAAGCAAGTATTATTTAAGTTTCCCTGATTCTCTTTAGCACCCAGCACTATAAGATAAATATGCCTGAAAATAGAGTTAAAAAAATCAACTTCTTCATCACCTCATCTCTTTTCCCATCGCTCTCGATTACAGGAAGCTCCTGCGCCCTCATGTGCCAGCACTGTAAAGGCAAATTGCTCGAAGCCCTGATTCCTGCAAAGACATGCGAAGAACTTGAAAAGAAAGCCCTGGCGCTTTACAAACATGGAGCAAAAGGCATACTCCTGACAGGCGGTTGTGATAGGCAGGGACGCGTGCCGATTATCAGTTTAATCCCTGCGATAAAAAATCTCAAGGAAAAAACAGATTTAATTCTCATCGCGCACACAGGTTTCATTTCAAACGACGAGGCTGCCATGCTAAAAGACTCGGGGCTTAACGGTATCGGGTTTGACGTAATAGGCGATATGGCCACGGTAAGGGAGGTTTATGGTCTTGCTGTTTCAGAAAAAGAATACACGGAAAGCCTCCGCGCTATAGAAGCTTCTGGGCTCATCATTTTCCCCCATGTGTGCGTGGGACTGCACTTTGGCGAATTGAGAGGAGAATACCGTGCCCTTGAACTCATATGTTCAATCAATCCAACCACAATAATAATAACAGGATTGATGCCTGTTGCCGGTACGCCAATGGAGCATATTAAGCCCAAACCTTCTGATTTTGAAAAAGTTATAAAAAAGGCAAAGGAAATGTTCCCCCAAACGCCCGTTGTACTTGGATGCGCCCATTCAAGCGGGAAGGACAGGGATGAAATAGAAAAAATCGCGCTCAGGAGCGGCGTGAACGGCATTGCGGCGCCGACTATGCAAACGATTGGTTTTGCAAAAGAAAATGGTTATGAAATAAATTATTATGGTATGTGCTGCGGGCTTGTGCCGGAAGAAAAAACGAGGATAGAGAAGCCTTAAAACTGAAATAACCAGGAACTTCGATCTTATTCCCTTGCTGCTTCCCTTACAATATCACTTACACACAATATACCAATCGGCTTTTGTGATATTCCCATTCCTCTCTCTGAAAGAATAAGTAATCTATGCACATGCTTCCTCTTCATTATATTTGCAGCTTCCATTAGTGTAGATGTAGGTTCGACTGTTTCGAGGTTAGGGGTCATTATAGATTCTGCGGTCATATTTTCCCAGTCTTTTATTCCTATTATTTTAAGTATATCCATGTCAGATATTACACCAACAGCTTTACCGTCATCCCCTATGACAGCAACACCTGAAATATCCTTTTTACTCAGTAACTTAGAAATCTGTTTGACATTATCATTTATCGATACTGTTACCACTCCTCTTGTCATTATATCTCTTAATAATTTATTTTCAAATCTCAAAATGTATCCCTCGCCTTATTATAAATATTAGTATTCATGTGCTAAATAATTAACCTGATAAGGATGGACACTATTTCTTTTTCTGCATCATCTCGTCAAGCAGTTCCTTTGCCCTGTCTGCCCTGACTTTCCTTTCTTTGACCATAATTTCGGCAATCTTATCCGCCAGCTCGCCGGTAGCGCCTGCCTGTATCGCAACGTTCCTTGAGTGAAGGCCCATGTGCCCTCTCTGGATTCCTTCGGTGGCAAGCGCCCTCAGTGCTGCGAAATTCTGCGCCAGTCCCAGCGCTGCAAATACCTCGCCCATCTCTGTCGCAGTCTTGACCCCGAGAATCTTTACTGCCGAGCGTGCAATCGGATTAGTCTTCGTGGCGCCTCCAACAAGACCTACTGCCATGGGCATTTCAATTGTGGCTATGAGGTCTCCGTTTGTATTTTTCTCGTAGCACGAAAGCGGCCTGTATACGCCGCTTCGGGCTGCATAGACGTGCGCTCCCGCCTCGATTGCCCTGGTGTCATTGCCCGTAGCCAGCACAGCCGCGCTTACCCCATTCATGATGCCTTTGTTGTGCGTTGCCGCCCTGTAAGGGTCTCCTGCTGCAAAGTGATAGGCTGCCAGGATGCCGTCCACGACCTCCTCGCCTCCGATAGCTTCTTTTGTGAATACCGCTTTTGCTCTCATGATACGCTTGTCCGCAAAATTCGAAATGATCCGAAGGTACACTCTTCCGCCGGTCAGCTCCTCGATATACGGGGCTACCGTTTCAGCCATTGTATTTACAGCATTGGCGCCCATGGCGTCCCTGCAATCAACAATCAGGTGAGTGATTACCATTTTGCCTTCAGGCGTGTCTATCACTTTTACTTCCACATCCTTTGCCCCGCCCCCGAACTTGACAAGTACAGGGTCAACGTCGTTTGCGCGCCTTATTATCTCGTCTTTTTTCTCAAGTATATTCATCCTGGCGCCGTTCGGGTCTGCAATACCCACAGCCTGTATCTGTCCTATCATCACAGGGCCGGTACTGCTCGTTGTAAACCCCCCGCCTTCCCTTGCCATCTTGGCAGAGTTGCTGGCTGCGGCTATCACCGAGGGTTCTTCTATCGCCATGGGGATAAGATAATCCCTGCCGTTAATCAGGAAATTGACCGCCACGCCCATGGGTACTTCCATGACCCCTATGAGGTTCTCTACCATGCGGTCTGCGGCGTCAAGCGAGAGAGCGCCAGTAGCGCTGACACATGAAGCCTCTTCATCTGAAAGACCTGAGAATTCGGATACTATTTTTAGCCTGTCCTTCGGGCTTAGTTTATAAAAACCTGAAAGCTTTGATGTTTTTGCCATGAGTATATTCACCACGCGAGGATTTTAGATGGCAGGAGTGTATAAATAGATTACCGCCAAAAGCTTTATCAACAAATCAATACCTTATGGATAATCCCAATTTAAGATTATTCGGTGAATTTTTTATGACGCAAAAGACAAAAGGAAAGAAGAAACGGCTGGCAAAAGCGCAGAACCAGAACCAGCGCGTTCCTGCATGGGTTATTGTTAAAACACAAAGAAACGTTATGACCCATCCAAAGAGACGCAACTGGAGACGCAGCACGCTGGATGTTTAAGGTGATTAATATGGCAGACATTGAAAGAATATATACGATTCCACTTTCGGATGCAAGGAAAGTTCCGCGCTGGAAGAGAGCAGAAAGCGCAGCAAGAAAAGTAAGGGCATATCTTGCAAAGCACCTGAAGACCGATTTAAAAGAAGTTAAAATTGATAAGACTATTAACGAGAAACTCTGGGAGAGAGGCTCCATGAAACCGCCATTGAAAGTAAGGGTAAGGGCTGTAAAATTCGAGGCAGGCGGCGTGCAGGCTGAACTCGCCCAGGAATAATTTTTTTTGGATAAAAAGGGGCAGATTTGAAACGTAAGTTAAATATTTCAGGTAGCCCCGTACTTGGTGTTTTTGCTTCTTGTACAGATGAACTTGTTTTTGTCCCAGGCAATACATCACCTGAAACTATCAAATACATCGAAGAATCACTTGGTGTGATTGCTGTCAGTTCTCTGGTAGGCGGAAGTTCGATTGTCGGCTCGCTGCTGCGGGGAAACTGCCGTGGTGTCGTGGTAGCGGGTTTAATCTATGATAAAGAATTGCGCGCACTCAGGAAACACACGAAAGCCTCCAAATTGACTGGAGAATTAAACGCAGCAGGAAATCTCATACTTGCCAACGATACTGCTGCTCTCGTGAATCCCGACCTAAGCGATAAATCCGTCGGGATAATCAAGAAGGCTCTTGATGTTGATGTTAAACGCGGCACTATCGGAGGGTTAAAAACCGTGGGTATGGCCGGCATTGCAACGAACAAAGGGGTGCTTGTACATCCAAAATCAACTCCTTCGGAAATTGGAGTAATCGAAGAACTGTTCAATCTCCCCGTGGATATCGGGACAGTTAATTTTGGTTCACCGCTTGTTGGTTCGGGGATTCTTGCCAATGGTAAGGGATACGTTGTGGGTGAAGATACTACGGGGCCTGAGATAAGCCGGATTGAAGATACCCTGGGTTATCTGTAAATATTTTCTGTGGGATGTTGACTGTAAATATTTTTCATCGTATTGCAGAGTCCGGATATTTTCATTAGACCGAAACATTTAAATATGTTTACTCATTATTATGATTATGAGCAGGCATTGCTTTTTTAACTCCCACACCCTATCAAAGCCTGCTCTTTCCAATCATAAAATCTTTATGCAATAACTTTTATTGAGTTGGATATGGCTCTTACATATTCGCAGGCTGGCGTTGATATTGAAAGGGAGAACAGGGCAATAGCAGCCCTTGCAAAACAACTTGTTTATAAACGCAAAGGTGTGGGAGCGCCACTGACAGATGTGGGTCATTATGCAGGTCTAATAGATTTCGGGGAGTACGCTCTTGCGCTTACCACAGACGGCGTAGGTTCAAAAGTCCTCATCGCAAACGAGATGAAGAGATGGAATACCGTGGGCATTGACTGCATAGCCATGAACGTGAATGACCTCTTGGCAATGGGCATCGAGCCTCTTGCATTCGTGGATTATATCGCCATCCAGGAACCCAATAATGAAATCATGAAGCAGATAGGGGAGGGGCTTGCAAAAGGCGCGGAGATTTCAAGAATGACAATAGTAGGAGGAGAAACTGCGACCCTTCCTGATGTTATAAATGGTTTTGACCTTGCAGGCACGTGTCTTGGTATGGTGAAAAAGGACTGCATTATTACAGGTGAGCGCATTGAAACCGGGGATGCCATTATCGGGCTTCCCTCAAACGGCGTGCACAGCAATGGCTATTCCCTTGTCCGCAGGATTATAAAAGACTCAGGCTGCTCTTACAATGACGCTTTTCCATACAATAAAAAGACCACAATCGGCGATGAGCTGTTGATTCCGACTAGGATTTATATGGAAATCCTTGAGGCGGCGCAAAAGTTCGATATTCACGGGCTGGCTCACATAACCGGAAGCGGGCTTATGAAACTTCACCGCATCACAAAACTCGGGTTTGATATCAGAGACCCGCTTCCCCCGCAGCCTGTATTCAGGTTCCTGCAGGAGGAAGGGGATGTGGAAGATGTTGAGATGTACAAGACCTTCAATATGGGAATGGGTTTTGTAGTTGTTGTACCGCAAAGCGAAGCAAAGGATGCTTCAAAGATGATGGGTGGTAAGATTGTCGGGGAAATTGTGGATAAGGGGATCTTTGTTAAAGGAATGGAAATAAAGTAGAGAAAAATTGAAAAAGCCAATCCTTAAATAAGAACAAAGCAGACAATTATTGATAATTATGGCTGATGAATTGTTAGTGTTATTAAATAAAGCGATTGCAAGGGAAATCGGTGTTAGTGTACAGTATATGTGGCAGCATGTGATGGCATTGGGCATGAAAAGCCCCGAGATTAAAGATGTTTTCGAAGATATTGCCATAGAAGAAATGAAACATGCCGAGAAGATTGCTGAACGCCTGTTCTATCTTGGCGGGATTCCTACCACAAAACCAACGCCGATTGAGGTGGGCAAATCCCTGAAAGAGATGATTGAGAACGACCTCCAGGCTGAGAATGAGGCTATCGAAATGTACAAAGAAATAATAGATATGGCATCAGAAAAAGGAGACTCAACCACACGATTATTGTTTGAGGAGATTTTAACAGCCGAGGAAGAACACAAACATACGTTCACGATACTCCTGAAATAATGGCTGGTTGACGTTCCACTTTAAATGTATTTTTGTTTTTCAGCTTATCCTGCAGGATAACCACAAAGTTTTTAAAGTGATTCAGCAATTATAGTATGACTTGCATTGATACAATACGAAAACCATCAATGCAAATAATCATCCAAGAAAGTAGTTAGATTCAGATAATAATAATCATGCAGAAGTCACAATCAATGAATTGTGGCCTGATATTCAATGTTAACTGTCATTTCCGGTTTGAAAAAGATAAAGTGTCCAGTGACTAATATAGAAGGTATTAGTTCAGGATAGAAAAAATTTCGTAACAGCGTAGTTCAAACCAGTGAAATTCTTTTTCTAACACTATTCTTACGGAGGGTACTAAACATGCAAAATTCAGATACAACAAAATATATCATTCATGCCATAATAAAAGCGGATGGAGTTATAGAACGGCCGGATGTCGTCGGGGCGATTTTCGGACAGACAGAAGGACTAATAGGCGCTGACCTTGACCTGCGGGAGCTGCAAAAAAGCGGCAGGATCGGACGGCTTGAGGTCAATATAAAATCAAACATGGGTAAATCGAACGGGACAATCGAGATACCTTCAAGCCTTGATAAGGTTGAAACCGCTGTACTTGGAGCCAGCCTTGAAACTATTGACAGGATAGGGCCATGCATCTCAAACATCAATGTAGTTAAAATAGAGGATGTGAGGTCATCAAAAAGGAAACAGGTGGTAGACCGCGCAAAACAGATTCTCACGGCGATGTTTGATGAAATGCTGCCTGAAAGCCAGGAAATCATTGATGAGGTCAGGCAGTCCGTGAGGATTGAAGAGATGACCACGTATGGCAAGGATAACATCCCGATGGGACCAAATGTCCTTGATTCGGATGCCATAATAGTAGTTGAAGGGCGGGCTGATGTGCTTAACCTGCTGCGTTACGGTATTAAGAACTCTATTGCAGTCGGCGGAACAAATGTGCCGCAGGCTGTGGTCGATTTATGCAAGAAAAAGACAGTCACGGCTTTTACAGATGGAGACAGGGGCGGAGAACTCATAATAAAAGAACTGCTCCAGGTCGCGGATATAGATTTCATTGCACGCGCCCCTGACGGGAAAGGTGTCGAAGAACTTGTCCAGAAAGAAATTGTCAAGTCACTAAGGCAGAAAATACCAGTTGAGCAGGGGCTTGATTATTACCAGGTTGGCAAAAAGAGAAGAATTGCCATCATGGCAGCAACGAGGAAAAAGACTACAGGAAAGAGCGAACCTTCAGTTCCTGAAGAAATAGAAATGAAACCTGCCAAGGAAGAGCTTGCAGAATTCGAGGCTCCTGAAACAGAAAAGATGGAAAGACCCAGGCCGAGGGAAGAGCCCAGGGAAGAAAGGGAAAAAGAGGCCAGGAAAGAAAGCCCTTTCCAGGAGCATATAACCCAGTTGAGCGGCACGCTCAGCGCGCGTTTCATAGATGAACAGAACAACGTCGTAAGCGAAGTGCCTGTACGCGACCTGGCAAATGCATTAAGGGATGTTAACGGCAATGTCAAAAGCCTGGTATTCGACGGCGTCATAACCCAGCGCATTGTGGATATTGCATCAGAAAAAGGGATTGAGACTTTAATAGGCGCAAAACTGGGCAATCTGGTAAAAAGCCCTGCATCAATGCATATAGAAACTTCAAACGAACTATAGAGATAAATGTGGGTTAAACCTCATCCGGATTTCAATCCGGAAAAACCCCTTTTCCTGTGCGTTCTTGCCAATACTGAGACAGCTAAAATCCCGAACATATCCGCAGCAGGAAAATCCCCGAAGCTTACGGATTATACCCCTGCAGCGGATGCCGAACTCGTTGAGACCGGCAACGCCATAAGCATCAATGAGCCGGCAATGACACCTTCGGGGGCGCCTTCTCCTGCTGTTATCACAAGGGCGTCAATGCTTCTTACTGAAATCCCATGCCTTTTTATTAACGCAGGGCTGCGAATCCGCCCGAAAATACCGACTATCGATATTAACGCCCAACCCGGCGGGGATATAAGGAAAGGAAACGCTGTGGCGGATGCACTTGAGATTTACACCAAATCCAGGGCTCTTGGGAAAAAGCTTTCAAAATTTTCGGATTTTGTGATTATTGGCGAGAGCGTTCCGGGCGGAACAACCACTGCCATGGCAGTGATGAAAGCGCTTGGGTATGATGGTAAAGTTTCATCCAGTTTCCCGAAAAACCCGCTTGACATTAAGAACATGGTGGTTTCTGAAGGGCTGAAGAATTCAGGGATATCCTTCGGCAGTTTACGGAACCAGCCGCTTCGTGCAGTGGAGTGCATTGGCGACCCCATGATGGCGGCAGCAGCCGGGCTTGTGGACGGGCTTGATACAAAGACCGTGCTTGCAGGCGGGACGCAGATGGTTTCGGTTTTGAGTATCATAAAACATCTCGGGCTGAAAAAGGATATTTCCATCGCAACAACCCATTATGTTGCAGATGACCCGAGTGCTAATTTCAGGGAAATGACAGATATCTTGGGTTACAAAGCTTATGCTGCCGACCCGGGATTTGGTGATTCAAGATTCCCGGGTCTTCGGATGTATGAAACAGGGGATGTAAAAGAAGGAGTAGGCGCCGGTGGAGCCATGTTCGCGGCTTCGATGATGGGTTTTTCACAAAAAGAGTTCAGGGAGAAAGTGGAAGAAGTGTGCGACAGTATTTTCGGTAAGTAATCATTTCATAATTTCTTTATCGATATTGCCGACGAGTTTTTTCATTTTATTATACCATTCGTCTATGTTCCCTGATACTTTCTCTTTCATTTTGGTCGGGTCAAGCGCTGTATAATCGTAATAATAACCACCCTCGCTGATCGTTTTTGTTTCCCGGTACACAAGACCGCATACCATCAGGTTCTGCAGCGACCTGTAAGCTGTGCTTCTTTCCCTGTTCAAAAGCTCACCAAGACGTTCTGCTGTCATCGGGCCCTTTGTAACAAGCATCTTGTATGCGTCAATATCGATATTCTTAAGACCCAGGATACACTTTGCAATATCCTCGCATTTGAAGTCCCCCCTTATCATTTCAGGAATAGATCTTGGCATGAAATCCTCTGTTTTGCACAATTTAGACAAAACCTATCTATACTTATAAGCATAAATAGCTTGTGAAGGACAATGGACGGTTTGATAACAGTTATCGGATGCCTGAAATGCGGCAGGTGTGACGGCGTGTGCAAGGAGAACGCCCTTGTGCGAATCGACGGCATTGTAAGAATAGATTACGACAGATGCACACAATGTATGCGCTGCATTACAGCTTGCCCGAATAAAGCCCTGAAACTTCTTGATTGAAGTATCACAATAATTTTATATGACCCTATTGCCATTATACAGGCTAACGCTTTAAGCGTGAGGTGAATTATGGACCCAATAAATGCAGTTGTAGGGATTATACAATTAGTTATCGCCATCATACTTGCAGTCGTTGCATTGTATATCGGCTTTTCAGTATTTGGCAAGATAACTAAAGGAATCGATGAACAAAAAGAACTTGCAAAAGGCAACGTTGCCATAGGAATTCTTGTCGCTTCGGTATTTTTTGCGATAGGCATCGTGGTGCAGTCGGGCGTTACTGGAATATCCAGCGGCATTAAAGCAGCCCAGGCATCAGCAGGCGGCATCCTGTCAGCAGGCGGCTTAGTAGCAATCGGAATGGGCATACTCCAGTTAATACTCGGAATCGTGCTTGCAATCGCAGCGATATATCTTGCATTGAACATTCTCGATAAGCTGACCAAAGGCATCGAGGAGTTCGAGGAACTCAAGAAAGGAAACGTGGCTGTAGCGCTGGAAATGGCTGGTGTAATAATCACCACGGCGGTTATCATACAGTCAGGCGTGCAGGGAATAACTGCTGCCCTGATTTAATTTTCCTTTTTTCTTTTATTTTTTTTATTATATTTTTGTTCTTGAGATTTTCGGTTTTAATAATAAATCCTTATATCCCACCTCAACAATCCTTAGCCGTGTGATTCCATGAAACCCATAGAAAAAACATCCGGCATCGGCGGCATGCTCACCGCGTTCCGGAAACTTGCGCGCGGAAGGGAAAAAATAACCTTCATAGGATGCCCTGGCTGGTGCAATCCTTTTGCCGAGCTCTTGGGCTTTGTTTTACGTGATGCAGGAAAAGAAATGGTATTCATCCCGAACCTGCGGAAAGAGCTGGCTGCAAGGGTTGTTATGACCGAATACGGGATGCAGCTGGGGGAAAAAGCCAACCCGTCATCAGATACGGTCGTACTTCTCGGCGGCCTGGCAATGCCGAAAATGGAAGTGGACGTCAACGGGTTAATGAAAATGATTGATGAAATTACAGAGGGGTATCCCGACAGGAAAATTTTCGGGGTGTGCATTGGCGGCGTTTTTGAGAAAGCGGGATGGAATAAATTAATTGATTTTGATTATCTCATAGACGGCGACATGGAAGTCACATTATTCGGGTTCAAATAGTGTTATGAATAAGCTTGCAAACATATTTATAAAAACAAGCCTGAGTTAATACGAATGGAATGGAAACCCGAAGCATTAAAAGAGCTTGAGAAGGTACCCGAACATGTCCGCAGTATGGCGAAAATGGGTATTGAAACATCCGTGGGAAAGAAAAGAAAGAACATCGTTACCATTGAGGACGTGAAAGAAACAGGAGCTCAATTCAGATCCCTTCTGGGAAAGGATGACAAAGATGAAAAGACCACGAAGATTGCCGTCGTCAGATGCGATATCGTAAGCGAGACGTGTCCAGGAGTTGCTTGCTTTCAGGCGTTTAACAAGCGAAAAGTACATTTTGAGGAATATGGCAAGGACGCTGAGATAATAGGTTTTTTCACATGCGGAGGATGCCCAGGAAGGCGGGTTTTCAGGCTTGTGGATAGTCTCATCAAACATGGTGTGGATGTGGTTCACCTGAGTTCATGCATGCTTATGGAAGGAGGCTACCCGAAATGTCCCCACATAGATGAAATAAAACAAATGATCATCAAGAAAGGAGTGAAAGTCGTGGAAGGCACGCATCACTAAAGAAAAAGCAGAACTTTTAAATGCAGGAATGTTAGATTTATACAGGGTTGGAAAGCTATATCTGTGTTCGTCACTTTACGAATAAATAAGGAGTTAATCATGATAACAAAAGATATGAAAATCGAAGAAGTAGTAAGCCAGTATCCTGAGAGCATGATGGTGTTCATGAGGCACGGGCTGCATTGCGTTGGATGCCATGTGTCAGCATTCGAAAGCATCGAAGAGGGGGCAATGGCTCATGGTATCAATGTGGATGCTCTGGTAGCTGACCTGAATAAGGTCATCTCTTCAAGAAAACCAACCTGAATATTACGCTATAATCCGCGTGCCTGCAGTACCAAGAAGTGCAGGCAATGCCTTATCAAGACTTGAAATGATTGCGGTTTTACCACCCGATTTTATAAACTCGAGAGCCGCAAGAATCTTGGGCTCCATGCTCCCTTTCCCGAAATGCCCCTCCTCTATGTATCGCTCGGCTTCTGAAACAGTAATTTTATCAAGGTCAGCCTGGTTATCTTTCCCGTAATTCAATGCCGCTTTTTCAACGTCCGTAAGTATCAAAAAAGTTTCAGCCCCGATAGCCGATGCCAGGAGACTCCCTGTCAAATCCTTATCAATTACAGCTTCAACACCCACGAGCGAACCATTTTTCCGCACAACCGGAATTCCGCCGCCGCCTGCCGCAATGACAATAACTCCAAGAGCGGCAAGTTTCTTAATGACATCTTCTTCCACGAGCTGAAGCGGCATGGGAGACGGAACAACACGGCGGTAGCCCTTTTTATCGTGTATCATCTTTATGCCCTGCGCTATCATTTCCTGTGCTCTTGATTCAGGATAATAGATGCCAATCGGCTTTGTGGGATTAGTAAATGAAGAAGATGACGCATCCACTACTACCTGCGTTAGCACTGTTGCGACCTGCTTTGTTATCCCGCTTTCCCTGAGCCTGTTATCAAGCGACTGCTGGAGCGAGTACCCGAGCATACCCTGCGTCTGTGCCCCGCACACATCAAGCGGCTGGGGATGGACAAGAGCGCATTCTTCCTGCATTGCAAGGAGATTCCCTATCTGGGGGCCGTTGCCGTGTGTCAGGACAACATCATAACCTTTCAGGATAATCTGTGCAATTTCCATGCAGGTTTCATCTATCAAACTCTTCTGCTCTACAGGGCTTCCCCTTGTAGGATTCAATATTGCGTTCCCGCCTATTGCGATTACTATCCGGCTCACAAATACGTTTATCCGCGTTTATCTGCGGTACTCCTCTCCTCTATACTTTATGCGCGCCATATCGGATATAATTATAGCACAAAACATTCGTGTTTGAGCTTTCTCTCTCCAACTTTCTCAACCGCTCTTTCAGCCATTCCCCCGGATGCAAAAATGCACACATCAAAACCCCGAAGCGCCGCAAGCATGCCTGACTGGATTACGTCAAATTCAAAATCGCACCTGATTCCCATCTTATTAACCAATACCTTCGCGGATGTGCCCATCGCGCCAATCTTTTGATGCTTGTTTTTGGAAAGTATTTCACGAACATTTTCAATGTCAGCCGCCCTTGAGCCTCCTTCAATTATTCCTGGAACCCGAAAGATTGTTACTGTACCTGCGAGCTGCTGCAAGTCGCCCGCGACATCTTTTACTGCAATATCCTCGCCCATTTTCCCCGCAAACACTACTTTCCCGGTAACACCTTTTGAACCTTTATCCGCAACAAGCATGCCGGCTTTGATTTCAAGAAAGACCTCATCGCCTGCCAGGACATCGGAAGCTGCTATGGCGCACCTGATGTTCATTACTTTTGCATCAACAGAATCCATAAGGTCAAGAACCGAAAGCGGGATTTCGCCTCCCGAGATGCCGCGCGCCCTGAACTCACGGTATGTCTGGACTATTACAGGCTGCTTCAATCCCGCATCTGCAATCAGTTTTTCATCCGCAAAAATATGTTTTGGGATTCCTGATTTGAAGACCTTTCCTTTATTCAGGATATACATGCGGTCAGCCCATGATGCCGCAAGGTCAGAATCATGGGTTGATATTATAATCGTCTTACCTTCCTCATTTAATTCATCAAGAACTTCCATGATATCCGTAATCCCGGCTGCATCCATACCTGAAGTGGGCTCATCCAGCACAAGAACATAAGGCTCCATTGCCAGCACTCCTGCAATAGCTACCTTTTTTTTCTGCCCGCCGCTTAAGTTCGCGGGGTTTTTGCTGGCAAGGTTCTCGATATCAAACCTGTGCAGCACATTTGACACCCTGTTCTTTATCTCATTCGTGCTCAATCCGAGATTTTTGGGGCCAAAAGCGATATCTTCAAACACGGTGGGCGAGAACAACTGGTTATCTGACTCCTGGAAAACAAGACCAACCCGTTTTCTTACTTCATCGATATTGGTTTTGCTGATTTTTTCGCCGTATACCAGTACTTCCCCGCGCGCCGGTTCAACAAGGCCGTTAAAGTGATAGAAGAGGGTGGTTTTTCCGCTCCCGTTCGGGCCAAGCACTGCAATTTTCTCACCGCGGTTCGCTTCAAAATTCACGCCCGCTAGGGCGCATGTTCCGTCAGCATATGTGTATTCAAGCCCGGTTGTTTTTATTACGTTCATTGCTGCCTCAGAGTAACCTGTCCAGTCCAATCAGGGTGAAAATCCCCGAAGAGATAATAATACCCAGTACCAGATCACCTTTGTTTAATGGCGTGTAATCTTTTGAATATCCCAAACCCGGCTTCCAGCAGCGTGAAATCATGGCTCTGTGAACCGCTTCGCTTTTTGTGAATGCACGTGTAATGAGCGCTCCTGAAACCAAAGCGATATTGCGAACCCGCCCAACCAATCCCGCGCGCATGCTGCATCGCGATTCCTGTGCCAATTTTATTTTTTCGCCCTCATGTGAAAAGGTCTTTATGTACCTGAACATGAAAGTTGAAATTTCAAGTAGTGTTTTTGGGACCCCGAACGTGCGCATGCTTTCGAGCAACTCGTTCCTGGGAGTGGTGAGTAAAAGAAGAATCAGGACTGAGGCTGAGGCAAAAACCCTTGAAAAAATAAGAAAACCATACTCAAGCCCTGCCGAATTGACCGAAATGCTTCCCGGATCGGCTGAATTCGCCTCAAAATTAAAGCCCTGGACGACCATGATAAATAAAGCCAACACCACCGGAAAGACAAGCATTTTGCCATAAGGGTTGATTACTTTTTTCTTAAGCGCGATACCAGAGCAGAGAGCTGCAATCAGGAGTGGGAAATACCAGTGTTCCATTAAGGTTAAGACAATTATCAGGAGAAACGATACCAGGATTTTAATCCTTGTATCAATTTTACCGTTTGTCCTGTCTTTTTCATTTCGAATGTATCTTCCTATTATCAGGGAGATGAAAAATCCGATAGTGATTACAATCCCATTCAAGGGGTCGCGACTCAGCCATTCCAGCATCAGTGTTTCCTCCTGAATTCTCTGGAGAAATATCCTGTAACCAGGCCGCCTGTAATACCCACAAGCGCAAAACCCACAGGCTCTCCAAGGCGCGCCATCAATTGCACTCCTATTCCTTTCGAGACCGAGGCAGGCGCGGCAAGTGACTCAACTGTGCCGTCAACGCCTGCAAGTTGATGTCCTCCGAGGTAGCCGATGTATGCGCAAGCGGCAATAAATGAAGAGATCAATATCATTAAAATCACGGCAGTTTTCGTGAACTTATCCATGCCGCCTGCGGTACTCATGACTTCGGCTTTTGTTTCGCTAATGTATTTTATGGTAAATCCGGTGAATGCAAATTCCATAAACGCAAGCGGGAGTTGGGTTGGAATAAACCCGAGAGAATATAATTTCCAGTAATGCATCACATTTCCCGGATTCAGGGAGAGCGCAAGTTCAAGTGCTGTTGTCATGTAAGTTAAAATGCTCCCTACAAACCCCGCCATTCCGGCGGAAAACCAGAGAGGAGATATGTTCTTCAGCAGCCTGTAAACAAGATAGCCGCTAAAGGCTCCCACGATTCCCATGGAAAAAGTGTTCGCCCCGATGGTGGTGAGACCGCCGTGGCCTATGAAAGCCTGGAAGAAAAGGGAAATCGCGCTTATCACGACTGTTGCAAAAGGTCCTATGATTATTGCAGCCAGGGGCGTGCCTACGGGATGGGATGATGAGCCTGTCACAGGCACGGGAATGTGCCAAACGGATATGACAAATACCACGGCGCCGATGAGTGAAATCCTGGGAAGGTATGCAGGGTCGGCTGCTATGCGCTTGTTGATTATCCGCAAGCCCAGTGAGATGAATATCGCAGATATTACGAACCAGAATAAAATCCATTTTGGTTCCAGAATCCCATCTGAGATGTGCATTTATGTCCACCGAATCAATTAAACTTGATTTCAGTAAAGTTAAATTGATATAAATAAGTGATGGTTGGGGTTTTTGATGGGGGTTGTTATGGAGAGCTATTGCCTTTCCAAGCATGGAAACGACTATGGTTTACAGTCACCTGACCTCGGATTGAAATATTTATTGACAATTTTTCTGATATATTCTGTTTTTTTCTATCATACGGCTCTGCAGAAGCCTGCTGTTAATTGATTATTTTTTAATTGGATTTTTCTCAACAAAAACCGTTCCCATATTTTTCTGGATCTCAATACAATCAGCGCACATTATTCCATTCGTTACCTCGCCGTCGCTGTTTTTAACTTTTATATTGTATAAGCGTTCGTCATCCCCGCACGTCCAGCAAATGTCATAACTTCCTGCCATTTTGATTAAGGATTCCGTAAGCATCGCTTGGTGGGGCGGCAGCTTATCTTTTGATTGGTTCCATATTCTTTTGCAGTCTAAACCCATTGTTTCACCATATTTTAATGTTTGTAGAGGAATATAACTTTTTCACTTGCCAGTAGACACACCTGAATCCAGAGCATTCAGCCGATGCCCTGTTATTCAATAATTTACCTTAACGCATCAATTGATAATACCACTTGATCTAGCCCGGCTTCAACATATACAACACCGAATATGGCTTCGATTATGGTTCCTTTTGCATGATCCTTTTCAGATTGATCTGAACCAAGATGAATTCTAAAGTCATACAAACGCCATTTGTCACATACCTTCGCCAGATGTTCATTTGATGCATATTCTGATCGCTCTTTTGTTAACCCTCCGACATTCGAAATATTAGGCTGCCAGAGAATTTGTACCAGTGCCAGACTGATTGCAGCATCACCGATTAACGCCAGCACTTTAGCCGCCTCATCCATATTCAGATAGGGTTTAAAATCAATGTCTAAGCCGAGTCTGGAAGAATCTGTATATAACTCCTCAAACATATTCCTGATGCTTGGCTGAATAAAAGCTAGGACGACCAGATCCGGCTCAGAAAAATTATATTTAATATTCCTTTCCAGTTCAGCAATTTTAGATTTTTTGATATTGTAAATAGCATCGTTGATTTTTTTAATCTGACCTATCCAGTTTGTAATTTTCCTTTTTTCCCTGAGATGATCGGGAAGCTGGCTTGACCGATTTTCCAGCGCTTTTTCAATTACCGGGATATTTTCAAAAATGCCTTTAACGTTCCACTTCAATTTGTGATACGATGAATCACCTATCTTATTAGCCATTTATTTCTCGTCTCCAACATATAATTACAGTATTAATACTTAAAACTCACGAAAGAAAAATGGTCATTAAAACTAATAGAATAGAGCGACCGTACTGTTTCAATGCAATTCCGTTGGCACTAAATGCGCTTCTATCGCTTCCCCAACGTTTTTATGGTATCTTTTTGAATCGCTCTTTGCGAACGCAGTAATTTCATTAATTTCATTTAATACAAGCCTGAGAGGCGTCTCTGACGGGAGATCGACCATATTACGAACCACTCCTCCTGGCTCATCGTCCAATTTGAAAACTACTAGAACCGCTGATATTGGCCGTTCCATCATCAATGAATTAAATTCGCCAATAACGGGGACTCTCACAGTAATCCGGTTACCAAATTCACTATTTGGGTCCCAAACGTAATGTTTTTTCCCATCGACTTTTTTTAAATACTCTTCAGCCGTCAGTTTGATTGTTTTAGATCCCAAAATTTGTCTCCTTTCGTCCTCAGTAACAAAACCACACTATGTACGAGGACTAAAATCTCACCCTTTCTTTTTCTTCCCCTCATGCATCTTTTTGATTTCATCCTCAGCAGCCTCTAACTTTGCCCTGTTCTCCTCGTAAATCTTAGAAACATTCTCTGAAGCCCGCTCAAGCCTTTTCTTGAGAACCAGCAGTTCCTGCGTGGAGAGGTTATAATTAGGCGTGTTCTCAATCCACAACTGCTCTATATCTATCAGGGCGTTGATGGCAGCTTTTGTCCTGTTCACGGTATTCTCGTCCATGTGGTGTTATACGCTTTTTTTCTTAAATTAAGGTTTGCATCCTGACATGCTGTTCGGCTCAAATCAAATGCTCGGCAATCCCTTCTGAAATCACATGGTCACAGTAAATACACCGGAGCTCCACAGGCTTTTTGTTGACCGCGAACTTTGAAATAACAGGCTCGTTCGTATTGGAAATGCAATTAGGATTATCACATTTCACCACGCCTACAAGCCGCTCAGGCAGTTCCACTTTATGTTTCTCAATGACCTCAAAATCCCTGATAATGTTAATGGTGGCATTGGGCGCGATAAGCGAAATCCTGTCCACTTCCTCCTCTTTTAGCTCCCTGTCCTCTACTTTCACTATATCCTTCAAGCCGAGAACCCCGCTGGGCACGTTCATCGCAACGCTCACCACAGCAGTCGATGTACCCGATATCCCGAGAATGCGAAGCACATTGAGCGCCTGCCCGGCTGTAATATGGTCAATAACAGTCCCGTGCTTTATGGAGCGAACACGCATCCCTTTCTTTTCCGACTCTGTCATGCTGCCTCCATCGCCATCGCAAGGAGCGCCATCCTGACAGGAACGCCATAAAAAGACTGCTCAAAATATCGCGCATACTTTGTCCTGTCAACCGCCGGGTCAATCTCATCCACCCGCGGCAGCGGATGCATTATAATAAGGTTATCCCGGGCTTTTTCCAGGAGTTCCTCCGTTATCCTGTAACTTCCTGCCATTTTCTGGTACTCAGCCGGGTCAGGAAAGCGTTCTTTCTGGATTCTTGTTACATACAGCACATCAACATCGCTCACAACTTCCTCAATGCTGGCAGTCTCACGGATGCTTGCCCCCTGTTTTTTCAGGTCTTTCTTGATTACATCAGGCATCTGGAGCTGTTTGGGCGATACAAGTGTCATATCCGCATGATATAATGATAAGGCATAAGCTAGCGAGTGGACTGTCCTTCCGTACTTGAGGTCTCCCACAAGGGCGATCTTAAGACCTGAAAAGCTGCTCTCGCGCATGATTGTATAAAGGTCAAGAAGTGTTTGTGTGGGGTGGTGCCCTGCCCCGTCCCCGGCATTGATTACCGGGACATTTGAATAGTCTGCAGCCATCCTCGCCGCCCCCTCCCGCGGGTGTCGCAAAACGATTGTGTCTGCGTAGTTTCCTATTACCCGTATGGTATCTGCAAGGCTCTCTCCTTTGGCCACGGAGCTTGATTCAATCGAACCCAGGTCAATCACTTTGCCGCCAAGCCGTTTCATCGCAGTCTCAAAAGACAGGCGCGTGCGGGTGCTTGGCTCGTAAAAAAGCGTGGCAAGGATTTTGCCGGTAAGTAAATTGGATTCCTTCCCCCTTGCGATTGGCTCGAATTCCTTCGCTTTTGCCAGAATAGAATCTATTTCATCCCTTGAAAAATCCCTCATTGAGATGATATGACGCAACATCATATCTATAAAGCGGCTCTTAAATTTAAATTTATTGATAACGGTTGAATGCAGGAATGACCATTCTCATGCATGGAAACTTAAACCGTACCCTCAAACACCCGCTCCGCAGGCCCTTCCATATAGGCGCCATCACCGGCAAGGGTGATTCTCAATTCTCCCCCTTCCGTATTCACTTTCACTTTCTTGCCTGTTTTGTCAAGCTTATGGGCGACGGCTACGCAGGCAACAGAGCCAGTGCCGCAGCTTAAGGTTTCAGCTTCCACCCCGCGCTCATAGGTATGCACTGTAATCTCATCTCTTGAATTTAGAATCACAAAATTCACGTTGATTCCTTTTGGGAAAACAGGGTCATAGCGGATTTTCGGGGCAATGGCCATCAGCCCAGCTTCAAAAGAATCCACGAAGATTACAGCATGAGGAACCCCTGTATTTACAGCCGAGACATTGTAACCATGTAAAGGGACATTGAGAAATTCTCCGACACCAATTGCCGGGATTTTTTCACGTTCAAAAACAGGTATTCCCATATTTACTGTTATCCACGTCTTATCCTTAATCCGTAAGGCTACTGAAAGAATGCCGGCAGGTGTTTCAACGCTTGCATTCTCCGTTATGTATCCTTCATCCAGCGCGTATTTTGCGAGGCACCTGATGCCGTTTCCGCACATCTCAGCTTCGGAGCCGTCTGAATTGAAAATCCTCATACTGATATCGGCTTTATCAGAGCTCCCAAGATACAGGACTCCGTCAGCCCCTATCCCGAAACGCCGATTGCAGTATCTGGTTGCAAATCCGGGTTTATCAGCGATGACCTCACCACTGTATTCGTCGATGAGGATGAAATCGTTCCCGTTGCCGTGAAGTTTTGTGAAATGGATCATATTATTTCTTTTCTTTCTTTAAGGCTGATGATATCACCGAGCCCGCTGTTTTTACCATCATATACGCCCCGCCCACTATCAAAACTGCCGGGGCGGAAACGATTCCAGCGGCTATTGTGATTCCTGCGCCTGCAAGAAGGGCCATGTCCCGATTCATGAGAAAGCGGGAAACCTTGTCAAGCGTGGAAGGTTCGATATCCACCGAGTCTGTCTCAAGAACAATCTCTCCTTTCTGGAAAACTTTTATCCAGCCGCTTTCTTCAGAGACAAGGACTGCGGTAAAGGAATCATTGTATAAGGTTATGCCTTTTGCTGCCGAATGCCGGGTGCCAAAGCCGATCAATGTTTCTGTTTTTAATATCCTTGAACCGTAAGCTATCAAATCACCTGCTGGCGAAAAAATCATGGCACCGTCAAGCGTGGCAAGTTTTTCCACTACCGCATCCATTCCCTCACTAAGTAGATTCCCTGCAAACCGGATCTGGGGATAATGGAGATGGTAGCTGCCCTCGATTTTATCCCTGTCCGCTATAATAAATAGAGCCCCCTGGTTCTCTTTGGCAAGCCTCTTGGATACATTAAGGATAACACGCATTACCTCTGATTTAATATCCTTGTTATTAGTCTGGTTCATACAATCTTCTTATAATCAAGAGAAGTTATAAGTTTTGGTAAATCGATTTCCAATCTGGTTTTTTAAAGAAGAAAATCACAAAAGAGGAATCAATTGCATAAAAAAGAATACATCCGGAAAATGTTTGCAGGAATTTCCCCCAGGTATGACCTTCTCAATCACCTGTTGAGTCTGGGACGGGATAGATACTGGCGTCGGTTTGCAGTATCAAAATTGCCTTCAGGAAATATACTCGATGTCTGCTCAGGAACGGGGGATGTCGCAATAGAAGTTTCAAATAAAACTAAAAATCAAGTCATTGCATCGGATTTCTGTGATGAAATGCTGCAATTATGCGAAAAGAAAATAAAAAAGCAAAATATAGGGAATATCCGGTGCATCCGGAGTGATGCCGAAAACCTCTCGTTTAAAGATGGGACTTTTGATGGCGCAATCGTAGCTTTCGGGATAAGAAATGTCGCAGATATCAAAAAATCGCTATCAGAAATGAACCGCGTTGTAAAAAAGGGAGGCAAAGTGGTAATTCTTGAGTTCTCCCGGCCCGGGAATAAGATTTTCAGATCTGTTTATTATCTTTATTTCCAGAGGATATTGCCGCTTGCAGGCGCTATTATTTCGAAAAAAGATGGCGCATACAGTTACCTGCCTTCATCTGTAATGGCATTTCCAAAAAGGGATGAATTTGCCAACCTTATGAAGGGCGCCGGTTTGTCGGAAATCGGATTTTTTGACCTCACTTTCGGAATTGTAACTGTTTATGCGGGAACCAGATTGTAGTTAATTAAGCCACCAAATATTAAATATAAACAAAAGAATAAGGAAGGGAAATGAACAAAGAAGAAGTCTGTATATTGATTCCGACTCTCAATGAGGGAAAAACAATAGAAGGAATTATAAAAGAATTCAAGTCCATGGGGTTTTCAGACATCCTTGTAATCGACGGCCACAGCACGGATGGTACGGCGGAGAAGGCGAAAAATGCCGGGGCAAGGGTAGTAATCCAGAGCGGAACCGGGAAAGGACAGGCAGTGAGCCAGGCGTTCCAGTTAATAACGAGCAAATATGTTGTAATGATAGACGGGGATGGAACTTATCTACCCGAAGAAGTTGATAAATTACTTGAACCCGTTGTTTCAGGGCAGGCAGACCACGTTATCGGCAGCAGGTTCGCAAATTACAAAAAAGGCGCATTTACAGGCTTGAATCTTTTAGGAAACAGGATATTAAACAAAATATTCGGCTTTGCATATGGGATATGGCTTAAAGACATACTTTCAGGCTACAGGGCTTTTAATTATGCCGCTATAAAACAAATCGAATTGAATACAACAGGGTTTGAGGTGGAAACCGAAATCACGGTTGAATGCGTGAAGAAAGGCCTCAAAATCGTGGAGGTCCCGATAACATATCTTGCAAGGGTAAGCGGCGCAGCCACCAAATTGCAGCCCATCAGGGACGGGTTTCGCATCGCATCGACCATTTACCTGCTTGCCAGGACGCACAATCCTCTTTTTTATTTCAACATAATCGGGGGGCTTCTCACAATTAGCGGCATGGCTGTTGGAATCTATGTGGTAGATGAATGGCTTAAAGATATAAACCATATCCCTCTCACTATTCTCGCAACTCTTCTTATAGTAACAGGAATCCAGATGTTCATTTTCGCAATACTCAGCGATCTCATAGTGTCCATGCACAGGGAAAATATGCATATGATGCGTAAAATAATGAAGGCAAAGTTATGAAAATAGCGATACTCGGAGGCACGGGCAGCATCGGGGAAGGTTTTGCACTCAGGTGGGCTGAAAAACATGAAATCTTATTATGCTCGCGTGAGATAGACAAAGCGGTCAGTTCTGCATGCAAATATACGGAAACGCTTGTGGATAAAGGGTTTTTTTGCTGCGGCATAACAGGATGCAAGAATGAAACCGCAGTCGGCGATGCGGATGTTGTTGTGCTTTCGGTGCCTTATCAGGGTGTAGTCACACTTTTGAAAGAACTCAGGCCCTGTTTCAGTAACCAGATTGTAATCTCACTTGTTGTTCCCATGAAAAAGAACAAATGGTTTGAATACACTCCGCCAAAACAGGGAAGTGCAGCGCTTGAAATCCAGGAGATTCTCCCTGAGACAGCAAAAGTAGTTTCAGCATATCATAACGTTTCTGCAAAGAAACTGGCGAATCCTGAATTGAGTCTTGATTATGATGTTGTTGTTTGCGGCGATGATGAAGGGGCAAAAAGAACGGTAATGGAATTGACGCATGAAATCAAGAACTTACGGCCTCTTGATGGCGGTGGCCTCGCTTCTTCTTATATGATTGAGTCCCTGACTCCCTTTTTGATCAATCTTGCAATCCGCAACAGGCTCTCTGACCTTGGCGTAAAGTTTGTATGATGAATAGTTTGTATGATGCATATTTACAATAAGCTCCTGAACCTGTTCGGGCACAAGCAATGGTGGCCCGCCGATACTCCTTTTGAAGTAGTGGTTGGAGCAGTCCTGACCCAGCAGACCAAATGGGAAAATGTGGAACGGGCGATACAGAACCTGAAAAAGAGGGGACTTCTTGAACCTGAACCGCTCTCAAAGGCCGGTATTCCGGAGCTTGAAACGCTGGTCAGATGTACAGGTTTTTACAGGCAGAAGGCAAACAGGCTTAAGAATATCTCTGCATTTTTTTCCGAGAATCCGGATTTACTTGAAAAACAGGGCAATGAACTCCGCAATATTCTTCTTTCACTCAATGGCATAGGGCAGGAGACGGCTGACAGCATTGTCCTGTACGCGGCTGACAAACCCAGTTTCGTCATTGACGCATATACGAAGAGAATATGTAAATGTCTTGGGATTGAAGGCGATTACGGGAAACTGCAATTGGTTTTTGAACAATCAATACCCAGGGACGTTCCGCTGTACAAGGAATTCCATGCCCTCATAGTCGAATACGGGAAGCAATTCTGCGGGAAGAAACGCTGTGCAGAGTGTATAATTTTATGAACCAGTATCACACGACCCTTTTTGAAAAGAGGTAAGTTATTTTATCCCTATCACTGTAACTAATCCATTTTCAATTCCCATAAATTCTATTTTAAATCCTGCGTCTTCAAAATATTCTTTTATTGCAGGTTGTGAGATTTTTAATTTTTTATAGGAGCTTATCTGTTGAATCCATTTTCCCTTTTTCTTTTCATAAACTATATCAAAAACTTTTACATAATCAGGTTGATATTCTAAAAAGCAAGTAAAGATTCTGCCATCATCACTATTAACAGGAATGAATCTGTCTTCTCCTTTCAGTTCAAAGGTCAAATCCCTGAATGTCAAAACCAGTTTCCCATTTTTTAGTAGTATCTCATGACTGTTTTTGATTAATTCCCGGACAGATTCCAGGCTGTCAAGATGAGTAATAGTATCTCCCATGCAAACTATTAATTCCGGGTTGTGGTTGGAGTAAAAATTAAAATTTAAAATATCGTTTTCTATTACTTCAATACTCAAACCATTACTTTTGCTTTTTAATTCGTCTAGTAATTTTTTGCTAAAATCAATCGCTTTGACATTGAATCCGATTTTTGCAAGTGGAATTGATTGAAAGCCGCAACCCGCCCCCAGATCAATAGCAATTTTCGTTGAAACCGGTTTGATATTATGACTCTGAAAAAATCGCTGGCCTTCATTTATTTTGGCATTAAAATCACCAAACATCCATGAGTAGTATTCTGCCAGATGATTTTCGTAGTGTTCTTTTGTATTCACGGCTACTCCCATCTTTTTACCCACCAAGTTCCCCTATCAGTATCCATGAAATGTGATGGTGTGTATCCCCTTGGGCTCTGGGTTCATCGTACTTATGCTCGTACAGTTCCTGAATTGTGAGAAACCTGAAATCCTCCTCTAACTCTTTTCTGGTACAGAAATGGAGATACTTATCACCTTTAAACGAATTGGGTTCATCTGGACAGGGTTCGCCTTTGCCGTATTCTTCGGGGTCATTTACAGAGAGATTATTTAGAAATAGCAAACCCTGGGGCTTGAGTAGACTGGTAATTTTTTTTCTAAGCTCTTCTCTTTGCTTTCTTTGTAATACCTGGTACAGGTTAGAGGCGAACACTATGTCATATTTACTCTGGTTGATATCCATAAAATTACAACACCTGAATTGAATCGCCTTCGTGAAAGGGCCAACTAAGGATTTTGCCAGGATTTCTAATGCCTTTTGAGAAGTATCAATCCCTAAAACGCAGCAATTGAGGTTTTTTGCCAGATATAAACAATCCCTGCCGTAACCACAACCAATATCTAATATGCTCAAGAATTTGTCGTTTAACCGATGATTTTGTAGATATTTGACCGCAATGATAGCTAACTCACTCGGCCTTTCCCCCCAAATGCGCATATTGCTCTCATATTCTTTATCCCAAAACAAGCTTTCATTTTTTTTGCCGGAGTTTAACATAGCTATACCATATTGAGTATAAACTTACCTTGTGATGCTTTTCCATATAAATTCATCCTGCCTTAAATGGCGGCTTTGCTATCACAAAATAAAAAGGATTGATATGTTATTGGGTTCATCAAACTGGTAGAAAATGGCAAAATGTAATCACATCCTCATCCGCGACATCCCTCTTTTTGGGTGCATCGCCTTCGGTATCATCGACCGCGGAACGAATGTATTGCAGCTTCGTCCTTATAGCGAGTGCCCCTTATCCTGCGTCTTCTGCTCAACCGATGCGGGCCCTCACTCCGGCAGACGGATTTCCGAATACATGGTTGACCTTGCCCAATTGCTTTCAGCGTTCGAATGGGCATCATCGTACAAAGAAACAGACGATATCGAGGCACATATCGATACTGTCGGGGAACCTGCGATGTACCCGCAGCTTGTCGAACTCGTTGGGGGTTTGTCTGCAAACAGCAGAGTAAAAGTCGTTTCCATGCAGACAAACGGCAGTCTGCTTACTACCGGACTCATCGATGCGCTCGATAAAGCCGGGCTTTCACGCATCAACATGTCCATCGAATCCCTTGATCCCGACCTTGCAAAAAGGATTGCAGGGACAGATTCATACGATCTTGAAAAAGTTCTAAAGAGTGCGGAGTATATCGCCAGGAATACAAATATCGACCTTCTTATCGCCCCGGTGTGGCTTCCGGGTATTAATGATGCTGAAATCCCAAAATTAATCGAGTTTGCGCTTTCGATAGGTGCAGGAAAAAAATGGCCTGCTCTCGGAATACAGAAGTTCCTGTCTCATAAGTTCGGGAGGAAGCCGGATATCAGGGCAATGAACTGGGAAAACTTCTATTCCAGGCTCAGGGAGTGGGAAAAAATCTATAACACAAAGCTCATCCTCACGCCGCAGGATTTCGGAAGTCATGAGTGCAAGCCCCTGCCGCGCGTGTTCAAGAGGCATGAAAGAGTAAAGGTGAAGGTCGTCGGACCCGGCTGGATGAAGGGCGAGAAGCTTACTGTTGCGCGGGAGAGAGTATTAACGATTGTGGATGCCGATAGGGTTTCAGTTGGCGCTGAGGTGTTCGTAAGGATGGAGAGGGTGGTGGATGGGATATATATAGCGAGAGCTTAAAACAAGCGACCTGTCCAATGGAAATATTTTTAAACAATTGTTCACATTACTAAACATATGTTCAGAGAATTAAACATAATGAGAATATTTTTCGATTCTCCCTCCAAAGAGTTTAATGTTAGGGAGGCAGCCAGGATTTTAAAAATCGCTCCAGCAACGGCAAGCAAAGATTTGAAAAATCTGGTAAAACAGGGTTTGCTGAAAGGCAGAAAAGAGAGAATTTTAAACCTGTATAAGGCTAATATTGAAAACGGCTTATACAGGGATTTAAAGGTATTTTACAACATAAGAAAAATTAAGGACTCTATGCTGCTGGACAGTTTAAACAGATATTATCTTAAGCCGGCAATAGTTTTATTTGGCTCTGCATCCTACGGTATCGACACTGAAACAAGCGATTTTGACTTACTTGTGGTATCGGAGAAAAAAAAAGAATTCCCTGAAACAGAAAAATTTGAAAAAAAATTGAAGAGGAAACTACAATTGTTTGCTGTTCAGGAAATTAAAGACCTGAATAATGAACACCTGATAAATAATGTGCTTAACGGGATTGTCTTGCAAGGTGAGATAAAATGGACTTAGACGAATGTTACAGGAAGGGACTTATCAAGAAAACGCGGATTGATAAAGAGCTTATAAGGTCGCTGATTGAAATGTCCGATATAAAGGAGAATGCTGTCAATACAGCAAACGTCAATGAAATAAATATTTCTGCTTATGTTTCCATGGCTTACGATTCTCTCAGGGAGGTTCTTGAGGCGCTTTGCATTTCCAAAGGACACAAGGTTCTGTCACATATCTGTATCGGGGAATTGTTAAAAACAATAACAACCGACTTTAATTATTCAGAGTTTGATAGATTAAGGTATGCCAGAAACAGCATAAACTATTATGGGGCAAAAGTCGATTTCGTGCAGGGAAAGGAAATAATCAGGAAAATATTCTCCATGCGAAGAACGATTCTGTTTAGTCACCTGAAGGAGTTCCTGTAACAAGCCGTACATGATATGGCGGTCGTACATGTCTTTTACAAAGTACCGCCCTCTCTTATATATTCTGAAATAAATACTGGCGTATATGGTATCATACGAAGCCACCATAACCTGCCCTGAGTGCGGTTATTCCCGCAAGGAAATCATGCCTTCAGATAGCTGCCTTGTCTTTTATAAATGCAAAAAATGCGGGTATGTGATGAGACCGAAAGAAGGCGATTGCTGCGTATTTTGCTCATATGCAGATAAGAAATGCCCGCCAATGCAGGGATAAATCAATCCCTTATCCTCCTTATGACAAATACTCCTCCGATAATAACAACCAAAATCAGGATGATCGCAACTATGCTTCTCGTATTGAGTCCCGAATTCGCATTCTTGAAATTGAATTGCTTATCCGAATCAAGAGAAAACTGTTCTTCAAAAGTGCTCCCTGAACCCTTTGCCTTCAGGGTATAACTTGAATTCAGGGGCAGTCCTGCAAAAATCAGCTCGGAATCAGAGTTTTCCGAGAGTTGCCTGCCATTATCCCATAATGAAACGGTGTATTTCGAATCGGCTTTTACGAATATGCTTGCATAATTTTTGACATTGATGGTTTTTCCGTCTGCATACTGGAGATTATCAGGCAGGTCAAGGACGCTGAGAAGCGTGGGTGCGATATCCTCCTGCCCGTATTCCCCTGATACAACGCCGGATACGGCATTTGGGGAGAGTATGACTAGCGGTATTCTCAGGCTTTCTATTTTTGAGGTATATTTGCCCGAGCTATGGCCGCCCCGCCTTGCGTTATTCGTTGCAAATGACATACCGTGGTCTGCTGTCAAAAACAGGGCAATGTTGTTCTCCGAAGCTGTTCTGTAAAGTGGATAAAAATCCCGGTCAAAGTCTTCGATTAACGGTATGTAATCGTCAGCGCCCAGATTGTGACCTCCGCTATCTATTTCTCCCACATTCACTGTGAGCAGGAATTTTTGATCCGGGTGATTTTTTATCATGGCGCCTGCGACTGCATTGGCAGCGTCGATGCTCCATTTATTGTAAGCAGAATACCTCTCTGTCCCGGATAGGTTGTTCAAATATGAAGGCATTTTCATCTTCCAGTCGTACATCAGTTCATAGACACCCGAGGGCGCATTTTTTGTCTGGATAGAAATCAGTGGCTTGTCAAGTGAATTATTCTCCGCGAACAGGATTATATCCTGCTCCGCCCTCATATTGGAAAAATCGCCGGTTTCCATTACAGCAAGGTTAACGAAGCCGTGCTGCCTTGTGATATCATAAATAGTCGCATCCGGATAGCCCACGATTTCCTCGTTTGCTTTCGAATCCCCTGTGAATATCACCGAATGCGCTATTCCGGTGACAGGGGTCGGGGTTTTAATGTTTATTATCCTTGCCCCGAAGCTAAGGTTTTGTGTTATTGCTTTGGGTATTTCACCGCCATCGAGGGCGAGAGGCAAGAGTTCAGGATAATAATACGAGGAGCCAAAGCCGTCAACGATGAAAAGGATGGCGCTTTGTGGTTTTTTGACGTCGTTTAATGTGATTTCAGAGACCGCAGAGGCGGTGTTTGATGTTAATAGTAATAATAAAATTATTAAGACTTTTTTCATGGGGCGTGCTGATAGATTGATAAGATAAAAAGATTTCTAAATGTTGAGACCGTTCATTAGGTTGGTAAATTGAAACGATATTAAAAAATGGATATTACCATCCAATAATTAGACTTTGGATTGCAGGTTTAGGATAAAATGTTATATGCACATCAGATTAGCTACCTATAAGAATTGAAACGGTCACAATAGAACAATGATACGATAGATATAATACACCCAAAAATTATAATTATTATTAAGAGTAAGAAGAATATGAATCGGCATGAAAGTAATAAGAACCATCCTGTTTGGGATGTTTACGACGAATTAAGGACTGTTAAGCTAAATGTTAGGTACTACGAATCAAAACTCAAGAATTTGAGTACAAAGAATGCCTATACAGAGTATATTCTTGCAATTTCAACATCATCTGGCGTGGCAGGTTTATGGTTGTGGGAAAATACTATTGGAGGTTATTTATGGAAGGGGTTAGGAGCTTTCGCTATATTATTAGCTCTAGGCAAACCCATATTTAATTTTACAGATAAAATAAAAAATTCGAGTGAAATACTAGGGGCGTATAAAGCACTTGACCATGATTTCAATAAACTAAAAATTAGAATTAGTCAAAATGGAAATTATGATAAATCTATGAAGGAAGAATTTAACACATTATTGGATAAAAAAGGCAACATTATATCGAAAAGTACTTTTGAGGATAGAGATATTGCACTAATAAAAAAATGCACAGAGCAGGTAAATATAGAGTTACCTGCAAAAAGCTTCTTTATACCAACGGAGGAATGAATTATTCCAGAAAAAGAGGATAAACTATCAAAATCCATACGTGAACTTGTAGGACCAAATGGACCAAAACCTTATCCTGTTGCACCTGATAAACCTTGGCCTAGAGATTAAATAACAAATAAATACTATCCATTTATTGTATCCTGGCATAACTACCAACATCAATTGAAACCATCTCTAAATGTTCACAACTAATCTCAATTCCCCTCAGGCTTCCCCTTTTTCAGTATCCACGCCTTCCTCCTGTAATAATTCAAAGGATGCGAAATCCTCTCGCACAGCGCCTCCTTCCCGAAACAATTCCCGTATGTTATCATGGTGGCGCATGACGGGGACGTATAAGCCGTACCGGTTGCGCCATGTATGTGCATCACCTGGTACCTTGTACGCTCCTCATCGAAATCAGGCGAGACCTTGAAAAGCTCGATAATCCCATCCGTGTTCATGCCGATATTGAGCAGGAATGAAACGAGCGCAAAGCGCATCGAATGCGGGAGATTCACACCACCCTTTGCATTGGAGAGGGCATGGACCATACACGGGGGGAAACAATCAGGCATTATTTCCTTAAACTCCTCGATGCTGAACTCGGATTTGCGCGCAACAAGAGCATTGCGTATTTCCCCAAGATAACTTTCAAGGGTTGCACATATCTCGGGCGGCACAGCAAGCGGCAGGCTTGATTCAATTCTTTTCCTGATAGCTTCCTGCATTATGCGCGAGAAATCCTCTTTCGGGAGGGATATGCTGCCCCTCTCCATATTCCTGTTCACGAGCTTCCATTTGGGTTCATGGATGACATGCGCATAACGGATATATTCGGTAAAATGAATTATGACAGAGCGGTCAGCCAATACAGCGTCGATATCAAAATCAAGAGCCAGTTCCTTGAGTTCTTCGCCCGGAAGTTCTTTTAGCCGCTCGTACGCTGATTTTGCCTCGGCAAGTGCATAACGCTTAACGAGAAATCCGTCATTGATGCAGGAGACAAGTATCCGTGCAACTGGATAGGACAGCAGTTCTTTTTCAGCGCTCACGCGGTCAGGATGCGCATTTGAGGTGATGCCGTCGCCTATAGCTGAAAGTACCCGTTGTTTTCCCCGCTCCCTTACCTGTTCGAATGCCCTCTCTGAAAAAAGCTCTTCAAGTTTGAAATCAAGTGCTTCTACATATTTTACAGCGCCATTAACAAAAGGAAAATAAGCAAATTTGAAAACATCCATGCTTTGCAATCCCTATTCCCCGTATTAAAATACGGGGTCGTCGGGGTCTTACTCCGATTCGACCCTGGGAGCCAGCATGTAACTGACCTCGCCATGACCTTCTGCAATCTTGACCTTTATTTTCAGGGGGTAATCTTTTCCGATGTCGATTGTAACTTCATTGGCTTTCCCGAGTATTTTACTCATATCCGAGAGATAGTCAAGGGAGAATAATGATTTCGCCTCTGCTGCCTGCATATCAATAAGCTGGTCTCTTGCCAGTTCCACACGAACCCTGTCCGTGTCCCCTTCAGCTTCCATGAAAAAGACATCTCCTTTTACGCCCATGGACATATAATCGCTAACTTTTTCAGCAGCCTTAATCGCCCTTTTAATATCCTCGCCGCGGATTACGATGCGCGCCGGCAGGTCAAGGGTCGGGACTTTCGGTTCTTTTCTGATAGAAGAAGGGTCCAGCAGGGACATGGTATAGGCAAGCCCGCGCATCCTGACAACCAGTTTGTGGGCAGTCTCGTCAAGCTCAAGTTCGATGTTTTCGCTCTTATCTGCAGTTTCCATTACCCCGTTCAATTTTGTGAGGTCTATGCCGAGTTCGCCGTCTGTTGCTTCAAAGGATTCAAAAGCATCTTTTGCAAGGTCAAAACTCACCATCGCGACGTTGGCCGGATCCACGGCCCTGACAGATATACCCTCAGGTGTAATTTTAAATTTTGCCTCATCCACGAGCGTGGATATCGATTCGATTGAATCTTTTAATTTTTCCGCACCGATTACTGCCTTAAACATATAAAGTCTCCTCATTTCATTATAATGCAGGATATTAATAAGTTATTCGTTCCGGAGACTGCATATTCCATCATCATCGCATTCAAATTTTAGTGCAATATTCCAGTTCATATGGAAACATTAAATAGTTAATAAGTTAATATACCATTCATTCAAATCTTAACGGGTGACTTAAAAAATTAATATGCACTGGCGGGAAAAAGAATTGTTAAGGGTGGTGAATGGGGGAAAACTGACAACCAGCGAGATAGTCAGCCGGGTAAATATGAGCAAGGTAACAGCCCTGAAGTACCTGGAAGCTCTCAAAGAAAAAGGTATAGTTGATTACGAAGAGATAGGTACTGCAAAAATCTGGTTTTTAAAAACCGAAGAGAAAAAAATTGAAAAGAAAATAAAAATCCTTGTTGCCGACGATGATAAAAATGTAATAAACATAATCCGGGATTCAGTTGAGCCCGACCTGTTTGAGATTTTTGAAGCCGCAAATGGAAAAGAAGCGCTGGGGATGGTTTTTGCCGAATCTCCCGACATCCTTGTCCTGGATATCATGATGCCGGATATGGACGGTTATAATGTATGCGAGAAAATGAAGGAACAGGATTCCACAAAGAAAATACCTATTATAATTTTATCAGCGAAAACAGGGGTAGAAGATAAGCTCAAAGCTATAGATCTGGGAATAGATGATTATATTGTAAAACCTTTCGATCCGAGGGAATTAAAGGCAAGAATAAAAATGAGGTTGAAGCAGCCTTAAATATTTTTATAAATATAAAATAAAAAAAGTTTTCACGCTTCTATTTCCGGGTACTCGCTTAGCGGTAAGGTTGCAGAATTAATTTCCACAATGTTTTCCCTTTGGATTCTGACTTTAGCCTCATTGAATTTCTGCTGCCATGTGCTTATCTGCTCTATTGCAAACTTTGCCCTCTGGTAATGGTTAAGTCCCAAAAATTCTTTATCTACGTCGTTCAACAAAGCTTTTATTTTGTTTTCACCATTTTCTTCCATAATTTTACCTCCTGCTGCGATTCAATTAGAGGGAATGCGCCCAACACCTGTTTACTGACGAGGTGTCGGGCACAGATAAATTCCCGCTCCCAAATCCTTTAATCGCAGGACAAGGCTATTGAATGTTTTAAATGTATATAAATTTTTCTAATTCGTTTATTCATTTTTAAACGCTATGTAAAAAACGGCTTTGTAAAATAACATTTTATTGGAAATTGTGCCTTCTCCCGGATCAGAGTCATGACGGTGGTAGGATAGGATGGTATTATAGATACTGATTCCAGGAGCCGGCATTAAACCCACTCCAAGCCACATTCCTTGTATGCTATCAACCTATATAATATTTTCTAATTAGTTTATTCATTTTTAAACGCTATGTAAAACCCTTCTGTTTCCACTGGAACTATGCTAGAATATATCAAGATATATGCGAAATTCAAAGAACTAAGCTTGACAGCCTTGAAGTCTTTCTGTCAAACTACCGCAATAAATTGAAAAGAAGCGCTGGAAATAGGTGATTATATTGTAAAACCTTCGATCCGAGGGAATTAAAGGCAAGAATAAAAATGAGGTTGAAGCCAACCTTAAATACTTTTATAAATATAAAATAAAAAAATTTATGCTTCTATTTCCGGGTACTCGCTTAGTGTTAAGGTTGCAGAACTAACTTCCACAATGTTTTCTCTTTGGATTCTGACTTTAGCCTCATTGAATTTCTGCTGCCATGTGCTTATCTGCTCTATTGCAAACTTTGCCCTCTGGTAGTGGTTAAGTCCCAAAAATTCTTTATCTACGTCATTCAACAAAGCTTTTATTTTGTTTTCACCGTTTCCTTCCATAATTTTACCTCCCTTTGTAATTCCAATTATAGGGAATTGTGCCCAACACCCGGTTACTGACGAGGTGTCGGGCACAGATAAATTCCCGCTCCCAAATCCTTTAATCGCAGGATTAGGCTATTGAATGTTTTAAGGGTATATAAATTTTTCTAATTAGTTTATTCATTTTTAAACGCTATGTAAAACCCCTCGGTTTCCGCTGGAACTATATTAAAATATGTCAGATTATGCGAATTTAAATCAACTCAAGCTTGACAGCTTGATGTTCCGTCCGTCAAACAGGATGTAAATAAATAACAGCTACATAAATTTCTCCGCAAGACTTATCATAATTTAAATTCTAAGACGAAAGTAAAATGATCGCTGCCAGAAAATGACCAAAAAGGAAAAGAAATCGAAAATCGCAGAATGCGGACATCCTGGGAGAAAACATCAGGAATCGGGGGAATTAAACATGATGGAAAATGTCCCGATTGGCATTTCAATCACAACACTCGAAGGGAGAATAATAGAAGCAAACTCTATGATGCTGAAAATATTTGGCTACGACTCAAAAGAATCCTTCTTAAAAATACCCGCTTCTGCTTTTTATTATGACCTCCGGGACTGGAAGCGATTTGTAAAACTTGCCAAAAAAGGCTTGTGTAAAGATTTTGAAGCACGCTTTAAACGTGAGGATGGTACCATTTTCTGGGGCTCCCTAAGCTCAATAACAAAGACAAGTTCAACAGGGAAAATTCTGCTAACCACTGCATTCCTGGATATTACCGACCGCAAGCAGATAGAGGAGGCTCTGCTTGAGAGTGAGGGAAAATACCGCAACTTTTTCGACAGCGCCGTTGATGCTATCATTACTGTTGACATTGAAGACAGGATTACTTCCTGGAACCGGGGCGCAGAGAGGATATTCGGATGGAAAGCCAAAGAAGCGGCCGGAAAGAAACTCGATGAGTTGATAGTCCCTAGGGATGTGCAGGTGGAAAGGAAAGGGATATTAGGAGATTCCTTATCTGGCAAAAACATTGCAGGGATTGAGACCGTTCGCCAGCGTAAGGACGGCAGCAGAGTTGATGTGAGTTTGACCGTCTCTCCGATAATAAACATAGACCAAAAATTCGTTGGCTTTTCCGGAATACTCAGGGATATCACCGAGAATAAAAATGCTGAAAAAGAACGCCTGCGCCTGATCCATGAAATAAAGAAAAGGCACAAGCAGACGCAAAATTTAGCAATGAACCTTAAGAAAGAGCGTGATACTCTCCGGATAATCATGGAAAATACGGGGACACATCTTGCCTACCTCGATTCGAATTTCGATTTCCTCAGGGTGAATTCGGCCTTTGCAGACGGCTCCGGGCACAAGAAGGAGGAGCTTACAGGCAAAAACTATTTTGAGATTTTCCCAAAATCTGAAGTCCAGGCAATATTTGAGAGGGCCGGGGATACAGGTGAGACAGTAGAGTTAAAAGCCAGGCCGCTTGAGTTTGCAGACCAGCCATGGAGAGGCACCACCTACTGGAACTGGACACTTGTTCCAATTAAGAATGCCTCGGGTAAAGTTGGCAGGTTTGTGCTATCGCTAACGGACGTGACCGACCGCATCCGGGCAGAACAAGCCGTTGTGAAGGCGCTTGCATATGCCGAAAGAATACTGGATACAGCCCCGGTGCCCCTTATAATCCTGGACAATCACCTGAAAGTGAAGACTGCAAATCATGCCTTTTTCAGGACTTTCAAGGTTTCGATAGAAGATATCAGGGACAAGCTGCTTTACGACCTCGGGAACCGCGAGTTTGATATCCCGGGGCTTCGAAAGCTGCTGGAAAAGATTATTCCGGGTAACACAGAAGTTTATGACTTCGAGGTTGAGCACGAGTTTCCGATTATCGGGCGAAGGACTATGCTTCTCAATGCCAGGTCATTCTACCATGAGGGCACTGAAATGATATTCCTCGTCATTGAGGATATTACGGAGCGAAAAAAAATAGGAGAAATCCTGATTGAAAATGAACGCCTCACATATGCAAATAAAGCCAGGTCAGAGTTCCTTACGATAATGAGCCATGAACTGCGAACCCCTCTGACATCGGTCATAGGCTATTCGATACTGCTTAAGGAGAAGAACCAGGGGAAATTGAATGAAAAGCAGGAGTTCTATGTGGACGGGATTCTTGCAAACAGTAAACACCTGCTTGACCTCATCAACGGCACCCTTGACCTTGCCAAGATAGAAGCGGGAAAACTGGAACTTGTCATTGAGAGCATATCAGTGCCGGAAATCATAAACGAGAGCTTAATCCTTATGAAAGAAAAGGCTTCCGCGCGTAATGTGCTCCTGAAAAAAGAACTTGATTCTCATCTTCGGGTTATTGAAGCAGACAGGCAGAAATTCAAGCAGATACTTTTCAACCTGCTCAGCAATGCTCTTAAATTCTGCAAGGAAGAGGGCGGGATTATAACGGTGTCGGCAAAAAAAGAAGGCGACATGGCGAAAATTTCAGTTTCGGACACAGGCATTGGAATAAAAGAAGAAGATATGCCGAAGCTCTTCCAGAAGTTTGAGCAGCTTGATTCTGGAATTTCAAGAAAATACGGAGGCACCGGGTTAGGACTTGCCATAACAAAGCAGCTTGTGGAGCTGCACGGGGGTAAAATCACTGTTGAGAGCAGGTACGGTGAAGGCAGCACCTTTACTTTTTTACTGCCGATAACATCAAAAAAATGATCCAATCTGGATTTACCTGCTTTTTATAATTCCTAATCGTCAGGAAAATCCTGCGATAATTTCATATCTAACTTCTGCTTTTATTGCCATTCATGACAGAACGTTCGATTGATATTGCATTGACAAGAGTAGAAGCAGGGGACAATACTGACATGGTCTATGAAAACGTATGCACTCTTTTAACAGAGCCTGACCTGAATTTCAATTATGCCACTACGGAAGATCTGGCAAGCTGGGGATTCTCGGAAGGCTGTTTTAGCTGTTTTTTAATGGATAATAAGAAGGATGTTATCATACAGGTCATTTCCACGTACCGGGACAGTGAGGGGGCGAACAGGGCTTATGGTGCGGATGTGGATTATTTAAAGAAGAACAAATACGGAAGGCCTGTAAAAACAAAAACTATCGGTGAATCCTCGTTAATGCTCAAGAAAAAGGATACCGACGGGATGACCTATAACCTGCTGTTTTTGAAAAACAATGTCTTTGCTGCGGTGAGCGCGAAATATAAGAAAGAAAAAGCCGAAAATTTAGACCATATAACAGGCATTGCAGAAAAAATAGCGGGAAAGATAAACTAAAAATCGGTTATACGAACATCCCGGCTACTTCCTCTTTTGTCTCCTTGATTATAACCTTGTTATAGGCGTCCTTAAAATCCTGCGTGGTAACAGCCCTGCCTTTCCGCCTGATAACGAACATACCGGCCTCGGTGACTATGGCTTTCAGGTCTGCGCCGCTTAACCCTTTGGTCATTTCCACAAATTCATCAAGGTCTACATTTTCAAGTTTCATGTTCCTTGTGTGTATCCTGAGTATTTCTTTCCTTCCTCCGGCATCAGGCATCGGTATTTCGATTATCCTGTCAAACCTGCCCGGGCGCAAAAGTGCAGGGTCAAGAAGGTCGATACGGTTGGTGGCTGCAACGATTTTCACATCTCCCCTCGCATCAAAACCATCAAGCTCGGCAAGAAGCTGGACCATTGTCCTGTTCACTTCAGAGGAACCAGTCGTGCCATCATAGGTTCGCCGGCTTCCCACAGCGTCTATCTCGTCAATGAAAACGATGCTCGGGGCTTTTTCCCGCGCCAGGTCAAAAACATCCCTGACAAGTCTTGCGCCTTCGCCTATGTATTTCTGCACTAGCTCGCTACCGCTCATCCTGATAAAAGTCGCTTTGGCCCTGTGCGCCACAGCTTTTGCTATAAGCGTCTTCCCCGTTCCTGGCGGGCCGTAAAGCAGGATGCCATGGGGTGGTTCCACGCCAACATCAGTAAAAAGCTGGGGGTTCGTAAGTGGAAGCTCGAGTGTTTCGATTACTTCCTCGATTTGCTTATGCAGGCCACCTATCATATTATAATCGATATCCGGGCTTTCAATCAATTCCATCACACGCGCCCTGACATCAAATGATTTTGATAATACCTTGACGATAGCTAGGTTGCCTGTGACTGCAACGCGGGCACCGGCTTCTATCTCCTTCATCATCTCATCGGGAACCTTAGTTACTATTTCCTGGTTGCTGCCGTGCTGCCGCAAAAGCGCCATATCGTCAAACAATTCCACCACACTGCAAATAAACAATGGCGGCTTCTTCAATTGTTCCATCTGTTTCTGGTAATCCTGGATCGCCTGGATGTATTTGTTGTTCATAACAGCGGCTTCAAGAAGCCTTGAATGCATGTCTTTTATCTGGGTTTTAAGCATTTCAATGGTTTCCCGCAATTCTTTTATCTCAATCTCATTGTCTTGTTTTATTGTACCGCCGGTTATTGGAGTCTTTGCTATGGCATCTTCCATAAATGATATACAGTGGGCTAATAGCATATATATTTTAGGTGCATAGATTTATTATCATTTAGCTAAATTAATCCGCCCATGAAGATGATAGCTTTTGTAGGAATGCCCGCATCAGGAAAATCCGAAGCCGCAGCGATTTCCAGGTTATTGGGGATTCCTGTCATCAATATGGGCGACATCGTGAGGGAGGAAACGGCAAAAAGAGGTTTGCCCCCAACAGGTGAGAATATAGGCGGCACTGGAACGGCGCTCAGGAAGGAAGAGGGTATGGACGCCATTGCAAAACGCTGTGTTCCCCGTATAGCCGGCCTTGATTCTCCGGTTGCAGTGATTGACGGCATCAGGAACATAGACGAGGTAAATTATTTTAAATCGCAATTCGGGAGCGATTTTAAACTCATAGCGATCCATTCACCGTTTGAAGTCAGGTTTGAAAGGGTGAAAAAACGCGCGCGTTCGGACGATACAGTGAACATCGACGAACTAAAAAGACGTGATGAACGCGAAAAAGGCTGGGGTTTGGATGTGGCAATTGAAAAGGCGGATATTGTCATTATGAATACAGGTTCTATTGAAAAATTCCAGAAACAAATTAAAGAATTGCTTGCAAAAATATGAAAATAAAAATTCGAGTTTCCGCGCTTGTGCATCCCACTGAAATCGAGGAAAAAGTCAGGGAAGCCATAACTAATTTATTCCCTGTTGAGCTCCAGATCAGGGATTTTGGAACGCCGCAGCTTTACGGCGAGGGAGACCTGGAAAGCCTGCGGCTGCTTCACGGCCGCTTAAGGGAAGAGCGGATTCTTGACACGGCGCGCCATGTCCTGATAACCGGGATTTCCGGGGACGCCACACAATTCCGGTTAAATAAACAGGTCGCCTTTGCAGGCAAATTGAACTTTCCGGCAGGCGAGGAGAGCCTCGGGTCAATATATGTTGAGATTTCAGCCGGGGATAACGAAGAACTCCTCCGGATTATTGACTGGCTGGCGCCAGAGACTATTGATGGCAAACCTGTGGAGGAGATTGAGCTGTAATGGGTTTTCCCGAATATGCAGCAGCAAGGGAATATCTGGGAATTATAGGAAATCCCATAATAACGTATATTCTCATTTTGTCGCTATTCCTGGGTTTTATATCGATTTTATATTTATGGAAGCAGCAAGATAAGTATTATGATATTTTAATAAAATGTTTGTATATCGTCACAGGTCTTTATGTCCTGGGGTTTGTCTTTCTTATATGGTTCCACATACAGATTTATAATACGGTTCTGATTGAATACCCGGCTTTTCTTGCGCAGATGATACCTGTCGGGGAAAGCCGCATGGTCATACCGTTGTGGATTGAATCAGAAAAACTCTATTTCTGGGCGATGGTTTCTATGATTTTCGCATTGACCGTCAGGCAGAGGAAAGAACTCACAGCATCGCTTGGAATTATATTGGCTGTTTTTTCAACGATTGTATATTTCTTCTCAAACCCGTTTAAAGAGCCCCTTCCGATTGTACATAGTGAGATTACGCAATGGTTTGCAACGCTCGGCACTGGCGATGCGAATATTTTCCAGGTAGCAGGGACACTCTACGGGCGGATAACATATTACTATAATTCGGCATACATGTGGACGCACCCGCCCATGCTCTTCATAGCTTATGCCTCGCTTGTTATAACTGCGGCAGCATGTGTTTACATGCTCAGGAAGCGCGAGAAGATTTATGATGAAATCGCTTACAGCTATGCGAAAATCGGTTACATCCTGTTAACGACGGGGATGCTAATCGGATATCCGTGGGCGATAGAAGCATGGAAAGACAGCGCGTGGTGGTGGGACCCTATAATCTCAGGTTCGATTATGATGTGGGTGCTTTATTCCGCGTACCTTCATACCCGTATATACTCAGGAAAAATGTGGAACACGACTGCGTATCTCGGGATAATCTGCTTTGCGTCGCTGGTATTTACTTACCTGTTGACCTACATCGTTCCGGGGATACATTCGGTGGTTCAGCCATGAAACTTAAAAATTACGATTATTACCTTATAATCCTGACCGCGCTCATCCTTTTTGCAATCGGACTCGTCTGCGTTTACGGGATTACTGAATACAATTACCTTGCGGTCAATCCGCAATGGACGAGCACAACCCAGTATTCCCAATACATAGACGGCATGAATTCGTACCTTTACCCGTTGCTTGTGCTGCTTCTATTAACACTTGGTTTATGCATTCCAAAAAGGCTTCTGGAACAGGATTTCTTGATAAAATTCGCCGCTCTTGCACTGGGAGCAACTCTTATACTTACATTTTTATATGGCATCGGGAATGGACCGGTTTTTCTCCTCGCCGTCATGATAGTCGTACAGGGTTTTGTTCTCATCAAAACAATTAAAAAGAGTGAAGCGCTCAGGTTTGAAAAAGAAGGATATGCAGGAAGATTGGGTTCATCGCTTTTGCATTTTGGTCTTGTTGTCCTGATTTTTAATTTTATGACCCTGCAAGGAAGTTCATTTCACCTTTTGATATTCTGGGCAGGAATGATAATGATCACAGTTGGGAATATTTTTTCTTTCTATCCTGAAAGGATAAACTCGCTATGGCATTAAAACCATGTTTTTACCGAATGCAATCATATAATATTTATATCAAAATACCTTATTTGATGGTTGATGGAAACCATACTGGAATTCGGGACAAAGAGGGTTAAACCAACTGTACGGACGCTTTTTGACATGAAAGATGTCATCTATGACCGTGAATGGCTCATGATGGCGGACAATATCGAATTATATTATATGTACCGTGAACTCTCACTCAGCAATAATGATTCCCTCACCATGAAGGAACATAATCTGCGGTATGATATCACGGTTATCCCGCCGCGTATGCTGGGATGCGAATTCGTAAAAACAGCGGGGCATTATCATCCGAAAGTTACAGGCACGGATATAACTTTTTCAGAGATATACGAGGTCTTAAGCGGCGAAGCGCAGTATCTTCTGCAAAAACCAGAAGATAATCAAATAAAAGATGTAATTCTCATAAAAGCAAGCGTTGGAGATAAGGTTATAATCCCTCCTGGCTATGGCCATCTCACCATCAACGCCTCCAATAAAGTGCTGAAAATGGCAAACTGGGTGGCACGCGATTTTGAATCCGTTTATGCGCCAATAAAGGATAAAGGAGGAGGCGCGTATTTCATTTTGGAGAATGGGTTTGTAAAAAATCCGCGATATGATAGCGTTTCTGAGATCAGGTTGCTTAAGCCTGCCATTTTTAAAGAAATCGGATTACAAAAAAGCCGGGAGATGTATGGGCTTGTAAGGGATATCAAGAATCTTGAGTTCCTGACAAAACCCCAGGATTACGGATGGTTATTTGAAAAGATACTCGGCTGATACACCTTTACCATTCCATCCGGCTTCTTAACGATTTCAAATAGCAATATTTTTAAATGTTTGCAGTATTTTGGACTCCATGATAAGGGTCTCGGATATTACAATTTATCACAAATGCCCCAGGATGTGCTTTTTCACGAATAAGGGACATAATTTAATAAAAGATGGCACTCCCGGCTATCTGGAGGGTATTATCTTGAAAGAACTGGCTCTGGTATATGACCTCGCTTTTAACAGCGAAGATAAACTCTCCATCCTGAACCTGGAACTTGACCGGATTTTAAAGGAAATCCCTGTGATTTATCGTAATGAACTCGGCAGCATCGATGATGAAATGCTTGCGGAGGCGGTTACGGGTGTTCGCGCCGGTCTTCCGGTCATTTGTTCGAACCTTTCTTCGTACAATGGTTTTTTTGCAGGTGAATTGAGCCATAATGAAACGCTCCAATCCGGGAAATTCGGATTGACCGGAAGCCCTGATAGGTTGATAAGAACAAACGATGAACTTATGCCCTCAATAATAAAAACCGGCAGTATGCCTTTAAACGGCGTCTGGCGTGGCGACAGGCTGCAGTTGACCGCCTATGCAGTGCTGGTTGAAGAGAAATATGATATACCGGTCAGGCGCGGGTTTGTGGAATATGCACGGTCGGGTATTGTGAGAGAGGCTGCAATCAGGCGTCATGAACGGAGAAATGTTCTCCAGATTCTTGAAAAAATTAAAAAAATACAGAATGGAATCATGCCTGAAAAACCAAAAGAAGCACCCTGCGAATATTGCGGGTTTACTGGAATTTGTGATGTGAAATCAACGCTGGTATCCAGGTTTTTTTAAAAGAGACGCAAATTATCACTTTTTATGCGGTTTCATGACAGAGTAGATATCGTAGATTATTATGAAGAACGAAATGTAAAGAAACAGCCAACCCAGGATAAATGGGTCTGCCCATTTTCCGGTTGGGGCTTCCAGGATTATATTTTGGGTTATATAAAATAAAGAAACGGTGAACATTGCGATTGAAACAAATACTATGGAATAAGAGGCTACAACAAACGATTTATTGATTCTTGATGAAGCCTCCATGAAAAGAAAAATAATCCAGGTTAGAGCAACCGTTATCGAGATTATACACGGCAATATTAATGCTTCATATTGTGTCATTTTAAGGTGAATCTAATTCTTAGAATTTTGCGCCTGTCAGTGTTTTTGTTTCTGTGACGCCTTTAAGAGCCCTTATCTTATTAACTACGATATCGCTTAAAGCCTCATAATCCGGCGCCTGGATTTTCGCTATCAGGTCATAATCACCGAAAAGGGGGTATAGTTCCTGGATTTCATCCCATTTTATCATCGTGTCAAAAACTTTTTTTTCCGCGCCGGGCGCGACATTTATCAATACGAAACCTACTGCCATTATTTTCACCCTATAACTATGATACAGGTTTATAGAATATAATGCTTTCCAGATGAATAAACGTGATTTCTAATTTACTGATATATAGCCCATGATATTGGGATATTCGACAGAGGTATGATTTATAGGATCGTAAGCAGCAAGTGCGAAAGCGTAATTCCCCGACTGGTTGAATTGGTAGGAAAATCTATCCCCGCTATATTGTATGATCTGATTTTTAAATAAATTTTCTTTGCTTATCAAAACAATCCTTGGGCGCTGATCTTCCTGGTTAATCCATACAACTGTGTCATATCTGTTTATGGTTATAATTTGTGGTTTAAAACCGTGTGCAATATCCATATTTACGGAATATTTCGTCGAATTCTTGATCTCAGGTATTGCGGCCGTGGTTTGAGGTGAAGCGACAGCGTACGGCTGGGTTGTATTTACGAGAGGCGTGTCTGTTTTGGGCACTTCCGGTTGCTGCGGCTTCGGGGATACAGGTATTAAATAGGAAGATAGAATGTAAATGCCGATAATAACTACAACCGCCGCCAGCGCAATTATATGTTTTTGGGATAAATTGGGTTTTTTAAATTCTGGAGTTTTGATGGATGGAACTTTAATCTGGAATCCGGTTTTAATCTCTTCAGGTTCTTTGGCTTCAGCGAAATCCTGGTACCAGTCGCATACAGGATTCAGGCAAAACTGCGCCACCGGGATATTTACGAACCCGAGTCCTATTGATTTTTTTATGCTTTTTGTCTGGACATTGCCGCCGCATTTGGGACATTTCTTGGCAAACATCATAAGCCGTTTATATTATGGCGGGCAGTATTAAGATTAACTGAAATCTATATAATATTCCATAGACAATGCACATAAAACCACAAATAAGGATTCTTGGCATCGATGATTCTGCCCTGATAAATGAGAATGTCACAATCATAGGCGCTTTTTTCAGGGGCGGCGGGCAGCTCGATGGCGTCCTGAAGTCCGAAATAACAAAGGACGGAATGGATGCAACCGATATTATTACCGAAATGGTCAGGAATTCGAAATATTACTCACAGATAAGGGTAATAATGCTTGACGGCGTAACGTATGCCGGCTTCAATCCAGTGGATATAATAAAAATATTTGAAGAAACAAATATCCCGGTCATAGTTTTCATGCGCTCATGTCCCGACTTTGAAAAAATCAGGCTTGCCCTTGAACACCTTCCTCAGAAAGAAGAAAGATGGGAAATTATCAGGCGTGCAGGCGAAATCTATAAAATAACACAGGAGAACCCTGTTTTTATCCAGTTGTGCGGAATCGATAAGGAAAGCGCGGTTGAGCTTGTGCGCACAACCTCAACGCACGGCAATATCCCCGAGCCTCTTCGCGTGGCGCATCTTATCGCGACTGGTGTTGTGCTGGGAGAGTCAACAGGGAAAGCCTAAGTTCTCTGGACAAAAACATTGAAAATCTTACCGTCCTGCTTTACTGCAAGCAGTTTGTTCCCTGACTTTTTCGCCCAGGAATCGATGTTCTGAGGCGCGACCGGGTCATCAGCAATCACATGCAAGATCTGCCCGCTTTTTAACTGTTCCACTTTTTTCTTGGTTAAAATAAGAGGATATGGGCAGCATTCGCCGCGCACATCCAGCGTTTCATCGGGAATTATCTCTGTCATCAGAATACCAGGTTGACATCGGCTTTTAGTATCTTATCCGTTAATTCCCCGAGCGTTATTTTCTTTATCCCGCCAATGATTTCGCTATCGGTTATTCCCCGCTTTGCGATATCACGGTCAAGGGCAAAGAAACTGACTATCTCGATATTCTTGGTTATTTCAGCTTCCACGGACGGCACGTCTTTTAGCCAGACTGCAAGGTCTCCGTAACCTGTTTTCTGCCCTTTGACTATGGAATGTACCCCGCCGCTTGCAAAAATCAAAGAAGCCTCATTCCCGGCCGCAACCTGCGATGCAGCCATCGGGACTGCTCCGAACGCATCTTCTTTTCCGTAAGGCGGCTGTGTTACTATGATATTTACTTTCTTGCTCATGTTATCACCCTATTAGTATGGTTTTATCTGATTCCGCAGTCCATTCTGCAAGGTCATAAAGCCCGCCGATAATGACTCCTTCGGTCTGCTGCTTTGTGACGCCGCGGGCGTCTGTGCATTTTATGCATGCAATTGCATCAGCTTTTGGCTGCTTTATGCCTTTTTTCACTATTGTTCCGAAAACTGTTTCTATTGTAGGGAACTCTTTTGGCGCCTGGTCCTTGTGGGCGATTATGGTGGCATCAAGATAGTTAAAGAAATTGACGGTTATGCCTTTTTCTTTTGCCGCATGGGCAAGCCTCATCATTGTGAACACGCCTTCGTCCCTGTAAGGGCCGTTTATTGATACGATTGTAAGCTGCTTTGTCATATTATCACCTAAAACCACGCGACTCTGTCATAATTCATAATGGAATCAAGCAGGGTGCCTATTTCTTTTATTTCAACCCCCCCAATTAGTTTGTTAGTAAGCGACCTTGAAAGTACCGCTTTATCGTCGGCATATATCTTTATGCCTTTTTTATTCGCGGCTGCAAGTTTATTCCCGAATTCTGATTTTCTTGCAGCGGTCACGCCGTCTTCTATAAGATATAACGTGACATCGTTTCCTTTTTCTTTTGCGTTAAGCCCGATATCGAGCACGAGGTCGGGCGTTTCTGTAGTGTATGGGTCCTTTGAAAGGACCATTAACAAGTTTGTCATTTTATTACCTCTTTCTTTTTGCCAGGATTGAATCAATAATTATTAATTGAGTTTAAATGTTTCGATATAGGCAACTTTGCAAACTTAAAGTCGCACTTGCACTTAAGCTATATTATAACATGGTACCTTATTTAGGTGAATGGAATGAGTCTATTTGATGATGTTTGTAGGGTCGTGGATGGGTGGTCTCCGCATAAGTCTTATCTGAAAGAATCATTGTATAGGGACGAGTTTATTGAATTATTAAGAAGTAAACTCAACAAACGAGATTGGTTCGGCGAGCAAGAACGACATTTTATTGAAAAAGAGACCGGGAGACATTTAGCTGATATAAGTGTCGATGGGAAAATAGGTATAGAATTTAAATTAAATTTGAAAACAAAAGCTGAAGCTGATAGACTTGTAGGTCAAGTTAAAGGCTTTTTACTTGATTATAAAAAGGTAGTTATTGTTTTATGTGGAAAAACGGATAGGGATAAAGTGGAATATTTAATGTCCTTATTGAAAGAATACACAGAATCTGATATGTTGGATTTTTTAAATGAAGATATGAAAATAAAAATATTTACTAAATAAAGTCGCCCCACACCAACTCCTTCGAGGTATGTTTCAGATGTTATTTTAAGGATAATCTTCGCCAAATAGATTTTTTGATTTTATGATTAAACATGGGTTATGTAATCAACTACATATTGGCGGTTACCAATTCATGAGTTCGCCATATAAATTTAACTATTTTTTATACTTGCAGTAAAATTTATAATATTCATCCCCTCCTTAATATTTTAACAACAAAATTCCAAGAGGGGATGAACAATGGAGTTTAATGTAGATAAACAAATAAAAGACTATTGGGACAAATTCATCGGTTTGACCGATGCAAATAATGAAGAGTTCGCAGATGCGACCTCCGAGAACAGTGTTCGAGCATCAAAGTTCCTGG
>JBAVMS010000010.1:0-2715 GCA_049690315.1 Candidatus Methanoperedens sp.
GACCTAAGCAGCCTCAAGGAGACGTTGGCGGCTCTCAGGGCTTCCAATGAGCAACTGAATTGGGAAATCGTCGAGCGCAAACGAAGTGAGAACGCCCTGAAGGAATCGGAAGAAAGATACAGGATTCTATTTGAGGGCAGCAACCATGGCATTCTGGCGACCGATATCGAGACAAAAAAAGATTAAGAATTAGTGTGGCGCGGAGCCTTGCGGAGCCGCCGCACAATTCAAGTTGAACTAAGCCGTTTAGCGTTTGGAAATTGAATGCTTACGGCCTTGGCGCGAGGGTCAATTGCGCTTGGTCAGAGTGGGACTGCATCGGTTGAGAAATCTAAAGACAGGGGGAATCATCATTTTCGATCTGGCGAAGGCGATATCTTCCAAGCTGCTGTCGCGCTGCGGAAGATGATCGGTTGGGTTGGGAGCGCAGGATAGCGTTGACGGAGAATCAGGTCTTTGCGCCGGTGTCCGAAACGAGTGTGGAAGCATTGTTGTTTTGCTCACGGCGGATCTCTGGAGGGAGCACGTCTGATCGCTATGAGCAATCTCAGGGGAGTACCGCAATGTGGACAAAGCAGGGCTTCGGGGCTTTGGGATGCTGAGGGTTTTTCCGCTTCAATCGGTTTCAAGATGGCTTCCAGGACAGAGCCTGTGGCCAGAATATGTTGAAGGAGTTTGAACGTTTTTCGGTTGGAGGGACTGAGCAGACCGGAATACCTAACCTTATGAAAGCCGTCCGGGAGTACATGCTGGAGGAATCTTCGGATGAACTCCATCGTGGTGAGGGTCATCAGGCGGGAGACTCCGGTATCGGATTCCCGGTAACCGAAGGTAACCGATGTGTCCCCGACGTTTTCAATGCGCTTATTGGAGAGGGCGACACGATAGACATAGGGAGCGAGATACTTTAGGGCCGCCTCTCCTGTGCCGACAGGTTTAGAGTGGACAACCCACGGTTTTTTCCAGACTTTTTGATCGACTGAGTTGGTGAGGTCAAGCTTTTCCATTCCGTCTCGAATCTTGGCTCGAAAAATGACGGAAAGGGCCTTTACCGGGACGAAGAACTTCTTGTTTGATGGGAGCCATCGGTTGTCCGGAGAGAGGCAGCCGCCAGGGATGATGTAATGGACATGGGGGTGATAGGAGAGATCACGCCCCCATGTGTGCAGAACGCCGACCATGGCGACGCGCCCTCCCAAAAACTTCGGGTCCAGGGCGAGTTTTTTTATAGCCTCTGCAGAAGCCCTGAAGAGCAGATCATAGACGGGTTTTGGATTGAACCGCGCCAGGCATCGAAGTCCCGCGGGTAGGGTGAAGGTTGTGAGGAAGTAGGTTTCGGGGAGCAGCAGGTCCATCTGGGTTTTGAGCCAGAGATCGGTGCTGTCGTTTCCACACTTAGGGCAGTGACGGTTCTTGCAGGAGTGGTAGCTGTAGCGGGTCTCCCCGCACTGGTCGCAAAGGTAGACATGGCCGCCCATGGATTCGGTGCGGCAGTTTTCGATGTCCTCCATGGCCTTGAGGTGCGAGAGGGGCATACGATCAGCGAAATTGGAGCGGTATTCCTGGCCATAGCGGCGAAAGATGTCCGCCAACTCCGGCATAGGGGTTCCCCCGGTCGATCAAAGATCGTTCATGAGCTCGTTAATCGACTGGAAGGCCCCATCCTCGGTCTTGGCCGTGAGGTGAGTGTAGATGGAGGTTGTAGTTGGAGTGCTGTGGCCGAGGTAAGCCTGTATAAGCCTCAGATTTACCCCCGCCTCCAGCAGATGAGTGGCGTAGCTGTGCCTGAGTGTATGAACACAGGCCTTTTTGTTGATCTTGCTTTTCTCTAATGCGTTTTTAAAAACGACCCATACAGTTGATCTTGGTATGGTTTCTCTCTCGGTTTCCTTAGAATTTTTGTGTTTTCTTTCGAATGCGGGAAATATCCATTTTGGATCGCGATGAGCTTTCCACTGTTGGCGTATCAGGTGGAGGGTCCTCTCGGGCAGTGGAACATAGCGGTCTTTGTTTCCTTTACCCCTGTGTAAGTGGATTAACCCCCTGGCGCTGTCAATGTCGTGAATCTGAAGATGAGTTCCTTCCTGAAGTCTCAGGCCGCAGGAATAGATCGTGCTAAGACAGACGCGGTATCGCGGCACACCCACATTGGCGAGGACGCGGCGCACCTCGTCGGTGCTTAGAATCACGGGGAGTTTCTTCTCTCGTTCGGCCCGAATGAAATGGAGAATGGGCCAGTCCCGTTTGATTGTATTTTCAAAAAAAAACTTGATGCCGCATAAAGCGATCGTACTGGTGCTCCGGGACCACTTCTTAACGTTTTTGACGTGGAGGAAATAATCGCGGAGTTCGTCTTCGGTGATCCGATCTGGGGATTTTTTGTAATGCTCCGCCAGCAGCCGCACCGCGCGGATATACCTCTGCTGAGTAAGAGCGCCCAATCCGTGCAATTGAAGGTCTTCGATCATGCGTTTCCGTAAGTAAGTCACGGCATACCTCCTTTAAAGGAAAGAGAATTTAACGGGACACCTTATCCTGTGAGGAGGTATACTATTGACCCATAGGGTTTTGGATAAATTACGGTGGGAAATGGCGTGGGCGTGTGATGCCCTGCCGAAGGCTTAGTTCAATATGCAATGATGTCTTATCTTGCTAATTTTCCATGATGCTCGCGTCGCCCGCAAAGCATGAAAACGTCATTTTCTAAGTAAAAAG
>JBAVMS010000011.1:0-109337 GCA_049690315.1 Candidatus Methanoperedens sp.
AATTTAAGGAGAACATGGATTTATTGAAGAATCTATTTGTTGAACAATGATTTTAGCTATTGTAACTTGTTACAATAGTGTGAAATAAGTTACCAATGGTTTTAGGTAGGCGTTGGTAACCACCTTAGGTGCAAAGCTGAATTTTAGCAAACTTTTAAGTATTAACGGAGATGATAAATTCATGGGTTAGCAACATGGTCGAGATTTCAATCGTTGTAGCATTCATTGGAGGATTGGTATCATTCCTATCCCCATGCATGCTGCCGATCATTCCGGGATTCCTGGCGTATCTGGCCGGAGCGTCGATTGGCGAATCAAAAACGAAACGTCGTGACATTTTTCTCAACAGCGTATTCTTTGTCCTTGGATTTTCAGTCATCTTCGCAATTCTTGGAGTATTGCTAAATTCCATTCTGGAAAAAGCAGCCTATGACGTCCAGATATGGCTTGCACGAATCGGCGGCAGCATTATAATCATCTTTGGACTTTACCTGGTCGGGCTCATCGAGATACCATTTCTTGAACGCGAATATAAATTTAAAGTCGGGAAATTCAAGTCAAAATATCTCACATCATTCTTATTCGGAGCTGCCCTTGCAGCAGGATGGACACCGTGTGTCGGTGTTGCGTTCGGTAGCATTTTAGGACTTGTTGCCATCAAGCCCGGACTGGCGTTTTATCTTCTGCTTTCTTATTCGCTGGGGCTTGGGGTTCCATTCCTTATTGTAGGGCTATTCACGTCACAGGCATCCGGTTTCGTCGCCAATGTCACTATCCGCCATGCAAAATTATTCAAATACATTAACATCGTTTTCGGAATAATCCTGATCATTCTCGGCATTCTCGCCTTTACCCAGAACTTAAATCTCATAGCAAATTTTGAGCCTCTCAATCGCTATATCTTAGGACAATGAAAACTAAAACAATTATTCTCATTCTCGTGCTTATTGCAATTGCCGGAACGATAGTTTATCTTGAATCTTTGAAACCTACCAGGATATCGCCGGGAGAAGCTGTTATCCAGCCTAATGTGTCAGTAAGTGCGGCCAAATCTTCTAAACTCAATCTGGGATATCCGCTCGCCAAAGAAATAGTGAATCCTTCAGGCTATATCAACACCGATAAAATCACAGTGTCTGAACTGGTTGGCAAAAAGGTTATACTTATCGATTTCTGGACTTACAGCTGTATCAACTGCGTGCGAACCATACCCTATCTTAATAGCTGGTATGAAAAGTACAATGATAAAGGCCTTGTAATTATTGGAGTGCACACCCCGGAATTCCTTTTTGAACAAAAATATGAAAACGTGCAGGCTGCAGTTCAAAAATTCGGTATAAAGTATCCGGTTGTGTTAGATAATAATTATTCAACATGGACTGCCTATGGCAATCTCTATTGGCCTCATGATTATCTTATAGACATAGACGGTTTCATAGTGTATGACCATATTGGCGAGGGAGGTTACGCTGAAACCGAGCAGAAAATCCAGGAACTTTTGCAGGAAAGGATGGCTGTTTTGAAGCTAAATGAAACCGTTATTGCTAACATTTCAATACCCTCAGGCGCTGTGAATGTTGATTTTACAAAAGTGGCAAGTCCAGAGGTTTATTTTGGTGCGGGCAGAAATATTTACCTGGGAAACGGCAGACAAAACACGGTTGGAATCCAGAACCTTTCCGAACCCACAGAAATTAAAACCAATACCCTCTATCTCGTAGGAAACTGGAATTTTCAGGAACAATTTGCTGAAAATGAAAATCCTTGGGCAAAGATTATTTTCCGCTATAACGCAAAAAGTGTTTATCTTGTTGCAAGCGCAAAAGATAATGCAACAATCCGGGTTTTCCGAGATGGAAAGCCCCTTGGCAATGAAGCCGGGGGAGATGTTGTGCGGAAGGATGGTTCAAGCATTGTCAATATAAGCGAATCCCGTCTTTACAAACTCATTGAAGACCCAGCAGGTTACGGCGAACATACGCTTCTGATTAATGTGGAAAATCCGGGTCTCCAGGCATTCACTTTTACTTTCGGGTAGACCATGGGTTTTCTTGGAACCAGGGCAAGCTCGTTTTCAGATATGGTTTTAATCGCCCAAACAGCAGGTTTCCTGATACTTTTCCTGGGCCTTATATATGTAAAAAAGAAAAATTTCTTAAAACATGATAAAATGGCCAAAATTTCTGTGCTTATAGGAAGCTTATCTTTTACATGGATGGGTTATTCCCTGGTTTCAAATTTCCTGGCACTCATATCCACGAATTTCATGGGATTGCTTATTGTTTCTCATGCAGTCATAGGGCTACTGGCACTATTTACGGGTATATTTTTTGTACTGGATGAGATAAAAAAGACAAAAACCGCTATGATAGTTACTTTTATTTCATGGGCTATGGCTATTTTTTTGGGTGTATGCATCTACTTAACGTTTAGCAAAAATTATTAGGTATGCGACCACTGCCATCCTGCTATTGTTTTGAGTATGCTGAGGCGCTGCTCGTTCCCGAGGAATCCGAGGAGTTTTGCAAGCTCTATATTTTCAAATTAACTGGGAAAGAACCAGATTTCAAAACAGCAGCGAGGAAATTCTTATAATAGTTGATGATTTATTAACAGAAGATAATAAGGATATAAAATGACTCCAAAAGCCCTCGTCCTCACCGGTTACGGCATCAACTGCGACATGGAACTTGCGCATGCCTTCAAACTTGCAGGCGCCGAGGCCGAACGTGTGCATCTTACAGACCTGATTAACGGGACAAGGAAGCTTTCGGATTTCAATATCCTTGCGCTTCCCGGCGGTTTCTCGTTCGGGGATGATATCGCATCGGGCAAAGTATTGGCCAACATGATAAAATATAACCTGGGCGGGCAGGTTCGGGAGTTTATGAACGAGGGTAAATTGATAATCGGCATCTGCAACGGCTTCCAGGCGATGGTAAAAATGGGTTTGCTGCCAGCTTTTGACGGTGATTACAGCACACAGGATGTCACACTTACTTTTAATGATTCGGGGAGATTTGAGGACAGGTGGGTTCACGTTGCGACAAATAAGAACTCAAAATGTATATTCACAAAAGGAATTGAAAGCATGTATCTTCCTGTGCGGCACGGCGAAGGTAAGTTCGTGGCAAAAACCCGGCAGGTGCTTACAAGATTGGAAAAAAGCAATCATGTTGTATTCCAGTATGTGGATAAAGAAGGGAACCTTGCAGGCTATCCATATAATCCCAATGGTTCGGTGGATAACATTGCAGGTATATGTGATGAAACAGGCAGGGTTTTCGGGATGATGCCGCACCCCGAGGCATTCCAGCACAGGACAAACCACCCGGCCTGGACGCGGGAAGAATTGCCTGAGGAAGGGGCAGGTATTGCGATATTCAGGAATGCTGTAGAGTATGTGAAGGAGAATTTATAGAAGAAATTGGTTTTATATTTTTATTCTCTCAAATACAGGGCAATAAGCTTTTGATAAGCCCTTCATCAGATTGCAGGGATATTCATCACAATTGAGACAATTTCGAATGTTCTCTTTTTCAGCGCAAACAAAAATAAGGCAGGATTTTTTTGCCTGGTTCTCATTTTCACACCCAAGGCAGCCGTGATTGAAATTTTTACATACTTCGCAGGCAATACCGCAGCGGCCAATTGTGATTTCCATCTTTTTCCTATCCATCTTGTCTATTATGCCTGATTATCCTGTTATCTCGAACAGACAAATATTTGTTAATATGTATTTAATAGAGCTACTTTACATTGTTATATAGGAATGTGTGGAAAAGGTGTGAATTCAGGTTTGGTAGTATCATTTCCGTAAGCTTCATTAATAATCAGCACGTCTGATAATCAATGACAATCTTAGATGGATATGAGGTATTTTTTGATGAATCTGGCGATCCCAATCTTCTAGCCTCCAGGAAAAAAGATGGCATGTTTTTTATTTTTCATTCGATAGAGGCATGGAAAGATGAAAAATGCAAAGAAGAGGATATACCGGTAAAGGAACTGGTATGCAGCGAGTTTAAGAAAAACCGGTTTATTGCTCACCCGTAATCTCTTTTACACTAATTATATATATTAATAAAAACATCGCACTACTAATAACGAGGTAACGAATGGGCAAAGTAAAATCAGCCATCCCGGGTCTTGATGAATTAATCGAAGGAGGTTATGTAGAAAACGATGTAATCCTTGTAACAGGCGGGCCTGGCACAGGGAAAACCACTTTCGGGGTGCAGTACCTCTATGGCGGGGTTGTAAATTTTGATGAGCCCGGCGTCCTCGTGGTGATGGAAGAAACCCCTTCACGGATAATAAGGGACATGTGGAGATTCGGCTGGGATATTGAAAAGCTCGTATCCCAGAAAAAAATGAAAATAATATATGCAAACCCTTTTACATATACGAAATTTGTAAAAACCCTTGAAAACAGCTCGATCAATACCATAGCAGCAAGAAAAAATACAGGGAGTATCTTTGAGCAGATCCAGGCTGAAGTAGAAGCAATAAATGCAAAAAGGATATTTATTGATTCCATAACTTCTTTTAAAATATCAACAGATGCATCAGAAGTCAGGCATAAAATATCGGAGTTCATTAAGAATCTTGAGTATCTTGACTGTACAACCCTTATTTCAAGTGAGATACAGGGCAACCAATCGGCATTCAGCGTTGAAGAATATCTTTCATCCGGCGTCATCAGGCTGCATGTGTTCAGGGCTGAGGGGAACAGGGTAAAAGCAATCGAAATATTAAAGATGAGAGGCGTCAAGCATGATGAAACTTTGCACCCATACGAGATAAAGGATAAAGGCATCATCATTTACCCTGGTGAAACTGTGATGAATGATGAAGTAAGTCTTTTCGGCTCTGCCAGAAAATAACATTAGGATTTATTATGGCTCTTAATTATGATGAGATAGTCGGCAAATACGAAAAATATGTATTCCAGACCTACACCCGACAGCCGATTGCGATAGAAAAAGCATGCGGCGCTGTAGTGACGGACGTCAACGGTAAAGAATACATCGACTGCGTGGCAGGAATAGCGGTGAATAATGTGGGTCACTGCCATCCCGCTGTAGTTAATGCCATAAAACGGCAGGCAGAGCAGCTAATACATGTATCGAATCTTTATTATACAGAAAACCAGGCACTTCTTGCTGAGGAACTTTCGAAACTTACGATGCTTGACCGTGTTTTTTTCTGTAATTCAGGGGCGGAAGCGGTTGAAGGGGCCTTGAAACTTGCACGGAAAGCTTCGGACAAGAAAGAATTCATTGCTACTGAACATGCGTTCCATGGAAGGACGCGCGGCGCTCTCAGCGTTACCCACAAGGAAAAATACCGCAAGCCCTTCGAACCCCTTGCGCCTGCTGTATTCGTGCCGTACAACGATGCAGATGCAATAAGGGCGGCAATCAATGAAAACACAGCCGGCGTGATTCTTGAACCCATACAGGGTGAAGGCGGTGTAATAGTACCTTCAGCCGGATACCTGAAAGAAGTTCGGGAGATTTGCGATAAAAATGATACTTTATTGATACTGGATGAAGTGCAGACCGGGTTCGGGAGAACGGGAAAATGGTTTGCAAAAGAGCATTCAGGCATCATACCCGATATTATGACAACCGCTAAAGCAATGGGCGGAGGCTTTCCCATGGGCGCAATGCTCGCGCGTGAAGATGTGGCTGCAAATTTCGTACGCGGCGACCACGCATCCACGTTTGGCGGGAATTCACTTGCCTGCGCTGCGGCTCTTGCCAATATAGATGTCATCAAAAAAGAAAAACTCGTTAAGCGCTCCGAAGAACTGGGTAATTATCTCGTCAAAAAACTTGAAGGTTTGAACAAGGATTATGTAAAAGAGATACGCGGTAAAGGTTTGATGGTAGGCATGGAACTCTCGATAAAGTGCGAGGATATTGTGAACAAAGCCCGCGAACAGGGCGTGCTTCTTAACTGCACCTCGGAATCAGTGCTGCGTTTTGTTCCGCCGCTAACTATTACGAAAGACCAGCTTGATACGGCGGTGTCGGTGCTGAATGAAATTTGAAAGACTGGTGCGCCCCTCGGTTAAGAATATCAAAGAGTACGTGCCGGGGAAATCTATCGAGGAGATTGCACAGAAATACGGTCTTGACCCTGCCAAAATTATAAAACTTGGCTCGAATGAAAACCCGCTCGGTCCCTCCCCGCTTGCAGTTTCTGCCATTAAGGAGAAAGCCGGGAAAATTCACCTGTATCCGGCTTCGGATGTGCTTGATTTAAGAAAAGCGATATCTGCATATACAGGCTATCCTGTGGATAACCTCGTTGTATCGGGGAACGGCATGGACGGGATACTCGATACCATGATGAGACTTTTCATGACGCTGGAAGCCGAAACCATAATACCCATACCCACGTTTTCGTATTATGAAATCGCAACCCTCGCAAACGGGGGAAAACCGGTTTTTGTAGAGCGCAATTCAGATTTCGCTATCGAGCCAGAAATGATTCTGGACAAAATTAACGACAGCACGAAAATGATTTTTATTTGCTCGCCAAACAACCCTTCAGGGAACACCGTCAGCGAAAAGGATGTAAGGAAGATTCTGGAATCGGTTAATGCGATAGTGTTCGTAGATGAGGCTTATGCCGATTTTTCAGGCCATACTCTTATGGGGCTTGTGAATGAATATGATAATCTCATTATCGGGCGCACCTTTTCAAAGGCTTTAGGTCTTGCCGGGATGCGCATGGGTTATGCGGTGGTGCCGCAATGGATTGCCAGGGAATACATGAAAGTCATGACGCCTTTCTCTGTGGATGTATTATCTCTAGCGGGCGGGATTGCAGCGTTAAAAGATAAAGAGCATCTTAAGAAAAGCATTGAAACCGTGAAAAATGGGCGCATCCGGTTGAGCAAAGGACTTTCTCCTCTCTGTAAAGTATATACCTCGGAGGCGAATTTCATCCTGATAGATGTATCGCCCCGGAAAGCTGCGGAAGTTTCAGAATCGCTTTTAAGAAAAGGCATAATAGTGCGAGACTGCACCTCTTTCAGGGGCGCAGGTCAGTCTCTAATCCGTATAACAGTAGGCACGGAAGAGCAGAACGAAAAAGTCATAGAAGCTATGAGTGCGATCCTATGATAATCGCTCTCACAGGCACACCCGGCACGGGCAAGACCACAGTTTGCGGCATATTAGCTGAGCATTCGCAATACAGGAAACAATTCCATATCATCGACCTGAACAAAATTGTTCTGGGTGAAAAGCTTTACACAGGGAAGGATGAGGCGCGGGACACATACGAAGCTGACATGGATAAACTGGAAGAGCGCGTGAAGCAGGTAATCAGCCAGGTGCCGCGGGGAATGGATATCATAATGGAAGGACATCTCTCGCATCTTCTGCCCGCGGATGTTATTATTGTGCTTAGAACGCATCCAGTGGCTCTTCGGAAGCGTCTTGGTAAAAGGAAGAATTACTCATTTTCAAAAGTAAAGGAAAATGCCAACGCTGAGGCGCTGGACGTCATACTTGTGGAATCAGCCGAACGCAGTAAGAATGTCTTTGAAATAAATACCACGGATATTAATCCGCTGGCTGTTGTAAAATCAGTTATTGCGATAATTGAATCCCAGAAGCAGGGGAAAACACCCAAGGATTTCCTGCCCGGGAAGTTAAACTGGATAGAGCAGGTGGAAATTTAATTACCACGTTTCCCAGTGAACTACCTTATCCACGCCCATCCTGGGCGGCGCAACCGGTTCTTCATCTGCATATCCAACCGGAATTATGGCTATCGGTTTTGTTTTATGTGGGATACCAAGAAGTCCGATGACAGCGTTCTCATCAAACGCGCCAACCCAGCATGCCGCAAGTCCAAGCGAACATGCCGAAAGCAGGATATTCTCCACGCTTGCGGTGGCATCCTGGATTGCATAAAGCTCTCCCCTTGTTTTATATACGCGCGATGAACGCTCGATATTCGCAACTGCAACGATCACAAGCGGCGCCTGTTCAATGAACGACTGCCCGAGCGCAGCTTCTTTCAATTTCTGTTTTGTGATTTTATTTGTTATAATTATGAAATCACGCGCCTGCAGGTTTCCGGCGGACGGCGCCATCCGGGCTGCATCCAGAAGTTCCTCTATCATTTCTTTGTCGACCGGCTGGGCCTTGAACCGCCTGACAGAACGTCTCCCTTTAATTGTTTCTAAACACTCCATATTCTAACCTCTAAAATATGAATTGGAATTAATAGTATTTAAAACGTGGTCATTAATAAAAATAGACTATTTATCTATGTAATTTAATAAAATTTTCGTGTTTTCGGGATAAACAACATTTATATACTGAATTTACATAGTATGTGGAGGTGGAACGATGAGACTGAGTAAAAATAACCTTTTGATTATCGGGATAGTACCCATAATCCTCGCTTTGATAATAATGTACAACTTCTGGATTGCCATTGAAAAACTTTACCCTCTTGGCATGACAACTTATCTGGTTTTTAACCAGATGGTTGTTATAGGTGCAGCCGTGTTTTTAGGCGGTTCTGTTTACTGGGGCGTACTTGTTTATTATATCCATTTGATGCAACAAAATGAAGTTGATATCCAGGATAACTTTACGCAGCTTGCAGGCAGCGGAACAGCGCATCTCCAGAATGCCAAAGGTCTTATTTCCCAGGTGCTTGAAGATATAAAAAGTACTGAGCGGTTAAAACCGCAACAGTAATTCTTTTTTTAATTTATTTTTTATTTTAATATATTACTTGCAGCTTCGACGCCGGGTCCCATTTTATTGACAACGTCATTCCTGTGAAGCACTATCTCTAATACCTGGACTGTGCTCAAAACATCAAGTTTGCTTATGTTGCCCATGCTCCCAATCCTGAATATCTTGCCCTCAAGAGGTCCCTGCCCGCCAGAAACCTGGATGCCAAGTTCCTTTATACCGCCGCGCAGTTTCTTGTCGTCGATGCCCGTGGGAATTTTCATGGCTGTGACAGTATTTGAGTATCTGCTGTATTTATTCAACTGCGGGAACATCTCCAGGTTCATAGCAGCCGCAGCCGCCCGCAGGGCTTCTGCAAACTTGGCATGTCTCTTGATGCGCGCCTCAAGTCCTTCTTCCTTAACGATGCGAAGCGCTTCATGCAGCGCGAAAAAGAGCGGGACAGCCGGTGTATAAGGAGTCTGCGCAGTTTCCTTGTTCGCAGATTTCTTGTATGCTTTCAGATCCATATAATAAGGCGGCTTCTCGACCATAGAATCCCATGCTTTCTTGCTCACCGAGATGGCTGATAATCCCGGAGGTGCGCCGATGCACTTCTGTGAGCCGACCACGGCAATGTCCACGCCCCATTTATCAACGAGGACTTCATCCCCGCCGATGGTAGTCACGCCGTCCATAATGAATAAAGCGCCGTATTTTTTCGCAAGTTCGCCTATCTCTTTTGCCGGGTTCTTGATGCCCACGGACGTATCATTATGCACAAGGGTAACAGCTTTTGCTCCCTCAGCAAGCGCGCTCTCCACGCGGTCAAGTTCTATGGATTCGCCTTTTGTCCAGTCGAATTTTACAGCTTTTACATTGCCGTAGCGCTCGCCAATTTCCCTGAAACGTTCCCCGAACTTGCCGTTCTCTATGGTGATGAGCGTGTCTTTTTCCCCGATGACGTTCCCGACAGCAGCTTCCATGGCGCAACTCCCGGAACCGCTAATTATATACATATCATTTTTTGTACCGAAAAGTTCCTGCAGTGTCTGCCTGCATTCGTTGTACATATCGCCGAATTCCTTGCCGCGATGCCCGATTATGGGTTTTGACATGGCACGGAGTATCCTCGGTGCAACGGGTACAGGACCCGGTATCATCAGCAAATTATTTTCAAGATTCATAATGGGTTTCTCCTTATAATTCCTGTTATTTTTTGCTAATACAACTATCTTGCATGTATATCTTTTGCAAAAGAAAAGGGAATCATTTAATATATTTAAATCCTTCAAAGTAAGCAGATATGCACAAAGTCGGAATAGCTGATACCACATTCTCACGAATCAACATGGGAAAAATCGCAATTGATGAGCTGAAAAAAGGCGCGTCTGTCGGGATAGAACGCTATACAGTTCCCGGTGTAAAAGACCTCCCAGTGGCATGTAAAATATTGATAGAGGAAAAAGGATGCAGCATCGTGATGGCGCTGGGAATGCCCGGAAGAGAAGCCATCGACAAGATGTGCGCGCATGAGGCATCGCAGGGGATAATCCATGCACAGTTGATGACGAACAGGCATATTATAGAGGTCTTTGTGCATGAGGATGAGGCAAAAGACGAGACAGAACTTGCATGGCTCATGGAGAACCGCACGCGTGAGCATGCCAGGAACGTACTCAAGCTGTTATTTAATAAGGAACAACTTTTGCGTGAGGCTGGAACCGGACAGAGGCAGGGTTTTGCCGATGTCGGGGCGATTAAATAACAAAAAAGGATTTACCTCAAATCCATTAAAATCTGATTGCTAAAAATTAACTTGAATGCTGAATTTTAATATTAGAATGATGGACGGATTGGGGAGTGGGGGTTAGTGTATTTAAAAATAGTTAACCCGTCCATCGAATCCAATATTCTCATCATCATATTTAAATATAACGGATAACTTTGGAACAATCCCCTGAACCGGTATTTGCAAGATTATAAATTCCAAAAGCTTATGATACAAGTAAAGGCATATACAAAAGGGAGAACAAACAAATGAATTTTAAAGGCAGCCGAACAGAAAAAAATCTTCTTGCAGCCTTTGCAGGTGAGTCGCAGGCGAGGAACCGTTATACATATTTTGCAGGCGCTGCAAAGAACGAAGGGCTTGAACAGATTTCCGCGATTTTCCTTGAAACTGCAGATAATGAAAAGGAACATGCAAAAGTATTCTTTAAACACCTCCGGGGAGGAAATGTTGAGATAACAGCAATGTATCCTGCCGGGGTCATTGGGAAGACCGCAGATAACCTTCTTGCGGCAGCGGAAGGGGAAAAACTTGAATGGGGGACTCTTTATCCCGGATTTGCAAAGACCGCGGAAGAAGAGGGTTTTCCTGAAGTCGCCGAATCTTTTACCGAAATTGGCGAGGTTGAGCAGTTTCACGATTGGCGGTACAGGGAGTTATTGAAGCTCGTAAAAGCCGGAACTTTCTTTAAAAGAAGTAAAACCGTAAAATGGCACTGCCGGAACTGCGGATATATCCATGAGGGGACCGAAGCCCCAAAAGAATGCCCCGCATGCAAACATCTGCAATCATATTATGAGGTGCTGGCTGAGAACTGGTAGCCGGATGCCATGAGAAAGCAGGATGGTGCCTTTGATTGCGATATTAAACTTTGCAAATCCCTTTGCTGCCGCAACTGCGCTGTCCTTACACGGGATGAAGTATCGGATTTGATAGAAAACGTTAGGGAAGAATACGCTCTGGAACTTGACCCCCGCAAGTATTTCAGGCTGGCAAAGGGCGAACACGGTATTTACTATGCGATGAAGATGATTAAAGGGCGGTGCATCTTCCTGAATAAAGAAAATCGATGCCGTATATACAAATGCCGCCCGGCTCTTTGTGAATTATATCCGGTTATTGATGTTGATGCGGTGGATGAGCGGTGTCCGATTGTTAATAAACTGCCTGTGGAAAAACTTGACAGTTTGAAGCGGAAGTATGCAGAAAAGATAGATGAAATGATACAAAAGGAGGAGAAATTCCTGTTCGTTTAGGGATAATTATGGATATTCAATTGAGCCTATTTCCATATATTCCCGCTATAGCTATTTGTCACCGGACATCCAAGGCACCGGTTCGATATGTGATGTGCGCATTCCTTGCAGTTGCACCCGTTTCCGCAAGGCGGCGTGCTGCTGATATCAAAGCTCATTTTCACTGGCATAACGAGGTCTTTCATCGTGGTTATGACAATGCTGACCTCTGCGCCTTTGACCAGAGGATTGCTTCTTAAATGCCCGTCCACAATGGCCTCAAGCGTGGCTATGTCCTCGCCAATGAAAAAAAGACAGAGGTTATACTTTCCTGATACGATAAGACCGTTCAGGAAATACGGGCAGTCCTTGAAAATCTCAAGCACTGATGAGGTGTTGTTCGCAATCACATCCACCTTCGCCATATAGAGGTTGACTTTTTTGAGGTTCATGCCCACAACATGGGACAGCGCCCCTTTCTGTTTGAGCTTGTGAACCCTGGCACTGACCGACGGCTGGGATATTTTGAGTTTTTCGGCCATATCGTTCTGTGACATTTCGGGGTTGAGTTCAAGCAGGGATAATATCTTCCTGTCTCTTTTATCAAGGTCAAGAAATTCTCGCATATATCCTGATATTCGCTGGATTATTAAATAGTTTTCTATTATTTACAATCAAATTATAAGATTTTCCTATATACTAAAACCATTAAGTTTATAAATTATAATGCAAATATAAGTTATGATAATACATGAAACGAAGTATAGTATTCATAGATGAAGAAAAGTGTAACGGCTGCGGTATGTGCATCCCTAACTGCGCCGAGGGGGCAATAAAGATCATAAACGGGAAGGCAAAGCTTGTGGACGAGCGTTTCTGCGACGGTCTCGGGGCATGCCTCGGGCACTGCCCACAGGATGCAATCACCATAATTGAACGAGATGCGCCGGATTTCGATGAGGCGGCTGTGAAAATGCATCTGAAACCGAAAACGGCACAGATAAAAGTGGAGAAAAGCCTGCCTTGCGGATGCCCGGGCAGCATGGCGATGGATTTCAGGAGCGATAAGAAGGCACATGTGAAAGCGCCTGCGGCTGCGCGGCAGAATTCCGAATTGAGGCAGTGGCCTATCCAGCTCACGCTTGTTTCCCCGGAAGCGTCATATTTTAAGGATAGCGAACTCCTCGTGGCTGCCGACTGCGTTCCATTCGCATATCCCAATTTCCATTCTGATTTCCTGGCCGGGAAATCGGTGATAATAGGATGCCCAAAGCTGGATGATTCTGATTTTTATGTGGATAAGCTCACAGAGATATTGAAGAAGAACAACATTAGGGGCATCACGCTTGTTAATATGGAAGTGCCGTGCTGTTTCGGTCTGCAAAGGATAGTCGAGGAAGCTGTGGCGAGGTCGGGGAAGGTCCTGCCGATCAGGCAGACTGTGATAACTATACGGGGAGAGAAACAATAGAACCATGATATTTGCACCGCAATCCAACCGATAGCTTAATGTACTATCTCATCAAAATTAGGACTTCCCTATCATCCGTAGGAGACACCAGTCGATTTACTACGGGAGGAATACTCATTGGAACAAGAAAAGATATTAGAAGCTGTAAAACAGGCGCTCGAAAAATCGCCTGAACGTAAATTTTCTGAAAGCGTTGACATTGCTATCAACCTCAAAAATCTTGACATGAATCAGCCAACGAACAGGCTTGATGAAGAAATAATCCTGCCAAACGGCCTTGGACGGCCTATAAAAATCGCGGTGTTCGCAAAAGGTGAGACCGCACAGAGGGCAAAAGGCGCAGGTGCTGATTATGTTTTCGACCCCGATGAAATAGCAGTTCTCGGAGACGACAAACCACGCACAAAAGCCCTGGCAGAAGAAGTCAATTTCTTCATAGCAGAAGCCGCCTTCATGCCTGCAATCGGTAAAACCCTTGGACAGGTGCTCGGTCCTCGTGGAAAAATGCCCATCCCACTCACGCCAGATAAAGACGTTGTGCAGATAATCAACAAATCAAAGAACTCCATCAAATTGAGATCCAAGGACAAAATGACCTTTCATATATCAGTGGGGAAAAAAGAAATGGATCCGCAGAAACTTGCACAGAATATTGAAACCATAATAAACCGTATCGAACACAGGTACGAACGCGGTTTGTATAATGTAAAATCCATTTACGTCAAATCCACTATGGGCCCTTCAGTGAGGGTGGTATAAAATGACGACAGAAGTTGCGCACCACAGTATTCACATTCCCAAATGGAAGAAAGATGAGATAGAGGATATAAAAAACCTGATTACAACCCATTCATCCGTAGGAATCGTCGGAGTTCACGGGATACCTTCAAACCAGCTACAGGTAATGCGAAAGAACCTTCGCGGTCTTGCTGATATCAAGATGTGCAGGAACTCCCTTATCGACCGTGCCCTCGAGGGGTCATCTGAAGATGTCAAAAAGATTGGCAACTATGTTGAGTCCCAGACGGCTTTGTTATTCACTAACGAGAACCCCTTCAAACTCTACAAGATTTTAGACCAGGGAAAGACCCAGGCACCCATAAAAGCTGGTGCGGTCTCTCCAAAGGATATAGTTATCGAGAAAGGGCCGACCTCATTCCCTCCAGGACCAATCGTCGGAGAGTTGACCGGCGCAGGAATCCCGGCAGGTATTGAAGGCGGTAAAGTAGTTATCCGCGAGACAAAGACGGTTGCCAGAAAAGGTGACGTGGTTAATGCGAAGCTTGCATCCATACTCGCCCGTCTTGATATCCGTCCAGTTGATCTGGGGCTTGAACTTCGTGCCGTTTATGAAAATGGCATGATATATGAATCAAAGCTCCTTGCGGTTGACGAAGCACAATATATAGCCAATCTGACCACAGCAGTTCAGAGGGCATTTAATTTATCCATCAATTCGGCATACCCGGCGAAACCCACGATTGGCGCGTTACTTACCAAAGCGGCATCCCAGTCGAGGAACCTTGCCATTAATGCCGAACTGATAATACCCGATATTATCGATGTGCTGCTTTCAAAGGCAAACGCCCAGATGATATCGCTTGCCAAGGTTGCATCCGAGAAGGATGCAAACGCAATCGGCGGCAAGTTGAAGGAAAAGCTTGCTTCTGCGCCAAAGGCAGAAAAGAAACCTGAGGCTGCTCCGGCAGAGGCAAAGGCAGAGAAGAAGAAAGAAGCTCCAAAAGAAACAGATATTCAAGCGGGCTTAGGCTCGTTATTCGGTTAATTTATAAAAGGTGATTAAAATGGAATACGTATATGCAGCGCTGTTATTACACAGCTCAGGAAAGAAAATTACAGAAGAAGGAATCACCGCTGTTGTCAAAGCAGCAGGTGCAGATGTAGATGCAGTCAGGGCAAAAGCTCTTGTTTCGGCCCTTGATGGTGTCAACATAGAAGAGGCGATTTCAAAGGCGGCTTTTGCAGCCCCGGCAGCAGCGGCTCCGGCAGCAGCGGCAGCAGCTCCGGCAGCAGCCGAGACGCCCAAGAAAGACGAGAAAGCAAAAGAAAAAGCTGAAGAGAGCGGAATGGAAGGGCTCGGCGCCTTGTTTGGCTGAGCACTTACATTCTTTTATTTTTTTGTTTTTTCTGAATAATAATAACTGTCTATTGGGGGGTTCATTTTGACAACAAGACGGAAAGTCTTTTTTATTATATTTGCCGTTGCAGTATTATCTGGCTGCATCACGCCCCCACCTGATAACACACCTATACCAACACCTTTGCAAACTCCGAACCTCACTGATACAGTATCATCCAACGTTACACAAACGGAAATTATTAATGTTACAACTAATGATTCCGATATTATTCCAAATAGCGAGTATGAAGTTTATTCATCCGTTATTTCATCCGAAAACGACCCTCAGTCAGTCAATAAAATTGTTATTCTCCAGCTAACAGATAATTCGACATTGTGCGATACCTATGATTGTTTTCAGAACTTTAAAAATTATTCTTTGAAAAACGATTCCATATTGGTTGATGATTTCAAAAATAAGAATGCTAAGGTTTATAAATTGGAAAATAAATTTTCGATTCCTCAAACAGTTATATTAATTTCCCATGAAGAATTAAATGAGATATTTCAAAATAATAAAGGCTGGGATGCATTCTACGAGAAATATCCTCTCTCTTCTGGGGTAATTTCAATATCTCGTGCAGGATTCAATAGTAATCAAACTCAGGCGATACTTTACTATGGTTCTCAACGCGAAAGCCTAGATGGACAGGGTTATCTTATTTTTCTTACTAAGGATGAAGGGAAGTGGATAGTTAAAGAAAAAGTTGGCCTCTGGGTATCCTGAATTTGTGCTGTACCGTGTGCCTGTCGTGGCGAAGTTCTTTCCTTCCGGCTGTTGCATCTATTTTGAATATTGCCTAACTAAAAATTGCGTATTGAGCCAGATACATCGCCGCCAGCGCCGCATACGGGACTGTAATATTATCATGCTTACTAACCGCCCCAGCCAGCATCCCGAAAACGCCCCCGATAAGAGCTATTCCACCTGCAAAATAAAAACCGGATAACGATGCGGCAATAAATCCTGAGAGCGTGCCTTCCCATGATTTATTCTTATTAAATGAGAACCTGTGCCGCCCGTATTTTCTGCCAATGACGCCTGCAAACCCGTCACCCGCAGCAAGAATTGCAATTGCAGCGAAGCATATCTTTTCAGGGATGAAAAACGAAATATAAAGAAGCGAAAGAACGGATATGAAATACGACAAAGGCTCGATGGAAAAACCTTTTAATTCATTTTCCCTGTAAACCACGGAAAGAATATGCTGAGGAATTTTTTGTTTAAAAACTTCGATTATAAGATAAACAGCAAAACCTGATAATAAAAGAGCTATCGTCTGGTTCTTTCCGATGACGGTGGCGATTACCGGTATTAAGACCCCGCCGATATGGATTATCTTTCGCAATTGCATGATGATATTATATACTGTTGCGTAATAAAGCCATTAAATCTCAAACCATTTGATAATGGTTTTTTTGGAAGCCTCAAACCCCCCATCAAGATAAATTGCGCCGATTATGGCTTCAAGCGTTTCGGCAAGAACATACTGCTTTTCGTCCGCTTTCTGTTTCTTCTCCCCGATACCCAACCTGATAGAAGAGCCAATCCCGAGTTTCCGGCTGATCTTAGAAAGCCCCTCTTCGCTCTCAAGTTCCATTTTCCTGTTTGTTATCTCTTCTGGAGTCTTGCAACCTGTTGCAATCAGTCGATCAACCAATACCGTTTTTAAAATAGCATCGCCGAGAGTCTCAAATATTTCCTGGTCTTCATGCTCTCTTTTCTGTTGGTTTTGCTCGTTCGCATAGGCTTTTCTTGTCAGGGCACGGTTTAATAAATCTTTATTGGAGAAAGTATAGCCAATAGCGTCTTCAATTGTCATTCTATCCGCGCTGCTTTTGAAAATCGTAGTGTGTTTTGGGTTTCGTGCTATACGGAATTGCCCGGATTTAATAGCTTAAGCCGATTTCTTTATCCTGGTAACTGCAAGCCTTATGTCCTCTTCCTTCACCGTAGTCCGCTTTGCATGTTTTGCCAGTGTTATGGCTTCGCGGGATATTTCAATCCCGTACTCTTCAAGAACCTTAGCAAGTTCAACGCCTGCGTCTTCTGCTACCCTGTCTGCTCCTGCTTTCCTGATAATGCGCTCAACCGGCGCAAGTGGAAGTAATGGTTGTATCTGTATGGTCATTTATATTCACCTATGAATTAAAATTTACAAGCATTTGAATTGGAATAACAGTATATATAGTTTTTCAAGACAGGAAATCGAATTTTTAAAGCCTTGATTTGATTTCTTCAGGCGAATAACGAAGCGTAACCACCCTGCTTCTCCCGCGCGCACCCTTACCCGTAAAATCAGCGTCTATGAGCTTGATAGAACCAAGCTTGTTCAGGAGTTCATAGAAACGCGTGTATCCGAGTGCGGTCTTTTCATGGAATTTCTCATAAAGCTCGCCTGAATTGGTAAGCGGTGAATTTACTATCAAACCGAGGAGGATTTTTTCCTCTTTTTTCAATGCCCGCATGACGTAGGAAAGATGTACAAGCCGCGATTTTTCATAGGCGGATTCCACGTCTTCGATGGCGATTGTTTTGCTTGCCCGCCGCTCGGCATTAAGACCTGCGCGTTTTAAGAGGTCAATCCCCACACGAAGGTCACCGAGCGTAAACGTATGTTCTGCAATACTCTCAAGAACGCTATCATCAAGCACGTTGGGATAAAATCCAAGCTTTGCGCGGTTTGAAAGAATATCCTTTATTTCATCGTATGAATACCCGGGGAATTTTACCTCTTCAGGCAGGAAAACCGATTCAACCTTCGGGTCAAGGATATGCGGAACCCCGGTGTCGCTCAGTATTGCGATAACACCCATCCGCGCCCCCGGATGCGTTTCATGCGCCCGCAGGAGTGAATAAAGCACCTCATTTACCTCGTTCTCATAGAAAAGATAATTCATGTCGTCAAGAGCCACTACAAGCACTTTCTCGCGCTCGGCAAGATGTTTTGCGACTTCGCCGAATATTTTTTTGAAGGAAACGCCTGAGGTGGGCGGGGCGTATCCGATGAGTTTTTTGAAAATCTGTGAGAAAACCGCATACCTTGTGGAATTTACCTGGCAGTTCACAAGTATCGGAACAATTCCGGGCGCATGTTTCTCTATTTCCTCAAAAATCTTAAGCACAGCCGTGGTTTTACCGGTGCCAGGCGCGCCGATGCACAGGCTGTTAAGAGACCGCCCGCCGCTTAAGGCAGGGCGTATGCCGTACATCAGTGATTGCATCTGCGTATCCCTGTGGTTAAAATGCTCAGGGATGTGGTCAAGCTCGAAAAGCTCGCTGTCTTTGAATAAAGTCTGGTCCCAGGATAAGAAGTCTTTCATAAAACGATATTACTTTCACTTAGCTATAAATAAGGTTTCCTGAGCCCGCCAATTCTTCGATGAAACGGACTTCATACAAAAGAAAATTATAATTAAAATTAAGTACAACCGCAGCCATTCAGTCAAGACAGGTGAGACGTTGTTTACAATAAAGAACATTCATGCAAGAGAAATACTTGATTCGCGCGGGAATCCCACTGTTGAAGTCGATGTTACCACGGAAATCGGATTCGGGCGTGCAAGCGTTCCTTCAGGCGCATCCACAGGGACAAACGAAGCTCTTGAGTTAAGGGACAAGGACAACAGGTATCATGGGAAAGGCGTCAAGATTGCAGTGAACAATGTCAATACCGAGATAAAAGAAGCTCTCATTGGCATGGACGTCCGCGACCAGCGCGATATCGACAGGATTATGCTGGAACTTGACGGCACCGAGAATAAATCAAGACTCGGCGCCAATGCAATCCTTGGCGTTTCCTTAGCGGCAGCACATGCGGCAGCGGATTCGCTAGGGCTTTCTCTTTTCCGTTACCTTGGAGGCACAAATGCATTCACGCTGCCGGTTCCCACCATGAATATCATAAACGGGGGAAAACATGCGGGAAACGAACTTGCGATACAGGAATTCATGATACAGCCGGGAGGCGCGCGGACATACTCTGAGGCGCTGCGCATGGGTTCTGAAACATATCAAATGCTTGGCACCATACTTTCGAAAAAATACGGCAAATCTTCGGTCAATGTGGGATATGAAGGCGGTTATGCCCCGCCGCTTTCGAACACAAAAGACGCACTCGATGCAGTCGCCAATGCTATTGAAGAGTCAGGATATGAGAACAAAATCACTATCGGTCTTGATGCCGCGGCGTCAGAATTCTATAAAGACGGCATATACACTATCGACGGACAGGCATTTTCTCCTGGTGACATGGTGGATTTCTATGCCGAACTTGTGAAAACGTATCCGATTCGCTCAATCGAAGACCCTTTCCATGAAGAAGCGTTCGATGATTTTGCGGTTTTGACAGGAAAATTGAAAGATACGATAATCGTTGGCGACGACCTTTTCGTGACAAATGTAAAGCGTCTTGAGCAGGGAATAAAAATGAATGCTGCAAATGCGCTTTTGCTGAAGGTCAACCAGATAGGCACGCTGTCCGAAGCTCTTGACGCAGCAAGGCTTGCACAGAAGAATAAGTTCAAAGTGGTCGTGAGCCACAGGTCTGCCGAGACCGAGGATACTACCATTGCGGATATTTCGGTAGCTATCGGCGCCGAGTTAATAAAGACCGGCGCACCTGCGAGGAGCGAGAGGAACGCGAAGTATAACCAGCTTCTCAGGATTGAGGAAGAGCTGGGGAAGACAGCGCGGTATGTGCAGATTTGATTACTTTTTTTGCTAAATAGCACTTATTTCTGCGATGCAGGACAATGATGCATCATTAAATTTGCAAAATCATCGGCAACTGTCTAATAATATCCTCGATAATCCTCGACAATCATCGAAACATATATAAACTCTCCCGCCAAAAGCAATCTATCATGCTTGATCAATCCATCCGCTCATGGAACCCGTGGTGGGCGCAAAAAATGCCTCCATCCCTCACAGGTATCAGGAGGGACATCACGGGGGACATCATCAAAAGCCTCGGCACACCACATATAAAGGACATAATAGGGGTCAGGCGGTGCGGCAAGACCACCATTCTTTATCAGGTAGCAGACCATCTGATATCACAGGGCTTGCAGGCTACGGACCTCATGTTCCTGAATTTCGATGACCCCTCGATAAACGCTGCCACATTTCCCGAACTCCAGAAAGAGATTTTCAAGATAAACCCTGATATATCCCACATATTCCTTGATGAGATACAACAAAAAACAGGATGGGAGCGGTGGGTAAGAACACTTTACGACACAAAAAAATTCCAGAGGATATTTATTTCAGGCTCCTCTGCAAGCCTGCTTTCACAGGATATGGGAAGAGTCCTCACCGGCAGGCATATAACCTTTGGCGCCGCTCCTTTTTCCTTCAGGGAATATCTAAGGAAAAGAGAATGGGAAAATTTCACCCCTGAATTTCTCGCTTATAATAAGGACAAACTCCTGCATTACTTAAGCGCATATCTTGAAACAGGTGGCTTTCCTGAAACAGTGGAGCTTGATGATTTCGGCCGCAAACAGGTGCTCACTTCACTTTACAACGATATTCTTGCAAGGGATATTTCCTCAAGGTACGGCGCATCCTTTGAGATTACGGACAAAATATGCAGGTTCATGCTGACAAATCCGGGCGCGCATTACTCAAGCAACAGCATTGCACAGGCTACCGGCACCGCTGTGGAGACCGCTGAAAAATATATCAATTACCTGAAAGAATCCCTGTTGATATATGAACTTCCCATTTTTTCTTTTAAATTGAAAACACAGTTCAAGCAGAACAAAAAAACATACCCGGCGGATACCGGTGTCAGGAATGCCGTATGTTTGCGTTTCTCTCATGACACAGGAAAACTCGCAGAGACGGTGGTTTTTCTCGAAATAAGGCGGCGGAATTTCGAAGTTTACTACTGGAAGAGCATTGAAGGGTATGAAGTTGATTTTGTAGTAAAAGAGGGGCAAAAGGTCACGGAACTTATCCAGGTGGCGTGGGATGTAAAGGAGGAGGCTACGCAGATGCGTGAAGAGAGGGCGCTTCTGAGCGCTTTGGAAGAGCTTGACGTTGATGAGGGGATTATTTTAACCGAGGATGAGGAAAGAAGTATCGAAAAAAATGGAAAACTCATAAAATACCTGCCATTGTGGAAATGGCTTCTAATATGATGTTTATATGCCAACATCCTTTAGCTTAAAATCAAACAATTTATTATCCATGAAATACTTGTAAATAATAAGGAGTTAGTATTGATAGATTATTCCAGAGAAACAATACTATATGTAAAGTCGGCCATCGAAAAGCCCGCAAACTGGTAGATAACAAATGGGTGGAAGTGGAAATATGCAGACAATAGAAATAATGGAACAAACGTTCGATTCCGAATCAAACGATATTGCCTTATATCTTGCAATGTCACGAAAAGCAGAGGAAGAAGGACACCATGAGATAGCATCATATCTTTTGAATGTGGCCGTGGATGAGGCGCAGCATGCCGCTGCGTTTGCAGCCCTCCTTGGTAAGGTCAAGGATACCAGGACAAACCTTGTTAACATGCTTGCAAGCGAGGTGAAAGCTGAAAAGGACAAGTGGAAGGCTTCAAAAATCGCAATTTCCGAAGGCCACGAAGAAGCGTCCCAATTTTTTGAAAAGTCGATGCAAGATGAACGAAAGCATAAAGACGGATTAAGAAAAGTCCTTTCAAAGTTGGGAAAAGGATTAAATCCAGAATGAACAATGATAACATGGGAGAAAAAAATATGGAACCTAAGAAAGTAATTGACAGTATAGATGATAAAATGGGCTTTACACCTGAAATCATGAACATGATGGGTGAAATGAATCCCGATTTGTTCGAACATTATAAGAAATGCGATGACGGTATCCAGGAGGATGGCGCGCTTCCGGCAAAGGTAAAAGTCCTGATGTCCCTTGCAGTAATGGCATCCCAGAGATGCGAGCCCTGCTGTGAATCCCAGATGAGGAGCGCCCTTAACCACGGCGCCACAAAAGAAGAAATAATGGAGACAATGAATGTGGTTTTCATTACCTCAGGCGCGCCGGGTGTTGCAACATGCAAGAGAGCCCTGAAATTGATTGATGGGGGCGAGGAACATGGCAGCGGGCATGGGTGTATGGCAGGAAGACGAAGGCAGTAAACCAAAAAAGTTAAAATACTTTCGTGTTCATTGATTTATCAATGATATAGAATTTTAAGGGAGGAAAATATGAGCCAAAAAATAATAGATGCTTTGAACAAAGACCGTGAAGATGAGCTTAGCGCCATCATACAGTATATGAAACATCATTATGAGGGGGAAGGGATGGAAAGCCCGGCAATTCTTGAAATATTCAAATCCACAGCCAAGGATGAAATGAAGCATGCTGAGAAGCTCGGGGAACGCATTGTTTACCTCGGAGGAACGCCGACAAAAAAACCGTCACCTATCATTGAAGGCGGTGACCTTGAGAAAATGGTCAAGGACGACCTTGCAAAAGAGAACGGTGCCATCAAACAGTATAAAGAACATATCAAACTCGCGATTCAGGAGAATGACCCGACCACGAGGCTCATGCTCGAAGAAATCCTCTCTGATGAAGAGGGACATGCAGATACGTGGCAGACCACACTCGGGATAAAGTAATAAATATGTTTGGAAGAGATACGCAACTTGTAGACTGCAGGGAAGCGATGGGACTCGGGCGCGGGGGAGGGCTCGCCCAGCGAGGGACACTCTCCGAAGCCGCAAGACCAGATGTTGTCGCGATTGCCATGACACCGGGGAGGCGGCATATCACCAAACCGGTATGCGAGATAACCCAGGGACTGCGCAGGGAAGGAATCCAGGTAAGCGTTCTTGTGCTTGAAGCAGGGGCGGGTATCCCGATGGATGATGTCGGCGGGTCCGGTCGTTCAAAGGGCTATGGAGCCAGTTTCGGCATAACGGCAAAAGAAATAGAACAGATAGCAAGGCATAGACTTGTGCTGCTTCATATGGGCAATGTCAATTCCCATATAATTTTGAAAACGAAGAGAATCCTGAAATATGTCAACATACCTGCTGTTATAGCCTGTGAATATCCCATTGATTTTGAGGATTTCGCAAAAGACGGAATCAGGACAAAATACGTAAAGCCGAAGAATCCTGAAACAGAAGGCACTGTTGTTGCGATAGTCAGCGGAATTACGAGGGGTGAGACATGTTCGAGGATCAAACTCAATGAACTGGCAAAGGAAATACGGTATGTATTGAGCCAGAGGACAGAAACTGTCCATGCGGTCAGGAGCGATTTATTGATAAGCGAAGGATTAATGGCAAGTGAAGGAAGTGAATGATTTGAAATGTTATATTTGCGCTAAAATGGGAAAGGATACAGACGCAGTGGCTGCCTGTATCGTGTGCGGGATGGGGGTATGTATGGAGCATTCCATATATGAAGAAACTCCTGTCTGGAAGGGCGATTACCCTGTCAGGCTTGAGAAGGATATTGAAAAAATGAAGCGAATAATGTGCCAACCGTGCCATGAAGCACTAAAGGAGAACTGGTGATATTATGCTGAGATGTTATGATTGCGCACAAAAGGATGAGACCGAAGAAGCAGTTGCCATTTGCATCATGTGCGGTAAAGGATTATGCATGGAACATGCTCACAGGATTGATCTTCCTATATGGGAAGGAGGATACCCGACACCTGTCAAGGTTTTGAAGAAAGGTTTACCCAGATTTGTATGCAGCGACTGCGGCAACATCTTGATGCCGGGAGCCTGTGAATAAAGGGCATGGCATGTTCGAGGTCAGGTTTCACGGGAGGGGCGGGCAGGGTGCCGTCATGGCTGCCCAGGCTCTTGCAGAGGCTGCCGTAATCGAAGGAAACTATGCAGTCGCCTTCCCGTTTTTCGGGGCTGAAAGACGCGGCGCCCCGGTTCTTGCCTTCACAAGAATAGATTCTAAAAAAATATATAGCAAGACGCAGGTTTATTCACCCGACTGCGTTGTTGTACTTGACGATTCGCTTCTCGATACAATCGATGTAGTAGCAGGGTTAAAACCCGGCGGGTCTGTGGTCATTAATTCCAGGGATAAGCCCGAAGATATAGACCTTGGAGTTAGCGTCCAGACAGCAGCCGTGGATGCGACATCAGTGGCGCTTGAAATCCTGAAAGCCCCGATAACGAACACTGCTATTCTCGGAGCGTTTGCCAGAGCCACCGGCGTTATCAAGCTTGAATCCCTTGAAGAAGCTATCAAGAGAAGGTTCGGAGAGAAACTCGGCGAAAAGGTAGCGGAGCGAAATTCCCTTGCAGCAAGAACCGCATACGAAAAGACCGTTATCGGGACAAGTAAAGGTATAAAGAAACTTGAACCCAAAAAGCAGTGGCTTCCGACTTACCAGGAACTTCCGGCAGGCGGCTCTCTCGTTGAGGGGAAAACCGAAGCGGGTCTTATCGGTCCCGGGAGTTTTATTGAGAATAAGGTGTCGGGCTGGGCGACATTCCGTCCGCTTCGGGACAGGGAAAAATGCACCATGTGCCTTTTGTGCTGGTTCTACTGTCCGGAAGGAACCATCGTGCGCATCTCGGAGAGGGGAGACCTCATGACCAATTATGATTATTGCAAGGGCTGCGGCGTCTGCGCCAACGAATGCCCGGTTGACGCGATAAAAATGGTGAGGGCGAGGGCATGAAAAAAGTAATAACAGGCGACCATGCTGTTGCAATAGGCGCAAAACTCTGCCGTGTGGACGTGGTACCTGCTTATCCGATTACACCGCAAACGCTTATTATCGAGCATATAGCGGATTTTGTCAATGATGGGGAAATGGATGCAAAGTTCCTGACCATGGAATCCGAACACAGCGTGATGAGCGCAGGAGCGGCAGCATCGGCAGCAGGCGCAAGGGTATTCACAGCCACATCTTCGCAGGGGTTGGCTTTCATGCATGAGATGCTTTATGCCACAGCGCCGCTTCGTCTTCCTGTGGTAATGGCGAATGCCAGCAGAACGCTTGGAGGTCCACCCGGAATCTGGTGCGAGTATAATGATTCCATGGGAGCACGGGATTCGGGCTGGCTCCAGGTATATGTGGAAGACAACCAGGAAGCTCTGGACATGGTAATCCAATCATTCAGGATTGCAGAGGATAAGCGCGTCCTGCTTCCCGTAATGCCGTGTCTTGACGGTTTCGTGCTCACGCATACGGTTGAACCGGTGGATGTGCCGCAGCAGGAGGATGTCGATTCTTTCCTTCCGGCCTATGCACCCGATATCATGCTTGATCCCGCAAGACCCGCGATGATAGGGATTTTCATGCCTGCCGAGTACATAATGGAATTGCGCCGCCAGACTGCTGGCGCTGTGGAATCTGCAAAAAAAGTTATCGGGGAAATAAACGATGAGTTCGCGAAGGTTTTTGGGAGAAATTATGGAGGGCTGATTGATACTTACATGATGGGGGATGCAGAAGTCGCGCTGGTCACAATGGGCACAGTAACAAGCACTTCGCGCGAAGTGGTGGACGAACTCCGAAAAGCCGGAAAAAAAGTCGGGCTTGTGAAATTGAGATTCTTCAGGCCGTTCCCTGTTGATGAATTAAGGAAAGTGCTGGCAGGCGTGAGCGCGGTCGGGGTTTTTGACCGCTCGATATCCTATCACGGCGGAGGGCCTGCATTTAACGAGATTCAGTCCGCTCTTTACGGTATGACCGTGCCCGTTGTCAATCATCTTGCAGGTATAGGGGGACGGGACGTGACAAGAGAGCAGATAATAAAAATGTTTGAGATTACAATTAAAGCCGGAAATGGTGAAAAAGTGAATCTAATAAACTGGCATAATACGCGGGGTGAGACGGTATGATTACCATAAAAGAATTGCCTGATGAAAACCTGTTCACTGCAGGACATACCGCGTGCCCCGGATGCGGCGTGGCGATGTCAATCCGCAATGCCATACGGGTACTTGGAAAAGATACTTCAGTATATGTCCCTGCCAGCTGCGCCGTAGTATTCGGAACCACTTTTCCCTATGGCGCATGGAAAGTGCCGTTCTTCCATACCGCTTTTGAGAATACCGGGGCATGCATAACGGGCATGCAGGCTGCTTTTGAGAAAAAAGGAAAAAAGGTCACCGCAGTAGGGTTTGCGGGCGACGGCGGGACATACGACATCGGATTGCAGAGTATGTCGGGAGCGGCTGAGCGCAATGACGATGTCATTTATATCTGTCTTGATAACGAGGCGTATATGAACACAGGCATACAGCGTAGCGGTGGGACTCCTTTTGGTGCATGGACCACGACCACGCCCGTTGGAACAAAAGTCCAGGGAAACAGGCGATTTAAGAAAAACCTCGGCGAAATCGTGGCAGCCCATGAAATACCGTATTATGCAACCTTATCAATAGGGCACCCTCTTGATTTCATAAGGAAAGTTGAGAAGGCAAAAAATATAAAGGGATTCCGTTTTCTCCATATGTTCACGCCCTGCATCCCTGGCTGGAAAATGGACCCGGCAAAGACTGTTGAAGTTACAAAGCGCGCCGTTGAAAGCGGGATGTGGACTTTGTACGAGGTCGAGAACGGTGAGAAAAAAATCACATTCAAACCAGGCAAAATGAAATCAGTCCGGGATTATTTGATGATGCAGGGGCGGTTCCGCCACATGAGCGATGAAGATATCAAGAAACTCCAGATGTGGGTATGCAAGAAATGGAACCTGCATTATAAGGAGAAAGGCTCACCTGAGATTTGCGAAATATCCTTACCTGAAGAACATCATGCTGTTACCGAGGAACACAGGGAGATGCATGGACCATGACGACAAAAATCAAACCTAAACTTTACACACTCAGCACGTGCGTGCACTGCAAAGCAACGAAGCGATTTTTAAAGGAAAACGGCATTGAATTTGATTATAAGGATGTGGATAAATTAGATGGTGAGGAAAGAGATGAAGTCAGAGATGAAGTGATGAGACTGAGTGGAGGAAGGTTCCCGACCATAATTATCGGGAAAAAAGTAATTGTTGGGTTCCATGAGGATCAATTGAGAGAGGCTCTTGGGTTATGAGAACTGTTGCCGGGATGTTCGCTGAAATGAAGAAAATCGCGGATGAAGAAGGCTACCAGTTCAACCCGAACAAGGATGAGCTTGATGACATCCTCCAGGGGTTATGGGATAATGAGCATCGCTACGGCTATCTGTCATGCCCATGCAGGATTGCAAGCGGCGTGCTTGCTGATGATATGGACATCATCTGCCCGTGCAACTACCGCGATCCTGATGTCGCGGAGTACGGGTGCTGCCTGTGTACGCTGTATGTGAATGACGATTGGATTTCGGGGAGGAAGCCGCATGAACCAATACCGGAGCGGCGCCCGAAAGAGTATTACGAGAAGGGTTATCCGAGTATGATGGAACAAAAAGGAGCAGGAGGAAAAGAAATGGCTGAAGTTTACAGGTGTAAGGTGTGCGGTTATCTCTGCGCGAGGGATGAGCCGCCCGACCTTTGCCCGATTTGCAGGGCGAAGAAGGAAATGTTTGAAAAGTTTGGGATAAAGTGAAGAGGCAGGGAATATCGGGTTTACGATTATTGCATGTGTAAATAATATGGAATAATCACGCTAAATACAGGTTTCGTACAGCTGGGAACAAGTCAAATGGGGACAAGGGCATAGACTTGATTTCCCGCCACTAGATGCATTAGCGGCAGGCGATTTATTCCTTACGATTGCATCAGATAAATAAATCCTGTTTTATTTTCAAGTTCCTCTTATTTTATTTCAGCAATCGCAACCTCACCGCTTCGTTTCAGCCCGAGCAAATGGAGCAGGATAAAAAGCGGCACGAAAAAGGTTGGGATGAGATTAATCGGAAATGCCGTCATGGGCGCGGTTGAAAGACTCGTTCTCAATACGCCAAATGAGCTTGCAGAATAGAGAACGCCAAGTGAGATCGCAGCTATTAGATCTATAATGCCAAAAACATTCCATGCTATGAATGCTGTTCGCAGTCCTGGCGAAAATCTTTTTTTGCGGATCGCTAAAGCTAACGGTATGCAAAATGAAGCGGCTATTATATCACCAAATCCCTCTGGATAGCCAAACTGGATTGGCAGAATTTTTAAAATTGCACCCACTACAAAACCAGTACCCACAAAGCGCCATACATGAGCAATTGTCATCAACCAGAGCGGAAATTGATTAACGGTACGCCGCATACGCATGCTGACAGCATACGCGAGTATGAAGCCGATTATCGGCACGAGAATAAAAAGTCCTACGAACAGCGGCGGTTCATTGGGTGTGTAAAAAATTCCCAACATGCCGCCGACAAATGCCAGCAAGAACCAGATGCCGACAATGCCGAACACTAATCTGGTTATTGTATGTGAATCCTCGTCTTGTATATTAGATACGTTGTTGTTTCTCATGATTTACCCCCGTTGATTTTTAAATTTCTTTTTATTATCATATAAAGTTTTTCAACGAAATGTTCTGTCCTAAAGCTTGGGATTTTTTCTTTGATTGCAAGTATATAGGGAATTCCTGAAGCAGATCTACCAGATAATCTACCTCTCAAATTCGGATTTTTTCGTGAATGATAAGAATTATATCAGATAGAAGTCAATCATTTGTTAAGGGAGTTTTATGAGAAAAATAGGCGTATTTATTCATGTGACATTGGACGGCTATTTTGCCGGGCCACATGGTGAGATTGATTGGTTCAAGGTAATAAAAAGAGATGAGGAGTGGGAAAAGTATACTCATGAGCAGTCATCCGGGTCAGGCAATACGCTGATTTTTGGCCATACGACCTATGAGATGATGAAAAGCTATTGGCCCACTCCGGACGCAATCATGAATGACCCGGGGATGGCCAGTGTTGTGAACAACAGCCCGAAGATAGTTTTTTCAAAAACGCTGAAGAATGCGGAAGAAGGCCCCAACTGGAAAAACATCAGGCTCTTTCATGAAATAAAGCCTGAGGAAATTATCAGGCTGAAAGAGCAGGAGGGTAAAGATTTCACAATATTGGGCAGCGGTTCCATCGTGCAGCAGTTTGCAAACCTCGGTCTTATCGATGAATACCATCTTGTGATTGTCCCTGTGATTTTAGGTTCTGGCAAAAGCTTATTCAAAGACGTTTTGAAGATGAACTTGAAGCTTCTCGGAACAAGAGAATTTAAAAATGGAATCGTCTTGCTTAAATACAGACCGGCCTGAAAGCGACGAGGTTTTTTTCAAATTATTTTATATTATCCGCATTAAAAGTCCGTTTTTTACGCCACCCAACAATAAGAGGTAGAGCAAAGGTCAATGTGTAATACAGATACACATCCAGTTTATAATATCCGTCCGCCGGTTTGAACGCTTTGACGAGGAAAATATAATCAAAAACAATGGCAATGAGCACCCAATTAACAGCCAGCAAAGCGTAATACTTAAACGAATCAGCTTTGACTTTCTTAAACAAAACCCAAATCGTGATAATTGTACCGATCGGCATTATGATCCAGCCAACAACAGAAAGCGGCACAACGGTAAAAAGCATTATCCCAAGTGCGTAGCCAATGAACCAAAGAATGATTCCCCAGCCAAAAGCGTCTTTGTAGAATTGTTTAGTCAAAAAATTAGTTCCTATTTTCTCTTTCATTTTGTGTTCAATATCTGTAATTTCCTTTTTTAATTTAATCTTTTTGTTTCATTTTTAAAACTATAAATTGCAGACAATTACACCTATAAATACAAAGAAAAAAATGTAATATGGGGTAAAAATTATGAACAAAATAATTTTCAAAAGCGTCGGTGCTATCCTTGCAGGATTTATCGCGGTTTTCGTCTTATCTATCGGCACTGATTTCGTGTTAGAAACGCTTGGTGTCTTTCCACCTCCGGGCACAGTTTTCACTCCATGGATGCTAATGCTTGCGCTCGTATATCGTTGCGCGTACACAGTGGTAGGCGGTTACGTTACTGCAATGTTGGCGCCGGATCGACCGATGCGCCATGCCATCATACTCGGAATAATCGGGATTATAGCCGCTACACTCGGTGCGGCGGCAGGGTGGAATCTGTCGCAGCATTGGTACCCGATTGCACTTATCGTCACCGGGCTGCCCTGTACCTGGTTAGGTGGTAAATTGAAAACTAAAGAAACTGCTTGAAAATCCTGTAAATCAATAAAGAGGATTAGTATGAGAAAAGTAATAGTATCCGAGATGGTAACACTTGATGGCTTTTTTGCAGGACCGAACGGCGAAATAGATTGGCATATCGTGGATGAAGAATTTAACCTTTATGCCATCGATCTACTAAATACGGTCGACACTATTTTATTCGGGCGGGTGACTTATCAACTCTTTGAAAGTTATTGGCCTGCCGCGGCATTGAGTTCGTCAACTTCAAAGAGCAATCTTGAAATTGCTCACAAAATAAATAATATGACCAAAATTGTTTTTTCAAAGACCTTGGAAAAAGTTGAATGGAAAAATGCCAGGCTGGTTAAAGAGGTTATTCCGGATGATATCGCGAAAATGAAAAAACAGTCTGGCAAGGATATGGTGATATACGGCAGCGGCAGCATCGTATCAACTTTTATGCAGCTTGGCCTGGTTGATGAATATCGGATTATAGTGAATCCTGTTGTCCTGGGCAAAGGCAAACCATTATTTAAAGGCATCATGGGCAAAATTAATCTTAAACTTTTGAAAACAAAGATTTTTAGTTCAGGGAATATTTTGCTTGTCTATCAGCCCTCGAAAAAATAACCCGGAAATAATTGCAAAGGGTTCCTGAAATGCCCACCATGGTCAGCCTTTTATATGAAATACGATAAATGTTAAGCGGGGCGTTTATGACAAATAGAGATAAAACAATCGACACTCTGCGGGGTTTGGCAATTTTCACAATGGTAGCTGCTAATATGGCCGGTCCCGTGTTAATCGAACCTCATCCCTTCTTGTTTCGTTTTTATGGTTCATTTGCAGCTCCTTTATTTATCCTCATTTCCGGGATGATGGTTGCTCTTACAGCTCAAACAAAAGGTCATAATTTAAAATACTACTTAGTCCGGGGAATGCTAGTTATAGCCGTTGGGGCGCTTATTGATATGTTTATATGGAGAATTTATCCATTCACTACGGTTGATGTGCTCTATCTGATAGGTATTTCATTGCCCCTGGCATACCTTTTCATGCGACTGAATACTCAGTCCCAATGCATTATTGTAATTTCTATTTTCTCTCTCACACCATTCCTTCAAAATATTTTTGGATACGCAGATTATCCTACAGAATTTTTATTTCCTTCGGGCGGGCTAAGTATTATTATTGAGAATCAAACAAACATACTCAACCATTGGCTTGTAGATGGCTGGTTTCCTGTATTTCCATGGCTCGGATTTTCTTTACTGGGTGTAATTCTTGCCAATCTACGCTTGAAATATAAAACATTTGAAGGGAGTGTTTTTTTCCTGACAGGAATTTTCTTACTGTTATTTGGAAGTGTTATCTGGCATTTCTTCCCGGGAAAGCTTTTGACACGTGCCGGATATAGTGAAGTTTTTTATCCTCCGACACCAGGATACATAATCAGTGCTGTTGGGCTGATTGTTTTATTATTTTTTATCGTTGACTATAAGCATTCGATTATTGCATATAATCCATTGCAGGCATTGGGTGAATCAGCCCTTTTTATGTACATATTGCACTTATCGCTGATTGAATATGTCATAGTTCCCATATGGTCCAAAGAAGATTTTCAAATATTCTTGCTTCTTTATATTGCCTTATCACTCCTGTTGATATTGATAGCGTATGGATTGAGATTTTTTAAGGTTAAGTGGAGGGATCATCCATTCATAATTCGATTTTTACTTGGTGGTTAGAAGAGGAAAAATACTAATTCAAAGCACAACTTCAAAAGTTATTATCCCCGAAGGCTTTCCGAATCAAGCGTTATTCACGATTTTATCTGAAGTTTTGTGGTATAGATACCATGAAACGGAATAAGTGATTATTGTTACAGCTAACACACCTGTCAGCCAGAAAAAGTCGGAGGAGGCAAAAAAGTTATTCAATAAATGCAGGGCTGCAGCGATGAGAAAAAATGACAGCGGTCGTTTTGTTGCGATGCCATAGGCGGTAATCGAAGTGCTTGATGCGTGAAAGAAAATTGCAGGCAATCTAATAAGTACCGGGGCTCCCTGTACAAAAACATAGAGCAAAAATTCAGTTATTCCGAATCCAAGGCCTGTCAAAAAACCGAGAATAAAAATTGAATTTTCAGTCTCCCCGTGGCGATAGAAAAGAGGAAAAACTTTTGAGAATTCCTCGATAAACGGTGTAAAGAGGGCAGTCGTGCAAAATGTAGAATAAATTGCAGGCAATAATAGGCATGCATGGCTTGAGAACACATTGAAGTAGAGGGTAATGGGAATACTGACAATTATCCCGGAAAAGCAAAAGAAAAGTTTCTCTTTCAATCCTGGTTTATGTATGGGTATTATAACTTTGTTATTTTCTACCATTTCCAAATACTCCCTTGGCGGATTTAGGGATGGAGCTATGCACGGGGTCAATAGTATAGTCTCCTGCTGTCGGAAAAAGTGCTCCATTGTATAGTCGTGGTTCTTTTTTGGCCTGGTTCATAGGTATTTATTTTGTATTTTTATTAACCTGTAAGCGTCCTAATTTAGCCCAGTCCAATCTGCCTCATCACTTCTCCCAGATCGTAGAAGAGCCTCTCCTCGAGTATCTCCCCGTTCTTCCAGTGGGCGACCGTGCAAAACTCTACCTTGAATTTTTTGTTCGTGGGTGGAATCGTTTTGCCGCCGGCACCCTTCATGGGACCTTTCATAGTACCAGTAAATTCCGCTACTGAACAGGTGTAGTCGCCCTGACCAAAAAGAATCTTATACGGATTGTTCACGATATGGTTATCAGGAAATGTCTTGAAGAATTCCACAGCTTCAATGTGATGCGATTTTCGTCCTCTTGTTGGCTCCGGTTGACCTGGCCAGAATACAGCGGTATTCTCAGCATGACGTTTTTTGAACGTTTCCCAATCCTGGGAATTCCATGCATCATCCAATGTTTTCATTAATTGCAGGTTATCTTGTTGTACCATAATTTATGCACTCCCATTATTTTATTGTGCGTGCACGGTTATAAGAATTATGGTCGTTTCAACTCTAAGCCTGCATATATTACATTGAAAATGTGAGCTTTTATTCCTGGTCCGACTGCGCCACAGTTTTCAGCCTTTTCACACCATCAATTTCCCTGATAATCTCCACAACTTTCCCGGGCACGAAATGCTCCCACTTATCCCCCTCAAGCATCTTCCGCCTGATCTCTGTCCCTGAATAGCTGTTTCGTTTAAAGAGTGGCGACTGCTTTACCTCAATCCCGGCTTCACTCAAAAGTTCTATCACAAGGGGATTGTTCGTATAAGCAATCTCAAAAGGCGGAACCATGGACTTCACATGCGATACCCACAGCGAATTTCGCTGTATATCCTCGATGGGTATAACATAATGTTTTATATCGAATTCTTCCATGGCACTTGATACCATGAGCACGCGTTCGCCAGCCGTGAAAGGATTCTCTATCTCATGGCTTTTCTGGGCGCTTCCGATACCCACAATGATTTCATCCACTTCCTTTGCAATCTTCTTTAGAACCTGGTGATGCCCCAAATGATAAGGCTGGAATCTTCCGAGATAAAGTCCCCTTTTCATATTATTCTGCAGGCTGATCCGGCTTCACAGGTTTTTCAGCTTTTTTCAGTTTTTCCCCCTCTTTTGCTACAGGTTCAGGGGGAGGCGGTGGAATCTTAGAAATCTTCTCCGCGCCCCATGGTCTTACGGGTGAATCGCGGCTCCAGATTTCTTTCATAAATGCGCGCCAATCCCACTTATTGTGTTTATGTTTCATCCCTGCCAGTTTCTTGACCATTTCCATGTTTATGGGCTTGTCCGTCCACTCGATATCACCCACTTTATTCAGGTATTTTTCACCCCTCTCGGTCCTGACGAATACTGTACTCCAGCCGTCGTCTGAGCCAACCGAGCCCACGGAAATATCAGCGTAATAGGAAGTATAATCCTGGCAGTAATGGCATCCTTTCCGTGCAAGCGGAGCGACATCTTTTATTGGAACTTCTTTTGTTTCTTTTGTTGTCTCGACGATGAAATTGCCTTTATGGAAGTTCATCTTCACAGCATCCCTGACATCTACGCCCATGATTTTGGGTATCATCTCTCCAAACATTATCTGTTCCGAGAAACTTTCCATGCAGATTAGACCGATAATCAATTCTATCCTGTCAAAATTCTCGCGGAAAAGCGAGGAGCCGTGCACCTGGCAGGGCACGCCTACAACCGCTACTTTCTTGTATTTTTTAAGCCCGTGCTGATATGTGTCAGCATAAGCGCGATGAAGGTCCCTCATGCTTGCTACAACAGGCTGGTAAGTATACTTTGTCCCGGCTGCTTTTGTAACATCCTCGGGGCTTGTGAACATTACTACTTTTGTTTCCCATTTCTCATTTCTTACCACGCCCAGTGCGCAGTCAATCTCTCCCAGTTCAAGCAATGATTTCAATATCTGTGAGACCACGGCGCCGTCCTGTCCGTGGAGTGTTCTGCTCTTTCCGGCTTTCATCGTCCTTACGTTATTGAATTCATCTACAGGGAAACCATCCAGTATCGGACATACCCTTTCACATGCATAACATTGTACGCACGGGTTAACTTCTGTGTTGAATGGGCTGACACCGTGGAAAAGAGTTTCAGTTTTTAGCTCCATTTTATTGTAGTTGTTCTTTTCCTTGGAGATGTCAACCGGATCTCTCCTAACTACAGGAGCGTTCATCGGACAGATTGCTTCGCAAGTGCCACAGGAAGAGCAGTAATTGTATTCCCCGACGTCCGCGATTTTCGGGAGTCCAGCATTGGGGGCATACATGCTGCCCAGTCTTATGAGCACTTTATCCTGATCGGATTTGAGGATCCCCTTTTCTGTAATGGGTCCCGCGATAGCACTGTCCGATTTTACTTCCACTTTACTTTCCTCCGATGATTTCCTTTCCTATCAGCTTGATAGCTGCTTCCTTATCAGGTCCAATCGGGGAGCCTGCGACAATCTGTGTGACGCCGATTTTCTTCAATGCTTCCACTTTTGCCTTGCAGTCCGCCGGCGTCCCGCATATTGAGAACGAATCTATCATCTTATCAGTTACAAGGGCATTCAATCCCGGGAAATCTCCCTTGGCGATGGCATCGCCGATTATTTTCTTTGCGCCCACATCGATACCGTGTCTCTCAAGGACTGTATCAGGCGAGCCTGCAACGATAAATGCGACTACTACTTTCGCTGCGCCCTTTGCCTTCTCGGCGTCCTTATGGATTGAGAAGCATGCATAAGCGCCCACGTCAACGCTCTTTGGGTCCCTGCCCGCTGCTTTGGCTCCTGCTGTTATCTGCTTTATTGCAAATTCAAAGTCCTTGGGGTGGGAAGCATTTATCAGCACGCCGTCTGCGACCCTGCCTGCAAGTTCCAGCATCTTCGGGCCCTGTGCGCCCATGTAAATGGGTATGTTCCCTGTCTTGAAAGCAAGTTTGGCGCCGCCGATTTTTACCCTCTTACCATCCTGTGCAACTTTTTTCCCTGAAAAGAATCCACGGAGAGCAGTTATGCTTTCGCTGATGGTTGTCATGGGTTCGACCCATTCAATTCCCATCGCATCAAAAGTGGCTTTGTCGCCAGGACCGATGCCCAGCACGGCGCGGCCGCCGGATATCTCGTTAATTGCTCCGATGCTCTGGGCAGTGATTGCAATATTCCTTGTATAGGGATTTGTTACACCTGTTCCAAGTTTTATCCTGTTGGTGTTCATTGCCAGTACAGCAAGCGTGGTATATACGTCACGGTTGTTGTAATGGTCTGTTATCCATACGTTGTCAAATCCATTTTCCTCTGCGAGCTTTGTATAGTAAGCTAATTTTAGAACCGGGTCTGCCGGTACAAATTCAATACCAAACATAATTTCCTCCTGCGTTTAAGGTCATTCGTCTTTCTTTATTTAAAAGCATATTGGTTTTGTTCTCACAGGTTTTTTGGGAATTTGAATACTTTCGCCTCGCTCTCACCGCAGGATTATAGTCATATACCCTAAAGTAAACCAGCTATGGGTGGAACATCAAACCGGAAAGAGTTACGGCATGACAGGCATACAGTCTCTTTGCTGAGCGACCATATGGTTTTCGCCCCCAAAGCTTCATCGCAAAGAGATTGAAAGGACGGACAAGCAGGATACTCAGGAAAGAATTCCCGCATCTCAAGGAGTTTTGTGATGAGCATTTGTGGGCGCTAAGCTGCTACCATGGATCTGTTGGGAATGGATGGGAGATTGTAGAGAAGTATATAAGCGGTCAGGATACCCACCATGGAAAAAACGATATGTACAGGCCTCGTTCTTAAGTACGGGGTATGTGACTCAGCAATTGTTTGGCGTATTGTATAGCTTCATGGACGTCATCGGATGTATAGAATGTATCCGAACCATCAAACTCCTCTTTCAACTCTTTAGCGTTCTTTGGGCGTAAAATCAAATACTCGATCTCATTTCCTATTATGGATAGTTCGAGATATTTTGAATCATTTAAGTATCTTTCATTCTCATCCAAATGATAATCGCTAGAATCCAAACCATGTTTTCTGATATGGGAAATACATTTTTGTGTTAATGATACAATTTCATTAAAATATTCTATATCGGGATTCCAGCCATATGTTTTATCGTCTGGATCATATTCACCATAAAAATCAAAACAAACCATTGCGCCCATGTGGATAATTTCTTCTTTCGTTGCTTGTTTTTGTGTTATCTTTGCTTTCATTCTTTATACCTCTAACAATGTTGTGTTATATGTAGTCCGAACTTTTTCTTAGGACATTCTGGATATTTTTTTGCCGAACACGCCACAATCCATGAATATTTATCATCTATTTCATTTGTTGATATTAAATATTTACACGCCATAGACGTTAGTAACACTTCAAACGATATACCTTAATCCACATGCGCTTATATGTAGTGATGCCTCGGACTTTAGCGAAGCGGAGTCCGGGGTAGTGACTGCATCCACGCTCTCGTTTTTCGCCATCACTAAGGCGATAGGCGCCACCGATGCGAAGCAGCGGCGCCGTTCCAGGTTGAAGGCGCTGTATTATTTGATTTTTTGTTTCTTTAAACGATACAGTTAAGCTTTACAATTAACATGGATATCATCATGGACAAGTGGAAATGTACCCTATGTGACTACGTTTACGACCCTGCAGTGGGAGACCCTGACGGCGGTATCGAACCAGGCACGGCTTTTGAAGATATTCCCGATGGATGGGTCTGCCCCTGGTGCGGCGCATCCAAGGATAAATTCAAGAAAGTTGAGTAAAACGATTTTATATAATGAAAAAGAGGATTATCGCAGGAATCCCTACGAGCCCCCATAATACCGGGTTATATCGCCATACTTTGGCGCCGTCAAGCGGTCCGAAAGGTATCATGTTGAATCCCGCAAGGAAAACATTGATGAAGGCGCTTTTAGTCAGAACCGCGTACGCTAAACCTGATTGATCTGTGAAGAGCGAAGCTGTATAAAATGATACGGCAAGTATCAGGTTGACAACCGCGCCGGAAACAGATATGTATGCGAACTCCTTTGCAGGCTCGCTGTATATGTCTTCGGCATGAGTCCATTTGCCGCGAATCATGACCGCCCCGGGTGCTGCAAATACAAATCCTCCTTTTGTGAGAACGGATAGGCCGATTGCCATGAGAAGTCCCATTGGACTTGCCTCGTAATCCGCCACATACCCGTACCTCTGGGCCGTGAATTTATGGGCAAGTTCATGCAGGAGGAAACCTGAACCCACTCCAATAGCAGCTATCGCAAGCGCTTCCATGCCAGTTGAGGGGTATGAAAATGCGATAGTCAGCACAAGTAAAGAAGCTACAAGATGAACTATCTCCCTGAAACTGGCTCTGTCCATGCGCTCAAAGTTAATTTTAACAAATATAAACTATACTATTCCGCATGCGAAATTTGATAACAGCTCATCATGCTGGGGGCTTTTCACACCATAGAGGCACTGGCGCGCATCCTTATAATATAGGCGCTCTTCAAGTATGCCTTCTTTTTTTAACCTTGTGAGCGCATATCGTACCGTGCGCGGGGGAAGGTAACTTTCAGCAACAAGTTCTTTTTGCGTCATGAGCCCCCTGTATTCAAGCACTTTGAAAACGAGTTTCACTGAAGGGGATAATTGTGTTAACCTTCTGGTGTAAAGGTCCTGCACGGCTGCGGTCTCGGAATAGAGATACTTGTCATTCGTTTTTGGCATGTAATATTATGAATTGCGTTGATACGATTTAAATCTTTAGGCAAAATCTGCCTGCTTTTTTACTTAACAGCCACAATCTTCACAATATCCCCGTTCTTCAACTCGTACTTATCCCCAAGCCTCATCTTGGTGCGCGCATCCACAGCATATAGAAAACCCTTCCCGATATCGGTGTGAACCATAAAAGCCAGGTCCTTCGGTGTGCTTCCCTTCTTCAGGAGAAACGCATCCGGAAGAATCCTGCCCATCTTATCAGTGAACCTGTTCTCATCCTCAACAGGATAAACCACTACAAGATCAAGGAGCTTGAACACAGTTTCATTAATACATTTCTGGATACCCGTGCCGTTATTTTTCTTCATTACGAGACGTATTTTCTGGAGCCCCTCTTTCTGGGCATCGGTCAGGTTCGGCGATTCAACAAAGTCGGTATCACCCGGTATGTATTTTATCGCCCCTCCTTTATCAGCCATGCGAAGCGCCACTTCCGCTGCCGCGCTGACAGGTATCGCGCCGACCTTCACAAGCTTATCAATATTCTCCTGTGATGCAGCATCAATTTTATTTGCAGCGATTATCAGGGGTTTACTTTCGGCCCTTAACATATCCGAAAGCCCGATAATCTGTTCATCAGTCCACATCTGGGGTTTATCGCGCGGGAGCTTCAGTCGGGTCAGTACTGTTTTCACATGACCGTCAGTGATTCCCGCACCTTCAAGCTGCCCTGCGATTGTCTCCTCCAATTTTAACCCTTCAGCCTGTACCTTGCGGGAAAGCCTTTCCCAGTTGCGCTTTAAAATTCCGAACATCCACATAGTAATCTCATGTTCAAGGAATTCTATATCACCAAGCGGGTCATGTGAACCCACTGGCACAGGGTTTCCTTCAATATCCGTTCCGCCCGATGCATCTATGACGTGAATTATTGCCTTTGCCTGCCTCAGGTTGTCAAGAAATTCATTACCGAGCCCGCGTCCCTTATGTGCATCCGGGACAAGTCCCGCGACATCTATCATTTCTATGGGTACAAAACGCACGCCATCCCTGCAATTCCCGCAATCGAGTTTTAATTCCCTGCACGGGCAGGTTGCCCGCACATACGCAACGCCGTGGTTGGCATCGATGGTGGTAAAAGGATAATTTGCAATCTCAACATTTGCAAGAGTCACTGCTTTGAAAAATGTTGATTTTCCTGAATTTGGTTTTCCTGCAAGAGCTATTGAAACAGACATGCTCTTAATACATTTCTTCTGGACTTAACTTTATTCTCAGGCGCCACAGTGGAATCCGGATTACTCTGATTAAAGTATCTCTTTTATCCTGCTAGCCGTTCTCTCAAGTTCATTAATGATAGGTTCAATACTCGCATTCTTTGTTGTCAACAAAGAAATCAGAGCTTTTTGACCTGCAGCGGCGGTTATGAGTTTTCCCCCTTCATAATCAACAACCACACGGTCGGGGCTCACTTTCTCAAGCTTGTTTGTAACCTTTTCCGCAGCCCTCAACATCGTTGCCGACATGAGAGTAAACAACTCCATATCGTTATTTGTTTCTTCGCCGATAAGGAATCCATCCCGCCCTGCAAGCGCCAGCATTTTTACTCCCTCCACCTGTTTCAAATCCAGAAGTATGCTATCGTATATTTCGGCTGTCTTTCCCCGGTTCATATTACCCCTGAATAACAATTAACTTCCCGCGTATTTAATCATATCGGAGCTTAATCAAGAATAATAGAGTAAAATACAGATAGTATATATTTTAAAATAAGAATATTAAACCTTTATTTTAACTTCGTCGATTAAGAAAGGTGGATAGAATATTCCATTTTCCGTGATCAGGCCGGTCACATTCTCCATCGGGGTTGCATCAAAAGCAGGATTATACACATCGACTTCAAGGGGCGCTATCTGCCTGTCTCCGAAAAACCTCAATTCCTGTGGTTTCCTGATTTCTATCTCGACTTCATCTTCAAGCCTCTCAAAGTCAAATGTCGAGACTGGAGCAGCCACATAGAACGGTATCCCATGCTCTTTTGCGACAATCGAATGGGTATAAGTCCCGATTTTATTGAATACGGCATCCTGGGTTATCCTGTCGGCTCCCACAATCACCTTATCCACCACGCCTTTTCTCATCACATGACCCGACATGCTGTCCGTGATTAGCGTCACCGGAATCTTATCTTCCATGAGTTCCCATGCAGTCAGCCTGCTTCCCTGGTTTAACGGGCGCGTCTCGCACGCTATCACCTTTATGTCCTTTCCATCGGCGCGGGCCGAGCGGATAACCCCGAGCGCCGTTCCCCAATCAACACATGCAAGCCTTCCTGCGTTGCAATGCGTAAGCACGGTATCCCCATCCTCAAGCAAAGACGCACCATATTCGCCAAGCTGCATATTCTTCTTTACATCCTCGTCTGCAATTGCTTTTGCCTCGTCAATAGCGAACATCCTTGCTTCCTTAATGTTCCTGGCATCCTCCACAGCCCTGATGACACGATTCACCCCCCATGACAGGTTTACTGCCGTGGGTCTTGTGGCAATCAGGGTTTTACCTTCGTTTTGGATATTTTTAATTAAAGCGTCAAGAGAAGAGGCATTACTTCTAAATGCAGAAAGAGCTACGCCAAAACCACCCGTAGCGCCGAGGGCAGGAGCGCCCCGTACCCTCAGGGAGATTATGGCTTCGCATAAAGAATCTATTGTGCTGCATTCTATTATTCTGTATTCCGCAGGCAAAAGGGTCTGGTCGATCATGATAATATTGTTCTTTTCATTATCCCAGTCTATGGTTCTCATTTGCTGGCTATATCAAGCCATACATATTTAAATACTGCAGTTTATGTAAAAAGCATGATAGTCATAAAGATTGGCGGGAGCCTGATTCAGAGAGGAAGGGAGCTTGTCAGGGAGATACTTGAATATTCAAATTCAGAAGATGAGACAATCGTGATAGTACCCGGCGGCTCAATCTTTGCAGATACAGTGCGGAGAATCAGCGCTGATGAGGAAGCAGCCCACTGGATGGCTGTTCTTGCTATGGAACAGTATGGCTATTATTTGGGCAATGGGAATGAAGCGAAACTCATTGACAACCTTAATGTACATGGAAAAGGCGCATATATTCTTCTTCCATACAATCTCCTGAAAACGAATGATGAACTCCCCCATACCTGGGATGTGACCTCGGACACAATTGCAGCATGGGTTGCGCAAAAGTTCGGGGCACGGTTCATAAAAGCCACTGATGTGGATGGAATATATTTAGACGGACTAGTCAAAAAAGAACTCGAAGCGTCGCAACTCCTGGGGAAAGAGACATGCGTGGACGCTTATCTTCCGCATTTTCTCATGGAAAATAAAATGGATTGTGGGATAATTAATGGCAATTGCCCCGGAAGATTGAAAAATGCGCTTAAAAGTAATATAATGGGGACGCTCATTAAAGGATAAATTTAATAGGCTTCGATTCTCTATGTGTGCTCCAAAGGAGAATATTATGACCAGAAAAGAAAAATCACAAAAATGCATTTCATGCGGAGTAAATCTTATTGAGCACGGTTACGTGCGCTTTCCCTGCCCGCAGTGCGGAACAGAGCTTGGAAGATGCGCAGCATGCAGGCACCAGAGCAATACATACAAGTGTCCTGGCTGCGGCTTTGAAGGACCGTGAAGATAATGGGAGAAGTAGCTGCCAAAATAAGAATCATGCCTTCAGGCATGGATGTTGATTTAAATAAGCTCAAAGAAGCCCTGACAAAAGTTGTCCCAAAAGGGGCAAGAGTGCACGGATTTTCGGAAGTGCCTGTTGCTTTCGGCCTGAAAGCCCTTGTGGTTGTAATAAAAGTTGGCGATATCGAGGGCGGAACGGAGAAGGTTGAAGAGGCTTTCAGCAAAGTGAGCGGTGTGGAAAGCGTCTCTGTGGAAGAACTTGGTAGGATGTAAATATTAAATCATTTTTTCCCTTTTATTAAAGGGCCTGTAGATCAGGGGTAGATCGTTGCGTTCGCAACGCAAAGGCCGCGGGTTCGAATCCCGCCGGGTCCATTTTCACTGCCTGACTGTGATGTTTTAATTTTTAAATTTCAAAAGGAATCGTTTCTACTTTCCTGCCTTTTAAATTCTTAAACTCCACCCCGCCCTTAACGCCTGAAATCTCAATCCCGTCAAACTCAGAGCTTCCGCACAATATATCCTGTTCCGGATGCGTCCCGGGGATAATGCTGCAGCTTATCCGCGTTCTGTCACCTGCGGAAACAACAATCTTAAGGCGTTTCGACGCAGGATGCTTTTTCGGGAGAACGATAAACGGTGAACCCACCTCACGGATCATATAAAGTACGCATTTCAGGCCGTTGATAATCGTTTTATCAGTCCCGAAACCAGATGCCACAAGCAGGTCATCCGGGGACAGAGCCAGTATTATCTCCTCTTTTTCAGTTTCAAGGAAAAACTGCTTCTCTCCTGCCTTGACTATGCCCAGCGTCCCTTCCTCCCCGCGCAAAAGCAGCATTTCGTTTTCATTTAGCGGGGTCATTCTTCTTTATACTGCCTGCTGACATTGTTGGAATGGCATGAAGGACACTCAAGTTTTGACTTTACGCTAACACACCTGAATTCATTATTGCAATCACCGCACTTGTACCATTTTATATCAAGCGCCTGTATCTCTATATTAAAGGCATCTCCTACGCTGCACATATATTCACCTCCGTGTGGTTGTACACGTTTAATCCTGTTGTTATATTAAGTTTTCTTATGTATTATGTATCTATCTTGGTGGAACCACTCAGCGAAGTCTTTTTATAGAACTATAAACATGAAACAACAGAAAGTCACAGCTCAATCCATGACTGGAAAAAGCAGGCGATGTAATTCATTTAATTAATTATAAAGGAGAATATCTATGTCAGGTCAAACGCAGCCGATTATCATTTTAAGACAGGGAACACAAGAGACAAGAGGAGAAGAAGCCAAGAGAAGTAATATTATGGCAGCCAGGGCAGTGGCAGAAGCCGTGAGAACCACGCTCGGTCCCAAAGGATTGGACAAGATGCTCACAGACCCGGCAGGACTTGTTATTATCACAAACGACGGCGCCACAATACTTGATGAGATGCAGATTAAACACCCTGCTGCTAAGATAGTAGCCGAGGTCGCAAAGACGCAGGACGATGAAGTTGGGGACGGGACAACAACGGCTGCGGTATTGACCGGCGAGTTTTTAAAAGGCGCGCAGGAATTGATGGAACTGGGCGTTCACCCGACAACCATTATTCACGGATATAACCTCGCTGCGCACAAGTCAAAAGAAATCCTTTCAGATATTGCAGTTGATTCAACAGACGAACAGCTTCGTAAAATCGCCCAGACCGCGCTTACAGGGAAAGGCATCGAATTCTCAAGAGAAAAACTTTCCGACCTCGTCGTCACGGCAATTAAATCGATAGTTAAAACAGAGAACGGGAAAAGGAAAGTGAACATCAAGGACATATCAATCGAGAGGCGCGGGGAAGGGTCCGTCGAGGACAGCGAGCTTATACAGGGGATAATCCTGGATAAGACAAAAACACACGCGAGCATGCCAACCCGGATAGAGAATGCGAAAATAGCAATCCTCGCAACCCCTATCGAGGTCAGGAAAACCGAGACAAAATCCGAAATATCCATTGAAAGCGTCGGGCAGACCCGCATGTTCCTTGAGCAGGAAGAAAACCAGGTGCGTGATGCTGCCAATAAAGTAATCAATGGCGGCGTAAACGTAGTATTCTGCCAGAAAGGCGTGGACGACATGGCGCGTTATTTCCTTGCAAAAGCAGGTATTTTCGTGGCGCACAGGGTAAAAAAGAACGACCTTGTGAAATTATCACGGGCTACAGGCGGTAAAATAATCACAAGCCTTGATGAGATAAGACCTGATGCCCTCGGGCAGGCAGGGCTTGTCGAAGAAAAGATGGTCGGGAACGGGGAAATGATATTCATTACAGGATGCAAGAACCCGGATACTTATTCAATATTGCTGCGCGGCGGAACCGAACATGTGGTCACAAGCCTTGACCGGGCCATGCATGATGCGCTGCGCGTGGTTGGCGTGGCGATCGAGGATGAGAAAATACTGGCAGGCGGCGGCTCGCCTGAAATGGAACTTGCGCTTCGCCTCAAGGATTACGCTTCCACACTGGAAGGCAGGGAACAGCTTGCGGTGAATAAATTCGCGCAGGCGCTTGAAATAATTCCCAAGACGCTGGCTGAGAATGCGGGTCTTGACGCCATAGATATGCTTGTGGAACTGCGAAGAGAGCATGAACAGGGGAATAAGAATGTAGGTCTTGACGTGTACGAAGGCAAGCCGGTGGATATGATGAAGAGAGGCGTCATCGAACCGCTTCGCGTGAAAACACAGGCAATTACATCGGCCACTGAAGCCGCAGGTATGATATTGCGCATCGATGACGTGATAGCTTCTGCAAAGGATGCGCATCCCAAGAAAAAAGATTTTGACATGGATTAAAAGAAATACTGATTAACAATGATTAGTTTTTCATTGTTATCTCGTTCATGACCGGCTTTGCGGGGTGTCTCATACCACCGCAGAGAAGGCTATTATTTTATTTCAAGTTTCATCAAACATGCGTTCTCAGCATCATTATAGTATTTCTCTTTTATTCCAGTCTGGCGGAACCCATGCCTTTCATAGAATCTTCTTGCCTTGACATTACCCGAACGCACTTCAAGAATAATTTCGGTAACTCCAAACCTCTGGAGAATCCAGATAATCTCTTTTAAAAGGTTGCCGCCAACGCCCCTGTTCTGGTACGAGGGATGTACGGCAAGAGAAAAAACGCGGCCTACTCCCTCTTTTGCCATGAACCCTGTAACGTATCCCACAACGAAACCATTAATTTCAGCGACAACAAAACTCTCAGGATACGTCTCATAAAACTGCATATAAAGGTAAGGGTCATGCTCATCAAAGACTTTCCTTTCGATATCAATGACCCACTGGAAATCTGAAGGCTTGAATTTTCGTATGATAATCAATCTGTCACCTTATTAACTGCGATGCCTAAAAGCGCATAGGGTTATATTAATCTTGCATATATAGGCACCTGATTATGGTTCATTCAATACACGGGGGCTGCTATCATAGCACAGGATAATACGATAGGCATCGGCTTATACTATACTAAAACTTCCGGAATCGGCGGGGTCATCCGGCAGCAAATCGAGGATTTCCAGGTAGAAGAACTCACAAACAGGATTGAGACCGCAAACGGGAAATACCTGATAGCAGAACTCACGAAAAAAAACTGGGATATCCATCATCTTGTCCACGACCTTGCGCGGATACTGAGGATAAGCCAGCAGAGGTTCGGCTGGGCAGGGACCAAGGATAAGCGCGCCCTCACAAAACAGAAGATAAGTATATGGGACGTGGGCAAAGAAGACTTATCGCGCATCCGTTTAAAGGATGTAGAGTTAAAGCCCATCGGCCGCTCAAATAATAAAATAAGCCTCGGAGACCTCTGGGGGAATCGTTTTAAAATAACAATAAGAGATATCGGGCTGTCACAGGAAGAGACGCTTTCACGGGTAAAAGCCGCAACTCAGGAGCTTCTGCTGGGCGCGCCGAATTTCTTCGGGGTGCAGAGGTTCGGTGAGCAGCGCCCGGTTACGCATGTGGTTGGCGAGGCTATCGCGCGGGGTAATTTCAGGGAGGCGGCGCTTACATATATAGCAAGAGCCTTTCCTGATGAATCTGAAGAAATTAAAAAAGCCCGGCAGTTTGTAGAGGATACGAGCGACTATAAAGAAGGGCTGAACCTGTACCCTTTGCGTCTCCAGTTCGAGAGGGCTATGATGAACCACCTGATTGCGTATCCTGATGATTATACAGGGGCTTTTAAAAAATTGTCCCCGAAATTACAGGCAATGTTCCTGCACGCGTACCAATCCTATATCTTCAATATTATCCTCTCCCGCCGGATCGCAGCCGGGCTGTCGATACATGAGGCGTATGACGGGGACATCGTGTGTTTTAAGAACGAAATGGGTCTGCCTGATACTTCGCGGCTCCAGAAGGTCACGAAGGATAACCTGGACGGGATAAATAACCTCATCAACAGGGGGCGGGCATTTGTCACTGCGCCGCTTGTGGGATATGAAACTCAGTTCGCAGAAGGCGCGCCGGGTGAGATTGAGCGGGCTGTGGTGAGAGAGTTAAATGTGGAGCCTGAGGGTTTCAAAGTCCCTGACATGCCTGAATTGTCATCAAGAGGGCTACGGAGGGAGATTATTTTGGCTTTCAAGCCTGAATTCAATGTTGAGGAGGATGATGTTAATGCTGGGAAGATTAAAGTCACACTTGAGTTCTCTTTGCAGAAGGGGAGTTATGCGACTACGGTTTTGAGGGAGTATATGAAGTTATAGACAATATTTTTGTTTTTCATCTTTTGTTTGAATCGCACACGGATTTTCACGGTAATAAAATAATTTCAACCATCGTTTGCCGAAAGATATAAATTGGATGTTAACCTTATTAAGTATTGATATTAATCTGATTACAACATGACCAGCGAATATATACTGCGACTTATCCTGGAGTATAATCCCCAAAAAAGAGGCGGCGAGGTCAAAATACCCTCATTCAGGAGAGAGCTTTACTTTGAAATGGAAAAATGGCTTGATAAAAAACAGGCTCTGGCAATAGCTGGACTCAGGAGGACAGGCAAAACCACAATCATGCGGCAGTTAATGCAGAAACCCGGGATTGATGGCGCTTTTTTCTCATTTGATGAAGAAGAAACACAGAAAAAAGATATCCTTGTGTTCATTATTGATTTTTTTATTAATAATTTTGGCTCAAAATATATTTTCCTTGATGAGATCCATTATATAGAAGACTGGGAAGGCGTGCTGAAGAGATACTACGATCAAAAAAATATAAAATTCATTATATCTGGCTCGGAATCACTGGAATTAAGTAGAGCCAAAGCAGCGCTTGCTGGCAGGATTATTACTTTCAAATTGGAACCGCTGACCTTCAGGGAGTACCTCGGTCTGCGTGGAAAAAATGTCGCGAGAAAAATCACGCCGGATGATTTTGCAGAAATTGAAAAGCTTTACACATCTGTGATTACTGAAAAGGAATTTTTCGAGAATGAATTTATTGATTATATCTTTAAAGGCGCATTCCCGGAACTTGTAAATGAAAACCAGGAGTCGGTCATAAGCACTTATGTAAGAGAACTGGTAGTCAAAAAAATAATTTACAGGGACATACCTGCGATATTTGAAATAAGGAGAAGGGATCTGCTTTTTGAACTTTTTCAATATGCTTGCAGTAATTCAGCCAATCTTTTTGATATAAAGAACTTATGCACTACATTTAAAGCAGATTATGAAACCGTAAGCAATTATCTCTTCTACCTGCGTTCCGCTTTTCTAATAAAAGTGGCTGAGTCGTATTCAAGAAGCCCTGCAAAGCGGGTGCGCCGGAATAAAAAGATGTATGTTCTGCATCCGTCTATAGCCTTTGCAGTGCTTGGTTATGGCAGGGAAATGCTTGTTGAAAAGATACTCGGGCAGTACGTTGAGTCTGCGTTTGCGGGTGCCTTTTTCTGGAGGGATAGGCAGAAAAATGAAGTGGATGTGGTTCTTGAAAATAAAGCACTTCTTCCGATCGAAGTGAAATTTCAAAGCCAATTAACTTCGTCTGATTTTAAGGGTTTGATGAAATGCATGGAGGAATTCGGGCTTGAAAAGGGGATACTTGCCACAAGGGACGTATTTGAGAAGAGAATCATTGGCGGGAAGGAGATCCTGTTGATTCCGGCATGGATGCTCATGCTGGTGTATTGAACCGGATAAATATCAATCCCCCTTCTCCCCACGTATCTCCCTCGCTCGCTCCTATATCTCCTGCGTCTTTACCTTGCGGTTGGTATCACGAAGGTGGGCTGTAGCTTATGAATACTCCTACATTCTTTCAAAATTCTGATTTGATGGTTCGAATGAAATCAGGTAAACTTATCATATTTCACGCAAGATAAAGAGAGAAAACATATGTTCACCATAATCACAGGCGCTCAGTTCGGGGATGAAGGAAAAGGCAAAATCGTGGATATGCTGGCATCGCAATACGATATTGTGGCGCGCTTCCAGGGCGGTGATAACGCCGGGCATACCGTTGTGGCTGAAGGAAAAACCTACAAACTGCATCTTATTCCTTCAGGCGTGCTTTTCGATGCCCGCCTGCTGATAGGCCCCGGCACTGTCATGAACCCGAAGATCCTGATGGATGAAATCGCAATGCTTGCAGAAAATGGCGTGGAAGTGACGCCTTCCAAGCTCGGAATCGATGCTAAGACAAGCATCATAATGCCCTATCATGTAGCTCTTGATACTCTTCGCGAATCAAAACGTGCCGTGAAAATCGGGACAACGAGCAGGGGAATCGGTTTTGCTTATATCGATAAGGTTGGGCGCGATGAGATACAGATGGCGGACATAACTGATGAAAACAGGTTCAGGAAAAGACTTCTGGAAATTGTCCCGCAAAAAGAAAATGCCATAAAAGAACTGGGCGGAGACCCAAAAATCGCACGCTCTGAGGTCGATGAATACCTTGAAATCGGAAAGAAATTAAAACCGTATATTACCGACGTATCAAAAGAGATAAATCTTGCATTAAAACATGGGAAAAACGTTCTTGCAGAAGGGGCGCAGGGAACGCATCTTGATATCATACACGGAACGCAAAAATTCGTCACATCCTCAAGCACGGTGGCAGGTTCTGCCTGCGCGTCACTCGGGGTCGGCCCGAAAAAAGTGGATAAAGTAATCGGCGTCATCAAAGCTTATATTACGCGCGTCGGAGAAGGACCTCTTCCCACAGAGCAGAAAAACGAAGTCGGCGAGCACCTGCGTGAAAAAGGTGGCGAGTTCGGCACAACTACGGGAAGACCGAGAAGATGCGGCTGGTTTGATCTTCCGCTTGCGGGAAAATCCATCAACCTCAACGGCTATACCGGTCTGGCTCTCACCAAACTTGACGTCCTTTCAGGGCTTAACCCTTTGAAACTATGCATAGGATATGAAATTGATGGAAAGCAGCTTGATTACCCGCCAGAACTTTCGGATGATATCGCCCGGTGCAAGCCAGTTTATGTTGACCTTCCCGGATGGGAGGAGGATATTTCCGGGGTTGAAGGTTTCCCTGACCTTCCCATAAATGCCAGGTTGTACATTGAATTGGTTCAAGAATTGATGGGCGTGGAAATAGAATATGTTTCAGTCGGACCGGGACGAAAGCAAACTTTTATTAAATAAAACAAAATATTATATTATAGGGAATCATGGAAAAATCAGTACGGTTAAAAGTTTCAGAAGCAGACCAGAGGGATGTCGGGAAAGGCATCGTACGAATCGATGAGAAGTTCAGGAACGATATTGGCGTCAATATTTTTGACGTAGTGGAAGTTACAGGCGAGCGCCAGACATCAGCGGTGGTAGGCCGGTCATATCCCCAGGATGAAGGGCTCGACGTCATCCGCATGGACGGCCTTATACGGACGAACGCGAAAACAAGTCTCGGGGAATTTGTGGAGGTCAGGAAAGCAGAATGGAAAGAAGCAAAAAAGGTCATACTTTCCCCGGTTACCCAGAATATCCATATCTATGCGCCCAGCGAAAGTCTCCGGTCTATTTTTCATAACAGGACTGTTTCAAAAGGGGATATCATCTCAACCACCAGTGTGCGAAAACCCAGGGAATCTTATGGCGGGGATATGATGCTTGAGCATGTATTCGAAGGAATGTTCCCTTCCTTTGGCCTAGGCGAGATTAAACTCCATGTGGTTTCGACAACACCGGCCGGGATAGTAAAGATTACAGATATGACGGAAGTCGAACTTTTACCTGAAGCGGTTGAGCTTGAGGAGGGAATCCCCGAGGTAATGTATGAGGATTTAGGCGGGATAAAGCCGGCACTCACTAAAATCAGGGAAATAATAGAATTACCTCTTCGGCATCCGGAACTCTTTAGCAGGCTCGGGATTGACGCGCCAAAAGGAGTCCTTCTTCACGGCGCGCCTGGGACGGGTAAAACCATGCTTGCAAAAGCGGTTGCGAATGAGAGCGATGCGTATTTTATTACCATAAACGGCCCTGAAATCATGTCGAAATATTATGGGGAAAGCGAGCATAAGCTGCGCGAGGCTTTTGATGAAGCTGATAAAAATTCCCCTGCCATAATTTTCATTGATGAGATAGACAGCATCGCCCCAAAACGCGCCGAGGTTACGGGCGAGGTTGAGCGCCGCGTTGTGGCTCAGCTTCTTTCATTAATGGACGGCTTAAAATCAAGAAAGAACGTGATTGTTATAGGCGCGACCAACCGCCCCGAAGCGCTTGATATGGCGCTTCGCCGCCCGGGCAGGTTTGACCGTGAAATCGAGCTTCGGGTGCCTGACCGTGAAGGAAGAAAGGAAATCTTCCAGATACACACTCGTGGGATGCCACTTACCGAGGATGTGAGTCTTGATGCCCTTGCAGACCGCACATACGGGTTCGTCGGCGCCGATATAGCAGCGATGTGCCGGGAAGCCGCAATGACATCGCTCCGCAGGATTCTCCCTGAAATAGACCTTGAACAGAAAGAAATTCCCAAAGAGACGCTGGATAAGCTTGTAATAATGCGTTCCGACTTTGAAGAGGTCATGAGGGAAATCCAGCCCTCTGCGCTGCGGGAGATATTATTTGAAGTGCCAAATGTGACATGGGAGGATATTGGCGGGCTTGATCCTGTAAAAGCCCTGCTGAAAGAGGCTGTTGAATGGCCGCTACGTTATGGGGATTCATTCAGGAAAATAGGAGTGGAAGCGCCTAAAGGCGTGCTCTTGTTCGGGCCTCCGGGAACAGGGAAAACCCTTCTTGCAAAAGCCATCGCAAAAGAAAGTGAAGCGAATTTCATAACTGTCAAAGGCAGCGATATATTATCAAAATGGTATGGGGAATCGGAACAGCATATAGCAGAGATTTTCAAAAAAGCGCGACAGGTTGCACCTGCTATCATATTCCTTGATGAACTCGATGCGCTTGCTCCTATAAGGGGGACTGCGGCGGGTGAGCCGCATGTGACCGAGCGGATTGTGAACCAGTTGCTCTCGGAACTTGACGGGCTGGAGGAACTTCGCGGCGTTGTGATTATCGGAGCTACGAACAGGCCGGATATAATCGACCCCGCACTTTTGCGCCCCGGAAGGTTTGACGAGATGATACTTGTGCCTGTTCCTGACAAGAAGACAAGGCTTGAAATCTTCAAGGTCCATACAAAGAAAATGGCGCTTGCAAAGGACGTGAAAATTGAAAAGCTCGTAGAATTGACTGAAGACTTCACAGGCGCCGACATAGCCGCTGTGTGCAAGAAAGCAGGGCGATTCGCAATGCGTGAAAATATTAAAGCCGAAAAAGTCAGGCAATCGCATTTCCTGGCTGCAATAGATGATACGGGTCCGTCTGTTACCTCGGATATAATGAGTTATTACGAGACAATAAAAGACGAACTGCGAAAGAAACGCTCAAAGCAGATTGAATCAAGACCCGAAATATACGCATAAAAAACTGCGCCGGAAGATGACAATTATAGTCAAAAAACAAAACAATTTAAACTATCTTTGCGTCTTTGCGGTGAATAAAACGCACACCGCAAAGGCGCAGAGAACGCGCGAAGGCTCATGTGATATGTTAACAAAAATCAGGTTCTTAACTATAAAATGGGGCATAATCAATGATTAAAGAAGGGGTTCTGTTTGATAGTCTTGGGGATAATAAAGTCAAATGTAACGTATGCTCACACAGGTGTACGATAGCTGAGGGGAAACTGGGGATATGCAGAACACGGCAGAACAAAAACGGGAAAATTTACACATTGATATACAATACCGTTTCAAGCGAAGCCGTAGACCCGATTGAGAAAAAACCCCTGTACCATTTCCTTCCCGGAACGCTTTCGTATTCGCTGGGGACTATCGGATGCAATTTCAGGTGCATGCACTGCCAGAACTGGAACATTTCGCAGGCTACGCTTGATGAGTCGAACACGATGGAAATAACGCCTGAAGAGGCAATCAAACATGCGCTGGAATCCGGCTCCAAATCCATTTCATGGACGTATAACGAACCCGCCATCTGGCATGAATACACATACGATAGCGCGATTCTTGCGAAAAAGGCGGGGTTGAAAACGATATACGTGACCAACGGCTACATCACACCGGAAGCGCTTCGGAGGATTGCTCCGTATCTTGACGCATACCGCGTGGATATCAAATCGTTTTCCGATGATTTTTACAGGAAAATCTGCGGCGCAAGGCTTGCGCCTGTTCTTGAATCCACAAAACTGGCAAAGGAACTTGGTATGCATATCGAGACGATTACGCTTATTATCCCTACAAAAAACGATTCGCAGCAGGAGCTAACGCAGATTGTGAAATGGGTGCATGAAAACCTCGGCGCTGCCACGCCCATGCATTTTACTAGATTTAGGGCAGAATATAAAATGAAAGGCTTGAACGATACTCCGACTGAAACGCTTGAGATGGCGTATGATATTGCGAAGAAAGAGGGAATGAGGTTTGTTTATACCGGCAATGTTCCGGGGCATAAGTATGAGAACACGTATTGCCCGAAGTGCAATGCTTTGCTGATAGAACGTGCCGGCTTTCACGTGAGTGCGATTAAGATTAAGGATGGGAAGTGCCCGAAGTGCGGGGAAGGGATACAGATTTTGAGATATGATAAAGAGTTGATATAAATGAATGATGAAATCGATTCAATACCACCGGAACAGGATGCCTGTGAGAAAAAAACGCCTCATGACCATCAGATGATGTTCAAAACTCTTGAGAACCCGCTTCGGAGGAAGATTGTAAAATCCATCGGAGCTTTCGGGAAAACAAAAAAAGAAATAATGAAAGAGCTTGGTATATCAGAATCACAGTTGAAATTCCAGCTCGATTATCTTGTGAAAGAGTGTTATGCCGAGGTGGACGGGGAAACAATCAGGCTTAACACGAAAGGGATGCAGGAACTGCTTGCGAATATTAAATAATTAACTTATCTTCTTCACAAGCGGAATCTCATCGCACTCAGGGAACTTGGGGCATTTGATGCACATGCTCCATATCTTATGCGGAAGCGTGCTTTTTTTCACCCTAACAAAACCGTGTTTTTCAAAGAACTCGGGAGCATAAGTAAGAGTTATGAGCTTATTCAATCCGATAGTCCTGGCTTCTTCCTCACAGGCTTTGAGAAGCTGCGAGCCTATCCCCTCCCTGACCCTTGAAGGCTCAACTGCGAGTGAGAGGATTTCCCCGTAATCTTCCCATGTGATATGAAGCGCCCCGCAGCCTACCATTTTATCATCTTCCGTGAATACGTAAAAATCCCTGAGGTTCTCGTACAGTTCGCTCAACGAGCGGGGAAGCATAATGCGGCTATCCGCGTAACTGTTCACGAGTTTCCATATCTTTTCAACATCTTTGATGGTAGCTTTTCTTAACAATTATTATCCTCTTTCTATTTTCGTTTTTTAAGCTTCGTTACAAGGGATTCGACCTGAATAACGGCTGTGCCTATATAATTATCCGGGTTCATCAGCGTAATTATCTCTTTTTCAGTTAGATATTTTGAGACAGTCTTATTCTTAACCAGCGCATCCTTCATGTGGCTTCCGGTCTCGCGCGCAGACATAGCGCACTCGCGGACGATTTCATGCGCTTCCTGCCTCCCGACGCCTTTCTTACTGAGTTCAATCATTATAGCTTCTCCCATATTCAGGCCATTTAGAAGATTCAGATTCTTCCTTATGTTTTCGGGATAAAAGCGAAGGTTCTGTATAATGGTCGTAGTGAGGCGTATTATATGGTCCGTAAGTACACACGACTCGGGGAACACAATACGTTCACAGGAAGAGTTGGTGAGGTCGCGCTCGTCCCAGAGTGTATTATTGCGAAGTTCAGGCTCAACCATCGCCCTCACGATTCTCGCAAGGCCGCAAACCTGTTCGGATTTTATGGGGTTGCGCTTATGGGGCATCGTGGATGAACCTACCTGTTTCTTCCCGAAACCTTCCTCGACTTCCGCAATCTCGCTTCTGGCAAGGCTTCTGATTTCGATACAGATTTTGTCAAGCGTGGTAGCAATATTTGCCATCCACATCACGAATTCGGCATGCCTGTCCCTCTGAATTATCTGGTTTGAAACATCGGCAGCCTCAATTCCCAGGAATTCCATTGTTTTTTCCTGTATCTCGATGCCCTTTGTCCCGAAAGCCGCCTGCGTGCCGACCGCCCCGCTCATTTTTCCTGCTGTGGCGCGGGGCGCAAGCTGGTCCAGTCTTTCCATATGCCTGTCGATTTCCGAAGCCCATATCGCAAAACGCAGACCGTATGTCGTGGGAACGCCAATTTGTCCGTGTGTGCGTCCTGCGCATACTGTATTCTTATGCGAGAGAGCCATATCAAGCAATACGGAACGCAATTTTGAAGTCTCTTTCCTTAAAATTAGTATCGCATCTTTTATCTGGAGGGCTGTTGCCGTATCCAGGATGTCATTGGATGTGGCTCCGAAATGAACCCATTTCCCTCCGTCTCCAGACTGCTCCGCCAGTGCAAGGACTACTGCCATTACATCGTGATGAATTTCCTCTTCTATCTCCTTTACCTTTTCAAGTAAAACTTTGCCAGCCCCTATAGCTATTTTATCTTCCGGCCCTTCCGGGATATAACCTGTAAGCGCCTCGGCTTTTGCAAGCGCAGTTTCAACTACAAGCATCTTCCTGAGGCGTGCTTCTTCGCTCCACACTGCCTTCATTTCAGGGTTGCCGTAGCGGTATTCGATGGGGTGGATTGCCATGGAGGTACTTATTGGAACTATGGTTAAAAGAAACTATCGCATAAAAAGTGCCTGATTGCGTGTTATATCAGTGTATTTCTTATTAATTGAGGGACAATAATAGCAATTATGAAAACGATTTATTCAATCATATTTGTCAGTTCCTTAATTCTGGCTGCAATATCAGGATGCATCAGTACCCCAACCCCAGAAAAAGTACAATATACCGATGTCAGCGTCCAGCAGGCTAAAGAGATGATCGATAGCGGTGAAGTTTTTATCCTTGATGTGCGGACGCAGGAAGAATTCGATGCCGGGCATATTAATAATTCAACACTGATACCGGTGCAGGTTCTTGATAAAAGGTTAAATGAATTGCCGCGTGATAAGAATATTCTGGTCTATTGCATGACCGGCGGCCGCAGCGCGCAGGCCAGTCAAATACTTGTAAATAACGGGTTTAAGGAAATTTATAACATGAAAGGCGGAATCACGGACTGGACTAATGCAGGATATGATGTGGTAAAATAATTTAAAACGATTTTTCATTAGAAATAGAGATGCGCTATTGCATAAACAAGTTAAAACCGAATAATTTATGTAGGTGCTCCCCTATGCAAGTGGAGTCAAAACGAGGCTATTATTTTGCATGTAGAGGAATTCAATGACAAGAGCTGAAATTTTAACTGAGATCAAACAGGCTGAAGAAGAAGCTAAAAAATTAGTCGCCCAAGCAAATGAAGCCAGAATCCAGAAGATTAACGAAACAAAAGCGAAATCCAGAGAGAATATGAAAACATCCGAGTACGAAGCGCAGCAGTATGCAGAATCCGAGATAAGTAAGGCGCGGGAATCAATCAATCAGGAAAAGATGGAAATCATAGAAAAAGGTGCTCTGGAAGCCGAAGATACCAAAAAAAAGGCTAAAAAGAATATAACCAAAGCTACAAAATTTATTTTAACTGAATTTGAGAGGGCAGTTAATGCTTAAGCCCACCAAAATGACAAGAGTCATGATTGCAGGCACAAAAGACCTTATGGAGCCTACTATTTCCACACTGCATAGTTTGAATGTGCTTCATATTACCGATTATTCGGAAGAGACTGAAAATTTCAAGATCGGACGACCCTTAAAAACAGCTTCAAAACTCTCGGAATATCTTCTTTCCCTGAGATCCATATCGAACCAGCTTGGAATAGGTGAAAAAGAACCCGGCATAAAGACAAGTTCAAAAGAATTACCATCCCATATCGATGAAAAAATCACCGGGCTCCAGCAAAAGGTTTCATCCCGTTTCGATGAATTAAGAGGTATAGAATTCAAGATAAAGGAAAAAGAAGACCTCGCATCCTCGGTAAAGCCTTTTTTTGGGCTTCCGTTACCCTTTGAAGCTTACAGCGGATACGAAACAGTAAAAATTTACGCAGGATATATTGATGCCAATATAGAACCAAAGCTCTCCGGGATAACTAATAACTATGAATTATTTACAGGCGAATATGAAAAAAGAAAGATATTTGCACTCTTTATCCCTCTGGTTTTTGCAGATGAGGTTCAAAAACTACTCCAGGAAGAACATTCGTATATAGAATTAAAGGTTCCGCAACTAAAAGGGAATCCTCCAGTCATCCTTGGTGAACTTGAGAAAGAGATAGCCGCCCTTCAAGAAAAACATGCATCCATAAAATCGGAACTTGAGAATATTAAAAAAGAATATTCCGAATTCATAATGGAAGCGGATGAATACCTCTCTATAGAAACACAAAAAGCAGAAGCTCCTCTGCGTTTCGCCACAAGTCCCAATGCTTTTATCATAGACGGATGGGTGCCTTCAAGAAATTTTGATGATATAGAAACAAAGCTGCAGGAGAGTACGGGCGGACTTGTTTATTTGACAAAGATAGATGAGGAAGTAAAAGATGAAGAAATCCCAATCGAACTTGAAAATCCTGTTCCTGCAAAACCGTTTGAACTTTTAATAAATACATTTGCAACCCCAAAATACAGGGAGATAGACCCGGCGTCAGTACTTTTTATCACATACCCTCTTTTTTATGCAATAATGCTCGGGGATGTAGGATACGCTATTATCGTGGCTGCCCTTGCTTATATCATCACAGTCAAGTTCAAAACGGGCGGCCTTAATGCACTTGCTTTGATATTGTTCCTCTCATCAATATTCTCAATAATTTTCGGTTTCATATATGGGGAATTTTTCGGTTTCCCTATTTTTAATGTAGAAGAAAAAGGAAAGATGGTACATGGGCTGCTGGGAATCGCCGGTCCTGTGATTGCGGGCATACATTTGCCTGTGACAAGGTTTGAAAATGTCCAGTCGCTTCTTCTTTTGACGCTCGTTATCGGAATCCTGCATATCTTGCTGGGATTGGTCATAGGATTCAGGAACCATACAATAGAGCATGGATTAAAACATGCGATTTTCGCAAAAGGAAGCTGGATGATGATTTTGATAGGCGGTGTCATGGCAATTGCAAAATTGATGCCGGCCGTTATGTCAAAGCTGCCACTCCCGACAGGTGATCCTGTTTTCGAAGCAGGGATGGGACTTGCGATTATAGGACTTATACTTCTGATAGCAGGCGAAGGTTTCATTTCCATCCTTGAAATACCCACGCTCCTTAGCAATGTTTTGTCCTACACAAGGTTACTTGCCATAGGCCTGTCATCAGCCGGAATAGCTCTTGCGGTTAACAGGCTTTCCATGGACCTTTTCATCATGCCTGGCGGCATCTATATGGGCAAAGGTATTGGTCTTGCACTTGTCGGTGTGGTGATTCTTTTTATCGGACATTTAGTAAACCTTTTACTTGGAATTCTTGGGCCAGGGCTTCACTCGCTCAGGCTTCAATACGTGGAATTTTTCACTAAATTTTATGAAGGCGGAGGTAAAAAGTACGTCCCCTTTGGATATAATAAAAAATACATGGAGGAATAAAAAAATATGGTAGCAGATGCTGGAATGATCGCAATAGGAGCAGGAATAGCAATAGGTCTTGCAGGAATAGGCGCGGGTATGGGCGAACAGGCCATAGGAGCCGCAGCAGTCGGAGCAATGGCTGAGGATGAAAAATTCTTCGGTAAGGGCCTTCTGATGACCGTTATCCCTGAGTCCATCGCAATATTCGGTCTCGTAGTAGCGCTGATATTATTGTTCGTATTCAATGCGTGAAAAGTGAAAAAATATGGGACTTGATGCGATAGTTGAAGAAATTAAGGCCAAGGGTAGAGCCGAAGCTTCCAGGATAAGCGACGAGACCTCATCGGAAGTTTCAAAGATTTTAAAAGACGCCGATGCCGAAGCCGCAAGGATAAAAGCGGTGAAAGAGAGTGCAGTCAGAAAGGAAATTGACCGGCTCAGGCAGCAGGAACTTTCAAGCGCAAATCTTGAGGTCAAGAAAGCTATACTCAACGCGCGAAAAGAGATTCTTGATGAAGTATATGAGGCTACAAAAGATGCAGTCCAAAAACTTCCGGCTGAGAAAAACCTGAAGCTCCTTAAATCAATTATCGAGAAAAATGAAAATAATAACGCCAAAATATACTCAAGGAGTAAGGACAAGCAAACAGTCAAGAAACTTACAAAACTCGAATATGCCGGCGAAATTGACTGTATCGGCGGCGTTGTTATTGAGAATGCAGAAGGGACAGAAGTCCTGGATTTCAAATATGACACGATTTTAGGAGATGTCACTGAACAGTCCCTAAAACAGGTCTCTGATATCTTGTTTGGGTGAAAAAAGGAATGGGAGCTGCAAACGGCGTCAAATATGCATATATCGTAGCCAGAGTCCGTGCTATGAAGGGTAAACTCATTCCAAGGGAGATGTATCCAAAATTCCTCAACATGGATATTCCTGAGATAACCCGGTTCATAGGGGAATCCGAATACAAAAAAGATGTTGACGAGCTTGGAAAGAAGTATAAGGGTACTGACCTTTTTGAGCATGCCCTGAACCAGAACTTAGCCCTGACTTACCGAAAATTAATTGAAGTATCGCAGAATGAAGCAAACTTCCTGATTACCGAATATCTTCGCTCATTTGATATCTGGAATATCAAGACCATACTGAGAGGAAAAATTTCAGGGGCAGGAGAAGAAGAAATACTTGAAGACGTGGTTTCAGCGGGAGAATTGCGATACAGGGATTTAACTGAAATTGTTAAAATCGGGACGATTGAGGGTGTGATCGCTGCTCTTGCAAAAACACCATATTACCCCGCGCTTGAAGGTTATAAGGGTGTCCTGGCAGATGTCGAGAACGAACTTGACAGAATGTTTTATTCAAACCTTATTAAAGCGGCTTCCCAGGCTGAAAATAAATTGTTCCTGAAATTCCTTAGAACCGAGATTGATTTGAAAAACCTGAAGATTCTTTTCAGAATGAAACGCGCGGGAATGGATCGCGAAAATATTGTAAAGATGTTGATCCCCGGCGGAATGGAACTTAAAGAGGCAGACCTGGGACGATTGGCATCTATGTCCTTTTCTGAGTTCGTGCGCGCACTTGAGGAGTACTCTTACTGGAAAGCAATATCCGATATCAGCAGCGAATTGACTTCCCTAATCCATGTTGAAACGCGGCTTGATAAATACGGCCTTGTGTATGCATCCCAGATATCATATTATTATCCGCTTTCTATTCTTCCTGTCCTTGACTATATCCTGAGCAAGAAAATCGAAGTGGATAACCTGAGAATAATCGTGCGCGGAAAAGAGACAAAGCTTCCTGAAGATATAATAAAAGCCCACCTGGTGATGTAGATGGAAATTGCAGTTGTCGGAAAAAGCGATTTTGTAATTGGCTTTCGGCTCGCAGGCATCCGGAAAACCTATGATGCGACTTCCCAGGATATCGAAGCCAAAATACAGACCGTTCTTAGCGATAAAAATGTCGGGATCCTGATTATTCATGATGATGACATGAAGACGTTATCCCCCCACATGCAGCAAGTACTTGACGATTCTGTGGAACCCACAGTTATAGCAATTGGCGGAAAGGGTGAAAGCACAAACCTTAGGGACAAAATAAAACAGGCGGTGGGTGTTGATCTATGGAAATAATAAAAACTCATATCAATATAAAACAGTAGGTGTCTTTGAAAATGAAAAATAAAGGTGAAATTTATAGGATATCAGGGCCGGTCGTTATCATTAGCGGTTTAAATACCAAAATGTACGATGTGGTCAAAGTCGGAAATGAAGGACTGATGGGCGAAGTGATAGGGATAGAAGGCGAAAAATCCACAGTCCAGGTATATGAAGAAACTTCAGGATTAAGACCCGGAGAACCTGTAGAAAATACCGGTATGTCATTATCAGTTGAACTCGGACCCGGTCTTCTTGAAAGCATATACGATGGAATCCAGCGCCCGCTTCCTGTTTTGAAAGATACCATGGGCGATTTCATAAAACGCGGAGTCTCGGCGAACGGCCTCTCGCGCGAGAAGGAATGGGATTTTGTCCCTACAGTAAAGAAGGGCGACAAGGTGACCGGCGGTGAAGTTATAGGCACCGTTCAGGAAACAGAAAATATCGAGCACAGGATACTTGTCCCGCCAAAGGTTTCTGGAACCGTAAGCGAAATAAAGAAGGGGAAATTCAAAGTTGATGCTGTTATCTGTACTCTTACAGGCGGTATCGAACTCACAATGATGCAGAAATGGCCGGTCAGGAAGCCAAGACCGGTCAGCAAGAAACTGATGCCGAACACGCCGCTGATAACAGGCCAGAGAATCCTTGACGGCCTGTTCCCTGTTGCAAAAGGCGGGACAGCGGCTATCCCCGGCCCGTTCGGGAGCGGAAAAACCGTTACACAACAGCAGCTTGCGAAATGGAGCGATACTGAAATAGTGGTTTATATCGGATGCGGGGAACGCGGCAATGAAATGGCTGATGTTCTTTATGAATTCCCGGAAATCAAAGACCCAAAAACCGGCCGGCCTTTAATGGAAAGAACAGTTCTTATCGCGAACACATCCAACATGCCGGTAGCAGCAAGGGAAGCCTCAGTTTATACAGGTATCACAATCGCTGAGTATTACAGGGACATGGGATATGACGTATCCCTGATGGCTGATTCCACATCAAGATGGGCAGAAGCCATGAGAGAAATTTCATCGCGTCTTGAAGAAATGCCTGGTGAAGAAGGTTATCCGGCTTATCTTGCAGCAAGACTATCAGAATTCTACGAGCGTGCGGGTAAAGTCAAAGCGCTTTGCGGAAAAGAAGGCTCGATTACAGTTATCGGAGCGGTTTCACCACCAGGCGGCGACTTCTCGGAACCTGTTACCCAGAACACGCTTCGTATCGTTAAGGTATTCTGGGCGCTTGATGCAAAACTCGCACAGCGCCGGCATTTCCCTGCAATTAACTGGCTTAACAGTTATTCGTTATACTCAAAGGCGCTTGAGGACTGGTACAAGGAAAACGTATCTACTGAGTGGGTCAAGCTCAGGAATGATGCAATGGAGCTTCTCCAGAAAGAGGCAGAACTCCAGGAAATCGTCCAGCTCGTTGGTTCGGACGCCCTTCCTGAAGACCAGCAATTGACGCTTGAAATAGCAAGAATGATTCGCGAATATTTCCTGCAGCAGAACGCCTATCATGAAGTGGATACTTTCTGCCCGATGGATAAACAGTTCAAGCTCTTGAAGGCAATTACTACTTGGGGCGATAAAGCCCAGACAGCGCTTGAAGGCGGCGCATCTGTCGAAGATATCATGAAATCAAAAACAAAAGACGACCTTGCAAAGGTCAAATTCGAGAAAGAGTTCGATGCAGCGCTTGGCGTTATTCTAAAGAACATGGAAGAAGAATTTGCAAAACTGAGGGGTAAGTAACATGACCAAAGAATACAAGACAATCAGGGAAATCGCAGGTCCGCTTATCTTTGTAGAGAAGACTGAACCTGTGGGCTACAACGAACTTGTAAATATCAATCTTCCAGACGGCACAACCAAGAGAGGGCAGGTGCTTGATACTTCCAATGATATAGTTGTTGTACAGGTATTCGAAGGAACAGGTGGGCTTAACAGGGAATGCGGCGTCAGGTTCACAGGCGAAACAATCAAACTCCCTGTTTCAAAAGACCTGCTGGGCAGGATTCTATCAGGCGCAGGCGAACCTCTGGACGGAGGGCCCCGCATTGTACCCGAGGACAGGCTTGAAATTACAGGTGCGGCAATCAACCCCTATGCGCGCCTTCCGCCGAAAGACTTCATCCAGACCGGCATATCCACGATTGACGGTATGAATACTCTCGTGCGAGGCCAGAAACTGCCTATTTTCTCAGGCTCAGGACTTCCGCACAACGAGATTGCATTGCAGATAGCAAGGCAGTCAAAAGTACGGGGTTCCGAGGAGCCGTTTGCAGTGGTATTTGCTGCGATGGGAATTACCAATGAAGAAGCCCAGTATTTCATGCGCGACTTTGAGAGAACAGGCGCTCTTGAGCGGGCTGTTGTGTTCCTGAACCTTGCGGATGATCCCGCAGTGGAACGGCTTATCACGCCGAGACTTGCTCTTACTGCAGCAGAATACCTCGCATACGAACACGACATGCATGTGCTCGTTATTCTTACTGATATCACGAACTATTGCGAGGCGCTTCGCCAGATGGGCGCGGCAAGAGAAGAAGTGCCAGGGAGACGCGGATATCCCGGTTACATGTACACAGACCTTGCCTCGTTATATGAACGCGCAGGCGTTGTAAAGGGAAGAAAAGGCTCGGTAACGCAGTTCTCAATATTATCAATGCCCGGCGACGATATCACGCATCCGATCCCTGACCTTTCGGGATACATTACCGAAGGGCAGATTGTGATTTCAAGGGAACTTCACCGGAAAGGTATCTATCCACCGGTCAATGTGTTGCCTTCACTATCACGATTGATGAACTCAGGCATCGGCGCAACAAGAACAAGAGAAGACCATAAGGCGGTCTCAGACCAGTTGTATGCAGCTTATGCAGAGGGCAAAGACTTGAGAGGACTGGTCGCCATCGTGGGCAAGGACGCTCTCTCAGACAGGGATAAGAAATTCCTTGAGTTCGCTGACATGTTCGAAGACAGGTTCGTCCGGCAGGGCGCTGATGAGAACAGGGATATCGAGACCACTCTCGATATCGGTTGGGAACTTCTCGCAGAATTACCTGAAGCGCAGCTCACAAGAATCGATAACAAGTATATCCAGAAATACCATCCTGCTCATAAGGCAAAAGAAGAGAAAAAAGAATAATATGGCTATCAAGGACAATATAAAGCCCACACGTTCGGAACTTATAGAGCTTAAGAAAAAAATCAAGCTCAGCCAGAGCGGGCACAAGCTTCTCAAGATGAAACGCGACGGCCTGATTCTTGAGCTTTTCGAGATACTTGAGAAAGCGAAGGGCATAAGGGTTGAGGTGGAAAAGCAGTTCGGTGTAGCTTCCCAGAACCTTGCTATCGCCAAATCCGTGGAAGGCGTTGTCGTAGTGAGATCCACAGCCTTTGCGCTTAAGGATAATCCAAAGCTTGAACTTGTAAGTAAGAATGTGATGGGTGTCGTTGTCCCGAAAATCGAGGCTTCAAGCGTACATAAGAAACTCGATGAGCACGGTTACGGCATCATAGGCACAAGCTCGCGCATCGACGAAGCAGTGGACGCTTATGAAATCCTTGTTGAGAAAATCATCCTCGCGGCTGAGATTGAGACCACGATGAAGAAACTGCTTGAGGATATCGAGAAAACGAAGCGCAGGGTGAACGCGCTTGAGTTCAAGGTGATTCCTGAGCTTGCAGAAGCAAAGGATTTTATTGTGCTCCGGCTTGAGGAGATGGAACGGGAGAATACGTTCAGGCTGAAGAGGATTAAAGGTTAAAGTCTTTTTGGAAAATTCTATTTTGAGTACGCGATGCGGGGCATCGTGGGTGCATGAGTTTTCCCATTGTTTATTTGCTGCTATGGCTTTTGAAAAATGGGGGCACGTTTTCAAGCGTTGGCGCATCAGGTAAACCGAAGGGCTGGTCTCGCGGATAGGCGCACATTCGCTTTTGCGGTAGAACGCCTCAAAGCGTTCTGGCACGTCATTATAGTGATTTCAGCCAATCAAGTAACGAATTTACAGGGGACTCTAACCACCTTATCCTAGTTTCCTGTTGTCTTTGCATTTCTTCTGTTTTATTTAATCGTTCTTTTAATTCTTTAACTTCTAGTACTAAATTTGAGGTTGTGATAGGTGATGGGCTTACTGTTGGGGTGGTAGCTTTATAGATGATTTCGTAATCTCCAAATCCGCTATATTGAATTTGATAACTCACGATATTTGAGGGGACTTCGAATGCAATAATGAGGCCATTTAATGTTCCGCCATCAAGTAACTTTTCTGAACGTAATGATGTTGCTACAATATTATATTTTTTGTCTGCTATTAGGTTAAAGTAAGAGGGATCTAAGCTAAACTCTTTATAGCCATGATTTTCTATGTTCATTTTAATATATAAGGTCACTGTTCCTTGTATTGTATCTTCTTTTTTAAGAGAATAATAACTAATAATTATATTTTTTTGAGACTGTGCTTGTGTAGGAACAGGTGTAGAAACCATCGTAGATTTAGGATTCTCAATTGAAGTCGGTGCACTTGGCTGCGATTCCACGCATCCTAATGCCATAACCGATACCAAAACCATTAAAATTATTCCAATAAGTTTTAATTTCACATCAACCACTATTAACTTTTGATAAAAGTAATGCTTTATAAATGTTCCCAAGAAAAATAGAGGGTGTTTAAAGCTCTATAATCCTTTCCTTGCTTGCCTTTATTACCCTATGGGCGGCGCGCCTAGGCGTGGAGGCGCTCCCGTCTTGGCTCATATACAATAATTGACCGTCAAGATTGGGAGATGGATTTTTATAGGAATATTGTAAAATTCTGATTTTGGATTATTCATAAATATATCTGAGAAGTCTGATTTTTAACTCGGTTATTGAACGATAGTTATATCAATGGATACAATCAATATAAGATTGAAGCGTTGTATCCAATTAAACGCTTAAAGAATCGAATATGAATATGACTTGAAAATGAGGTTATTTTGATAAAAGTGAAAAATTACGATATCGAAAAGTATAAGGAACTGCTGGAAGAACTAGGGAATTGCAGGCGCGGCAATAGAAGTCATCGTCTTTATGAAGGCTTACAAATAATTACCCCTGATGGATATATGAGTGATGATATAAAAAAACTCTTGGATAAGAGGGCCGATACTAAACATGACAAATCATGGGGTAACTGTAAACAGGTCGCTAATAGCATAAGGGATCTATTATTTAAGTGAACGTGGAGAGGAATATCCCTCTCTTCTCGCATGTTTTGGGCTCATAGCCTGTGGGTGAATATATGGGAAATGGGAATGGAAGATTTAGGCTTATTGAACAATTACAGAAAAATATAATAGAAATAAATAGAATTCAAGAAAAATTTCTCCCTCTTGTTCCCATAAAATATTCAGGGCTCCTCAAAGAAGTTGTTGAAGGAGCTTTAGAAATGAACTCACCCTCTTTTAAGAGTTTTAGAAAGGATTGGGGCTGGCTTGTAAATAACAAAGTTTTTACTTTTGGAGATTATTGCTATGGATTATATAAAAAACAGGGGGATACGAACTTCAAGGATACAATTAATCGATGGTTTTATAACAAGAAACATTTGAATATTGTTCTGACGGATGTACAGGAAGTATTCTCTAATCCCCGAATTCAGGTTATAAAAAATGGGCTTGAATTTCATCGAAAGAAGAATTACTCTTGCTCTATTTGTTTATTACTCCCACAAGTAGAGGGCTTAGTTTGGGAGTTAGGCGTAAAAAAAGATTTAGTAAAAAGGAAATATAATTCCAATGAAAAAAAAGATGGAAGTGGAGATTGGAAACTTCAAGAACTCTCAAAAAAATTATTTCCAAACGATAAATTTCATAAAATAATTGTCAGGGAAATTTTTAGTGAGGGTTTCAGAAATGCTGTTCTTCATGGAAGAAATATCCATCGAGGGCGTGAAAAAGAAATATCACGTTGGCATTCAACTTTGTTGATATTAACATTATGGAGATTATCTGATGAATTTTAATTGAACACTTTATCAAAAATATATGCTCGGTACAGATTGATGAGCTTAAAGGTATAAATGTAACTACATTTCCCATAACCCCGTACTTGAAAAATACCGTGTTTGTTAGCGTTTTTCACCATAAAACTTTTTCTTCGGTAAAAATTGTCCACAGTGCCGACTTCGTAAGAATATCGCAAATCCAGCCCCTCCACATGCGAAGTGCTGGCTCGCAGGCTGCCTGCGAAAGCGCCGCACCGCAAATGCATAGTTTAAAATCTCATTAAACCTATTATGAATTATATGATGAACTTGGAAACTGAAGTTACAGATATAAAGCGCCACGTAATCGAAATCTCAGAAAAGTTAGACGAGCTACTACATGAAAAAGAGATTACTGCGATGATGAAGCTCTCAGAAAAATCGCTATCCTGTTTTATTGAGGAAGAGCCTGATATCTACAAAATAACTGATTTAAAGGCCAGATATCAATGAAAGGGAAAATAGTCCTTGTACCTTTTCCATTTACCGACTTAACTGCTGCAAAGCTAAGACCAGCTTTAGTGATTTACGAAGGCGAAAAAGATGTAACCTTGGCATTCATATCTTCAAAAGTCCCATCTGAACTTTCTGAAGTGGATGTTTTAATATCAAAGAAATCCTCTGGTTTTAGAAAGTCAGGATTGAAAGTAGAATCAGTCATAAAGTTAGACAAAATTGCAACTGTGCTGAAATACTTAATTGTGGGCGAGCTTGGTGAACTTGACACAGAGCTAAGGCAAGAAGTTAATCAAAAATTACAGAAGGCGCTAGAGATTTAAATAACAACTTTAGTCTCTTGCAGACTTCGTAAATATCTTAAATCCTACCAAACTCCTTTTTTCAAATTCTGCGCTTGAAACCTCCTCTCTAGCCCATCTTCTTCGCCGCAAGCTCAATCGCAGCAATAAGGCTGTCCCTGGGCATTATGGCAGCCACAGGTATGCGAAGCACCTTCTCCACAGTCGTAGCTACTATCGGGGCGCACACCAGCGCTTTTGCCCCATCCCTCTCAGCCCTGATTGCAGCAACAATAGCTTCTTCCATCGAGGTTGCAGAATATTCCCTGATTGTCAGGAGACGGCCTCCAAGCTTCAATTTTTTTTCCGAGATATAGTCAAGTACGGGGCGTGCAGCAATTACTGCAATGAAATCTGTTTTTGCTTTCCCCTCCAATTTCTGAAGCACTGCCACAATCTGCCGCAGGGTCTTGATATTGGGCTCGCGGTGGCCAGATAATAATTTGTAGATTGTGCTTGCGGGGATACCGGATTTTTCGCTGAATTCCGCTGCAGTCATGCGGAGTTCTTCCTTAATTATCCTTGAAAATTCCCTGATGAACGCTTCATCCGATTCCACTGCCGCTTTTATTAATTCTTCTGCTGTCATTCTCTTATCCTGATTGTATATATCTAATTGCTCATTAATACATTTGGGTTATTGGGGGTATAAATATGGAAATAGTTAAATAAGGTGTTGTGAAAATAATTAATTATTAAGGAGTGTTAATCATGAAAAATTCATTAAAAATTCTATTGGTAGTTGTTTTGGCGATATTTGCAGCCGGATGCATTGGAAGCAATAAGACCCCGCAATCAGTTTCTGAGCCCATTAATCTTGTGAAAATGACCGGGCAGGATATGGTGCAGAGACTGGGAACCGGCGAAATCGCCGGGTTCATTATGTGGGAACCTTACCCTGCAATCGCAATGACAAAAGGATATGGAAAACCTCTGTTATATTCAGGACAAATCTGGAAAGGACACCCATGCTGCGTCGTCGCATACGATTATAACTGGTACAAGAATACAACGAACGCAGATGAAATCCTGAAACGCATGGCGCTTATCCAGCTTAAATCCGTAGAATATATCAATAATGCAAAGGCAACGAATTCGCCTGACCATGAAGACCTGATAAATTATACGATGGATTTTGGAAGTATGACCGACCCTAAAGCTGCAAATCTCAGCCTTTCGGATGTCGAATTCGTTTATACTCCCAATATTGCAGGCGCGCAGACATTCATAAGCAAGATACAGGATTACGGTATTTTCGACTCAGGGAAATGGAACCAGTCAGGATATAAGAACGCATCGGATTATGCAAACTCATTGATTAACACCAGTTACTCAGAATGGGCAACTCAGAATAAGAATGCCAGTCTTACAAGCCTTGCATTGAAAACCCCTGTAACAATCCGCTATGCTTATCTTACAAGTGATATCCATGAGCTGCCGTTCTATGTGGGATGGAAAAAAGGCTGGTTCAAAGATGTCGGAATAAACATCACTCTCTCCGAAGGCACACCGTTCCAGAACGGCGCTTTCGAGATGCAAAAAGGATTCAAATCAGGTGCTGTCGATATGGGAAGCCTGGGCATCCCGCCTGTAATCATCCACAGGATAAACAGCAACGATTTCGCAGTGGATGACGCCCGTGTCGGAGTGTCGGCAGGGATGAATAACGAAGGGTCTGTAATCGTAGTGGGAAAGAATATAACTTCGATGAAAGACTTAAGCGGCAAGACTGTCGGATACCCCGGTCCAGGTACAATCCAGCATGTGCTTTTCCTGATGGAGGCCGATAAGGAAGGACTTAAGGTTCGTTATTGATGAAAGTCAATCCTGGGAAAAAGGGATTGGTAATCAATCTCATTTCCCTTATCGGTCTTGTAATTTTATGGCATCTTCTTGTAATCCTTGCCAGGGAAAATATATTCAATATACCTTTCATCAGACTGAAGGATGTTCCTACGCCTATCGAAACGTGGTACGCTCTTATCGGTTCTTTGTTCACAAAAATCTACGGGCCTGCGCTTACTGTAGGAATCCTTGAACATACACAGGCAAGCCTCCTGCGTGTCATAGAGGGAGGCATTATCGCTTTTATTATAGGAGTCCCGCTGGGTATCGGAATAGGCTATTCAAAGCTCATCGGCAATATCCTTAACCCGATAATAGAAATCATACGCAACATGCCTCCGATGGCATGGATACCCCTTGCGGTGTTCATTCTTGTAACCGGTGGTTCGATATTCATCGTTTTCATAGGAACGGTTTTCCCAATTATCCTGAATACGATATATGGTGTAAAATCCACAGACGCAAAACTTATTGACGCGGCAAAGACGCTTGGCGCTTCCGGGTCGCAGGTGATAACAAAAGTCATTATACCTTCGGCTTTCCCGTCCATAATTGCAGGCTTGCGTATCGGTCTCGGCGTGGGATGGATGGCAATCGTGGCAGCCGAGATGGTTATCAGGAGTCCAATCGGTCTTGGTTATTTTATCTGGAACATGGGCGAGCTCGGGCGATATCCGGAAATGGTGGCAGGAATGATTGTGATAGGAGTAATCGGGTACATAATGAATATCAGCATACTGCTTTTGCAAAAGAGGTTCATAAAATGGGTAGATTGATTTTAAAAGGAATCTCTAAAAAATTCAATGGCCTTCTTGCTCTTGAAAATGTGAATTTCGAAGTGGCAGAAGGAGAGTTTGTTTGCATTCTCGGCCCGAGCGGATGCGGAAAAACCACTATCCTTCGCCTGGCTGCAGGACTTGATTCCCAGACGGAGGGAGAAATATTCCTTGACGGGAAAAAAATAATTGGCACGAACAAGGAATGCGGCTTCGTGTTCCAGGAATATGCGCTGTTCCCCTGGAGAACAGTGAAGGAAAATATCGAGTTCGGGCCGCAGGTTAAAGGGTATCGCAAAGAGGAGTGCGAGAGGATTTCACGGCATTATATCGACCTTGTGGGTTTGAAAGGATTCGAAGACCATTTCCCGCATGAATTATCTGGCGGGATGAAGCAGAGGGTTGGCATAGCGCGGGCGTATGCAAATAAACCAAAGCTCCTGTTGATGGATGAGCCGTTCGGCGCGCTTGATGCCCAGACAAGGAACATCATGCAGGCAGAGCTTTTGCGGATATGGGAGAAAGAACATATAAGCGTGCTGTTCGTCACCCACAGCGTGGATGAAGCGGTCTATATTGCAGACAGGGTCGTTGTGATGTCAGCCCGCCCAGGCACGGTAAAAGAGATTTTTGACATAAACCTTCCGCGTCCCAGGGTGAGGACAGGCCCTGAAGCTAACACACTTCGGGATTTGATACTCAAGTCGCTTGGCTCGGAGATTAAAAGGGCTGAGATAATAAAATGAAAACTGGAACTAACCCGATAAATCCCTTATTCATTGATATATTAAAAACTGGCAAAATCAAGATTAAAGTAAAATAAAATCGATAATAACTATCTTGTTGTCACATTTCAGAGTAAATCGCGTAGTGTAAGCCTAATCTTGCAACCAGATAAAACTGAATAAAAGAAGGCATTAATTTTACCTTCTTTTGACCAGTACAGCCATCAGCAAAGCCGTAATTGCCAAGAGTGCTTCGAACGCAGGTGTTTTTAGCGTTGGGGTCGGTTTCGCTGCTGTAGCTACTGGAGTCGGTGTAGTAACGAGAGGACCTAGCTGGACACATCCTGAACCCGAAAAACCTGCGTCAGTACCGCCTTTACCAAAATGACATTTGAAGCAAAAACCGTTGCTGACCGTGGCCGTATAAAAGTCTTCTGGTCTCTTTTCCAAGTTGCCGTGACAAGTATTGCATTTGCTGTCATTGCCGCCATAATCTTCACCGTGTTTAAACACCCATTCCGAGAACGGCGGATTGAACGATGTCAAAGTGCTTGGGTGGAGGAGGGCAGTTGGTGTGTAGCTAGTTATACCTGCAGGTGCTCCACTTGCTACATCAATTCCAATAGTCTCGAATTTCTGAGGAATAGTCTTCAAAGACAGTTTTATGTAGATACTCTCAAAAGAGGTAATGCCGGACTCATTGATGAAGCATCGAATTACCGGATGCTTGCCCTGTCCTTTGGAGAACGTTTTGATTAGATATGTAGGGTCTGAAGGGTTGCCAATGACAGATACCCGAAGCGTTTTTCCCACGAATTGATGGACATCCTTCGTCGTGTCATCAATATGCGTTGGAACTGGGTCATCGTAAAGACCGTTTATTAGGATAAAACTTTCACCTGCATCTCGAGCGCTCAGATTAAATTCTGCTGTGCCGTTAGTAATAGTTGCCATCTTATAGGTTATACCGCCTACCATGAACTGTCCATCAGGAACGAACCATTCAGCCTTCGTGATGGACGCTGCTTTGATAGTTCCATTGCTGTCAAGGCTTGGTTCCAGGCTGACCGTCAATATTCCAGCAGCAGCAAGCCCTGTACCTAATAGGAGTGATACCACCAGTCCTACTACTATAGATTTATTCACCAAATTTCCTTTGTGTTTTTTCATATTCCTTCCCGAAGAACTTATTGCAGCTAATGTGACAATGTTATAATTATGTTTTTTTATCCTTTTACCTTGCGATTGGCAGTAAAACATGCACTATTGTCCCTTTCCCGACCTCGCTTTCAATCCATATTTTTCCGCGAAACGCATCGACGATGTTTTTTGTAATGTACAATCCAAGACCTGTTCCCCCGTACTTTCTTGAAGCAGACGCATCAGCCTGGTAAAAACGTGAAAACAATTTCGGTATTATTTCCAGAGGAATACCGATGCCGTTATCGGTCACCGTGAGGTGGACAAACTCTCCTTCATCCTGTGCTTTTATTGAGATTTTCCCTCCCGAAGGGGTGAATTTTATTGCGTTGTCAAGAAGATTGGTTATCACTTCTGTAAACCTGTCTTTTTCCCCATTGACTTTTGATATTTTTGGTATATCCTTTTCGAATGTAATTTGTTTCGTATCTATCATGCTTCTGGCATCGTCCACGCATACCTTTACAATTTCATCCATATCCACAGACTGGAATTTGAATTCGAGTTTCTCAGCCTGCATCTTGCTGATGAATAATATCGAATTTATAAGGCGTGTCAACCTGTCTGCGTTCCTGATAATAGCCTGGAGGCTCTTTTTTTGTTCATCCTTTAATAACCCGAGTTTTTCGTCATACAACAACTCGCTGTACCCCCTTATCGAAACCAGCGGGGTTTTCAGTTCATGTGAAACATTTGAAAGGAACTCGCTTTTCATCCTTTCAAGGGACTTTAGCTCCTCGTATGCCGCCTGCAGTTTTTCATAAGAGGTTTTAGCTTCCTGGTATAATCGTGCGTTTTCTATTGCCACGCCTATCTGCCCGCCAATGGATGCAAGGACATCGAGGTTATCTTTTGAGAATGTTCTCATGCTTCGGTTTCCAAGGTTCAGGGCGCCGACCACCCTGCCTTTGGCCATAAGCGGCACACCCACAAGCGCTACCAGCCCTTCTTTTTTTAAAAATGGTAATAAATTGCCCGAATAGTGATCGATATCGGTGACAATAGGTTTTCTCTCAAGGACGGTGACCCCCGCAACACCCCCGCCAACTTTTATTTCTGAAACCGCCCCGGCAAAATCCATGGAAAGACCTGAAGATGTCTTCAATTTAAGTGTTTTCGCTTCTTCATCAAGTGTATAAATCGCACCAGCATCTGACGATGTCACCTGGATAGTTTTGGCAAGCGCTTCCTTAAAAATCTCATCCAGGTCAAGGGACTGGCTCACAACCCTATCTATTTCAAAAAGCGTCTCCAGGGTTTCATCATGGCGCTTAAGTTCCGAATACAACCTGGCATTTTCCACTGCCACTCCTACCTGGCTCCCGATAGAGGACAGTAGATCAATATCTTCTTTTGTGAAAATCCTGTGCTTGCGGTTTGAGAGAACCATTGCCCCGCCCACTTTCCCTTTTGCAATGAGCGGGATGCCCACAAGAGACTTTATGCCATCTTTTTCCATGAGGGTAAGAAGCTGTGGATAAGGATAGTTCTCGATATTCATGGTTACCGGTTTTCCTGATTTGGCAGCCATTCCCGAAACTGCCTGCCCGACTTTTAATTTTGAAGCAGCATCTGCAAGTTCTGGAGAGATACCGATGTAGGTCTGGAGGTTCAGGGTTTCCCCGTCTTCCTGCAGCAGATATATCCATCCTGCATCCGCAGACGTTACCTGGATGGTTTTGGTTATTGATTCTCTTAACAGCTCATCAAGTTCAAGGGACTGGCTCACAACCCTGTCTATTTCATAAAGAGTTTCAAGCGTCTCATCATGGTATTTGAGCTCTTCGTAAAGATTCGCCAGTTCAAGATTCCGTTTGTCCAGATCCCCGGTTCTCTCCTTTACCTTCTGTTCCAGCCCTTCATAAACTTCTTTCAACCGCTGTACCATTACATTAAAAGACTGCGCAAGTTCCCCGATTTCATCCTTTCTCCCGGTTTCTATATTAACGGTGAGATAACCTTTGGTTACTTTCCTGGAAGCATCTGTAAGCCGGATTAGCGGAGCCGTAAATCTCCTGCCAAGGAAAAAAGCCAGGACTCCTACGATAGTAAAATAAAATATGCCAAGTACTAAAGACCTGTCTCTTGATTTTACTGCAGGAATCAATGCTTCGGACGAATCTATCTTTACCACCAGTCCCCAATCCCCAGTTGGAATATAGGTGTAAGCTGCAAAAACCTCTTTTCCACGGTAATCAAGCGCCCGGATTATGCCTTTTTCTCCATTCGCTGCAAGAATTGCAGGAATCGCGATGTTAGAATCCAGCGGGTATTTGAGATTCAGGGCAGCGCTTGCATTATGGCGTAAAGGATTCAGATATACAACTTCGTTACCTCTTTTCTGGACAAGCAGGGATTCCCCGGTTTCCCCCAATCCGGTATAATCCGAGGTAACTTCGTAAATGAAAACCGGCATAACCCAGGCTGCAACCACGCCTATGGGTTTGCCAGTGCTTCTATTTAATACGTTATATGAAACAATGTATGCCGTCCTGTTATCATAATAGTTTATATTTCCAAGATAAAGCCCCTTTATACCTTTCTTAAAAAAGTCCTCCCCCGCATAGTTTTTGTTTATCTGTCTGACTTGCGTGGATGCAACAACTGTGCCGTTTAAGTCAAGTGCGGATATCTCAAGGAATTCAGGTATTTGCTTTTGCACCCTCTGGAGGTTCAGGTTGATATCCCCCGTTTTCCCGGTTTCAATCTGCTGCATGAAGTTTGAGGTGGAGACTTCCTTTAACTGTTCTATCCTGAAATTCACAACAGTGTTGATATGGGTACTCTTTGCTTCCACGAGAGCATTCAAATCATCGAAAACTGTTTTCTCAAGAGCGGTTTTTTCTGAGGAGTAATTGATATAGGTCACTGCCGCATAAGGCAGAAGAGATATCAGTATCAGGAATATTATTAATTTCTGGGTAATATTCAGGCTTTTCACGATTTTACCATCTTTTTAACTCTTTCGACCAGGTCCTTCCTTCCAAAAGGTTTCGTGATGTAATCGTTTGCTTTAAGCACATGCAGCCCCAGCATTTTATCTATGTCCTGGTTCCTTACGGTAAGGATAGCCACAGGAAGGTTTTTGTATTTTTGCCTGATTTTCTTGAATACCTCCCATCCGTCCATTTCAGGCATCATTATATCCAGAAGTACGGCGTCAGGCTCCCCCAATGACAGCTTATCCAGGCACTCTTTTCCGCTAAAAGCTGTTATGACTTCAAATCCTTCTGTTTCAAGCACGAGTTTTATCAGGTCAACTGTATCAGGTTCATCGTCCACTACCATTATTTTTTTACTCATCTGGTGTTCCTCCCTTTAGTCTGCCAAGAAGTTCATCTTTTAACCATCCCCAGTATCTGAATGATACTAAAATGACGATAATATTACTGATCAGAAGCAAAGAGAGATAAAGCGCCTGTAAATCCAGGGAAGAATCTGCTATACCGGCCATCCCATAATTTTGATGTAAATATAAATGAACTGGAATAGAAGATAAAGCAATAATGCATGCAGCGTAATGCCACCTGTAATAAGGTGGAAGCCTTAATCCCTCTCCCATCCGGGCGCTGAGTCGCGAAAGAACAAGATAAAAAATAACAACACCGATTGTCCCGACTGATTGCAGCAGCAGATGCGCCACAGGTGTCATCATTTTAGTCGCCCCCGGTCATAACAAAGTAAAGCCTGAGGCTTGCAGCAGCAAGTATTATGCCACCCGTTGCAAAAAAGCCGGCACCGATATCGCTCCAGAAATCATAAAAAAAAATGAGGAACGATATGATGAATAAACCGCCTGAAATAATAAAAAGATAGGGGAGCGCAAACTTTTTAAAAATTTTCTCATAAAAATATGCGATACTGAAAGGTAAACTTAAGAGGAATACGTATGAAACCCCTAAAACAAGAATCAAAATCAAGAAAATAGTTTTATTGAATATCAATGCTTTTCACCAAAGGTTTCTTTGAATACATCCAGAGGCGTTTTTCGTGCGCTTCCGCTGAGCACGCTTTCGTATCCTTTCATCGCGCTCCTGACATCTATACCCTTCTCAGTGATTTCAAACTCACGTATCTCCTTGTCGTGCTGGATTCCGCGCGACTTGAGGATGCTGAGAACGGCATGTATCCTTCCCTCAATCTCCACATGCCGCAAAAGGATAATATTATCAACCACGCTGGACAAAGCCTCTTGTGTCAGCTTGACAGCACCAAAAAGTTCGGAAATCTCGCTGGTGACTGCTGTGGTCACGCCCATCGACGAGAAAAGGTCAAGGAGAACAGTGATATAGTTCTTGCGCTCGATAATATCCGGAATCGCAGTCTCAAGGTTTTCTATGCCGTCGAATAAGATACGTTTTACATTATTTTCCTTTATTCTTGCTTTTATTATCAAAGCCTCTTCATCTGGCCGGTATGAAACCGGTGAAACATACAGGACTTCAAGCATTTTCTTATCTATGAATGGCTGAAGCACCAAACCAAACGTTTTTGCATTCCGTAAAAGTTTCGTCGGTCTCTCTTCCATAGAAACAATAAGCGCATTCTCGTCTCTATTAAGCCCATCGCAAATAAAATGGAGACCAAATGTGGTTTTACCTGTTCCTGTCGTCCCGGATATCAGTACGACATCATCATCCGGAATACCGCCCTTTAACATTTTATCAAGACCCGGAATTCCTGTGCTGACTTTAATTGAGGAGGCGGGCACCCCATTCCCGGTTTGTGGCAAAAGCCTCGGAAAGACGACGATACCCGACTCCCTTATATCAAGTGAATGCTTCCCCGAAACGTATTTCTGTCCCCTCATTTTCAGGATGCGCAGGTTACGTTCAACCCGCATGCCCACGGTTTCCTCGGAGATGTATATTATTCCGTCTGCAAGGTATCCAACCACGCTTTTTCGAAGGTCGTCAAGCATGAATTCGCCTGTGATAATAACCAGTGTATTCCAGGATTTCATGGAAGTGAATAAATCAAAATAAAAACCGCGCCTCTCATCGTCGCTCACCGGCCTGCCTTCAAAGGATTTCAGGATATCACCGAGCACGGTCAGCGGGTCGATGACGATTCTTGATGGTTTAAGTAAAGATATTTTCTTGTTAATGAATTCCAGGACTGCGTCATGCCCCTCTTTTAATAAGGCCTCGTTTATGCTTACCATGCTCATCTTGTTGGTTTCATAAAGCTTATTGTCAAAGAATGAGAACCGCGACATATAGCTGTTAATCATTGCAGGGGGCTCTGAAAGCGTTGAAATGAAGAGGCATGTCTCGCCGGCTCTGGCAGCATTGAACAGGGATTGGGCGGCGAATGTGGTTTTTCCGCTTCCTGCCGCGCCGGCGACTAGGACCACAGAGGGTTTGATGAAACCCCCTTCAAGAATATCATCAAGATTGGAAATATAAGATGGAACGATGTTCATTTTACCCTCCTGCCATTAAATAATAGGTTAAATTCTATATATAACTTGGGTAGGGTGTTGTTCTGTTTATCCAATACTTTTCAAATATTCCAGGCTCGCCTTCCCTTCTTCGACAGTCCTTGCCTCGGCAACGAACCTGCCATTATAACCATTGAATTTCGGGATTGCCTCTTTCCAGTTTATATTGCCTTTGCCAAGTTCCAGGTGTTCGTCGCTTCTCCCTTTGTTATCATGAAGATGCACATGCACAACTTTGCTCAAATCAGAAAGAAATTCAGGTACGAGCCCGTTGGTATTGGCATGCCCCATATCAAGTGTCAATCCCGCATTCTCCCTCTCAAGGGATTCAATCATTCCAAGAATCTCACCAGGCTGCTTCCCGAAAATGTGCTGCATGTTGGGCATATTCTCAACGCCGATTTTGATCCCGAAACCATCAGCAAAATCGCATATCGCCCTTAAACCTTCGATATTCTGCTGCCATGCCATATCAGGAAGCTGCATTCCCAGTGGCGAGAGATGGCCGGGATGGACAACCGCAAGTTCCACGAAATCCGAAGCCCGCTCAAGGCATTTTGTCATCTGCCTGATGGATTCATTCCATATCGGATGATTGAGGCTTCCGAGATTAAGGTCTGAGAAAGGCAGATGAAGTGTGAGGACAAGGTTTGTGGTTTCGATGATGTTCTTTATCTGCGATAGCGTCCCATCGTTTAGCTGCTGCTTGCCTTCACTCACCACTTCCCAGCCCGAGAAACCGAGTTCTTCAAGGTCGTAAGCCCAGTCAAATGGGTTGTTTACAAGGGCAAGGGATGAGAAGCTGACTTTCATAAAGGGTTACGCCCCTTTATGACGTATAGGGGACGTGCGACGTCCCCTTGTTTTGATAAACATTTCTTAAAGGTTTTCATGAGGGGTCATATTTGCGCTGATGATATAAGGATTATTTGGATGATTTCAGTCAAAAGCTTATAAAAAGAGTGAATAAAACAAAAAGGGATACACAGCCAAACCATGTATCCCTTTTAGGGACGGCATAGCCGTACCCGGTCTTAAAACCTATAGTTCATCCAAGTTAGTAATTTACAGTGAACTACATAAAACCTTCTACCAAAAACAGTAGATGGAGAAGTGGATAAAGGTCTCTGGTTTTGAATCAGTCTATTTTGAGTGTTAATAAAGTTAATTAACACAATGAGTATATTCACTCCAAATACATAAATACTTTTCACACCTTTAAGTTAAATGAGTGAACTATGTTAAAAGAGAGAAAGCTTATAGGAATGTCTAAAGTTGCTGTAGGCTGGAAAATAAGCCTCTTAAGAGAAGTAGCAGATAAATTAAAAGCGGATATTGGAGATAAAATCGTTTTTATTGAGGAGAATGGAAGAATTTGCATAGAAAAGGCTTGATGCGGTGAAAGAGTGAGGAAGAAAAAAAACTTATATGAATCAGAAAGTTACATATCAGAAAGTTTGTTCTAATCTTGAATATAACAAAAGTGGATTAATAGAACAAGAAGGACAAGCTCAAACTCCTGTTCAGAGCCATCTTTTCTCTGAAGCAAAACGCCTAATAGGAGATGTTGACGCCCTATATTTTTCTGGTGATGTGCCTATTGCCTATTTTAAAACGCTATCAAACTTTGATGATGAAGAAATTAGGAAGTTACATCGTCGTGTTTGGAATCAAAGTCGTGTTCCTTTGCTGTTTGTTGTAACTCCAGGTGAATTAAGGATATATAATTGCTTCGAAGAACCTACAAATCCAAATCTTGAGGAAGAACTAGATAAACAGAAAATATTTGTTAGGCACTTCGATATAGCTGCAAATATTCTTGAAGATCTTAAGGATTTTTCAAAACCTCAGATGGATTCCGGCGCTTTTTGGAAATCGGAAACTGGTCAGTGCTTCCACAGTGAACGCAGGGCTGATATGAAACTCCTTGAGAACCTTCGCACAACTAGGAAACGGTTGCATGAAGAATTGGGATTGGATTATTCTTTTATTCATAATCTTCTAGGTCGTTCCATCTTTATCTTGTATCTTGAAGACCGTGGTGCCATTAAAGATAATTATTATGCTGAATTTTCACCTGATGCTAAAAATTATTTCGATATAATTCGAGATAAGGAGGCCGTTTATCGACTTTTTGAAAAAATAGGAAAAAGATTCAATGGCGATCTATTTCCTGTAACTGAAAACGAGAAAAAGGCGGTACAACCTGAACATTTGAAATTCATCTATGAATTTTTTTTGGGAACACAGATGCTGACACTTCAGCGAGTTCTTTGGCGCCCTTATGACTTTAGTGTTATACCGATAGAGCTTGTGAGTGCAATCTATGAGGCGTTTCTACATAAAGAAGAAGGAACTGGTTACATTTCAGACACTGGTGCTTACTACACGCCATATCCCCTCGTTGAGTTTATTCTGAATGAAGTGTTACCATGGCCAAGTGAGACGGATCATCGATATGATTTCCGTATTCTCGACCTCGCATGCGGTTCTGGTATTTTTCTTGTTGATGCTTTTCGACGATTGGTTGCGCGTTGGAAATTTGGCAATAAAAAGAAAAAAATCCCGGATCACGAATTAAAGAACATTCTTGCTAGCAACATCTATGGTATTGATATTAATCCAGATGCTATAAAAGTAGCTGCTTTCAGCTTGTATCTAGCTCTTCTCGATTATCTAGAACCTAAGACTATATGGGAGAATTTTCAATTCCCTTACTTAGTATATCAACCAAATAATCCCACCAGAGGTGGAAAAAATCTCTTTCCTTTAGATACATTCTTAGAGAATGCGCCATTCGAAAAGAATAATTATGATATCGTGATAGGAAATCCACCATGGAAGCGCGATGATCTCCCAGAGAATATATCGAATTATTGCCGAAAACATGGCTTCGCTCAAGAAATGGCACAAGCCTTCCTTTGGAGAGCTAGGGATTTTTCATCTAATGGGAAAATTGCATTGTTAGCGACAAGTAAGATTTTATTCAACAATGAAGTACATGACCAAAGTTTCCGTCATGAACTTTTTGAAAAAAACTATGTCGAAATGATTATAAACTTCTCTGCATTGAGAAGAAAAACAAAAGGGGATACTGGAAGACAACTTTTTGGGTCTGCTGTTGGGCCGGCCAGCGTTTTCTTTTACAGTCTTAACCCACCTGAAAAACCGAAATCCTCAATTTTGTATTGTACTCCTAAACCGACAAGGGTAGATAATGCACTTCCGGGCATTACTATAGATGCATCAGAACTAAAATTCTTACCAAGAGAAAAATGCCGCGTTTCAGATAAGATTTGGAAAGTGGCGATGTGGGGGACACAACGCGATTTAGAAATTATAGAAAAGTTTCAAGAATATGGCAATTTAGCACAGCATTTTGGTTCCTGTAAGAGCAAATTACCATGGAAGGAAGGACGAGGGTTTCAAACATCCCCTTCTCCAGATAAAAACAAATCAAATCCTCAGTTATCCAATTTGCCATTTATTGATGCAAAAGACATCACTCGTTTCTGGATTAATCCTGATAAAATTACGAAAGTGAAACCGAATACTTTTGCCAGATTCGGTTGCATGGAAACATATTTTGGGCCGCATATACTAATAAAATCAGGACAGTCAAATAAACGGTTTTGTGCTGCTTTTACCGAGTATGATTGTGCTTTCAGAGACGCAATAACTGGTGTGTCTGGATGTTCTGAGAAATCTACTTTAATGAAGGCAATCACAGCATACCTGAATTCTTCCTTTGCTTCATATTTATTATTTCTAACAGCTTCTACGTGGGGAATAGAAAGAGAGAAAGTTTGCCCTTCAGAGGTGCTTTCCCTTCCAGATATTCCTTTTCAAATGAGTGAAAAATATGTAAGTGAATTAGCAAACAAAGTTGATACTATTGGGGAATTGATGTCAAGTGGGGTAACCGAGAGTGATGCACGTATATCAGAAATCGAAGGCGAGATAGATCAGATTATTTATGATAGTCTAAATTTATCTGTAACTGAGCGCTATTTGATTGACGATGTACTTCAATACAGTCTGGATTTTTTCCAAGAGGGCGAGAAATCCAAAGCTTGTGATACGGTTGATATAGAAGATCTTAAAGAATATGCAAAAACATTCTGTGCTGCTGTTAATAGTATTTTACAATTTGGAGAAATGTGGGCAAAAGCAACAATTTATGATGGTGATGTACCTCTTCGTTTAGTATCAATTTGCTTCGATAGAAATAAAGACGAAGCTAATACAACCGTAAATATCTCTAATTCGACCTCTGAATTGAAGGATGCTCTCTCTCATCTGGAGAATCAAATATCGCAAAAACATTCTCAGAACATATATGTCAGACGGAATGTGAGATTTTATTATGGGAATATACTCCAGCTAGCAAAACCAGATGAAAAACGCTTTTGGACTCGTTCCATGGCTTTACGCGACGCGGATGAAACATTAGCAGAAGTAATGAGTTGGAGGGATAATACATACTAATAGAATATCAAAACTCAATTGGCCAGGCTAAAGGAGTTTATCCAAAATTCGATTCTACTTTTGTGCGGGCATGTTTATGGATTATTGCAGAAGCTTTCAAAAAGATGAAACAAGAAAAGAGGTACGACTTAGAATGGGAGGAGCCACGTTTTTCTGCTTGTTTAATCGGATATATGCGACAAATTAAGCAACAAAGAGGTATTGAATTAAGAATAGAACCTGAAAGCTATTTGTACCAAGAAAATATTTTAAAAGGTTGTGAAGATCCTGCTACTGCTCCTAGAATTGACATTAAAATTTCGGGAGGTTGGGTAAAAGAGGATGTATATTATGGACTAGAAGCAAAAATTTTAGTAGAAATTGATTGGAAAAAACGCTGTGCAAGTTATTTGTTGAACCGATATATTGATACTGGAATTGGCAATTTCATAAATGGTCGATACTCGCGCGGAATGTCCAGGGGTTGCATAATAGGATATGTACTTCAGGGAGGTGCCCCCGAAATTGCCTTAAAAATAAACAATCTTCTCTTGCACAATGGACGAAGCAAAGAAGGCATAATGAAATCTGATTCCATAAATGGTTGTCTAGATTATTATCAATCATGGCACATACGTACTACTGACAATAAAAAAATAGAACTGCAGCATGTCTTTCTAACATTTGTTTAAACAATCTTATTGTTCAAATTACCAGCCAGCTTTATAGAGTTGAAATGCTTGGACTGTGAGCTACCTTTGACAGGGGTAGCGAGCAACCTAAGACTTGACAGAACCCATTTCCATAATCTTTAATACTCCCCCCAACGATTCAAAAGCCACCATGAGACTCGTGATGAAATTCGGAGGCACATCAGTTGGCGACGGCATTCGCATGAAGCATGTCGCAGAACTTGCAAAGAAATACCGCGACGAAGGGAACGAGATTATTCTTGTGACCTCGGCGCTGAGCGGGGTCACAGATGCGCTCCTGAAAAATGCCAGGGATGCTTCAGAGTCCGGGAAAACCTCCCTGGTAAAAGAATTCATTGCAGACCTCACAAAACAGCACCACAAAGCAGCCCATGAAGCCATAAAGACACCTTATACCGGGAATATTCTGGAGAAGGTAACACGGGAACTTGACTCGCGCATAGAAGAACTTGAGAAAGCGCTCATCGGCATTTGCTATCTTGGCGAACTTACGCCGAGGTCAATCGATTACATCTCATCCTACGGCGAACGGCTGGCTGCGCCTATTCTTTGCGGTTCGCTCAACTCAATAGGAGTAAGTTCCCATTCATTCACAGGAGGCGAAGCCGGCATAGTAACCACTGAGGAATACGGCAACGCGAAGCCACTTGAGGTTACATATTCACTTGTGAAGGAACGGCTTGAACCGTTTTTAAATAAAGGAATCCCTGTTGTTTGCGGATTCATTGCTGAGAACGAAGCGGGTATTATCACAACGCTCGGACGCGGCGGCTCGGATTTCACGGCATCGATACTCGGCGCCGGGTTAAAAGCAGATGAGATATGGCTGTGGAAAGAAGTGGACGGGATTTTGACAACCGACCCGCATATCGTTCCTGAAGCAAGACCCATTCCTGTCATTTCCTATATCGAAGCCATGGAACTATCGTATTTCGGGGCAAAGGTTCTTCACCCGAGAGCAATTGAGCCTGCAATAAAGCACGGAATACCCGTGCGCGTCAAGAACACATTCCACCCGGATGTGCCTGGAACCCTTGTGGTGAAAGACCAGAAACTGAGCAGGGACGTTGTTAAGGCGGTGACGGTGATTACAAAAGTTGCGCTCATTAACATCTCAGGAGCAGGCATGGTGGGCACGATAGGCGTAGCAGCACGCGTTTTCACAACCCTTGCAAACGCAGGCGTAAATATCGTGATGATAAGCCAGGGCTCTTCGGAAGCGAATATTTCTCTGGTCGTCGATGAGGCTCATCTTGACAAGGCTGTAAAATCGATAAAAGCAGAATTCAAGAACGGCATTATTAAAGAAGTAACCCATGACAGGAACATATCCGTTGTGGCGGTCGTTGGCGCAGGAATGGCAAATACACCAGGCGTTGCGGGCAAAGTCTTCGGGGCTCTTGGAAAAGCTGGCGTCAACGTGATAATGATAAGCCAGGGTTCATCCCAGCATAATATCTCGTTTGCGGTAAGCGAAGACGGCGCCAGGAAAGCCGTGCAGGTGCTTCACAAGGAATTCGGGCTTGAACGCGAGAAGTAATATTATATGATCGATATCAGAAGCCTTCCTCTGGTGCCTAAAGTTATTCTCATTGCAGGTTTTACAATAGGAATTGTTTCTTTTATTTTATTCCTCAGGTATCCGATAATTTTGATATTGATGAAATACAGCCCGGAATACCGGGAATTCATGAAAAGAACACTGGAGCGAAAAAAATCAAGAAAACTATCATGAGAAAAATAATCTTCGTAACAGGCAATCCGCATAAAGTCAGGGAAGCCGGTGACATCCTGTCGCATCTCGGAATAACCGTGGAGCAAAATAATTGCGGCTATCCCGAATTGCAGGAGGATGAACTAGAACCCATAGCGAGCTTCGGCGCGCGGTGGGCTGCAGATAAACAGGGCAACGAGGTCATGGTGGATGATTCAGGGCTTTTCATCGAGGCGCTCGGAGGATTTCCGGGTCCTTATTCCGCGTATGTTTTTGATACCCTCGGAAATGAAAGGATACTGAAACTCATGGAGGGTGAAACGAACAGGAAGGCGGTTTTCAGATGCGTTATAGGATACTGCCGTCCGGGCGAGGAACCATATTTATTCTCCGGCGAAGTGGCAGGCGAGATTGCAGATGAGATGCGGGGAAGCGGCGGTTTCGGCTATGACCCGATATTCGAAGTATGCGGCGCGACTTTCGGGGAAATGAGAGAAGAAGAGAAAAATATGCTATCCCACAGGCATGCGGCGCTGACCAAATTCGCGCTGTGGTTAAAAAAAAGGCATTGAAAAAGGAATGTTTTTCAATACCCCAACTCAGCAGTGTAGGTTATGGTTTTTGTGCCATCTTTGGGTACAATTACCTCAAATTCGACAGTATTTGCATCTTTCTTTTTGTACTGCTCTGAAGATTTGGTTATTTGCCATTTGTTATAGAAGTGCTCTATTACAGTTATCTTCGCATCTTCGCTTTTATGGTTCTTCAATTCAATGCTGTAAGTTTCCCGGCTCCCATATTGTCCGAGCCCTTCAACATTCATGACCGTTCGGCTGCCTACGATATCAAAAGCATTTCCTATATTAACCTTAAGTGTTTCATCTTTTGGCGTATGGTCGATGCTGTCCTCGCCTAAAAACTGGAGCTGCCCGTCGCTGTCAGCCTTATAAGCCCTCACCACGCCCTTGGGCAGAGGCATGCCAAGGCCGTTTTCCTCTGAGTTGGTTATGTTAAGGGTCACCTTTACTTTCTCCCCGTCCCTTGCGCCGTCGTAGGAATATTCTTTCTTCGCAGGCACATTATCAGCACTGAGCAGTGATATCTGCTTTATCTCATTGTTGTTCAGGGTTGTGGGGCGCTGGAGAGTATATAAGTGGTATTCGAACAGGCCTTCCTGCGTGAAACCGGGAGGTGCTCCCATAGGAACAGGAATAGCTGTTTCTGAAACAATGCCTTTATCATAGTAATACTGGGGCACTTCTACACGATTTATATCCCCGGCCACCAGTTTCAGCTTTGCATCCGGATACGCCGTTCCCGCATTGTTCTCGATTGTAACCCAGCCTTTGATGTTCACCTTTGAATCGCTCTGGTCTATCGTGGCAATATAGTTGGCTTTCCAGTTCATCCCGCCTGTGAGATATGTGGTTTCGACTTCCCGGCTTCCTGAGGAGTCGGTGTATATATCCCAGACAAGTGTAGGTTTGGTGAGAAGACCTGCTGAATCAGGAAATTCTATCTTCTTTACATTATTCAGAACAACCACGCCTTTCTGTGTTTCAAGTGTAATGCCTCCCGAGCGGCTGAGAAGCTTGCCTGTGAAAGATTCGTTATCCGATGTAACTGTTATCTCTTTATCAAGGTATTTGTCCAGCAGTTTGTCAGAGCTTACAAGGTCGTACTCGTAGTTCTGCTCAACAACCACCGTGTTCTTGCTTTTCGGGTCCGTGAACATTACGGATGTAGGGTCAATCTGGGAAGCAACATCAACGTATTTGATGATGTTATTCCCGCTGCTGAGATCCATTGTCCTGTATTCTTTTACAAGAGCAAGATTCTGGTTATACACAGTTACCTCGTTCTTTGTTTTATCCGGGCTGGCTGCTTTTGCGATGGAAAGAAGAGCGACTTTTGGCGCTTCCTTTGACACAATGGTAGCGCCGCCCTCGATATTATTCCAGTTATTCTCTTCCCGGCTCCCCCACAGGGATGCAAGAGAAACAAGCAGCAGCGCGATTACAATTAAAGAGATGGGCTTTATGAAACTCGTAGATTTTAGACTTTGGTATATTTCCTTCAGTTTGACCAGGTTTAACATTGTTTCCTCCTAACGTCTATTTTCAAGACTTTGGAATCTACGTCCTGTACTTATAAAAGATTTTCTTAAACTACGAACGGATTCGTAGCTATAGCAATCTCTTTTAATATCCTTGCCTATTGATACTAAGAATGCCAGATAATGAGAAAAACGGAGATGAGAAGCTCCTCATATTGCCGCTGGGAGAAGAATCCAAAAAGATAACGCAGGTTATTTCAAATGATACAGCAAGGCAGATAATCGAGCTTCTTGCAGATGCGCCTCTTTCCGCCTCGGATATTGCAGAGCGTTTGCAGGCGCCTCTTACAACTATTACTTACAATCTCGAAAATTTAGAAAGCGTAGGACTTGTCAAAGTCGAGAGAATAAAATACAGCGAGAAAGGCAGAGAGGTCAAGATTTATGCGCCTGTGAGAAAACTCATCGTTGTAGTACCGGAGAAGACTGATAGGAAGTCCGTAGCTGATTTGCTCAGGAAGTATATTGGTGTAATACTTGCTGCTGTTCTTGCCTCAAGTCTCATTGAGTTTTTTATGAGAAGCGCTGAAAGAAGCGCAAAAATGATGCAGATAGCAACCGAGTCGAATTTAGCACCCGCTTCCACTTCAGAAGGATCTCTAAATGTTTCCACGGTGCCTACAGAAGTTCAATCCATGCCGGCTGTGACTTCCGCACCAATCGTTCCTGGGCCAACATCAGCAGGCGTATATAGTGCTAATGTTACTGCAATGCCTGTATCTCCGATAGCGGACACCAGTGCGGCAAGCCAGACGGCGCCTGATATTTTCACAAATCTTACGAACACTATCACCGCACATCCCGGGCTGCTTTTCCTCATGGGATGCCTGTTTGTGATTGCTCTTCTTATCATAATGGACTATCGCAGAAAGAGGAAAAATTATGCACAAAGGTAGGTTTTTATCTTCGAAGTCCAATTTTCACATGATGAATCCGGTTGTTTTAGAGAGTTAATATAGTTAGGGGAAGGGCAAGAGAATTTGCAAGAAAATGATATCATATTCGATATAATCAAAAGGCGGCGCAGCGTCAGGCGGTTTGACGGCACCACGATACCGAAGGAGACTATGAACCAAATCCTTGAAGCCGGGAGATGGGCTCCATCGGGCGCGAATGCCCAGCCCTGGCGCTTTATCGTTGTAACTGAAAAGGAAAAACTCAAATCTATAGCAGAGTGCTGTTATTATAAAGTATTCAAATCGAGGCATGTGGGCGAAGCAAGCGCCGCTGTGATTATATGCGCCGACCCGGAGGCGGGAAGCCAGACGTATACTCTTGACGCAGCGATAGCAGGCACGAACATGACACTGGTGGCAACCTCAATGGGCATCGGTTCATGCTGGATAGGGGCATTCGAAGAACAGACCCTGAAAAAAATGCTCTGCATTCCGGAGCATTTGAAAATTATCGCTCTTATCGCCCTCGGATATGAAGTCGGTAAAGCATCTGTTCCTCCGAGACTTCCGCTTTCCAGTATTGTCCATTACGAGACATACGAAGACAAAAACGAGCCCGGCATAATAACGAAAAAGAAGTCATCCGGTCCATTTTCGGTTTTCGGAAAGCTGCTTCGCGTCCTTTTCAACAGGCGCTGAATAGCGAGCTATTTCATCACATCCACAAGCGCAACTCTTTCGATGACAAGCTCAGGGATTTTATCCTCCCCCCTGGCTTTGAGTTCTTCTTTTGTGATATTGAAAATTTCCAGTAATGCACCGTTTTTGGAGCTGTCATATTGAAGCACGGGCTTTGGAGTTATCTCATCGAACCCGGATAAATCGATATTTTCCCCGATTGCCACAAGAACAATATTATTTTCCCCGTTGTGCACGCCAAGCTTCATCGCCCTGTTTATCTGGCGTGTGCCTGCCGCATAAAGCATTATTTCCTTGGCAAGGTCGTTTGCGATATTCCTGCCCGTTTTGAATGAGTTCATCGCTTTCTCAATTGCGAATCTTATGTGGTCCTCGCCTGCCAGCTTATCAGCATCGAAAGCCTGTATTACTACATTTTTATCCTTGCATGTTTTTTTGATTTTCCCGAGGAATTTTTCAGTATTATCTATGAATATCGTGCCCTGAAGGATGTGAATCATCGTTCCTTAAAAGGGTTGTGTCATGAAAAAGATAACGATTAAGGAACAATATCGGTTAAATGAATAATATTTTAGTGAAAAGTTTACATAAACCGATAACTAAATACATTTACGAAAAGTATTCAAGCCAGATGATTAAAAAGCGACCCCTATTACTAATGATACTCGACGGCTACGGACTTCGCGAGAACAGAGAGGGAAACGCCATAGCATCTGCAAAAACCCCGAACTTAGACCGGCTTTTTTCAACTTATCCGAATACGGCTCTTGATGCATCCGGCGAAGCCGTAGGACTCCCCGAAGGCCAGATGGGAAACTCCGAGGTCGGGCATCTCAATATGGGTGCGGGGAGAATTGTTTACCAGGATTTAACGAAGATTACAAAATCGATTCGCGAAGGTGACTTCTTCAGGAACAAAACGCTTTTGAATGCGCTTGAAAACGTCAAAAAAAACGAATCATCTCTCCATCTTATGGGCTTGCTTTCAGACGGCGGCGTCCACAGTCATAACACTCACCTGTATGCATTACTAAAACTTGCAAAAAAGCAGGGGATAAAAAAAGTGTATGTCCATGCTTTCCTTGACGGCAGGGACGTTCCACCCAAAAGCGCTCTTACTTATATTTCCGATGCTGAAAAAAAGATGAAAGAACTGGTTGGTGAATTTGCATCCATTTCTGGGAGATATTATGCCATGGACAGGGACAAACGCTGGGAAAGGGTAGAAAAGGCTTACAATGCAATGACATCCGGGAATGGCATCACCGCAGATAGCGCTTTTCTTGCTGTGGAGAACGCTTATGCCAGGGGTAAGACCGATGAGTTTGTCGCCCCGACGGTTATCCTGAAAAACAAAAAACCGGTTTCATTGATATCAAATAAAGATTCAGTTATTTTCTTTAATTTTCGTTCAGACAGAGCACGGGAAATAACCCGAGCTTTAACGGATGACAAGTTTGGGGATTTTAAAAGAGCCGTATATCCACATACTCATTTCGTGTGCCTGACCCAGTATGATGAGACATTCAAAATCCCAGTTGCATATCCATCAGAATCACTTAAAAATATACTTGCAGATGTCCTTTCAGGTCATGATATAAAACAACTCAGGATTGCAGAAACCGAGAAATACGCACACGTTACCTTCTTTTTTAACGGTGGGCGGGAAACACCGGTCAAAGGCGAGGAAAGGCTTCTGGTACCTTCCCCGAAAGTTGCGACGTATGATTTGCAGCCGCAGATGAGTGCTTTTCCTGTCACGGATGAAGTCGTAAAAGCTGTGTCTTCGGGCAAATATGACGTAATCATATTGAACTATGCCAATCTTGACATGGTCGGGCATACCGGCATATTTGACGCCGCCGTGAAAGCTGTTGAGGCGGTCGATGAATGCATAGGCAGGGTATTCACAGCCATAAAAGAAACAGGCGGATTACTGATAATAACGGCAGATCATGGAAATGCGGAGCAGATGGTTGATGAAAAAGGCGGCATCCATACAGCCCATACATGCGACCCGGTGCCGTTTATTCTTTGCGAGACGGGCGTTGAGCTCAGGGATGGGATACTTGCCGATATTGCCCCGACCCTTCTTGATATTCTCGGGATTGAAAAGCCAAAAGAGATGACGGGAAGGTCTTTAATATCGGCATTATAACTTTATATACTTTTCAAACATAAATCTAAATATATGGATACTTCCGAGGACCTGACTCTTTTCAATGGCAAACTCACAATACTTGTGGTATTCGGGCACGGCGGTGAGGTTGATAAAAGCCAGTTAAAAAAATTCATTGGTTCAGATATAATAGCCGAACGATGGAACAAACCCATAGAAATGGAACAATCTGAAGGAGTGGCTGTAATCGTTTCGGGCAGTGAAAAAATAACATGCACCGCAAATATTTATACTGATGTTTTTGTTGCAGGCGTCTCAATACTCAGGACTGAAATCGAAATCAGGGACAAGATTTTATTCAATGATATACTGGTAGCCCTTCATTCCAACACAATCATCGTTGAGGGCCTTGATTTCCAGTCATTTGCCACTAAAAGGATTAGCGAGATTCGTGAAAAGCTCAATCCGGGAAAGAAGGTATCATATTATCCGATTACAAAGAGATACGCGCTCTTAAAAATCAAAGAATTCACTCCAAAGCTTGACCATAAAGGTCTTAAAGAACAGTACGGCGAAATCATCACACGTTTCCTGTCCGGTGAAACTTCTATACGGCCTTTACACAGTAAAGAGATTACAGAAAAACTCGCCAACGACCTGTCCTATTATGACGAGGACCTGTTTCTTGCATCGCCTGAAGGTGTATTTATCCTCGGCTGTGATGATTACTTAAAAGACCTCCGGGAACTGCTTGAGCTTGCAATCTCGCTTTTGCTTCTCTTCCAGATATATGACCGCAAGATTGATTCGGAAATCACAAATGCTTTTGGCGCAATAAAGAATATGCACCAATCGAAGTTTTATTTCCTTACACTGGCGCCGAGAAAGCTTGAAAAGGCGCTCCTTAATGTGAGCGAAATCGGGCTTGTCATCCTTGACGATATTGAGGATTTAATGAACCCGCATAAGATAACACAGGATTGGTACTATCAGTCTGCGTATCTGAAGATGCTCAATACTCTTAAAGTAATGGACTTTGAGAAAGTGGTTGAACACAAGATTAATTCTTTGCAGGAACTCTATACCACAGCCAGGGAGCTTTCCACCGAACAGATAATGCTGATACTCGAAGTGGTTGTAGTAGTGCTTATCCTGTGGGAAGTTATCAGGCCTTTGATTTAACGGTTCAACTATTTGCCAGCTGTTTTTGGCTCCAGTATCTCTTTATTATATCTCTCAAGATAGAGTATTTCCCTGATGTCCGTATTATCAATCAACTCGCGGGCAATCTGTCTTTTTGTCATGAGCCATCTTTGGTTATACGTGAGTTCAGGCTCTAATTCAACTGTTAGTTCGCTGTCATTTACTTTTACTGGAATCTCTCTTCCTATATACAGAGCGATAAGCCCCTTGACCTTGCCTTCGTTATCCTCTATCTTCTCTTTTATTTCATAGTCATAAATGACAGTTTGCCCTGCAAGGAACCTGTTAAAGTCAACCTGCGTCATCCTGCCAATCACCCTGATAACAAATCCCGGACGGCCATCAATCTCAACAGGCATTCCCAGTTGTGGTCTTTCTTTGAACTTCGTGATGGGTACACTTTCAATAAGTTCGGGATTCCTGGGTCCGAAGGCTTTTTCCGGCGGGATTGTAACGCTGCCGGTATAACCGACGTCCTTCCCTATTAAATCCTCATCAAGCCCGGCAACAGTATGCCCTGACCCCACAATAATAACGTCGCCACCGTATTTTCCTTTCTCGTTGTAGATTTTGTTGGCTTTTGCCACATCTTCATCCGTTGTATCAAATACATGCCCGTCATCTGCGGTTTTACCCGTATATGAAACTCTTATAAAATCGCCTTTTTGGATACTCATAAATAATTCCTTTTCTTTTTTCCGCTCATCATGTCTTAATTGGTATAAAATACTTCGCAAAGCACTGATAAAACTTTTTTATTAATATGGTTATTATGGTGTGAATTTTTTCACAATCCTGTTTATGAACGTGTGGAGACGTACTTCTATTGACAATCTGCAAGCCCTGCGGAAGTCAAACATAAAATAAGCGTTGTATATTCTAAAAAACGAAATGCACATGCTAAAAAGGTGATAGGCATGGAAAAAGAAAAATATTTGAAAATAAAAAGGTGAAAAAATGGAATTTCAGATTAGTTACGTTATAGCAAGTATAGATTTGGTTATAGGGATAGCTATTTTTATTCTTGCAGGTATAAGTGCAAAACGATTAAAAGGAGGAACACTATACTGGTCTTCAGCATTTTTCTTCCTGACCGGGGTGTTATTTGTCATTCGCGCTGCAATAGAGGTTTTAGAATTAGGTGACCTGCTTTATGCAACCAGTGCCTTGATTATGACATTATTACTGGCATTTACTATGGTGATAATTGATATTACCACAAAAATGCTTGGGGTGAAATCATGACTGAAGTAGCTTCAGAGCAAGTTGTAGAGATTTTATTCTGGTCATCTTTTGTTCTTGACCTGCTTATCATGTGGTATGCGATTGGACTATCTAAAAAGATGGGGCGTTCAGGTTTCCTATATAAGACAACTATCTATGCCGCGTCATCTGCATTGATTTTTGGCTTGCAGCATTTTCTGGAGGCGATCATTGGTGAGTTGCCTAATGGGATGATAATAGCCGAAACCGTGGAGGGCGTTGCAATTATCTTACTGGGGATTGCTGTATACCAGCTCTTTAAGCTGACTCAGGAGTGATGCCTGATGCCTAGCGAAATATCCCAGAAAGTAATTGACTTGCTATCTCCAAGCATTGGTGAATTTATGGCCAGGGCAAAAGTAACGGCAGCATGCAATATGGCAAAATTGAATATTGACACCATGGATAAGTCACAACTTAAGGAATTTGCTGATAAGTTCGAGAAGGTTTGCATGGCTCTTGGCCCGGAGATTGCAAAGAACCTTAAACAAAAGGTTTTAACACTTTAACCTTTTTTCTTTTTTTTATTTTTAGTTTATCTTAGCCGCCTTCCTGTGTTTCAGTATATATTCAGATAATCTCTTCTTGATCCTCATATATTCCACATCCGAAAGGCCGGTTGCGGTAAGCGCCCCATCCCTCAGGAAGCAGGGCTTGGTTATCTTGCAGCACCATGTCATGCTACCGAAACATGTCCCTTCGCCATATTCTATCGGCGTTTCCCTTGCAAAGTCCGTTTTAATCTTCATGAATTCCTCGGCGCTAAGCCCTGCCTGTTTCAGCGCACCGTGTAATGCGCATGGCTTGACCGGCATGCAGCAAAAGGCAAGCGCCCGGAGGTCTCCGCCACCGCATATGTGTTTTGGTGCATTGTACCAGCCTGTCATTGACTGGAATGAAGATACGTCAAATACAAGCTGGTTGATAATGCCGGGATTTGCACTCACGGCGCGGGCCAGTGAAACCATATCAGCCCCATGCGAGAACATTTCTTTTGCGCTCTCAAAGTCAACGACCGAGTTATTTCCGATAATAAACAATCCAGTGGAATTGCGTACACGTCTGATAACCCCGATATCCATTCCATCCGGATGCATGGCATCTATATGGATAATATCGGCTCCTGCATTCTCAATAGCCCTGGCAAGCTCAACATCATTCACTACATTTGCCCGCGTTTTCACTGAAAGCACAACGCCTGTCTTTTTTATCTCCCCGATATACTCGCAAAGGCGCGGGATATCTTTCAATAGCGCTTCCCCCGCCCCGAGCGCTGTCATTTCAGGCTGCCTGCAATGAGCGTTAATTTCAAGAATCGCACCTGATTGTTTAGCCAGATTTGCGGCTTCGATATAAGGTGAAAGCGAAGCTGCCCTGACATTGACTGCTATTGTGGTAATCCCTTTTGCGGCTTCAAGTTCTTTTTCGAGGAATTCCATCGGGTTATCCGACACAAATTCAGTTCTTCCGCGTTCAACCTCTTTTTTCGCCGCTTCGTTTGTAGGCCCATCAAGATTATAGCCGCCAAGGACAACCAATCCGGCATTCCCGAACCGTGAAGCGAACGAGCTATCGGTTATTCCCGCCATTGAGGCAAGCGCGATTGGGTTTTTGGGCGATGCATAGCCTATTTTTATATCGAATAATTTTTCATCCACGATATGTCGTTCCTGATAGTTTTGCCTTCTGTTGTCTCTTTCACTTAAGAATCTTACGCTAAAACAATTTAGAAGATTATGTACCAGGAAACAGTGGTTAATATCGATTGGCACGTAAGCAAGGTCAATGGAAAGCGGACCTATCCGGAACAAAACCTTTATCCATTTTAGATACATCTACGGGGGTACCCCCATCATCAATCAAGGTGCCTGGGTGGGGTAGCTGGTTATCCTATGGGACTGTGGATCCTACGACTCGGGTTCGAATCCCGACCCGGGCCCCATAAATACATTCCTTTACTTCACCTTCAACAGGAAACCATAGCTTGCACTGCCTTTTTCTTTCCATATTGGGAACACTTCCAGTATGTAAAGCCCTGGTTCGAGTGACAGGTTTACATCCTGTTCACTCTCAAGAGGAAGCACGAAGTACTTTCCATTGTTGGAATTCCAGAGCCGGAAGTTTCCTGTGCCAGTTTCAACTAGACCTTTATTCGTAACTTAGACGACCTTGAGTTGTAACTGCGGAGGTTCTTTTATAGGGAGGCTAAGACGCGCTGTAAAGGTTGAATTTGCAGGCAGCGGCACTAACTGTCGGGGTAAGTACGATATACAAGAATGTCAATAAATATCAGCTTCCGATACATGCCCTGCGTTCTTCAGGAAGACAGCCTATCTTTTCTTTAGTTCTCTCAAAAAGCAGGTATCCAGGATTCTTAATAAGAATTAAATACGAAGCAATCAACTTTAACTTATCAAATAAAAGTGGAGGGCAAATTTTATGGCAATAGGTGATTTGAACAAAAAGTTTGGCTGGATATGGCTTTTGATAGGTCCGTTAATGGGTTTATACATTACCAGCCGGATGACAACCCTTGGAGCTGCATATGCTGCTGCGACGAAAGAAGTAACGATAGCAGGGCAGAATGTGACCCTGTATATGGGAGAACCAGGTATAAGAGTGGCAAACCGGCTTCTGCATGTACACAGCGCTCTTCTGGCAATCCTGAACATAGTTTACGGGCTCAGTATCGACAGTGTCAACCTGTCAGATAAAACCAAAAGGCTGGGCAGTGTACTTGCGGTTGCAGGAGCAATCCTTGTAACCTTTGCATTCTATTCCCTCCAGATTGTCTCTTTGAGGTCTCTCGCCGTTCCATTAAGAGTATTGGGAGGCATAAGTTTATTTGTTGCAATCGTGATAATAGCTGTCGGACAGCTTAAGAAATGAAGCCTCAATCTCTGATAAGACATCAGTGCAGTGAGCGAAACAGGTTTTAAGGCTGAAATCGGATTAGTAGGATGTGAAATAAAGTATTTGATAAATTTTGTATTCCCCGGATGATTTCATTTTCCTGGAACTGATTTCAGGGAATTATTATATACTCTTTCATCTATGACTATTCTGGATTCTCTGGATTTGCAATAGAAAAATATGGCTAAACTAAAATCACTAATGAACTTTATACAATAAAGACTAATAATAAAGAGATAAAGAGGGGGCAAAATATGCAAGAAATTGGAGTCGGCGATATTCATACTCACACCATGTATTCAGGGTTCTCCAAATATTCGTTTTTATCATATCCGGATAGTGTGACCACTCCCAAGACATCAATCAAGGTTGCCGAAAAACTGGGGCTTAATTTTCTCTGTATAACGGACCACAACACGATTAAAGGCGCAGTTGAAGCACGGAAATACAACAAGGAACTTGTGGTGATAGGTGAAGAGATAACTTCTCGCAATGGTGAAATATTAGGATTGTTCCTCCAGGAACAAATCAATCCCGGATTAAGCGCCGAAGAAACGATAGAACAAATACATGCGCAGGATGGGATAGCCATTGCTCCGCATCCTTTTAGTGCGCATTGTTCCTGTGTCGGCAAAAAAATGAACGAATTAAAATTTGATGGGATAGAAGTATTCAATGCATTACACAGGGATGGATATTCGAACGCTCTTGCACTTGAAAATTGTAACGGGCATGCGAAGCTTGGCGGAAGTGACGCACATGCAAGTTACATGATAGGGAATGGTTATACACTGTTTCATGGAAATTCTCAGGAAGATTTAAGGACTGGGATAAAGAATAAGGAGACGATTTATGGAGGAAAAGTAGCATCTCTTATGGACTTTATCAATTATGGTGCCCGGGTAGCTTATGAATCGTCAAAGACCATCCTGAAGGTCAATGGAATAGATTGCCCCATGTCTGCCAGAATATCCAGGGTAAGAAATTCACGCAAAATGTCATATTTGCTGGGTTCTGTCGTGTATGCATTTTCACCGTTGCCTGTTGTTTGTACCCTTCTTGGCGATAGATTGCTGCAGCATAAAGGACGAAAGATTTGGAGAGATACACATTGCTATCGTTTTACCAATGAGAGATGATTTGAATTGGCACATGTATTTGTAAGTCCGCTCTCATGGGGATTGGGACATGCCACCAGGGATATTCCTATAATCAAAGAACTCATAGAACACGGTCATGAAGTAACTATAGCATCAAGCCGGGGTGCCTTCATATTATTAAAAAAAGAATTCCCGGATTGTGAGTTCATTTATTTTGAAGATTACCCTGCTCCGTACAGTTCAACAAAATATTTCCTTCCAAAATTTTTCGCAAATATTCCGGTTCTGGTTAAAGCGCTGGCAGATGAAAAGAAAAGGACGGACAGGCTCCTTTCAAAAAACAACTATGATGCGGTCATAAGTGATAACCGGCTTGGCGTTTATTCAAATAAGGTACCATCTTTTTTCATTTCGCACCAGTTGCGCTTTAGCGTTCCTTATTACATCAGGCCTGCAGAGACCGTTTCCCAATATGTTAATGAATATTTCCATAAAAAATTCGACCGGGTGATTGTTCCTTCCAATAGCCCTGATGAAAATGGTAATTGTCTCAGCGGGAAATTGTGCAGGTCAACCCGGAAAGCAACGAATATGAAGGCATACTATGCAGGAATCCTGTCGAGTGTGCAGAAAATGGATGTAACTGAAGACCTTGATTTTTTGATTATTATATCGGGTCCGGAACCGCAGCGAAGCTTACTTGAAGAGATAATTCTCAAGCAGGTGCAGGAGCTTCCCGGTGAAAAAATAGTGATTCTCGGGCGGCCGCATGACAATTTCGAAAAAAAGCTTGATAAGTGGACTACAGTTAAATCATATGTAACTGAGGAAGAGAAGCTTGTACTCATGAATCGTGCTAAGTTCATAATAAGCAGGTCGGGTTATACCACAATGATGGATATCGCAGAGCTTGGTAAAAAACGCGGTGTTTTTATTCCCACACCGGGTCAGACCGAACAGGAGTACCTGTCCCAGTATTATGAAGAGCAGGGGTGGTTTTATTCAAAAAGCCAGTATGAATTAGAGATTCTCAAAGACATTGAGAAGGCGAAGGAATATAGTGGCTTCCCAACTTTACCGAAAACAGAAGATAATGTGAAAAGATTATATAACGAAGTGTTTGCACAGTATCTGGATTGATCTTGTTAGTATCTAAATAGTAGAGAAATTCATTCACAGCAGTAATAAACGTTTTATAGATAGCAAATCTAATAAAAAACATTAACATGAGAGACTGAACATTATCGAACCTTCATACGGGTTTATTTCTGAAAAATAACACAATTAAAGCTTTAATCATAACAAGTTCTGCATCGAAATTAAATATCGTTCTATCCAAGTGGGCATGTGAGGTGAATCAATGAATAATAAAACCCTAGCTGTATTATCTTTGTTAACACTGGTAATTCTAATAGGAATACCGGAATCTTTTGCATACCCCCAGTATGGTAGTTCCTGCAGCACCTGCCATGCCACAGCCCAGAATGGATTGGGGAGCCAAATAGGAATATCTACCGCAGGCGGAAATAAAAATACGGTTCTCACCCAGGGTAATGCACAGACTGGAGACACTCCCAGGCAGGAGATGAATCCAATGAGATATACTTTAGGTGTTATCGGTACAGGTCTCGTTATAATATCCCAATTCTACAGCCTTCGCAAAAGGAGGAGGTAAACAATGGGTATAGGTTCGATTAAGACCTGGCTCAATCTGCACACTTACTTTGGTCTGATTGGCTTTCTTTTAGTTCTGCTTCATGCAGGCTTTCCCTTCCAGTTCAGGTATGCTGATTTCAATGCAGGCACAGTAGCCATATATTTAATGATCATTACTGTGGTAAGTGGTTTTATCGGCATGTACCTTTACAAGCTTATAGACGAGAGGGGAAGGAAAATATTCAAGTACTGGCGCGATGTACATATTTCACTTATTGGCGCGCTGTTCTTTTCTATTGGAATGCATATAATAAGACCATATTAGAAGAAATCCATGATTCCACTGCCTCATCTTACCTTACCTCTTGCAAGCGATGCGAATACACCTGCAAAACATAATGCAGCAAAAACAATGAATGCCGCTTTTTCGCTTCCCAGGAAAAGAGAATAGTTTTCAGGTGCAATCTGGACGTTACCTACGTATATTGTCAATATCAGCGTGGCAATTCCGGTGCTTAGCATCTGCCCTGTTAATCGCATTGTTCCAAGAGTTGCAGAGGCTACACCATAAAATTTCTTTTCTACAGAACTCATGACCGCGTTAGTATTCGGGGAGGAGAAAAGGGCAAATCCGAAACCGATAATAATCAAACTGGCTATTATATATTCCATCGTTGTCTTTTCGTTTAAAAAACTGAAAAGGAATAGCCCAAGCGTTGTAAAAGCCATTCCTATTGAGGCAACTGTTCGCGGCTCGATTTTATCTGACAGCCTGCCTGCAAGAGGTGAGAAAACAGTCATTACGATGGGCTGGGATACCAGAATTATGCCTGCGCTCTCGGGGCTTAATCCTTTTATATCCTGCAGGTAAAAGCTCAAAAAAAACACTACCGCAAATGTTGCGCTGTAATTGATCAAAGCAGCAATGACAGAAAAAGTGAATACCTTATTATTCCTGAAGAGGTTTATATCAAGAAGAGGAGCTTTCACCTTCATCTCCCATTTGAGAAAAGCTACGAATCCTGTGATGCTAATCAGTATTAACAATACCCCTTGCTTCTCTGTAATCAGTGAAAAACCATACATCAGCGCCACGAGCGAGAAGCCGTAGATTGCAGTGCCAGTTACATCTAACTTCTCTCCCTTTGCATCAGCCCACTCTCCCTCCAGTTTCCAGAAAGTTAAGACCATTATAATGAACTCAAGGGGAACATAGGAAAGAAAAATGCTTCTCCAGCCAAAATACTGCGTCAGGAAGCCTCCTATCACCGGTCCCAGGGAAAGCCCCAGATAAACCCCGGCGACGGTTATCCCGAGCGCTTTGCCTCTCTCCCCCGGAGGATAAACTGAAGTCAGAATAGCTACACTTGTACCGAATATCATCGCCGCCCCGATGCCCTGGAAAACCCTCAGGATAATAAGCTCTGTCTGGCTGAATGAAAAAGCAAGAAGAATGGAGGCGATTATATCAATTGTTATGCCGTATTTGAAAATCCTTTTCCTGCCGTATATATCACCCAGCCTTCCCATTGGGACGAGAAACATCGCAGCAGCTAATAGATACGACAAAGAAACCCAGCTTAACGCAACCACATCCATCCCAAAATCCTTCCCGATAGCCGGAAGTCCTAAGAACACCGAAGAAATCATAAAAGGTGCAAGAAAAGAACTCATCGTTGTAATAATCAATACAATTTTTTTGTTTACAGCGTTATTCATATATTCACTGTGCTCGTTGGGAGGAAAAGATATATTTTTTATTCTAAATCATTTTTTCAACTGTCGTCTTTGTATAATAATCAAAGAACTTAATATATCCCTTTTTTCTGTAGAACATCACCCCTACCAAAACATCAAGCGGCAGGAAGAAGACCTTTCCCATGTTTCTTATGGCGCACTCAAGCACGTTGACCTTATCCCCGTTTGTTTTTACGACTCTGATCTTCATCACGTATTTACCAATCGTCTGCCCGCTGTATGTTTCCATGATAACAAAATAGACGTATGCTAATAGGAGTACTATTTGAAGATATATTATAACAGCAAATGCATCGAATTTTAGCCAATTTATTAATATTAAAATATTAGTAGCTCCAAATAGCAAGAATAATGTAAAATCTATCAATGCTGCCGCAATCCTTCTTAGCAGCGTGGATACGGAAAATGTCATGTCATCTGTTTTGATTATTTCCTTCGCATCCTTCCACAATCTTGCATCCACTCCTTGGAACATATTGTATGTAATTTTCCCGTATTCAGAGAGCCTGTAATTCTTTTTCTCGGTGAGTTCAACAAAACCTTTCATCTTCCTCAAATGAAAATTCAGGTTCCCCTCCTCAAGATTAAGTGTACGCAGAATCTCTGTATATGACATTTCTATGTTTTCATGAAGAATGGATATTATTTTCGCCCTGATTTCATGAGATAGGACTTTAAAAAACTCTATGGTTTTCAGTTCGTTTATTTGTTCAATGGTCATTTGAGATTAGTTGCTTACTTAATCGTTATTGGCTTTAATCTTTATGTTAATTCAATTATTTTTCTTCCTGTGGCACAAAAACATTTGTTTTGGATACTTCTTTTTTTTTCCTTATACACAATTATTTTTTTTCTTGAATAATTATATCAAGGTTGATGCTTAAGAATGAAATTGGCTTTAAGCCAGAGGTTAGACATGAATAAACGAAACTTTAAGTCAGTATTCAGTTTTGCAATATTGGTATTGATGGCGACCCTTTTTATCGGGACTGCCATGGCACAGGAATCTGCCCCTGCACTGGGCGCAAACGCTCTTATGATGAAGGGATGGATGGATTATTCGGAATGGTTCGTGATTGTTACGCTTATGCCGACCATCATAATTATGCTATTTATAGCGCTAAGCCTGCATATCGCAAGACCGATGGTGCTGCGATATTTAAACAGGATGACTCTCCGGCTCGGCGCCGATATACTATGGGAGGCATGGATTATAGGAAGAGATGTTTTAATTCTCGCCGCTGTTGGTCTCATAGGTGTATTTATTGTTCCAAGGGTACAGTCGGATTGGAACACCGGTGTTTTTATACCGGCTTTCGCGCTTGGTATCATAACGCTGCTTTACAAGCTTTCCACTGATACGGATGCCGACAAGAACAAATATATGGTCGCAACAGGGCTTACGGCTCTCACACTTATCGCTGTACTGGTTCCATATTCAATCGGACCGATGTGGGAAGCAAAAGGCTCAGACTTTTTTATGAGCACATATTTAATTCCTTTATCGAATGCTGATACAATTAAGGATGTAAAAACTGCAATGGACGATGCCGTAACTGCAGTGCAAAAAGGCGATAAGGCAACAGCCCTCATCAAAGCGCAGGAAGCGAATTCAGTCCGTCTTAGACTGGGAGACAGTTTGAAGTCCTGGGACAGCGCGAAAGCTTCTCAGGTCGATGACGCATTCACCGCCCTTATTAACGCAGCAAAGAACGGCGATGCCGGGGGAATGATAGCTGCACAAAGTACAATCAGCCAGATACTGAATGATTATGGGGCAACACTTGGTGTGTTGGGATGAAACGTCCACGTTCGACCTCGTAAGGGAGGATTTGTATGTCAAGATATAACGTATATGTTAACCAGTCCCAGTGCTTCGCCTGCGGCATATGTGAAGACATGTGCCCGCGGCGGGTTTTCAGGTTAAAACCCACGGATTTTAAAGGGCCTGAATACGAAGAAAGAATCCCGCAGTGGATGGGGACGATTACAGAGGTGGTTGCCGAGGACAGGTGCTTTGGCTGCCGGCTCTGTGAGAACCAGTGTCCCGTAGGGGTTATAGAAGTAACCCAGAAAGAGGTGTGAAGATGTATCACGACATTGAAAAATATGCTGATAGCAGGCTCGTAAAACCTGTAGCAAGAGAGTGCTGTGTTTACTGCGGCGCATGCGTATGCGTGAACCCAAGCCCGGGAGTAGGTTTTAAAAACGGTGAACTGGTATTCGATGAAGAAAGTATCGTGTTTGATAAAGACCTGCAGGTCTGCCCGGTTATAAATGCCAACCACTCAACAACATATCCGAAGCCTCCGGTCACGGAAGGACAGACTGTGGATGAACTTCTCGGTCCTTATCTTGAAATTTGCTCCACAAAAAGCACGGATGAGAACGTTCTCCGAAAAGCGCAGATAGGAGGCACTGTTACCTCGCTTCTTCTTCAGGGAATGAAAGATGGGGTTATTGATTCTGCACTCCTTGTAGATAAAGAAAAAGGATGGATCGGGAAACCCAGGCTTGCAACAACCCCGCAGAAGATACTGGAATTTGCAGGCACCAAGCTTTCAGAGGCATCTGTACTCACCTGTTGGCGGGATGCTATTAAAGCGGGTCATAAGATGCTTGCAATAGTGGGTATGCCATGTGTAACCATAGCAGAACATCTCATCGATAGTTCCCCGGATTTCAAAGAATTCAGTGATGTGCACAAGTTGAAAATAGGCATATTCTGCATGGAGGCTTTCAATTACCGCGGGCTTTTCACGGAATTCCTGAAGGATAACCAGAAAATAAAACCATCCAATATCCAGAAAGTAGATGTAAAAGGCAGGATGATAATCCATGAAATAACGGTAGAAGATAAGATCGCAGTACATACCTATAGCTTGAAAGAACTCCATAAATACAGCATGCTTGGCTGCCTTCCCTGCCATGATTATGCGGCAGAATATTCTGACATTTCCATAGGGTCTGTAGGAAGTGAAGAAGGATGGAATACCACGATTGTCAGGACACCACTCGGGAAAAAACTGCTGGATTCAGCAGTTGCATCCGGACTTCTCGTAAAAAAGGAATTGAAAGACCTCGGACACCTGAGAAATGTGGCTGCACTTAAAAAGAAGTTAAAAATCGGAGAGAAAACAAGAGAGCCTGCATCGAAAGTTACAAGTGACTGGATTGTTCCCGGAACGGTTGTGGAGGATTATACACATACCGGGATGTTAAAGCCGATCTTAAAAGACCCGGCAAAAGAGAAAGGATCACAGGCCATGTGGTAAAAATTTCAATCTTTTATCTTTTGTCACTTTTAATTATTCCTGCGTGGCATGACCGACACGATTAATAATGTTGGAGTAGTAATCTAATATGGGAGGAATTGTATGAGCGTGAAAGTAATATTCGTAGCTATTATCGGTTTGATGTTCGTATGGATGATTCCTGAGGTACATGCAGCAGGGGAATTCCAGTTAAGTTACTCCTGCGCTAATTGTCACCAGGACAGGTATAATGAATGGACGCGTTCTATGCACGCCCTTTCTATGGACGATCCGATATTCGAAGCTGCATATTTACGCGCACTTCAATCCGACCCGAAATACAGGAGTTTTTGCCTGACCTGCCACTCCCCCACGACAAGAATAACAAACGATTTCAACCTGACAAAATCGATATCTGTTGAAGGTGTTACCTGCAGTTTTTGCCATACAGTCACCGGAGTTGTGAACAATAATTATTCTTTTAATCCTGATAACCCGATGCAAGGCCCTTATACAGATTCAAAAACAAACGCGCATGCATCGATTTACTCCCAATTGCATACAAAATCAGAGTTCTGCGCAGGATGTCATGAGTTCTCCATCAACGGTGTTCCGATTTCCTCAACCTATACCGAATGGAAGGAAAGCCCTTATGCAGCCGAAGGTGAGCAATGCCAGGACTGCCATATGGAGACAAAAACCGGGGTTGCAGCAAAGAACGGGACAATCCGGGATAAGGTTTACCAGCACTTCTGGTATGGCGGGCACACAGGCCAATTCCTGGGGAATGCTTTCCAGATAAACTCCAGTATCCAGAATACGGGAAACAGGGTTAAAGTTACGCTCGATATTACAAACAACGGTGTTGGACACATGATTCCAAGCGGTCTCCCCTCGCGAAAGGTCGTTCTGGAATTTAACGCAACTGACAAGCAGGGGCGGGAAATCTTTAGTGACCAGAGGGTCTATGCCAAAACAATTGTAGACCAGTATAATAACGAGGTGTCTGACTTCTGGAAGGCGGTATCCGTAGCAAAGGACAACAGGTTCAAGCCGAAAGAGACAAGGACAGAGGTATTCGAGTTTGATGCGCCGGATGGTGAAATAAATATCCAGGCTTCGCTGACATATCAGTTGGAAGCACAGATTGTTACCACGGAAACGGAATCAGTGAACGTGGAATTGGCACGCGTCAGTAACAGGACGGTATTAAATAACCTTTCAGCAGTAAAGCCTTCGCCAAAAACGCCGGCCATAGGATTGATCGGATCCCTTATAGCTGTAATAGCAGCCGTAATCGGAAGAAAGAAGTCGCAGAGATAGCGAGGATTAAAAATATCCATGGTTTAAAATGAAAGCATGGAACTGAAACTGGATAAAGGAGAATTTACTGTCGGCTATGCTCGTATAGCCGGCGGAGTTCTTGTTTTAACTAACGTCAGGCTTCTGATAGACCGCGGGTTCAGGGTGTTCGGAAAGAAAAAAAAATCGATCCTGCTAAAAGACATAACTGATGTGGAATTAAGCAAGAGCTTCTTGTTCGGGACCGGTATCGATATAAAATATGTTGAAGAAAACAGGGAACGAAACATTTATACTGAATTTACTATCGCGCCGGAAGCAAAAGAAATACTGTATAAAATCCGGTCATTGAAAAGAGGAGACATTCTTTCACCAGTTGAAGTTCCAAAAGGAGAAACCGGAGGGATTTCATTGGAAGAAGCCGAGCAAATTGCGTTGCATTTTATGGAGGAAAGAGCCGGGAACCTTAAAGTGGATGAAATAAGACATATTGCAGGGGCCTGGAATATTATCATGTCCAATCAGGACAGGTATGCTGTTGTAGTTGGCGATGACGGAAAAGTGGAGGCATGGAAAAAGTTAGAAAAAAGTATTACTAAAGATTAGAGCAAGCTTGATTTCATTTTCTTAAAACTGCTTTCAGGGAATTCTTATATGGTCTTTCATCCTCGTTGAGTACGTATGAACGCCTGGAAAATATTGGCATTAGTTATGATTACCCTGCTGGTTATTGCCATCGGAATCAAATTTATCTATAATGAAGCACATACATTCCAACTTACCGAGAAACAAAAAACATTCGCAATAAACTCAAGCCTGGATGCGCTAAAAAACGAGATGGGGAATAACAGCTATAATATTACAGTCCAGGATCACGGCAGGATAATATCTACCGCAAACGGTGATAAAAAGGTAGTTCGTGTGGTTTTCACTAACGGTAGTGTAATCTTAACCGCTCTCGTTGATATTGATACAGGCGGGGTTGTTGAAAAGAGCAAGGTTGAAGATAGTGGGTGGATGGCAGAATATCAAAATCAAAATACTGAACGCTTGGAACATAAACGATCGTTCGGGGCGACATAATGGAAACTTTAATGGAACTGCAGGATGTCTGGAAAATTTATCGCATGGGTGAGTTTGACGTACCTGCACTTGCTGGAGTAAATATAACTATCCAGAAGGGAGAACTGGTGGCTATAACAGGACCCAGCGGTTGCGGCAAATCAACTATGTTAAATATGATAGGCTGCCTTGACATGCCCACCCGGGGAAAGGTTTTGCTTGAAGGCAAGGATATATCGGAATTCAAAAGTGATGAACTGGCGCGTGTAAGAGGTAAAAAAATCGGTTTCATATTCCAGACTTTTAACCTGTATCCTACCCTGACCGCTCTTGAGAATATCCGGCTGCCGATGAGGATTCATGAAATTCCAGAACCGGAGGTGGAAGCTGTATCAAGAAAATTGCTTGATATGGTTGGTTTATCCGAACGTGGAACCCATTTCCCGGCGCAGTTATCAGGCGGGCAGCAGCAGAGGGTTGCAGTTGCAAGGGCTCTCTCTACCGGCCCTTCTATTCTCCTGGCGGATGAGCCTACAGGGAACCTGGATACAAAATCAGGTGGAGAAGTAATGGATGTTTTTAAACGTTTAAACAATGAGGGATTGACTATAGTTATGATAACGCATGACATGAAAATTGCAGGATATGCAGGAAGAATTGTGAAAATGCTTGATGGAAAAATAACAGGTGAAACATGAAACGATTAAATGTAATTTTAGCAATAATATCGGCGCTGCTGCTGGCGCAGGTCGCAGCATCTCAAAATCTTGTGACCGAAAGCGCGCCTGTTTTTCCCGGAGATACGACTTATGTCTATGTACCGGTACAAAATATGGGACTTGGGAATGGATTTCTAAATGACGTAACAGTAAGGCTTGAGCCAAAAGATAATGCCTCTGCTAATGCAGTGACCATACTTGATGATACTTATTTGCTTGGAGATATACAGGATTGGGGTTCCCAGAGAACCGCAAGGTTCAAAATCCATGTGAACCCGGATGCAGCGGAAGGAGATTATTTTTTCAATATATTTATTTCCTACAGGGGGGCGCAGATAACCAGCAGTATTCCGGCACCCATGGTAACAACCGAACTCAAGGATGAGATATTGACTATTAAAGGGAATCCCTTGATAGTCCTGCAAAATTCAACGCTTGAGACCGTTGCCCCGATGAGCATTACCAGGGTGACGCTGAAATTTAAAAATACAGGCACAGGCACAGTACAGAATGCTGTTGCCGGAATATCCCTTACAGGAGCGAATTCAGTGTTTTCTATCCTGGGCGGAGGAACCCAGTTTTCCCTCGGCAATCTGAAGCCAGGCGATGAAGCCGATATCACGTTTGACATGGCTGTGGACATCACCGTAACCCCGGGTGTTTATAATCTGCCTTTAAAAATTACAGGACAGGATAATTATTCATCCGATAATTTTGTCGGTGTGGTTGTCGCAGGAACAACAGATTTTGAGTTAAGTTACCTGGAGTCACTGGGTTCTTTTACTCTAAATGTCCTGAACACCGGGATAAGCCCGGCCAATTCAGTATCAGTAACCCTGCCCAGGCAAAAGAACTATTCTATAACCGGGAGCAGTTCTTCCGTGATTGGTAACCTGAATCCCGGCGATTACACATCAGCCATATTCCAGATTGCAAAAATACCTGGCGCCGGCAACAGTCTTGAAATCGATATACAATATACCGACACAAGCGGACTGAGACACACCAGCACAAAGTTTCTTCCAGTGGATTTATCCACGACCGGTGCACAGGCGGGTGGAAGAACAAGCAATAATTACACATTATGGATTGCAGCAGCTATCATTATACTGGTAATATACTGGCAGAGAAGTAAAATCTCCCCCTATTTCAGGAAACAAAAAGGCAACAAATGAAGATTCTTGACATATTCAGGCTATCCCTGAGCCATGTTAAAAAAAGCAAGATGCGAAGCTGGCTCACTATTATCGGCATCGTAATAGGGGTAGCTGCGGTCGTGGCTATTATCTCCATAGGTCAGGGAATGCAAGCCAGTGTCCAGGCGCGTCTTGGCAGTCTCGGAGCAGATTTGATTACGGTAACCCCGGGTTTTTCACGGGCATCAGGCGGTGAATTCGGAGGAAGAGGGGGTGGTTCCGGAGGCAGCATTAACCTCACAGATAAAGACGTGAACGTGATTAAGCAGGTGCCGGGCGTTCTCTATGTTAACGGTATGGTTTCAGGGAGGGCTGATATGATAGTGGGCACAGAAAAGACATCAGTATCAATCAGCGGCGTTGATATCGGCACCTGGCGCTCCATGGTCACCACGCAGCTTGAAGCCGGCAGGTACCTTCAGCCCGGTGATTCGAACGCCGTGGTAATTGGCTATTCATTAGCCCATGAAACTTTTTTACAGCCGGTTACATTGAACAGGCCGGTCACAATAGGAGATAAAAACTTTAAAGTCGTGGGAATTTTCGTCCAATCAGGCGGCGGCTTCGGGGGAGGAAGTGATAATGCGGTGTATATGCCTGCTGATTCTGCCCGCGAGGTAATTACTACAAACGTACCCAGAAATACATTTACTTCAATAATGGTAAAGGTAGCCGACCCTACGATAGCGGATAAAATAGCAACAGATATTGTAACAAAACTCATGCCGTCGAGGCACGTTAATCCGAGAACCAGGGATTTTACAGTCACGGCATTCGCAACGATACAGCAGCAGATAACCAGTGTCGTTCAGTCAATATCGATATTTCTTGCTGCAATAGCTGCGGTCTCGCTTCTTGTAGGCGCTGTAGGAATAGCGAATACCATGTTCATGTCGGTCATGGAACGCACAAGGCAGATAGGATTGCTCAAAGCCCTTGGGGCCACGGATAATGAAGTGATGAAACTTTTCTTGATGGAATCCGGATTGTTCGGGTTTGTCGGAGGGGTGATCGGGATAATTTTTGGCATATTAGTATCCGTAATTGTATCAGCAGTAGGTCTGCGGCTGCTTGGTCCCGGCGGGTCGGCGAGCCCGGTTGTTTCACCAGAGCTTCTTATCTTTGCACTCGGATTCTCAATATTAGTGGGTGTAATCTCAGGTGTCGCTCCTGCAAGATCGGCAGCAAAGATGAATCCGGTGGACGCGTTGCGGTTTGAACAATAGGAAATATATTAACATTTTAAACATCATAGATTATAATTCCATACTCGAAAACAAAGCGGGGCTGAAAACGAGATAATTGAAATTTGTTTGGGGAAATATGATAACTAAAAGGAATGTTAAAGGGGTCATTTCTGCATTGATACTTTTGGGTGTGGTTTATGCAGCCGGAGGACACCTGTTTGAAACCGGGTTCAACGATGTAAAAGTCATAGCAATGCCCATAACAATCGTGGCAGCCGCACCAAACTCAACAGCTACAGCCACAGCAACCACTACCGCAACTACAACCGGTACAGGCACGGCAACCACAACTGCAACTACAACCGGTACAGGCACAGCAACCACAACTGCAACTACAACCGGTACAGGCACAGCAACCACATCAGCAACTACAACAGGAACAG
>JBAVMS010000012.1:0-12032 GCA_049690315.1 Candidatus Methanoperedens sp.
CACAAACCACACAAGACGGTACATATACCTACTACGAGGCAAAGACAACCGCCTTATCGCCATTCGCAATAAGCGGAATAACAGGCGGAGCAGCAGGTACAACAGCAACGGCAGTGGTAACAGCGACCCAGGCTACGGCAACTGGTACAGGCACCCCGGCGCCGACAGCTACAAAGACACCCGGATTTGAGTTTGTCTTAACAGTAGGCATACTTTCAGTGGCTTACCTGTTGGGCAGAAAGAGAAGATGAGCAATCATCTTCTTTGTTCTTTTTTTTTATCAAATTATAACTCAGGACTGTACACTATTTTTTGAGAATCATAGTTAAAGAACCAGATTTTCAAACATATCCTGTGAATGTTTTTGCGTACTTTGCGTGCGGTTTGAGATTTATTCACCTGAATTTTCAGGGCAGCATAACACTGGAACAATATAACTATAATTTTTAGCGTATAATATTGCCAGTTAATATTAAATACTATAAACCCTTAAATGAATATTAGGGTAAGTGTATAATATTATAGACAATAGCATATAATATTCTATAGTGTATAATATTCTATATTAATCCAGATATTTAACGGGTTATTAAAATTAAAAAACAAAGAGGTTAAGTGTATGGAACTAAAGTGGTTATCAGCCAAAAATAAAAGCATCGCAAAGAGAACACTCTATGCCGGCATTGGATTTATCGGCATAATGCTTGCAGTCGGAATACTGTTTACGCTATTGCCGTTTAATGGCAATGTTGCCAGTGCGGTCAGTAACACTGGCAGCAATGCACCATTGATCGTTGCACACGTTACTTCAATGAACAACCAGACCATAGATGTAACTGCTGCACCCAGAATGAGGAATTATACTAACGCACAGAGGGTAATAGATGCCGTTCGAATTAGAAATGCTCTTATAGCGGCATCTCGCACCAGGGCACCCGGTTCCATACAAAACATAAAACCTCTCGCACCGGGAACCCCCGGGCAGAATCCTGATTACTTCGGCACGACAGCCAACTGGGCCAACAGTCCGCTTCCATCCGTCGATTCTAACGGGAACATCACAGGCGGTATCAGGAAATTCGTTGACTCACTGCCGCGTGTTAACGCCAATCCAGTGGCGGGTCAAGCGCTTTTCGGCGCAAACAATCTCGGGAAATACATGCCCCTTGCAACTGCAGATACTTTAACTTACCCCGGCTCTGATTATTACGAAATAGGGCTGGTAGAATATACTGAAAAAATGCATTCTGATCTGAACGCGACTATATTGAGGGGCTATGTTCAGTTATCTACAGCGAGAGTTCCAGGGGCACACATTGCCCTGAAATACCTCAATGGCACTCCAATTCGAAATGCCACAGGTGGGCAGGTCTATGGTGTGGATAATCCTCATTATCTCGGACCCCTGGTCTTAGCCACGAAGGACAAACCGGTGCGCGTCAAGTTCATTAACTACCTCCCCACGGGTCAAGGCGGCAACCTCTTCCTGCCTGTTGACCCAGGAGTCATGGGAGCAGGGCCATTTACTATTAACGCAACCTCCTTTACCGACCCCAACCTGGTTAGCGGCAATTTCTCACAGAACCGCGCCACATTGCATCTTCACGGCGGCACCACGCCGTGGATCAGCGATGGGACGGAACACCAATGGACCACCCCGGCAGGGGAAAACACCGCATATCCTAAAGGCGTGGCTGCGCGCAACGTCCCGGATATGGATGGCGGCGTTGAGCCCGTTGGAACGTTGACTTTCTACTATACAAACCAGCAGAGCGCCAGGCTGATGTTCTACCACGACCATGCCTACGGGATTACCCGTCTCAATGTATATGCAGGCGAAGCTGCGGGTTACCTGTTGCAGGACAATGCGGAAGCTGCGCTTGTGGCGAATGGGACAATCCCACCTTTAACCGATAATATCCCATTGGTCATTCAGGACAAGACCTTCCTGCCAACAACAGCCCAGCTGACAATCGAGGATCCTACCTGGCCTATTCCGCTGAATACTTCCAGAAACGATCTCTGGTTCCCCCATGTTTACATCCCGAATCAGAACCCTGCTGACATTTCAGGTGCAAACCCCCTTGGCAGGTGGGACTACGGTCCATGGTTCTTCCCCCCGCAAACGAGTTTGACATTCGGGCCGCTGCCGAACCCACTTAAAGGCACCACGCCCCAGGAGGGCCCGGTCAATCCCGGAATACCTTACCCTTACGTATCCCTTGTGCCTGAAGCTTTCGTGGACACACCCATAGTCAATGGCAATGCATATCCGTACCTCAATATCGGACAAAAGGCATACAGGTTCAGGATACTGAATGCAGCCAATGACCGTTCATTTAACCTGCAGCTTTATTACGCTTCGACCGCAGGTCCGTATGTTGTGTTCTCGGGCGGCGGCGCAGGTGCAGGAGGTGCATCTGCTACTGTAGCGATAAATGCAACAGGTAGTATTACCGGCGTCACGGTTACAAGCGGGGGCGCAGGCTATAGCGCTACTAATCCTCCTAATGTAACCATCTTTGATGCTCCTGGACATGCAGGCAACACAAGTACAAGAACAGGTGTTGTGACCGGCATTAACGTGACTGCATCGGGCTCAAACTACTCCAATCCTGTAGTTACCATTGCAGCTCCGACGAGTGGAACTAATGCTACCGCCAATGCAACAGGCGCAGTGACCAACATGACCCTTGTGACAAACGGTTCAGGTTATACAGCTCCTCTTGTCAGCTTCACAGGCGGAACAGGGGCTGCTGCCAATGCAATAGGTTCGGTTGACAACATCACGTTAACAAATGGAGGCTCAGGTTTTACCTCCGTACCAAGTGTTGGCTTCTCGGGAGGCAGCGGAATTAACGCTGCTGCTACGGCAACACTTGTCCTTAACAACATCACGCTGACGAACCCAGGTTCGAACTATATAGCACCCCTTGTCAACATATCAGGCGGCGGCGGCACAGGTGCTACTGCCAATGCAACAGGTTCCGTCACCAGCGTCATGCTTCTTAATAACGGTTCGAATTATACTGCTCCCACCCTCAACTTCGTTGGCGGAACAGGGGCAGCAGCTATAACAACCGGTGATGTCAACAACATCACGCTGTCGAACCCCGGCTCTGGCTATACTCCTCCCGTTGTTATCAACATAACAGGCGGGGGTGGCACAGGCGCTACTGCCAATGCAACAACTTACGTAAGTACCATTATAGTGACGAATGGAGGCAGTAATTATAGTGCGACTCCGACTGTCACTATCAATGACAGCAATAACGGCACTGGCACAGGAGCTGCAGCCTATGTGTCAGGATTCACCTTTAGCGCGGGGACAAATCTATCCATCTCTGTCATCACGGTTACCAATGGAGGCAGTAATTATACTGCTCCTGTTGTAAACATCACCGATAGCACAGGTTCAGGTGCAAATGCCAGCGCAACATTGAGTCTTTCTGCAATCACGTTGATAAGCGGTGGTTCGAACTACTCATCCGCGCCTGTTGTTAACATATCGGGCGCAACCGGCTCTGGCGCTGTTGCTAATGCAACAATAAATGTTACAGGTATCACGCTAACGTCTGGTGGCTCGGGTTATCCCTCACCTCTTAATGTCACTATCACGGATAGCGGCGGCAGAGGTTCGGGCGCTACTGTTAACGGTACTGTCAATTTAACAGGGATTGTGCTTACCAATAGCGGTTCGGGCTACACATCCGCACCAACTGTCAGTATTTTGGGCACTAACACCTCAACCGCTGCTGCTAATGCAACATTGAGTGTTTCAGTCATCACGCTGACAAACGGTGGTTCGGGCTACACATCCGCGCCCCTTGTAACAATCGCAGCGCCGGCGACCCTTGGAGGAATTAACGCTACTGCCAACGCGACAATAAATGTCACAGGTATAACCCTGACGGCTGGAGGTAGTTTATATGTGCCTGCCAACCCGGTCACTATCACGGATAGCACCGGCACAGGTTCAGGCGCAAATGCCAGTATAAAAACCGTAAATATTACAGCCATCACGTTAACCAATGGCGGTTCAGGATACACATCCGTACCTGGTGTCAACATCACGGATTTAACCGGCTCAGGTAGAGGCGCAACTGCAACCGCAACATTTGCAGTAACCTTCGTCCCTGCTTCGGCGGCCACCGCGATAGTAGATCCCGCGACGGGCACGGTAACTGCTGTTACGCTTTCGAGCAATGGCAGCGGTTACCAGGTTCCAACCATATGCAACAATGCTACAGTACCGATCAATTCGAGCCTATGTACTGAAGTCTCAATGGTTCCTGCGGCCCTGAACCCGGCTATCACATTCCCGGCAAGCTGGATGCAAACCAGTTTATTCACCCTACCTCCTGACATCATGGACAACAGGGTAGGGGGTATTCCCAATCCAGCATCAATAGGTCCATCGTTTGTCCAGATCGGCTCTGAAGGCGGCTTCCTCCCAGCGCCGGTTGTATTAGATAGCGTACCGGTAGGCTATGAAAAGAACATGAAAAGCATAACGGTCACGAATGTCTTGGAAAAAACACTCTTCCTGGGACCGGCGGAGCGGGCGGACGTCATCGTGAACTTCGCCACAGTTCCAAACGGTTCCACACTGATGCTCTACAACGATGGACCAGCGGCGGTCCCCGCGGCTGATTCGAGAAACGATTATTTCACGGATGACGCGGATCAGACAATAGTCGGCGGAGCACCCTCTACGATACCGGGCTACGGTCCCAATACCCGGACAGTTATGCAAATCCGGATTAACGGGGCTCTTGGCAATATGTCAGGCAATGCGTCAGGGTTCAACCTGACCAAATTGAATGCACAGTTGCCGGTAGCATATGCCCGTTACCAGGACAAGCCCATAGTGCCTCAGGCAAGTTATGATACCGCCTTCAATGGGAAATATCCCAACGATTCGTACGCCAGGATCCAGGACCATAACTTGACCTTCCTCCCGGCTAACGCTACTCAGCCAGTCAGGAGTGTCACACTAACGAATGCAGGCTCTAATTATACCTCACCTATTGTGACCATCACGGGTGGCGGCGGTACAGGCGCTACTGCAATAGCGACAACAGCTGGTCCTATTAGCGCCCTCAGGCTTACTGCCAACGGTAGCGGTTATCTCGTTTCACCTACAGTATCAATCGCAGCCCCGACGACTCCTGGCGGAATAACCGCGACTGCTATTGCAACGTTTTCCGTAGCCGGCTTCAGGATTACGGCCGCAGGCACAGGTTATACCTCGGCGCCTACCGTAGCCATCTCAGCCCCGGCGACTGTGGGCGGGACAACCGCTACTGCTACGGCAGCAGTAGGTGGTACAGTTTCCAGCGTCAGGGTTACGGCCCAGGGCACCGGTTATACTACAGCGCCTACCATAACAATCGCAGCCCCAACGGTTGTTGGCGGGACAAGGGCTACTGCTACGGCAACCTTAACGAGTTCTGTTGTCAGTATCAGGGTTACGGCCGCAGGCACCGGTTATGCTACAGCGCCTACCATAACAATCGCAGCCCCAACGACTGCTGGTGGAATAACGGCTACTGCTACGGCAACAAGAGTGGGTGGTCGCATTACTGGCATCACGGTCACGAACGCGGGTTCAGGTTATACCGCTGCTCCCAGGGTGACCATCACGGGTGGCGGCGGCACAGGCGCTACTGCTACGGCAACGTTATCAGCACGAGTTATCGCTGTCACGGTTACGAACCGGGGTTCAGGTTATACCGCTGCTCCCAGGGTGACCATCACGGGTGGCGGCGGCACAGGCGCTGCTGCTACGGCAACGATAACGGCAGCTGCAGTCGTCCTCACGCTGACGAATCCGGGTTCAGGTTATACCTCAGTTCCGAATGTCACCATCACGGGTGGCGGCGGCAGGGGTATGACTGCTAATGCAACGTTGGCGCCAATGACCCTCACGCTGACAAACCCGGGCTCAGGTTATACCTCAGCGCCGGCTGTCACTATCACGGGTGAAGGCACAGGCGCTACTGCTATAGCGATAATAACTGGGTCTCTCTCCGGAATCACCTTAACGTCTGGAGGCTCAGGTTATACCTCAGCGCCGACTGTCAACATCACGGGTGCCACCGGCACAGGTGCTACTGCTATAGCGTCCATTAACCTGACAATGGATATGCAGCCCAAGGCAATTCATGAACTGTTTGATCCAGACTATGGACGCATGAATGCACTTCTCGGAGTCGAACTGCCGTTGGTCAATTGGTTGACCCAGACGACAATAGTCTATTCGGACATCGATCCGCCCACCGAGCTTTTCAAGTACGGTGACGCTGCGGCTCCCCTGGGAACGCTGGCGGATGGAACCCAGATATGGAAGATAACGCATAACGGCGTTGATACCCATGCCATTCACTGGCACATGTTTAACGTGCAGGTTATTAACCGGGTTGGCTGGGACGGGGCTGTCCATCCACCCGATGATAACGAGCTTGGCTGGAAGGACACAGTTCGCATGAACCCGCTGCAAGATGTAATCGTAGCTATCAAGCCGATTAAGCCGGTTGTCCCATGGGACCTCCCCAACAGCATCCGTCCTCTGGATGTGACGATGCCGATTGGCGCGACCGGAGAGTTCGGAACAACTAACGGCATAATGGTTGACCCGGCTGGTGAACCGGTTACGGTTTACAACCATCTGGTTAACTACGGCTGGGAGTATGTCTGGCACTGCCATCTGCTGGGCCATGAAGAGAACATAATGATGCGCCCGATGTTATTTGCAGTGACGCCGAAAGTGCCTCTTGCCCTCCGAACCACAAACGTCCCGGTGGGAAATGCGACGTTGACATGGACTGACAACTCCACGAACGAGGTCGTGTGGACAGTCCAGAGAGCCACAAACTCTACCGGACCATGGGCTACCGTAGCAACGGTGCCGTCCATAACAGGACCGGGAACGGGTACGACTGTGACATACATCGACACCACGACCGCAAGAAGGACTCTGTACTACTACATGGTGAACGCCACTAACGTGATCGGCGACACTACGGATTACACTGCAGGGAACCCTCTGGCTGTGGGCTTCTCGAATATAACCGTCAGTTCCCCGGGAACTAACACAGCATCAGTGACTACACAATAGTTAGACGTTGTTCGGGAAGGGAAAACCCCTTTCCGATTTTTTTTTGTTTTTCGATCTGCTATAAAAAACAGTGTATTAGAGGATTCAGGGATATTAAAATTAAAAAAAAGAGGTTAAGTGTATGGAACTAAAGAGGTTATCAGCTAAAAATAAAAGGATAGCAAAGAGAACACTATATGCTGGCATCGGCATATTGCTTGCAATCGGAATACTGTTTACATTATTGCCGTTGAACAGCAATGTTGCCAGTGCGGGCAGCAGCGCTGCATCATATAGCGGCGTCAGCCCAACAATAGCTGCAAATGCTGCGCCCTATACTCAGATTGCACTCAGGATGAGGACTACGAACGCAGAAAGGCTGGCCGCAGCCCGCACTGCTGCTAATGCGCCATCTCGTACCAGAGCCCCGGGTTCCACAAAAAACATGCCCCCGCTCAGACCAGCGCTCAACCCCGGGGGAATTCCTGATTACTTCAGTAATATTCCCAACTACGCCAATAGCCCTGCTCCGGCAGTCAATAATGAAACAGGGGCAGTCTCAGGCGGGATCAGGAAATTTGTCGATTCATTGCCGGGTCTGGGACCTGGCGGCGCAAACAATCTCGGGCAGTACATACCCGTTGCAACTGCAGATACTACAACTTACACGGGCTCTGATTATTACGAAATCGGGCTGGTGGAATATACTGAACAAATGCATTCTGACCTGAACGCGACTTTACTGAGAGGGTATGTTCAGCTGGAAACAGCAGCGAATTTTAATGCTACCACTCATTTTGCTCTTAATTATCTTAATGGAACTCCAATCAGAAACGCCACCGGTGCCCAGGTATTTGGTGTGGATAAACCCCATTATCTCGGGCCACTGATCATCGCCCAGAAGGACAGGCCGGTGCGCGTCAAGTTCACCAATTACCTCCCCACGGGTGCAGGCGGCAACCTCTTCATCCCTGTGGACACCACAATCGTAGGAGCAGGGGACGGTCCTACCGGCTGCACTCTTGACGGTACCGGAACGGTTGTAATGGGCACATGCCAGCAATACACTCAGAATCGCGCCACAATCCATCTACATGGCGGCAACACGCCGTGGATAAGCGACGGGACACAGGACCAGTGGACGACCCCTGCCGGTGAAAACACATCATATCCCAAAGGCGTCAGTGTGAAGTATGTCCCGGATATGGACGGGGGAACTGAACCCGTTGGAACGCTGACATTCTACTATACAAACCAGCAGAGCGCCAGGCTTTTGTTCTACCACGACCATGCCTACGGACTTACACGCCTGACTGTTTATACCGGCATTGCTGCGGCTTACCTGATACAGGACCCGGTGGAACAGGCTTTGGTAAACGGTGGAACCATTCCGGGAACTGCAATGACTGTCAGTCCCGGAACTATTCCAGCCGAGCAAATTCCTCTTGTCATCCAGGATAAGACATTCCTGAAAGACAATCTCACTCTTACGGCCCAGGACCCTACCTGGCCTTTTACGTTGAACTCAAGCAGGTCAGATCTCTGGTTCCCCCATGTTTATATGCCGGCCCAGGACCAAAACAGTTCGAATGAAAATCCTATGGGCAGGTGGGATTACGGTCCATGGATAGATCAACCGGTAAATGCCATACAGGGGCCGGTTCCGAACCCCCTTTCTGGTAACACTCCCCTGGAAGGACCGCTGAATCCCGGGACGCCTAACAATTCCATTGTTCCAGAAGCTTTCGTGGACACCTCGTTAGTTAACGGCAATGTTTATCCGTACCTCCCGGTAGGACAAAAAGCATACAGATTCAGGATACTGAACGCGGCGAATGACCGTACTTTCAACCTGCAGCTGTATTATGCCTCAACCGCAGGTCCTTTAGTCAGGATATCGGGCGGCGGTGACTTTGCAAGCGGTGCTTCTGCCAGGGCGACAGTAAATGCAACAGGTAGTATTACCTCCATTACGGTTACAAGCGGAGGCGCAGGTTATACCGAACGTCCTGATGTCATTTTCTTTAATGCCTCGGGGCAAACTTTTGCAGGTTCAGACGCTCATGCTAACGCAACAATAGACACAGATCCTGCCAGTCCCACATATGGCACCGTTACCGACATCACGGTAACGAATGGAGGCAGTGGTTATTCCGTTCCTACTATGTGCAAAGGAGCTGCAGTGACAAATCACAGCCTCTGTACTGAAATCTCAATGGTACCTGCTGTTCCGGGTGCGGCTGACTTCCCGCCGGACTGGAACACTTCTTCCATATTGGACAGCAGGCCTGAAGGCATACCGGATCCGAACTCGACCGGTCCATCGATGATACAGATAGGAACTGAAGGCGGTTTCCTGCCCGCGCCTGTGACCATTCCTAACAGGCCGGTCGGCTATGATTACAACAACAGTGTTCCAGGGGTATTGAATGTCCTGGAGAAAGCGCTCTTCATAGGCGGAGCGGAGCGGGCAGACGTCATTGTGGACTTTTCGGGAGTTCCGGACAATTCCACACTGATTCTCTACAGCGATTCACCTATTCCGGTCACGGGGTCCGACCCGCGCTACGACTACTTCACTGACGACCCGGACAATACAATAATTGGTGGAGCACCTTCGACAATACCTGGCTACGGTCCCAACACCCGGACTATCATGCAATTCCGGGTTAATGCATCCATTGCCAGTGCGTCACCTTTCAACGTGACCAATTTGACGGCAGCGCTGCCGGTAGCCTACGGCCAGTCACAGGGCAGGCCAATCGTGCCGGAATCGGCTTACAACACAGCCTTCAACGCGAGTTACACCGATAATTACGTAGGATTCAATGACACCTCCTTTAACTTCACCCCGGTGGGTCAAAACTCGAACATCACAATGAACCTGATGCCAAAGTCAATAAATGATGGTTTTGACCCGGTGTTTGGCGGCCTGATGACCGTACTTGGGGTCGAGATACCGGAGACCAGGTTTGCGATTCCCTACAACAATTTTGATCCGCCAACCGAGATTATCAGGAACTCGAATGCTGCGGTTCCTATCGGAACACTCGGTGATGGCACCCAGATATGGAGGATTTACCACAACAGCGTGGACACTCATCCCATGCACTGGCACATGTTCAATTTGCAGGTGATCAACCGTATTAGTCAGCTGGACGGAACGATAAAGCCGCCAAGACCCAACGAGCTGGGCTGGAGGGAAACCCTCCAGGTGAATCCTCTGGAAGACGCAATCATTGCATTGCGGCCGATTAAACCCAATGTTCCCTGGGACCTTCCCAATAACATCCGTCCCATTGATGTGACTTCGCCGATTGGCGCTAAGAACCCGTCGCCATTTGAAAATATCGATCCGACAAACCAGACTGCAAACGTCACCAACCGCATGGTCAACTTCGGCGAGGAGTATGTCTGGCACTGTCATATTCTTGGACATGAAGAGAGTATGATAATGCGCCCGATGGCAATTGTGGTTACACCGAATGCGCCTTCTGCCCTGACCGCTACCCAGATTACGACGGGTGCGGCATTGAACTGGACTGACAACTCCTCGAATGAGATAAATTGGATAGTCCGGAGAGCAACCAGTGCTAATGGTCCCTGGACTACAGTAACAACGGTGGCGTCCACAACAGGACCGGAAAAGGGCGCGACTGTGACGTATAACGACACTGTTGCTGGAAATAATACGGTATATTACTACCAGGTGAATGCCTCCAACGTTGTCGGCGATACTACAGTGTACGCCGCTCCTGCGGCCGGCTATCCGACTATGATTGCCAATTCCACAGGTGTGACAACGAGCCTGACAGTAACGTCACAACCACTGAACATCATGGCAAACCCGATAACAGTAACAGTCGGCACGGCAACTAATGTGACCTTCAACGTGACCGGCAACGGTGCCCCGGTAAACGCTTCGTCAATTACCCTGAGCGGTAGTGCGACCGGAAGCGGAATAACCAATGCTACAGGCATCGCCATAATAAGCGTGAACGCCACAGCTGAAGGTACAATAACTGCAACCGCAAGCGGCGGTGGTTTTCCAAATGGAACTACGACACTAACTGCAGTGACAGCGGTAGTTGCAAATGCAAACACTATAGCAAATCAAACGGTCACTGTAAACGGGACGCTAAGTGAAACGAATGTTTCAATCGACCTTAACGCCACCATTGGTAGAGGAGTGAATGTGACCGTCACAACAAGCTCGAATGCTTCATCGTTGAATGTAACACCGGCAACATCCACATTTGGTCTCGGACAGAATCAGGTTGTCACTGGAAACTATATTAATGTGAATGTATCAGGTCTTAATGCGTCTGATTTCAACTTTGTCAACCTGACGGTGTACTATAACATCACTGATATAGCACGTCTTGGTTTGAACGAGCAATCGCTGAAAATATACTGGTTTAACACCAGCGCGACCAGCGACTCTGAGAAATGGAAACCGCTTGGGCCAGGAATAACTCCATTGCCTGATTATACATCAGTGGGTGGACCAAATGTTTCTGGCGGTGAGAGGAATACCAGTGCCAGGTTCGTCAGAGTGACCATAAACCATTTCTCGACCTTTGTACTGGTAGGTGACCTTGTACCTGCTCCGACAACCTCAGGCAGCGGAGGCAGCGGCGGCGGTAGCGGTGGAGGCGGCGTAGTTTCAGGCGAGGATTTCGCCAACATAGCAAAGTCAGAGAGCAATGATGAAGACCTGGTTGCCAACACGCCGGTCACATATACCTTCAAAACTCCTGAACTTGGTGTGTACGAAATAGCCCTTACAGGCAAAGAGAATGAACCCGGCATAACCGTAAGAGCAGAAGTTCTTAAAGGCACATCAAAACAGGTAACATCCCAGCCGCCAGGAACCGTATATAAGAACATAAACCTCATTGCTGGTACAAGCAGGATGAAAGAAGCCCTCGTA
>JBAVMS010000013.1:0-5402 GCA_049690315.1 Candidatus Methanoperedens sp.
TACGAGGGCTTCTTTCATCCTGCTTGTACCAGCAATGAGGTTTATGTTCTTATATACGGTTCCTGGCGGCTGGGATGTTACCTGTTTTGATGTGCCTTTAAGAACTTCTGCTCTTACGGTTATGCCGAGTTCATTCTCTTTGCCTGTAAGGGCAATTTCGTACACGCCGAGTTCAGGAGTTTTGAATTTATATGTGATCGGCGTGTTGGCAACCAGGTCTTCATCATTGCTCTCTGACTTTGCTATGTTGGCGAAATCCTCACCTGACACTACGCCGCCTCCACCGCTACCGCCGCCGCTGCCGCCACCGCCACTCGGGTGTGGTGTTACGGTTGCTGTTCCGAGCAGCGCAAAGGTGCTGAAGTGGCTCACGTTTGCAATAACATAGTTCAGTGATGTGTTACGCTCAATGATGACGATTCCACTTGAGTCCCATGCTAAGCTGGAGGTATTGAAGAACCTTATTTCAAGGCTTGATACATCCATGCCAACAACCATCGCAGGTGTGTAGTTGAACCTGACACGGATGGGAGGAACAAATTGTGCTCCATTTGGCCTCAGGTCTACGTTGACTCCAAGGAAGTTCTCGCCAGATGGGGCTGTTGCCATTGCACCAGTTAAGCTGACCGAGGCTTCCTGGAGTGTGAAATTCGTAATTGGTACACCATTTGCATCTGTTACTGTAGTATTCGCCGGGATTACTATGGTGACATTACCATCAGGTGACGTTAGATTCACCTGCGCTGTTACGTTTCCATTGCTGTCGGTCGTTACAGTTTGGTTATTCACCGGGAACACTATCCATGTCCAGGTATTCATTGCGCTTCCATTGACGTTGGTTGCAACTGCACTGACGTTCCAGCTTCCAACCGCTGCACTCATGTTAGTGTAGATTGCCGAAGTCACGCTGTCATTGGTCTGAACTGATGTTCCGTTGATGTACCAGGTCACGTTCAAGGTCTGGTCTGTGGTGATGTTGAATGCCCTTGTTTCACCTGCAATATTTGTGACTGGCGAAGCCGGTCCAGAGCCTGTTATGCTGGGTGCTCCAGACGCAACTACTGTTACAGTCCACGTAATGGTGTTGCTTGTGCCGTTAGAATTTGTGGCATTAACTTGCACCGTATGGGTTCCTCCACTGCCGAAGCTTGTGGTAAGGTTGTCAAAGACAGTGCCCGTGCTGGATCCATCCTTGAACCAGTTGAAATCTACCGTCTGGTTTGCAGTTGCATTGAATCTGACCGATTCGCTTGCGTTTACTGTCACGCTTGTGCTGGCGCTATTTGTCTTCGTATTGCCCCAGGAAGTGATGCTGGGTGCTCCACCTGAGGAGGGTACTGTTACAGTCCACGTAATGGTGTTGCTTGTGCCGTTAGTATTATTTGTGGCATTAACTTTCACCGTATGGGTTCCGGCACTGCCGAAGCTTGTGGTGAGGTTGTTAGAGTTATTGCTCTGACTGGCGCCATCCTTGAACCAGTTCCATGTATCTATTGTCTGGTTTGCTGTGGCATTGAAATTCACCGATTCGCTTGCGTTTAAAGTCACGCTTGTGCTGGCGTTATTTGTCTTGGTATTGCCCCAGGAAGTGATGTTGGGTACGCCAAGGCCGCTGGTTATTGTTGTTGTGGTGTTGACAATACCTACCTTGCTGGGGTCATTTGTGGAGTTGGCTGTGATGTTCACCGGGAATTTGCCTGCTGAAGCATCGCTCACGTTCAGGGTGAATATTTGAGTCGCTCCGGAAATGAGCATTACAGATGAACTGATATTCAGACCGGTAATTGCGGTGTTCGGGTTTGAGACCGAAATCGTATAGTTATCTGTCAGGCTCCCGTTATTCGTAAGGGTGAGAATATAGGTCGCATTTGTGTTCACCGATACTGATTGCGTTGAGCTGCTGATTATGGCCAGGTTTGTGCCGTTTGATGCTCCCGGTGCCAGAGTGTCGGTTACAGATTGACCAACAAAGCCAGCCAGGCTGTTAGGTGGCACTGCTATATCGTCAATTGTACCGGAAGTTGGTGCGTAACCTACAACTGGAGTATCCGAACCAGTCATTGGATTATCCAATGTTAGAGTTAGATTGCTGCCAGAAGCAGAAAGAACGGTCACAAACGGGCTGGTTGCTACACCGGTAAGTGTAAAGTCGCCCGGTAGTGAGCCGTTATCAACAATGGTCTCGCTAAATGTTATATTGATTGCTGTTGCGGATGTTGTTACTGCACGGACAAATATTGGTTTCTGTCCATCTGTTAATACTATTGGACTTGCTGCAGGATCAAATGTATTAGCTGCAGGATTATCTATGATTTGAGTTGGATTGATAACATTAATGGTTGCTGTTGCGTTGGTATTGACGTTAGCACCATTGAATGTATAGACAGCCGTCGTTGGATTGGTTCCTGTTATGCTAACAAGAGATGTAAGGTTTCTTGATCCGCCTGATGTAAGATTCAAAGCACCAAATGCAGTAATTGGAGCATCAGCGACAAAAGTCCCACCTGTTCCTGGAACAAATAAAATTGTAATTTGATTTGGTCCTGTTATTTGAGCGCTGGAATATGTTACACCTATAGGTGACACTGTTACAGTCCAGGTAATGGTGTTGCTTGTGCCGTTAGCATTATTTGTGGCATTAACTTCCACCGTATGGATGGTTCCGGCACTGCCGAAGCTTGTGGTGAGGTTGTCAAAGTTATTGCTGCTCTGAGCCGCACCGTCCACAAACCAGTTCCATGTATCTATTGTCTGGTTTGCCGAGGCATTGAAATTCACCGATTCGCTTGCGTTTACAGTCACGCTTGTGCTGGCGTTATTTGTCTTGTTGTTGCCCCATGAAGTGATGTTGGGTGCACTACCTGCAGACGGGACGGTGACGTTAGTATCAGTCAACGTTACTGCGCCTATCGCCATAACACTCCCGTTGATTGTAGCTTGAGGGGTAGGATTGGTACCGGTGAAGGTGATGTCCGCACCCGCGAGAATAGTTCCCATGATGTGCGAATCCGTCATTGTCGCGCCGTCCTTGACCCACCAATACACATTGCGCGGCTGCCCACCGCCTGCCATGACCACATCGAAGTTGGTACCTGTAAGGGCGCCGGTCCCACTGGTCCCGATTTTGATAATCCAGATCCCGTTCGAGGGGCCGTTGAGCGTCAACAGTCCCGTCGGCGCTGCCGCCGCGTCGAAACTGTAGACACCGGGCGAAAGCGTAACGCCCGCGAGGGTGCCAGTCAGAACCGCGTCCACCGTCCTATTCGCTAAGTCGTTGTACGCGCTGAGGAAGGAACTGTTAGCATCAATGGCGGCCGAGTCGTTCGCGTGAATCGTCCCATTCGTGCACGAGGTAGGAGTGAACGCAGTGCCGGGGGACACGCCCACGTCTCCGAAAGTGGAACGGGTACATGTCACAGCCGAGCCAGCCAGTACTGCGAAATTGCCGGCTGTTCCAAGATTTACCGGCGCCTGAACAGAACCAACTATGGTTGTGGTGTTGACAATACCTATCTTGCTGGGATCATTTGTGGAGGTGGCAGTGATGTTCACCGGGAATGTGCCTGATGAAGCATTGCTCACGTTCAGGGTGAATGTTATTGTCGTTCCGTTCGTGATCATCACCGGTGAGGTGATGTTCAGACCGGTAATTGCGGTGTTCGGGTTGGATACCGAAATCGTATAGTTATCTGTCAGGCTTCCGTTATTCTGGAGGCTGAAAGTATAGGTCGCATTTGTGTTCACTGATACCGTTTGCGTTGAGCCGCCGATGATTGCCAGGTTCGTGCCGTTTGTTGACGAGGCCAGAGTGTTGGTTACAGGCTGAGAAGCAAAGCCAAACAGAATGTTGCCTGCTAAATCGGCAATATCAGGACCAAAGTTATTTGTATAACTTACAGATGGAGTATCCGTACCAGTTATTGGATTATCCAGTATTAGAGTTAGATTGCTATCAAGACCTGATGCAGAAAGAGTGATCACATTTGGGTTGCTTGCTACACCGGTAATTGTAAAGTTGCCCGGTGGTGCGCCGTTATCAAAAATGGTCTCGCTAAATGTTATATTGATTGTTGTTGTGGATGTTGTTTCTGCACTGACAAATATTGGTGGCTGTCCATCTGTTAATACTATTGGATTTGTTGTGGTATCAAATGTATTAAGAGCATCGTCTATGATTTGAGTTGAGTTGGTAACGGTAACGTTAATACTTCCTGTTTCGCTGGTGTTAGTAAGGGGAGCACCACTGAAATTATAGACAAAATTAGAACTAAATGATGAGCTATCAATATTTAGAAGATTTCTTGCTCCGCCGGATGTAAGATTCAAAGTACCATATGCAGTAATTGGAGCATCCGTGATTGTTGTACCTCCCGCTCCCGGAGTAAAGACAATTGTAATTTGATTTGGTCCGCTTATAAAACCGATGGCTGTAATATCCGTCGCCGCGCTCGCCGTTCCTGTTGCCAATCCCAAAATAAGAATTGTCAACAGCACGGTAATTATATTTTTAAAAACATTCGATTGTTTATTCATAACTAACCATTTCCTCCTAAAGAATTATACTATAAATATTACTTTCCGAAAACCTTCTTGATCTGGCCGACCTTTTCTTGAACTTTGCCGGCTCTTTTCTCATCTTTGCCTTCTGTTTCCAGGCCAGGATTCTTACTGAGTTTCCCGGCGACTTCCTTGATTTCACCTTTCACTTTGTGGATTTTTCCTTCTGCCTGATCCCGTGTACCGCTTTTCATGGAAATTCCCCCGTTGTTTAATATCTTATATTATTCTTGCAGCATAATCACAGCATCAGCCGATGAATTCAGAGAATTATCGGTATTAGCTGTTATTATGACCGCCACTCAATACTATCTATCATGATTGTATCCTATAAAACTATATCGGTAGTTACCAACGAGATTAGAACGTATTCACTGGATATACTTGAAATCGGGTTTTAACTAATGATTCTCAAAAAATAGTTTACCGTCATGATTTAGAATAATCAACCAAAAAACCAAAGCGCAAACGTTGATTTCGCCCCGGTTAAAATCTCTCTGTTTCAGAGTTAAATTAAAAAAAAGAAGTAAAGAAGATGATTGCTCATCTTCTCTTTCTGCCTAACAGGTAAGCCACTGAAAGTATGCCAACCGTTAAGACAAATTCAAATCCGGGTGTCTTTGTAGCTGTCGGCGCCGGAGTGCCTGTACCAGTTGCCGTAGCCTGGGTCGCTGTTACCACTGCCGTTGCTGTTGTACCTGCTGCTGCGCCTGTTATGCCGCTTATTGCGAATGGCGATAAGGCGGTTGTCTTTGCCTCGTAGTAGGTATATGTACCGTCTTGTGTGGTTTGTGCGGTATCAAGCTGATTCCACTTGCTGCCGTCCCAGTGGAGCAACTTTACAT
>JBAVMS010000014.1:0-44382 GCA_049690315.1 Candidatus Methanoperedens sp.
GTACAGGCACAGCAACCACAACTGCAACTACAACCGGTACAGGCACAGCAACCACAACTGCAACTACAACCGGTACAGGCACAGCAACCACAACTGCAACTACAACCGGCACAGGCACAGCAACCACAACTGCAACTACAACCGGCACAGGCACAGCAACCACTACTGCAACTACAACCGGTACTGCCACTTCAACAGCTACAGCCAATGCAACAGCTACAGCCAATGCAACAGCCACAGTCAATGCAACAGCCACAGTCAATGCAACAGCCACTCCCCCGCCAGCTGTAACCGGTGCCCCGGTCATCATTAGCTTCAGCCCTGCAATGCCTGTCGTCGATGATATTGCAGGTGTTTCCAGAACCTTCAGTATCACCGTGAACCAGACGATGAATATAACCTGGTATATCAACGGAACCCCGGTTCAATTCACGCAAGGTGTGACCTCATCCAGCTATATTGCCATGAGTGCAGTTCCTGACACCTGGACAGTAGAGGCTATAGCAAACAACAACAACGGCACGGATTCAGAATTCTGGACATGGATTGTAACTGCACAGCCTCCAAGTGCGCTTTCTATAATTGATTCTGCACCACCGACACCTGTGACTGATATTGCGGGTGCGTCCAGGACTTTCAGCATCGGTTTGAATCAGACTGCGAATGTAACCTGGTACATTAACGGAACCCAGGTTCAAATCAACGAAAGTGTGACCGCTGCAAGCTACACCAACTCAAGTGCGGTACCCGGAACATGGGTCGTAAAGGCTACTGCGATTAGCTTTAATGGTACAGATTCAACAGAATGGATTTGGAATGTAAAAGACATAACGCCACCAGGTAACGTTACTAATTTAACAGTAGTCGCCAGGGGACAAACCGATATAAACTGGGCATGGCAAAACCCTCCGGATCCGGATTTTAATGGGGTAAGCATTTTAATCGATGATAATTTTATAACGGATCTTCCAAAAACATCAAATGTTTATAATGCATCAGGACTCTCACCCGGTGCATCTCATAAAATAACGGTGATTGCTTTCGATTTATCGGGTAACAATGCAACACAGCCATGGCCTGAGAATACAAGTACCACGCTGCCAAATACACTTCCGGGTAACAATGTAATACCCGTGGGATTGCCATCCGGTGTTACTGTCAGCTTTAACAATGTCTCAACTGAAGGCAACACCACGGTATCGTTTACACAGGTATCCCCGGTGGCGCCTGGCTTTGTGCCTCTTGGAAATTACGCAGACATTACAACATCTGCCGGTTTCAAAGGTAATGTAACAATAACCCTGAGTTATCCGCAACCTCAGAGTGGATTCAATGAAAGCAATGTTCGCCTTTACCACCTGAATAATAATGTATGGGAGGACGTAACCACAAATCTTGTTACAGCCAACCATATCGTGACCGGGACAGTTACAAACCTGTCTCTCTTTGTTGCCGGGGTGTATCCTCCACCCGCGATCAAGGTAAATCAGGAGCCTTCAAGCCTGGATGTCACGGTAAGAGACTCACTGCTTTTCAATATCAATGTTGACCAGGCAGCAACAGTGACCTGGACGGTTAACGGGGCTGTCTCTTCAGGCCCTACCCTTGTCAATGCAGGAGGAACTTCCAACTTCACCTTTACTTCAACTACGGTGGGAAATTATTCAATAATGGTGATGGCAAATAACACAAATGGGACAAACTCAATGTCCTGGAATATTACTTTCCATCCCATGACCTTCTTCAGGGGCAACCGCATCTGGGACGGCGGCAGACCTGACCTCTTCTCGCTCAAATACACATGGAACCCGATGAGCTTCTCGGGGTTTTATTATGATATTAACAGCGATGTCGGCAACGAAAACCTTACAATGACGATGAATAGCTACACGGATAGGACAATCAACGCTGGAAACATTGTCTATGACACGGCGCCGGAAGAAGTAAAATTCGGCTACACAGGTTTCGGCAGTTATCAGGTCATAGGCTTTATGGCGGATAAGTATTTTGCGGGGTACACTGCCAACACCCTGCCATCCAATCCGATAACTCCAGTGGTAGCTAAAAGCGCTCTTGCCCAGGGACAGCTTCACAAGGTGCTTATGGACGACGATACCAAGCGCACCATATCAGTTGGAGGCACCCTTGCCCTTCAGGAAGGCTATGTCCTGAAGGCAGTGGATATAGACCTGAGTGCCAGGACAATGCTCATTTCATTGTTAAAAGATGGAAACATCGTAGATTCAGGAACCCCTCTTTCCGCAGGCCAGACGTATGTTTATGCCCCGTCAAAGGTTGGCGCCGTATCAGACCTCCCAATAATCATGGTGCGATTTGACAGCGTGTTCTCGGGAACGGAAGTGCAGGCAGCGTTCCTGGTAGGGCTGTTCCAGATATCAGATAATCCGACTTCGGTTAAAACCGGGGACGTATACAATGATATGAAGGTGACAACTGTCGGGCAGGATAAAATCGAGATGAGCAATAATAATGACGTAACCCTCGGCAGAGGTAATACAGAAAACCTCATGGGAAATATGAATATACTTGTGGCAGACAACGATACCCTGCGCTTTGCCCTTTCGACTGAACCATCAGGACCCTTCGAGGTGAGGAGCACTGTTTACAGGGATAGTGACCCAATTGATACATGGACTCCTTATAATTTCGGAATGAACATAGGGACTACAAGCGTAGGGTTTTACTACGACCTGAACAGCGGCATAGGTAACGAAAACCTGAGGCTATTAGCACCTTTGAATGGCAGAAGCATAAGCGCACAAAATCTTGTCTACACCACAACTCCGGAAGAAGTACCTTTTGGCTACTCGGGTTTTGGCAGTTACCAGGTCATCGGCTTCATGGCTGACAAGTATTTTGCGGGCTACACTGCCAATACCATGCCGCCCAACCCGACAAGTCCCGTGGGAGCTATAAGCGCGCTTGCCCAGGGACAGCTTCACAAGGTGCTTATCGATGACGATACCAAGCGTTCAGTATCCGTGGGAAGCACTATTGCTCTCCAGGAAGGCTATGTCCTGAAGGCAGTGGATATAGATCTAAGTGCCAGGACAATGCTTGTCCAACTGTTAAAGGACGGGAACATCGTAGATCCGGGAACTCCCCTTTCTGCAGGCCAGACCTATGTTTATGCCCCGTCAAAGGTTGGGGCCGTATCAGACCTCCCCATAATCATGGTGCGATTTGACAGCGTGTTCGCAGGCACAGAAGTGCAGGCAGCGTTCCTGGTAGGGCTGTTCCAGATATCAGATAATCCGACCACGATTAAAACCGGGGACGTATACAATGATATGAAAGTGACAACTGTCGGGCAGGATATCGAGATGAGCAATAATAATGATATCAGCCTGGATAATGGAAATATTGAACAACTGATGGGCAATATTAAACTGAAAGTGGGTGATACCTCAACCACTGATAACGCTCTCCGGTTCTATTTTGCCGTGGACGTAACCCCTGAAATGGTGGCAAACCAGCTTGTAATAAACGCACCTGACCAGGCTACCGGGGGCGATACTATCGGGATAAATGTTACTGCCGGAGGTAACGTAATTGGGGGTGCATCAGTGGCGATCGATGCTTCCGATATCGGGCAGACGGACAATAATGGAACTCTTAACTATACTCTCCCGAGAACCATGAAAGGCCTTCACAACATAACCGCAACCGAACTCGGCTACCAGCAGGCGACTAAGGGTATAGATGTACTGGAATATATTGAACGCAGGCTGAGCATAGATGTCCCAACGACGGCTGACCAGTTTGGGACAATAACTATAAAAATCACATATAACGGCACGGCTGTCGGCAATGCTGCTGTGAGCTTTGATAATACAACCATCGGCTTGACAGATAGTAACGGTGCCCTGAATTACACGCTTGAAACAAACGGCACGCACGCAATATCAGCGTCAAAAGACGGTTATGTCGCTGTAGTAAAGGATATTGACATCAGGGCGCCATTTTCAAAGTACGAGGCACTGGACATCAATATCACCCCAAATGTGGTTTTTACAGGCGATAATGCTGTGATCATTTCCAATATCACAAATGCGGGTACGAAAAAAGATACGATTCCAGTAGAACTTATAATCAACGGCACGGCTGTGGATAACAATTCTGTTACCCTTGCTCCCGGCGAGATAAAGCAAATTAATTTCACGAAACAGGAAGCTAAGGCAGGAAACTATACTGTTGAAATCCTCGGGCAGAAAGGGCTGTTAGTAGTCAAAGAAAGACCTTTGAACCTGATCCTGATTGCATTAATAGCTACCGGTTTGGGATTAATTGCTATCTATTTATTGACTGCAAAAAATAAGATCAGCTTCGAGGGAATACGAAAAAAATTAAATTTTGAAAGATGGTTTTAATGGATTTATTCACTCATGCCCTGCTCCCTTTTTTGCTCGGGAATTTATTCAAGCGAAGAAAGGAAGAGATCGCCGCGCTTACTATAGGAGGAATAGCGCCGGATTTTGATGTATCCCTTATCTGGATTAACTATATTTATCCTAATTTCTACCTTTTAACTCACCGCGGCATAACCCATTCCATTTTTTTCGGACTTTTCACAGGTATTCTTATACTTTATCTTGCAACCCGAAGCCGCGTGAAAACAATAGTTAAACGTTATATCGATTTTGAACCTGTGTTCTCGCGCCGTACAATACTATTTGCATTTGCAGGCATTTTGCTCCACTTACTCCTTGACTACACTACGACCCGCGGAGTCCCGCTTTTTTATCCGTTTGACGCAACAAGATATTCTGCCGAGGTATTTTTCTATACAGATATATATCTCACAATAGTGGCGCTGCTTATGGTAATATGGTTATACAGGAAGCCGATGCAAAAAAATACAGTGACGAAATTTCTGGTGATTTATCTTATCGTTTTTGCGGGGCTTGGGACTGCGAGGCTCACGGAAAAAATCAGTGCAGAGCAGTTTTTCCATGATAATGGAATACAAGCCTATCCCACCATAAGTATTTTTGACTGGTATGCGCTCGGGGAACAGGGGAATGAAATAAAAATCTACGAATACAACGGGTTAAACAGGAGTTCGGTTTATAATGAAACGGTTCCAGCCCTTGACGTATTATCGCAGGGCGAAGGGCTTGATTCCGCACTTACCGCGGCTGGAGAGCTTCCGCAGATAAAGATGTTCGAGTGGAGAGCCTATGCGGTTGCAATCAACGCCACTTCAAGCGATGGCGGATGGTTGCTGGAATACTATGACCCGCTTGGGAAAGCGATGGCAAGGAGCGCTCCTGCTTTTTTGATGAGAATCAATAAGCCTCTAACGGTTAAGGTTGAAGCGGGAAAGGCTGAGGTAGTATAGTTGAGAACAATTCCGGTCAGATGATTAACCACAGAGTACGCAGAGAGCACAGAGTAAATAATGCTTTTCTCCGTGTTCCTCTGTGCTCTCCGTGGTTTTACCTGTCGATGGCAATTATGAGTTATTGTTTATGATAATGGGCCCGCTGAGATTCGAACTCAGGACCTCCGCTGTGTGAGAGCGACGTCATAACCGACTAGACCACGAGCCCTGTTACGCAACTTGAAGGCGGGGATTCATAATAAGATTTGCGTATTAATGAATCCATCGTGCCATGGAGGCAAAAGACATAATATACGGCATATCTGACCGAAACACGGTCTTGCTTGTTATAAACAATGGTTTTGCGGGAAAAGTACTGTTTTCTCATCATTATCATACCGCAATGTTTAAATACCTTATAATTATAATGAGATACATACTGGGAAGGTGGCATCACATCTATGATGTGTTGTTGCCCTATCCAACAGGAGACATAAATGGCGAAAATAATGCATGTACAGACCGTTCTTATGGTGGACGATATTGAAGCCTTGAAAGCCAAGACCGGCGAATCCAGCACCAAGGACGCTCTCGCCAAAGCGGTACAGCATTTTCTTGAATGCGAATATACGCATGAAGAGAATATGTGGACCAAAAAGCTTGAAAAGGTAGTTAAAAAAAGATCTAAAGAACAAGAGGAGGAAACTATATGAAATTTGGAAAGAACGATGAGGCAGTTTCGCCTGTTATCGGTGTTATACTGATGGTGGCGATTACTGTAATTCTGGCAGCGGTTATTGCTGCGTTCGTGTTCGGTATGGGCACGCCAACAAAGGCTCCACAGGTGCAGTTAAAGTTTACAGCAACATACGTCAATTCTTCGAATAGTAGTCTTAAGATTAGTCATGATGGGGGCGACCCGTTAGTACTGAAGGATGAGAAAATAACCGTCAGGAGTGCGGTCGATGATTCAATAATCTCAGGCATTGATGGTTGGTTTTTGCAGGCTACAAATGGCGGATTTGTTACTACTCCAGATACATTGTCTGCTGGCTCAAGCATTACAAATAGCGCCCTGAATTTAAACCAAAGTGCTATCATTAAGATAACAGTCCTTGACGTTCCTTCAGGTCAGGTTATCGCAAGCAGCAAAGTAACAGTCTCATAAACTCAAATCCCCCCTTTCCGGGGGCATTTTCTTTTTTTTGTTTTTAATCATCCAGCTTTCCCAGCGCGCCGCTATCGGGAGCAGGCGCGGCAAAGTTTTAAGTAGTTTTAACATAATTCAATCAACTGGGCGTAGGCAGCAAAACTATTTAAACTTCAAAATGGACAATATGAATATGCAACAGCAGGAATTCCGTTTCAAGATTGATGAGAAAAGCGTAAAGGATATTTCAAAAAGCATCGCCAATGAAGTGGCGGATAGGATTTATTCTGAATTCTTGATTGCAAGGTATATGCCGGAAATCACAGCAATAGAAAAGGGCAGCATAACACCTTTAAAATCCGAAGCTTTCAAAAACCAGTTGCAGCGGAGAATCAAATCAATGGCTGAATAATTCCATTATGTTTTTTATTCCGCTTTCAAACGCATATTCTAATTTGTACATGAGTTGATTTATCACTTTCTGCTGCTTTTCCTTGTGCTCCCATCTGACAACGTAAAATTTTTCATTCTCCTGATTGATAATCACATAAAGCCTGTAAGGCGGGCTCATGAATTTTAATTCCCCTAAAATGTATTTGTCTCTTACATGAAGCAATTTGACCGCGTTTTTGCCCATGTTTTCTATCTTTTCTATTGATTTGCATATCAGTTTCAATTGCTTTTTGTCTCTTATGCTTTCAATCTCTTTTTGAAAAGACGGGACAATTATCACTTCAAATTTTTGTTCTGTCATTTATGTAGGTTATTCGAGTTTGAATATAAAGATTTTTGCAAATCCTTTCTCAGTTCTTTACTATATCTCTCTTTCTCATTATTATATACACTTCTGCATAATAACAATGTGGAAATAAAGCATAAATCAGGCAAAAGCCTGAGTTCCCATAACGCAACAGTCTCTTAATACCAAATTCCCCCTTTCCGGGGGCATTTTCTCTTTTTTTTTATATTGAACAAAAAGCAGACCTGCTTTATCTTCCTTGCATTCTCCAGGTGTGTCCAGATAAGAAAGAAAAAGTCCCTCATATATCACAATGATGAAATAGTTTATATAAAAGAATCTCATAATCATACTGATTATAATTCTTATGGCTGATGAAGGGCAAATAAGTGTTGATTTTCTGCTTGGGATTAGCATATTTCTTCTCACCTTTGGATTCGTAATACAATTCATACCCGGCCTTTTTTTATCAACATCAGGAGGTGGCAGTTTGGACTCGGTTGTCTATCGGACAGCCAATATACTCGCAGACGACCCCGGATGGTGGCAAAATGATACCAATACCCAAAAAAACGGTACAAACTGGGAGAACCAGACGAATCCAAATGATATAAGCAGGATAGGTTTAGCTGCGGATGCCACCCCCCACACAATACAGACACGGACACCAAGAATGCTGAATAAGACAAAAATAGAACAGATGAAATTGAATGAAGCAGTGCTCACAACCAAACTTGGCTTATACTACAAGGTAAGCGGTTCTCAAGTAAATTACAGCTACAATATAAACATTGAACCAATTGGCATTCCCATGACCATAAACAGCTCTAGATCTTTTGGAGAACCGCCCCCTAAATCTCAGGACATATACAAAATAACAAGACTGGTACTGGAAGAAACAGGGAATATAGCAAGCTTCAGAGCAGAAGAACTCAACGGAAGTTTATCTGATAACGTAATAATAAACATCAGCGGAAACCGGAGTGAAGATGTGATTATACAGATAACGGATTTTAATATAACAAATACCAATGCAAGCTTTGACAATGCAACACTGAATAGCATTGCCCTCATGCCCTCTAATTACATCGCATATAATAGAACAAATATCAGTGATTTTAATAACTATCCCATTCCCGTAACCTTGGAAAACAGCACCGATACCCTGCGCTTAATCTTCAACAAGAGCCTGTTTACTGCCATTTCCAACACGCTTGAACTGGACTTTAACAACATTACGTTCAATCAAGCATGGCCTCCAGTTAATTATTCGGATAGGGTAGAGCCGCTTTATGAGCCTGCAACCCTCGTTGTAGAGGCATGGTCATGAACGATAAAGCTCAGATACACACTCTTGAAGGGTTTTTTGCCGCCACCCTGATGGTTTTGACTATAATGCTCATAACCCGGAGTGCTGTCATTATCACGCCTCAAAGCGAGCTTGCCATGGATGTGCAGCTTAAGCAGACCGCAGACGATGCCCTGGCAATACTTGACATAGCACCGGAAACAGCGCTTCAATCCAACCTGACAGAACTCGTGGCAGGCTGGGATAATGTGAGTGCAACACCTCAAAGCAAAAGTCTTCCTGAACTCGATTTTGAAATCCATAACCAGCTAAAAGATGTAATGTACAATGTTGATTTTGCATATGTCGAAAATGGTGATACTGTTACAGTAAGACACGCTATAATACACGGTGCACCTGTTGAGAACTCCATTGTTGCTACCCGCCCTGTAACGCTGTACAACTATACAGTAGCCCAAGCAGGTGGTAAATGGAACATATCTTCAAATGATTTAAAAGTGGTGGAGGTGAGGCTAATAGCATGGCGGGTATAATTGATGATACTGGCGGTCAGTGGATAGCGCTCTCAGGGCTCACAATATCCATATCACTGGTTCTGGTTGGAATACTCGTCAACCAGGCTGCGATAACAGGATACTACTCATCCTATGCAGAGCTTGAATTCCCCAAGGAAAAGATAAGACAAATCACGACGCAAACACAGGGAACTGCAAGGAGCGCAGCACAACTTGCATGGGAGCTTGACAACAGAAGCACTCGGACTAATGGAAGTGTACTCAAAAATTTCACAGCAATTCTCAGTAACTACAGCGCGCAGATGAACACGATTTACGCCGTTCATGGTGAGACAGTAAATATCACCCTGTTCAGCTACATTAATGGTACTACAGAGGACACATTCTATTACTCGCCAGCGCCAGAAAATATCTCTTTATTCAACTCATCTAACCACATAGACAATCTATGGTTAAACATAAGCTACGATGACGGTACCACAAGTTATGCATCAGAACCTGAAATAATAGAGGTGAAACAATGAAATCATTTACTAACAGCGAAGATGGCGTTTCTACAACCCTGGCATACGTCCTGTTTTCAGCAATATTCCTGGTTTTTTACGTAATAATCCTTCTCAATTCGAATGATTTACTGGTAAAGGGTCCAAGCAATATTGTGGTGAATGACCAGTTAAGGGATATAGGTAATATGGTAAGCTCAACAGTTACAGACATGTACATGGTAGCTCCGGAAAATGGACGTATTGAAACGGAATATAAAATCCCGGCAGAAATCGGAAGAGAACCATACATAATTAACGCCGATATGGCAAGTATAGACGAGACTATAGATGTCAGCTCCACATCATCGGATAAAAGCGTCAGTGTTACAATAAACGGTATTGCAAGCACAATGCCTATAAACGGCACCGCATACAGCAGTGCGTCCACCCACAGGATAAATTATGCCTCAGGAAATTAACAGAAACGAAGAAGCTGCAGCTGAAACCATAGGATTCCTCTACATATTCGCTATCGTAATGCTTTCCATCAGCATGATATATGTGATGGGCTACCCTATGCTGCAATCAAGCATGGATGAAAGTATCTTCGAGAGTACAGAGCAGAGTTTCATAGTACTCCAGAGTGATATGAAAATGGTGGCGTTTGATCAGGTACCGGTGAAAAGCCTGCGAATCCAACTCCAGGGAGCGACTCTATCTGTCACAAAGAACTCAAACATCACAATCACAATAGATTATCTGGATGGGACTCCGCAAAATGTTACTCATTATGATACAGGGGAGATAGAATACCAGAAAAGCGATAAGTTCCTGACCTATGAAAATGGAGGCGTATGGAAACGATACCCTGGAAGTATAATGGTTTCAAACCCGCACATATACAGCACTATAGAGGACGGTTCTAATAGCACCACCATAGGCATTGTATCGATACAGGGGGCATCATCAGTAGGCGGCAATGGTATCGCCACCTTAAGCATGAAATACAACGAAAATAACAAAAGCGTTATTATTAAACCCTCAGGTCTGGTGAACGTAACGCTCATAATCAACAGCACTTATGCAAAAGACTGGGAAAACTATCTTGAAAGCAGAGGCTTTAATACAAATCTCACGGGTTCAAGCCTTACAGCAATGCGAAACAACACCATGCTGGTTGTGGGACAACATATGGTAGATGTGGATATTACTTGAACCAAATATAAGTCCATGTGGGGTGACGTGGCTTTTGTTCTATAATCATCATAATAATATGCATGAAAAAGTATTTAAGTACACAAGCTTACTCTATTATGTGGTAACATGTATTAAAAAAATCTCATTTAGAGGGTATTATCCATGCGTCCTGTTAAAAATCTCCTATTCACACTTATTTTCATAATAATGCTCACTGGATTAGCTGCAGCAGGCGTAAATGTGAAGGTCGCCTCTTACCCTTCCCAGATAACAGTGGATGAAAGTGCGAACATATCTATATTCATCAATCAAAGCGGTACCTCTGTCAATATCACCACAAATCTCGGCAATCTCAGTGCGGCTTCGGCAATTACCAATTTATCAGGATATGCTACTGTAAGGATAAATTCAACTGCTACTGGCATTGCTACTGTTAATGCGAGTGTTGGAGGTGTGTATAACACTACAAATGTGACATTCCTTGCCGGGAAGCCTGCTTTCATAGGTGTTAATGTTACTCAAAACCTGCTTGTTGTGGGAAACACCACAGTCGTGAACCTGACAGCTTATGATCAATACAATAACAAGAATTCTACTGCGAACCTGACACTTAATATTCAGATTTCTGACGTTCTTGGAGATATAAAAAACCAGACAAATATCAATGGAACACCCTATGTGCTTACACAGCTCGTATATGACCATGGCAACGTGACTCTCACAAATTCCATATCTAACACCTCAAATATACTTCTGGGCATCAATTCCACATTAGCCGGGAATATTACCATCACAGCAAAGGCAGAAAATACAACAAACACTTTTAACATAACCTTCATGCCTGCAGCGCTTTCCTATATATCATTGGGTTATAATAATGAGTACACCGTGAATGCATCTTCCACTATTACCGTGGGTGCGTGGGATATGTATGATAACCCCCTGAAAGACATTCCAGTAACCTTCAATGCTACACAGCCCAATGCTACACAATACAACAGCCCAATCGAATATAATTCGCTGAATCTTACTCCCGAAATTAACAACACGAATCTAAACGGGTTTACTACAACCGTTTTTAGAACTGATAAACGTGCAGGCGGAAATATCATAAATATAACAGCAGGGAACATCAATACATCTGTTACGATTCAGGGGATTGCAGATAGTCCTTCAAACCTGTTTCTCACCCATAGTCCGGATTTTGTTATTGCGGATAACAAAAGTGTTTACAACCTTACAGCCCAGGTCACAGACCAGTTCCAGAATCCTGTGCTGCTTGAAGGAAAAACGGTGCTCTTCAATCAAACACCTCCACCTGTTCTCCTGAAAGAGGGAGCAGCGACGATTCAAATAGGACCTGCATCTTTCATTGAAACAGTAAATATAAGCGCTGTTTATAATGATGGGGTGAATGATATCGGGAATAGTACAAATCTGAGTTTCGTTCCTGGGAATCTTAGCAGGTTCATTTTTGGTGTGATTCCGGATATGGTCCTTTACCAGAATGGAAAAGGTAATCACAATGCGTCTGTAACCCTGCAAGCTCTGGATGAGTTCAATAACCCGATTCCCGGCATTAATGTAACCTTGAATAATACCAATACCACACTTGGAACTCTCACCGTGAATGGCACTAATGTCACAAATGAATACGGTGAAATTCAGGCTCTTTTTGTAAGCAATAATTCGGTTGGGAATGACACAATCACGGCAGCGGATGGTTCGATAAATGCCTCATTGAATATATGGATAAGAGATGACACATTCATTAGTGTAGTTATTACTTATGAGCCTGCGAACGTAAAATCAGGACAGATTGTCAATGTCACTACCATAGTTTCTGTTGAAGGCGATGTGCCAACCGAACGAGATCCTAAAAATGTCACGCTGGTGCTTGATAACTCCGGCAGCATGGACCCGGATTATTATGCTGGGACGCCGCTGGATATTCTGCTGGTGAGTGATACTTCAACAAGTATGTACGATCAAATTAAAAATGTAAGCAGTGCAGAAGTAAACTTCACCAAAAATCTTGTAAGCAACGATAGAGTTGGACTTGAAATTTTTAACACAACTGTTGCGAATCCCAGTTTGTCTCGAAACATAACGGATATTCAGAATCAGATCATGTTACAAAAATCAAGTAAATCCCCCATTGTTTATACTGCAACCGCATTGGCAATACAGACAGCAAAGAATTATTTGGTCAGCCATAATCGCACGGGTGCCCGTCCGATAATCATATTATTGTCTGATGGACAACCAACAGTATCGCTTCCTACTGATACTGGCGACCCAACATTCGAAGCAATTAACGAATCCAATAACGCCAAGAACACAATTATAAATAATAATTCAATAAAAATATTTACAATATTCTTTGAAACAAGTGGTTCCACCGGCAGTGACGTCCTTCAAGCTATTGCCAGCCCTTTCAGCTCTTATTATGCCAATTCATCCACTATAGATTTAGTTTACCAAAATATCGCACAGCAGATAAGTGATTTCGACATTTCCACACGGCAGTACGGAACAGACGGATTCACACAATATAATTACTTGAAAAATGGTTCTGTGAATAAATCGATACCCTGGCCGGATGATAATATTTCTCTCAATGACAATGTGACTGATTTTAAAGTCCAGATAGACAATCCAAATGTGAATTTTACTCTGACTCACAATGGTACGAAATATCCAGATTCAAATTTTTCCGGGTGGCTCAATCGCACTGGTTATTACAATGTATCCTCAGTCAATTCGAGCAAAGGCCGGTATATATGGATTGAACCTGTGAATGGCACCTATGACCCGGTTAGCCATACAGCCGTTGTGATTCCCAGGGGAAACTGGACAATAAATGTAACAACAGGAAATGCAATTAATCAAACGTTCAATATAACCACATACATTGACAAGATAAGTGCAGTGAAGATAGGTTCGTATGCGTTTATATCAAAACTTAATGCTTCAATGGGTGACCGCGCAGGACTTGTGACATACAGCAATATCCCCAATCCACCCAGTACCGTCAATAGCACCAGCCAGAGCAGCTACCTGCTGAACGGGAGCACCTGGGATGGATATTTTAATGGAAGCACACCAAAGAAGAATTACATGCTGAATTTTACAGGCTACAACTGTACAAGGAACCTCACTGGGACCGGAGAATGTTACATAACAGTGAATGGCCAATATGCAAAAGATTTCGGAAACACTTCCTATGCGGGTATGAAGAACTATTCCGTAGATATCACAGGGTTTGTTCTCAATGGTTCCAACACTATATCGTTCTATAATTACTCTTATATCTATGCGACAAGTCCAACGCTCAATTCTTCTATAAGATACGTAAATATTCTTGAAAATGGAACTTCATTAATCTGGTTCCAGAATAGCTCGAATGTCTCCTTAAATAAGACTCCGACCTCGTACACCTTTAATGTGTCATTTAACACTACCTTTAACCTCACATGGCCAAATTCCACGGATAACCTTGATTTTTATATATATCAGGGTGGAACTCTTCTGAGTAAATCAACCGGATTGTCTGGAAATAATAAAACCCTTAAAGCTACCATTTATCCCAATAATTCTTATTATGTGGAAGTCAACGGCACAAATATATCCAATGAAACAAATTTCACGATAACTGCAAGCCAGAACCTGACCTGGCAAAGCTACACTGCAAACGTTACCGCTCCTCTTGAGGTCTCAAATATAGACCAATCCTTCGATAAAGTCAATTCCTCAATAGGCAATATGACAGCGGTAGGGCTTACAGCCATCGATGAAGGATTATTTTTAGCAAACAATGAATTCACAAGTGACTCCACACAACGAACCATAGTCCTGATGACTGACGGACGTGACAATGCAGGATACAGATCATTGCTCAATGAAATAAACCGCGCCAAAAATAATAAAACAAAGATATACACCGTTGGACTTGGCAATAATGAATCAGATATCGATCCAATACTCAATCAGACAGCCACTGATACAGAAGGACAATACTATTTTGCGCAGAACTTCACGCAACTTATAATGAATTTAACTGACATCGCCAACAAATTAACACCCTTAAACGCCAGTAAAGTGACATTGAACATTCAATTACCAAAAAACTATGGTTCCGGCCTTCAGCTTGCAAATTCAACATATATAACGAATAGCAGTAATTCTACAAGCAACAAGAGTGAGTATTTCATAGTACCCACCTTCAGAGGAAATTATCTTAATGATAGTTTTGAACCGAATCAATCTGCCATAGGGAATAACATAACCCTCCTTTCATGGCCTCTACCCGACCTCACCATAGATGATAAATGGGGTGTATGGTATCAGCTAAGAATCGATGCCGGCTCCTATAATGTGTCTTTCATACTGCCGGGTTCGAATATCACATACTATACTCACATATCCACTGATCCGAATGATACGCCTGATGTAAATCAGAGTACATCCTTTGTGCCAGGTGCACCTCCTCCTGTCAACGGTGATAGTCTTATTCACACCTCTTCACTTGATAGCGTGCTACTGGTTGCGACTCCCTCTGTCGTATTTACTGGCCAGCTGTCTAATATAACGGTAACAACGATGAATAAAAATGGCAATGAAACATATGCCAATGTGACATTTAATACGAATCTTGGGGATTTCAACAACTCACAGAATCCTTTTAACAAGATAGTGTATGGCAATGATTTTGTTAATTTCACAAGCAATACTGCAGGCGTGGCAAGAATAAATGCTATCGGCAGCGATGATGGAAACAAAATTGTACTGGGCAGTGTAGTGATAGTTGTAAAACCTAAGGGCAAGATAAGAGTAAGTTAATCCTTCAGGTCAGGTCATTTCAAGTACCAAAGTAACAGTCTCATAAACCCAAATCCCCCCTTTCCGGGGGCATTTTCTCTTTTTTAGGCATTTTACAACTATTCATCCTGTGCTATATCGCATTTATAAGGCTTATTTATTAATTGCAGGTTCACCTCTAAATCCATTCAGTTTAAGAATAAAAGTTAAATCCGGCATAAATTAGGGTATAATATTGGAAAACAGCTTTAAGCATCTGATTTAATCTTATGGATAAGAGGAAACCAAGGTAACCACCACCATCTATCCGTCAATCTTTTTTTTTTGGTTTCCTCACACCATCATATAGTAAATTATTCATTAATTTCTGAGAAATAGAGCCGTTCATCTCTAACTACATTCAGCTTAAATCAGGCATAAATTAGGGTATAATATTGGAAAACAGCTTTAAGCATCTGATTTAATCTTATGGATAAGAGGAAACCAAGGTAACCACCACCATCTATCCGTCAATCTTTTTTTTGGTTTCCTCACACCATCATATAGTAAATTATTCATTAATTTCTGAGAGATAGAGCCGTTCACCTCTAACTACATTCAGCTTAAATCAGGCATGAATTAGGGTATAATATTGGAAAATTGCTTTAAGTATCTGATTTAATCTTATGGATAAGAGGAACCAATATACACTAACCCTACCCCCATTTTTTTTGGTTCCTCACACCATCATATAGTAAATTATTCATTAATTTCTAAGAGATAGAGCCGACTCCATGCAGATTAAATCTGGTATAAATTAGGGTATAATATTGGAAAATTGCTTTAAGTGTCTGATTTAATTTATGGATTAGAGGAACCAACTCAACCTATCCTATCCTATCCAAAAATGATATTTTTTTTGGTTCCTCACTCAATCTTATATTAAAATGGATTATCGATTAATTTCTGAGAGATAGATTTTAAATAGTATGCAGTTGAAAATAGAATGGGGTTGGCAGTCGTTTTTTACTTCGATTGTAGGATACACTAACCTCGATTGCCAACCTTATATAGCCATTTACCTCTATCCACTTAATAAAAAATACAATGCTTTTCATTAACCCAGATTATTAACTTCGTTGAAATTATATTCAATCGGTTGATAACCCTGGATCAATAACCTCAAAGTTACATTTGTACTATTAATGAAATGCGTTTTTTGGTTCGCAAAGCTATAGGAGCTACCCTCGCCTCCAAGGCTAAATTTATTTTCTTCAAGTACCTGCCCGCCGTTAATAATCTGGGCTGTAATCGACAGAGGGGCATTCCGTTGGTTAATTATTTGCACCTGCAATGCATCAAGCTCATATTTTTCCGGTCCCCAATACGCAGGTGTTTTCATTCGCGCATCCACATAGAGAGTGCCCTGTGGCAGTTGTGCTGTCAATGGTATCGTAGTGGTGGGAATTATTGCATGGGATTCTACAATGATAGTGCCGTTTAAGCTCGGGTTTTGTTCAAGGTGGAACGTATAAGTTCCCGGTTTTTTGAAGATATACCGATATTGCTGGTGATATGCCAATAATTGTGCATTAAAAAGTCCATCATTACTGACAACGGTAACAGTATCAGCATAATAATTATCCCACACGATTTCATCTCCCGCATTGATTGTTACAATATCGGGAACAAAACCTCTCCTGCTATCCAGTTTTACAAGCGTCTGGTTACCTGTTGGTGTAGCCTCAGGAAACGGGGTTACAATTGCAGTCGATGTAGCTGTTACTGTTGGTGTGGGTGTTGAGGTTGGTGTACCTTCCTGTTTCCCTGTACAACCCGAAAAAAGAATTGCCAGTCCAATGACTGTTATAAATATTATATTTTTATATTGTACCATAATTATCGCGAGAGTTTTAATCGCACGTTTTATGATAAAGTTGCCGATTTTATTCTACCTCAAACTCTTGCACCTTAAATCCCGGCATAAATTTGGGTATATTATTGGAAAATCGCTTTAACATCTGATTTAATTTATGGCTAAAAGAATCAAGATACACTAATCCTATCCATCAAACTTTTTTTTGGTTCCTCATGCAATCATTGCCAACCTCATATAACCATTTACCAAAATAAATATTTAAAAACGATATAATATGTTAAAACCTATTTATAAATAATACAAAAGAAAAAAGAGTTATACTAAACCTTTAAAATTGAAATAAAACTCATAAACCATCGGTTATATTATATCGGTTAAGTCCCTCTATGAAATCCCTAGCTCTTATGGACAGGCATACATGCAAAATAAAGGTTTAGCAATGAATAAAAAACAGATATCCATATCATACATAGATGAATTAATCAAAAAATCCATAGAAAAAAGCAAAAGTCTAATCCTGATAGCAGTCGCATCCTCGCTCTTGGCATCCGCAGCCGCATTTGTGTACGGGATGATAAAGACCTTTACTGTTATAGCAAACTTTGTAATAAGCTACGGCCAAGACTCGTTAGGCGTCATAGCTCTTCTGGGACTCATGGATACATTCCTCATAGCCACTGTGCTTTTCATCTTTGCAATGGGCATGTATGAGCTTTTCATCGACACAATCGCTTTACCTGACTGGCTTATAATCAGGGACCTTCATGATCTCAAAATAAAGTTAAGCAGCGTTATAATCCTGGTAATGGGTATTATATTTTTAGAACATCTGGTGGAATGGAAAGACCCTGCAGGGACACTTTTCTTTGGAGCTTCTGTGGCTATAGTTTCGGCAAGTCTCATAGCATTCAGCCATTACTGGCAAAAAGAGCAGCGTGCAGGCTAGGCAAAGATATTTATGTGCCCAGTTGCATAGAACAGAGAGGTGGGAAATATGAACAAAATAATGTTTATTTCAGGGATAATAATTTTCGCCATAGCAGGTTTTGTTTTCATGGCGGGTTACCAGGGTATCCAGGAAACAAATTCAAAATTCGTACAGTTTTCATCTGAAAATTACCAGACGGATAAAACCATGGAAAGCATAGGCGGCATAGTGGCAATCATAGGTTTACTGGTCGCCATGGCTGGCATGGTTGAAAAAGACAAATAGCCTTCCGTTTTTTTCCTTTTAACCCTCCAGCCGGCGCCACTATCGGGAGAAGAAGCGTTGTCCGGGTTTTGACTATAAACGGCTAGTTCAATAACTATAAACCCGCAAAATACAATTAATATCCCATGATTCTTTTTGATGATATAGGAAGCTATCCGTTGCCTCAAGGAATAAGCAAAGAATGGATAGCCACTGCCGTAAAAAACAACGACCCGAGATTAATCAAAATTCTTTGCGATTCGATGCAGCAGAAAATAGATGCGGGAGTGGGTGTGCCCACATATCCCCAGTTCCAGGATATGAACCAACAATTCCTCGGGATAATCAATGACGAATCAGCCCAGGAGGAGCCTCTCATTGTCCGCAAAGAAAAAGCAAGGATAATGGAGCTTTCTGCGATAGAAGAAACAGGCGCAGAATATTACAAAAAACATGGCAGGAAGCTTGGTGTGAGGATATGCGTAACAGGCCCAGTTGAACTGTATTTGAAACAGTTCGGCGGAACGGCGTATAAGGATGTACTGGACGCATTTGCGGCCAGCATCGACAGGTTCATCGCCAATTCAATAGACAATGCAAAACAGATACGCATAGCCACTGTTTCCATAGACGAGCCAAGCATCGGGATAAATCCCCAGATAATGTTCAGTGAAAGCGACCTGGCAGGAGCCCTTGAAAAAGCGGCAAGAACATCGGCATCGCATAAAATAGATACCGAAATCCACCTTCATTCCCCGCTTCATTACAAACTTGTGTGCAATGTTCCATCCATAGGCGTAATCGGCGTTGAATCAGCCGCGAACCCGTCGTATCTTGACCTCGTAGATAAGAAAGACCTTGCAGATTATGATAAGTACCTTCGAATCGGCGCGGCGCGTACTGATATTTTTGGCATGGCTGCGGCACTCAACGAGAAATACGGGACGAACGTGTGGAAGGAACCTGAAAGGCTCAAAGAGATAACGACACAGATGGAGACGCCGGATATCATAAAGAAACGGCTTGAAAAAGCGTATGGCATGTTCGGTGACAGGATAAAATATGCCGGTCCTGACTGCGGGCTTGGTTCATGGCCATCGCAGGAACTTGCGTTTGAACTTTTGCAAAATACGGGTCTTGGGATAAAGGAATTTCTAAAGAGCGTAAAATCTGGGACAACCATTTAATAGGTAAGCGACATTACTTGCTTTATGCGAGCAAAACAACGGGTAAGCAATAAAAAAAGCAAAAAATACAATTCAAACCAGGAAGGGTTTGGGGCGAAAACGGTAGTTGTAAAGCCGGCAGGTTACCCGTTAAAAGGTATGTTCCACGAATATCCGGAACCCTGCGAACTTGATGTCTTTGAATTCTATGCAAGGGAGCAGTGGAATGGATTTGTAGTGAAAAAAGGAGATTTTCTTTTTGATAAAAGAATGTTCCCGGATTTTGCTTTCAAGGTCGTGAATGTTGAACCTGAAAATTCCGAGATTGGTAAAAATACAAAATTCGTGGTCGAGGATTATGATTCGGATTTTTTTGTTCCTGAAACCAGAAGTGAAGTCACATTCAAGAAAATCATAGGGCAGGAAAAAGCAAAGCAAAAATGCAAGCTCATCGAAAGTTTTCTTAAAAACCCTGAGAAATTCGGGAAATGGCTGCCAAAAAATATTTTATTCCACGGGCCTGCGGGAACGGGAAAAACCATGATGGCAAAGGCGCTTTCCAATGCAACTGAAGTCCCGTTTTTGCCCATCCGGGCAACAAGGCTCATAGGCGAGTTTGTGGGCGACGGTTCGCGCCAGATTCACCAGCTTTATGAGAAAGCTGAGGAGCTTATGCCCTGCATAATTTTCATAGATGAATTTGATGCAATCGCGCTTAACCGGAGCTACCAGGAAATACGCGGCGATGTGGCAGAGATTGTAAATGCGCTGCTCACCGAAATGGACGGGATAGATGAGCGTGAGGGGATATGTACCATTGCAGCTACAAATATGTTGCATACACTTGACCCTGCCATACGCAGCCGCTTTGAAGAAGAGATTGAATTCACCATCCCAACCCAGAATGAACGGTATGAAATCCTGAAACTTTATTCAGCCACATTCCCCAAGAAACTTGGAAAAGATGTGAATCTTGAAGCCATAGCGAAGGCGACATCGGGCTTTTCAGGGCGTGACCTTGTTGAAAAACTCCTCAAGAACGCATTCCATAAAGCCATACTTTCAGGCGGCAGGGTGACAAAAGCACATTTTGAGGCTGCACTTGAAGAAGCAATCGGGAAGAAATGCGGGCCGCCAGGCGGGATGTTTGCATAATGGCAATCAAAACTATCAGTTCCCTCATGGGGACAATGAAAGAATCATATGATAAAAGCAAGGATAAATCAAGATGGCGGGTGCTTGCAGGCATGAACCGCGAATATCATGATACTTTTATAGGCGGCGGGAATAAGTTATGGCAGATTAAATCCGAGGAAGTCAAGCCAGGTGAATTTGTGGCAGTGGGCACTGAGGTATCACGCTATGACAATGACCTTGAAAAAATAATGAAAGACGGCTCATCTGTGCCTTTCGGGACCATGACGCCGCAGAACCGGGGAATTTCGATTGTTATGGGAGGGATACAGACGTATTCTTCGGATTCCTCAAATCTTTTATGCAAGGAGCTTCTTTCAGGAAAACAGGCGGCGCTTGAACAAAGACTTAAGTGCCAGGTGAATAAGATGATGGATGATGCGGCTTTCAGAAAAAAATATAATGAGCATAAGGACAGGCTGAGAAGGGCGTATATTTAGCTATTCCGTGAATTGGATATCACCGCAAAGGCGCAGAGAACGCAAAGCGGGAGAATCGTCCAGTTTAGTGTTCTTTTGCCAGTTTGATATTAAAAATATTAACCGCTTCCATTGATCCGAGCGTTACGACGTATTTATTTGCATCTTTTCTTGTTGGCGCATCGTCTGTAATCAGGACACAGCTATGTTTTTTTGCTGAAAATATAATGGGTCTGTCAGATTTATCGCCTGCATTGATGGTTTTAAACTCTTCTTTCGAAGGAGTTTTGGCGACCTCAAGTTTCGTCCTGCAAAATTCAACAAATTGATTAATATCCTCTTGATTGAAGGAATACGTTTCTTCTAAAATCTTCCTGACTTCTTTAAGAACATACTCATTTGTAACTAAAGGAATATTATTTTGAAGGACTATGGACAGGGAGGATATGTGCGCTTTTCTATCCGGAATCAATGAATTCAGAAGGATATTTGTATCCAGGAAGAGCTTAATCATCCCCGAAGGTCTCCTTGTAGAGGCCTCGTCGAGTGCTTCGGATATCATTTAATATTTTATCTTTTGTGAGTTTTTTCGCTTTTGCCTGAGATTGCAATCTTAAGAAGAGTTCAGGAATTTCCGGCGCCTCTTCGCGCAGCAAATGCATTGCAGCATGGCGCAGGAAGTCCGAGCGTGTGGTGTATAGACCTGCTGAAATCAGGGAATCTATTTTCTTGAGTTCTTTGCCTGTAATGCGGGCAGTTATGGAGGCATTGGCGGATTCCATGTTGTATGTATATAATTACAATGGGTATTTAATGGTGTCGTTTGTATAGAATGGCAAGAACTTTCCCTGAGCTACCACCGCAGCGTCCTCTGCCACGCTTCTTTCAACTCATCGTTCCCCGCGCTCAGCACCACCTTCTCCCCGTCCATCACCGTGAAATTCTGCTGCGATGTAACCACACCAACATCTGCAAACACATTCCCTTTCATTATCTCTTCAAACATCGCAACCTTATCCGGCGCCACAGTCACCACGAACCTGCTCTGGGATTCTGAGAATAGTATCGTATCAGCGCGTCTGATATTCTCAACTGGCACTTTTGTCAATTCAATGGTCATGCCAAGCTCTCCTGAAAATGCGCTCTCGGCAAGCGCCACACCGAGACCGCCGTCTGAGCAGTCATGACATGAAGCCACAGTGCCTTCGTTAATGGCTTTTTCAAGAGCGATATACAACCGCCTTGCAGACGCGGCATCAACTCTCGGTACATCGTTGCCTATGAAACCAAGAGAAGCAAAATACTCAGACGCTCCGAGTTCATCCTTCGTCATACCCAGTACGTAAACCCTGTCGTCCGGTTTTTTTACGTCCATTGTCACCGCTTTCCTGACATCCTCTATCTTGCCAATCGTTGAGAAAAGCACAGTGGGCGGTATGGATATTTTCCTGCTTCCAATGATATAATCGTTCTTCATGCTGTCCTTGCCTGAAATGCAGGGCACGCCGTAAGCTTTCGTATAATCATATAATGCCTTGTTTGCCCTCACAAGTTGCGCCAGTTTTAACTCTCCATCCGGGTTTTTCTCGGATTTCACAGGGTCGCACCAGCAGAAATTATCAAGACCCGCAAGGTGGTCAAAAGAACCTCCTACACAAATATGGTTCCGCACGGCTTCATCGATGGCGCATGCAGTCATGTGATATGTATCAATGTCACCGTATCTCGGACAGATGCCGTTTGCAACCACCACGCCCTCCATGCTGTCAAGGAGAGGCCGGAGGACTGCAGCGTCACTCGGTCCGTCGCCCGTAAGCGGCTTGACGACAGAGCCACCCTGCACTTCATGGTCGTACTGCCTGATGACATATTCCTTTGAACAGATATTAAGACGCGAGAGGAGGTTTTTTAGCGCCGCGTCCAAGTCCACAATCCCGAGCACGGGTTCTTCGAACTTCCTGGGTTCCCACCTGGCGTTCAGCTTCATCGCAGGAAGACCTTTGTGCAGGAAATCCATATCAAGGTAAGCCACGTTTTTATCGCCGTACTTTGCATGGAATTTTCCGCTGTCCGTGAAAGTACCTATTGTTGTCGCTTCAACATCCCTTGTTTTAGCAAGAGCCAGGAATTCATCAATCTTATCTGGAGATACGGCAAGCGTCATTCTTTCCTGCGATTCCGAAAGCAGTATTTCCCACGGGTCAAGACCAGGATATTTCAGGGGGCATTTTTCAAGTTCGATAAGGCATCCTCCGCTTAGCTGAGCCATCTCGCCTACCGATGAGGACAATCCTCCTGCGCCGTCATCAGTGATGGCATTATACAGCCCCAAATCACGTGCCTCAAGCAGGAAATCCAGCATCTTTTTCTGGGTAATCGGGTCGCCTATCTGGACTGCTGTCACTGGTGAATTCTCATCAAGTTCAAGCGAGGAAAAAGTGGCGCCGTGTATGCCGTCTTTCCCGATGCGCCCGCCGGTCATCACTATCAGGTCGCCAGGATTGATCTCTTTAATGTGTGAAGGCTTGCCGTTTATTACTGATGGCATTATGCCGCCAGTCCCACAGTAAACAAGCGGCTTGCCGAGATACCTCTCATCAAAAACGATGCAGCCGTTCACAGTCGGGATGCCGCTTTTGTTCCCCCCGTGCTCCACGCCGCGCCTCACTCCTTCGAAAATCCTTTTCGGGTGCAGAAGCCGCGGCGGCAGCTCTTTGTCGTAGAAAGGCGATGCAAAACAGAAAACATCGGTATTGAAAATCAACCGCGCACCCATACCAGTTCCGAGAGGGTCGCGGTTCACGCCCACGATACCCGTGATTGCGCCACCGTAAGGGTCAAGGGCAGAGGGTGTATTGTGCGTCTCCACTTTCATCACAAGGTTATAATCGTCATTGAATTTGATAACGCCGGCGTTATCTGTAAAAACAGAGACAAGCCAGGGTTTGTTGATTTCCTTTGTTGAGCGCTTTATGAAAGTATCAAAAAGAGAATTTATTTTCTTTGTTCCTTTTTCATCCGTATAAGTTATCTGGCTGTTGAAAATCTTGTGTTTGCAGTGTTCTGACCATGTCTGTGCAAGCGCCTCGATTTCCACATCGGTGGGAAGGGAAAGGCCGATAGCTTCCCGTTCTTTCCTGACACTGGCGCCAGAAAAATATTTCTGAATTGTTTTCATTTCCTCAAGGTTCAAGGCAAGAAGTCTTTGAACGCTCATTTCCTTTAATCGGTTGTCGCTGACATCCATGTTTAGTGCCGAAACCGAAGGAGTATGTTTTCCTTTCACGACAGGAAGTGGGAGCTGCACGCCTTTTTCGCAATCCCAATCGTCAATATTTATTATTACCCATCTTTCAATCAAGCTGTTTGCAAGAAGCCCGCCTGCAATTCTATCGGCATCTTCTTTTGTGATATTTCCACTGATAAGATACTGTCTTGAAAAATAAACTCCCCGCAATTCGGTTTTAAGCACATCTTCAGATGCCTTTTTTGAAGTCGCGCCGACATTGTCGGTCACGCCAGGCTTGAATCCCACTTCTATCAGCCATGAAAAATCCTCTGCCAGCGGTTTGGATGAGAATACCTGGATTACTGGGTCTGCAAATAATTCTTCCCCGAGCAAATTCAGTTCATTTTCTGAAAAGTCCGCGTCAAAGGTGTAAACCTCAATAGTACTGACAGAGTCCACGTTAATATGCAGGTCTTCGACTATCCTTTTCTTGACACCTTCGCCCAATGCGTCTTTCATTCCTTTTTTAAAACCTACTTCAATCCTGCTGGTCATTGTTCGTCCTCTGTCATATTAGGATACAGATGATATAAAAATAATATGTAATCGACCTTTTGCATTATTAAAGCGATAATTCACAGCCGGCGCCCTGCCCTATGCCCTCATCCACTCTGACATGGAGCTTTTTAATGTTATCAGCGCCATTTGATTTTAACCCTTTTGCCATTTCGGTTGTGAAATACTTGCACAGGTCTTCGGCGCTCACCGATTTCGTGGGGAGGAACATGATATCTTCAAAGGGCAATACATATCTTTTTTTACTTTCAATGATTTCAATGGAAACGCCGTCCTTTTTCACAATCCGTAGGCGCGGGTCTTTTTCCGCGATCAGCACTTTATGGTCAAGCCTGTCGCAAATCCCGTTTACCATATTTTTAACCAGCTCAAAATCAATGATGAATTCCCCGATTTGTTCGCCTTCGAGCCGCACGCTAACCGCATACGTGTGGCCGTGCAGGCATCCGCATTTTGGATGGTTGGGGATGAAATGGCATGCCGAAAATCGCAGTTTTGCCATCCAGCCGTCTATTTCGATGAACATTATAGCGGCTTAATTACGCTGGAAGGTATAATCCTTTTGTCAGAATGTGTGTGCTTTGGTGTTAAATTTCGCTTAAGGTAACTTTGCGGTTCTGCGGAGAAGGGTTTTTCATCGCAAAGGACGCAAAGGATTGCTCAACACCAAACTTTAGTACAATCTTTAAGAAAATATTATTAATAAAGCAAGATATGTTAGGGATATAAGAAAAAGAAAAGTGACCGAAAAATTAGAGAACCTGTAAAGGAGATTTTTGGATAATGGAAAATGATAATGGGCTAAGTTCCGACGAAGCGCGGGACAAACTCTTAAAGTCGGGCCCAAACCGGATTTTCAAAGCAACCGAAATCAGTTTCTTCGGCATTGCAAGGCATGAAGTAACAGAGCCTATGATTCTTCTTTTATTAGTAGTTGGCTTTTTCTACAGCATCTGGGGAAAACGGGAAGATGCTTTTACCATTTTTATAGTAATCGCTTTGCTGGTTTTTGCAGAAGTCTATAATGAATTCCGGGCAAAAAAAGCAATAGCATCTTTAGAAAAAATAGCAGCGCCCAGAACGAAGGTGTTGAGGGATGGCGAACTAACGGAAATTGACTCGGAAAATGTTGTACCTGACGACCTGTTAATTCTTACCTCAGGGACCAAAGTTGCAGCCGATGCTAAAATTCAAAAATCAACGGGCTTGCAATTTGATGAATCTACCCTGACCGGTGAATCGTTTCCCAGGGAAAAGGAAATCGGCGAAGAAATATATGCAGGCACGATAGTACTTTCAGGCGAAGGAGCGGCTGTTGTTTTTTCAACAGGCAAGAGTACAAAACTTGGCGAAATCGCCGCGGCTTCAAAAATCATTAAGCCCCCAAAAACCCCGCTGCAGCTTGCGATGAAGTCCCTGGCTGGCAAACTGGTTTTCGTGGCTTTGTTCTTTTCAATTATTATACCTCTTATAGGAATCCTGAGAGGGCAGGATATTAAGACCATGATCCTGACAGGTCTTTCCCTTTCTTTTGCCACGATTCCTGAAGAGCTGCCGATCATTATTACGATGGTTCTGGGCCTCGGGGCATATACCTTATCAAAGAATAATTTTTTAGTCAAGAGAATTAAAGCTGCCGAAACGTTGGGCAATGCCACTGTGATTGTTACTGACAAAACAGGAACCATCACTGAAAATAAAATGAAAATCGCTGCATTTTATCCTCCTGAAAAAGGGAAGGAAATCATAGAAATTGCCCTTGGTTCAATTACTGAATATTCATTGTCTCCTTTGGAACGGGAGATTAAAAATAAAGCCGGCGAATTGAAGCTGGATGCGACACAGCTAAAAGTGGTTCGCCAGAGAAATCTTGGCAACGGCAGGAAAACAAAGGCGGTCATAAGAGAAAACGGACAGGAGTATGAATTGTTTTCAAGCGGTGCGCCTGAGGAGATTTTCGGAGTTTGCTATAACATAAGCAATAATATAAAAGCTGCATTAAGTAACGAAGTTGAAAATGGGAGACGTGTAATTGCAATCGCTTATAAAGAATTATCACCAGAAGAAAAGAGCCTCGATTTTAATGAACTCGAAAAGCAAATGAATTTTGCAGGACTCATAAGTTTTGAAGACCCGCCGAGGGAGGGAATCGAGGAAACCATAGCTCTGGCAACGACGGCAGGTATCAGGACGATTATGGTTACGGGCGACCATCCTTCAACGGCAGTTTTCATTGCAAGGGAAGTTGGTATTTTAACCGGCAATAAAGTATTAACCGGCACAGAACTGGATAAATTAACTGATGAGGAATTACAAAATACCGTGAAGGAGTTTTCCGTTTTTGCACGGGCAACTCCGGAGCATAAATATCGGATCGTAAAGGCGCTTCAAAAGAACGGGGAAGTGGTGGCTGTAACAGGCGACGGGATTAACGATGCGCTTGCCCTGAAAGGTGCGGATATCGGCATAGCGATGGGAATCAGGGGAACGGATGTTGCAAAGGAAGCTGCGGAAGTTGTCGTGGCGGATGATAATTATATAACTATTGCCGAGGGTATTTTTGAAGGCAGGAAGTTTTTTGACAACCTGCAAAAAGGAATTAAATATTATCTCTCGGTGAAGGTTGCTTTAGTACTGATTTTCCTGTTACCTGTTCTTCTGGGAACGCCGATGCCTTTTGCCCCTATCCAGATAATCCTCCTGGAATTATTTATGGATCTGGCGGCATCAGCCGGTTTTGTTGTGGAGGCGAAAGAAAAAAATATTTATTTAAGGCCGCCCCGCAATCCAAGGGAAAACATATTCAATAATCAGGTAGTTAAAGACTTTTTAACTAAAGGAGTGGTGCTTTTTGCAGCGGTTATGTCCGTGTATTTTTATGCACAGAGCCAGAATTTAAGTCTTCGGGAAACGCAAACCTATGCTTTTTCAGCATGGATTTTTGGCCATATCTTTCTGGCTTATATTTCACGTTCTGATAAGGAGTCCATTTTCTCACTTGGAATATTTGCCAATAAGGTAATTAACCTGTGGGCAGTTGTAGCAATCGGTTTTCTAATCCTGGGGATTTATGTCCCGTTTCTGAATGACAGGTTTAATCTTGCAGCGATTGACTTTATCCAATTGATTCTTATTGCCCTGGTTATGGTATTGATTATAGGTTCCTTGGAAATTAAAAAAATATTCAGCAGCAGGGGAACGCTTCAAAAATAATGGATAACTATTATATACCAATAACCAGAATAGTTACATGTCAATTTAGGGGGTAAAAATATGGCAAAAGAACCACAGAAAACTTTTGAACAGAATATGGAAGCAATGAGCAAATTGTCTCAGGCACAGATGCAGGCACAGATAAAAGAGTTAGATAAGATATGCATCTGCGGAAAATGTCCCACTTATATTGGAACCGGGGAAAAGAAACTCACGTTCTGCGCAATCGGGAAAAGCGCAGTAATCAAGAAAGATAAAGGCTGCCTGTGCCCAACATGCCCTGTCCAGAAGAACCTGTCTCTAAGATGGGACCGCTACTGCCTCAAGGGCTCTGGTATGCAGCAGTCCGGCAAGAAATAAATTTAGTATATGGCTAAATGGCTGTGTACGGTCTGCAACATCTATGTTTATGATGAGGATATAGGGGACACCCAGACAGGAATAGAGCCGAATACCAAAGTTTCGGACTTCCCTGATTCCTGGAGATGCCCCATCTGCGGCGCAGCCAAAGAAAAGCTCGTCGTTATCCCTGAAGAAGACTACTGGCATAAAGCCAAGGCTTATTCTGACTTCAAAGAAAAGAAAGAAGAAAAAAGAAGCATTCTGGTGGGTGTTGATAACCCGGAAACAGTGCCTGAATTGAGACAGGAGTACGGGATACCGCTGGGTCTTCGCGGAATCGGCCAGGGTCTCACTTATCTTGCCAATTTTAAGGCGCTTTCAAAATACAGGTTGAAAGAAAGGCTGATAACGCAGCATGAAGACCCGGTTATCGAAACCACGTTCTTTGGAACTAAAATAGCTATGCCTGTTCTCGGAGCGCCGATGAGCGGTTTAAGTTTTGTCAGCAATATAACGGAAGAGGATTTTGCATATAATATCCTCGCAGGATGCAAAGTTGCAGGGACTATCGGATGTACGGGTAACACATCCAGGGATTATGAAATGATACATCCTGCAATAGTTGCTCTCAAAAAAGTCAACGGTCACGGGGTGAACATTTTCAAGCCCCAGTCCCAGGAAGTCCTGATAGACCTGATAAAACAGTCTGAAAAAGAAAAAGCGGTAGCTGTAGGCGTTGATATAGACGGAGCAGGCTCGGTGAACTTCGCGCTTGCAGGAAAGCCGGTTTTCAGGAAATCGATCGATGAACTGAAAGAACTAAAAAAATCAACAAGGCTCCCGTTCATTATCAAGGGGGTAATGTGCGCTGAGGATGCTCTGGCAGCGCTTTCAGCCGGGGCTGATGTAATAGGCGTTTCCAACCACGGCGGCAGGGTTCTGGATTCAGGCCGCGGGGTTGCGGATGCGCTTCCTGAAATCGTAAAAGCTGTAAGAGATAACGATAATAACGAAAAAGTCGTAATTACGGCGGATGGTGGAGTAAGAACCGGGTTTGATGTTGTCAAAATGCTGGCTCTGGGTGCGGATTTTGTGCTGGTGGGAAGACCGCTTGCAAGAGAGGCGGTATCAACAGGGGTCGAGGGAGTAAAGAGAATCATGGAATTTTTAAAAACAGATATAAAAATTGCGATGATAATGACTTCCTGCAATACGCTTGAAGACATAAATGAAGAAATTCTTGTAAAGGAGAGTTAACCGGGAGATGGAATATGCTTAAGGTGTACATTATTTTCTATACTCGTTACGGCAATACACTAAAACTTGCAGAAATGATAGCAGAAGGCGTCCGTTCAGTCAATGGATGCGAGGCGGTCTTACGGAGGACGGCTGAACTTGCACCTGAAGATATTATTAAGAAGGACGAGCGCTGGAAAAAGGCAAGAGAATATTTAAAGACCATACCTGAAGCAAAAGCTAGCGACCTTTTTGATGCAGATGCGGTTATATTCGGAAGCCCGACACGTTATGGCAACATGAGTTCTTCATTAAAGGATTTTATAGATAAGACTGCGGGGGTATGGGTAAAAGGCGGCCTCGTTGGAAAAGTGGGCGCTGCTTTTACCTCAAGCACCACAATACACGGGGGGCAGGAGACCACGCTTCTCACAATGTTCATCCCGATGCTCCATCATGGAATGATTATCGCAGGAATCCCGTATTCAGAGGATAAATTATTTACAACAGCGGCGGGAGGTTCTCCCTATGGGGCGTCATCAGTAACAGGTCCGATGGCAGACAGGCCGCCCACAGAAGAAGCGGAAGCGCTTGCAATTGCGCTGGGTAAAAGGGTCGCTGAACTTTCGATGAAATTGAAACTCGGCGAGGAAGCTATAAAAAAGCAGGGATGAAATATGCCCAAGGTTTGCGCCGACCTCAGTGAAATCGAATATAAAATACTTAAAAATTTAGAAATCGTTGAAGGTGAAAACGGCGGTAAGCTGAAAAACCTTCTTCGATATTATATATTTACTACGCCTGAGATGGAATCATCGCAATATGCCGTGAAAAGAATCGAGAACAAGAAAGAGATTGATGACCTTCTTTCAGAAGTTGAGGCGTCCTATGAAAATACCGACAATCCTGTCGAGTTGTGGGATGAAGAAAAAATAAACAAATTGACTTCGGATCTCGTTGAAATAAATGTACTTATAAAAACCGCAGAAAACCAATTCATTCCCGCAAACAAATTCAGAAGCCTGTTCAAGATGCTTTTGCATGATGTGGCAACTGAAACCACAGAGATAGATGAATATGAAGCGGCGGTTGTGGCTGCAATCCAGCTGCTCATGGAGTTCGGAAGCGGAAGCCTTGCCAAAGAAACCATTCGGGACGGCGCGATTTTTATTACCGAGGTGTGGATGTTCGAGTATGCAAGCGCGATGAAGAAAGCAAGGGAATTCAAGAAGACAAAAAATATATTCTTTTCCGAGAGTGAAATTGCAGAATCATTTACTTCGGTCTAACTATGGCTGGACATATTTTTCAAAAGAATTTGTAATTGGACAATTGTATTTTAATTTAAATTTTGTATCCGATACAGGAAAAAACAAGTCCTCAAACGGAAAGACATAAATAGTGTTTTAAGGAACTATTAATTATGACAGAATCAAAATCTGCATATAGCGAAGGTATTTCTCAATTTCATCCGGTCATTTCCATCCCCGAAAACCCAAAATATAATCTTGTTTGTGCAGGATGCGGTACTGCTTATTTTGACGACAGGTTAAAATGCGAAACTGATAATGCCCTGCTCCGGGCAAATTACAGGAACAAAAGACTTGATTTAAAGAATGTTCCGGGGATGGGAAGATTCCATGACTGGCTGCCTGTAAACGAGCTAATAACAACCGATTCCGGTCCGGTTACATACAAAAGCACTGAACTTGCAGCTGAACTCGGGCTAAAAAACCTGTATATCTCTTTCAATGGCTACTGGCCTGAGCGGGGAGCGTTTATCAAAACCTGCAGCTTCAAGGAGCTTGAGGCTTTCCCTACCCTTTCGAAATCCAAAAATTCAGGAAAATCACTCGTGCTGGCATCTGCAGGGAACACGGCACGCGCTTTTGCCCATGTGTCGGCAATGACAGGTGTAAAAGTCTATATCGTCGTACCCGGAAGCGGGATTTCAAGAATGTGGCTGCCGGAAGAACCCACAGATTCCATTCGTCTTATACAGATGGGGGAAAATTGCGATTATACGGATTCGATACACCTTGCAGAGCGGCTTTCCGCGCTTCCCGGAATGCAGGCTGAAGGCGGGGCGAGAAACGTCGCGCGCAGGGATGGTATGGGAACGGTGATGCTTGACGCATCGGTTTTTATGAAAAGGATGCCTGACCATTATTTCCAGGCAATAGGAAGCGGGACCGGAGGCATTGCAGCATGGGAAGCATCATTGCGGTTGCTTGAAGACGGAAGGTTCGGCAAGAAACTCCCCAAACTTCATCTGTCACAGAACCTGCCTTTTGTGCCCATGTATAATGCATGGAAAGCGGGCAGGCGTGATATCATAAAAGACATTGATATGCCTGAGCCAAAGAAACTCATACATGAGATGTATGCCGATATACTGTCTAACCGTGAGCCACCGTATTCGATTTTGGGCGGTGTGTACGATGCATTGCGTTCAACAAACGGGAGCATGTATGCGATTTCCAACAGCGATGCGAAAGAAGGCGTGGAATTATTTGAGCGGCTTGAAGGTATTGATATATTCCCGCCTGCAGGTGTTGCAGTTGCGTCCCTTGTCCAGACCGTGGAGAGCGGAGAGATAGGAGCAAACGAGCATGTTGTGCTGAATATCACAGGCGGCGGAGTAAAGCGGGTGGAAAGCGACTATCATCTTTATAAGATTGAGCCATTTGCACATGCTGAAAATTCAAATGTCCCGCTTGAAGAGCTAATTTAAAGAAGGAACTCTGAATGTCCGCAAATCCTTTGGAATTTATACTGAAAATGATTAGGCTGCACACAAAGAATGAGAACGCAAAGTACAGAAAAACCAATTCTTGCGGTCTTTGCGCCCTTTGCGGTGAGATAACCAGATGAAAAATCCAGAGCAAATAGTCGTTGAAATTCTTAAAAATAACAGAATTGACCTTGCAGCTACCTTGCCTTGCGACAGGATTAAAGCGCTTCTTCCGCTGATAAGTGAAAATATAAAGACCATTTCCTTAACCCGTGAGGAGAACGGCGTGGGGATATGCGCAGGCGTCTATCTTGGCGGCGGAAGGCCGGTCATGGTCATCCAGAGCACCGGTCTTGGAAATATGATAAATGCGCTTCTATCGCTAAACCTGACCTATGGCATTCCCCTGCCCATACTTGCAAGCTGGCGCGGCGTTTACAAAGAATCAATCGAGGCGCAGTGGCAGTTCGGGAAACGATTACCTGCAATCCTGGAAGCTGCGGGCATGAAATTCACTATTATCGAATCGCCAGGCGAGCTTGACAGGCTAAATGATGCAATCAATGATTCTTTCAGTAATGCCCACCCGCATGTTGTGTTGATTTCCCCTTCTTTATGGGAATGTTCGTCATGTAATGCGCCCCCGTCCATTGAGATAATTCCGAGGCGCCTTGAATTGAAATTTAAAAGTGAAATAAAAAAGCCTGAAATGACAAGATATGATGCCATTAAAATCCTGGCTGGAATTGTTGGTGATGATATTATAATCGCCAACCTTGGCATCCCTTCCAAGGAATTATTTGAAATCAAGGACAGGGGGCTGAATTTCTATATGCTGGGTTCGATGGGACTGGCATCGCCTATAGGGCTTGGACTGGCGCTTATCCGGAAAAGGCATGTGTATGTGATTGACGGGGATGGAAGCCTGCTCATGAACCCGAATTCATTGACAGCTATCGGAGAATATAACCCCGGGAACCTCACTGTCATTGCAATTGACAATGCGGCTTATGGCTCTACCGGGAACCAGAAGACAGCAACATGCAGCCAGATCGACCTTGAACTCCTGGCCAAAGCGAACGGGATTAAAGACACGGTGAAAGTTCATACGACAGCAGAATTAAAAGAGGCTTTACTTCGTAAAGTGGGTTTTATACATGCGCTCGTGAAACCGGTTAATGTAAAATGCAGGGAAATTCCACTTTCTGCGAATGAGATTAAAGAAAGATTCATAAAAACATGTCGCCGTTAGTAAAAATGAATTAGAAGATAAGCGGGAAGGGGAGTGGGTGGTATCGTTGAAAAATTGAACCCGCTTATCTTGTTCGTTTTTCAACGAACATGCATATATTGAAGTCCTTTGTTTAAATAAGTATCGTATTAACAATTTTAAGCAAGTTTGCTCATCTCAGGCAATGTCAGCCATCTATGATCTTTGCCCCATTTCCAATCGTGGTAAGGAAAGCCTCGCTTCTGATATGATTTTTTGAAAAAGCCTGCGTCATTGCCCTTGCGATATTTTCTCTTTCAGTAATACTGCATACTGCAATCATAGTCGGTCCCGAACCGCTGATAGTTACCCCGGAAGCCCCTGCCTCAATCGCACTTTTCTTGACCTGTCCGTATCCTTTTATAAGTTTTGAGCGCACTTCCTCGATTACCCTGTTCTCCATGCTTTCCCCGATGAGCTTTATATCGTTTTTCATCATCCCCACAACCATAGATGCCGCGTTCCCCGTGTTAAAGGAAATATCCGCAAGTGAGAGCTTCCTGGGCAGGATTGCGCGGGCTGCCCTTGTGCTTACAATAATTTCAGGATGAACTGCTACGATACCTATGTTTTCAGGATAGAGGGAGATAATCCTGTCTTTATGCACTATCACAAACCCGCCATAAATTGCAGGTGCGACATTATCGGCATGGGCTGCTCCCGAGGCTGCTTTTTCCCCGTGTGCCGCTATCCTGACAAGCTCCTCCCTTGAAAGACCGAGAGAGAACATTTCGTTTAGCGCAAATGCCACTCCTGCCGCCGGCGCCGCGCTGCTGCCAAGCCCGCTTGATAGTGGAATACCCCTTTGTATCTTGATTTTCACTTGCTGTTCAAGAAGAGATGCAACGATACCAGCAGTATTCTTTTTTGGGTCAACCGGAACGAATCGCGAATCTCTTCCTGTAACGGTTATTATTGTTTTATCGCTTTTTTCAACTTCTATTATATCGGCCGGGTTTTCAAGCGCTATTCCAAAAACATCAAAGCCGGCGCCAAGGTTGGCAGAAGTTGCTGGAACCCTGACCTTCAGGTGATTCTTTCCCATTATCTCTTGTACCCGATTGAGCGCAGGAAGGTTTTTCGTTCTTCCCTGTCCCCGGCACTCTCGATTCCCTTCGGACTTTCGCCATCGATGACGCCCATGATGCCCCTGCCCTGTCCGGTTTCTGCCATGATTACCTCGACCGGATTTGCCGTGGCGCAAAAAATATTACATACTTCCTGCACGTTCTTTATTGCATTCAGGACGTTTATTGGATAAGCGTTTCTCATGAATATTATGAAGCTGTGACCGCAACCGAGTTCAAGAGCATTTTCTTCTGCCGCTTTTACCAGTTCATCATCATTCCCCTCGCTCCTAACGAGGCACTTTCCCGAGGCTTCGGAGAACGCAAGCCCGAATTTGATGCCCGGGGCGCCGGTGATGAGGGTTTCGTATAAATCCTCGGCGCTTTTGATGAAATGCGTCTGCCCGAGAATCAGGTTTGTATCACGAGGCGCAATGATTTTAATTGATTTTAATTCCATAGGTTTCCTCCCGTGTTATTATTAGGTTTTTAGTATTTATATGACTACTATGGGCTGAATCATTTTGCCAGCTTCAAAATACCTACAAGTACGCAAGCGCTTATTATATTTACCAGGTACTGCTCCCCGGTATATTGTTTCATAAAAAAATAAACAAGAGCGAAAGCTGAAATTGAGAATATAATACGAAGTTTTGAAGAATTATCAAAAAGGTTTACAAGTCTTATAAACAGGTAGTTGCACACCAGGGCGAAAATAGACAGTATCGGCAGTAATACCAGAAACATTACAACATATAAAAACAACGCTTGATTCAATTTCAATAATATCCAGAAAATCCCTATGAAAACAAGCACGGATAATATTGTGTAAACAGGGAATTTGTAAAATCCTTCAATCAATGATTGTAAATCCCCCTGCATGCCTGATTTTTTATCAATTGAACTTGGTTTTGCAGCCGAAAAAGAAAAAGTTAAGATCAATAGCAAAAGAATGTTTTCAACCCTGGAATAATCGAGGTTTACCAGTCGCAACCCGACGGTTTTTACGATCTGGGGAATTAAACCGAGATATAAACCTGAAAATACACCAGCCAGCTCCAGCGACCCGAAGTCAAAGGTAAAATTCCCGATGTCAATGTAATGCAAATATCCCAATAGTATTGCCACCATGAGCGGCGGTACAAATGCCGGGGATGCGCTGATTAACTGCGAAGCCAGCCACTGGAAAAATCCGGAGCCGCTGCTGTAATGCGTAACATGCCCGCCGGTTGAGGAGACTTTAAATTCTTTTATTTTATTCAGGGTCAGCAGCGCAGTAATGGCATGGCTGAGTTCATGGATGAATACGCCCCACCAGTTCATCGCCCTGAACAATCGCGGGTGTTTGAATGAGATGTTGCCGAGGTGGCGGCTGACGATGTTTATTGTAATTGATTGGATTATGAGGATGGAGAGGATTACGAGGAAAAAGGAGAGGGGGACAGCGAAGAGATTAATTAAATCCTGGCTTGTGGTGCTCATCAGTGTAAGATAGTCTGGCTGTATAATGAAATTTTTGGAATGGTCAAAGAAATATATTATTATGCTTCAGTGATTAGATTTTTAGACTGTTTGGCGCGCCGATAGGTACGGGAGCAGCGGTCGGCGCATGCTCAAAAAAAGCTTGCTTCTCTAAGCGTATATCAGCCTGGCTTTCGTCTTAGGCATAAACAGCCTCTGCCATAATATCAGGTTTTATAAGCGGTTTAAGTGCGTCAGGAGTTACAAGGTCAACTTTTGCACCAAGCTTATCGCTTAAATAATTCTCAAACTCTATGAACTTAAAAAAACCCACCGGCGCCTCGAACTCGACAAGCATGTCGATGTCGCTTGTTTCGGTCTGTTCTTCTCTTGCATATGAGCCGAATAGAGCTATTGTTTTTACTTTGAAGTTTTTCTTGAGGTAGGGGAGTTGATATTTCAGGAGGGTTAGGATTTGGTCTTTGCGCTTCATAATTTATTCGCTTTTTGGAAATAGATTTTTCATTTATGGTTGGAATTTTTCATCTTATCCAAGCTTTCTTTTAGCAACACTAAGCTATCCAGATATTTATTAAGTACAACCTCCCACAACTCTCCCCAATCTGGAGGAAAATTTTGAAAACTAAAGTACTCTAGTGCTTCGATGAAGCGAGGGTCATCCCTATGAATAGGATACTTTTTACTTCTAAGTGTTATAATGTTTCTCAAATTCTTTATAATATCTTCGTCGTAATCGAGGGCACGTTTTTTCAGAAACACTTCTAAAATATTAATCGAACCTACTAAAGCATTATCCATATATTTATTAAGACCTTCAATCTCTATTTCATCAATTAGGGTCGTTAGACTTTGGATTCTATTGTTGAATTCTTCTTCATTAGCGCAAAGCCTTCTTATGTCTAATATCCCCATTTCGTTTTCTTGGAACAGCTTGCTCCCAAATTTTGCGTTGAAAATGAGGTTTATTTCTCTCCTTTTTTGGACAATTTTCTCAGCAATCATACTGATTTTATGGTCTGATTGAAGAACCTGAGCACTAATTTCTTCTTTAGGAGAGAAATCTTCTTTGAGTTCGACAGATTTAAATTTCTTACCAAATCTTTCGTTTTTGTAAGAGTTTAATTCCTCTTTTACAATAGGAATTATCTCCGGTGGAATAGTCCAATCAGGATATTTATTACTTCCAGTTTTGAAAACCAGCTTTAATGGTTGTAATCTAGGCAATAAATAGGATGGAACGTATGATGTTCCAAGAATTTTTTCGATTTCATCAATGATTTCAAAGTATGTTGCTTTTCCACCCTTGTTTATTAATGCCTGCAAAAGAGCATATGCCTTGTCACCATAATCTTTAAGAGTTTTATCCAAAGATTTTTTAACATGGGTCGATGAATCTATAAACTCGATTTTACCATCGTCTGTGGCTGTATAATATTTCCCTTGAAATCCTCCAAGAATAAGTCCATATTTCAAGGGCTTTTCTTTTGTAAGTTTAAGTAAAAATTCATCATTTATTACCTTGGAAATTTCCAAAGCCCCTTGATTATTTTCAATATCCCAATAATTTTTAAACTGGTTAAAATATGGAATATTCAATTCTTTACCCACATTCCAAATCTCATCTTTCCAGTATAAACGCATTAGTAGCAGAGTTCTTTCTTCGATTTTTCCTCTTTCTTCGTTCAATTTTAGCTCACCCTAATTTTATTCTCATGGGAGCAGGTCAATCATCAACCTATCTTTGTATCTTACCTATACTCTTAAAAGTGTTCAATACATAGAAACCCAATCATATCACAAACCCCGTCTCACTTTTCGGCCTCGGCTTAATCAAAATAAAATTCCTCATCTTCGAAGGCAAAACCTGCGCAACCTCCTTCAAAGTAACCCCCTCCACGAACTTGATATTCTCTAACATCTCATGGAACTCCTCATAAGGCAGCTTGACCCTCGCGCCGTTTAACTGCAATGTTATCGGAAGGGGATGAAGACTGTCGATTATCTCCTGCACCTGCTCCTCAATTTCTTTCTTGATGCGCGGGGGGGCTATGGAAGGCGGGTCTTTTGCAATCTCTTTCCTGATATCATCCAGGACTTTACCTATTACTTCCGCAAGCTTATCCAGTGTGCGAAGCTCCTCGGAATGCCGCATATGATGAAGAATCCTTCCGAAATTGCCCACGTAAGCTGTCGCATTCGGGACATCCTCTGTTCTCAATTCAGGCGCGCCCGTGACCACAACCGGTATTTCAATCCCCTCGTAAAGCCTTTTTGACTTTTCGATAATGCAGTGCTCATAATTCCCAAGGATGAAAACGGCCACATCATGTTCATTAATAAGGTCGCGTTCATAAGCCGTAAGCTGGCATATTCTCTTCCCGACTCCCCGGGCAAGCCCGACCATATTTGTCTTAGCGCCCTGTTTTCTCAGGAATTCCGCCACATCGCAATCAAGGTGCGGGAGATGATGATAAGCAAGTGTTGGCGCGACGGTTGCGATTTCGCTTCCCGTAAGCGGCGCCCGCGTGAGCTTTCCCAGAAGCTCTTTTGCCTTGGCTTCGACGATTGCGATATCATTAATGGGGACAAGCATCAACAGGACAACTTCGGTCTGCATGACGTTTTTCTGGAGGATATATCCGCCAAGGTCTTCCACCAGTTCCACTAAATGATTGTGTTTATAGACCCCGCCTACATACATAATAGGTTCAAGCATTTTCTTCCCTCCGCAGCGACTCCAGCATGTCCTTTCCTTTCGCCAGCCATTCGGGTTTCAGCGTATCCTCGGAAGCCACGAAAAGTACATGCGACATAGAAAGCTCATGTTTTCGCACCCTGAAACCCTCAGGAATTATGCGAAGGGCAATGGCATCGATTAGCCTGTCAAGCACTTCCTGCTGGGGCTCTTCAATAACAAGTTCGCCTAATTCATCCATTTCTTTTAACGGGTCGGCTTTAACAATTAATATTTTCTTGTCTGGCTGCTCGATATTTTCCTTGCCGTATTTTGCCCAGAGTTTATTGAGCAATTTAATAGTGTAGGCTTCTTTATCAATTTCTATCTTGATTTCGTCCTTGCCGAGTGAGCCCATTTCGACTTTGGCAAAATCCTTAAGCTTGACAGAAGGTGTTCCGAGGCGCAACAAGGCTGCAAATATGAAAACAGGTTCAACCGGGTCTACAAAAACCCGCAATCTTCCGATGACACGCGAGAGGGAAAGGTCTGCAATTGTATCCATTATAAGGCTTCGTGTGGTTTTAGCCCCTACTGCATCAGGCGATTCCACAATAAATGTCTCAAGCTGTTCCATCATGGCTCCCTATTTGGAAATGAATCCTGAAGCAAGCAGTGCCGCCCCTACCGCTCCGATATACTGTGCGTTTTCCGGGACGATGACTTTGACTTTTAGCAATTCCTCAACCGCCTTTGGCAGCCCTTCAATAAGAGAAGTGCCGCCGACCATTATAACAGGTTCCTTCACATCAATCTCCTGGAGCTGCTGCTCGAATAATTGTTCAGCAACGCTGTGACAGGCTGCCGCCGCCACATCCTGTGGAGTGTTTCCAGCAGCCAGTGAATTTACAAGGGACTGGATACCGAAGACTATGCAGTAGCTGTTCATCTTGACGTTCTCGGCTTTTCCTTTCACTGCAAGCGCCCCGAGCTCGGTTATGCTCACTCCGAGCCGTTTTGCTGTCATTTCAAGGAACCTGCCCGATGCGCCTGCGCAGATGCCGCCCATCGTGAACATGCCGGGAATGCCGTCAATAACTGATATCGCCTTATTGTCCATGCCCCCGATATCAAGAACGGTCGCTGTTCCTTTTTGTTTGCCTGCAAGGTAAACTGCGCCTTTTGAGTTAACCGTGATTTCTTCCTGTACCAGGTCTGCCTTAAAATGTTCACCGATCAGGAAACGCCCGTAACCCGTAGTGCCAAGAGCCTGTATTTCTTCGCGTTTAACCCCGGCTTCCTTCAGTGCATTGGCGTACGCTTCCTCAGCGCTTTCCAGCACCTTGATGGTGGGCACCCATCCTTTTCCGATTATCTTATCATCTCTCATGACCACGGCTTTTGTTGTTGTAGAACCAGAATCGATTCCTGCCGTAAGGCCGCTCTGCGTTTCTCTTGCAAGAAGGCTCTTCCTTCGTGCCGTCGTGGTAAGGGCTTCCATTCTTGTAAGTAATGTTCCCGCAGTGGTTCTTTCCGTGAATGAGTAACTTATGACCGGGATACCCGTTTTTTCATGGATGTAGCGGCGCACTTCGCTTCTCACAAGTGCGGCTTCGGCGCACCTGAAGCAGGTTGCGACGAAAACAGCATCGACATGCACCTTTCCTGTCACAATGGCTTTTGCCCGCGCCATTATAAGCTTAAGATCTGGACTTGCCACTTTAAGCCCGAATTCCTCTTCGATTGCTTCAATGTCCGCAATATCCACTTCGGGATAAACCATTACCGCATTGACCTGCTTGACTGCGGAATCGATTTCTTTCTGTATCCCGCTGTATTCCGCACCGCATGAAAGCTGGGCTATTCTCACAGGATTTTCATTTATGCTTATTTTTTTTATAGCTTGCTTGACACCGGGTTCGATTTCTTTCTCTATCCCGCATCCGGCACATGATTCCTGGGCATGGCCATTTTCAATTGAAGTCATTTCTTTTCCTCCGCGGGTTTGAGGGATTTTAAGAATTCCGATATTTTATATACAAATTCTTTTGCCTCTTCCTCTGTTGATGGATAATCCAGCTCAAGAAGCGGGATTTTTTTAGACCGCAATAAAAAATTGACAAGTTCATTCGTCCTCGCGCACCCCATACAGCCGAACGATATTACGGGGTCGCGGACAACAATGGCAGCTTCTGCCGCTTTAAGAAGCGGATCAAAAAGCGACATCCTGCCTCTCACGCCTGACGGGACTTCCACGGCTGCGTATTTTAACCCTAATTTCGGGTCTTCGGGTGTGATGTTCATAGGAGGAGAATCAAGTCCCTGTGATTTGACTTTTTTCCCTATTTCCTGCATGATTGCAAGCGGTTCATGACCAAAGCGTTCAACCAGGTCTGAAAGAATGAGACTGTTTGTGGGATAAATAAAAACCTTCATTACATTACCTCTGTTCCTTTATGATATTTTTAAGTTTCTCTATATCGAGTTTTTTCTTTTTTTGTTTTAGATTGGGAATTTCACCTTTATCAAGCGCCCGAAGCGCCGAAGCGATGTGCGGTAACAGTTTGTCCTCACTCTCAAGATTATGGAATCCCGGTCTTGCCCCGCCGCGTCTTGTTGCCCTGCAGCGGTATGGCTCGCCTGGCGCAAAGCCCCGCTCCTTAATGAAAATGCCGTAGGGGTCCAGTTTGCGAATGCCCAAAAGGAGAGAATCAACAACCTGGCGTTCCCCGGTTACCATGACACCGAAACATGTTTCCTTTACCAGAACATCTGCATTGGATTCGTAAAGCTTTATGACTACATCGCTTGGCAGTAGTTTTGACGAATTGATTACCACCATTTTGGTTATGGTATCCATTATGAAACCTCTCTTATGTAAATTATATCGCCTTGTTTAAGTCCTTTTAATCGTTCCGGCTCGATGACTTTTCCGATTATATTTGTACTTTCGAACTTTTCTCCCGTGGGCCCGTATTTTTCATCATCTGTAAGCCTGACGCCAATCATACCATAGCGTTTTGCAGCCTGGTTGGTCACGCCGATTTCACCTGCTGCGACCCGGGTTTTAGGAACATTCTCGGGATTGATTTCCTTATAGGCTTCCGCTTCCTTCTCTGACTTGAAAAGGTAAGTATTTTCGTATGTATAAACCACAGGCAATGGACCTAACGGCCTGTCTTTCAGGCGCAGCGAATGCCTGAAGAAGTCAAGTGTTATCGGGGCTTTATCGTCATAAAAACGGACATTGATTATTTTATTGGATTTCACGCCAAGACCTGCGACTCCGCCAGACCCAATAATTTCAATTGTGGTATCCGGGTCCTGTTCTACAATTATAGCATCATCGCCTGTGTATCCATGTTTTTCAAGTTTCAATCCGTGCCCGCTTAACAATTTTTCGGCATCATTAAAGTTCATGCCAAGAATCATTATCCGTTCCGGGTTTGAAATAACCCCAAGCCTGCTTCCTGCGTCTACTATTTTGATAAGTTCTATCCCCTGGGAAACATGTCCTATGACGCTATGAACCGCGCTTGATGTCCTGTCTTCTTTGTAGATATATATCCTTCCGTTTCCAAGGCCGTCAGTGCGTACTGCTACGGCCCCTTCGGAACGGGCATCCCAGTGTTCATAATTGCATCCTTCGCCTTTTAATTCGTCATCCGATATGAACGAGTTTGAGAAAGTGTCAACAGCGAAGACCTTTTTCCTTATAAGAGCGAGGAAATGTTCTGCACCTTCGGGAGATTCATTTGACAGATCAACCTTAAAATAAGTGAAAATTTTCATCCCATCTTCAAGCTTGAGATTCAAATCCGAAGTTGTTATCTTATCAAGGAGCGTTTCCCATTTTATGACGGGCTCTATTTTGAGTATCGTATCTCCCTGTTTGAGGTTCGAAATAATAGTTTTGCCGCTTATTACCTTTGCGAAAACCGCGTCTTTCGGGCTGCCATAATCAGAAATATGCTTATTTTTCGCAAGCATCAGGTATGAATTTTTTGCATCATACCCGCCTGTCCCCAAAAATACATCGTACCTGTTATATTTCTGTTCCATCCTTTGCGGGATGATATCCGTTCCGACAGGCCCGAACGCAATGGAATTTACGGTTTCCCAGTGTGCATTGGTACCCGGGAAATACTGACTGAATTTATTCCAGAGCCTGGGGTCGCCGGACGATTCTATCCTCAATTCCCCTTTGCTGGTAATGATTTTATACTCGGATGTGGCCTGTTCTTTTTGCGTGCCGGTTTTCAGGATTCCGATAGTTGTGCCCGGAATATAGAATGCTTTTGATAGTTCGATGGCATCTTTCAGGCTTGCATTCTCATTTAAATCAAATTTTTGCCCATTAATCTCAATCGAGACCACATATCCTCCTTATTATATTTGCGATGCCGGCCGATTATTTACTTTCATTTGTGGTTCTTATGATTCTATTTCAATTCTTTAACTATTCCTTCCAGAGCTTCCTCCCGCTCTTTACTGGAAAGTTTTGATAAAACAGCATCACTGTCCCCGATATCCACAATTTTACCAAGACGCATCAATGCAGCCCTGTCGCAAACCTCGGCAACGAAATCCATATCATGCGATACTATGACAAATGTCTCTCCCATTTCTTTCCTTGCCTGGAGTATCGACTTTGAAACTTCAATTTTCGTAACAGGGTCCATTGTTCCTGTAGGTTCGTCAAAAACAAGTATCCTTGGCTCTTTGATAAGAACCTGGGCCATTGCCACCCTGTGCCTTTCGCCTTCGCTCAGTTCATCAGGCATTTTATTGAGAACCTCTTTTGCTTTTTTCTCGGTAAAACCGGCTGTCATCAAGGTCTTGATAGCTTTTCTTTCACCCAGTTCAAATGGTAAATCAAGCCCGATTGATTCGGTCAGGTTATTAATAACATTCCTGTGCGGATAAAGGCTGTATTCCTGGTGTAACACTCCTATATACTTTGTAGCGCGTCCCTTCTTATCAGGACCAAGCTGTGTCAGGTCTATCCACTCGTCGCCAATCCTGACATCAATCGAACCTGATGTGGGACGCAATAAGCCTGAAATAATTTTTGACGTTGTAGTTTTACCTGCTCCGCTGACCCCGATTATTCCGAATATTTCCCCTTCATTTATATCAAAACTGACATCATTGACCGCCCTGACTATTC
>JBAVMS010000015.1:0-48666 GCA_049690315.1 Candidatus Methanoperedens sp.
GTTCTATCATTTCCTCATACTCTAATTCCTCCTCAGCACGAGGTGTCTGGGCTTTTTCATCTAATTTTTTCAATCTTTGCTCTCTTGCAGCCTTTTCAAGTTCTTCCACGCTTTGCGTCCCGAATTCTTTGTGCAGCAACTGCACAAGATTATTCCATACCTCAGGGGTTTTTAGTATCTCTTTTAGTTCCCCATGCTTTACCTCGTTTCCTTTTTCGGATAAATTGACGCTGCGCCTTCGTCTCAAAAAAACAACTAAAGCCACTGATACAAAAACAACTATAGAAATTGCAATCAAAGGCCACATGAATTTTTCAGGCGAATTGGCAACAGGCGTCGTTATATTGGAACGCGAGAGGACAAGAGACGGCTCTCCAATACTGAAGTTGCGGTACAGCGTCCCACCCCATATCAATTTACTCCCATCGCGCTGGTCATAACTGGGAGTTACGTTCATGACATTATAACCATTAGGGATATTGATTATAAGTACGCTGGCAGGGGAAAGTACCATCCCCTCCGAGAAAGCATCCCCTACAAAAATACTACCAGAATCCCTGCGAGAAAAATTCGTCCACAGGAAGGTGTAACGGACAATGCCGAAATCACCTGAAAGACTACTTAGCGTGTCGAAAGAGATATTGACATCTGCGATTTTCATCGAGCGGTTTGAGAAATTTTGAGATGAACGCTGGAACTGGCTAATCGTATCGTTAAACTCCGGGACGTCTTTGTAACGTGAGATATTCTGCCCTGTCTTTATGGCTGCTTCCCATTCATTTAGTTCGGGCTTGGTAAGAGGCAGGCGTTTTTCCATTGTCCAAGATGCATTTCCGCTTTCGTTAATATTAACAGTGATGATGGATTCGGCTCCCGCTATATGCATCCCAAGTATTAAAAAAATGCATAAAAGAAACAGTTTTCTCATCGATACGAAATTATGCGCATCAATATTAAGACTACTGCTCGTTTTTGTTAAGGTGTTAGAGGAGCCAAAAAAAAGAGGTTCTTATGGATCAGATAGCAATAATCCATTTGGTATGTGGAAGGTTCGGCTCCTCCTAGTTATTACTATACATTTATTGGATTTAAATACATCGACGATTTTTGAGTTTTTATTGGGTTTTTAAAGGTTTATTTAAGTTTATTATAGTTTTTTATTGATTAATAATGGTTTTTATTTAAATCAAAGCTATAAAAATTAAAATAAACAAAATTCGTATCAAATAAACTAATATAAATATATCATACGATGACTAATGCAATTAACGCCAAACTATGAGGTGGTTCTTTTATAATCCTTGGGTAAGTTTATTTTTGCCTTAATATGCAAAAGACGAGAGGATGATGATATCCTAACGCTATCGGAGACTAAAAACAATGCTATGCTCCTGATAGTAAATGCAGAAACGGATTTTCATTAAGAAGTATCCTGAAAAAATAAAAAAGAAAGGGTTGATTAAATCTCCTTTATGAAACTTAATCGTCCTTTTATTTAGTCCTTATTCTTCTTGGTTGTACCCTTATGCGTTTGTGTGTTGGTGTGCACTATTGTGTTAGTGTGGGCATTTTTGTTGTTGGTATGCTCTACTGTGTTGGTGTGCTCAATCGTGTTATTGTGCTCATGAGTATTTGTGTGCTCTATGGTGTTGTTATGCTCATGTGTGTTGGTGTGCTCTTGCTCGTCCTCTTGCTCATGCTCTTGCTCATTCTCCTCTTGCTCTTCCTCATGTGTGCCATTGTGGCCTACAGTTACTGCATTTACTGATACGTTTGCACTTCCATTGATTAAACCATTTGATGCGGTAATAGTGGTAGTTCCTGCTGATAATGCAGTGAACTTGCCTGTGGCATCAATTGTACCAACGGCAGGGTTGCTGCTCGCCCATGTAAATATTGCCGAGATAATATGCCCCAGCTGGTCAAATGCAATGGCTGTAAAATATTGTGTGCCGTTAACTGCTAACGATGCGGTTGAGGGTGAAACTGTTATGGTTGTCAGGACCGGTATTGCTGTCACAGTTACTGTAGCTGTACCGTTTACCGTTCCGTTCTCTGCTTTAATTGTGGTTATTCCCGCGGCTAATGCGGTGAAATTGCCTGCGGCATCGATCGTGCCTACTGTCATGTCGCTGCTGCTCCATGTGATAGTGGCTGCAGTTATATTCCCGAACTGGTCAAGTGCAGTGGCTGTAAAGGTTTGTGTGCCATTAACTGTTAACGACACGGTTGAGGGTGAAACCGTTATGGTTGTCAGTACTGGTGTTGCCGGAGCTGTTACTGTTACGCCTGCCGTTCCGCTGACAGTTCCACCGGTTCCATTGGTGACGGTTATAGTTGTATTCCCTGCTGCAAGTGCTGTAAACACGCCTGCTGAATCGATTGTTCCAACTGTGATATTGCTGCTGTTCCAAACAGCTACCGGACTAATCGATATGGAACCGCCGTTCTGGTCTAAACCTGCTGCCGTAAAGGTCTGTGTTGCGCCCACTAATTTCGATGCTGTTGAGGGTGAAACCGTTATGGTTGTCAGGACCGGTGTTGCCGGAGCTGTTACTGTTACGCCTGCCGTTCCGCTGACAGTTCCACCGGTTCCATTGGTGGCGGTTATAGTTGTATTCCCTGCTGCAAGTGCTGTAAACACGCCTGTGGAATCAATTGTTCCAACTGCGGGATCGCTGCTGTTCCAAATCACTGCAGGACTAATCGCTATGGAAGCGCCGTTCTGATCTTTACCAGCCGCCGTAAAGGTCTGTGTTGCGCCCACTAATTTCGATGCTGTTGAGGGTGAGACAGTTATTGTTGTCAGTACCAGTGTGGGTGTTGAAGATACCGGCGAACCAATAGCTATCAAGGCTGCCGTTGGATTTGACGCATGATTTGCCTGCGCCCTAAAAAGATTCCCGTATGCAGTCCTAGTCCCTCCTCCTGCAGGATCTACATGGCATATGCCACATGAAAGGCCAGGCCCATACAGCGCATTTAGAGGTGCTACATAACTGCTAATGGCTGATACCTCAGGTGCCAATACCAGAGCCGCTATTAAAAGCAGCATCCCAATTTTCAATTTATTGTTCATATGTTTCTTCCTATTCATTTTTTTTCTCCTATCTGCCTGCTTGAGATGCAAAAGCATCTTAGCAGAATAATAATAGTATAACAGTTGTTAATTTAAGTATACTGAGAGTTTTTCAGCGTTTTTGGGTTTTTACGGTCTATAAAAGATTATTTTAGTTTTTTATAGTTTATTAAGATTTTTTTTTAAATTAAAAGTTGAAGTAATAACCCTAATATTAAAATACCATCTTATAGTACTCAGATATTGAAGACAGGTGTGAAAGTAGTTAGCTGTTTAATATCTTGTAAAGGTAGAATCTGATTGGAAAAGTTGGCAAAAGCCGAAAAAATAGAATCGTTGACGGGATATAGGAGGAAACTACTTCGGCTTTTGCCTAATCATACTACGTCAATTGACGATTTAAACTTTTCGGATTTGGATACTGATTCCCTCGAAAGACACATTATTAAACCCGCATGAACCCCAGCATGCTTGACAATCCTTTAAATCAAATCCGGTTCCGCAGAGATGGCACAGTGTTCTTACAGCAGGTGATAATATCCGATAACCTGATTGGCAATTCCTCCGATAAGTATTGCAAGGATTATGGTGAATGCCATAATCCCGCCGGCCCGCTTCCAGCCAAGTTCGCGGCCAAGGACCGCGATAGTAGCTACACACGGGATATAAATCGTGTTAACAAGGGCATACACGAATAACTGGGCAGGCGTCATGAATAGAAGAAGGTTCTTTGCGCCGCCTCCGTACATGACAACTGCCAGAGTTACAAGCAGCTGGAGCGCAAGTTCCTTTCTGAGCACGGCAAATATCAGCGTAAGTCCTGCCACTGCGGGAAGCCCGAGCCACCCCACGACTACCGGGGATAACGGGGCTGCAAGTTTCCAGAGATAACCGGTTTCGTAAAGCGCCCCCAGAAAAAGAGAACCAAAGAGCACAATCGGGAATGCCACGAACACGAAGTCCTTGAACCTGTACCACGTTTTCTTGATGATATTCGACATCAGGGGCATCCTGAATGGGAACATTTCCATGACAAGCCCTGTGGAAGTACCGGGCATTACTTTGTTCAACCCGACGCCTACGAGAAACACAAGCGCCAGGACGATGATATATATCGCAACCGCAGGCTTCCATCCCACAAATAGCGAGACTGCGCCCAGGATGACAGCAGTGCGGGCGCTGCATGGGATAAGTGTGATGAGTGTGCTGGCTATAGTCCGCTCGCGCATGGTTGTCAATACCCGCGTGCCTATGATGGCTGGCACGTTGCATCCTGCCCCAGCTACAAGCGGGATAATGGCGCGCCCGTGAAGCCCGAATTTATGCATCAGCCTGTCTGTCAGGAACGCCACGGAGTTCAGGTATCCTGAATCCTCAAGAAATGCGAGCATGAAATAGAAAGTGAGCACGTAGGGAATCCCGACTGCAAGCGCTGCAAGGATGCCCGCGTCAAAGCCCCAGATGAGAGTTTTTCCTACAAGCCCCGTCCCGAATACATAAAATATTGAGCCATCGATGACAGGCGACATGTACGATGCCCAGAGACTGCTGAATAAGCTGGAAAGCCGGTTGCCGCCGTAAAAGAGGAAAGCGAATATTACTCCAAGGATACTGATGAGAAGAGGTATGCCCGTCAGCGGCGATGTTGTGTATGCCCAGAGCCTGTCAGATCTTGCTGGTATGACATTGCCTTGAACCTGTGAAGCTACTGTTCCTGCAAGACCATGCCGTTCACGGGCTATCCTGAGAGGTGTTTTTTCACCGTGTTTTTCTTCGATTTCCCGGCTGATTTTATTTACATCTTCGAGAATGGAATTTCCATTTACGTGTTTCTTTACAAGTTCTATGAATTCGGAATCATCTTCAAGAAGCAGGATTGACAGTGCCCTCGGATTTATTCCGAAATCATAAGGCTCAAGTAAATCGCCAAGCTTCTTTATGCTGGCTTCAATATCCTCGCCATAGTGAATATCATATTTGATCTTCTTTTTTTGTCCTGCAACGTCCACGGCTCTTTGTATCAGTTCATCAAGGCCGCTGCCTGTGATGGCGATGGTTTTTACCACGGGTACGCCAAGAAGCCGGGAAAGCAGGGGCGCATCGATTATAATATTCCTTTTCTCTGCCTCGTCTATCAGGTTCAAAGCAACCACAAGCGGGATGCCAAGGTCAATGAACTGAAGCGTCATGTATAGGTTCCTTGCAAGGTTAGTTGCGTCAAGAATCATAATCGCAGCGTCTGGTTTGCAATCAAGCACCGCCCTTCTGGCAACCCACTGGTCTTCCGACACCGCGCCGAGGGCATAGCTTCCTGGAAGGTCGATGATGCCGATGCGCAGGTCTTTAAAAGTCGTGGTCGCCATATTCAGTTCCACGGTCTTACCCGGATAGTTTGCCGTAACGACTCCCATTCCCGTGAGCCTGTTGAATATGCTTGATTTACCTACGTTGGGGTTGCCCGCAAGCGCAAAGGTGAAATCTGTCTTGCCCTTTATTTCATTGAGGGCGCCATGACAAGAAAGAGCCATTTCATTTTACCTTTATCTTTGACGCTACTTCTCTTCCCAGGGCGTACCGTGCGCCTGAAACGCACACGATTAAAGGTCCTCCGAAGGGGGCAACTTCTTCCACTTCTACACAAACATCTGGAATCAGTCCGAGAGATGCAAGGTACTGGAGCATTTTCGGGTCTTCTTCAAATACGCTGACGATAATCCCGGTATCACTGGCTTTTAATTCCGATAACGGCCTGACTGTTTCTTTTACAAATACGCCGTCCTTATCAGGTATAGGATGACCGTGCGGGCATGTCCTTGGGTTTCCGAGGCTCTCAGCAATGCGGTCTTCCATTTCAGGACTTATTGCATGCTCAAGCCTGCACGCCTCATCGTGCACCTCGTCCCATTTGAAACCCAGTATATCTGTAAGCAACCTCTCTGAAAGCCTGTGCCTGCGAATGACTTTTTTAGCCATTTTATTACCTTCTTCTGTCAGGCATACTCCTTTTTCGATCTGGTTCAAGAGACCCTTGTGCGCCAGTTTTTTTATCATCTCGGATACGGACGGCGGTGAGAGTTTCAGGTGTTCAGCGAGACGCGATGTGCTTACAGGATGCTGTTCCTGCTGGAGTTTATAGATTGATTCAAGATATTCCTCAATCCTTGAGGTATCAGCTTCCATGTCCGATCACCATATCCTGCACTTTGAAAGACCTGTAAACAAACACTCCGATAATTATCCAGTAGCCGATATACGAAATTACCATTGTCAGTGATGGGGCTGCGTGGTAGCCAATAAGCGAACTCAGGCTGCTCCCGATAAGACCATTCTCATGAAGAAGGGGATAAGAGCCGTCGGGATTCAGCGGCGGGTTCAAGTCCCACACATGTTCTACTACCGGGGGTATGATTCCTGCTTCGTTGAATCCGCCCACGGCTGTAGCTATCAGCCCGGCTGAGAACAATATCAGCAGTACGCTTGTATATTTGAAAAATTTGGTTACGTCAAGGCTGCGCACTCCTTTGAACATGACAAACGACATAACGAGCACTACCACAAGCCCGGCAGCAAAACCGAGAAGCGTATCAAACGGGGACTGGATGGCAAGCGTTCCAAGGAACAGGACGGTCTCGACCCCTTCCCTGAATACTGCGATAAAGGAGAGGGCTGTAATTCCCATGGTATGGCCTTTCGATATGGAGAGGTCTATCTTTTCCTGGACTTCTCCTTTTATCTGTTTTGAATTATGCGCCATCCAGAAAATCATGTATGTCAACACAACGGCAGCAGTCAGGGCGGCGACACCTTCGAACAATTGTTCTGCCGTTCCCTGAAGTTCCCCATATACTAATTTGAATACAAAGGCAACCCCGATACTTGCGATAACCGCGCCGATTATCCCGGCGTAGATATAACGATTGAGGTCTTTTCTTCCAATCTTTGCGACATAAGCCGCGATTATTCCGATTATCAGGGCTGCTTCAAGAGCTTCCCTGAACGTTATTAAAAAGCTTGCTAACATAAGGTATCCTTTTTATTTTAATTAGGTATACCTAATTTGTAGGTTTTGTTAGCCTATATAATTTTCGGTGAGTATTAAAAGTTATAAGCCACAAGCATGGCTCATCGCACACTTCGCAGCTTATGACTGACCTGCTTTCCCAATTCCGTCAAAGCATATTTCCCGCCTGAAAGTGCTAAAAGCTTTTTCCCAACCAGTTCTTCAATACTCTTATCCGCACCCACCATCCGGGCTGTTTTAGCTATGGTGACGCTGTCCAGGGGCCCCTTTGAATCCAGCACTGCAAGAATCTTGCTTGCTTTTTGGTTACTTGCAACAAAACCGATTAATTCTTCCATAATAATACATGATGACACCATTTGAGATAACTTTATTGCATGCAAACAACAATATCACCGCGGCGGGCTAGCCCGGGTAATTCGGCGTTACCTATAACCCGAAACCGTCGATAGCGGGGGGCGAAGCCAGAGGAAGAAGTTTTAACTGTTGCCCGGCCCGCAGGTTCTACTGTGAAACCCCGTCCTGTGGGGCTAGTGTCGGTGCAAGGGCTTTCCTGAAGGAAGGTTTTTGTATCTTAATTGCGGACAAAGGTCTAGGCCCGGAAGGGAGCAAACCGCCCGTGAACAACTAACGCTCACGGGGGCGCGGGGTGGAGGCGAGTTTGCGGTCAACCGGACAGCGGAAGGGACTACGACCCGAGGCATGCCCGCTACTTATTTTAATCTCAAACTATTGTATTATCCCCGTCACAATGTCTTTCTTGAAATCAAATACCGTCACGCACTCATCATTGTCGCAAATGTCAAGTCTCGATGTATCTTCAACAACACCGATATTTGCTGCCGTGTATCCTGCATTTTCAAAAAGCCGGATTACTTCGGATTCATTTTCCGGTAGTGACGTAACTATGAAACCGACGGCTGGATGAACCTTCAACCACTGCACAAATTCAATACCATGCGGCGCGGGTATTTTTGAAAGGTCAACGCGCGCCCCTTTTCCACTTGTTTCAAGCAGCATGCCCAGCGTTCCGATTAATCCGGGATTGCTGATGTCCTTTCCGGCAGTAACAAGTTTTCTCTCGCCAAGCTCCTGCATCACCCTGTATTTTCCGCGCACTTCTTCCGGTTCTTTCATGGTCGTTGAATCGAAACTATACGGCGAATTCGGGCCTGCTTTCCCGTCCATGTCATAAGCAGCGATTACGGAATCACCCGCCCCTGCCGTGCCGCTTCTTATTTCACAGCCCCTTTTCACGGTGCCAATAATTGCAACCGAGAGCGAAGTATAGGGTGTATCAGGATGCAGATGCCCACCAACCATGGGAACCCCGAACTTGGCTATGCCGTCCCTTATTCCGCGAAGAAGCTCCTTGCATGCATGTTTATTATCAGATGAAAGAACATTGACCATTGCTACAGGTCTTCCGCCCATTGCAGCTATATCGTTGACATTGACGAGCACCGATGTGTATCCCGCCCACCAGGGGCTTGCGTTCACAAGACGACCCCAGATGCCGTCGGCGGCAAACAGTATGTAATCCTCCCCGCCAATATCGATGACAGCGGCGTCATCGCCGAAATCCACAACTGAGTTTGAATATTCGGAACGCACGCTCTCGAATATATTAATCAGGTCTGCAATCGGTTTTTTACGGGTTACGCCCTCGAATTCACGGATTTCCTTAGCAATTCTCTGTAAGTCCATTATACTGACCACGCAGCATGATTAATTATAGTTTTTGGGAGTTGGGGGAATAAGCAGTTATTACACTTTTCCTGTATGCGGCAAACCTGTCCTCAAGTATCGCTTCCCTTGCGCCCTTTACTATTGACTGGATAAAATGCAGGTTATGAATGGACGCAAGCCGAAGCGCGAGAAGTTCAGATTCCTTAAAAAGATGGTGCAGATAAGCCCTAGTATAATTTTTACAGGTGTAGCATCCGCAATTCTTATCGATAGGCGCAAAATCCAGGGCGAATTTATTGCGCGCGATATCGATACTACCCTCCGAGGTCATGAGGGTCTGGTGCCTTGCATTCCTTGTCGGGAAAGCGCTGTCAAAAACATCAATGCCTGACTCGATTGCATTAATAATTTCAACAGGCGAACCCACGCCCATCAGGTAGCGCGCCTTATCCTCAGGAACCAGCGGAACGCTGTATTTCAGTACATCATTCATTATTTCCTTGGGCTCACCTATTGAAAGCCCGCCTATTCCGTACCCGTCAAATTCCATCCCTACCAATTCTTCCGCGCATTTTTTCCTGAGTTCCGCAAACGTTCCTCCCTGCAATATCGCAAAAAAAAGCTGGCCTTCGTTTTCTTCCACATCTTGAGCTGCCGCAGCCCATTTTATTGTCCGTTCCATGGAAGCCTCTACAACGCTGTACTCGCTTCCATAAGCGGGACAGTCGTCCAGAATCATGGCGACGTCGCTTCCCAGTATTTTCTGGTTCCTGAGGCATATCTCAGGAGTATAGGAATATTTTTTTCCGTCACGCAGGTTTTTATAAGTGATTCCTTCGTCTGTTATCTTGAACGGGAAATCCTTGCGTATCATCTGGAAACCCCCGCTGTCTGTGAAAATGGCGCGTTCCCAGTTCATGAATTTATGCAGCCCCCCGGCTCTTCTGATGACCTCCATACCAGGCGCAAGTAAGAGATGGAATGCATTGCTGATGAGCGCCTGCGTTCCCATATCGTACAGCTCTTCGGGGGTGAGCGTCTTCACCGTGGCTTTTGTGGCAACTGGCATGAATGCAGGTGTATCTATGACGCCATGGTTCGTTCTGAGTTTTCCTGCTCTTGCGCCTGTATTTTTATCTGTGTGAATTAGCTCGTACATTTTATTTTACCTGAAAACCAGCATTGCATCGCCGAAACTGTAAAACCTGTATGATTGTGATATAGCCTCATTATAAGCCGATATTAACCGCTCTCTGCCTGCAAATGCGCTTACCAGCATCAAGAGGGTGGATTTGGGGAGATGGAAATTGGTGATTATTGCATCGATATTCGATTTGAAAACGTAAGGCGGATAGATGAAAAGCCGGCTGAATCCGTCGTGCGCTGCGATTTTTCCATCCACGCATGAACTTTCAAGCGCTTTTACAGTAGTTGTCCCGGCTGCTATAAGTTTACCTTTTGTTTTATTGATTATTTCAGCACTTTCCGAGCTTACAGAGATATATTCCGGTTCCATGTTGTGGTCTTCGATTTCCTGGGCTTTAACAGGTGTGAACGTGCCAAGACTAACATGAAGAGTTACATACGCAATACTTACACCTTTTTCTTTTATCCTGTCCAGCAGATGTCCTGTGAAATGAAGACCTGCAGTCGGCGCCGCAATTGACCCTTTTTCCCTGGAATAGACGGTCTGGTATCGGTTCTTATCATCAAGTTTTTTCTTGATATACGGCGGAAGCGGCGCCTCCCCGATTTTTTCAAGAATGTCATCCAGGTTGCCGTTGCTGTTAAAATCAACAAGATACCTGCTGGTGTTGGGGTTCTTTCTGATTTCAAGGACTGTTGCTTCAAGCTCGCCGAACTGGAGTTTTGTGCCTTCATGGATATTTTTGCCCTGTATGAGACACTCGTATCCTGCGCCGCTTTTTGAGACTACAAGCGCTTCCACGTGCCCGCCTGTACTCTTTTTTCCCTGGAGTTTTGCAGGGATGACACGGGAATCATTTAGCACAAGGGTATCCCCTTCTTCAAAATACTCAACGATATCGGAAAAACGGCGGTGTTCAATATCCTGTCCAAGCACCATTAATCTCGATGAATCCCTGGGTTCTATGGGCGACTGGGCAATCAGTTCTTTCGGGAGATTATAATCGAAATCAGAGAGTTTCATCAGACTGCTTAGATTACATTGTGGGTTAAGTAATTTTTCTCAAAATAATCTCATCGCCGGGTTTTTTATTAAAAAATTGCGCGGCATTTCCCCAGTTTACCGCAATCTCAAGAAACCCGTGGCTTCCAATCAGTGCAAGAGGTTCACCTTTTCTGCAAAACCCGTATGATTTATGGAATAAAACCCGGACATTCTGGATATCCAATACATCCCCGAATTGGAAATCCACCATATCCGAGGTTATGTTTGTGACAAGATTTCCGAACAGGTCAACGAATATAATCCTGCCCTGAAGTGAGCCGTCCTTTTTCAATCCCTTACCAAAATCAAGGTCTACATAGTCAAAAATCTGTTTTCCCACAACGCTTATGTCCAGCCCTTTTGAGATATGCGCTCCCACAGGCGCAAAAATATCCCTCCCGTGGAAAGTACTGGAAACCTGTTTTCGAAAAAGGTTCGTGTTTGTAATCTCATAAACCTTAAAATAACCCAGGCTTTTCGCCGCAGGTAGCAGGAGGCCGTTATTGGGGCCTATGAAATAATGGATTCCATGAAAATCCGAGTCCGCCCTGATTGCAAGGGCGCGCCTCTGCGTTCCGACTCCTGGGTCAACCACTGCAATATGTACCGTATCTGAGGGGAAAGACCTTGCACTTATCATTAAGATGAACGCACCGGCGCGTACGTCATGAGCAGGCACGGAATGTGAGATATCGACAATAGTGGCTGAACTGTTTATTCCATAGATTGCGCCCTTCATGGAGGCGGGATAGACATCTCCGAAATCTGAAAGCAGGGTAATTACCATAATCCAAGAAACATTTAATACCTGTCAAACTATAAAACCGCTGTCAATGGACTCGTGGGGTAGCCAGGATATCCTAGCGGGCTTCGAACCCGCGGACCCGCGTTCGAATCGCGGCGAGTCCGTTTTTTTAAACTGAAAGCTTGCTAAACTGTCCCGACGGGCTGTTCTCGCGGGTAGGCGCACATTCGCTTTTGCGTGTCCCTTTAGGGCGGTGGGCAATCCTCATGATTGATTTTGATGGTTCTGTCTTGTCAATAACTATTTATACACAAAACTACATACTACTACATTAATATACAATAAGCTACAATGCGCTACAATTGTTAGAAAACTGACGTGATATTATGAATGAGAGTAATGAAATAGACAAAACACAGAGGTCAATCCGAATCAAAGAACAGACATATAATAGGTTAAGCGAACTTGCAACCGCGAAAGAGACATTTAATGAGGTAATAGAAATGCTTCTAAATTTCTACGATGCAAATAATGCCGACTTGCATTCATCTTCGCTTGAACTCCTAAAGGAATCTGTGGATTTCCCCGTAGAGGATGAACATAAAAAGATTGCATTACAATTTTTTGAAGGTATTTTAGCCCTTGGAAAAGATGTTACTTTTATCCTGAAAAAAGACCCCAAAGAAAGAGTTCTCACTAAAAACCGAAAAAATCAGGTCAATTTCTATAAAGGAAAGATGGCACTATCCCTTATCAGGACTGGAAGATATTGGGTGGAGCTATATCGCCCATCAGATACACAAGAAACTGAACCTTCTGGCTGGGAATATGAGGGTAATATTTACGATGATTCTAGTCTGGAAAGCAAGATGAAAGTCATGAGACGTGTGTATGAGGATATGCAAATCAAATGAAATTGGTACGAACCAAAAGTAAAGTTATTAATTTGGGCTTAATTGTTAGCTAATGGAATGGAACATTAAAATCAGACACCAGAGATTAGGATGCCAAAAAAAACTAAAGCGATAAAAATACCGATACAACTCGAAGAACTTGTACATGAAAATGAGAAAGAAATTAGACCAATAGGAGAGATACTTCTTGAAGTGTATAAAGACTACCTTGAGCTCAAAAAACTTGCTGGAACACTATCTGAATCGGAAGTTATAAGAGATGGAACCGTTTCAAATATATTTAAGGTACACGATGAAAATGTTTCAAAATTTATTAATGAACTCAAGAAAAGCCTTGGAAAGATGAAGAAAACAGTTGAAGAAGAAAGTCTTATTTTGCAGAAACTTAAAAATTAGACGAATATTAGATTGAATCAATTGGAGCAACAATATGGGTTTAAGATGGCAGGATGAAGAAAAGTGGCTTTATAATTTGGTATATGCTCCAGAAAAAGAAAGATGGGAGAAAAATAAAAATACCATGCTTGGTTTCTCACACTGGTGTGCCTACTTAAGTGAGTATGCAGAATTAAGAAGAGAAGAAATTACAGATATAAAAAGAAAAGGAATTCATTATGAAAATACGATTGATATTGTAAATGACAGAATAAAAAGACTTCATCCAAAAGTTTGGGCGCAGGCAATGGATTGGTATAACCAACAGTAAAAAAGAGGGTATGTGTTACTTTGTATGAAAGAACGTAGATATATTTGACATTAGGATAAATACATTTATAATTCCCTATTCATCAAAAAAGAGAAAAATTCCGGTAAGAACCGGAATAACAGACTTATCTTGTGAAATACCAGAGCAGAATCAGTATTATTAAAAGGATAACACCGATCCAGATATAGGTATTGTTGGACTTTTCTTCTACCTTGGGCTGCGGCTTGGGCGGTTCCACCCTCGGAGCAGGCTTTGGTTTTGGCGGCTCAGGTTTTGGCTCAGGCTTTGGTTCTTCAATCACGACCTCTTCCTTTACCTTTCCGGATACGAAGGGACTCTCAACGCCGGTCAGGACAGCCATTACACGAACCTTTCCTGTCAGGCTATTATCCACTTTTGCGCCCCAGATAATCCTCTTGGTATTCGGGACTTTATCCATTATCATTTCACCGGTGACCGCTACTTCTTCCAGTGTCAGGTCTTCGCCTCCGACGATATGGATAAGAACTCCATAGCATGCTGATATATCAGTTATCTCAAGCAGCGGGGTACTTATTGCCTGGGCTACTGCTTTGGCTACCCTGTCTGCACCGTCCCCTTCACCGATACCGATTGACGATATGCCGCCGCGCTCCATGACAGCGCGAAGGTCAGCGAAATCAAGGTTTACAAGGCTTGGCTGGGTTATGGTGTCCGTGAGGTTCTTTACAAATGCTCCCACAAGCGCATTTGCAACATTGAGGGCTTCTTTCAAGGGGAGGTTGCCTGCAACTTCCCTTAACTTTGAGTTATCGATAATTACAACTGAATCACAGGATGCTGCAAGCAGATTGATGGCTTCTCTTGCTTTCTCCCTTCTTGACATTTCGATTGTGAATGGAATGGTCACGCATCCGATTGTAAGAGCACCGAGCTCGCGTGTCAGTTCTGCAACAACGGGTATAGCGCCTGTACCGGTTCCGCCACCCAATCCGGCTACCAGGAATACGAGGTTTGAACCTTCAAGTTCGGCTTTCAACTCCCCTATATTCTCTTTGGTTGCCTGCGCACCCATCTCAGGGTAGCCTCCGCATCCGTGTCCTTTGCACAATTTTTCTCCAAGTAGAATCACTTTGTCTGCTTTCTGGACATAAAGGTGATTCACATCGGTATTTGCGGCAATTATCCTTCCGCCGGTAATACCTTTTTCCGCTATCCATGTAGTGATATTACAACCAGCTCCACCTAAGCCCACTACGGCAACAGACGGTTTTGCTGTTTTCGCAAACTCTTTCAAATCAGTAACCATGTTTTTACAGCCTCCTTCCTACGAATGGCTTTGTATTTTAATAGCAGTTTTACTATATATGCTTTATCAGGCTCGGAACCATTTTTTGATTAGCGGGTAAAACCATTTAAAGCAGGAACAATAATTAGAGGTTAATGGTCAAAGTTGATAAATTCATCCGCGAGAGCATCGAGAAGATAAAAAAAAATGTCAAAGGAAGGGCAATAATAGCGCTCTCCGGCGGGGTTGACAGCTCGGTCTGCGCGGTGCTGGCGTACAGGGCTATCGGCGATATGCTTACGCCCATTTACATTGATACCGGGCTCATGCGAAAAGGTGAGACCGAAAGAATAAAGGAAATTTTTTCAGATATGAACCTTCAGGTGGTCGATGGGAAAGAGAATTTCCTTCGGGCATTGAAAGGACAAACAGACCCCGAGAAAAAAAGAAAGGCTGTGGGCGAGGCGTTTATCAGGGAATTTGAAAAAGAAGCCCGCAAACTCGGTGCAAGGTACCTTATCCAGGGAACCATATACCCTGACAGGATAGAATCAGAAGGAGGAATTAAGAGCCATCATAATGTTGGAGGCCTTCCTTCAGTAATTGATTTTGAAGGGATAGTTGAACCTTTAGCAGAACTTTACAAGGACGAGGTAAGAGAGGTCGCAAGAGCGCTTGGACTTCCGAGGGAGATTTCGGACAGGATGCCATTCCCGGGTCCCGGGTTATCAGTCCGGATAATTGGCGAGGTTACTGAAGAAAAACTGGATGTGGTCAGGGCAGCCAATGCGATTGTTGAGGAGGAACTTGTGGAACAGTTCTGCCCCTGGCAAACATTTGCGGCTCTCATTGAAAAAGGCACAGGAGTTAAAGGCGATATCCGCGTGCATGGATGGATTATTGCTGTGCGCGCCGTGAGTTCAAGGGACGGTATGACCGCCGAGGCGATGGAACTTCCCTGGGATACGCTTCGGAAAATTGAGTCACGCATCACAAGTGAGATTCCCAATGTATCGCGTGTGCTTTACGACCTGACGCCAAAGCCGCCGGCGACGATTGAGTTTGAATAAGACCATGTCGCTTACCGCTATTGTACGGGATATTCGCAAAAGACAGAAAGTCAAATTCAACCCGCCCGACAGGCCGACTGCCGTATGGACAGGCAAGGATTTGCTTGATGGAAAACCCATAACTGCGCTCACTGTGATTTTCCAGACTTCAGGATGCAGATGGAATAATTGCACCATGTGCGGATACGTTTATGACAGCGCGCAAAAGCCTCCATCACATGATGAACTGATGAAGCAGTTCGGAAATGCCATGTCACGATGTAAAGACGAGGAGTTCATATTAAAAATATTCACCTCGGGCAGCTTCCTTGACGATGGTGAAATCGATGCGGCGACCCGCAGCGAGATGCTCTCGCGCCTTGGGGCTGATGACAGGGTGAAAAAAGTCATTGCAGAAACAAGACCCGAATATGTGACACCGGAAAAGGTCTCCGAATCCATGGCCAGTCTGGGTAAACGTTTCGAGGTGGCTATAGGGCTTGAAACAAGTAACGATGTGATACGGAAGGACTGCATAAATAAAGGTTTTATGTTCTCGGATTTTGTCAGGGCAGGCGAGGTTGCAAAGAGGGAAGGTGCAACAGTGAAGGCATATCTTATGCTTAAACCTCCTTTCCTTTCAGAAGGCATAGCCATGAATGACATGATACAATCCATCAACGACGCAGCGCCATATGCCGGAACAATTTCTGTCAACCTGTGCAATGTCCAGAAAGGCACGCTTGTGGATGAGATGTTTGAGCGCGGAGATTATCGCCCTCCGTGGCTGTGGAGCGCAGTGGAAGTCCTGAAAAAGGGGAAGGATTCGAATCCCGATACAATCCTGATGTCAGACCCCGTTGGCGCAGGTTCGGCTCGCGGCCCCCACAATTGCGGCAAATGTGATAAGGACGTGGCAGAGGCGATACGGAACTTCTCGCTGTCCCAGGATGCGGATGTTTTTGACAAACTTGACTGCGAATGCAGGGAATTGTGGAAAAAAGTTGTCGAGCTTGAGGATTTCACCTTTGGTGCGCCGCTTGTGAAGTGAAAAAGAGAAATAAGAAAAAGTAGTTCCGGTTAAGCTATCTTTTTGATTATCTCATCCACCATTTCACTTGATTTTGCGCTGCCCCCAAGGTCATAGGTCAGAGATTTCCCTTCAGCTATCACTTTTTCGGCAGCTTCAAAGATTGCTTTTGAATTCTCGTTCTCTCCCAGATAATCAAGAAGCCACGCACCTGCAAGGACGGTGGCAACAGGATTTACCTTATCCAGCCCTGCATACTTTGGCGCCGAGCCATGTGCAGGTTCGAACATTGCATAATTATCACCGATATTCGCAGAATAAATTAGCCCGATGCTGCCCACCAGGGCTGAACATTCCTCGCTCAGGATATCCATGAAAAGATTCGTGGATAGGAGGATTTTTTGGTTGAAAATTTGCGGATTTTTTATTAACTGCTGTGCGATATTATCAATGTGGTATTCTTCCATTTCGATATCCGGATAGCTCTCTTTAACTTTCTCTGCTTCTTCAAGAAAAGCCCCGTCCGTTTGCTTCAGGATATTGCTCTTATGGATTGCCACCACTGCTTTCCAATCGCGGCGCACAGCCTCTTCAAATGCATAACGTGCCACATTCCTGCATGCCGGGCGCGTGATTTTTCTTATGGCTATAAAAACATCATCGGTAAGCTGGACTTCCTTGCCGAAATACAGCCCTTCGGTGCCTTCTCTCACGCACACGAAATCAACATCTCCAAGAGGTTTCTGCGTGTTCGGGAAGGATTTTATCGGTCTCACGTTGGCATAAAGGTTGAACTTCTGGCGGATTGACACTGCCACGCTCCTCGGGGAACCGGCGCCTCCCGGTGTCGTGGTCGGGCCTTTAAAACCTGCATCGGTTTTGCCCAGGATGTCCCATGTTTCAGGAGGAATTAGCGAATCGCCGCCGTGTTCTTTCCACCACCCTTCCCCTGCTTCGCATGTTATGAACTCAACCTTTGTACCTGCCGCCTCAACTACCCGGAGCATACTGTTCACAAGCTCAGGACCGACGCCATCGCCTTTTATGACTGCTGCTTTTTTGCTCATAATGCCCCCTCATTTATCCGAAGCACTATTAAGTTTATCCAGATACATCCTCAATGAAATCAATGAGAGCGCGCTTGCTGTAATGTTCCCCCAGTTATCCCTGACCTGCTTTTCCAGGAGCCATTTTACTGATGGTCCTATTTCCTTTTCAATATCCCTTTCCCCTGCAAGGAGCAATGCCTGAATCGCAAGGTTGCTTGTGGCGATATGCGTCCATCCTCCGAATAACCGCTTTGAAAGGAGCCAGCCAGCCCTGTCATTTATGAAAAACCTGTATTCGTTCCCATCCTGTTTCAAAAGCGCCGTGATAATAAGCGATGTCGTTCCCGCATGTTCCCACTTTTCCCCGTAATCGCGAACCAGCCACTCACATCCGGGCTCGTTTTTGATGCCGCTATCACCAAGCGCAATCAGTGCGTAAGCGGTATCAATCTCATTTTCGCTCCAGTTATCGTTTTTTTGCTGGTTAAGAATCCATTTGAGCGAATCGGATTGTATAAGCCTGCATCCCGCAAGTGCGCTGCACGCTCTTGCCGTATCAAGGATAGGCTTATCGGTTTCCCAGAATCCCTCTTTTTTCATAGGCAGCAATAACTCAATCAACCCTGATACTGGTTCATTCCACAAAGACAACGCCTGGATGGAGCGGGAGATGTCTTTTACTGCAATGGGTTTTTGTTTTTTTAACCAGTCCAGTCCGCGCATTGCAGAAATATCGATTCCTTGGATCATGCAATTAATCCATAATGATTAGATAGGTTTAATAGCAATCGGATAAAAGTAGGCGATACTATCAGGGGCTGTGGCCTAGTCCGGCATGGCGACGGGCTCCAGCGGAAAACCCCGGAATCCGGGGTGTGATGATGAGCAACGGGTCTGCCGAGCAAACCGGACGCGGTAAGCTGTGAGGAACCGTTGGAGCACTGAACGTGCTGCTCAAAGATTAAATCGCCAAAAACCTGGCGTTTTCGGAGAGACCCGTCGATCGTGAGTTCAAATCTCACCAGCCCCATTTCCCACTAAACCAAGGATAAGTATATATATCATTATGCTTATGATAATGGTTCGACGAGCGGGAACATTTTTTTACTAACCCCCACTCCCCAACCCGCTCGTCATTCTTTTTACAATGTTTTTTGTGATTATCATCTCTGGCGATTGTTTTTATGCGAATTGTGTGAGGAACCAAAAAAAAGATTGACGGATAGTGGTGGTGGTTACGTTGGTTCCTCTAACCTTAAATTAAACCAGATAACATAAAGCAATTTTCCAATATTATACCCTAATTTATGCCGGATTTAACCTCAACTTCAGGCTGCATCGAATTGGATGTAAACGGCTCTGTTCTACTTATGCTTCTTTCGATTGAACCTGCCCACAGATTGCGTCAGTAGTCTATATTTATACCTATTGACATGAATTAAAGAGATTTTATGAAAAAACTTTATGAAAGTTTTATCAAAAGAAGGGGTATGCAAAGCATACCCCTATACCGCATAAAGCGAGGTTTCGCTTTATGAATATACTAAGGCGGGGTCGTCTCCAGGTCAAACAGGATGAAGACATAATGCGTTTCACATCATCCATGGAAGCGGACAAACGGATATTCGATGCTGATATTGAAGTGGATAAAGCCCATGTTGTTATGCTAAAGGAGCAGGGCATCATAAAGGAAAGCTCAACCATCCTCTCAGGTCTTGAAAAGATTCAAAAAGAGGGAATTTCCGCTCTTGATACCTCGTATGAGGATGTCCACATAGCTCTTGAGGCCCGGCTTATTGAACTTATTGGCGAGGATACGGGAGGACGCATGCATTCGGGACGATCGCGCAATGACGAGGTTGCAACATGCATACGCATCGCGCTGCGCACGGAACTCGTGTCGCTTTTAGAGGAAGTTCATGCCCTTGTAGCAACGCTTGTCAAAACAGCAGAAGAAAATCCTGAAACCATTATGCCCGGATATACCCATACCCAGCACGCCCAGCCGACCACGCTTGCCCATCACCTGCTGGCACATGCAAATGCCCTGCTGCGCGATAGTGAAAGGATAAACATGGCTTTTGTTCACACGAACCTGAACCCTCTCGGAGCTGCGGCATTCGCTTCAACAGGCTTTCCCATAAACAGGGAGAGGACAACTGAACTCCTCGGGTTTGACTCTGCACTTTCGAATTCTATGGATGCCGTAAGTACGCGCGATTTTATGATAGAAAGCTTAAGCTCTTTTTCCAATTTGATGACAGACTTAAGCCGCATGGCTGAAGAATTTGTCCTCTGGAGTTCATCCGAATTCGGTTTTATCGAGCTTGATGACAGGTATTCATCCACATCGTCCATAATGCCGCAAAAGAAGAATCCCGATATCGCGGAACTTCTGCGCGCAAAGACCGGGACAGTTCACGGCGCCCTCATGTCTGTTTTAACTATCTGCAAGGCGCTTCCATACAGCTACAACCGCGACCTCCAGGAGGCAACACCTCACCTCTGGCGCGCCGCCGATACAGTTCGGGCTTCTACGCGTATGGCAGAGGGCATGGCCAGCACAATGAAAATCAACAAGGAAAAGATGAAGCTTGCGTCAAATACAGGATTCATGACTGCAACAGAGCTTGCAGATACTATTGTCAGGGCAACAGGCATCCCTTTTCGGACTGCGCACCATATCGTGGGCTCTATTGCAAAAACAGGAAAAAACCCCACTCTTCCACTGCTGGATGGAATTTCATTAAAGATCCTTGGAGGAAAATTAAGCGACATGGGACTTTCTGAAAAAATCGTTACAGAAGCCCTTGACCCTCTGGTGAACATAAGAAAACGTACAGTCTCAGGAGGACCTGCTCCTAAAGAGATAAAGCGGCAGATAACCGTAATCAAGAAAAAACTTGCCGGAAGCGAAAACGATATTAAACTTATTAATAACAAGATTAATAAAGCAAAAGAAAAACTTTCCCTGGTTTGCAATCAGTAATTTAAGGAAACGATATGAGCGAAGAAAAACAGGTATACTTACCAGAAGAAAAAAAAGAGGAGACTATAGTTCCTCCGCCCAAATCCAATGGTAATTGCGCTTTCTGTGCCGCACTTCCGGTATCCGGAGGAAAGCCATTAAAATTAACAGGTGATAACCCGCATGATTTTTTACAGTTCCTTAAAGATTCATCAGTAGCCTGGTTAAATTTCCCTGTAAAAGACATAAAGAAAGACGCAGATATAATCGCAATGTCTCTTGGCTTCAGTTCCACCCTTGTACCCACTCTTTTATCAGGTTATCATTCGGCATATGAAGACAGGGACACTGAAATGGGACTGATGCTTCCTGCAGTAAATGTGAAGAAATTTGATGTTATCATCAGCCCGATATTGATTTTGATAAGAAAAGACCTGATCCTGACCATACATGAAGAGAATGTCAACCGTTTGATAGGACTATCCAGATATGCAGACGCCTTCATGAGAAAAATCAAACCTACCCTGATAAACGAGGACAAATTAACAATCATCCTGACAAGAATAATAGATGAGAATATTAACAGGAATTTTGATCATCTGCGCGAGATAGAAGCGCAGGGGGACGATTTAAGCCAGATTCTGACCGATACGGCGACTCCCAGGGGACTGATCGGTCCTGAAATTTATAACATGAAACATGCCCTGATAACCTATATGGATACGCTGTGGGCTACCCTTGATGTAGTAAATTCACTGAGGCATGGAGATGCCGAACTGATAAGCGACAGCCCTAAATTACTTGCCCGTGTGGGCATACTCTCTGATGACGTCAACAGGCACATTGCACTCAGCGAGCACATGTCGGATGTTCTGGCTTCGGGTCTTGAGGTGCTGCAGAGCATTTATAACAACCAGCTCCAGATTTTAAATAACAGGCTTGCCCTTGTCATGACATGGCTTACCATACTCGGAACTGCCGTGTTGGTACCAAACACTCTTGCTACGGTTTTTAGCAATCCTGCCTTCAGTATGGGGCCTCAGGATAAAACATGGTATTCCCTGCTCCTTATTTTTTCCACAATATTTGCGACATGGGCTGCTTACTGGTGGATCAAAAAGAAGGGATTGATGCCTTTAAAAGTGGACTGATTATTTCTTTTTATTCATTAAATTTGAGATAAAAAGGATTACCAGCATTACCACGACTATTAAACCCAGCACCAAAAGCATTGAAGATACAACATTATTTATTGTGCTTTTTACCGGGGTTTCCTTAATTTCCGGTGTCCCTGTCGGCGTTGAGGTTTGAATAGGTGTCGGTGTGAAGCTCGTGGCTGTTGGTGTAGGAGTTGGCGATGATGTAGTCGCCGCAGGGTTTTGCAGGTTCAATACCATGAAGGTTTGATTTCCCTGTGGATCAATTGCCGTAAAAACGATTTTAGTCCCATCCCTGCTCCACATTGGATTTAGCTCCCTGAAACCATTCTTAAAAAGAAGTTTTTCCCCTGAACCATCCGGGTTAATGAAAAATATTTGCTGACCGCTCGATGCTGCGGTTTCATAAGAAACATACACAATACCGCCCTGACCCCAGTCCGGGTCGGATTTTTTTATAGCATCGAATGTAATCTGCTTTTTGCCGCTGCCATCTTCATTGGCTGTGAAGAGCTGTTCGATATATTTGCTGTCATACGAAACATAAACAAGGGAGTTCCAATCCGGGCTCCATTCCGGGTTCCACTGGCGTAATGAATCATTTATTACCTGCTTTTTCCCGGTCCCGTCAAGATTTACCTCGAATATCTTTTCATTTTGTGCCGCATCAAAAGATGTATATAATACTGTTTTCGTTTTCGGGTTATATGAAGCGCTGCCAAGGGCAGGCGGCTTGTCCTCTGGCGCCCTTCCCTGGCGGGTCCCATCATCGAGGAGCTTTCTCAAACCGGAGCCATCCGGTTTTACAAGAAAAATCTTTTCCAACCCGTCGGTGTCATAAGAGATATATGAAATATCTTCATCAAACCATGCCACGCCCCATTTTTTATTAGTAGTGTTAGTGACCTGTTTTTTCCCGCTTCCGTCAACGTTTATCGTGAAAATCTGTTGTCTCCTGGAATCATCGTAAGCAATATAGGCCAGGGAATTCCCATCAGGACTCCAATCAAGGCTCAATATTAATGTTTCATTGGTCTGGATAACAGAAGAACTCTGGATAGTCACGTCAGCCGATACAGGAACTGAAAATAATGATAACAATGCCAGATAAAATAATATAGATGATACTTTCATAATACCCAACATATATTATCTATACACAATGATAAATGTTACGATGCTTGATACTGTTAATTTAAGGTGATAGCCAACAAACTATATTAAAACATACACGTGCCGAGGTAGCAATCTCTAAGTTAACGATTTTACTTTATTGAATATTTGTTCTATATCGTCATCGGATAACTATAGGATTGAAATGCGCCAAATTTAAGTTAAAAATGTTTATTTATATAAAATTTAAACAATAGATATAGGTACTAGAAAGACTTCTTGAGTGAGTCTTTTCAGGCAATAAGATATTATATTGTATTTGTATTTAGAAATGGGATAGTTGCATATGAAACGATCAAAAAATGACCCTAAGATACTTGATATTTCTGCATTAATCTCAGAAGCAACTGAAGTTTACCCAGGTGATCCAAAGCCCACCATCACACAAATATCAAATAGTGAAGATGGCTCCAATGTATCACTTCTTTCAATAAGTACACACACAGGGACACATATCGATCCACCTCTCCATCTTTTTGAGGATAAACCCGGAGCTGATAGGGTCGATTTGAAGGCTCTTATAGGCTGGGCAGAACTTTATGATGTTATTAATTGCAAAGAAATAACAGTCGACTCATTGAAGAATCTGAAGCCTACAGCAGATATAATTCTCTTGAAAACCAAGAATCTGGAATCATATCTCACAGAGGATGCTGCTCAGTATATTGCACGAATGAATCCCAGCGCATTCGGAATCGATTCTTTATCAGTAGATCCTCCAGAAACCCTTAAATCACACAGAATACTTCTTAAAAAAGGGATAATCATAGTCGAGGGGTTGAGGTTTGGGAAGATTCCAGCAGGTTGCTATTTTTTCATATGCCTTCCCCTTAAGATTAAAAACGGCGATGGTGGGCCTGCAAGAGCAATAATAATTAAAGATTTTAGTTGAAATAAATTAATTGTCAAAGTTTTTATAAAAAATAAAATATTAATACTGATACGAATGGAATTTGTGTTTCGATATGTATCTATTTATCTTAACACTCCTTAAAACAAAATGGATCTTCATCGCACAAAGCTTCAATGGGATCTTTATTCTGGTTTATACCCATTGTATATGCACTTCCTCTACATCCTATGCATTCACTTATATATTCGCAATTACTACATTTCCCTTTGAGGTTTTTATCGATATGTCTAAAAAACTGAAAAAGTTCTGTATTTAAAATTTCTTTCAATAATTTATCTCTTATGTTTTCTTTTCTGATTTTTACACCTGCACAAGGCATTACGTATCCTTCTATATCTATACATAAACTATACAAAAATTGCAAACAACCACAACCCGTCAAAGGTGTATATGGTAACCAATCATATCCATATTCGAATCTATCTATTTCTAATAATTTCAATTTTAATTTTTTTAACTCCCCAGTTGATGGAATAAGTTCACAAATATTCCTTCCTCTACCATCTGGTGTTAAGATTTCTTGATTAGGATAGATATTGTTATTTCTACAAAATTTCCAGATATTAATAATACCGTCGATATTTTTTTTAGTAGTAACAAAGGAGATGCCAAGTCTGAGTTTTTTTGTATCGTCAACTTTTGTGAAACCAGCTTGTATCAAATTTCTTAGCCCCTCTTGGATTTTTTTAAAAGTACCTTGTTCATTTGCAAGAAAATCTTGAATTTGCGGAATTAATGAGTCAAGTTTAATGATGATCGAACAATTTTTTTTGTATAAAAATATGGCAATATCCTTTGTGATTTGAGTGCCATTTGTAAAAACAACTGGTGTTATTTTTTTACTATATATATATTCTATAATTTCAAAAAAAAATGGAGACTGAGTAGGTTCACCAGCGCCGATAATAACTATAGATTCTACCCCAAGCTCGAATGCTTGATCTACAACATTAAGAGTTTCATCTAAGCTTAATTCATTTGGAGATATTTTGCCTGCATCTGTATAACAATAAATACAATTTAAATCGCATATTTTACTCGTTTCGATTCTTATTGTTAGTAGTTGCCCAGAATTTCTTGCATAATTTGCTCTTTTTGATGAATAGTTATATCCTATTAAGGTTGGAGGAGCCTCAAGTTGAAAATATTTCCCATATCTCACTCTTTGTAATGGATTATTGTGCTTTATCAATTCTTCTTGGAAATATTTTTGCATATTCTCAATTTTCTCTCTGTATTCATAAATTTAATTTTTCCAATAGATGTCAAGTTGCTAATATCATTTTCATCGGGATTTATTTATCAAGTCGTCTAATGATTTAACAAATTTCTTCTTAAAATTTATCTCAGTAACTTCTCCGGTTTCCTCTTTATTCACATGGTATACATGAATTTCACGATGATCGAGATCAAAAGGTCTTTCCTTATTCTTATCAATTTCATTTTGAATTAACGAAAAATGTTTACCACAACCTATCAATAATCCTATTTCTACTAACACATTCGGGTTCATTCCAGTTATTTCCGCAATAGCAAAATCACATGTTTTTATTTGATTTATTATTCCTTCATCTATTAGGGTCTCAGAAGTAGTTGACTCTACAACATTAAAATCCACTTGATATTCTTTCAATAATTCTTTTATTTTGTTTTCAACATGAATAAATTCCGAGTCAAATGGACGCAAATAAATACCTAAAGGTTTCTCCTTTAGAGGTTGAATGTCATCAAATTTTAGTTTAGCAATTTTCTTTTTCAAAACCTCCCTTCTTTCTTTGTCTAATTCAGATTTTTCAATAATCTTTGCTAAAGGGGAAGATATAGCCTCCAATTCTTTTCTAATAATTTTAGGCAACTTAATCTCTCGATCACATTCCAAATTTATCAGGCCTAAAACTGCACCCTTTATAATCATCGGTATAATTAATTCTTCATCCGTATCGGGATTACCTTGATAATATTCTTCTTTTTTAATCATTCTTTCAGGAAAAAATTCATTCCTAACTTCAGTTATTTCACCCTTATATAATTTTTTGAGGTTTTTCACATAAATAGGGATTTTTTCGTTCTGGCAACGATTAAATAAACCAATGTGTATTGAAGGATATTTGCCGTGTCTTATAGGATACTCACTGTTTTCATCTTGCGGATATTGACCTATTGGAGTCCAACAAAGGCAGCCATGGACTTTGTCTTCCATTTTCCAAACAATTTCAAACATTTTCACGCCAAAACGTTTGGCATAAGCTTCTGCAATGTTGTCCATTAAAAGTGAAGTAGCTTCGTGATCAGGCAATGTCTGATATAATTCACACAGTTCTAATAATTTATTCTTAATAATTTACCACCTTCATTAAAAAAGACATATCCCACGTTCAGAAAAAATACCATTACATCACTTCGAACAATCACGAACTAATATTTTCAGCGTACTATTTAAATCTTTTCCCTCAAAATTCCCAAATTCCCGTCAATAAAAATAGTTGAATTTTTATGTTATTGGTGTACCCTCAGGAACATCTTTTTCTGGGGATAAAAGGACGCATATCCCTTCGTTCTCATTATCTGCACACAATAACATGCCCTCAGAAAGCTCTCCTGAGAATCTTGTAGGTTTCAGGTTTGTCAAAACTATGATTTTTTTATCTTGAAGTTCTTCAGTTGAATAATATTCGACTAGACTAGATACAATTTGTATATTTTTATGCCCTATATCAACGATAATTTTGTAAAGCTTCTCCGTACGAGGAACTCTTTCGACAGATCTAATTCTTCCAACACGCATTTCTAATTTTTTAAAATCGGCATAGTCTATTGATTCCATTATTCTCACCTTAGATAATATTTTTGAAGTTTATGATTAACCTAACGCTATCAGTTTCATATAAGATTTTATGCTTTTCAATATCTACTGGTAGGTTCAATCTAATTTCCATAATACTGGTGTACTATATTAGTATCTTATTATGCACTTGTCTTTAAAAATATTATTACGTAAACCATTCAGCTTCAAGCATTAGACGTAACCATTCATGATGTTCGGCTTCGAGGAAATCTTCACAACGCCATAAGAGACTCAATATTTCTTTTCCATCGATATTTTCTCTTCTCATTTCTTCTTTCAACCTTCTTTTTGTGCGTTCAAGCGCAGTTTGTTTTGCTCTATATAGGGCTGCACTACGAGCGAACTCATGGGTTGACCTGTAGGTTCGAATCCCAGTGCTTAATACAGGTAAGGATGCAGCAAGAAAGAGAAAATATAAACTTATGGTAGAAGTGAAAAAAATATCGACGATGAAGTGTATAAAAACAGCAAGAACACTGCCCAAAAAGAAAATGAGCGGAAGGTCTCTAATTGGTTTATCAAGTTTTTCGTAAAGTTCCGCTTGTTTGTTAAAGTAATCTATTTGAACATTGAGGCGTTTATCTCTATAATAAACAACCAATGTGCGGATCTTGTTTTCACTGAATAAACATGTAAATAGTTCAAGTGGATCCTGAAACTTTTCTTCTTCAGATTTGAGGACTGTTTTTTGTGGTGCCGTTTTGATATTATTCACCACTTTGCAAATTCGATCATTGTAGTGGATTATTTCTTCTTTTTTGGCATACTTGTTAATTGATTCCAGTGTCAGCTCTTTGATTTCATTCGTAATCTTGCGGATTTGGTTCTCCCAATAATCGTTTATCTCTTTCAACTTGTCATCAGGTTTGCACCATAAACATGGACAAACGAGAGAACGAAACTTCAGAGATCGCAACGATTCAGCCTTATAACGGCTCAGAAACCAGTTTTTCTGCCTATACCAAGCAAGACCAGAACATACAGACAAAAAAGCAAGAACTGTAGCCAAGATTTCTACCCACGCAGGCCAATGTGTATGAGCAATACCTGAGAGCTGTACAATGGCGAACAACACTGCAATAGTTCCACATACTGTGGCTAAGAAAGCTAGCCTACGATGAGACTTTTGCAAGCGCAGAGCTTCTTTATCAAAACGATCATATATTCCCCAAAGATTTTCATGAATAAATATGAGTGAGTCTTTTATGAGAATGTAGCCTTTAATATCATCGTCGTTATCCCGCATATCATAGTCTTGGGGCTTCATCAGTTGTGACCTTAACAATATCGTACTACTTCTTAAGATATTTAACTAATTTTTCTCTATTCTCTATTGTGTAGCCCAGTGCCATTACAGCCTTCAGTGTATCCATTGCAGCTTTTCGATCTAAATCCTTCTCTGACTCTGGCATATCTTCATAAGGAACGAGGCAAGGATTCTCCTTTTTTACATCATCCCGCTTTGACCCATATCTCCATCCTTCTTTCATCCGCTGAAATGCCCAGATATCATGGGCATTTTTTGCCAGTATGTCTGTCAACTCAATAATATCTTTGCTGAGTTCAACTTTCGATGTATCAATTGGTTTAGGTTTATAACTCATTGGCTATTCTCTTTGTGTATTTATATATTATATAGACTTACTAAATAGTTACTGGGTATCGCATTCGTATTAGAAATCAAACAATGATTTCTGCGGTTCGCAATTATTTTTATTCACCGACTGCGCGGATAACTCAACCCGCCCGTACTGCCCGCCGCCGCCGGGATGAACCTTCACTTTCCCTTCCCTGAAAGCGCATATTGCATTTATAACGCGTTCGTCCACTCCGGAATTTTTGATGTCGGCATCAACGAGCACCGAGACTTCATTGCCGTATCGCCCTATAAGCGTGTTCCAGATGCCCTGCACGCCCTTCGTATTAGTGCCTGTAACCCCCAGCGCCATTGCGATTATCTCGGATAAAGGTATTAAATGAAGGTACGGGGGCCTGTGGGGAGGATGCATCGGCTTATCGTATGCAGCCAGTTCATTGACCCTGTCTTTCACGCCTTTTTTAATTGTCCCTCCGCACGAGCACGTCCAGCTTTTAATAATGCTTTCGCGCAGGGTATAATGTCTGTAACACCGGATGCAGGCGCTCTCGTTATATTTTCCTTCTTCCGGAGGTATGCCGACATTGAGAACAGGTTTTCGCCCCTTTTCCCGGATTATAGCCATTTTTAATTCATCAAAACTTAGGTTTTCCATCTCGAAGCGTGTGAACTCCCGGGCAAGTTTATTCACATAAGGGGAATGGGCATCCGAATTTGTAAGAAAGGTGAGGCAATGGAGCTCGGAAATCCTATCCGCATATGATGTATCCGCGCTCAGGCCAAGTTCCAGAAAATAAATTTTGTCTGCCATGTCCCCGTAGCAATCCTTGAGCGAATTATGATATGCATACATGGCTGTCCAGGGCGTGAAGGCATGCGCGGGCCCGATTAGCGCACCGGCATCATGGGCGGCCTGTGCAATCTCAATGCCGTTAAGCCTCACATTTGGCCTGCCGTTGGAATCGAGATCCTTTGAGACGGGTTTCATGAACTCATACAGTTCCTGCGCTTTTGATATTGAAGGGATAATCAGGAGGTGGTGCACCTGGTTTATATCCTCGACCTCGGTTGTCAATATGAACCTTGTATCGTTCAGTTTGAAAACGCCGTTTTCTTCCTTTAGCTTCTTTATTTCGGCAAGCCACCCAGGGTGCAGGCAGTCGCCAGTGGCGACGAGCTGGATGCCTTTTTTCCTTGATTCTTCTGCAAGGGTGGGCAGGTCCATTTTCGGGGAAGTCGCCATGCTGTATTTTGAGTGGATGTGAAGGTCGGCGTTTACTTGCATGATGGGAGTTAATCAACCGGATGGCATATAGGGATTGCGTTATCAGAATAATGTATTTCTACTTTAATGCCCAACATTGATTGATGAGAGAAAAGAAAAAGTTGATATTCTGGTCTTTGTTGCTTATTATATTAGTTGTTTTATCCATCTTGTTCGCTGTCAGGACCATTAATAGATATGAAACATGGAAAGAGCACAGGGAATTCCTGAAAAGTGGCAACAAAACAATCCAGGATTGGATGAGCGTCAACCTCATAGTAAATAGAACCGGCATCCCGAAAGAGCTCGTCTATAATGAGCTCGGGATTAAGGAATCATTTACAAATGACAGGAAACACCTCAGTAAACTCTGCCAGGAAAACAACCTCAATTGCACACAGGTTGTTGCGAAATTGAACAATATAGCAGGAAAAAATGGAACATAAATATGGATTTATACTCGAATCTGCCTGTTTTCTTTTTTATCATAGCTCTTCTGGCACCATTTGGCATCCCGCTTGGGGCAACATTTATCATCATAGCAGCCGGTTCGTTGTCGGGTACGATTGATGATTATTTTTTCATAGTAACCCTGATATTTTTCGGATTGGTCTTGGGAGATATTGCGACCTATTCTACTGCATCATATTTTGAGAAGATTTTAACTGAAAAATTGCAAAAGAACGAAAAATTCGAGAAAAAATATGAATCCGGAAAAAATTTGTTTAATAAATATGGAGTGTGGGGCCTATTCCTGGGCCGTTTTGTATTGCTTGGATTCGGCGCACCTTTAAACTACATCTCAGGATTCAGCAAATACTCGTTTAGGAAATTTCTTGCTTATTCAGCATCAGGTGAGTTCCTGTACGTTTCAATTTACGCGTATATCGGCTTTGTTTTCAAAGATAGCTGGGAATCGTTATACGACATAATAATTGAGTTCCCCTACCTCATACTGTTCATCCTTTTGGCAGTATTTGCTTTTTACCAGTTGAAACGATACCTTTAGACGATTGTTTGCAGTATCATCCGTTTCCTTTCCTGATCAGGAAATGATAATGGTCGCCTTCCTTGAACAGTTTTATGAACTGGTGTCCCGCCCTCTTGGCCCAGCGGGGAATATCCTGGACTGCTGCCGGGTCATCGGTGACCATCTCCAGAACCTGGCCGACTTCTATAGTCTCCATTTCCTGTGTGGTGTTAAATATCGGAATCGGGCAGTAGAGACCCACGCAATCAAGAAATTTGTCTGGTTTGATCTTTTCTTTTTCTTCGTCCATCTTTAGTCACTTTTTCTACCATGCTTTTCGTAAAATATCATGTCTTTAAGTTTTTTCCTGAAACTTTCATCGTGTTTGGGCGGCGTCGTTTCAGGATATCCGACCGGGATGACCGTCAAGAGAAAATGCGTCTTGGGCACTTTCAGGATTTCATTTGCTTTCTCCCTTTCTATGCTCACCCAGCACATACCGATTCCCAGTTCCCATGCCGCAAGCATCATATTCTGCACAGCCATTGCCGCGGCGTACCTGGGTTCGCCTAAACTGTTAATCCATGAAAATTTCCCGTCTAAATGGGGCACAACAACAGCAACTGCCATTGGCGCATGCTCAAGGTAACCGGAATACCTGGCATATCCGGCAATGGATTTCAAGGTTTCTTTATCCTTGATTATTATGAATTCCCAGGGCTGTGTATTGAACGGACTGGGCGCCCATCTTGCAGCTTCCAGTATCTTCAAAAGAATATCGTCAGGTATGATATCAGGCTTGAACTGGCGGACTACGGTTCTGTTTCTGATTGCTTCGAATACATCCATGCTTTCCCTTTATTAAGCTTGAGCCCTAAGGCATTTAATCCTTTTGGTGAATGCTCAGCACATCAGCCATCTCATAAACGCCTGGCTTTGCAGAACAAATCCAGACAGCTGCTCTCACAGCCCCTTTTGCGAAAGCCTGCCTGCTGTGCGCCTGGTGCTTGATTTCGATGCGCTCGCCATCACCTGCGAATAATACCGTATGGTCGCCGACGATATCGCCCCCGCGTACTGCATGTATCCCGATTTCCTGCTTCCGGGGTGAAAGACCATGTCTCCCGTAAACAAGCTCTTTCCCTCCGAGCGTCTTTGAAATAACTTCCGCCGCCTTCACCGCTGTACCGCTTGGCGCATCTTTTTTCTGGTTATGGTGGGCTTCTATTATTTCGATATCATAATCCGAAAGGTTCTTTGCAGCCTCTGCAAGAAGACCCCAGAAGACATTTACACCAATTGAGAAGTTGGGTGAAATAACCGCCGCAACGCCATTTTCTTTGATTGCTTTTTCCATGAGCGTTTTCTGTTCAGGGGTGAAACCCGTCGTCCCGACAACGAGATTGACCTTCTTATTCGCGCTTGCAATTACGTTCTTCACGGCTGCATTAGCAATTGTAAAATCAATAAGCACATCCGGTTTTGACCTTTCAAGGGCTGCATCGATTTTATTTGCATCCTCGACCTGGACATTCAGTTTGCCTGTCCTCATCACTTCGCCGATGTCTTTTCCAATATTGGTTACATCCAGGGCGCAAACGAGTTTTAAGTCCTTTGATTTCAGGATGTTTTCGATAATAAGCCCGCCCATTCTCCCGCAGGCTCCTGTGACAGCTATTTTTATCATAAAAAATTCACTTCTTTATCAAATGGAGATTATCCAGTGCGGCTTTTAGCTTTCTTTCGTTATCTTCGCTTATTGGGGCAAGCGGAAGCCGGAGATGCCCGGCCGGGAGTCCGATAAGCTCGACAGCCTTTTTGACCGGGATAGGATTGGTTTCCAGGAATACCGCGCGAATAAGAGGAGCCAGCGCCAGATGCAGTCTTCGTGCTTCATCCATATCTCCTCTCTGGAACGCTTCGACCATGGAAACTGTGAGTTTGGGGGCGACATTGGCGACAACTGAAATTACACCCTCGCCGCCCAGCGCCATTATGGGAAGAGTCAGGCCGTCATCGCCTGACAGGACCACAAAATCCTCATCCTGTGTCATCTCGATAATACGTGTAACCTGGTCAAGATTGCCGCTTGCTTCTTTTATCCCGATTATATTGCTCTCTTTTGCAAGCTCAGCAACGATTTCAGGCTTGAGATTGATACCAGTGCGCGAAGGGACGTTATACACTATCATGGGTATATCGACCTCGTTTGCAATCTTCTTGAAATGAGCGAGCATCCCGCGGTCATTGGGTTTGTTATAATAAGGAGTTATTAAAAGAGCCGCATCCGCTCCTGCATCTTTTGCGAATCTTGTAAGCTCTATTGCTTCTGTCGTGTTATTCGAGCCCGTGCCGGCTACGACGGGTACAGTCGAACACCCAACAGCAATTTCAATGACCTGTTCGTGTTCCTTGATAGAAAGGGTCGCCGATTCCCCGGTCGTCCCGCATGGAACGATGCCTGAAACGCCGTTTTCAATTAAAAATCCGATATTCTGCACAAAGCCCTGTTTATCTATCTTATTATCCTTTGTGAAAGGAGTAATAAGGGCAGGCAGAACACCTTTGAACATAATTTTATCTCTTTCTGATTGCTTTTACTCTTAACTGGCGCACAATATATCCCGCAACGCGGTTCCTTATTCCCTTGGCCTCTATGGTGGTATATTTAGTAACGTACTCTTTGTTCTGGTTAAAGTCAGTTGTGAAAATATCACTATGCTCTTCAAGTAACTGGTGTCCTAATGATTTGATGTATCCGGGTCTAATATTTCCCATAATTATTCTCCATTTTGGGTTACATACAATAACTCCATCATTCATATAGATTTCTGGGGTACATCGCGTTGCAAAGCGTCATAGAACCACAGATTTATTTTATTCAAAGCCTATTCTGCTATCAATGAAAAGAATTCTTATAACCAACGATGACGGCGTATATTCAACAGGCCTTAAAGCTGCGTATGATAGCGTGAGAGACCTCGGAGAAGTTACCGTGGTTGCGCCGTCCACGCAAAAAAGCGGAGTTGGACGCGGTATATCCATATTCGAGCCGCTTCGCATATCGTTAGCAAGCGTAAACGGTTTCAAGGCTTATGCAGTGGCAGGAACTCCTACTGATTCTGTCATCCTTGGATTATTCTCGATAATGAAAGAGACGCCTGACCTTGTGCTTTCAGGTTTCAATGTAGGCGAGAATATCAGTACAGATACTGTAACAACTAGCGGTACTATCGGGGCTGCGCTTGAGGCTGCAAGTTATGGCATTCCCGCGATTGCCGCATCCATACAGGTACTGGACGAAGGGGACAAGTTCGACGACCACCGCGCATATATCTATGACTTTGAGGTCGGTATTAAAATCGTGAACAGGATAGCCAGGAACGTTATGGAGAGAGGGCTTCCTGATGGTGTGGATTTGCTCAATGTCAATATACCGACGCATGCGACCATGGATACAGAGATAGATGTTACAAGGCTTGCAAAGAAGATATTCATAACAGGCGTGGAAGAGCGCCATGACCCGAGGGGCAGGCCGTACTACTGGATAAACGGGGATTTGATAAGGGATGCGGAGGAGGGGACGGATGTCAGGGCTGTTATGAAAAAAGGGCATATCTCCGTAACGCCGCTGTCTCTTGATTCGACCGCGCGCGTGGATTTTAAAGAGATTGATGCGCTATTGTGAATTATGAATTATGGAATGGTTTTAATATCTCCGGTGCCTATTAATCAGCCAGATAATTCATGATAATAAACTTCCAGCTTACCAATGTAGAATCCAAGGCATATACCGCGACCGAGGATGTGCGGAAATACAAGAACATCAATATCAATTATGACGTGAATCTTAAAAACCCCTCGGTTGTGGTACAGCACACGCCTCTTGGTGAAAAATCGGTGCTGAGGGTGGAGTACACTTTTGCAATCAACTACCTGAGCCCGAATATCGGTCATATAAGGTTTGAAGGGCTGACCGATTATTACAGCGAGGAAGACCTGAAAGCCCTGAAGGAAAAATGGGATGCCGGGAATGCGCCTGGAGATGTTCAGAACGAGATTGCAAATACCATGGTTGCGAATCTTGCGCCGATTGCATTGATGCTTTCAAAAGCGCTCGGGCTTCCACCTTCGATGCCTGTTCCTGTGATCAATTTCCAGCAGGCTCAGCAGAAGAAAAAGGAAGAGCCGACGTATTATCACGGGTAGAGAAAATTTTGTGAGGGGGATGGGATTCTTAGCGTGACTTCCATGACGCTATCTGCTGGAACTCAATTTGGCATGAGTTCTTATAATGTCTAATTTAGTCAAAATTCCAACAAGTTTTGTAGGGTTATTGCCATCCACGACAAGAAGCCTGCCAATTTTCTTATCGAGAAGTTCCATAAGGGCATCTTCAAGCGAATCTTCAGGTTCAGCCACAATCAGTTCCCTAGTCATCGCCTCTCTTACCTGAGTCGTATCTCTTTTCTCAGGGGAAACCTTCTCCGCATCTTCGAATGTTATTATCCCGAGAAGTTTATCATCTTCCACGACAGGGAACCCTGTATGCCCATATTTATGAATTAAATCAAGTAAACCCTGAACACTCAATGAAGGGGGGACTGTGACGATATTCATAGTCATTGCTTCCTTCACTTGTGCTCTCTCAAGTATATCCACGGTCATCTCACGCCTGTGAGCAAGAGATGCTGCACGGTTTTCTACCTGTTTTTCGTCTATCGTCCATTTGCCAGAAAGCATATAAGAAATAGTCGAAGCAACCATCATGGGAGCAAGTAAATTATAGTTCCCTGCCATCTCGGAAATCATAACAATCGCTGCTATCGGCACCTTCGAGACACCCGCAAGTAGCGCTCCCATCCCCACAAGTGCGAAAGACCCTGGCTGGGTTATTATAGTCGGAAATACAAGAGCCATTATCTGCCCGAAAGCTCCACCAACCATAGCCCCGATGACAAGGGAAGGAGCGAACACACCGCCGCTGCCTCCTGAACTGACGGTTAACGAGGTTGCGATGATTTTTGCCAGCACAAGAACCATCATAAGAATTATCGACATCTTGACAATATCGCCATTAATAGCGATCTGAGTCCAGCCATAACCGGTTCCTAAAACCTCAGGGAAAATTATCGCCATAATTCCCACTAAAAGCCCCCCGATTGCGGGTTTAAAATGAGGCTTGATATTCAGAGGTTTGAATACTTTATCACGTAAGCCGTAGAAGATTATTACGAACAATATTGCGGTTACAGCACATAATATCCCGAGAATCCCATAAAATGCAAGTTCAGCCGGGTTAGTGAAATTGAAGCCTGGCGTGGTGAAGATAGGCCCCCACCCAAAAAAGGATGAGAATATAGAATAGGCTACGGTGGATGAGATAAATGCCGGCACAAGCCCTTCGGTTTCCATATCGCTTTTATAAAGTACTTCTATGGCGAAGATAGCACCGCCAAGCGGCGCTTTAAATATACTGCCAATGCCCGCCGCAATGCCGCAAATTAACATTATTCGCCTGTCGCTGTCACTTAGTTTCAGGAACGAGGCAAGTGATGAACCAAAACCTGCACCTATTTGGGCTATAGGTCCTTCCCTGCCAGCGCTTCCGCCTGAGCCGATAGTTATCATTGATGAAATGGCTTTAATAAGCGGGACTCTTTTCCTGATAAAACCCCTTTTATTGTTGTACGCGTCAATAACAGCATCAATGCCGTCACCTTCAGCTTCGGGTGCATAAGTAAAGACGATAATGCCTGCAAGCAATCCCCCGGCTGCCGGCAATAAGAAAAGGAACCAGCGAATATTGGTTGCAGGATGTCCGAATAATGACGGTTCTCCGCCCGGTACAGGTAAATAGTAGCCGCCAATTCCACCAAGAACATAATTAGAAACAGTGCTTAATCCCAGATAGAACAGTATTGCTCCAAAACCAGAAACTATGCCAATAACAATACTGAATAGCGTCCATCTTTGAAGCTCTTTCAGATTGAATTCTTTCAAAATTTCTTTGAGCTTCAAGTTCAAATTCATCTTCTTCAGGGTGCTAATAAAACTCATTGTACTTTAATTTCGTGCAAAGAGCGACGGATTGTTCTCCTTCCATTCGCCGAACCCAAACCTTATTTACGCACATGGATTGCAATAGTGCAGTGGTTATGAATAAAACAAAACTATTCACCCTATCCACGAAAATAGACAGCTTATTACAAATTAGAAAGACTTATATTGTTCGACAAATGTGTTATCCTCACGTTTAGGAGGATTTATGGACGAACAAATAAGAACGCTTCTTGCACCAATTGGGTTTTTGGCATTGGGAATAATATTCTTTCTTGTAATAGAATTGAGAATTAAAATGCTCAAGTGTAGGGGTTAATTTTAGCTTGCAATGAGGTTTTCAATTACCTCCCCTTCCTTTTTTCGTGTATCATTTTTAATTTACTGATCAAAACCACAAATTATAATAGAGCCTGTGTGGAATATGAAAAAAGTTTTATTCAGGCTTATGGTGGCCTTGAAATAAAATATGTTTAGGAGGAAAAAATAACAATGGCGCTTGACTTAGGAATAGCAATAGGGCTTTTCATTATATTCCTGATTGTATTGATAGGTCCTTTCAAAATTAAGCTAATTGAACAGAATCTTGAAGTATTTCTTTTCATTTGTGGAATTCTCGCACTCACGATATCGGGTTTTGCACATCTTGTTGACGCGGCCGGAGCGGTTATAGAAACCGGCTGGAGAGTGGCAATCATCACAGAAGCACTGGTCGCCCCCGTTTACATCTCCAACAGCTATCATATACCCATAGGCATCGTGCAGGTTGTATTGGTTGTCGGATTGATTATTTACAAATGGCACAAACCTATTCATGGCGCGATAAGGACAATGACCGAAAAACTTTCATTAAAGGTCATGGCTTTCATACTCATCGCAGTTCTTGGTCTTTTTTCAAGCGTGATTTCAGCTATTCTTGCAGCCATCATACTCGTGGAGATGGTCAATGCCCTCCCGCTTGCAAGAAAATCCAAGGTTGACCTTACGGTCATAGCATGTTTTTCAATCGGTCTTGGCGCAGCGCTCACACCTCTAGGTGAGCCTCTTTCAACAATAGCTATTTCTAAACTATCAGGTCCTCCGTACTTTGCTACTTTCCCCTATCTCATACAACATCTTGCAATTTACATTATCCCGGGAATAATTGCATACGGTATTGTGGGAATGTTCTTCCTTGGAAAAGTAAATCCAAATGACCCCGGCATGAAAGCCGAGGATTATAAGGAAACATTGAAGGATGTAATAATGAGAGCAGTCAAAGTGTATGTGTTCATCATGGCGCTGGTTTTCCTTGGCGACGGCTTCAAGCCCATAATCTTTGAATACATCGCACATATGCCTCCCGAGGCGCTCTATTGGGTAAATACAGTGTCTGCTATCCTTGATAATGCAACTTTGACCGCAGCAGAGATCGGGCCAAGCTTTTCACAGCTTCAGATTAATGCCGCACTTATGGGATTGTTAATCGCCGGCGGCATGCTGATACCCGGCAACATCCCGAACATCATCTCGGCAGGAAAACTTGGAATCACAAGCAAGGAATGGGCAAGGCTTGGAGTACCATTGGGATTTGTAACGATGGTAATCTACTTCGTCATCCTGTTTGTGCCAAAATACCTGGGATACGGAAGTTAAACTTCAATGCAGGCAACGCCTGCATTTCTTTTTTTAGTCTAAATAAAAATTAATAATTGTCCATCGTGGTTTTCAAACTATTCTTGTACTCATCCTTGAGCGAATAGACATTATGGTCGCCTTTCACATCAATCCGAAGAATTCCAAGCCTCGTATTCATGAGACCTACCATTGCTGAAACTCCCCTGTAATTGACATCAAACCCTTCTTTCTTGAGATGGTCAAAAACATTCTCGGTAGTATATGGCTTGTCGGTGAGAAATAACTTCAAAACAGACTTCCTGATACCTGTTTCATCGCGCATCAGGTATTTCGTAAGACGCGTTTTAATTTTCTCATTTCCTTCGAGGCTCAGTCAGACCACCTTTTTTCCATTATTTGATTTTAAGAGTTTATACCTTTCCATGTTTTAAAGAGGCGTCATTTCCGCTATCATTCCGTTTTTCATGGGATACCGTTCGATTATTGAAACGCTGCATCCCGCTTTTTTCAGCTCGTCCGCGAGGTCTTCTGCAATCCATGCAGCGGTTTCAACAGAGTCACCAAGGACAGAATACATCTCTTCCATGACCCCGGCTTCTTTCAAAATTTCGAGACATTTTCCCCTGACAACCCCGTAAATAATAGTCCCGTCATCGGTTATCTCATCAAAATATCGGGCATTTCTTTTTGCAATGCGTTTGAATCTTTCCCGCATCTGCACGGCATCCTTGAAACTTGAGGAACAAAAACGGATCTTATTTCCGGTTATTGATTCAGCCACCTCTTTGCTTCCAAGAACGGCGGATGAAGCGTCATCAACCAGTACGAATCCCCGTTTTTTTAGCTCGCTGGCATTTGTTTCTGAAAATTCAAGCTCGTTTATGTTAAGAAAACCGTCAACTTCCTGAAGTAAGGATAAGATTCCGCTAAAATCAGACGCAATAGACGGAATTTCAATTCCCGTGGAAAGACCGGTCCTGTGAGCTGCAAGGATGGAATCCCTGTAATAAGAGTGATTAATGATTTTCCACGTATCAAGCGGCGGGTGGAACCTTATCTCGTCAAGACCTGCTTTTCGAAGCGATTCAAGTATTCCTATGTTAGGTGAAAGTGCAGTGTATAAATGGATATGGTGGGCATTCCCAAACTTCTTTTTCAGGAGTTTTATGTAATGAATAACACGTTCCAGGCGCAAAAGCGGTTCGCCGCCTGTTATGCCTGTTCCGAGAGCGTCCATTGAAACAGCCTCTTCTATCAGGTCATTATCATTTTTCACAAGCCTTTCATTTGCAAATATTATGTCCTTGCCCCGCCTTTCATTTGAAACCGGGCAGTAAAAGCAGTTCTTGCCGCACAATCCTGTAACAAAAAGCACCATCTTTGCACCTGTGCAGCATAAACGGCATCCTTCAGAAAGGTAATTGAAAAAAGAACCGGAATTATCCTTTTCCATGGGTCTACTTGCTTCGGCTTATTATATAATCGCCCAGTTCCTTGAGTTTGGTTTTTGCATAGGTTTCATCGAGGTCTTCAATATGGTTTTTCGCAAGCTCGATTTCTTCCCTTGCGGTTTTCTGCGCAAATTCAATGGAATTCTCAACAAGATGCATGAGTTCCCCGTTATTGCATTTCATCATCATCTCAATTGAAATGCCTGAATTGATGGCATCAAGCAGTACAATGGATGGCCTTCCCATGAAAAGGTCTTTTTTCACGGGTTTGCCAAGGTCTTCCTCTTTTGAAATACAATCAAGGATATCATCGCGGATCTGGAAAGCAAGACCGATATGGTTCCCGAACTTTGTAAGGTCGTATATCTGTTTTTTATCTCCCCCGCCAACGAGGGCTCCTACCTCGGCCGCTGAACTGAAAAGCGAACCGGTTTTCCTGAAAGCAAGCTCAAGATAACTCTTTTTATCTTTGGCAAAATCAACAAGTTCCATGGCTTCGCCCTCGCCCATACAGAACAATGAATCAGCTATGGCATGTATGAGTCTCGGGTCGCGCGCCGCGATTTTAAGTGAAAGGGCTGCAAGGATTTGCACTGTCAGGAGAGCCATGTCGTTTCCCCACAGCGTATGAATCGTGAACTGCCCGCGCCTTTTCTCGGATTTATCTATTACATCGTCAAGCACGAGAGACGAGGAATGTATTAATTCGATGGAAGCGGCTGCAAAACACGCATCTTTTGCAGTACCGCCCACAGCCTCGCATGCGAGCGTGACAAGCGCGGGCCTGATTCGTTTTCCTTTTGATGCTATTGCATAGGCGACCGCTGCGGCAAGCTCAGGCGGTTTGATATCAGTGAGAAGGTTTGGCAACTCCGAATCCACGAGGTTTGCGCGTTCGGCTAAAAGTTCCTCAATTTCCATTACTCACATCCATGAAAGAAATACTTGAAAAGTGTTTCTATTTAAATGCATATTCCTTCTCAACTTGAACTGATTATAGATAGATTTTGCCTTTAATGTATCAAAAGTCATTTAATTTTAACTGATTCCCCTTCAAATATCCAGTTTACGCATTCTTTCAACTGCTTCATTTATCCTTTCCACAGGCTGCGTCAGGGCAAACCTGACATACCCTTCGCCTGATTCTCCAAAACCCACGCCTGGCGTGGCAACTATCCCTGCTTTTTCAAGAAGCATCTTCGCAAATGCCGATGAGCTGCCGTTTACTGGCACCCAGACATAGAACGTAGCTTTCGGGAGCTTTACTGGAAGTCCGAGGCTCTTCAGGCCGGCAAGAAGCGCATCCCGCCTTTCCCTGTATATCAGGTTCGTTTCGCGGACGCAATCCTGCGCACCTGAAAGCGCAGCGATGCCTGCTTCCTGTACCGCTTCGAATGCGCCTGAGTCCACGTTTGTTTTAACCTTCCCAAGACCGGCAAGTATATCGCTGTTCCCGACCGCAAAACCAAGTCGCCAGCCGGTCATATTATATGTTTTTGACAGGGAATGCACTTCAATGCCCACGTCCTTTGCCCCGCTGACGTTGAGGAAACTGGGCGCCTTATAACCATCGAAGGTCATTTCCGAGTATGCATTATCGTGAATCACTACGATTTCGTTTTCATTTGCAAAATCCACCACTTCCTCGAAAAAGCTGATAGAAGCCGTAGCCGAGGTTGGATTATTGGGATAATTGATAAACATGAGTCTTGCTTTTTTCGCGACATCGGCTGGAATAGCGTCAAGGTCTGGAAGGAAATCGTTCTCAGAAAGGAGGGGCATCTTATGGGGTTTGCCATTCGCGAGTATTGAGCCGATGTTGTACACTGGATATCCCGGGTCCGGAACGAGTGAAATATCACCCGGGTTTAAGAATGCAAGCGGGAGATGGGCTATCCCCTCTTTTGAACCTATGAGAGTGAGAACCTCGTTTTCAGGGTCAAGGTCAACGTTCATGGTCTTTTTATACCAGGCTGCTGCCGCTTTTCTAAAGGACAGCATTCCCTCATACGACGGATAACGGTGGCGTGCAGGATTATCGAGGGATTTTTTCATGGCTTCCACGATATGAACTGGCGTTGGTAAATCGGGGTCTCCTATGCTCAGGTTAATTACATTTACGCCTTTTTTGACAGCCTCGGCTCTTGCTTTGTCTATGCTAGCGAATAAGTAAGGGGGTAATGAATTTATCCTGTCGGCGTATGTGACCATTGAGGCGTTCTGATGTTGTTTATGGTATATAGGCATAACTCTTTTTGCTTGGAAAATCACAAACCGCAAATGAAGGTATATTAAAAGCGCGGGCATCACAGCTAAGAACACAAAAGGAAGCTCAAAACAAGATAATAAATTTATAAATTGTAAACAATAAATTTGCGGCGCCAATAGTAAAACAATAGAGTCTTTTGAGTAAAAATATTCACCGCAAAGACGCAAAGAACGCAAAGATGAGACGGAAATAAAACAGCGAACTCAATACGAACTCGTACGAACTCTGATTTAAATATTTGCAACTGTTCGGCGCGCCGGTATGTTAGCGATGCATCTTATGGCATATCGAAATCACAAACCGCTGATGAACGCAGATAAACGCAGATTTATTTTACGGGTCAATTTACCTTTGAATCGATCTCATTCAGCAGCATTTCCGCCTTCTCCAGAGCAGGCTTATACCCGCACTCCGCCCTCTCCTTTGCGATTTCGCCGTTCTCTCTTGCCTTTGGAAGATCTCCAGCATCAAGATAGAACTCTGACAGAAAGTTGTGTATATCCACCTGATTCAGCCTGTATTCGCACCTGTCCGCGAGTTGCAGGGCTTCTTGTGCTAATTTTAATGCCTCTGGTTTGCGGTTCTGTTTGAACCTGAGTTTGGCAAGCTCTAAAAGGATTTCTGGTTCAAATTCTACAAGATTGATTTTTCTGTCTCTGATTAATGCTTCATTTAAATGTTTCTCAGCTTCAAGAGGATTTCCTTTCATGAGGTAAGCTGCTCCAATGAGGTATTCTGCTCGAATAATGTCTAGTTCTGCTTTTTCAGTATCAGCCAGTTCACGGGCTTTTCTTGCATATCCGAGGACTTCTTCGGCGCTCGACATGATAAGTAAACGGATGCAGCGATATGCACAAATAATACCTTGAGATTGAACTATCTCAAATTTTGTAAAAAATTCATTACCAATCATGAGTTCATTTTCCGATTCCTCGAATTTCCCTCGATACACAAGCACATGCCCAAGTTCCGAATGACCTACTGCCTCCCCTATTTCATAATTGACTCGACGGCAGATTTCAATTGAACGCCTAAAATTGGATTCTGCGGCATCAAGTTCGCCGAGTTCAATTTGCACATAAGCAAGGTTGTTCAGACTGGTGGCAACACCTTTTTTGTTCTCGCCTTTTTTGTCAATATGGTTTGACATCTCAAACAGAGGCACTGCCCGTCTGGGCTGTCCTGAAGCCAAATAGGAATTCGCAAGTTCATTCATCAACCATGCCTGAGCAGATTCATCTTTCAATCTCGGCAGTTTATATTCACCATCGGAAAAGAGAGCACCGAGGAGTTCATTTTGCATTTGATATGCCCCAAATATATAATACAATTTCTTCCAAAGTTTATTAATATACAATCCCGCTGCATCTTCATATTTTCCAGCCCTTACTGTATGGTGGTATAATTCAATAACGTGCGCCAGATCATCCACCGACTCCGTCTTTTCTGGCTCTGGAATCAGAGCAAAATAATCCTTGAGTTCAGCATGAACACTTTCTTTATACCTTAACCTATCATAACAGTATTTTCTCACAAGTGGATGCAAATCAAATTTATTGCTTTTTTTATCTCTGAGAAGCATTCCTCTGTTCACAAGTTCAATCAAAATGTTGTTTAGTTTTCCCTCACCGCCAAACTCATTAAAAATTACAATCGCATCCCAATCCATCGGGTTTCTAAATGCTGAAAGTTTGCTTATAAACTCCTGTTTTTTCTTATCCAGCGAATTATAAGCAAATTCTAATATGTTATGACCTTCTTTACCTTTCAATTCTGGTATTATATCGTATTTCATCCATTCCTGTATATCTCCTGGATTTTTGGGGTCGCACATAATCATACCCGAAAGTAGTCTCAGGTAAAGCGGATGATAACCAACACTTTCACAAGCCATTTCTATTTCCGCTCTTGTTCCTCCTTTAACGCCCTGACGGTGGAAAAATTCAACAGCATCTTCTTTATCCATCTTTTCTAAATCTTTCCGCAGACAGCCCGCTAAACCATCAAGTTCTTTTGGATATAAACGGCTGGTCAACAATGTTTTTGTCTTTGTATCGCCGCTCGTCAGCCACTGAAGAAACATACCGCAATTCGGCTCGATGCAGGAACGAAAGTCTCCTCTCTCATCCTCTTTAATCTCTTCGCCCTGATACGGAGAACCCAAATTGTAGTAATTGCGCAAAACCCTTTCAACACCGTCAAGCATCAGTAGATAGCGATTCTTGGACAATATTTCATAAAGAAACTCCATCTTATCCCTTGTTGATGCAAGCTTATTCCAATCAACATCGTCGCTGAAATATTCAATAGCCTTCCTGAGGAATCTATCAAAGCCTGCCTCGCTATCATAGAATGACCACCATAAAATCTTCCTTGGCTGCTCATCACTTCCTTTAATATCTTCCGTGAGCCAGTGCCATGCCAGAGCTGTTTTTCCCATACCTCCCATAGCAATAAGAGCCAAAACTGGATGAGAATCTTTTCTCAGCCAATTTGTCAACATTTCTCTCTCTTGCTTTCTGCCTGTAAAGTTCTCATGCATTGGATAAATAGGATAATATGCAGGTGGAATAGGAAATTTTTGTATGTCCAGCTTTAGTTTATCATAAAATGCCTCAGGAGTTGTATAAAATGAGCATGTATGTTTTTTAAGCAAATTACGAAATCCAGCAATAGCCTCTTGATTTTTATCCCTGAAATCAGTGGAGGAAGGCCACGAATGATTATCATCCATCAGATAAATTCGAACTGGAATCTTTTTTCTTAGCGCATGTTCATACTCCAATTGTGTTATTGAAATCGTTTGTCCTTCAGGAATATTCCCGTATCTATACGCAACTATGAGAACCAAGGCATCACATTCTTCTACTCTCTCAGGGCAAAATTCAGTGGGTTCGTGCGTATGGCTCTGAAAAGTTTCCATCCCGACAAATTCGTTACCGCTCTCTTCAATAGCCTTTCTTGCTTTATCCCGATACTCTTTCAAATCCAGATAAGTTGAGCTAACAAAAATTTTCATTTAGAACCTTATGAACAAATCTGCGTTTATCTGCGGTTCCATTTTTTTCAGTCATCCTCGTCGTCCTCATCTTCCTCTTCCCCTTCCTCAAGAAGCAACTCGCCATACAGTAATTTTTCAATCACCTGCGAAACATAAAGGCGCTTCATGTACTTTCCAAGGTCTTCATTCATGTGCAGGTGTGAATCTACCTGGACACGCAGGAGAACGAACCTGAACTTATCCATGTCATCGATTTCAAGCGATTTTATACCTTCTATAACATAGGGCAATTTGTCAGGGTCATCCACGACTTCGGCAATAGTAAGAACATTTTCATGGATTTTTTCGACATCCACACCCTTCTGTCCTGCCAGAAGCTCCAAAGTTTTTGAAGAATATTTTTTATCGTTTATCCTGATTTCATCCATGCTAACCTTCTATATCTATTAAGTTCTATATTATCCCAGCGGCGAAATAATGGATACACCTGTAATTCTAAAGACCTTCCGGAATGGAAAGATAAAAGAGTATTTTGTCATGCGGGAGGGCGAACTTCATACCGACCTCGGCATAATAAAACTGGATGAGCTAAAAACAAAAACATTTGGCGATACGATAAGCTCCCACCTGGGCGTAGAATTCATTATCCGCAAACCGAAAGCACCGGATTTTTTCAAGTACGCAAAACGAAGCGGGGCGCCCATGATGCCAAAAGATATTGGCGTGATTATTGCAAACACCGGGCTATGTTCCTCAGACTGCGTACTGGATGCAGGCACGGGTTCAGGCATCCTTGCCATTTACCTTGGAAGTATTGCCCGGAAAGTTGTAACGTATGAAATAAGGGAGGAATTCCTGGATATTGCCAGGGAAAACTTTGCCCAGGCGGGTCTATCTAATGTTGAATTGCGCCATGGGGATATCGTTGAAGAGATACAGAAACTGGATGAGAAATTCGACGTGGTGACACTGGACACCATTGCTGCATCGCAGGTTGTCCCGCATGTGCCGCGCATCCTATTCCCGGGCGGTTTTCTTGCCACATACTCACCTTTTTTCGAACAAACAAAGGATATAAGGGATGCAATCGGAAAAACAAATTTCACCGACCTTAAGACCATCGAGACCCTGGAGCGGGAGATTAGTTTCACCGATAGGGGAACACGCCCTGCAACAGCGAGAGTGGGTCACACGGGTTTTATAACGATAGCCAGATACTAATCATTTTTAATCTAATTACTAACAGCTTTCACATTTCTCACTGCTATCTGGGTAATCTTAAAGGTTTTTTTAATATTCTAATTATTAATTATACTTTTAATTCAAAAAAATATCTTAATCAACTTTAAAAAACTAAAATAAGTTTGTATAAATCTTAAAAACTGAAAAACCATGGAAAACTCTCGGTATGCTTAAATTAAGAATTGATATACTTACTTCTACTCGGTAAAGATGCTTTATTGCATCAAGCAGTCAGAAAAAAGAATCTGATGAAAAATGGATAGATTTGACATAAAAAAGTTAATAGGAGGATCAGAAATGAAAACGGAAGAATGTTTATTGAACTTTTGGGAGATAAGTACTCAAGAGAGATACTATCAAACGGTTAAGATAACATTACCAATTACCAATTATTCGCACCCTTTCCACGGGCCATGCATGAATGCGGCATGGTTTGACCTTGGGAATTCTCCCCCAAGACGGAAGCATCGGGAAAAGGTGCAAGTCAATTAATAAGGAGACAAAAAATGAATTTAAAATTATTATTTGGGTTAATACCGGTCATAATAAAGAAACAAAAAATGAATAAAAAACTATTATTTGGGTTAATACCGGTCGTAGTGATTGCTTTATTAATACCAGGGGCTTTGAGTGCGTGCGGCTATCTCACAAGCTTTGAAAAAACGTACCCCGATGCGGTAAATTCAAGTATTGATACTTGCGAACTCTGCCATGTCAACCCGTCTGGCGGAGGACAATTGAACCCCTATGGTATAGATTTTGCAAACAATAGCCACAACTTTACAGCGATAGAGTCAAATGACTCGGACGGAGATGGATTTACCAACATTGCTGAAATCAATGCCAGGACCTTCCCTGGCAATGCACTCGATAATCCATTAACTCTAAAACAGACAGCTTTCGACGGGGCGACATTATACTCCAGTTACTGCTCAGGCTGCCATAACCCACTGGCATCTTCAAGCAAGCTGGGGGCTACGGCGGCGCAGATGCAGATTGCAATCAACACAGTCCCGGAAATGAAATCCCTCTCTTCACTGAGAATGGCGCAGCTCCATGCTATTTCAACCGCCCTGGCCGTGACAACGACTTCTTCACCAACGACGGCTCTTGACAGGGCTGCACTCTACGCCAGCTACTGTCAGGGGTGCCATAACTCACTGGCGTCTTCAACAAAAAAAGGAAGAACTGCGGCGCAGATTACGAGTGCCATTAGTTCAGTTTCTGGCATGAAATCCCTCTCCTCCCTGAATCCGGCTCAGATCCAAGGTATTGCAATAGCCCTGGGTGCGTCGCTAACATCAACCTCGACGTCGAATCCCGAGGGGGCGGCACTCTACGCAGGCAACTGCGCAGGCTGTCATAGCTCCCTGGCATCTACCACCAAGCCCGGAAGAACGACGGCGCAGATTCAGAATGCCATCAATACCGTACCGGACATGAATCTCCTCTCTTCCCTGAGTACCGAGCAGATCCAAGCTATCGCAGCCGCCCTACCTCCGGCAATGCCACCGATGCCACCCCCAGCACTAACTACGACTCTTGATGGGGCGACATTATACGCTAGCTTTTGCGCAAGCTGTCATAACACCCTGGCATCTACTTCCAAGCCCGGAAGAACTGCGAGTCAGATTACTAGTGCTATCAACATAGTACCAGACATGAGTTCCCTGACCTCCCTGAGTGCGGCTCAGATCGCGGCTGTCGCAGCCATCCTACCTGCAACCACGCAAACGACAACAACAAATCTTACTACTGACGGGGTGGCACTCTACACAGGCAATTGTGCAGGCTGCCATAATCCTTTGGCATCTACAACCAAGGCCGGAAGAAATGCGACGCAGATTCAGAATGCCATCAACACAGTTTCAGCCATGAGGGTCATCTCTTCCCTGACTTCGGATCAGATTGCGGCTATCGCAGCCGCCCTACCTGCAGCATCGACAACAACAGCAACCGCGAATACACCTGCCCAAAACTATGCTAACAACTGCGCGGGCTGCCACGGGACGAACCAGCAGGGCGTCAATGGTAATCCCGCTATTACCTCTACAGCACTGGCAGCGAACGGCCGCACGACAGCGTGGATCAATACTAAATTGACTACCGGCAGCATGGCATCTTATACGGGATCCATATCTACCGCCGACATAACAGCACTGGTGAATTGGCTACTACCGGCGGGAACGCCTACAGTAACAGCGACTGCAACTGCTACGGCAACAGCAACGGCAACCGCGAATACACCTGCCCAAAACTATGCTAACAACTGCGCACGCTGCCACGGGACGAACCAGCAGGGCGGCAGTGCACCCGCGATTACCTCTACAGCACTGGCAGCGAACGGCCGCACGACAGCGTGGATCAATACTAAATTGACTACCGGCAGCATGGCATCT
>JBAVMS010000016.1:0-74540 GCA_049690315.1 Candidatus Methanoperedens sp.
TTACAATAGTATAAGAGTTTTGCTAACATAATTTTAACTCAACATATTGTAACTATTACACTGGTTTCACTGCAAGCATAAAAAACAGTTAAATTTATAAGGCAAACTCATGAATTGGTAACCACCATTTTATTGCAGTCCATGGGTAATAAAAAACAAGCTGTCCGGCAAATAAAAGAATTGTATTCCATAAACTAAGTATGCTTTTTCCATGTACCAAGAGTATTTCTTATAAGACATATAATTTAATCTCATGCAATCCAGCGGACTGCGTGGTAAACTAAGGGAGCCCGTATACCGGATATTCACCGATCACCTGATGATAGTGCTTGCACTGGTACTGATCCCGGCCATTTTCTTGCCGTTCTTTTTTACCTTCTCGCAGTTCATGCTTGTCTTCTTTAGGGTTTTGAGATCCGCCATTCTTGTGTTATTCATTCTGGAGTACATTTTAAAGCTGTACGTAGCAGATTCCAGGAAAGCATATGCCAGAGAGCCGTGGCACATAATTGACCTCATAATCGTTATCCTTGCTGCTACGGATTTCATCCCGCGGATACCATTGGGAGGAATCGGAAGGGCTTTTCCCCTGTTGCGGGTTACAAGGATATTTGCTGTGGCTGGCAGGACTGTCAAAAGGGCTGTCCCTTTAAGGCCGGTGGAGAATGTCACGCCTCTTGCCTCACGGATGAAAATCAATATCCTTACAGACGGTGGGATCATTAAAGATGCAGCAAAGGAAGATATCGCCCGCTATATTGCCTATCTGGGGCATACATGGCTCGATATGCAGGAGGTTTCGGAGCTGGATATTGATTTTATTAGCGATACCCTAAAAATCCCAAAAGTCGTACTGGAAAGCAAAATCATCAAGGAATCCTACCCCAAGATTGATTTCTTCAATAACTTAACCACAATCTTCATCCGGGACTCAAAACTGCAATCAGACCCGGATATTAAAGATGCCCGTATCCTGAGAAATAATATGCTTATCTCGTGGGCCAATAATTACATTGTTACCATTTCCAGTGAAAAAAGCGAGCTATTTGATGTGGTAAGGGATGGCCTGGCGGTGAAGGATGATGATTTCATTGTTAGAATATTATACTCGATTTTCAGCAGGAAAATCAGTGACTATGAAGAGATAGTGCGGTCGATGGAGCAAAATATAACAGCAATGGAAGAACTTCCTGTGGGCCAGATACACCCATTCCTTGAGAACTCATTCTACTTTAAGAAAGAAATCCAGAAAATCCACAGCAATCTCTTGCATTTTAAGCAGGTGCTGGGGATCATAAGGACGAGAAAAATACTGCCCGGCTTGAGGGATGAGTATCATTCTCTCTTTGGCATTCTCTTTGATGAATCTGTTTACCTTTCCGAGACATCTGAGAACATCAGGGATAATCTGTTTTCCCTCATTGATCTTCGCATAAATACAGTATCGGTCGGGTTAAACAGGGTAATGAGGATACTCGCAGTGATCACAAGCCTCGGACTTATTCCATCAATCATAAGTGGGCTATTCGGACAGAACCTGCTAGACAGCCCATATCATGTCAGGCTACCCGAGGTATTTTTCCTTGAGATTTTCATAATGTCCCTCACTGCATATGCTTTCTACAGGCGGGGCTGGCTAAGGTAGCTATAATGGATAATTCTAGCGCTTAGCTTGCCGAAGTACTGTCATTACAAAATTTTATTAATATTGCCTGCAATAATACGGTTTTATGAAAACCCCCGCGCTCCTCCTGTTAATGATGATTCTTGTTTCCGGATGTATAAATGTAAAACATGAACCGGTTACTAACAATTCCATTTTTCCTGAATCACCCGTGGTAAATATTGCAAGAGAAGACCTTGCGCAGCGATTGAATATCACTAACGGGGAAGTAAAAATTATCAAGCAGGACATTGTGAACTGGCCTGATACCAGTCTTGGTTATCCTGAGAAAGATAAAGTTTATGCCCAAGAAATAACGCCGGGATTTCGTATAATACTTGAGGCGATGAATAAAACCTATGAATACCACAGCGACTATAATCGGGTAATCGGGCCAAATGAAGTCGGGCAAGTTCAATAGCCTATATAATTTCCGGTCTTTTTGATATGGTTGCCAATGACCAGCCCCGCAACTACCCCGCTCAAATGTGCACTGTGCGCAATCGCATCCCCAGAACTGAAAAAAAGGAGGTCAAACAGGGCAAAAAAGATCAACGCATGCGTTATTTTCATCGGGATAAAATAAACGTAAAGCTGTATATGCGGAGCGATTATTGCAAGGCATGCAAATATCCCCATTAATGCGCCGCTTGCCCCGACCGCCGAGGCAAAAGGATCATTCAGAACAAAGAGAGTCCATATCGAATAACCTATCGCGGCAACTATTCCTGAAGTAAAAAATACAGCCAGGAACCGTTTTCCACCAATCCTGCGCTCAAGCTCGGGTCCGATAAAGAATAAAAACATCATGTTAAATAAGAGATGTATTGCATTTGCATGGAGGAACATATGGGTGACAAGAATCCACGGTCGTGCGGGTATATCCGCAGGGTAAAGAGCCAGGTATGAAGTATATCCCGGGATGAGGTACTGCAAAAAGAAAGATATGATAGCCAATGTTAAAATCGTCAGCGAATAGTTGCTTTTTATTATCGAAATCGCCCTGGAAAATGTATTAAAACCGTGCCCTTGCTGACTCTTAACAATTAATTCAGGTTCATATTGGTACAATTTTCCACTGTCACGAACGCGCTCTTTGTAAGATGCAAGACCGGGGCATTCATGCGATTCGGGCAGGCGGTGGTTATAACAAAATGTTCCGCCGCAAAACTTGCATGTAAACGGCAGCGGGTCATTGAAACCGCAATAATCGCATCCTTTTGTCATTGTGTATCCGCCTGTAATAATTGATGTTCTTTTGTTTTACGGGATAATAATGTGTTTGGATATGATTTCTTTTTTAAAAGCTCCCCTGAAGAATACATAAACCTCAATGTCTTTGCCCTGTGCATATTCCCTCATTTTCTTGTCATACATCTGCCGGCTTGGTTTGAGATTATGCTTTTTGAAGTGTTTTTCTATTTCGTGTATGAACCCTAATTTTTGCCTCAGGAAATCGGATTCATATTTTTTTACGGATTTCAATATTTCTTTGCACGTTTCTTCGCTTATATCGTTATGGTATAATCCGTGCTTGTTTAAACCGCCTACCTGCCTGAACTCAATGTTTCCCTCTTCATCCGGTTCCCTGTGAAGCATGTAAGGGAAAATCCTGCAAATATCAGGTCGAATCGCGTAATGTTCGCACTTGCCGCCTGTATAGAATATGCATTCGCCTCCAGGTTTATTTTTGAGGGCATAACCCATTACATAAAACCTTCCAAGATTATCGCAAAGCTCAAAATAAGGCGCAGGGCGAAGATTGCTGCTGCCGCAATTCCTGATTAATCGTTCGGCATCACTATCCAGGAGAAATACATGGTCGTTGAACTCGCGGGTACAGCATTTTCCGCAGTAATCGCATTCGAATCCCACTTCGCGGATTATCTCCATGTATTTCTCGTCAGGGAAGGATGCGATTGATTGTATCTCCTTTTCAATTTCGTCGGTTTTCATCATAAATGCGATTGATTCAGGATACTTATCATTATTTAATATTATGGATATCCAACTTTCGGAAATGGCAGAATGAACACATACAATAATGATAAAAATAACGATAAATTATATAACGTATCAGGTAAAAGAGTAATATAATCAAAAACGGGACGAAAACGGATGTAATAGGATAGGAAACGAAACATATCAGGCAAGGTAACTCAAATGTTGTCCCCGGGAAAAAACCTCTATTTATTATTGAATAATAAATTTGTATTGATTTTAATACTTTTAATCTCATTATTCACTTCGGTTGGTTATGCGCAGGAAGATATTTCATGCTATCATTGCCATACCCAGGTGGTATCAGAATTCAGGAATAATATTCATTATGAAAAAGGGTTCACATGTGCTGATTGTCACGGGGGGAATGACCAGGCAAATGCTTCTGTGATATCCTACAGCGTGATGTCAGGAAATTTTATCGGAAGACCCAGCAGGAACAATATAACTGATGTCTGCTCCAAATGCCATCCTCAGGAAGCAAAGGATTACAAGACAAGCATTCACTGGGCACAGATCCAAAAAGGTCATCCTGACGCTGCAACCTGCACCGATTGCCATGGAATTCATGAAATCAGGGCAATATCCGACCCGAACTCATCTGCAAACCGCGAGAATAGTCCTGCAACATGCGCTAAATGCCACTCGAACAAGGAAATGATGAGCGCATGGTATTACGGAATTAAAACCGACCGGTTTGATACTTATAAGGAATCTTTCCACTGGCGGGCACTGAGTAAAGGTTATACGATGGTCGCCACGTGTTCCGACTGCCATGGTAATCACAATACAAAAGCAACTACAGACCCTAATTCAAGCACATACGGTGAAAACCTTCCCAAGACCTGCGGCAAGGCGAATTGCCATCCTGGGGTCAATTTTGATGCCAAGATAGCTTCGGGATTGGTACACGACAAGGAATCACTCCATACAGCAGAACTCGTTTTCAACAAAACAGGTATGGAACCTCAGATGAAAGATTACTTCCTCGGCCCTTTCGACCTTGCTTACTGGATAGCAATATTTTTCAAGATACTAACGACCGGGGTCATAGGTATCTTTGCAGGAATGGTTATCCTGGATTTTTTTTCACGAATTAAAATCCACAAGAGATGGTAAAATGCCCGGACAGAAATTACTTGAGGTTTCGGACTCGGAAATAAGAGGAGATAATACTATGGGAGAAATTTTCTTTAAACGGTTTACTTTCAATCAACTTTTAGAGCACTGGGTGATGATCGGGTCATTCATGCTCCTTGTGATTAGTGGAATGCCTCTTAAATTCCCTGATGCATGGTGGTCTCCGGTAATCGTAAATTTACTGGGTGGATTTGAAATGAGGACTACGATACACCATACTGCCGGCATTGTAATGGTGGTTCTGGGTGTCTATCATGTCGTTTACCATGTATTTATTGATAGAGAATCGATTCTTGAACGTAAAGTGTGGCCGACTTTAAAAGATGTAACGGATTTCTGGCAAACAATACTATTCTATGTCGGGAAGGCAGAGCATCCGAAATTCGGAAGATACAGCTGGAAGGAAAAATTCGATTACTGGGGCGCTTTCTGGGGTATGGTCATGCTATGTGTTACCGGACTTGTCATGATGTTTCCTTTTAAGGCTATGGAATATATTCCATATGCATATGTGCACCTGTCAACCCTTATTCATACTGACGAGGCGTTATTGGCAACCCTGTTTATATTCATAGTCCACTGGTGGAATGTTCATTACAGCCCTGAGGTTTTCCCGATGTCAAAAGCATGGATTACGGGTAACCTCTCAGAGGAGCAGATGAAACATGAACATCCGCTTGAGTATGAAGAGATAATGAGACAGATGAATGAAAAAAGCGAGAAAATTAAATAAATAATTTTTTTTCAGTTTCATGTAAGATGAGTATATAGTATAAAGTTGGAGATGGGTTTCTTTTTTTGTGCGAATCTGGTCAGCCAATGCACTATGCTTGTTCCTCCCGTTTCAAGACAATAAGGATTGAATAGCTACTCCACTGAGAATCAATCCAAAGGCTGCTCCCAAATTCAGTCAAAAAAAAACGTACCCGCAAGAAAGAGGGTACGGTTTTATAAATTACGTCCCTGCTTTACCGCTGGCTACTCCAGTAGCATGGCAATCTGCACAAAACTTGGGTTGATGGCAATCGCTGCATACCTTGCCTATTAAAACCTGCGTCTTATGGGTTTGTAACCAGTCTGCAGGATGTTCTTTGCTATGGCAGGAAGCACATAGATTCTCCTTTATCGTGGGGGCATGTTTTACATCGGAATGACAGTTATAACAGGCGATCTTGTTATTTGTTACATGATTCGTATGCACGAATGCGAAATCGTTGTATTTGTCAACCCTTTCCTTGATATTATGGCATGAATAGCATTTATCCTTCGGAACTATATCGTTAGCTCCTGTTGAAACGTTTGTATGGCAGGTCAGGCATGTATTACCCCGGTCCAGATGGCTCGTATGATTAAAGTTTGTATAATTGCTCTGTGTCATTTCTTTTGGAGGCCCGTGACAGGATGGACATCCGGATATCGAGGTATTACCGGGCACATCCCTGAAATGACATGTAAAACAGGTTGAAGTAGTCACAATAATATGTCCTATATCATTTCTGGCAATGCCAGGATGGCACTGGTTGCACGATGGATCAGTAACAGACTGGTGCTCTTTCATACCTATGACAAGCATGGAATGACAGCTTGTGCACGTCAAACTGATTCCTCTCTTGGGTTGAAGCAGATGGTTCTTGTGGCTGAAATTAACGCCTGTAGAGGGTGAATTGACTGCCGTATACAGTATATCTCCGGAAAATATGCGCTTTTCATGGCAGATAAGGCAGTTTTTATCCATGACCTTTGCATACAAGTTCCCTGAATATTCTTCAACCGTGGTTTCATAACTGTAAAATTGCATAAGCCCGTTTATCTTGCCTTTTATATGTCCAATCAATCCCGGTTCATAATGGCATTCAACGCATCGGACATCATTATGGGAAGAAGTTCGCCATGAGTCGTAATACGGCCTCATTATATGGCAATTCTTTCCACAAAATGCAGGATTCTCTGTTATTTCCAGCATCTTTTCTGTGACAACTAACGTGGTGGCAACAAAGACAATCAATACAATTGTGATTAATAACTTATTTCTCGACATCCAGTTCTTAACTGCACCCGTAAGAGAAATCTTATCCATCAGAACTCACCATTTTCTAAACAGGTATAATATCGCAAATATTCCCATTGCCATGATAATCCCAAAACCGGGTGTGCGCGGTGGAATGGTGGGCTCAACACCAGAGGTTTTATATTCAGCTCTTTTGGCAAAATCAATCCCACTCTGTACCTGACTGTCAAAATCCTTAAGATTAAACGCATGCCATAGCGATGGGACATTATTCATAACTCCCACAGCTTCATCTACGTCCATCTGGGCAGAGGAGACATCCATACCCTTTGCTTTTGCTTCAGCAACAGTATTTTTTGCCTTTAAAATCTCACCCTGCAATTCACTCTGCTTTTCAAGTGCCTGCTTTGCGTCATTCGGGACGCCCGGGGGTGCAATATTGTCCTTCGAATTGTGGCAAACACTGCACACATTGGTAAGTTCCGATGCTTTGAGTACCTTGAAAGTATGCGGCTGGTGGCATGTAATACACGAAGGAGCACGGGATTCTGCCCTCAGTCTCTGGTAATGCATAGTGTTCTTGAAATGGTCAAGTTCTTCTGCATGGCATTTTCCACAGGTGTCAGGAATATTTTTAAAATAAATAGAACTGTTTGTGTCATTTGGGCCTTTCATTGTGGCATGGGCACTGGCTTCCGTTTTTGCTGTAGGGTCACCGCCGTGGCAGGCATCGCAGGTGACATAATATTCTGAATGTACTGAATCAGACCATTGCTGGAAATTATCAGAAGCTCTTTTACGGATGACATCTTCGTGGCATTCAAGCGAGCATGAGATGTTTCTCTCGGTATGGTTAAGTCTTATTTCATTAAAACGACTCTGCTCATCCGTAAATGGAGATAGTTTTTTATGGCAATCCACGCAAGAATTATTAAGAGAGTCTGAGTTTGTAGCCCCGGTTGGAGCGGCCATTATTATAAAATATATAAAAAATAGAGATATAGCTATAAATCTATGCCAGCAGGGTTGTAATTTTTCAATTTTTGAAAACATTTTTCGTTTTCCACCGTTATTATTTGATTAACCTATCCATTTCAAAGACAGAACAGAGTACCCGTTTTTTATTCTGGCCTTCCTAATATGCTGATGATTTGATACGATAAATAACTTACTATTAATTTCGCATAGTGGGTAGATTATTAATAAAAGTTTGGCGTTTACACAAAAACATGAAATGCCAGAGATGCAGCAAAAGCGCCGTCGTATACCAGAAATACTCAAATGCACACCTGTGTAAAGTTCATTTTATCGAGGATGTGGAAAGAAAGATAAAAAGGGACATCCGAAAGTTCAAAATGGTTGAGCGAAACGACAGGATAGCAGTGGCATTAAGCGGGGGAAAGGACAGCATTGCACTGCTCTATATTTTGCATAAGATTTTCAAGAACCGACCCGATATTGAACTTTTAGCCATCACAATAGATGAAGGTATAAGCGGATATAGGGAACACACCATAAAACACGCTGAAAAGCTTACGGACGAACTTGGAATTCCACTTAATATCACATCGTTCGGCGACGGGTTTGGTATAACGCTTGATGAACTTGCAGTGAAAAAAGAACATGCAGCATGTACATTGTGCGGAGTGCTCCGGAAAAACATTTTGAACAGGGTCGCCAGGGAACTCGGCGCGACAAAGCTCGCTACAGGTCACAATCTTGATGATGAATCCCAGACCATTTTGATGAATTACCTCCGGGGGGATGTGGACAGGATGAAAAGAATGCTTCCAGATTCAATCCAGCCCGGCATGGTACTCAGGATAAAGCCCCTCCGGAGCATTCCTGAAAAAGAAGTGGCGCTTTACGGATTCCTGAATGATCTGCCTGTGAGTACTGATGAGTGCCCGTATTCGGGCGAAGCGCTCCGGAACGAGATACGTGAGATGATTAATAATTATGAGATTAAACATCCGGGTACAAAATATTCCTTACTTGGCGGGTTTGAAGCAATCTCGAAGGTATTGAATCCTCCGGGCACACAGGTTTTGCGGTGCGAAAAATGTGGTGAGCCAAGCAGTGAATCGTTATGCAGGACGTGCAGGCTGTTGGGTCGGTAATTTTATCCTATCATCAGTATGGCAATCCGCACAATTATCAGCACCCAGCCCACAGCAACAATAATCCATATCGCTTTTTTTGCCACCTCTGCTATCGCCAGGAATATCGTAAGTATTACGAGCATTCCGATGGCATCGACTATCGATTGGGGGATGATAATCCCTGCAACGGATTGGATTAATCCTACTATTTTTTCACCTATCCAGTGCCCTATGGTGTAAATGAACGCCAGAACGCTTGTTAGTATATCTTCTGCCATAATTCACCTGTCAATTCTGTTTATCTTTAATTGTTCCCGGTCATTATATACACTTCGCAAAGCACTCGGAGTTTGCAGATAGAATACAGTTTTGTAAAAATTTCTCAATATTTATAGGAATCAACCTCTTCTATAGGTTTTTTATCTTTTTTGAGAGGTTCGTCTTTGACATCGACATCATGAAAATTTGTTTCATTTATCTCTTTTACCCTGCCAATATTCTCGGCAATTTTTCGAAGTGATTCTTTGCTTTCTTTTGTTTGCGGTCTGGGCTTTGGTTTCGCTCTTCCTTTTTTCAGAATATAACCCGCAGGTTTTAATTCGGATTTCAAAAGTCCAAGTTCAACTTTTCGCTTGTTTATCAAATCAAGAATCGGCTTCCTTGCATTTTCAGGTAATTTCTCAAGCATCCGCTCAAGATTTTCAAGGGATTTATCCTTTTCCGGTTGTTTGTCTTTATTATCGTTATCCATAATTTTTAAGTATATGCTTAGTTAGCCCTTAATTCTTTCATATGCTGGATTCTTTTTCTGATAAGTTCTTCTGTACCTATATCGCGCCTGCTGTGAAGTTCGCCCTTCAGGCCAGAAAGACCTTTTTGCGCTTTCTTTTCCGCTTCCCCGATACTATCTGCCATACCAAGGACGGCAATAGCCCTGGAACCAGTGGTGTAGATTTTATTATCCTTCTCATATACGCTTGAATAGAAAAGAAACGCATCTTTTAATTCTTTGATTTCCACAACCGAATCCCTGACCGGATTATCAGGATAGCCTGCAGGAACCGCATATTTGCATACTGTCGCCTGCTTTTTAAATGTGACCCTGGTTTTATCAAGCGTCCCGGTGACAACAGCGTCACATACATCCAGGAAATCGTTTTCAAGAATTGGAAGAACATTCATGGCCTCCGGGTCGCCAAAGCGCGCATTAAATTCGATGACCGAAATACCCTTTGCGGTCGCCATGAACTGGCCGTAGAGGATGCCCTGATACGGCACACCGGTTTCTTTCTTTATGGCAAGAACAGTATCTTTCATTATCTTCTTTGCATCCGTGTAATCCGATTCCTTCATGAAGGGCAGGATATCCTTTGAATCATTGTATGAGCCCATGCCTCCGGTATTTGGCCCTTTGTCCCCATCATACGCACGCTTGTGGTCCTGTACCGAAGGCGCGTAAGCTAGGGTATTGCCATCCACAAATGCCTGTACCGTGAACTCCTCGCCGATTAAACGCTCTTCAATAACAAGGGCATCATTTTTTAGGACTTCCCGGGCATAAACCTTGGCTCCATTTATGTCAAAATGGTCGCCCATGACACGAACGCCTTTGCCGCCTGTAAGACCGGCCGGTTTTATGACAACGTCGCCAATTTCATCGATAAATTCATCAGCGCCGCTCTCCCCTTTCCTGAACACTTTGAATCCCGGGCATCCTGGAATTTTGTATTTTTTCATGAATTCCCGCGTCCAGGCTTTATCGAATTCAATTTGGGCAGCAAGCTTTCGCGGGCCGACAACTGGAATACCGGCATCCCAGAGCCGATCGGAAATCCCGGCTGCAAGCGGGGCTTCGGGACCTATGACTGCAATTTCGATTTTATTTTTGACTGCAAAGTCAATTATCGAAGGTTCTGTCTCTTTTACAAGCAGGAAATCTTTGCACAAACGCGCTACTCCCGGGTTTTTCTTGCTCATCGCTGCATAAAGTTCCGGGTTTTTCCGGCTTCGGGTAATAGCGTCCGCGATGGCGTGTTCGCGCCCTCCGCCTCCGACTAAGAGTACTTTCATAGGATATCCCAGAATGTGTTTAAAAATAAAAATGTTCTGGTTCTCGTTAGCTCAAATCTTTGCGAACTTTGCGCCTTTGCGGTGAGTAGCCACCGCATAGGTGCTAAAAAAAGGAAAATGGCTATAATAGCCCCAATCCATCAAGCTCCACTACAATCTTCTCAACTGCAGCTTCGGCATCCTCGGGTTTCTTCCCGCCTGTTACCACGAGTTTTCCCGAGCCGAATAACAGCATTACTACTTTCGGATTTGATAATCGGTAAACAAGACCCGGGAACTGTTCAGGTTCATATTCTATGTTCTCAAGCCCAAGACCGATAGCGATAGCATTCAGGTTCAGCACCCTTCCAAGATCCGCGGAAGCTACAATATTTTGTATCGTTATTTCAGGGTTCTTTGTGATTTGAACACCCATCCCTTTGAGTTTTTCAAAAACCTTGGAAAGACCAACGCTTACATCGGCGATACTTTTGGCGCCAGTGCAAACAATCTTGCCGCTTCCGAAAATAAGAGCCGCTGTTTTCGGGGATGTCGTCCTGTAAACTACACCCGGGAATCTCTCTTTATTATAATCGGCGCCTTCAAGAACCCTTATAACTTCATTAAGGTCAAGTTTTGCCCCAATAGCGGTCGATGCAACAACATTTTCTATTTTAATAGTTCCTTTTGGTTCAGTAGTATTCACCATAGACATCACCTTTTTATAGGGTATTTAAAGCTTTAAATACGTTGGGGTAAAAAATTAAAAATTGTTTAAAAAGTATTGAAAATAAAAATTTTAAGGTACTGTTTATAAGAAATCTTTAATTACAATGACATTGTTTAAGCCAGCCAGTGGCGGGAGAATATCCCGCAGGGATGTGGCCTTATAAGGCTGAACCATAAAACAATAAGGAGAACACAATGAAATCAATGTACGCGTTCATCAGGGACGCATGGAAAAAACCCGGAGAATCCGATTTAGGGGAACTCATGTGGGAAAGACTCCAGGAGTGGAGACGGGAACCCGCAGTAACAAGATTAGACCACCCGACAAGACTTGACAGGGCAAGGTCACTTGGCTTCAAGGCAAAACAGGGGATTATCGTCGCGCGGGTAAGAATAAGACGCGGCGGCAGGCGCAAATCAAGATGGCAGCGCGGGAGAAGGACAAAGCACATGGGTGTGAACAAGATAACCCCCGGAAAGAGCATCCAGAGCATTGCGGAAGAGCGCGCAGCAAGGAGATTCCCGAATTTACAGGTATTAAACAGTTACTGGGTTGGACAGGACGGCAAGCACAAATGGTATGAAACCATTCTTGTGGATACAAGCCACCCCACAATCAGGAAGGACAAAAACCTGAAATGGATTTGCAATTCCAACCAGAAAGGGCGCGTCTTCAGAGGAAAGACAAGCTCGGGCAGAAAAGGCAGGGGCCAGAGGCGAAAGGGCAGGGGTACTGAAAAGACAAGACCAAGCCTGCGTTCGCATCAGAATAAAGGGAAATGAGTGTACATAATATCTCGCTTCGCGCCATAGTTTCGGCAACCGAAAGTGAGGACAGGGTAAAGACTGCCCTGTCGCTTTTTCTTTTTGATAATGAAATAGAATCTACGAGGACTGAAGGACATTACGGGAATCCCATTACTATCCTGCAGGCTCAGCTCAGGGGAAAGGATTGTAAAAGATTTCTTGAGCATTTGAAGTCAAAACTGACAGAACCTGAGCTTAATAAATTGAAAAATGAAGTCTGCGAGAGGACTGATGATGAATGTTGCCTTCATTTAAGGTTCGATAAGCAGGCAGCTTTTCAAGGGACTACGCAGCTTGCGACAACAACCGATACCATTTCTGCAAGAATGAAGCTCAAGGCGTATCCGGCAAAACGTGAAAAAGCAATCGAGGTTGCGGAAACGCTCTTTTGATTTCAGGAAATGATACGCTAAAACAATTTCATAAGCTTTTTATATCAATAATCCTTTTTTAAGTCGTAACACTGGTGTTCCAATGGTCACAAATGAAATTTTTGATAATTATTTACCTGTCGTAATTCTTACGATTGTAGGCGTTGTGTTTGTAGCCATCTCTTTATTCATGTCAAGAATGGTCAGGCCGAGCAATAAAACCAAAGCAAAATTATCCACTTACGAATGCGCGGAAGTTCCAATCGGGGATGCGCGGGTTCATTTCAATATACAATACTACCTGATAGTGATTGTTTTCCTTGTATTTGATGTCGAGGTTTTGTTCCTGTACCCGTGGGCTGTGCAATTCAGGAACCTTGGGCCTCTTGGTTTCTTTGAGATGGTCATTTTTATTGAAATACTTATTATCGGTCTTGCTTATGCATGGAGGAAGGAGGCTTTAGAGTGGATCCAGTAACCATTGATACTACAAAAATCAAACCCGCAAAAAAGAAGCCGGTGACAGCACTTGAAAAACTGGAAGATACCGGGCTGATAAATACTGTCCTGGCAGCCAGGGAAAGGGAAGGATTGATTCTCTTTTCAACAATAGACCAGGTTTTCAACTGGGCGCGTTTGAGTTCCCTGTGGCCTGTAACGGCTGGTCTTGCCTGCTGCGCGATTGAAATGATGGGTGTGGCTATGGCTCACCATGATATTGCAAGATTCGGCATGGAAATTTTCAGGGCAAGCCCGAGACAGGCTGACCTCATGTTTGTTTCCGGGACTGTTACCAAAAAGATGGCTCCAAGAGTAAAACAACTTTATGAAATGATGCCAGACCCCAAATGGGTAATCGCTGTAGGAAGCTGTGCTTCAACGGGAGGACCCTATATCGAGTCGTATGCGGTCTTAAAAGGCGTGGATTTGATTATACCCGTGGATGTCTATATCCCAGGCTGCCCTCCCAGACCTGAGGCATATCTGTACGGGATTATCCAGCTAAGGGAAAAGATCAAGAACGAAGGATACGGCGCAAAATGGGGGCTCAACAAATGAATTCGGCAGAGGAATTAAAACAGAAACTGCCCGCCGCCGTTGTCAGTACAGGCATGCAGGTTAATAAGCCGATGGCTGTAATCAAAAAGGAGGAGCTTTTAAACGCCGCCAGGAAAGTAAAGGAAATGGGTTTTGACCATCTTTCTGTGATTACCGGCACCGATTATAGAGACCATTTTGAAGTAGTTTATAACTTCTTTTCTTACGACAAAAAGCAGAATATTGTATTGAAAGTTATTGCAGACCACGATAAGCCCGAAGTGGACTCACTTACATCTCTCTGGAAAGGGGCGGACTGGCTTGAGCGGGAAACCTATGACCTTGTAGGAATCAGATTCAATGGGCATCCCAATCTTCTCCGAATCCTTTTAGCCGAAGGATGGATAGGGCATCCCCTCAGAAAAGATTATGACATGAACACAGAGCAATTCGTTACCATGGGGGAAAACGGGGAAGACATAGTCAGTACCGATGGCGGAAACCTGTTGAGGAGGAAGTAACGTGGAGACCGATGAACTTATTATAAACATGGGTCCGGTACATCCCAGCACTCACGGTGTACTGCGCTTCAGGTTAAGAATGGATGGCGAAATAATCAAGGAATGCACTCCAGTCCTGGGCTATCTCCACAGGGGAACTGAAAAGCTCGGTGAAATGAAAACGTATCTGCAATTCATCCCATACACAGACAGGCTTGATTATATCTCGGCTTTCCCCAACAATTATGCATTTGTCAAAGCCGTGGAAGAGCTTGCAGGCATTGAAGTGCCACTGCGTGCAGAATATATTCGCGTTATTGTCATGGAGCTTAGCAGGATAGTGAACCACCTTGTAGCTATAGGTTCCCTGCTGATGGATATGGGTGCATCTACAATGATGATGTGGGGATTCAGGGAACGAGAGAACGCTCTCCAGCTATTCGAGAAACTCTGCGGTGCAAGGATGACGTTCAATTATATCAAACCCGGCGGGGTAAGAGAAGACATCCCCGAAGGCTTCATACCGCAACTCAATGAGTTCCTGAAGGATATGGAAAAACGCATTGAGGATTATGAACAGCTTATCAACAGCAATGAAATATTCCTGATGAGAATGAAAAATATCGGCGTGATAAGCGCCGAGGATGCAGTTAATTACGGTATGACCGGCCCCACGCTTCGGGGTTCGGGCGTGAATTACGACATTCGCAAATACGAGCCGTACTCTATATACCGTGACCTTGATTTCAGGGCATGCACACGTGATGAATGCGATAGCTTAGCAAGGTACATGGTCAGGATTGACGAGATGAAAGAAAGCCTCCACATTTTACGGCAGGTGGTTGATACCATACCTGAAGCAAAGATTGTAAACACCGCAAAATACGGAATAGCGCCGATGACAGGAGCGCCCTCTGCGGTTTCAACGTATTTCCCGAGGATTTTTGCACCACCAATAGGCGAGGTTTACAGCAGGATAGAAGCGCCCAAGGGCGAATTAGGTTTTTATATAGCAAGCGACGGCACCACAAAACCGTATCGAGTAAAGATACGTTCCCCTTCTTTCTGCAATCTTACAGCAATACCCAAAATGGTGCAGGGACTTAAAATCCCGGACCTGATTGTTGCTTTTGGAACTATTGATGTTGTGCTTGGCGACGTGGACAGGTGATATGTATGATAGCAAATGCTTACGAACTGATTATATATATATTGAATTTATTCAGGGTTTACGAGCCAATCAATAACATATTCCAGATGCTTGGAATTGAGTTTGTTTTACAAATCATAATTGTACTGGTTGAGATTGCCATTTTATTCGCTTTTGTGCTTATCACAGTTATGTTCCTTACATGGATGGAACGAAAAGTCGTCGCCATGGTGCAGGCAAGGTACGGGCCTATGGTCACAGGGCCGCGCGGGCTGCTCCAGCCGGTCATGGATGGCGTTAAACTCATCGGGAAAGAAGATATTATACCCGCAAAGGCTGACAGGTGGATATTTACACTTGCCCCTTTTATCGTTTTCATCCCCGCGCTCCTTGTGTTCATTCCTCTTCCATTCGGCCAGTCGCTGATAATATCAGACCTGCGGGTGGGGTTGCTTTACATCATTGCGATTTCAGCAGTAACGCCCGTAGCTATTTTGCTCGCAGGATGGGCATCGAATAACAAGTATTCGCTGATGGGCGCAATGAGGGCTGTGGCGCAGGATATCAGTTATACCATCCCGCTTGCCCTTGCGGCAATTGCTATTGTGTTACTTACTGGTTCTCTCAGCACTGTGGATATCGTGAATGCACAGAGCGGAACCTGGTTCGGGATAATCCCCAAATGGTTCATATTCTTACAGCCTCTCGGATTTATTCTGTTCCTTATCGCCTCTATTGCTGAAATGGGGCGAATACCTTTTGACTTCCAGGAATCGGAATCCGAGCTTGTTGCAGGGTTCTTCACAGAATATAGCGGAATGAAATTCGCAATGTTCTTCCTTGCAGAATATGCGCACCTGTTCGCGGTCTCCGGTATCGTTGTTACGCTGTTCCTCGGAGGATGGACATTCCCCATTCTTCCCTTTGTACCTCCAATGTTAGTCCCGCTGGTATCTCTTGGAGTCTTTTTGGTCAAAACTTATGCGGTAATATTCTTTGCAATGTGGCTCCGTGACACCGTGCCGAGGATGAGAATAGACCAGCTTCTTAATATCGGATGGAAAATAATGGTGCCGCTTGCACTATTAAACCTGCTGCTTGCAGGATTCCTTGTAACTGCAGGGGTGTTCTGATGGCCTGGATAAGCAAGAACTGGACGATGAGCGGTATAATAAAAGGGCTCATTGTCACGTTAAAACATGTTTTACACATCGGGAACAGGCCCACGGTGACGGTGCAGTATCCATACGAAAGGATGAAAGTTTCACCGAGATACAGGGGACTGCACGCAGTTGATGAAAACGCCTGCATCGGCTGCGGGATATGTGAAACGAATTGCCCGAACGGAACAATTCAGATAGTCAAACATAATACAAGATGGTATCCGCAGGTCAATATCGGAATGTGCCTTTTCTGCGGGATTTGCGTTGATGTATGCCCGATGAATGCCATGAAAATGACGGGCAATTATGAACTTGCAGATTATACCCGGGAAAGCCTTGTATACGGTCCTGACAGGCTGTTGTTCAATAAAGAGGTGAAACAGTGATAGACTTTGTTTTTATATTTATTTCAATTGTCACGATTTTGTCATCCATCATGGTAGTCCAGGCAAAAAAATTAGTCCACAGCGCAGTATATCTTGCTGGCGCCCTTATTGGAACGGCCGGGCTTTTCATTACGCTCAATGCTGAGTTCATCGCATGGATACAGGTGCTCGTTTATGTGGGCGCAGTTGTAACATTGATTTTGTTCACGATAATGCTAACAAGGAAAGGAGAGGAAGAATAAATGCCCGGCAAACTCTTAAATTTACTAATTGCATTGCTCTTATTTGCAGTATTGTTCCTGGCAATCGATGACAGTACAAGGGTGTGGGCAGGAAAAGAAGAGGTAACTACCATCAGTGTCCAGGATATCGCAGGCGGGCCGGATGCCAGGGGTGGCATATTCAGTGATTATATTTTTTCGTTTGAACTGCTTTCACTGCTGCTGCTGTCTGCGTTAATCGGAGCCCTTTATATTGCAAAAAAGGAGGCGTAGAATGTCCCTTTATACATATCTATTAATTTCAGCAATCATATTCACAATCGGTTCATACGGAATAATCACACAGAGAAGCGGAATTAAAATCCTTATGTGCATCGAACTCCTGCTCAATTCTGCGAATCTCAATCTTGTCGCATTTTCAAGTTTCAACGGTAATGCCGCAGGCCAGGTTTTCGCCATATTTTCAATTGCAATAGCAGCCGCGGAAGCGGCTATCGGATTTGCCATACTTGTGGCGCTGTTCAGAGTGCGGGATACGATAAATCTCGATGACATCAATATCCTGAGGTGGTAATATGTTCAGTGATTATGCAGCATTAATTGTGTTACTGCCTGTAATTGCGTTTGTACTGACGCTGTTCCTTGGCAAGAAATTGTATTCAGGCGGAGCATTGCTGCCAATTGCAGCCATTGCGGGCTCGTTTATCATCTCTTTCGGGATTTTCCTTGAGATTTACCCCAAGGATGGCATAGTCCAGCAATCATGGCCGTGGTTTGCAGGCATGAATATCGGTATACTCATTGACCCGCTTGCGGTCGTTATGCTGATGATGGTTTCGTTCGTAAGTCTCCTCATCCATATCTACGCTGTGGGATACATGTCGCATGACCCTGCAAAACCGAGGTATTTCGCAGAAACATCGCTCTTTACAGCGGCAATGTTGAGCGTAGTCCTCTCAGATAATATCCTCCAGTTCTTCATATCATGGGAACTCGTGGGTCTCTGTTCGTTCCTGCTTATCGGATTCTGGTACCATAAGCCGTCAGCCGCAGCAGCTGCAAAGAAGGCTTTCCTTGTAACAAGAGTAGGGGATGTGCTGTTCCTTGCTGGGATAGTCCTGCTCTATGTCAATATGAGCGAGATAATTGCAGGCCGCGGCTTAACAGTGGCTCAGGGTAACTATATGCTTCAGTTCAAGACCATGTTCGAGGCTATACCTCTCATCAATCCCACCCAACTGACCTATATCACTTTACTATTCTTCGGAGGCGCCATAGGTAAAAGCGGCCAGTTCCCGCTTCACGGGTGGCTGCCCGACGCCATGGAAGGCCCGACAACGGTGTCTGCTTTGATCCATGCTGCTACAATGGTTACTGCGGGCGTATATCTTGTCGCCCGGACGTTCCCCATGTTTGCGGCAACTCCTTCCACACTTTCAGCAGGCGTGCCTGATTCACTCCTCATCGTAGCTTATGTCGGCGGTTTCACCGCGCTGTTCGCTGCTACTATGGGACTTGTGATGAACGACATTAAAAGGGTACTTGCTTATTCCACAGTAAGCCAGCTCGGATATATGATGCTCGCCCTTGGAACGGCGGGGGCGGTTGTAGGCTCCCAGGCGGTTGGAATATCCATGTTCCACCTGATAAGCCACGCATTTTTCAAGGCACTTCTTTTCCTCTGCGCCGGAAGCGTTATTCATGCCGTAGGAACAAACGATATTCGCGAGATGGGGGGTTTGTTTAGCAAGATGAAGATTACAGGCACAACAATGCTGATAGCCGCGCTTGCTCTAGCCGGAATCGGTATACCTTTTATCAATATCGGCACGGCAGGCTTCTTCAGCAAAGATATGATAATTGAGAAGGCGTATGAATACGGGCAATTGAAAGGAGATTTCATTCCCTATGCTTTTGCAATCATAGCAGCACTTCTAACATCCATTTATATATTCAGGCTGTGGTTCATGACTTTTACAGGAAAACCGCGCTCTGAGCGGCATTCGCATGAATCCCCGGGAGTGATGACGCGCCCTCTCATGATACTTGCAATATTTGCCCTTTTCTTCGGGTTCGCGCACCTTGGATTCTATGATTATCTTAACAAGAATTTTGAACTTTTGACAGGGGCAAAGACGGTTACTGAAGGCGAAGCATTGCAGATGTCGCCGATCATTGTACTTTTGCCTGTAATTGTCGGGGTACTGGGTTTCCTGATATCGTATATGATATACTATAAACGGATGCTGGATATGAGTAAGCTCATATCATCCGAAAATCCTCTCTACAAACTATTATTAAACAGGTATTACGAACCCAAAATCGGTGCGGATATTATAGGAGTGAAACTGACTCATGGTGTTGCTGCGCAATCCGGAGAATTCGTGGACAGGAAAATCATCGACGGGTTTGTAATTGATAACATCATCGGTAGAACGTTATTCAAACTGGGAGAATTTGTCAGGAAACTGCAAACAGGCGTTGTCCAGAATTATGCATCCGTTACATTGCTGGGGCTTGGTTTGCTGATACTTTTACTCAGAATCAAATTCGGAGGGACATAAATGGCTGCTTTGATTTCATTGATGATTTTAATTCCCTTAATCGGAGCCATCATCACATTTTTGACAAGAACCCGTGAACAGGCGCGCCTGGTAGCGCTTCTGGCTTCAGGGATTTCACTTATCATATCCCTGATAATCTTTTCACGATTCGACAGCTCAATATCAACTATCCAGTTTGGCGAGTCATATCCATGGATTGCCAGTCTCGGCGTAAGCCTGAAATTCGGGCTTGACGGCATAGGCATGCCGCTTGTGCTCCTCTCGAACATAGTTATCCCGCTCACCGTCATATTCGCATGGGGGGAAACAAAAGAGGCAAACCGGTTCTACGGTCTTATCCTTCTTGAGCTTGTAGGAGTGCTTGGCGTTTTTACTTCCCTTGATTTCTTCGTGTTCTACATATTCTGGGAAATTGTCCTGATACCCATGTACTTCCTGATAAGCATCTGGGGAGGGCCGCGAAAAGATTATGCTGCAATCAAGTTCTTCATATACACGCACGTAGCAAGCCTTGTGATGCTGCTTGCGATATTTGCTCTCTATTTCAATGCATGGAATATCTCGGGAACCCCGAGCTTTGATATGTTTTACCTTCTGAAAAACTACTCGGTTATCCAATCACCATTGCTTAAGGATGCAATATTCCTGGCGTTGCTGTTTGGTTTTATTGTTAAGATGCCAGCAGTGCCATTCCATACATGGCTTCCGGATGCACACGTTGAAGCGCCCACAGCGGGCAGTGTCATACTTGCCGCCTTGCTCCTCAAGATGGGCGGCTATGGTCTTTTCAGGGTAATCCTCCCCCTTCTTCCGTATTCAGGTTCCCCCAGTCAATTGATAACCCTGATGGCAATAATCGGCGTAGTGAGCATCCTGTACGGGACATTCCTCGCCCTTGCCCAGCGCGACCTCAAGAAAATGGTGGCGTACTCAAGCATAAGCCACATGGGGTACGTCATGCTTGGCGCGGCAGCCCTCGTTCCGCTTTCCGTAAGCGGTGCGATGTACCAGCAGTTCTCGCACGGGCTCATTACATGCGTGTTGTTCATGTCGTGCGGCGTTATCCAGCATTCTGCAGGCACAAGGATAATAGGAGATCTTGGCGGGATAGCAAAGCACATGCCAAAACTCACTTTTGTCATGCTGGCAGGTTTCCTTGCATCTCTGGGATTGCCGGGCATGAGCGGATTCATCGCCGAGTTACTTGTGCTTCTTAACTCGTATGCCAACCTGCCTACGTTCGTGATACTGGCACTATTTGGCATCGTGTTCACAGCGGGTTATCATCTCTGGGCAATGCAGCGCGCCGTGTTCGGGACGTATAATGAAAAGCTGGGTCATATCCATGACGGGGCAAACTATGAGATAGCTTCAATGGCTGTGCTGATACTCTTGATAATATTCTTTGGGCTTTACCCGAACCCTGTGCTTAATATGATGACAGCGACCGCGACGCCGCTTGTCAGGGACGCGGCTGGTCTTTTAGGAGTGATAAGATGAATTATGTTTTACTTGCGCCAGAGATACTGCTGACAGTACTGGCTTTACTGGTTATCATTTTGGGTCTTTTAATGAGGGACGTCTCCAAGAATATGCTTGGATATATTAGCGCTGCAGGTCTTCTGGCTTCTATCGGATATGTCCTTGGAAATGGAATGAACGAAGTAGGGAATTTCTTCTACAATTCGCTCACTATCGACCCGCTATCACAGATATTCAAATTAATATTCTTAATAGTTTCATTGATCGTGGTTATTGCCTCTATCGAATATTTCAGGGATAACCGCAGTCAGGATGAGTATTATGCCCTGCTGCTCCTCGCTACCGTCGGGATGATGGTAGTAGCATCGGCAAATGACCTCGTTGCATTGTTTGTCGGCTTTGAACTTGCCAGCATGTCCACGTACGTATTAGCCGGTTTTGAGAAAAAGAACCCCTCCTCCCTTGAGGCTGCATTAAAATATTTCATCATAGGTTCGCTCTCCTCGGCATTGATGCTGTTTGGCATGTCGCTTGTGTACGGCATAACAGGTACAACGAATATTCCTGCAATCATTGATTTCTTCAAATCCAACCCAACGGCCGCCACAAGCTCGCTTGATGTAGTCGCCATGATATTCCTTGTCGCCGGATTCGGATTCAAGATGGCGCTTGTCCCGTTCCACATGTGGGCGCCCGATACATACGAAGGTTCACCTGGCGTTGTTTCATCTCTTCTCGCCGCGGGTTCAAAAAAGATGGGATTCGTTGCGGCATTCAGGGTTCTTGTGCTTGCCCTTGTTGCAATACGCATTGATGTCCAGATGACGTTTGCAATTCTTGCAATAATTACCATGACCTACGGTAACATAGTGGCGATATCCCAGCGCAGCGTAAAAAGGATGCTTGCCTATTCATCCATAGCGCAGGCAGGGTACATTTCCCTGGCATTCGTGGTTACCACCCAGATGTCAATCGCAGGTGGCATACTACTGGCCCTTGGTCATGCACTGATGAAGGGCGGCGCATTCCTCGCCGTCGCACTGGTAGGATATATGGTGCTGTCTGATAACAAAAACGCTAAGAACACCGATGACCTCGGGAACTTTGCGGGGCTAGGAAAACGTGCCCCGATAACCGCTTTCTCGCTGTTCGTATTCTTTTTGGCCCTGGCAGGTATTCCGCCCTCGGCAGGATTCGTCGGTAAGTTTGTGCTTTTCTATTCAATCACCATTGAAGCAATCAACCAGGCGAGCAGCTGGCTGCTAATCGTTGTAATTATCGCAATTTTAAACAGCGCCCTCTCCATTTATTACTATGCCCGCGTGATAAGATACATGTACGTACTGCCTCCGAATGGAGAGAAAATAAAAGAGCCTGTGCCGTACGTTGTGGCTATCCTTCTTGCAGTGATAGGAACTATCGGCATAGGATTATACCCAGAGCCCTTTATCCAGATGGCGATGAATGCTGCTAAAGTATTAGGAGTGTGATTTTAATGGCAGATTGCGACCTGTGCGGTACGGCAAGACCCACCCTTTGTCCTGTAAAAGTTAAAGCACCCTCAGTCTTATCGGCTTACCCGACAGGGACCTGGAGGGGAATCAACGAAGAATGTCTTGCCAATTGCCATGAGGCAAATCTTAACAGGGTTCCTTCCAATGGTAAGAAATGCGACCTGTGCGGCGCAAAAAACGTTCCATTATTCCAGGTTAAAGTCCAGATACCGATATTCCAGGAACCATACCACAGGGAAGCAACCAAAAATATATGTGACAGCTGCTTTGAAGCCTGTGAGGATACGATAAAAAGACGGGAAGCTGAGAAACAGGAAACTCATCATCATTAACTTCTTCATGGAATGCTGAATCAGGAACGTCTGCAGCATTTCAGCTACTTTTTTTTATTATTCAGCTTCTTCAATATGCCACATCTTCACACCCTGATTTATATTTGTGTGAATGCAAGGCAAATGTATCTTTAGAGAGTATAGCATAAAATATCGAAGAATGAATGTTTACTCCCCGGAAAGAGGGATTTTATTTGCCTTTAGACCATACCGATTTAAAAGAATTGAAAAAACGCGGGGATATTGAGGGGCTGCTGGGTATCCTTGATACCGGCGACATTAAAGAGTGCAGGGATGCGATATGCATCCTTGGCGAGCTTCGGAGCAAGAAAGCTATCCGCCCCCTGATCACATTACTTGAGATAGATGACGTCCAGATTCGCGCAAATGCGGCATGGGCTCTTGGCGAAATCGGGAATGTAAAAGCAGTGCTTCCACTGATCGCCCTTTTAAATGACCCGAGCGATAATGTCCGGATACATGCGGCATGGTCGCTTGGAAGGATAGGTGACAAGCGCGCTGTTCCCGGTCTTCGTGCTATTTTAAAAAACGGTTCCACAGATTTGAGAAAGCATGCCGGGGAAGCAATAGAGAGAATAGAATCAAACGGGAATGGCAACAGGTATGCTTATGAAAATGATGAGACCGATTTTTCTGAAAAAGTTGATATCCCGCTCGTAACACTGGATATCCCGTCTGACCTATTTAAATGCGAATATTTATCACGCGTGGAAAACGGGGAAACAAAAATCGACTATGGCAATACAGCCAGGTTCTCGAATGATTTGATTGTAACTGATACCGATTCAAACGGGAACGGTGAAAATACGAGAAAGATCGTTCTGGGCCTGAAAAATGAATTTAATGGATTGGTTTCAGTCGATATTATTTTAAAATATAATGAAAACAATGGCTCTGGCATGCAGGCGAATTCGATATGGCTGCAAATGGAAAATTTGAGAAAAAATAATCCGGCCGGCAGAGCCGCGGTGGAACAGGAATGGGAGAGAGAGGAACAAATAGGTGCAATCAAAAGGAGAACACCGGGCAACGGCGCAAAAAAAGTCCAATTAAAACCATTGAGGAAACACAGGCCTGCAGGATATGACTTGACCGGGGAAGCGGCCGAAGATGAGACCATGGCAGGAGAAATATCTTCAGTTGATTATGATTTTGATTACCCTGAAGAGAATACCACAAAGAAAAAAGAAATTGTGAGACTTGAAAAGAGGTCTCGCAAAACGCCTGAATTAGAGGAACCTGAAATAGAACCGGAAGCTGTTTCCATTAAAGAGAACGTCAAATCCGAGAAAAAAATACATGAGCCTGAAGTAAAGGCCAAAGTTGCCAGGCCGGAAACCGAAGTGGTTAAAGAATCAGTCAAACCTGAGAAAAAATCACCCGACCCGGAAATTAAAGCGAAAGTTGCCAAACCCGAAATAGAAACGGTTAAAGAAACTATTAAACCCGAGAAAAAATCACCTGAACCTGAAGTAAAAGCCAGAGTTGCCGAACCTGAAATTAAAACCGGTGTCACGGAAGTTAAAGTCACAGAGACTGTTGAACCTCTGAAAGCGCAACCTCATACACCACATTCAAAACCGGAGTCTGCAGCACCACCCAAAAAAGACCAGAATATCGATTCTGCTGTCAGGCTGTTAAGCGATATAGGGATGTCGGGAATGACTAATGCGGCGTCAACCGTCACCCAGTTATCAGGAGAGGAAGCCGAATCCAGCCATTCCCAGCTGCGCACCCTCCCGGTTGAACAGATGCATGATGAAATAATCAGCCTTGGTGATTCTGTAGTTAAGATCGGCGTAGAGCTCCATGGAAATGGTCAAACCGGGGAAGTGAAAGGTGAGATGCAGGTGTATATCTCATGTGAAAATGCCCTTGACATTGCAAACGAACTTCTCTGCAATCCTCCGGAAGCTGCATGCAAGGAGTTCAACGAGGATATAATTTCAACGTTAAAAGAAATAGTCAATATCTTCGGGGGGCAGTATGTCAGTGCAGTCTCGGAATATATCGAAGTTCCTTTATTGCTTAAAGCCCCGACCTTCAAGACCGGTCCATCTTCAAAGATTGCAGAGGGTGCCATGAAGGAGATAGCCGGAAAAGTCGAATTCGCGCTTGCAACCAATCTCGCCCTGGGAACGAATAAGACCGGGAGATTGATTATGCTGGTTGACCCCAAGTCGTTTGATATTATAATACAGAAACTGTTCTAATCAATTAAGAAATATATACTTCGGTGCTTCGGACCACCTTTTCTACATCCCTTTCAAGCTTTGAAAGCATGGTTTTATCAAGCTTTTTTCCTTTTAGCTGTTCTATGAACATCAGTGATTTCGTATGGTCATCCGGGAGGAGTTTCCATGTGGGACGTTCCACGTAATAATCTATCCCGTTCGCATAGGCTATCATTTTTTCACATATCCCCTCGCTTATCCATCCTATGTCAATATAATATTCAAGGACTTCTGTGAGGTTATTCCTTCCCACCTTTTCAAGCAGGAATTCTATCCAGTTAAGAAGGATAATCGACGTTTCGGCTTTATTATCCAGATATTGCAGTTTTACATCCCCGCCTGCTCTTGTTGCAGGAACTGCGCTCTCAACATGTTCAAGTATCTGGGATGACGGGCCAGTAACCATTATAGGTTGCAGGGATTTTTGATCGATTAAAGGTTTTAGCTCTTCCAATACCCGTTCGGAAACATTTTTTACCAGGACATCCTGGTTCATTCCCGTTGAATTGATCACATCGGTCAATGCCTGCAAACTGGCCTCCAAGGCTTTAAATTTAATATCATATTCTTCTTTTATATTCAGGGGCAGTTCCGGCGCTTTCTGGCTTAAGGCTTCGATTTTTTTCTCTATCTGTTCTATTTTTTCATTCGGGACATTTTCCTTGTCACCGACAAACGGGTTTACGGTACTGGAAACTACTTCGTATAAAGATAATAATTCAAGAAGGCTTTCATCTATTTTATCCAGTCTTTCTTTAAATTCATCCACCTTATTTTTTGACGCTGAGACCGCACTCTCTATTTTGCTTATCTTGGTATCATACTCTTTGATGGATTCTGTCGTGGCGCTGATTTGTTCTGTTTTGGCTTTTACGATATCTTCAATCTTCTGTGTAATTTCTTCCTGCGCTTTTTTTAACTGCTCGGAAACGTCAGGCATTGCTATTGATGACGTTCCTTCGGATAGTGTACCTCTGGCTATCGGTACTACGGCGTCGGGAGTCTTTTTTATCCTTTCGATTTTTTTAATCAGGGACTCTTCCGGCATTTTTAATTTTTTGAACTTTTCTGAAATGTCTTCAAACATCGCCTTTTATCCTTCATATTATTTATTATAAATATGTTATTCTAAATTATTACATTGGTAATTTAAATTATTGTATGTACGTGTTATTAAGCATATTTCACACAAACTTCACAACTGCGTATATATATTGAATAAATCAATGTCGCCTATATTTGAGGAAGGTTCGAATATGAGAGTCAAAACAGGAATTGAAGGATTTGATGAGCTAATCGAAGGAGGTTTGATTAAGGACAGGCAGTATCTGGTCAGCGGCTCCCCGGGCAGTGGTAAATCTACATTCGGAGTGCAATTTTTAGTTGCCGGGGCGCATGCCGGGGAAGCCGGTGCATACGTTGCATTATCCGAAAGTGTGGATACTATTATTGAAGATATGTCCAGGTACAATCTGCACACCGAAGAACTTGTCACCAAGAAAAAATTGTTTTTTTTAGATCTCGGGCCTGCGACCCAATACGGGGAATATGAAGAAGTCTCTTCAATTATAACGCCAAATTACGAACAGCGTGAAGCCGAATCTCCGGATAGTGCTCCCCCTACGCCATATTCAGTGTTCAAGAATGTAGAGGCAGTGGTAAAGCAGCACAATATCAAGAGACTGGTAATAGACTCATTATCAGCCATCAGGTTCACATCAACGCATGCGGCACAGGAAGAGAAATCCATAAGCAGGTTCATCAGGAATCTTAAAACCCTTGGATGTACCACCCTGCTTTTATCCGAGCTTACCAAGCCTGATGCCTACACAATTGAACAATTCGCATCGCATGGCGTCATCTTTTTACATAATTTCCTGGATAACCAGAAAGGTATTATGGTCAGGGCAGTGCAGATTATTAAAATGCGCGGGACTAAACACGACTGCGAAATGCGCGGTATTGAATTCACGAATAAAGGTTTAATTGTCCAAAAACCGCTGAAAAAATATTAAGGGGTTTTGAGCTATTACAGATAAACAGGCTGATAAGGAGCGGCTCATAAAAAAAATTTCCGAGCTGGGATTCGAAGTAGGATACAAGAATCACTCAGAAATCGGGTGGGTATTGAGAGAATATAATGCCCTTATAAAAGAAGCCCTTAATCTTGGTATTAAATCGCCTGAAACTTATTATTCTGAAGGGAAAATAAAAGGAAAGGCGAGCAGGGACAGGGGGGAAGTGGGACATAAAGTCCATGAAGAAGGGAAGATGGCCTCGGGCAATGTTCCGGACAGGGATAATGAGGATGGAATCAAAGCAAAAAAAGAAACCAAATCATATAAGTTACTTAAAAAACCCGATTTCAACTGTGTTCCTAACCTGGTTAAAAAAATCAGCATGATAGAATTCCCACCGTTTCTCGGGGGATTCAAGCTTTTAAACAAGAAATAGTTCACACTTTTCCGATTCATAGAATTGCTGAGGGTGAGACTGTATATTCACACGTTTTTCACAACATTATATATATTCGGGTGAATCATACGATATTCAGGCGCTTAAAGGATGACTGCATGTCTATTAGAAAAAACAAACTTTTGGGAAGCTCTTTCATTTTGATGGAAGAATCCTCTGAATAAGGCGATCAAATGAAAATAAAACGATTGCCAGAACTCAATCTTTTAACCAAATTCACGATTGTCAGTCTTGTTGTTACTGTTGCTATCGGCATTTCCATGGCGTGGGGCATCCAGCAGCAGATGGAATACAATGCACTTCAATCTGCAGGCGAAGACGCCGCAATGCACGTCACCACAATTCTCAATCCGAATCTGCACATGGCGGATTTGTCAGGTCCTCTTGACCCTGCACGGTACGCAGAGGTGGATAAACTGGTCAACAAGAGCCTGAATGCAGGGGTCGTCAGCGTCAAGATATGGAGCCGGGACGGGCTGCTGATTTATTCGGATGAAAAAGAGCAAGTCGGAAAAAGCTTCCCTGCAGATGAAGAACTCAAAAAGGCTCTGGAAGGTCAGACCGTAACTATCATGGCCCCAATGAAAGAGGAGGATGCGCCTGAACGCACACAATTCAGCGATCTGGTAGAAGTGATAGTACCCATCCGGCCCGCCGACTCGCAGCAGGTGGCAGGCGCTTATGAGATTTATCACGATATGAGCGTACATGAGTCGGAAATGGCTGCGATACGCAACTTAGTATGGGGCAGCTTCGGTATAGGTTTCCTTGTTCTTTACGGTTCACTGTTCGCATTGGTGCGCAACGCATCGCAGGAACTTGTTCACCGCAGCGAAGAGAATGAAAGGCTGTACGGAGAAGCAAATCAGCGGCTTGAAGAACGCAAACGTGCAGAGAATGAACTCATCAAACGCACCACGCAACTGGAGGCTGCCAATAAAGAACTTGAGGCGTTCAGCTACTCAGTCTCCCATGACCTGCGTGCACCTCTGCGGGCAATCGACGGTTTCTCAAGGGTGCTCCTGGAAGATTACTCGAATAAGCTTGACAGCGAAGGCGGGCGGTTGTTGAATATTGTCAGGGACAACACACAGAAAATGGGGCAGCTTATTGATGATCTACTCGCCCTGTCCCGCCTGGGGCGCAAACAGATGGAAATATCCGAAATAGATATGGCTAAACTTGCAAAATCCGTATTCGACGAGCTTAAAACAACTGTACCCGACCGGGCAATACAGCTTGATATTAAAGCGCTTCCACCTGCACATGGAGACCCTTCAATGATCAGGCAGGTTTTTGTTAACCTTTTGTCCAATGCCATTAAATTCACAAGACCGAATGAGAAAGCAGTTATCGAGATCAGCGGCACGACAAAAGGGAATGAAAATGTCTATTGTGTTAAAGACAATGGTGTCGGATTCGATATGCAGTATTTAAATAAATTATTCGGGGTTTTCCAGAGACTGCACAGCGCGGAAGAGTTCGAAGGGACAGGTGTCGGGCTTGCCCTTGTCCAGCGCATTATCTACAGGCACGGCGGACGGGTATGGGCTGAAGGAAAAGTTAACGAAGGCGCAACATTTTGTTTTACACTTCTAGATGGAGGAACAAAAATATGACAGATATAAATGAAGTTGAAATACTGTTAGTCGAAGACAATCCGAACGATGCCGAGCTGGCGCTGCGGGCGTTGAAGAAACATAATCTTGCCAACAAGATACATCTGGTGAAAGATGGGGCGGAAGCGCTGGATTTTATTTTCGGCAAAGGCACTTATGCAGGACGCAACGTAGGGAACAAACCGAAAGTGGTATTCCTTGACCTGAAGCTTCCCAAGGTGGACGGCCTGGAGGTTTTGCGTAAGGTTAAGTCAGACGAGCGGACAAAGACGATACCGATCGTAGTACTGACCTCTTCCCATGAAGAGCGGGACCTGGTGGAAAGCTATAAATTTGGCGTCAACAGCTACATTGTCAAGCCGGTGGATTTTGATAAGTTCATCCAGGCGGTTGCGCAACTTGGAATGTACTGGATGTTATTAAATAAACAGCCGCAATGAGCCAGAAATAATTTATGAATAAACAACTTCGCATACTGATACTTGAAGATGATAATACAGATGCCGAGTTGATGGAATACGAACTGGGAAAAGCAAATTTTACTTTTACGTCAAAACGCGTGGAAACAAGAGAAGCTTTCCAGGCAAATCTTCTGGACTTTGCTCCTGACCTGATCCTGGCCGATTACACGCTTCCGTCATTCGATGGATGTTCTGCTCTGCGGATCGCAAAAGAAAAATGCCCAGACGTGCCTTTTATTTTTGTATCGGGAACAATCGGTGAAGATTTTGCTATCGAGTCGCTAAAGAGCGGTGCAACCGATTACATCCTCAAGGATCGTTTAACCCGCCTTGCTCCGGCGGTACATCGGGCAATGCGCGAAGTCGAGGAAAAGATCGAACACAGGAAAGCCGAGAAAGCGCTTAAAGAATCGGAACTGAGATTCCGTTCAGTTGTGCAATCAGCAAATGATGCGATTATTTTGATGGATGGCAGAGGTATCATTGTTTCATGGAACACCGGCGCACAGGCAATGTTTGGCTACATGGAAAAAGAAGTAATCGGTAAATCAGTCTCGCATATCATGCCTGAAAGATACAAAAAAGATCACATGAAGAAAATAGAATATGCGAGTTTAGTGGGTAAACCCGGGATTAACGGAAAGAAAATTGAATCATTAGGGCTCAGAAAAGGCGGTATTGAATTTCCTGTAGAGATTTCAATGGCAAAATGGAAAACAGAAGAAGGAACGTTTTATAGTGCCATCATCCGCGATATCACCGAGCGCAGACAGGTAGAAGAGGAATTAAGGATAAAAGCGCAGCTTCTGGATGATACTACAGACTCAATACTCGTACATGACCTTGATGGGAATATTATTTACATAAATGAAGGCGCTTACAAATCGCGGGGTTTCAGTAAAGAAGAGATGATGGGTATGAACCTTCGTGAGATAGTCACTCCGGAGCATGAAAGACTTCTTGATTCAAGGTTTAAGGAATTGATTGAAAAAGGAGAAATCACGTTCGAATCCGCTCATTTCCGCAAAGATAAGTCAATAATGCCTGTGGAATCACATCCCCGCATTATCGAATCAGGCGGTAGGAAACTTGTCCTCAGCGTTATCCGGGACATCACAGAGCGCAAGCGGGCTGATGAAGCGCTTTCGCAATCTGAGGAAAAATACCGCATATTAATCGATAATATGCAGGAAGGTGTCTTTATTCTCCAGGATGGGAAAGTACAATTCGTCAATGAGTCATTTGCAAGAACGGCTGGCTACTCGATGGAAGAAATCCCTGGCAGGGATTTCCTTGATTTTATTGCGCCTGAGGATAAGGAAAGGGTCATAGGTATCTATTCACGGCGGCTGGCTGGAGAAAATGTCCCTAAAGAATATGAGCTCAAGATACTGAAAAAAGACGGGGCAAGAATCATCACAAACGTGAACGTAGAGCTTATAAAGTATCGCGGCAGGGCAGCGAGCATGGGGACTATAAAGGACATCACCGAACGCAAGCGTGCGGAAGAAAAAATTGAAGCATCCCTCAAAGAAAAAGAAATTCTATTAAGGGAAATCCATCACCGTGTCAAGAACAATATGCAGATAATTTCAAGCCTTCTTGGGCTCCAGGCCGAATCCATAAAGGAAGAAAAGTATCTTGAAATGTTCAGGGATAGCCGTAACAGGATAATGTCGATGTATATTATTCATGAAAAGCTTTATCGATCCAGGGATCTGGAAAAAATTGAATTCAATGAATATATCAGGGATTTAGCAAACGGTTTGCTGCAATCTCATGGTGTCGAAGCGGGTAAAGTCGAATTAAATATAAATGTCGGGGATACTTCGCTTGGAATTGATTTTGCAATACCCTGCGGATTAATAATCAACGAACTGATTACTAATTCTTTGAAATACGCGTTTCCGGATGGCAGGAAAGGTAAAATCAGCATATCACTTCATACTCTGGATAAAAATATGTTTAAACTTGTAGTTAGCGATAACGGAGTAGGTTTCCCCAGCGATGTGGATTTCAGGAAAACCGAATCACTGGGCCTGCGCCTCGTTACAATACTGGCAGAGAACCAGCTCCATGGTAAAATCGATTTAGATCGTACAGGAGGGACTGAATTTACTATAAAATTTAAAGGAGTTAAATGATGACAAAAAAAGAAATATTGGTTGTTGAAGATGAAATTATTGTTGCCGAACACATCCGAAGAGTCCTCCAGAACCTGGGATATTCGGTATGCTCGGTAGCATCTTCGGGAAAGAAGGCTATTCTGGAGGCAGAAGAAAAAAGGCCGGACCTGGTGCTGATGGATATTGTACTGCAAGGTGAAATGGACGGGATAGAAACAGCGTCGCAGATACGTTCCCGTTTTAATACCCCGGTTGTGTACCTCACGGCTTATTCGGATGAAAAAATACTGGAAAGGGCAAAAATAACCGAGCCTTACGGGTATATCATTAAACCATTCAATGAAAGAGAATTACAAATCAATATTGAGATAGCTCTCTACAAGCACAGGGCAGAAAGAGAATTAAATGAGAAGAACCAGTGGCTGTCTGCAGTAATTAAAGGTATCGGGGATGCTGTGATTGCCACAGACCCGGAAGGAACCATAAAACTTATGAATCCTATTGCAGAGGCCATGACCGGCTGGAAGCAGGAAGAAGCTTTGGGAAAACCTCTGATAACAGTTTTTAAAATTGTCAGCGAAGAAAAGAACAACCAGGTTGAAAATCCTGTAACAAAAGCAATCAAAGAAGACAGTTTCTATGGACTGGCAGATCATACGGTATTGGTAGCAAAAGAAGGTACGGAAATGCCTGTTGACGTTATCGGTTCAGCCATCAAGGATGAAAGAGATAACATCATTGGTGTCGTATTGATTTTCTATGATATTATTGAACGCAAAAGGATTAATGAAACACTGAACAGGTGTTAAAGTAATTCAGATATTGTCTTCAATTTTCATTGTTACGGTTTCAAGTAATTGAAATCACATTTTAAACCATATTATCAAGGAGAAATGATGAGTGATTATACTCTTGGCATTAAAGAACTGGATAACGCAATCGGGGGCATAAGAAAAGGCTCGAATATCATGCTGATCGGCCCGTCAATGAGCGGAAAAGAAGTAATCCTTAATCACATAATGTATCACGGCGCAGCAAGAAATGATAATGCAGTAATAACTGTAACTACTCATAGACCAGCAACACAAATTTTAGACTGGTTCGAAGAAAACAAATTAGCAATTCCCTTGTCAAGAATCGGGATTATTGACTGCATCTCAAAATCGCTTGGGGGCGCTGTAGTTGAGACTGAAAATATTAAGATTGCAAGCAGTCCGGTAGATTTGACCGGGATAGGAGTAAGAATCGGCCAGTTTTTTGATGATTTCGTTATGAAAAAGAATATCCGGGAAGTCCAGCTTCATATCAATTCACTTTCTACCATATTGATGTATTCAAACATTCAAACGGTTTTCAGGTTTATTCATGTTTTTACAGGCCGTATCAAAGCAATGGGTGCTCTCGGAATATTTGTAATGGAGAGCAAAATACATGACGAGCGGGTGATAACGACATTAAAACAACTGTTTGACGGTATGATAGAAATCAAATCGGAAAATGATAAGAATTTCATAAGAATTGTGGGGCTTTCACCAAAACCTACTCCCTGGCTTGAATATGAGATCGACGGCGCAACCTTGAGAATAACGGGGAGAAAATAGCATAGCAAAGACTCACTTAGCGGTTTGCATTCAAGATATATTTTAAAATCCCCAGAAAAATATTGTTTCGAATAAAAAATCAAGTATATTAACTTATCCAGGAAATAGTTCACACTTTTTTCACAAATCGATTTATAGCCAAGGGATTTTCATCTTACCAATTTGAATGGGCAGTTTTGCTGCTTATGAACGATGGAGAAAGTCTGAAAAACGAATGCATATAAACTGAAAACGGAGAATTTTATGGTAAGTATAAAAGATATGTCTTTAAGCAAGAAGTTAATCGGCGGGTTCACTGTAGTCGTAATACTTCTTGCTATCGTAGGATTTGTAGGATATAACGGTATCTCATCAGTAAACGCAGAACTGAGTAGTATCGTGAATAATGATTTTGTAATGAAAGAAAACATTGCAAATATGCAGACAGCGATTCTTACTTCCAGCGACTCGTTAAATTCATACGGGCTTGGACAGGCTGGATCAAAAGAGGCGCATCAACAAGCACTTAAGGATTTTGAACAGGCTAAGAATTCATTGCAAGCTATGAATCTTGATCCTAAAGAAAAAGAGATGCTGGCTGGAATCGAACAGCTTCAATTACAAAGCGATGCTTCGGCAACGAAATTCATGGAGACAGTTGACGCTGCAAAACTTCAAAAAAATGCAGATGTAGTAGCTTCGATGGATAAGTTAGACAAGGACAATCAGAATCTTCAGAAGGCGATGCAGGATTTTGAAAACCTCCAGGCTGAATCGATGAAGGTATCCGAACAACAGGCTGCAGACATAGAAAAGAATGCTGTACTGACGATAATCTCTATAAGCATTATTGCTGCGATCATTGGGTTCGGCATTGGTTTCTACATTTCCCGCATCATCACAAAGCCCGTGGATTCTATGCTCCAGGCATCCAATAAAGTCGCAGCAGGCGACCTTACAGTCCAGCTCACAAATGATTCAAAGGACGAGGTCGGGCAGCTTTCCATGGCTATATCGACAATGACCGAGAGCTTAAAAGGCGTTCTGGGAAAAGTCCAAGGGACGGCACTGAGAGTAGCCTCAACAGCCCAGGAACTCTCAGCATCAAGTGAAGAAATGAAAGCCTCAACAGACCAGATATCCAGCACCACGCAGGATATTGCTTCTGGAGTGAGCCAGCAGGCATCGAAGATGGTGGAAATAAGCAGGACAGTAAAAGAGATGGCTGACAGCGTCCAGCAGGTTGCAACAAATTCCCAGAAAGCAGCAGAAGGGGCGACCGCTGCCAGCAATACAGCCCAGGAAGTGGGCAAGATGTCCAACGATGTGGCAAGCAAGATATCAGAAATCAGGACCACCGTGGATAACTCGGCAGCCGTTATAAGAGAGCTTGACGGCAGGTCGCAAAAGATCGGTGAAATTATCGGTGTGATTACCAATATTGCAGACCAGACAAACCTTCTGGCATTGAACGCAGCAATCGAAGCCGCAAGAGCAGGAGAGCACGGCAGGGGTTTTGCTGTAGTTGCAGATGAAGTCAGGAAGCTTGCCGAGGAATCAAGAGGTGCTGCAAACCAGATAACAGGACTGATAAAAGAAGTCCAGCTTGGAACAAAACAGGCAGTTGACAGCATGGAACAGGGCACCAAGACCGTAGGCGAGGGTGCCAAGACAATCGAGGATGCAGTATCTGCTATCAATAAGATTGTTACCGCTGCCGGGGAAGTCGCCACCATGGTTCAGGAAATCGCGGCAGCGGCTGAGGAACAGTCTGCCTCGGTTGAAGAGGTTGCAGCTTCGGTTGAAGATGTATCTGCAATAAGTGAAGAATCTGCTTCAGGCACAGAGGAAGTTTCGGCAGCAGCAGAAGAGCAGGCAGCTTCAATGGACCAGCTTGTGAATGCAGCCCAGGACCTTGCGAAACTGTCAAACGAACTACAGACTGAAGTAGCGAGGTTCAATCTGGGAGAAGCAGTATCCCAGGTCTCTAAACAGTCAGAGCAGGTTAAACCTGAACCTGTAAAGCAGAAAGAGGCGAAGCAAGTGCATACAGAGACACACGACGAGAAACCCAAAACCATAAAACCGGATTCAGTGAAAACAGGGAAAAAGAAGTCATCTCATGCAGATAAAACAAAGCCGGAATAGGAGATAAAAATGGCAGAGCAAGACCCAAAGGCACAAACATCAGCAAACGACGAGCTCCAGCTCGTCGTTTTCATGATAGGCAGCGAAGAATTCGGTGTTGAGATAACCAACGTGCAGGAAATCATCCGCATGACCAGCATCACCCGGATTCCCCAGGCACCGAATTACGTCAGGGGAATAATCAACCTCAGGGGCAGGATTATAGTTGTGCTCAACCTGAATGTTATAATGGGCATGGAATCAAAAGAACAGGACGAGAACACGCGCATCGTGGTTGCGAATATCGGCGAGACCGTAATGGGATTCCTGGTTGACTCGGTAAGTGAAGTCATCCGCCTCCCGCAGAAGAACATCGAGCCGGCGCCGGCAGTTATCGCAAGCAAGATAGGCACGGAATATGTGCGGGGCGTTGGAAAGATGGAGGACAGGCTTCTGATTCTCCTCGATCTTGATAAGTTACTCAGCGCAAACGAACTGCACAGTGTTCACACTATTTCCGCAGAAGCCACGGAGACAGCAGCAACAACCTGAAAGACTGTCTCCATTTTTTGTTTTTCACAAATCCGTATATTAACCCTGGAAAAAATCGGGATTGTATGGTTAATGTTAACCTGCAGATATATGCAAGCATGATGGCAATAATGGAATTTTCTTCTTATGGGCAAGGCGCGGAAAATATTTAAAATTAAGATAATTTTTAAAAAATGAGGTAATATTTTCGCACGTTTTTCATATTTCTCACACATTTTTCACATTTTCTTCACAAATTGATTTATTAGTTGGGAGATTTCTTTTAAATGTATCAAAGAAAAACGAATGTGAGGAGATTTGAATGAGTTTAATGGATATTATAGATAAAGCAAATGACTTGACAATCGGCAGGTTCAATATCGGGATTAAAATCGCTTATAGCTTCATCGTTGTTGATGTATTGTTGTTGATAGTAGGGTTCATAGGTTTTAACGGTGGTAGTATCAGTACTTTGATTGACCCTAAACAAGCAATCATCATTTGTATATTATTGGCTCTTTTTTCATCCATACTGATGTGTCTCGGATTGACCCGTTCTATCATGAAGCCGCTGAATAGTTTTATCAATGCCGCTGACAAGATAGCTGAGGGAGATTTAACAACAGAAGTGGATGTCTCGTCAAAGGACGAACTCGGGCAACTTGCGGCATATTTCCAGAAAATGACCGGAAACCTGCGGCAATTAACAGGAAAAGTCCAGGACGTCTCATTAAAAGTTGCAAATACTGCCCAGGAACTATCGGCGACAAGTGAGGAAATGAAAGCTTCAGCAGACCAGATATCAGGCACAACGCAGGATATTTCCAATGGGGTGAGCGAGCAGGCTTCCAAGATGGCTGAAGTAAGCCGTGCCATGAAAGAGATGTCAGAGAGCGTCCAGCAAGTCGCTCAAAACTCCCAGAAAGCTTCCGAAGGCGCGACATCTGCCAGCGCAACCGCCCAGCAGGTGGGTAAAATGTCAGGCGATGTGGCGCAAAAGATGACAGAAATCCAGACAAGCGTGGATAATTCAGCGACTGTTATAAAACAGCTTGACGGCAAATCACAGCAAATAGGCGAAATTGTCGGCGTGATAACCACTATCGCAGACCAGACAAACCTTCTTGCCCTGAACGCCGCCATAGAAGCGGCACGTGCTGGAGAGCACGGCAGGGGTTTTGCTGTGGTTGCGGATGAAGTGCGAAAACTTGCAGAGGAATCAAGAAATGCCGCAAACCAGGTTACCCTGTTGATAAAAGAGATACAGCAGGGCACAAAGCAGGCTGTAACGACAATGGAGCAGGGCACAAAGACGGTTGGTGAAGGTGCAAAGACCATAGAATCCACTGTATCGGCAATCAACGAGATAGTAACGGCGGCAGGAAACGTAGCTACGATGATACAGGAAATAGCTGCAGCCGCGGAAGAACAGTCAGCATCGGTTGAAGAAGTAACAGCTTCTGTTGAGGACGTTTCATCAATAAGCCAGGAATCGGCTGCAGGCACGGAGGAAACATCAGCGGCTGCAGAAGAGCAGGCAGCGTCAATGGACATGCTTGTGAATGCAGCCCAGGAACTTGCAAGATTATCAGACGAATTACAGGTTGAAGTAAGTAAGTTCTACCTCGGCGATGCTGTAACAACAAATTCAAAACAGGTTCATGAAAGGATTGAGCAAAAACCTGAAATTGAACACCGGACTGGAGCGGAACATAAAGCTGTTATTGAAAAAGTTAAGAAACCAGCGGGTAAGGCTGCAAAGAAGGATGAAAAAGCCAGGGCTAAAAACACAGGATCAAATCCTGATAAAGACATGACAAAATAGGAATGCCATGGCAGAAAAACAACCGCAGGACACCAGATCAGGCGATGAACTCCAGCTTGTCGTGTTTAATATAGGCAAGGAAGAGTTCGGCGTTGAGATTACGAGAGTCCAGGAAATCATCCGCATGACCAGCATCACGGGAATTCCACAGGCTCCGGATTATATCAGGGGAATAATCAACCTTCGCGGGCGGATTATTGTTGTGCTCAACCTGAATGTGATAATGGGCATGGAAACAAAAGAACAGGACGATAACACCCGTATAATAGTGGCAAATATAGATGAAACCGTGATGGGATTCATTGTTGATTCCGTGAGCGAGGTTATCCGGCTTCCTGAGAAGAACGTAGAGCCGGCGCCTGCAGTAATCGCAGGCAAGATAGGAACGGAATACGTGATGGGCGTTGGCAAGATGGATGACAGGCTTCTGATTCTTCTTGATCTTGACAGGATGCTTGGCAGAAACCAGTTGCTCAGTGTCCAGAAAATATCAACGCAGACGTCAGGCGTTGAAGCTGCATAAAACCCAGCTTTTTTTATTTTTCCTTTTTCATATCCAGCGCATCATTCGATAATGTATCTGTACGGGCATTATCTTCCCTCTTAATCCATTTAAAATCTATTTCCTTAAAATTGCCGCACAGTTTTTTTGCCTCGTTGAAAAGCGGTATGAGGTTGTCACTTTTTACCCTGTACTGTCCCGAAATCTGTTTTATGACAAGCTGGCTGTCCCCACGCACTTCAAGTTCACTGCATCCATGTGCAGTTGCAAGTTTTAATCCTTCTATCAGCGCGCTCCACTCTGCGATATTGTTTGTCCCGATACCAAGGCGTTTTGAGAGTTCACAGAGCTTTTTGCCATTTTTCATTAATACAACCCCGATAGCCATTGGTCCGGGATTCCCCCTGCATGCGCCGTCAAAGAATAATATGCAGCTCATAAAAAGTTAAGCAATATAGGGCTGAGCATCATCTTTTTTATCACGAGCGATACTTACCGATACAGTTACAAACCGCAAAGGCACATCTCCTGTATTTATTAGCGTATGAGGCGCTGGCGCCGGTATATACACCACGTCGCCGCGTGAAATTTCCTGTTTTTCCTCGCCGATGGACATTAAACCGTATCCTGAGAGCACGTAATAGAGTTCTTCAAAATCAGGGTGGAAATGCGGCGGGATGCTCTCACCCGGCAAAAGTGAGGTATCATAGACAGCCGCGATATTTTTTGCTATTTCCTGAAGGTCAAGACCATTTTCTATCTGTTTTACAAACATGTGATTTATGAGGGAACCGTTAAAGCTCTCCTTTTTTCTCCTTCACCTTCTGAACCAGTTCAAAAATCTCCTCTGCTCTTTCGCCAATAACGCACAGGGTTATGGAACCTTCACCGCCATCCACGCCTCCCGCTCCTATCGGGAAAACATCCTCAGCGCCCAGAAGCGTAAGCGCCTCGACCTCGGTAACGACTTTACCTGCAAGCGGCGCCATCCCTACAGGAAGACCCGTTGCTTTAATGCAGCGCTGGATGCCGATTCTTTTTGAAATCTCGGTCACCGAGTATGGAATGGATTTTTCAAGACCTACAGGAATGACAAGATTAATGCCCCTTGCCATGATGTGGCCTATTGTGCCTCCAGTGGTGCCGCCCATAGGATTTGCCAGCATCACACCTGCCATGCCGTCAGGGTCGATGGCGTTTGCCCCTTTTATTACCACATCATTTGATGTCATTTCGTTAATTATGTTATCGGCGCTCACTTCCTTGCCGTTTTTCAAAGCAATCATGGGCAGCCGTTTATCCTGCGGCACGACTGCGGCTGTCCCGTCAATGTAACCTGCGGCGTATCTTAAATGGTCAATTTTCCTGCCCGTAAGCTCTTCTGCCACATACGCATTGGTGGTGCCGAGGGTTATCAGGATTATTCCCTTTTTCAATGCCTGCTGGACAACCGGGAGTTTTTTTACTCCCATTGCAATAATTCTTTTTGATTCACGGGGCGTGAGTGTTACCTGTACCTGTTTCATGAGTTGTTCTCTCCCTTTGAAGAAATAATGTTTTTCAGGGTAATAAATGGTTACCTGTAGCCGTACTCCCTTTTTGCTTTCATCAAATCCCCAATCTTTGTTGATGTCAAAAGTTCAAAGACAATAAGCAATATGAAAAGATAAAAGAGATTCACTGATGCTGCATTATCACCCTTGTAAAAGGCTATAAGAGCCACAATCAACGGCGCCGCGAGAGTCCCTATAACGCCTGATAAATGCATGAGCGCTCTTCCACATGCCTTTGCTTTCAGGTATGAGGAATAATCAATCCTGAGTGTCGGCTCAATCCGGGCGGGGCCGTTGAGATAATAATGCGTGAACCTGATGCCTGATATTGCGCCTGTGACATAATGTGAAAGCGGATGAAGCGTAGCCATCAAAATAAGAGCGCTAACATACAACATCCAGTTTGAGTTAATCTTAAATGCCAGGATTATGGCTGCAATTGTGAGAACCGTCTCCAGCAGGTTCCCCGGAGTGACATTCAGCGTGAAAGATACCTTTTCCCCGAACCTCTTCCTGCTTGTTTTTTCTATAAGCCCGAGCAGTTCGTCATCAATAATTTTGTCTTTTTTCACTTTATTGACGATTGCCAGGAAATTTTTCCCATTGTAACTCGTTTCAAGATTTTTAAGTTCAGCCTTTAATTCGTCGTACATAATTACCCCATTACTGTAATAATAATTTCTTTACTCTCTATGACTATATTATTATAAACCAGTTCAACCTTTGCCGTATATTTAATTTCTATTCCGGCAGCAAGTGTTGCTTTTATATCCACTATCCTGAATCCGGAATCCTCACCAGGGCGCAAAGTGCCAAAATCGTAACTTTCCGGGTTAAAATTCACATAATGGCTATCGCTTGAGTTCACACTAAACCTGACAATTGGATGAATAGTGGATTTCCCGTTATTGGTAACTCTAATCATGACCGAGCTTGTTTCACCGTTCTTCATGGTCAGCTCGGAAGGCTTGATATCAAAGGCCGTATCTCTGGTTTTAATAGCATTTTCCGACAAGCACCCGGCAAAAAGTATTGAAACAATGAGACCGGCGACAACTGCAAGGTGTTTAAATGCCATATTCTAAGGTCTTCTCAAATGCTCGCAGTTCCCTGCGACTATTTTTTCAAGCTTTCCTTCATCGGTTTCAAGAATCAGCGCGCCTTCATTGTCCACGCCTATAGCTTCACCGTAAATTGTCCTGCTCTGGGTTGTAATCTTTACCCATTCGCCTATCGTCGCTGACATATTCCTCCATTCATCAAGTATGGACGGGAACTCATCTTTCCGGAATTTCAAATAAAGGGCATCGAATTCCGACAAAAGCTTCTGCACAAAATCCACGCGATTTATCTCACGCCCCAGCTCTTTTTTCAGTGATGTTGAACTGTCCCGGATTTCTTCAGGGAATGATTCGGTATCGACATTGGCATCAATTCCGATGCCCACAACACAATATTCTATCATGTCGATTTCCGCCTCAATCTCTGTGAGGATTCCGCATACTTTCTTCCCGTTTATCAAAATGTCGTTAGGCCATTTTATTTTTGCAGGAATACCCAGGCTTCGGATTGTTTTTGCAGCAGAAACACCTGCCATGAGCGTAATTCTGGGCGCATATAACGGCTGTATTCCGGGTTTCAGGATGATAGAAAGCCATATCCCGCCTTCGGGTGAGAGCCATTTCCGCCCGAGACGCCCGCGCCCGCCTGTCTGGGATTCGGCTATCACAACTGTTCCCTCTTCGACAGAGCCTGCCATTTCCCGGGCAATTATGTTCGTGCTTTCGGTTTCCTTAAAATACTGTATGTTTTTTCCTATAATATTCGTCTTTAGTCCTGCCCTAATCCCTCCCGGAGTTAATGAGTCAGGAGATTTGGTCAGGCTGTATCCGATATTTGTCGAAGAGTCAATCGAATACCCTTCATCCCTTAATGCCTTGATATGTTTCCAGATAGCCGACCTTGAAACTGAAAGCTCGTGGGCGAGTTCCTCGCCTGAAATGGGTTTGCCTTCACTCATGATGAGTTTTTCAAGGATTTTATCTTTAATATTAATATTCATTTTGCTCCCCCTGCTTTTGCATTTTGCATGTATGCGCCGACAGCAACCGTAATTGCAGCAACTTTCTTATCATCAGCTCCAAGAGCCGAAGCCAGAGTTGCGCCTTTTTCTTTTTCAGAAGCCACGATTTTTTCAACCTCTGCTATGATATTGTGGTCTTCTATGAAATGCGTGGTCAGTTCACCGCGCTTGAAATATTCGTTATTCATAACGGCTTTGTGGAAAGATATGTTGGTAGTTACCCCGACAATGATATATTCGTAAAGTGCGCGTTTCATACGGGCAATGGCTTCATTCCTGTCCCTGCCCCATACCGTGAGTTTCGAGATGAGCGAATCGTAGAAAGGCGTTATGGTGAAACCTGTGTGCACGCCGCTGTCCACCCTCACGCCCGGACCGCCTGATGAGCGGTATCTTCGCAGTTTCCCGGGCGCCGGTGTAAAGTTGTTGAGAGGGTCTTCAGCATTGAGGCGGCATTCTATAGCCCAGCCAATCTGGTGGATATCCTTCTGTTTATAGCTTAACTCCTCACCCGATGCTATCCTTAACTGTTCCTTGGCAAGATCCACTCCGGTTACAACCTCGGTTATAGGGTGTTCTACCTGCAAGCGTGTGTTCATCTCAAGGAAATAGTAGTCGCCTTTTGAATAAAGGAATTCGATTGTTCCGGCATTGGTATAATTTATCGCCGCAGCAGCTTTTACAGCATCCGAGCCCATCCTTTTTCTCAATTCCGGGGTCATTATGGGAGAAGGGGATTCTTCAATAAGTTTCTGGTGTCTTCGCTGGATAGAACATTCGCGGTCTCCAACGTGGATGATGTTACCGTATGAATCCGCAAGTATCTGGAATTCTATATGGCGCGGCTCTTCGAGATATTTTTCGATGAATACCGTGGCATCCCCGAACGATGATTTTGCCACTCTCCTTGTTGATTCGAGGGTTTCCTGAAGCTCGCTTGTTTTGCGCACAACTTTCATGCCTATGCCGCCGCCGCCTGCCGAAGCTTTCACGATGACAGGATAACCTATCTTTTCTGCAACTTCCACTGCTGAATCCACGTTCTCGATACCATTCTCGCTTCCGGGTATAACCGGGATGCCCGCGGCTCTCATGGTTTTTTTGGCTTCAATTTTGCTGCCCACACTTTCGATTGCTTGACTTGAAGGGCCTATGAATTTGATTCCTTCTTTTTCGCAGCGCCCTGCAAATTTGGGGTTCTCGGCAAGGAAGCCGTAACCGGGATGAATTGCTTCCGCTCCGGTTTTATGTGCAACATCGAGAATGGCGTCCATGTTCAGATAGCTCTGGATTGCAGGGGCAGGACCTATGGGATAGGATTCATCCGCATATTTTGCAAACAGGGCATTCTTATCAACCTCGCTGTAAACTGCAACTGTCTTAACATCAAGCTCCCTGCACGCACGCATGACACGAATTGCGATTTCACCGCGGTTTGCTATCAGTACTTTCCTGAACATGTCTCACCCGATTATGAGCAATATATCCCCTGCGCTCGCCGTGCTGCCTTCTTTAACCAATATGTCTTTCACGGTGCCGCCGTGTGGCGCATGGATATTGTTTTCCATCTTCATCGCTTCAAGAACCATCACGACATCGCCCTTGGAAACGGAATCGCCTTTTTTTACTTTTATCTTCAGCACCATACCCTGCATGCTCGCCGTAACGGCGCCATCCACGGATTTCGGCTTTTCAGCCGCTTCTGCGGGGCGAACCGACATTCCGCCTCCCGCGGATAAGATTTTAACATTGAATAAATCGCCGTCAACCTCCACTTTGAACTCGGTGGGCAGGGGCGAAGATTTCCCGTTATTGGGCTTTGGCGCCTCAAGAGTCTCTTCCTTAGCTTCCCCGCGCAGGAATTTTGGAGCAATCGCCGGATACAGCGCATACGTCAGGATATCTTCGGGTTTTTTGACAATTCCGAGAGCTTCCGCCTCCTTTGTCACCCTGTCAAGTTCGGGAGGCAAAAGGTCGGCTGGTCTGCATGTAATGGGTTTTTCATCCCCGAGTATTTTAGTGATTATCTCCCTGCTTATCGGGGCAGGTGTGCGACCGTACAAACCCTTGACGTAATCTTTCACTTCTTTCGGCACGACCTTGTAGCGCTCACCCATCAGCACGTTCAGCACCGCCTGCGTGCCTACTATCTGGCTCGTGGGCGTAACAAGCGGGGGATAACCCAGCTCTTCACGCACCCGCGGCATCTCGGCAAGGACAGCCTCATATTTGTCAAGAGCATTCTGCTCTTTTAACTGCGATACGAGATTGGAGAGCATCCCTCCCGGAATCTGGTATTTTAGCACGTTGGTGTCTATCCTCTCCGAAATTGGGTCAAGGATGCCGCGATATTTTTCCTTTAATTCTTCGAAGTATTTCTTTATCTCTGTGAGAAGAAGCAGGTCAAGTCCTGTATCATAAGGCGTCCCGCGAAGCGCCGCTACGGTCGTTTCCGTTGGCGGCTGCGACGTGCCCCAGGCAAAAGGCGAGAAAGCCGTATCAAGAATGTCAACCCCTGCCTGGCATGCAAACATGTAGCTCATGGGAGCCATCCCGCTCGTGCAATGGCTGTGCAGGTCAACAGGAATGCTGATTTCTTCCTTGAGGGCGCTCACAAGATCAAAGGCGTTCTGCGGCGAGATGAGACCCGCCATATCCTTGATGCATAGTGAATCGCAGCCCATTTCCTCAAGTTCTTTTGCCATTTTGACATACAGCGGAATCGGGTGAACCGGGCTTACCGTATAACACACAGTGCCCTGCACATGCGCTCCCGTGCGCTTTGCGGTTTTAATCGACACTTCCATGTTCCTGATGTCGTTCACGGCATCAAAAATCCTGAAAATATCAATACCCGACTCTGCGGCGTGCTCCACGAATTTAACAACAATGTCATCAGAATAATGCCTGTATCCAACGAGGTTCTGGCCGCGAAGGAGCATCTGGAGCGGGGTTTTCCTGATGATCTTTTTAAGCGCCCTGAGCCTGTCCCACGGGTCTTCGTTCAAGTAGCGTATCGAAGAATCAAATGTCGCGCCGCCCCATACTTCGAGTGAGAAAAAGCCTGCCTCGTCCATTTTTTCTGCAATGGGAAGCATATCTCTTGTTCTCATGCGGGTGGCGATGAGGGATTGGTGGGCATCGCGCAGGGTTGTGTCTGTGAGTTTTACAGGAGCCATGGTTTCTGTGGCTTAATTGGCGTCGTTGTTATTTAATTTATGGTATTTTTTGGCTGTGAGACAGAATTAGGCTAAGGGCGCGGATAGTACTGATTTATAAAAATTAAGTTTACCATGACCTGCACCGCAGACCTTTTATGCGGCTGAAATGGTCAATGTCATTTGTCACAAGTTCTTCTTTATTAGCTATACAAATCCCTGCTATGAGAACATCTTGTATATCTATGGGTATTCCTGAATTCGTCAGGTCTGCCTGAATCTCGCCCGCCTTTTCGGCGGCAGGGTTATCAAACGCAAGTATGTCGACAGATTTCAGTAAAGAGTTTATCTTTAAAATATTCTCTTGTGGTTTTGAAGAACGCCAGGCTCCAAAGTAGAGTTCAAAGAGGGTTATTGTAGTTATCTTTGGATTATCATAAAAGTCCGCTACGATCGCAGCATCCTTATTTCTGAGAAGATATATCAGGAAATTGGTATCCAGTACAGTCATAGCTTCACTTTTTCTAATCTGGTGCTTTTAAAATGTCTTACTTCAAGCGCTGCTTTTTCGAAATCATCGAATTCTTCACCAGCCATTATGCCTGCAAAATCACTCAGACGTTTCTTGCGCAGAGGGGCTGTTATTCGTTTTACAACATCAGTAAAGCTTTCTCCCTCTTTTTTAAGCCCAGCCAGCGCTTCATATGCCTCTTCTGAAATTGTTAGGGTCTTGTGTGCCATAATCTTAAGTGTATTCGTCCGTGTATTTATACTTTAACTCAAATCTGGTTGTACTGGTAGATGCGCCAGTTCCCTCACAATCCCCTTAATCTCCTCCATTCCCGCATCCGTCTTGAACGAAATCCCGGAAAAATGCGTGCGTGAAGCCCGAAAACCCCTCTCCCTCAAAGACAGGATAAGCTCATCCGTACGCATCGCCGTAATCCCGAGAGACTTGCAGAGCTTGTGATAGTCGTAGTGCATCGGAATATCAAGTTCATCCCTGCATATGGCAACAAGCTTCAGGGCATCCTTGAATCCCCGTTTTTCAATCTCATCGAGCAACTCCCCGCAAAAATCACTATCATGCAGCCTGCCAAGCCACAGGGGCCCGGCAAGAGATGTGGTGTGCCCGCACATGGGGCATTTCTCTTCAATGTGTACCGCAAGCCCGTGCTTCCATTCCCTTGCGCCGCAGCCAAAACAGTGGGAAATGAATCCCATATTTTTCAAACATTCATCCGCCTCGTTGATTCCTTTTTTTACCGATGCAAAAAGCCTGACATAATGCGCCGAGGCGTAGGATAAAAGAGGCGTCATGGCTTTGTCATGCTTCGCAAGCGTCCTCGCAACAGCTCCCATGAGGATGCGGACCCCCATCTCAGGATAATACTCGGTCTTGAGGGGCACGGCTGCATAATTCCTGATACCCGCTTTCTTGTGAGCGCCGCATAGGGGCGCCGTATCTGTGGCTGTAATGCACAGGAGGCGCTTTGCCGAGCGGCATGCAGTGTCCAAAAACGGCGCCGGGCTTCCGAAAGGGTCAAGGTCGATGATGTCGAAGCTGTCATCCAGCATCACAACGTTGGCGTTCCTTTTAATCGCTGTGCAGTTTGTGAGGTTGTTGAGTTCGATATTTTTGTTTATCAGTTCAAATGATGTATCTTCCCAATCGCTCATCGTGATGCTGAGCCCGACATCTTTTGCGATGCGCAAACCCCGGATTCCCGAGGCTGAGAGGGCGTCAAGGTATGTGTATTCGGGATTATTTTTTGAGAAACATGCGATTGCCGCCACGGCTACATCACGGTTCATCCGCATTGCGGGATTGTAGAATACTGCGACCGAAGAGGGGGGGAAATTCGAGTCTTCATCCGGGACCGGCACCTCGACACTTGTTGTACCTTCAATGATGATTTTGGTGAGCATTGGAGTGCCACATTTAGCATGAATAGTTTATAAGTTATTTGTATGATGCGGATGGATAAAATTGTAAAAGTTGGAGTCCCAATCAGTCTTAATAACACATTATAACTTTATATATTTTTAAAACCTATTCTTATATTAATATGGATACGACCAGCGATTTCACAATTCACAATGGCAAGCTTACGATTCTTGCGGCCTTCGGGCATGGCGGGGAACTGGATAAAACCCAATTAAAGATGTTGATAGGTGGAGAGGTAATTGCCGAAAGATGGAATAAGCCGATAGAAATTGAAAAAGCAGAAGGCATAACTGTTATTGCCGCAGGCAGTGAAAAAATTACCTGCAATACGAATATGTATACCGACATTTTTGCAGCAGGGGTATCTATACTGCGGACAGAAATCGAGATCCGGGATAAGATATCATTGAATGATATCCTGGTAGCCCTTCATTCAAACACCATTAGCGTTGAAGGACTTGACTACCAGTCATATGCAAACAAGAGGATTAAGGAAATACGTGAGAAAATCAATCCGAAAAAGACGGTAGCTTATTATCCTGATATTAAAAAATTCACATTCCTGAAAATTAAAGATTTTACTCCCCAGCTCGACCAGAAAACTTTGAGAGAACAATATGGAGAGATAGTCGCACGTTTCCTTTCAGGTGAAACGCCTACCCGTGCGCTGCACAGCAAGGAAATCATGGAAAAGACTGCAAATGACCTCTCATATTACGATGAAGACCTCTTTCTTGCATCGACCGAGGGGGCTTTCGTTATTGGCTGCGATGGTTACATCAATGAACTGCGCGAATTACTTGAACTTGCAATATCGCTTTTGCTTTTGTTCCAGATATACGACAGGAAGATCGATGTTGAAATATCTAACGCTTTTGACGCCCTGAAAAAACTTAACAGTTCAAGATATTATTTTATAACACAAGCGCCAAGAAAACTTGAAAAATCACTATTTACGGTAAGCGAAATCGGGCTTGTGATACTTGATGATATTAAAGACCTGATGAATCCTCACAAAATTACGAATGACTGGTATTACCAGTCTTTCTATGAGAACATGCTGGATACGCTCAAAGTACGGGACTATGGAAAATTAGTGCAGGAAAAGATAGATTCTCTCCAGGATCTCTACTCAACTGCAAGAGAACTTTCTACAGAGCAATTGGCTCTCTGGCTTGAGATTGCAATAGTTCTCCTGATTTTATGGGACGTAATTAAACCTATTATTCAAATGCTCTGATCAAAATCATCGAAGGGGCTTTTTCAGGCACGGTCTTGAGGTTTACCTTTTCCCGACTTCTGAAAATATTATAAAATCTTCTAATCGTTTGCAAAGTGTTATTAGATATCAATCCACAATCTATCATCATGAAAGATAGATTGGGCAGTGAGGATGTGATATGGGATTTAACCTCTCTTTATCAGGATACCGGTGATGACAATATAAAAAAAGACATAGAGAATATTAAAGGCAAAATAACCTTGTTTTCCACAAAATATCGAAAAAAACTAAATGTCATATCCCCGGGTGAATTTCTAAATGCTGTCATCGAACTTGAAGAGATAAACCAGAAAACCTCACGTATCGGCTCGTTCGCATACCTGAATTTCACGACACAGTCGAACAATGCACGGGCGGGCGCATTCCTCCAGAAGTTTGAAGAGATTTCAAGCCAGTTCCAGAAAGAACTGCTCTTCTTTGAGCTGGAATGGGCTTCCCTGGAAAATGAGGCGGCAAACACTCTCCTTGAAAATCCGGTCCTTGGCAAATACAGGCATCATCTGGAAAAGCTGAGGAAATACCGACCGCACCAGTTAACCGAAACCGAAGAAAAAATCCTGGCCGAACTATCGCCAGTCGGAGCCGGGAACTGGAACAAACTCTTTGAAAAAGTACTCGCCATGATAAAGTTCGGGGAAGCAGGCAGGACCGAAGAGGAAGTCCTGTCCGACCTATATAATCTTGATCGCATGATAAGGATAAAGTCGGCAAGGGAGTTTACGGAAGGACTGGAATCCCAGAAACACATCCTGACTCATATTTTCAATACGATCCTGGCAGACAAGATGATAATGGACCGGTTGCGCAGATTCCCGGACTGGGTAAGTTCCATGAACCTTGACAACGAGATAGATGAAAAAATTGTAACCGCTCTTGTTGAAGCTGTCAAGAACAGGTACGACATCCCCCGGAGATATTACAGGCTAAAAAAAGAACTGCTTGGATATGATGAACTTTTCGATTACGACAGGTATGGACCACTGCCCTTCTCACCGGATAAAAAGATATCATGGGATCAAGGAAAGGAGATGGTTCTTGAGGCTTACAAAGATTTTTCCCCGGAAATGATGGATATTGCCCTGAAGTTCTTTGACGGCCGATGGATACACGCACCCATTATGCCCGGTAAAAGCGGAGGAGCTTTCTCAGACCCGGTCACACCTGATGTTCACCCATATGTGTTGATAAACTATTCAGGAAACAACAGTGATGTACAGACATTGGCACACGAACTTGGACACGGCGTCCATCAGTATCTGGCAGGAAGGAAGCAGGGTTACTTCAACAGCAGGACGCCACTGATAATGGCTGAGACAGCATCGGTTTTCGGAGAAATGCTGGTGTTCAGGTCGCAGCTTGAAATGGCAGAAGGGGGGGATGAAAAATTAAGCCTTCTGTGCAATAAACTGGAAGAGATCTTTGCCACGGTGTTCAGGCAGATAGCCATGAACCGTTTTGAGGATGCTATCCATAGAGAGCGGCGCAAGTCAGGCGAGTTGTCACCAGACCGGTTTGGGGAACTATGGATCGATAACCAGAAAGAAATGTTCGGGGATTCGGTAACACTTACCAGGGATTATTCGATATGGTGGAGCTATGTTACACATTTCCTGCAGGCTCCCGGCTATGTATATGCCTATGCGTTTGGCGAACTACTCGTGCTATCTCTTTATAAAATGTATATGGAAGAGGGTGAAAGCTTTGTCCCCAGGTATTTGAATTTGCTCGCAACGGGCGGGAATGGCTCACCCGCACAACTGCTTGCGGATTTCGGAGTACGGCTTGACGACCCCGGTTTCTGGTATGAGGGATTGGATATCATTGACAAAATGCTAAAAGAAGCAGAGGAACTGGCACGATAAAGCAGTAATTCACTTCAAAATTTCACCCTCCTGTAAAAGACCGCTTTCACCATTTCTGCCGCGATTATGTAAAAGGCCACTATCGCTCCCATAAGAAGAAGGTAAGAAATAGGAAGATGACTGAATTCAAATATCTTACCGAGCGGCGTGAACGGTAAAATGAGTGTACTTCCAACTATCAGCAGTGTGGCTGCGGACAGATATTTCCCCGGTATACTTTTGAAGAAAGGCTTCTTGGTGCGAATAACAAGTACAATAATCGAAGCTGAAATAACAGATTCCATAAACCAGCCGGTCCTGAATTGGCCAGTTGTTGCATTGAGAATGTAAAACAAAGCGCCGAATGTAAGAATGTCGAATACGGAACTCAAAATTCCAAAGACCAGCATAAAAGTGCGGATGAACCCTATGTCCCAGCGTCTGGGATGGTCAACCATTTCGCCATCCACGCTGTCTGTGGCGATAGTCATCTCCGGTATATCAGTCATGAGATTGGTGAGCAGGATTTGTCCGGGCAACAGTGGGAGAAAGGGCAGGAAAAGCGACACTCCGGCCATGCTGAACATGTTCCCGAAATTGGCGCTTGTCGCCATGAAAACATACTTGAGTGTGTTGGCAAATGTCATTCTTCCCTCGCGCACACCCTGCACAAGAACACCCAGATCCTTTTCCAGCAACACAATATCTGCTGCATCTTTTGCAACATCTACGGCGCTGTCAACCGAGATGCCGACATCGGCAACATGGAGCGCTGACGCATCATTTATTCCATCCCCCATATAGCCGACAACATTTCCTGTCTTCTTCAGGGCCAGGATGATGCGCTCTTTCTGATTCGGTTCAATATCAGCAAAGATATTTATCTCATTCACCCGCCCGAGCAGCGCTTCATCACTCATTGAGCGAAGGTCCTGACCTGTGAGTATGGACGGTCCGGCCAATCCCACCTGTTTACCAACATTGGCAGCAACCAGTTTGTTGTCTCCCGTGATGATCTTAAGTGAGATGCCAAGGTGATTTAACTGGTTTATGGTGCCTGAAATTCCGGGCTTTGGCGGATCAAAGAGAACGAGGAATCCTAAAAACGTCATCGCTGCTTCATGTTCTTTGGTTATCAGGGAATCAGACCCGAGATCCCGGTAAGCAACTCCCAATATTCGGAAACCCTGGCTGCTCTGCGTCTCAAAGCACCGCTGGATCTGCTCCTTCACGGCTGCTATATCCACGATATTTCCTTCGGAAATTTCTGCTGATGAACAGACAGCCAGCACATTCTGCAGAGCGCCTTTAGTGATTATCAGATGCTTATTATCTTTTGAGACAAGGACGCTTAATCGCTTACGAATGAAATCATACGGTACTTCATCCAGTTTCTGGCAGCCGGACACATCAAACGGGCGATGGTTCCGTATTGCGCTGTCAATCGGGTTCGTAAAACCCGTCTCGAAAAAAGCATTAAGATAAGCATAGAAAAGAACTTTTTCACTCTCCTTTCCTTCAACATCAAGAGAAGAGTTCACCCGCACCACCCCTTCGGTTAACGTTCCGGTCTTATCTGAACAGAGTACGTTCATACTCCCGAAATTTTCAATAGAGGCAAGGCGTTTAACAATCACTTTCTGCTTAGCCATGCGCTTAGCGCCGTGTGCAAGGTTCACGCTGATAATCGCCGGCAGGAGTTGCGGGGTCAGCCCAACAGCGAGCGCCAGGGAAAAGAGAAGAGATTCCAGTACAGGGCGTCCCATATAAGCGTTTATGGCGAAGATGGAAATCACAAGAAGCATCGTGATCTCCATAAGGAAATAACCGAACCGCCGGACGCCGCGCTCAAACTCCGTCTCCGGAGATCTTAGTTTCAGCCGCTGGGAAACCTTACCGAATTCGGTTTCTGTCCCTGTGAAGACAACTACGGCTTTTGCGCTGCCGCTCACCGCATGAGTTCCCATAAAAAGCGTGTTGCTCCTCTCTCCAAGCTTCGTTTCTTTCGCCAATACCCCGGCCGACTTTTCTACCGGATATGTTTCGCCTGTCAGCGTCGCTTCATCAATAAATAAGTCTTTGGATTCAAGGATCAGGCAGTCTCCGGGAATAATATCTCCGCCGTTAAGGATAATAACATCCCCGGGCACTATCTCTTCGACAGGAATTTCTATCGGGCTTCCATCGCGCAGCACCATCGCTTTTATTTGCACGATAGCGAGTAACTTCTCGATTGCATTAGCCGCCCCGCGTTCCTGCCAGAATCCCAGGATGCCGCTTATGAAGACAATTGCAAGGATAATAAAAACGTCAACATGTTCATGCAAGAAAAATGACAATCCTGCAGCAAAGAGAAGTATGATGGTAATGGGACTTTTGAATTGAGAAAGTAAAAGTGCAACTGAATCCGATCTTTTTCTGGGCGTCAGGAGATTTGAGCCATAACGTGCGAGCCGCTGACGAGCTTCATCGCCGGTAATGCCCTCTGGTGTTGTTTGAAGCCGCGCAAGCAGTTCGGCGGCAGGGAAGCTCCAGAATGCCTGCGGGGGTTGATTATTTGGATCTATCTTTTTAGAATTTTGCATAGTTGCATGTGAGCATCAGGTAAATTCGGTATTATTAATTTATTTTTGGTTAACATAACTATATAGCTTTCCGAAAGGATTACATTCTTAGAGGTAAAAATATGTTTTTAAAAGAAGATTGTAGCGATTTTGGATATTTAAAGGATGATATTACTGGAATTGGAGAAGGAGAAAGAAGATTTTTGGATATTCCTAATTGTGGGATAAAGAAAATGTCTCTATGCGGATGTTCTGAAACCTGCTCATATTATTCAAGCAAGGTTTTAGCTGTGGCCCAATGAAAAAATAAAGCCTGTATTAAAACCGGTTTATCATATCTATTAAAATGAACCTGTGGCTGTGGTTTCTTTATTATGGCAGGAGTATATATGATAAATATAAACGTAATATTCTTCCCAACTGATTCTCATTCTGATAACCAAAATTTATAAATGCTATTAATGTTAACATATTACATGGAGAGCAAACCGGGTGATCATTTAAACTTACGTGGTAATCTCGTAAGTTTCGAATGATATAGAAATACCAAATACGGGTAAAACTGTGTGCGGAATCACTATGGAATTCGTTCCCGCCCGGGCTCGAATCCATTTTAAGCATCTAGGATTTTGCGATTTTCATGCTTCTGTACGAAGTTTGAAGACAAACCGAAAAAGAGGTTATTTATGGCAGGACAATTAGCAGGACAGCAAATCTATATTCTAAGAGAAGGCAGTCAAAGAACAAAAGGAAGAGAAGCGCAGCATAACAATATCATGGCTGCCAGGGCAGTAGCAGGGGCGGTCAGGACGACCCTGGGACCACAGGGTATGGATAAAATGCTCGTGGACGCGGTGGGGGATATCGTAATCACAAATGATGGTGCGACCATTCTCCAGACAATGGACATCGAGCATCCGGCAGCCAAGATGATCGTGGAAGTCGCAAAGACCCAGGATGATGAGGTCGGAGATGGCACAACAACGGCAGCAGTGCTTGCAGGTGAATTCCTGAAGAATGCTGAAGAACTATTAGAGCAGGGTGTGCATCCCACAGTCATTGCCAGCGGATACAGGCTTGCCGCGGCAAAAGCTAAAGAAATCCTTAAAACCCTTGCAAAACCAGTGACCCTGGAAGATAAGGATCTATTATTGAAAATCGCTGTGACAGCGATTACCGGAAAGGGAGCAGAAGCGTCAAAGGATGTTTTCGCCATCCTTGCGGTAAATGCCATATTAGCCGTGGTCGATAAAGAGAATGGCAAATATACAGCAGATATTGAAGATATCAAAATTGAGAAGAAAGTGGGTGGCAGTATAGAAGCATCAGAGTTGATCGAAGGCATGGTAATCGATAAGGAAAGAGTCCATACAAACATGCCAAAGAATGTCCATGATGCCAGAATACTTCTGCTCAACGAAGCCCTCGAAATCAAAAAGACAGAAGTGAAAGCCGAGATCTCAATAAAATCACCCGACCAGCTCCAGTTATTCCTTGACCAGGAGGAACAGATGTTGCACGACATGGTCAACAAAGTGATCGATAGCGGTGCAAATGTGGTCTTTGTCGAGAAGGGAATCGATGACCTTGCACAGCATTATCTTGCAAAAGCCGGCATATACGCAGCAAGGCGCGTTAAGAAAAGCGACATGGAAAAACTGGCACGCGCAACCGGTGCAAAGATACTGACGGGTCTAAAGGAAATCAGCGAATCTGATCTTGGAAAAGCGGATCTTGTAGAAGAGAAAAAGATCGGTGAGGAGGCAATGACATATGTCACCGGGTGCCATAACCCCAAGGCAGTCTCCATTATTCTTCGCGGAGGGACCGAGCACGTTGTGGATGAAGCCGAGCGTGCACTTCATGACGCATTGCGCGTTGTTGGGGTTGCAATAGAGGATGAGACACTTGTAGCTGGAGGCGGTTCGCCAGAGGTTGAACTGGCTCTGCGCCTGCGAGAATACTCAGCCACATTAATAGGCAGGGAACAGCTGGCCGTCGCAAAATTTGCCGACGCGCTTGAAATCATCCCCAGAACCCTGGCTGAGAATGCAGGTCTTGACCCCATTGATATCCTTGTGGAGATGCGAAGCCAGCATGAGAAGGGCAATAAGACAGCGGGGGTCAACGTGTTCACTGGAAAAGTCGTGAACATGTGGGAAGAAGGCGTGCTTGAGCCCCTCAGAGTAAAGACACAGGCTATCAGTTCTGCTACGGAAGCAGCCACCATGATCCTGAGGATAGATGATGTGCTTTCAAGCAAAGCCACGCATGCAGGAGGCGTGCCACCCGGAGGCATGGGTGGTGGAATGGAAGGAATGGATTAAAGGAGGAGGTGTTAAAATGGTTGTATATCCGGAAGAAATTGTGGAAATGGCTAACCTTTTGATGAAAGATATTGCTGATTCAAAAGATAATATTGATGCTAAACTGGCTGCAAGTTTTGCTGACAGATGCGCTGAATTAATCAAAAACCTTGCAGAAAGTATGGCTGAACTTCATCAGCGTGTGGACGTGCTCACAGAAAAAGATTAATCGCTTTGTGCCAGACGTTCGCATCATAGGCATCCTATCATTTCAACAATCAAAGGTATATACTTTTCCGGTGTGGGAGATGCGAAGAGGAGATTCCCATATGGAGTGGCTACTTTGGTAATCTAATTTAAACTATAATTAATATATAGAAAAAATTATATATGAAAGTATAACTATATAAGTGATAGTGACCTGTTAGTACATATCCCGATATATTAAAGTTGTGGGGTTGTGAGCATTAGAACCCAGATGTAACAGAACTTTTTTACTAGGTTCAAAACGATAACCTTGAGTTACTTCAGGGTACCAATCAAAAGGTGAAATAATGGAATTTAAAGAAATAAATGTACCGGAGGACATCGTCCAGCAAATTGGTCATGAAGGGTCGTTTGCTGAAATCACAGTTGATGTGGGAAATGGAAATAATATCCATTCCGATATCAACCTTGATATGTCATATAAAGATACTCTTGGAGATATAGAGATGACAATGGGATCAGTTCCTGTTTTCATGAGATCTCTTCCCAAGAAAGTACTCATCCAAAACTGGTCTTCATGGAAGATGGTTGATGAGATGAACATGGAAAGAGCGAGATACCTGCTAAGTACAGACGAAATGTTAGAAGAAATGCTGGGCGAAACCCAAGGGTAAGGGTTGAACATGGATAGATTTGATGTATTGACAGCAATTTCAAAAAGTAAGATGGCATTCATGCATGCAGGTGTGGACGAAAATGAAGCCTTAACCAGGGCTGAATTTTATGTATCCAACGATTATCACATATCGCTGCTTGATATCGAAAAGTTAGTGGGTTGAAGTTCAATCATACTGGTAGATAGAATAGATTAAAAAATAGATTAAGGAGAATTAATATGGTCAAAAAATCTGAAGAAAGAAAAACCGAAGAAAGAAAAGTTGTGAATGAAGAACCGAAAGATGTTTTCAAATTATGGGCTGACAGCTACATGGGCACCACAAAATTGTGGGAGGATTCCTATTTAAAGCTATACAAGCCCTGGCTTGAATCCACCGGCGAGCTGTTTGAGAAAGCGGCTGAACTCCCAAAGGATGCCACACCAAAGCAATTTAAGGAATTTTATGACGAATGGATGAAAACATACCAGAACTCATTCGGTGATTTTTATCACATCCCGACAGTGAAATCCAATAAAGAGACACTTGAGAAGCTTTTGCAGAGCGCAGAGGAATCAAGCAAACTCTATAGTTCATGGATCGCCAGGCTGGACGAGAATTCCCAGAAGACAAGAGAAGTACTCGAAGGCGAACAGGATCCTGCAAAATATAAAGAAGTCTATGATATGTGGATGAAGTCATATGGAAAAATATTCGATGAGCTTCTTGAACTGCCTGCCAGGGAAAATATAAAAGAGGCGTTTGAAAGTTATACAGGCGTGCCGGATTTCTATTCGGAGACCTTTATCAGTATATCAAAACTATGGAAAAATTCGTATGCGAAGCTCTACCAGCCATGGATAGCATCCATATCGAAGCTATCCGAGAAAGCAGCAGAAATCTCAAAGGGAGGCGCAAGTCCCGAAGCATATCAGGAATTTTATGCCATGTGGCTTGATACATATCAGGAGACCTACGGCAAGTTGATTGATTTTAAATCGCCGCCTTCAAAGGAAGTGTTCGAAAGTTTTGTACAGAGCGCAAACAGTTATATGAACATTTACAAGTCCTGGATAGCAGCACTTGAAAAACTGTCAGAAAAGGCTGAGGAGCTATCAAAACGAAACACTGATCCGGAGGCGTCCCGTGAATTTTATAGCCTCTGGGTAAAGACGTATGAAAAGGCTTTTGACAGCTTCTTTGAGGACACTCCTGTGGTCGGACCGATGAAAGAGATTCTGGAGCCTGTAAAGAATGCAGCTAAGATATATGCAGACACATTTACCAAGATGTCCAGGATGTGGATGAAATCAGGTGTTCATTCAGCATCATCGTATCCGGGAAAGTCTGCAACATAAGCGATTCAGAAAGGTAAAATATGGAAAAATCCAGTTTTGAATCCACCCAGGAATTTTTTGACCTGTGGTTAAAGACCTACGAAGCCACCACGGGCAGGATAGTCGAAATGCCTGCCCTTGGTCCGGCACGTGAGAAATCCGAAAAATTGATGAAGGGTTTCTCTACCTCTGTTAACCTTTATTCAGCCTGGATGGATTCGACTGCGAATTTCCAGAGCGTATTCCTGGAAGCCATGAACAGGCTTCATGAAAAGATGGCAGCCGGGAAGGAGGAAGAAACCAGTCCTGAGAATAAAGATGTTTACAAGCTCGGGATTGAGACGTATAGCGAGACCTTCAAGGAATTCATGAAATCCGGCCACTTTGCGTCGGACATGGGGAAATTGAATTCGCATTTAATGGATTTTCAAAAATACAACAGGGAAATGCTTGAAGAGAATTATCTTAAACCGATGAATCTCCCCACAAAGGCGGATATCGACGAGATAAATAAAGAGTTGTATTCTCTTAAGAAAACAGTAAAGGAACTAACAACCCATATCAAAGCTCAAGAAGAGAAAAAATAGGGTTTTAGGTAAGGAGATGCCATGAACGGACTTATTTTAATTGAAGATTTTGAAAAATTCAAACACGGGATGGAAATATTCCTGACGCCCCCCGATTTTTCGGTTGGAACAACGCCTTCGGAGATAATTTATACCGAAGATAAGATGACACTTCTCCATTATATCCCGACCGTAGAAAAACCACATCCGGTTCCAATCCTCATAGTATATGCGCTTGTGAACCGGTACTACATTCTGGATTTACAGCCTGATAAAAGTGTGATAAAGAAGCTTCTGGATGAAGGTTTTGATGTATATATCATTGACTGGGGATATCCATCAGGTTCAGACAGGTACCTCACACTTGACGATTATGTGAACGGTTACATAAATAATGCTGTGGATAAAATAAAGGAGCGGTCGGGATTAGAAAAGATAACGCTTCTGGGTGTATGCCAGGGCGGAACTTTTTCTGTGATGTACTCCGCACTGCACCCCGAAAAGGTAGAAAACCTGGTTACTTTAGTGGCTCCAGTAAATTTTGATTCTGATACAGGTCTTCTTCACATCTGGGCAAAGAGCCTGGATGTGGACAAAATTGTGGGCTACTATGGAATAGTGCCTGGGGATTTCCTGAATGGGGGATTCCTTCTCACAGACCCGTTCCGGCTTATGATAGATAAGTATGTAGGCCTTTTCGATCGAATCGAAAGCTGCCTGGATGATACAGAATGCAAACTACGTAATGAAGAAACTGTCAAGAACTTCCTGCGAATGGAAAAATGGATATTCGACAGTCCGGGACAGGCGGGTGAGACTCTCAGGCAGTTCGTCAAAGACTGCTACCAGAAGAACCTGCTTATCAAGAACAAAATGGAACTTGATGGAAAGAGAATCAATTTGAAAAACATATCCATGCCCCTGCTTAATGTCATGGCAAAATTTGACCACCTCGTCCCGAATGAGGCAAGTAAACCCCTGAATGATGCGGTATCAAGTTCGGATAAAGAAATGCTCGTCTTCCCGACCGGGCATATAGGAATATTTGTGGGCTCAAAATCCCAGAAAGAGGTCTGTCCTAAGATTACCGAGTGGCTAAAGCCGAGATCTCTCGGGGGAAACAAAGGGGAAAAGCCTGAACAACAAAAAAATGGCCGGAAGAGCAAGGAGAAGATAAAATGAGACTTGAAAATAAGGTTGCAATAATTACAGGAGCAGGAAGCGGCATTGGAAAAGAGACTGCGCTCCTGTTTGCAGAAAAAGGTGCTAAAGTTGTTGTCGCCGACGTAAATATAAAGGGCGGTGAGGAAACAGTAGCACATATCAAGAAAAATGGAGGCGAGGCATTTTTCTTCAAATTAGATGTGACCAACAGGGAACAATCTAAACAGATGACTAAAGAAATTCTGGAGAAATATGGCAGGATAGATGTTTTGATAAATAATGCAGGCATTGTCCAGGATGCCTTTTTATCAAAAATGACTGAGGAACAGTGGGATAAGGTTATTAACGTCAATCTAAAAGGAGTTTTTAACTGCACCCAGGCTGTGGTTGATGTCATGATGAACCAGGGGAATGGCGTAATTATCAATACATCATCAATCGTCGGATTGAATGGCAATGTGGGCCAGGCTAATTATGCTGCAACCAAAGCCGGTCTCATTGGCATGACAAAGACCCTGGCAAAAGAACTCGGCAAAAAAGGGATACGGGTCAATGCAGTTGCGCCGGGATTTATTGCGACTCCGATGACCTCAAATGTACCTGAAAAAATACTTGAAATGATGAAAGAAAAAACTCCTCTCCGCAGGCTGGGTGAGCCAAAGGACGTTGCATATGCCTATTTGTATCTCGCTTCAGACGAGGCAAACTTTGTTAATGGGGCGGTGCTTTGCGTGGATGGCGGACTGGTAATATAAAAAGGTGAGACAAATGAGTAATGTGGTTATTGTATCTGCAACCAGGACCGCAGTCGGGAAATTCGGGGGGAGTCTTAAGGATTTCAACCCTGGACAACTTGGCTCGGTAGTATTGAAAGATGCCCTGAAAAAGGCAAATGTTGAATCAAATGACGTTGATGAGGTAATCCTGGGAAATGTTCTTTCAGCGGGTCATGGCCAGAACGTGGCAAGACAGGCTGCAATCTGGGCAGGAATTCCAAAAGAGGTACCTTCCTTTTGCGTTAGCAAAGTTTGCGGCTCGGGCTTAAAATCGGTTGTCCTGGGGGCACAATCAATCATGCTGGGTGATGCGGATGTTGTGCTGGCAGGCGGCATGGAGTCCATGTCAACCGCCCCGTACGCGTTGAAAAAAAACCGCTGGGGAGCAAAGATGGGCAACGATGAAGTTGTGGATTTGATGATACATGACGGATTATGGGATATTTTTAACAATTACCATATGGGCGTCACAGCGGAGAACGTAGCAGAAAAATACAAAGTTACCAGGGAAGAGCAGGATGAATTCTCAGCAATCAGCCAGAATAAGGCAGAAGCTGCAATTAAGGCTGGCAAGTTCAAGGATGAAATCGTTCCGGTGGGAATTCCCCAGCCAAAAGGCGAGCCTGTTCTCTTTGATACGGATGAATTCCCAAGGTTCGGCACAACAAAAGAGATACTTGCAAAACTAAAACCAGCATTTAAAAAGGACGGGACAGTAACTGCGGGCAATGCTTCAGGAATTAACGATGGAGCAGCCTGTGTTCTTCTTATGTCTGAAGAAAAGGCAAAAGACAGGGGACTTAAACCCCTGGCAACCATCCAGAGTTATGGGTTATGCGGGGTTCCTCCTGAACTGATGGGTCTTGGTCCAATTTGTGCGACCAAAAAAGCCATAGAAAAAGCAGGCATAACCTCTGACAAACTCGACCTTATAGAACTCAATGAAGCCTTTGCATCTCAGAGCATAGCGGTTAGAAGAGAGTTGGGTTTGAATCCTGACAGGGTCAATGTTAATGGCGGCGCCATAGCCCTCGGGCATCCAATCGGAGCAAGCGGCGCAAGGATACTGGTCACGCTTCTGCATGAATTACAGCGAAGGAAAGGTACATATGGCCTTGCAACTCTCTGTATTGGGGGAGGGCAGGGTATTGCCATGGTTGTAAAGAGGTAGTTAATATGGGAAAGAAGGGAGGTTTGGAGGGTAAAGTTGCCCTTGTTACCGGGGGTTCAAGGGGAATAGGCCAGGCGATTGCATTGCGTCTCGCGGAAGAGGGGGCAGATGTTGCAATTAATTATCAGTCAACGAAAGAGCAGGCTGAGAAGTTATCAAAGCTGATAGACCAGATGGGCATGATAGACGAATTTGATAAATTATCCATGAAGATAGACCTGATGGAGACAAAGGAGAACGCGAAGGAAGTATCAGAGCTAATAGATTCTATGGGCAAGCATTCTATCATATGCCAGGCAAACGTCAATGACTTTGAGCAGGTGAAACGAATGCGGGAGGAGGTTGTAAAGCAGTTTGGTAAAATAGATATCCTGGTAAATAATGCAGGAATAGTAAGGGATAAATCGTTTGTAAAAATGACTCCGCAGATGTGGTCAGAAGTATTGTCTGTGAACCTGGATGGAGCTTTCTACTGTACTAAAGCGGTCATAGAGGGAATGCTTGAGAGAAAGTACGGCAGGATTGTGAATATATCCTCGGTTATAGGGAGAATGGGTAACCGCGGACAGGCGAACTATGCAGCTTCAAAGGCTGGATTAATTGCTCTCTCGCAAACTCTGGCAAAAGAATTTGCAGGTAAGGGTATAACCGTAAACGCTGTTGCGCCGGGATTTATTGAAACAGATATGCTAAAATCGGTTCCCAAAGAAATAATAGAAAAAATTCTTGCCGGGATACCTCTGGGAAGACTCGGGAAGCCGTCCGAGGTGGCAGGCGCGGTGGCGTATCTGGTTTCAGAAGACGGGAATTACATAACAGGCCAGGTCATTGATATAAACGGCGGACTCTACATTTAGTATATTTTAAAAAAATCAGGCTTGCCGAAACCATAAAGAAGCGGTGTCAACAGGTTATAAACCTTTTGAAAGAAGCCCCGGGAGGGAATTGAACCCTCGACCTCGTCCTTACCAAGGACGCGCTATACCTCTAAGCCACCGAGGCGCTATTTGCCAGGATATATTTTAAGCGGGCCCGGAGGGATTCGAACCCTCGACATCCGGGTTAGAAGCCCGGCGCTATATCCAGGCTAAGCCACGAGCCCAGCGCGGAACTCCAACATGTTTTGATTATTTAAAAAGCTTTGTGAATCAAACACCATATTCTTTTTTCATGGCTTTGATTTCGGGCAATAAAATATAATCAAGCGATGTACCTTTAGCTTCCCTGATTTTCATCACGTCTATGAGTTCGCAATACCTTCCCCCGGCAAGACCATTCGCAATAAGCGCAGCTCCCTGGGCTGCTTCTTTAACATTTTTCACATCAAACCCTCCAAGTCTTCTTACAGGCGCAACATCTATTCGCTTCTCCAATTCTTCAAAAAGCCCCTTGACCCTTGAAATCCTCCCTGAAACAAGGATTTCATCCGGGTTAACCGATGCTGTGAGCGCAAGGACATTTTTGGTTGCGCCTTCAAGATATGCATTCAAAGCATCATCATGTTCCATCAATTTTTCAGGCGTTTTTGTTAGAGTCTCAACACCACCTTTGAAAATAAGCTCTTTATCAAATCCTCCCAGAAGATAAGCAAGTTCTGCGTCCATGCTGCCAAGGGAAAGAAAACCGATATTACCCGAGCTTCCCCCGATACCATCTACGATTTTTCCATTCTTTACTGCAATGGCTGCAGTATATCCGAACCCCATTTCCAGTAATATGAAGCATGTTTCACTGTAACTCTTTTCGTGTCTCAATGCCTGGTCACGAATCCCAAGCGCGGCACAGCATAGTTTATCAGCGGTGCCCATATCGATTTTATTTAGTTTCCGGAAATTCGGGACTGTCGGAAGATGAATTACTCCAGGAATAAAAAAGATGGGAAGCTCATTTTTTTTCATCCGGTTAATCGATGCCCGCATCCCGAGGTTACTTTTTTTGTCTTCTTTTTTGATAAGCGACATAAGGAATAATTCCCTCTCCCCTATGTTTTTGATAGTTGTTACAGGAATGCCAAACCCGGATGGCCCCACCACGAGTTCGGCTCCGGTTTCTTTTATAATATCAGAGAGCAATCCGGGGTCTTTGATTATATCCCTGGTCGGTATCGAAGTATCAAGGATTACCGTGTCATCTTTCAGACCGCAAAAATCAAAACTTTTCGTGCCCGGGTCTATACCGATTACTCTGACCATATCCCCAATTTATCATACAAGCTCTTTAAGGTTTATGTTTTTGCGGCGTATTGGTTGGATAAGAGCATAGTTTTTTATTATCTTCTGCTATTATAAAACAGGATAACATGCAGGCAGAAGAATACGATAAAGTCAGGGTGGAAAGTAAAGGCGTCCGCTATGAAGGGGTCATGATGCCTTCACAGTCAGAAAGCATAGTCTTAAAATTAAAAAATGGTTACAATATCGGGCTTGAGCGCGAATCTGCATCCATAACACTGCTTGAGAAAAAAGAAGAGAAAAAACCACACAGTGAACCTGTTCGCGCCGCGAAAAAAAAAGGAAAACTGCCTAACATTTCCATACTCTCGACAGGCGGCACCATTGCCAGCAAAATAGATTACCGCACGGGAGCGGTGACTTCGCAATTCTTGGCAGATGATATCCTGCGAGCAATCCCCGAACTTGAAGAAATAGCGAATTATAACTGCCGCATGATTTACAGCATTCTCAGCGAGAACATGCGCCCATCCTACTGGGTGGAGCTTGCGCGCGCAGTTTACGAGGAAATAAAAAACGGCGCCGACGGCATCATTATTACGCATGGCACTGATACTATGATGTACACGGCTGCTGCTCTCTCGTTCATGGTCGAAACGCCTGTTCCTATTGTGCTTGTCGGCTCACAGCGAAGCGCTGACAGGCCAAGCAGCGACAATGCCATGAACGCTATATGCGCCGCTTCTGTGGCGGTGAGCGACATAGCCGAGGTATGCGTTGTGATGCATGGTTCTACCAGCGACGATTTCTGCTATATCCACAGGGGAACAAAGGTACGGAAAATGCACACTTCGCGCCGCGATGCATTCCAGTCAATCAATGCCAAACCAATAGGCAGGGTCGGGTACCCGTCGCGTGAGCTAAGCATACTGACTTCGCACGTTAAGCGGGGCGAGAAAAAACTGGCGATACATGAAAAGCTTGAATCCAAATGCGCCCTTTTAAAATACGTTACTGGCGCAAGCAGCGAATCACTTTTATTCCATTCAGGCTCGGGTTATAAAGGCATTGTGATTGAAGGCACCGGTCTCGGGCACGTTTCAACAGAATGGGTGCCGGTTATCAAATCAACAGCAGATGCCGGGATACCGGTTATCATAACCTCGCAATGCGTAAGCGGCAGGGTGTGCGACCGCGTATATGATACAGGCAGGGATATGTTAAAGGCGGGCGCAATCGAAGGAGAAGACATGCTTTCGGAAGTGGCGCTTGTCAAACTTATGTGGGTATTGGGGCAGACGCAGGATATCGAAAATGTGAAAAAGATGATGCATACAAATATCGCAGGCGAGATTACCCGGAGCACATGCATATCATAGTCACATTATGATGATTATGATAATTATTTATATCATATAATATAAGCGTAAATATTAAATACTATTAAAACCTTAATGAATATTGTTGTAGAATTAGGTGTCTAATGCCTTTAGTACCCTCAGTCTCCTTCGACCCATCGTTTTTATTAGACACCTAATCTCTACATTAAACTTCTTTGATTTTCTCTAAAACCTTGATGTTTTTTATTAATGTAAACGGATAGTTACCCGTTTCATCTTTTTCCCGGGATTTTACCATATCCCATATCGTCAGCAGCGCCACACTAACCCCATGCAGCGCCTCCATTTCCACCCCTGTTTTTCCAATTGTTCTTACTTCGACTGTTGCAATGATCAAATCCTCATTTATCTCAAACCGGACATCGATGCCAGTTACAGGTATCGGATGGCACATCGGTATCACAAAAGACGTCTGCTTGACTGCCATGATTGAAGCGATGCGCGCGGTTTCAAGCACTGCCCCTTTCTCGATTTGTTTGTTCTTGATGGCATCGATGGTAGCGGGTTTCAATTGTATCTCGCCGACAGCCACCGCACGCCTTTTAACTTCTTTCTTATCGCTGATATCAACCATCTTTGCCCTGTCGTCCTGTATATGCGTAAACATTTTCAATCTATCCGGACTTGTTTTCTCTTTTCAAAATCCGAAAGCAGTTCATCCAGTTTTCCTGACAGAGCTTTTGCCTCATTTAGTTTTAACCGGATTATGGTCTCATCTTCATCATTCTTGAATACCAATCTTATTCTGTTCCGCTCTATATCTGCCAGTATCTCTCTCATCCTTTCATCACCGCCGGGATATAATCAATGACATCAGTCGCAAGAAGGCCATATCCAAATTCCGAAAATGCAAGATCACCCGCAGCGCCGTTAATAAACGCTCCTGCGCATGCCGCGGGAAAAGCTTCATGTTTTGCATAAAGGGCGCCTGTCAGGCCTGCAAGCACGTCCCCGGTCCCGCCGACGGTCATACCTGCATTTCCAGTCCTGTTTGCCCTGGCCTCGATTCCGTCTGAGATGATATCAACAGCGCCTTTTATCAGTACATTTACTTCATTTTCCCTGGCAAAATCCAGAATGAATTTAACTTTTTCTTTTTGGTCCATGGGAATATCAGTACCTGATAATCGTTTCATTTCACCCTTATGAGGCGTAATGATGATGTTCCTGTTCAGCAGGGGAAGAAGTTCCGGTGTCAGGGCATCTGCATCAATTACGGCTTTCCTGCACAGAGGAACAATTTTTTTAACTGTTGAAAGAGTTTCATCCGCAGTCCCAAGACCCATCCCCATTACGACCACATCATGTTTTGCGATAAGCCCGGAAATAACAGGGATGTCATCTTCTACTAACCTGTCCCCAGAAAGCCCGCGAACGATGAGATTTGGGGAAAAAGAAGCGATTATATCAGAAACATTCCGCGGCGCAGCCACAGTAACAATATCGGCGCCTGCACGGAGAGCCCCGAGTGCGGCAAGCGCCGGCGCTCCCGAATACGCGCCGCCGCCAATGACAAGAACCCTGCCTGCATCCCCTTTATGACTTTCTACAGGTCTTCTCAAGAATGGCTGGATATCGCCGGGACCGACAAAAAATTCAGCTTCCGGAGGTATACCTATATCAACCACACGAATTTCACCCGTATATCCATGGGCGTTTTCTGACAGCAATCCCGTTTTCATTTTATGAAATGTAAGCGTCATGTCTGCATGAACGGATTTCTCAAACCCGCCCCCGTCAGGGTCAAATCCGGACGGCACATCCACCGAGATGACAAAAGCGCCTGAGCCATTGATAAGATCGATGGCAGAAGATTCAGGTTCTTGTATTTTTCCGCGAATACCTGTCCCGAAAATCCCGTCAATAATCACGTCGGCAGCTATTATAATGGAACCGTCAAATACCGTTGAATCCGCGGCTTCGATTAATTGAATTGATGTATTTTCAAGGGCTTTCCAGTTATGCGCCGCCTCCTGTGTTTTAAGTTCTTCTTTTTTTCCTAAAAGAATCACAGTGACATCGTATCCTGAGAGGTGCCGCGCAGCTACGAATGCATCGCCTCCGTTATTGCCCCTGCCCGCCAGAACAACCACTTTCCCGGAGCTTATCCTCTCTTTAACTGCACGGGCTACGGCAGCGCCTGCATTTTCCATTAGCTGTATGCGTTTTATCCCGAGATATTCGCAGTTGGCGTCGATGGCTGCCATGCGCGATGAGGTGATTGCTTGCATAATTGGTAATTTCACCCGCGAACACTTATAATTTATTAATCTGTAAGGGATATAATGAAATATGATTCGTTCATATTCAGCGTTTGCGGAGTAGTAAATGTCTCAAATATCCCAACAACATGCGTCCCATCTAAAGCGTATCAGAACCATAGCCGATTACCAGTTCGGGAGCGGTTCCGGAGATGCTCTTTTCCCTGACAACGTGGAATTCAAGTTCTCGACAACAAAAAGAATCCGCCAGATACTGCTTGATAATAACCGCATAGCCACGGTGAGGGCAAAGGACGGCATGCTCACGCTCAGCATCATGGGTGCAGGGAAGCTTCATGGAATAATCGGGTATCCGGGGCGCAGGGTCGTGGTTAATAGCGATGCTGCGCCTTTCGTGGCGAAAGGCAAGACTGCCTTTTCGCGGCATGTAGTAACTGCCGACCCTGATATCAGGGCTGGCGAGGAAGTTCTCGTGGTTGATGAAAACGACCGCCTGCTCGCTACCGGGAAGGCCGTGCTGGCTCCTCTTGAAATGCTCGCGTTCAAGAAGGGCATTGCGGTGGATGTGAGGAACGGGATAGAAACCAGGGATAAAACCGATAGTGAATGAACTTATTTCACCGCTGAGGCGCAAAGACAGCTGGCGGCGGAGGCTGTGCAACCTGCGGAAGCCCTGCGGTCTGTACTGGTGAATGCGTTCCCGGCGAACTTTCGGATAATAAACATATTTAAAGACTCAAATACATTATATATCCGGTGAGAAAATGGAAGCAATAAACACAGATGAAGAGTTTGATATTCTTGTAGAGAAAGGATATTATCCTTCAAAATCTGAATTAATGAAAGACGCTTTCAGAGCCCTCTTAAATACAAAAACGGACCTAAAAATATCCCTCGCAATTGAACTGTATTTGAAAGGGAATATATCAATCGGAAGGGCGGCAGAGCTTGCGGGTCTGACGACAATTGAATTCAAGGATGTTTTAGCCGGAAGAGGGATTATTAGAGAGACTGAGGGCAAGACTGCAAAAGAAATGGATAGAAAACTAAAAAAGTTGGGGATAGTCTGATAATTTTCGCTGATACGGATATCTTGAGCGCATTTGCAAAAGCTAAAGCGCTGAAGCAGCTAAAAGAATTGTTTGAAGAGCTGAAAATTTCTCCTTCTGTTTATGAAGAGCTTATGCGGGCAAAGCGTGCAGGATATTCTTTTGTTGATGATATTTTCAGGAATGTTGAAATTATCCTCCTTTCTGAAAGCGAGTTTAAAAGTTTCAGGATTTTGCTTGAAACTGAAAAAAATATGCATGAAGGCGAATGCCAATTGATCGCGCTGTGCAGATTAAGGAAGGGAATTTTGCTTACTAATGACAGATATGTCAAGAATTATTGCAGGGAGAATAGGATCGAGTTTCTTGACATGGAAGAAATCCTGAGGGCTATGAAACTACGAAAAATCCTGAAGCGGGAAGAACTGAGAACGCTTATCGAGGATATTGAAAAGAAAGACCATACTATTGTAAAATCTAAAGAAGATATCCTTGAAGATTTATGATGGTATTGATGTTTATTAGTCATTTGCTCACTGCTGGGGCTTGAGATTGTACTTTGCATTGATCAGCTCTATCTACTTTTTTATTACTCAGGGTTATCTACTCGCATGGTAAATATTATATATAGTAATGTTGTATTATGCCTTGGTGAAGTTTAATGAGTCACGTTATCGGATTGAAATGCAGGGAATGCGGCGCTGAGTACCCTGCGGTTATCCAGAATACATGTTATGAGTGCTTCGGTCCCCTTGAAGTCAATTACGACTGGGATTATATTTCCGATCATATCAGCAAAGAGAAAATTGCGGCAGGCCCGAAATCCATATGGAGATATGCAGACCTCCTGCCCCTTGAATCCGAGAAACGCATCGATCTCGGCGCCGGCTTCAATAAGCTTCATCACGCAGAGCGCCTTGGCGCTGCGCTTGGCCTTCCTGAACTTTATATCCTTGACGAATCCGTGAATCCCACCAACTCCTTTAAAGACCGGGTGACATCGGTAGCTATTTCAAAAGCAATCGAATTCGATGTAAAAGCCGTGGGATGCGCAAGCACGGGCAACCTCGCGGCAGCCGTCGGCGCGCACGCGGCAAAGGCAGGATTACCAGCTTATATTTTCATCCCTGCCACAATCGAGCTTGGCAAGATTGTCCAGATGCTCATCTACGGCCCCAACGTCATAGCGGTGGAAGGCACATACGACGACGCCAACCGTCTTGCAAGCGAGGTGGCAGACTCGCATCCTGACTGGGCTTTTGTTAACATCAATATCCGTCCTTATTATACAGAAGGTTCAAAGACGCTGGCGTATGAAACCGCTGAGCAGTTGAAATGGCAGGTTCCCGACCATATCGTGGCTCCAATGGCAAGCGGTGCGCTTCTTTGCGCTATTTCGCGCGGGTACAAAGAACTTGAACGTGTTGGCCTTGTGGACAAAGCCGATGTCAGGGTTTCAGGTTCCCAGCCTCTTAATTGTTCACCGATATCCACCGCTGTCCAGCATAATAGCGAAGTGATCCCGGTGAGAAACTTCGAAACCATCGCGCACAGCCTTGCGATAGGCAATCCGGCTGACGGGTACTATGCAAAGAAGACCATCCTGGATTCAGGCGGCTATGCCGCAACACCTACCGATCCCGAAATCATTGAAGCAATACATCTTCTTGCAAGGACCGAAGGCATATTCACAGAGCCAGCCGGAGGCACAACCATCGCAGGTTTAAAGAAACTTGTTGAAAGCGGACACATACAGCGTGATGAACGGGTCGTGGTCTATGTGACCGGAAATGGTCTCAAGGCGCAGGAGACATTACTTAAATCATTGCAGCGCCCGCCTGTTATTAAGCCTATGCTCAGCGAGTTTGAAAAACTCACCACGCCCGGCATTGATATTCATAAGCAGCAAGTGGCTTCACACCTTGCGCATTCCTAAAGGTGATACAAATGGTCAAAATAAGATTTTCATCTGCATTGAGCAATGTTACCCATGCTCGCGAAACGACACTTGAACTTGGCGATACGACAGTTAAAACCGTGCTTGATAAACTGGTTGAACAATTCGGCCCGGATTTTGAGCGCAGAATCCTTGACAAAGGCGAAGTGAGGCGGTTTGTCAACCTGTACGTGAACGGCGAGGATATCAGGCATTTAAACGGCCTGGCAAGCCCCGTGAAAGATGCTGACGAGATTTCGATACTCCCGGCCGTAAGCGGCGGATAATACTTATCTTTTCATTTTTTATTCAAACATCTTACAACCAATACAGCCGCTATCGCAGCAATCGCTTCAAATGCCGGAACTGCTCTTGTTTTTTGTGTTTTTGCAGTTGTTGTCGGCGTGGGCACTACAAGCTCAGGCACATAAGGGGTAATGGTGGGTTTTGCAGGTTTTTTATCCGATGCTACTGCATGGGAATTTAGAACAACGAGGGTTTTTGCCACCATTTTCGCATATGAATACTGGGAGATTTTTTCGAAAGGATCAGTCATGGTATCGGCATATTCATATGCGCTTACCGCAAGAGTAGGCTCCACACCGTTCATCCTTGCTTCATTTATTGCAGCTTGCGCATCACTGGCGCCCTGTGCTATCTTTTTGTTCGCATCCTGGACTCCCAATAGCCCTATGGCTGTACTTGATCTCACAGTAATCTGAAGTGAGTCGAATATCGCACCTGAATAATACCCGCGCTGCATCTCCTGCTGGGCGAGGTTTATACTATTATCGTCTGAAACGATCGGATGTCCGCTGCTTTCAGTTAACAGCGCCTGCACGTAGGTATTGATTGACTGTGCCTGGCTCAGGTACCAGCCCGCGCGGTCTTTTAAAGTATTTTCAGGTATGATTTTTCCTGTGGGCACTGCAAGCGTCAGCCACCACTGGGCCGTTCGCGCCCTTTCATTTGCAAAAGCAAGCGACTGGATTTTTTCTGCCGAATCATTAAGGCCTTTTGCCTCTTCAAGTTTAGCTCTTGCAGACGTTATCCTGGATTCAGCAGCCCCGACGGCACCTACATCGCTTACTCCATACAGTTTAAAGTTATCAAGGTCTTTCTCTGAACCCTGTATCTGGGTTTCAACACCATTGACAAGCCCGGTAAGATATTGTTCTTTATCAGGGGCTTTGGCGTATCCGTAATTCCACTGTGCTATACGCACGTCTATCATGGAATTAAAGTAAAGAGAGGTCGCTGCATAATATTTCTCCCTGTCATACATGTTATTCGCATTCGCCTGGATTTCTTTTGCCTGCTTCAGGAAATCGTCATTGGGAACCAGTGATACCGTTCCGTTATACATATCGCCTGATTCGTTTTTCAATCTTGCAGCAAGAGGTTTGAGCAGCTCAAGATAATTCGGGGTAAGGATTGTGCCATTGAATGTTGGTACATTGATCTCATGACCTGTAAAAGCAAGAACAGCTTCCTGGATTGTACCCACTTCCTTTACAGAAACATTTAATTTTTTCCCAAGTAGAACCAGATCAACGTTTTCTGTCTGTACCTGGTTGATTATAAAAGGACCGTTTGTTCTGCTGGTAGTATTCTGGATGGTAACGTTGCTCTGTCCCTGCGGCACGAGGAAAATCGTTGCATTTTTAGCTGCCGCAGCCTCAAGTTTGTAAGGAATACCGCCCACCGGTCCTATTGAATCATCAGGGTTTATCATGCCTGTCATGACAATGCCAGGTTTCACGGTCCAGTTGTTTATGGCCGCAATTGTAGCTACGGTCAGCGCCCCGCCTGCTGAGGGTCCTCCAATGATGGGAGAGCTGATATCAATGATATAATAAAAATCATACGCTCTTTCGTCAATACCCAACACGTCAGAAGCCACCATCGCGGCAAGCCTTGCCGATCCCTGGAGGTCAACCTGCGTGTATGGGTTCGTGTCCACAAAAACATGACCTGTGCCGTTGGTGACTATCACCTGGGCACTCAGAAGAACCCCTTCATCACCGCCGTCCGTGCTTCTATCTGCCACAAGAGGGATTGAAACCCCGTCTGCAAGTGCATGAACTCCATTCAGACTAACCAAGAACACTAAAAATAACAAAAAGAATTTATTGTACATATTTATTTCCCAAATACTCATATATTAGATAAAATACTTAAAACCATGTTATGCACCTCAATGACCCTTATAATATCCCATACAAAGGTATTTACGCAGTAGCAGACCGCAAAAACGAATATGTGGAACTAATGGAACATTCCAACTGCTATGGGGGTTCGGCATGGGCTTTGTACCATTATTCCAAAAGTCCGCTCGTCATAAAAAGCCGCGCCGTTGGGGATATGATGCGTTACCTTGTAAAAACCGGGACGTCATCTCTTGCCCTGCGCTCATCAACAGCAGCCGCCGGTATTGAATCTGTCCTTGTAAATGATGACGAGATTGAAATAACCTACAGTGGTCTTGGAGGCGGCGGCGTGGGCGCAACGACATGCAGGGCTTATGCGAAAGGCGTTCTGCGATGCGATATTACAGAATCAGGCGGAGGAAAGCGTGCAAGCGGCACAATCGTTGTTCCCCGGAGGGAGAGAGTGCTTGTCGGGATTGATAATACCGACTCAAAAGAGGTCGGGGCGACATGGACGCTGGCGCACAATATTGCAGACGCTGTTGACTCAAACGAGCATAAGTACGTCTCACATACCCTTGTCCAGCTTTACCCTGTTCCTGATAAAACCCAGAATTGTGTGGCTACAGTACTTGAATTTGCCTGTACCCGCGGCGCCAGGGAAGAATTACTTGGAATGATAAAAGAAGGGCTCATGGAATACAGCGTTTCGCAAGAAACCGGCATGGTGGCATTATCGGATTTTGATGCTTCCGCGCTTATGGAATACAGCAGGCTTTGCAGAAGTAAAATGATTACAAAAGAGCTTACCCTGAAGACCGCAGAGGAGAACGATGTCGAGATTTGTATCGATGGCAAAGGCATCATAGGTGCGCTCGCGGCGCTGCCCTGGTTCTCACGAAATGATGAATCGGTGGTTTTGTGAACGGTCTCTTTGCGGTGGTTTCTGCGCTTCAGGATAGTAGTGTTAAAAATGTGACGGGCGTCCCGGGTTTTCCGATAACAGAGCTCATGGAAACGCTTCCGGCGAAAATCAATCACGAATGGTCTGTGAATGAAAAGGTTGCGCTTGAAATAGCGCTTGGCTCATCGGTATGCGGGGAACGCAGCGCCGTAGTAACAAAGCATGTGGGGATGAATATACTTGCAGACCCGCTTGTGACATCGGCAACGCATACGATAGGGGCAGGCGTGGTTATAATTGCGGGAGACGACCCTGGAGTTCAGAAATCCCAGAACGAGCAGGATTCAAGATTTTACGGGCTGGTTGCAGAGGCTCCTGTATTTGATCCTTCGACCCCCGAAACTGCCTACCTTTGCATTAAAGAGGCGTTTCTCTTATCTGAAAAAGTGAAAACCCCTGTAATTATCAGGCTTACAGACCGGTTACTGAAAATGGAGGGTAAAATTACAAGGGAGAAAAGCGCATCGAATACCGCGCTGCCTCTTGATAAGAAAATCTGGCGCCTGACGATGCAGGGCAAACACCAGCGATTCCACAGTGAGTCATTTCCTGAAATGCGCGAATATGCTGAAAACTCAAAACTTAATACATATACAAAAAAAGGTGATATCGGAATAATAACATCAGGTTTTCCTTCATTTCTGGTTGATTCTTTGATAAAATCTGGCTTTTCCCATCTTTCTCTCATAATTGTTAATCCCCTGCCTCTCGATTTGATTAACCATTTCATAAGCGAACATAAGCGCGTCTTGGTTGTGGAAGAGACAGAACCTGTTATAGAAAGACAACTTTCGGGAAAGGTATTGGGGAAACTGACCGGGCACCTGCCATACGGAATTGTTGAAATAAAGGATATACAAGAGGCGATTGGGAATATTAAGAAAGATAATGTGACGCGCAAAATATCCCCGGAGACTATAAAAAAGCGGGGAGCCCGTCCTTTATGCGAAGACTGCCCGTATCTGCCATTGTATAAAGCTGTAAAAGAGCAAAACGTACCGGTTGCGGGCGACCTCGGCTGCTCCGTATTGACCTCATCACCGCCGCTATCACTTCTTGACGCCGCTTTCTCTCTTGGCTCATCTATCGGCACAGCCTGCGGTTTTAACAGGAAGGGAATTGCGATTATCGGTGATTTTGGTCTTGCGCATTCGGGAATCCAGGGGCTTATCAACGCAGTCCATAACGGGCACGACGTAGTGGTGATAGTCCTCCAGAACGAGGTGGCAGCCATGACAGGCGGTCAGGCAGCTCCGGATTTGACGGAACTTGTCAGGTCTTATATCAAAGATACTGAGATAATAGACCCCCAGTC
>JBAVMS010000017.1:0-1864 GCA_049690315.1 Candidatus Methanoperedens sp.
CTTACGATCTTACCTCTCATGGATTGGTTTAGAGACGAACTAAATGCTTGGTTAGTGCCTAAGTTTGATGCAGATTTATATTTAAATTATGATCATACTGATATCGAATCAATCGTTGAGGAGTGGGCTTCAAACTATGACACGGCACGGAATGGTGTGCAAGGTGGTTTCCTTACAGTTAATGAAGGTAGGGATAAGGTAGATACAGAGAGATTACCGGGGGCTGTAGGTGATGTATTGTTGTGGCCATCAACGATTGAACCTCAACATATAACAGATAACCCATCATTGGAAGAGGCACAAACACCACCACCGAAAGAACCACAACCTAAAGAACCACAGCAACAACCTCAACAATTACCAAATCAACAACAAACACAACAGGAGGTGCAATAAATGGTTTTAGACATGGCAGCAATAAGCGCGCTTGTTAGTGAAGTATTTGCTTCAATGACTGCACTCGGATTTATCTATTTACCTAAATTCTTTGCTTTGATACTTCCAGCGATCATGGGATGGCTCGGAGTAGGACAGCAATAAAGGGGTAATATACCCCATACTTTTTATTAGTATATTATGAAACAACAATCAGAAAATTGGAAAATAGGATTATTTCTTTTCGGTCTTACCTGTTATATAATTGGTGTTATTATGGGTAAGTTGATTTAAATGCCGGTTTGTTTCGATTGTAGAAATTGGTTTATCACTGAATCGTCTAGTATTGACGAACTTAAACAGGATACCACACCAGTTTATGTATGTCTGGAATGTGCTAACAAGAAACTAACAGCTAAGCAAGTACAACGATTTTCTAAGGTAAGATAGAATGGCAGTATGCTTAAAATGTCAACAGTGGTTTACTTCTAATTTTTCAAGATGGTTCCCAGAGTCCTTATGTGCTAGTTGTTATCAGAATGCGATTGAGGGTAGACCGTATAAACAAATTATAGAGAGGTATAGTCATGCAGTTAATAGAAAGAGAACAAGATACTGATACTGAGATAGATCTAAATAATGTAAATGAAGCTGTTGCTATAATCATGATCGATGAGAGTGGCAACTGGTGCGACATCGCAGAGAAACCATGTGATCGGATATTTAGGTATACCGATATCAAGTGCATTGAATGCAGGTTAAGACGGCAAGAAAAGAAGAACAAGATACTCGAAAACCACATAAATATGCTCACGGACTTCTTAAGAAATGAGCACGGATATAAGTTCTAACTAAATGTGTTACCTCTCATATAAAACTAAATGGTGGCTTCAATGCCCCTTCTACTTTTCTACTGTTTGTGATGGTAACAATTTTCAAAAGCATGGATGTGCAAAGGTATTTAAAAGATCTGAGATTTGGGCTTTAACCTTTGAAGATCAAAGAGTTTATGAATAAGTTATTCCATAGAATAAACTATGCAATGGATTAATAGTATTTTTTGTGGTGACTGTTTAAATATCCTAAAGGATATGCCGGATGAATCTGTAGATTGTTGTGTAACCTCACCTCCATACTGGTCTTTAAGAGATTATGGTATATCTGGTCAATTAGGGTTAGAACAATCATTTCAATTATACATTGAGCACTTATTAGAGATCTTTGATGAGATCCAGCGAGTGCTAAAGAAGTCAGGGACGGTATGGGTAAATCTAGGAGACACTTATAGCAGTGGTAACCGTAAATACTATGATCCTATAAATCACGGTTTTGATACCGATGCACATATACCAAAAAGGATGGCACCAAATAGAAATAATTGTGGCATCGCTGATAAGAGTCTATGTAATATTCCACATCGGTTTGCCATCGGTATGGTTGATAATGGTTGGATTTTAAGAAATACTATCATCTGGAAAAAAAATAGTTG
>JBAVMS010000018.1:0-14903 GCA_049690315.1 Candidatus Methanoperedens sp.
GTTACAATAGTATAAGAGTTTTGCTAACATAATTTTAACTCAACATATTGTAACTATTACACTGGTTTCACTGCAAGCATAAAAAACAGTTAAATTTATAAGGCAAACTCATGAATTGGTAACCACCCTAGTACAGAAGAAATCTTTTTCATGAATGTATGTTTTTGCAGGTTGAATGTTTAAACCCATTGGCCTAATTATTTGAGATATTTCCATTAATGCTTTTTTTGCCATTAACTCACTATCACAAAAAATACGAATATCGTCTACATAACGAATATATTTATAATTATCACTTATCATCGCTACATCTAAATCATGTAAATAAGCGTTGCCCAGTAAGTCTGACGGCCACATTCCTTGTGGAATTCCATAAGATATTCCTTCAGTCCATGTACGTAATAATTTGGATAAAGCAACAACAATTTGGTTATCACATCCAAACCCATCTAACAAATTTATTAAATTATGATGATAAATTCGTTCAAAATAATCTGCGATATCCGTTTCTAAAACATATGAAAAACCATTATTTTCACAAATTGAATTTTGATAAGATATAAAATTGTTATAAGCCGTCCCAGGTTCAATGAACATATATTCGTCGCCTTTTTTATTAGACAATCTATAACTAAAAACGACATTATTTTCTTTTTTTGTCAAATTTTGTTCTATTGCCGGTGCTATAGCATTACAGAGTGCTTGATAATAGATACGATCTATGATTTCTGGCACTGCTCCGGGACGCATTGTAAAATCTTTTTTCGGTACATTTATTATTTCTAACGGCAGCGGTTCATATTCTGCACTTTTCGATTCAAATTTGGTGATTTTGTTTTTTAAATGGTCAATGAAATTGTCTTTAAACTCTTTTAATATTTCAATACCAAGCTTATCAATTATAAAATCAGTATTTGAATCGACTATAACTTGTTTTACAGCCAGTTCAAAATCCAATTTATCAACTAGACTCGGACACATATTCCAAAAGAAGGTTATCAGTATAAATATACTTTTCTAGCAGGAAGTTCTCATTTACAGCAGCCAATATTGCTCTTCCTGACCGCTTCGTCATAATTTCTCATCCCCAATATTTTCTCTATCATATCAGAATGCTTCCCCTTGATTTTATTGAGCTCGGATGAAGAATAATCCGTGATGCCTTTTGCAAACACCGTGCCTTCGCTCTCTATTTCGACGATATCTCCCCTCTCGAATACGCCGTCAACCTCGATAATCCCGGAAGGCAAAAGTCCTCTTTTTTTCCTGACAGCCTCTCCGGCACCTTTATCAACAATGAGCTTCCCGCTTGTTTTTGAAAGGATTATCCAGCGTGTCCTGTTCTTGTATTTCCCATCACGTGCAAGGAAAAGCGTCCCGATATCCTCGCCGTTCATGATTTTCATGACCACGTCCTGGATGGCGCTGTTCGCTATGACCATGTGGCAGCCAGCAATGGATGTTATCTTGGCAGCCTCAATTTTTGTCCTCATGCCGCCCACGCCTTTCATGCTGGTCGGGCTTCCGCCGTAGCTCTCAATTTCAGGCGTGATTTTTTCTATGGTGCTTATGAGCTTTGCATCCTCATTTTTCTTGGGATTCTTGTCATAAAGCCCGTCAATGTCTGATAAAAGGATGAGGAGTTCAGCCTCAACCTTGCTTGCCACCATTGCGGAGAGCTTGTCGTTATCCCCGAAGGTCGCCTCTATTTCATGGACACATATCGGGTCGTTTTCATTGATTATGGGAACGACACCCGCATCCAGTAGCGCCGAAATGCTGTTTCGGAGGTTAAGATACGTCATCCTGTTCGAGAAGGCTTCGTATGTAAGCAGAATCTGGGCAACTTTAAGGTCATGCTTATTAAATGCCGCCATCCATTCCTGCATCAGGATATTCTGTCCGACGGCGGCGGCTGCCTGCCGAAGCGGTATCTCGCGAGGCCGCTCTTTCATTTTTAGCTCCTCGCATCCTATCCCGATTGCGCCTGAGCTTACTATTATTACAGTTTTTCCCAAGTCCCTCAGTTTTGCAACCTGCGCTGCTATATCTTCTGTCAATTGCCTGTTAAAACTTCCATCCTCTCTGGATAAGGAGGATGTCCCAATTTTCAGGACAATCCTTTTGATTTCCTTAAAAAGCTCTCTCCTGTCAATGGTTTTTCCGGGTTCCATCTCATCCCTTACCCATTTTGTCAGCAAGGCTTGCGTTTAGCTTTTTATGCGTATATTTCCTTGCATTCTTTCCTGCATAATCAGCCACTTTATGCCCTTTTCCCATAAGCACATATTTGTAAATCAAAAGCCCTTCCATCCCCACCGGTCCCCGCGCATGGATTTTGTTGGTGCTGATACCCACTTCTGCACCCTTACCGTATCTGAACCCGTCTGCAAAGCGCGTGGATGCATTCCACATCACGCTTGATGAATCCACAAGGTCGATGAACCTGCCGGCATTGTTTTTATCTTTGGTCACAATGGCATCAGTATGATGTGAGCCGTATTTGTTGATATGGTCAATAGCCTCATCCAGTGAATCCACTATTTTTATGGAAAGGATAAGGTCATTGTATTCTGTTCTCCAGTCCTCTTCCGTGGCATGAAGCAGGGCTTTTAAAAATCCCATATTTTTTAATAGCGCAAATGAGCGCTCATCGCACCGAAGTTCAACGCCTGCCTCGTTGTATCTTTTCCCCATCTCAGGCAGGAATTTTTCAGCAATATCCCTGTGCACAAGCAGGGTTTCCATGGCATTGCAGACCGCAGGGTACTGGACTTTGGCATCATAACAGACATCAAGCGCCGTATTCATGTCCGCTTCGCTGTCCACGTAAACATGGCAGATGCCAGCGGAGTGACCAAGCACAGGAATCCGCGTATTGTCCTGGATATATTTCACGAACTCGTTTGAGCCTCTCGGGATTATGAGGTTTATATAATCATCGAGTTTTAGCATCTCGTTAACTTCTTCCCGTGTCTCCATGAGCGCGAATGCGCCCGCTGGCATCCCTTCCGTGTCCTCGATGGCACTCACGAGCACGTCAAAGATTGTCCTGTTGGAATGCGCAGCCTCGCTTCCGCCTTTGAAGATGGTGGCATTGCCGCTTTTCAGGCAAAGCGACATAATCTGCGGGACAACGTCGGGGCGGGATTCGAAAATGACTCCGATTAATCCTATCGGGCAGCTTACCTGAAAAAGTTCAAGACCGCTGTCAAGTTCGAGGGCGGAAAGTGTTTTCCCTACCGGGTCTTCGAATTTGATGACGTCTTTGATACCTGCAATCATCTCATCTATTTTTATATTATCAACTTTCAGCCTTTTGATAAGGGCTTTTGGGAGCTTTCCTGCTTCTACGAGTTTCTCTGCCGCTGCGATGTCTTTCTTGTTGGCTGAGATTATTTTATCCCGATTTGAGTCAAGTGCCTGCGCCATCGCTGCGAGGGCTCTGTCCTTTACGGCGCCGGGCACGCTCGCTAAGGGGATGGAGGCGCTTTTTGCGAATTGGACTTTAGTGAGGAGTGGGGTGGACATGATAGAGAACTATCTTCGTTGTAGTTATAAGTGGTATTCTTTTATATCATTTTACTTTTTATAGATTTGTGTTTGATGGGTTGAGCGAAATATTTTAAATTGTTTCTACCTATACTAAAACAGCATGCTGAATATTTTTCTAATCTAGGAGATGTAAATATCTATTTTTGGAACGTGTATCAATTCCACCCATGAAAAGAGATTTAAAGACATTCACAATAATAGATATACAAGAATGTCAAAGACAAAATCACACATAGATTTACCAAAAGCCAAAATCGCCGAATTCTGCAAAAAGTGGAAGATACGTGAGTTCTCCCTTTTCGGCTCTGTGCTTCGTGAAGATTTTCACCCTGATAGCGACATTGACGTACTGGTCACCTTCAGCGAAGACGCAAAACATACCTTATTCGATCTCGTCCATATGGAAAATGAACTCAAGGAGATTTTTGGACGCGATGTTGACATAGTTAGCCGAAGAGGCATCGAATCCAGCAGGAATTATCTTCGCCGAAATGCCATTATAAATTCAGCAGAGGCTGTCTATGCAGCATGATAAGGAATACATGCTTGATATCCTGGAAGCTGCAAAGCTCGCCATTGACTATATTGACGATAAAACCAGAGAAGATTTTTTTGGAGACCTCCAGTGCCAGGATGCCGTAATCCGGCGCCTTGAAATCATAGGAGAGGCAGCGCGGCGAATCTCAGAAGAAACACAAGCTGCCAATCCCGACCTGCCATGGAGCGACATGGTCGGTATGCGCAACATCATGATTCATGAATATGATGATGTCGACCTCGTAATTGTCTGGGAAACTGTCAATAATGACCTGCAGCCGCTGATTGATGAGCTGGAGAAGCTACTTCATCTTTTATAGTCCCAAGTCGTAATCTATTTACCATGCCTTTACAGTTTAGCAACCATGAAAGCGGTACTCGGACTTGAGGACGGAACATTTGTAAAAGGAGAAGGTCTTGGAGTGGAAGGCATTGTCCGGGGCGAGCTTGTTTTCACAACCCAGTACACAGGTTACGAGGAAGCCCTGACAGACCCATCGTATAAAGGTCAGATCTTGATGTTCACGTATCCGCTCATAGGCAACTACGGCATAAGCGGCGAGACCTTCCAATCCGACAGGATGCAGGCGGAAGGGTTGGTTGTAAGAGAGGCATGCGACCATCCATCCCATCACAAATCAAAGCGCTCAATTTTTGAGTTCCTGAAGGACGAGGGCAAATCAGGCATCATGGGAATCGATACCCGTATGCTCACGATAAAAACAAGAGAGCACGGCACCATGAAAGCCGCTATAATAGTCGGGGACGATGACGGTGAGGAAGCTGTAAGACTTGCAAGGGAGCAGCCGGATATAGGAGGTCTTGACCTGATTAGCAGGGTCACATGCAAAGAGCCGTACCGAGTAAAAGGGCAGGAAGATAGCGGCAACATCGTGCTCATGGATTTCGGTGCAAAGAGAAACATCGTTAAAAGCCTGAATAACCGGGGAATCAATGTCACTGTTGTTCCTGCAGCAACGAAGTTAAAAGATATCATGAATTACGAGCCCGATGCCCTGCTTCTCTCCAATGGCCCGGGAGACCCTCAGCAGGCAATAAACGGCATTTCGGTTGTAAAAGAGCTTGCAGGCCAATTACCCATTTTCGGAATCTGCCTTGGTCATCAGATTATCTCGCTTGCTCTCGGAGGAGAGACTTACAAGATGAAGTTCGGGCATCGCGGAGCCAACCAGCCTGTGAAGGACAAAAAGAGGGGTATCGTTTACATCACATCGCAGAACCACGGATATGCGGTGGATGATAGTAGCATGGATGAAAAAGAGGTATCTATCACTCAATTAAACGCTAATGACGGCACTGTTGAAGGGCTTGAACATAAAAAGCTTGAGATAGTATCGGTGCAGTACCATCCTGAAGCGCATCCGGGACCTCTGGATACTGAGAAGATGTTCTTTGACAGGGTGGCTGAAACTGTTAGAAAGATGAAGGTAGTGGTTAAGTAAATTGGTGCACAAATAATAATATCATGGGTTAGCTAATGATTTAATCTTTTCACATATCTGAACCAATTCCTTGTTCAATTCCGCTGGTTCAAGAGTATCTAATGGCTTTGAAGGATCATTTGCAGCTTGATAATCCTTGATATCTGTTTCCGTGTACATGCTGGCACTTAACGCTACCCAAAAGATGATAAGGCCCTCTTTTTTGGCAGCTTCTAAAAGCGGCGGCAGCTCATTTTCAAAAATAAAGTCTGAAGCAAGGAAGTGTGAACTGACTAAGAGAACAGCTACATTCGATGAAGCAAGTGCTGTCTTGATTTCTTCTTTCCATTTTGAACCTGTTTTGATTTTGGTATCATCCCAGATACTAATCGGATTTTTTCGCGTATAAGGTTTAAGCATAGTTTTTAGCCTTTCCAACCAATCTTTATCTTGATGGCTATAGCTAATGAACAATTTTTTGCCTTGCGACCTTGATGTATCATCGTCAAGTTTTTTATTTTGGAAATCAGTTAAAGTTAAAGTCTCTACCTTTGTCTCGTTCGGCCTTTTGTAATCCTCAAGTGGTTTTAATCTGTCATCCTCGAATAGAACCTTTTTAGTACTATCTGACGGTACGGAGAGATCTATTTCTTTAGTTCGTCCGTGTCTGCCCTTGCTGACAATAGTCGCATTTAGGATTCCAAGCATATCGAGTTCGGATATTAAATCCGTCACCCTGCGCTGTGTCAAGACCTCGATTCCGATTATTCTGCACATCTCTTTGTAAATATTATATGCTTCAATGGTTGTTATGCTACTGTCGCTATTATGGCCAAAAAGAACTACACTTAGGAGAATGACTTTGGAATGGATGGGCAAGGTTTTGACGTTATCTTCTATTCTGCCAATCTCTACTTTCTCTTGGGCATGTTTAACGTGGATCTCCTTAACCGTTGGAGATTTATCACGTTCTGCAAGCTCGCCGGCCACCCGCAATAAATCAAGCGCACGCCTCGCATCTCCATGCTCCTGCGCAGCGATTGCAGCACATAAAGGTATCACCGTCTCTTCAAGAACTTGCGGCTTAAAAGCTATTACAGCTCTCTGGCGCAGGATGTCCCTTATCTGGTTGGCATCGTATGGCGGAAAGATTATCTCTTCTTCACCCAGTGAACTTTTTACTCTCGGGTCAAGGAATTCGGTGAATTTTAAGTCTGTGGTGATACCGATAAGACAGACTTTGGCTTTTTTTAAATCTGAATTTATCCTGGTGAGATTGTACAAGACATCATCCCCTTTGTATATGAGCTTATCCACCTCGTCAAGAATGATTATCGCCATGTATTTATCCGAATCCAGTGCGTTCTTCAATTCCGTATATACCCGATCGGTCGGCCAACCGGCCATGGGAATATCTCTATCAAAGTGCCTTGCCAGGGATGCCAAAAGGCGATATTGCGTATCCACGAGTTCGCAGTTTATATATACAACAACAATTGGCACGCCGTGCTGTTCGCCGGTTCGCTCAAGCTCCTTGCCGACATGTTTTGTAACTGTGGTCTTGCCTGTTCCTGTTTTCCCGTATATCAAAATGTTTGAGGGTGTTTCTCCCCTGAGCGCAGAGACCAATATTGTGGCCAATCCTTTAACCTGTCCTTCTCTGTGGGGAAGGTAATCCGGTCTATAAGTTGAACGGAGGACCTCTCTGTTCTCAAATATGCTCGATTTCGTTAGCACGTCCTTAAGAATATCATCTATTGTATCCACTTTGCTCTCCAATCCTTCACCCTTCAAGATAATATTGATTTTCACTCATCCGAGCATCCATGAGAGTAAATATAATCTCATGGATTTTAAAGATTTGTATTGATTTCAATGAAGTTAAGATACTCAAAAGCATTTTAAGACTCTGAAAACAATAATATTTTTAAGAGCCTGCGCCTGAATTAGAATGGAAAAATCAAGTAAACAGATAGAAATGCAAAACCATCGAGCACCCACAGGGTGCCACACAATTCTATTGCTACAGTTTGCTGTTATTTTTCAACCTTTTTAACCATCCTCATTACCTCTCTCATAAACGCGGGCAGGTCCATCGGCCAGCGCGAGGTCACGAGATTGCCGTCAACGACTACCTCTTTATCCTCCCAGATTCCGCCTGCCTCTTTTATCTCCTCCGGCACACCATCATACCAGAAAGAAGTAAGGCGCCTCCCTTTCACAAGGCCGGCCGACACAAGAGTATAGGGGCCGTGACAGATAGAGGCGACTGGTTTATTTTTGGCAAAGAATGATCTGGCTATCTCCTGCGCTTTTTTGATTTTGCGCACTGTCGTCGGCGCTCCATTCGGCGCTCCCCCCGGAATGATAAGAAGGTCGTATTCGCCGGGATCAACTTCATCAATAGTCTTGTCGGGTTTTAAAACGTAGCCGTGTTCACCGCTTATCTCTTTCATACCGGGTGCGGCGATATCCACCTGCCATCCTTCTTCCTGCAAGCGGAAAACAGGGAAGAAGACTTCCATATCCTCAAACTTATCAGCAGTGAGTACAACAGCTTTGCGGCTAGATTTATTTTTAGGAAGTTGCATAAGTTTCTCTCCTTAATTTTTGTATTGTAGTAAATCTGCTAATCCCTATTTTAGGGATAGCCTCTTGAATTTATATACTTTTAGCCTGGTTGGTTTTAAACAGCGTTTCGAATCATATTTTACGTCTGAAAAACGGCGTGGATATTTTTCACATCTTCCATCTGTCATCCACAGGAAAACACTCTCTAATCCACATAAGCACCTTATTTTCATAGATTATCCTGTATTCCCTTGAAAGCACTGGAACGTTCCCAAAAAAATCCTGACGCACAATTTCCATTTTCAGTATATCCCGCCTTGTCTCAAGCTTATGCTCTCGCAGAATCCTTCCTATCGGGATATCCGCCCGCATAAGATCATCCCTCACGGCCTGTGGGATTCTTTCAATTGGCGCCAGTGATTTTGCCAGAACGTAAATAATTCCTCCGGCATCCAATGTCACAAGACGGCTGTTGACCTGCTCTCCGACTTCAATATCAAGAAGCTTTGCGGTATCAGGCGTTGCTTTTATCACGCTTTGCTCAAGCGTTTTGACCTCTACCGTTTTCCCTGTGAGCACCTCAAGAAGTTGCGTGACTGAGCCGTCAGTTCCTGCACAAATGCGGAGGCATGCGGGAACATCAGGTCTTTTAAGCGCATCCCACAAATTCAGGCTCCCTGCACAGCTTTTTTTGCCATTTTGAGGCGTTCCTTGGCAGTGTAACCGGTTGCTTCTTCCAGGAAAACCCTGTAGCGTTTGTTAGTGTCGAGAATAACATCGTCTTTAACGTCTATGTTGGATTCGGTTTCTACGCACAGCTTTTTGTTATCAATCCAGACAGTTAACCGTTTGAAAGCACCGTAATTTATTGTGTATTTCCCATTCTCTTCTTTTATTTGCGCCGGGAAATTCTTCTCAAGTTCTGCCCTGATTCGCCCTGCATCAGCCGAAAAACCTCGTTTTAATGAGTACTCCGTAATAATATCACCTTCATATCACAAGTGTCTGCTTATGATTAAAAGATTACGAATGAAAATTTAATGATGAGCCGATTCCTTTAAACTTGAACTTGGGCGCTGAGTTGACAGAATCCTTTTAGTTATTGTTGAGAACGATTATTATTTCGCTTCTTATCAAAAACATTAAGTATCATAATATAAATATTAAATCCAAATTAAGGAGAAATTATGGCACTATTACCATTAGAAATAATCTTGCTAGTTGCAAATATTGTTTTTATTATAATCGCAGTTTTTCTGTTTATACGATTAAGAAAAATCGAGAAAAAACCAAAACCTGAAATAAAACAGCAAACCGAACTTTCAGGAATCGCAGACATAACACCAGTGGAATTCAATCGGGAAAGATTCGGGATAGAGGAGCCGAAAATACCGGAGCCTGAGAAAACAACTGGAGCAGGCGAAGAGGAAAAGGTAGAGGCAAGCAAAATTGCTGAACTTAAGCTTGAAGATGAACTCCCTGAAGTTGAGGAAGCTCCAAAAAAGAAACGGGCTGCTGCTAAAAAGGAAGAAATGAAAGTACCTGAAGAGACAGTAGCAGAAAAACATGAAGTTCCTCCAAAGAAAATTGAAATCCCGGAAAAGATTGAATTTAAATTTGAAGAAAAAGAACCTGAAAAAGAAGAAGTAGAGAAGACTGAAAAGAAGCCTGAAAAAAAGGCGAGTAAAAAGAAAGTACCAGTTAAAAAAGAAAAGGCTGCCAAAAAGGAAACCAAACCTGCGCCCAGGAAAAAGCCGGCTAAAAAGAAAAAAAGTCTAATCGGTGAGAATATATAACATATTTATTTGTCATCTGTTAAGACATTATAATTTTTAGAATATTTTCCACATTTTCATAAATAATAATATTTTTTTAATTTCCTCCTGAAATAATCGTTATATGACGTAGCATTTGCATGAAAAGGCTTTTATATCATCATGATGATACGAATCATACAAACGAGAATTTTATTGTTTTGCTAAAAATGGTAATTATTATGTCAAAAAATAATAAAATTGAGGGAAAATTTTATTTTAATATCTATGAAGGAGTTATGCCCTTTCTGATGAACGCTGGAGACTGAACAAATGACACTCCGTAATAAGACTATTATGATAACGGGTCTGACCCTTCTCAGTCTTATCGTAGTTCTATATACTCTCTCCCAATTCATTTTGATTGGAAGTTTTACCCAACTAGAGGAGCAAGATGCCCAGAAGAATCTCCAACGTGCTGTTGAAGCAATATCGGATGACCTTTCTTCATTGAACGGCGTGGCAAGCGACTGGGCTGCATGGGATGAGACTTACAGTTTCATAGATGACGGCAACCTTAGTTATGTTAAAAGGAACATCCCGGATACGACTTTCGTCGATTTAAGGCTCAATGTCATGGTATTTGCCAATTCATCTGGCGGGATAGTATTTGAGAGGGGCTTCGATGTGCAAAATCAAACAGAGATGCCAATCCCAGTGAGCCTGCACAGATACATTTCCCGGGACAGTCCGCTTTTGCAGCACCGGGATAATCAGAGCAGCGTAAAAGGTATTATTATGCTTCCTGAGGGTCCTATGCTCGTTGTATCAGAACCCATTACGGACAACAAGAGAGAAGCACCCATCCGTGGCTCAATGATATGGGGTCGCTACCTGAATGAAGCAGAAATACAACGCCTGGCCGGAATAACGCACCTGTCCCTTTCAGTCAGCCGGTTCAATGATAAGAATATTCCAGACGATTTCAAGCCTGCACGTTCTTTTTTATCACAGGAGAAAATGGTCTTCATACATCCGATTAGCAATGAAATAATTGCAGGATATGTTCTGCTAAATGATATTGAAGGAAATCCGGCTATTATAATAAAAGAAGAATTGCCCAGAGGAATTCACAAACAGGGAGAAAATACAATAAGGTATCTCGTACTCTCAATCCTTGGAACGGGTCTTGTTTTTGGCCTTGTTACTATTTTTCTTTTAGAAAAAAATGTGTTATCCCGGTTATCATATCTTAGCTCCAGTATGAATGCCATTGGCGCATCCGGTAATCACTCAATGCGAGTGAATATGGCTGGTAATGATGAATTGTCGAATCTGGCCAAAGTGATCAATGGAATGCTTGAAGATTTAGAGAAGGCAGAAGAGTCAAATAAAAAACAGTTGCTTCTCAAAGAAATCTATCATAGGGTAAAAAATAATTTACAGATTGTCATAAGTCTTCTGTACCTTCAATCCCAAAAAACCACAGACAAAAAAGTGATCGAGATCTTTAAAGATAGCCAGAACAGAATCAAATCAATGGCATTGATCCATGAGAGATTATATAAATCCAAAGACCTGGCAGGGATCAATTTTAACGAATATATTCAAGACCTTGCAAATAATATATTCCGTTCATACGGGGTCAATCCCAGTATTGTCAAATTGAAAATAGAAGCCGATGATGTCATATTGAATCTGGATACGGCAACTCCGTGTGGTTTGATTATTACAGAACTTGTTTCAAATTCGCTTAAACACGCATTTCCGGAAGGTCGGCAGGGAGAAGTCCTCATCAGACTTCATTCGGATAAAAATGAAACGTTCACATTGACCTTCCAGGATAACGGTATTGGCTTTCCGAAAGATATTGATTTTAGAAAAACAAACACTTTGGGCATGCAATTGGTTACAAGCCTGGTGGGTCAGCTTAAAGGTACAATTGAGCTTGATAGAAATAATGGTACTGAATTTAAAATTACATTTAAACAAAAAAAGGATCAATGTGCTGAAAAATGAATAATATAAAAATATTGCTGGTTGAAGATGAAGCAATTGTCGCAATGGACATAAAAATTCGAATAGAAAAACTTGGATATATTATTCCTGCGATTGCTTCCACGGGTGAGGATGCCATAAAAATGGCAGCTGAGATATGTCCGGATCTTGTTCTGATGGATATCAATTTAGGTGGCGGGATGGATGGCGTAGAAGCTGCTGAACAAATCCATAAACGCATTGATATTCCTATAATCTATCTTACTGCATATGCGGATGAAAAAACGTTATCAAGGGCAAAGATAACAAAACCATTTGGGTATATTCTGAAACCTTTTGAAGAGAGGGAGCTGCAATGCGCTATAGAATTCGCTATTTACCATAATCATCCGGAAAAAGGGCCGGAAATGGCTTCATCCTGCTCTTAATAGTATCGGAGCAAAGCTCTATTTGGGTTTATAATATTCCCATTTATGAAGCGCCTGCTGTAATTCTTTATTTTTCCCAGCATAATCCGAAAGGTCAATCCCTTCCATTGTTGCTTCGATTGCCTGCATCACAGCTCTTGCGCCTGCGCGTGTTCCTTCCGGATGCCCGTGTATGCCGCCGCTTACGAGAATAGTGCAATCGTTTCCCAGAATTCCCATTACTTCCGGTATCAAACCCGGATGGAGGCCGCCAGAAGAAACAGGAAGAGCCGGTTTTATCTTACCCCAATCCTGTGACAGGAAGGGTTCTTTTATGTGAGAATCCCGCAGAACATTCGCAATCCCTGCTATCTCCTTTTTTGTCCCGACCAGTTTTCCGATTGCAGTCCCTGAATGGATTTCATCAACCCCGATTAACCGCATGAGCTTTGCAAGGAAATACATCGTCATACCGTGTTTTGGATTCCGGTCAAACATAGAATGCATTGCCCTGTGGGCATGTATAGCCAGACCCAGATCACCGCATTCTTCGCGCATTGTCTGGACCGAGGCTGTCCCGCATGTGACTACATCAATCATGGCAAATCTCCATCCCGAATCGTGAAGCAATTTCGCCTTGCGTATCATTTCTTTTGTTTCGCCTGTGATATTGAGGAGGGCGTCTTTCTGCTCCCCAGTTTCCTTTTCGGCTTTATCCCGCAATTTTGTCATTCTGGAAAGCCTGTCTTCAAAACGGTTAAAAGAAGTGGAGGTCAAGTTTTCATCGTCTTTCACAAGATCAAACCCGCCCATCCATGTTTCATACGCTACTTTTGCATGTTCAGCCGCACTGAAGCCGATTTTTGGTTTTGGCACGGCGCCTGTTATGGGTCTTTCTTTTACTTTCAAAAGATTCCTGATCCCTGAGATACCGTGATGCGGTCCTTTGAAGGAGCTGATATACTTTGCAGGAAGGGAGGCATCTAACAGTCTTAAGTTGCGCAAAGCCTTCATGCCAAAGATGTTCCCTGCTATGCCGCTTAGCAGTTGGGGCGCATTTCCCGGTTCCCAGAGGTCAATCGGATATGCCACTTTTACATATTTCCCATCCTGTTCAAAAGCCCGTGCTTTAATCTTTTCAACTCTTGCAGGCAAATCGTGGAGGGTTGTCCATGTCCCGGCTGAACTTTCAGAAGCAATTCTCCCGATTGCTTCTTTTGCGCTTATCCCTTTTGCGGGTTCAAAATAATACAGGCATACAAGGTCAGTTCTTGAAGGCTTATAGTTAAAATCCACGAATGCATCGTACCAATCGATTTTCTCAGTCATTTGAACATCATCCGAACTAATTATATCAAAACTAACTATTTATAGTTAATATCATAATATAAAAAAACGACAAATTTGTAGTAATTTTTAAATATTATATTAGATTACTATTATTCATGACGGTGATGTGTCCTTGAATAACGAAAAGATTATTGTGAGGAAAAATTTACCTAAAATAAAGGAGTTTCAGGATTTTCTACCCAAGGATTTTGATACGGTACTTGAAAAAACTAGAAAAGATTCCAGAGAAAGACTTAAAACTCTGGGTATTTTGCCATGAAAATTTTCATCGACGCCCAGCGTAATCGTGGATATTGAATGAGGGAAGAAGATGTGAGCGTATCGGCGGCGCCGTCGGCAAGTGTGCGGCTGTGCCAGCGTGAGTCTGGCTGGGAGGGTGGCACGAAGCAAGAAAAAGAAGAGGAGGATATTTTGGTTTTTAGAACCCTATAACGAATGAACGGGAGGCTGCACCTATTTATTGTTCTATTTGCAGTAATACTCGCGCATAAATTTCATACGCAGTTCTTGCCATAAAAGACTTCTATATTACGCAACATTGCATAAATTTGGCAATACTCCTATTATTTAACTATATATCTAAGAACCACGTAACTTAAATTAACCGTATCTTATAAAATCCGAGATGCATGGGGGTTTACCTGCAAGGGTGGTACGGTAAGTGCATCAAGCGCAAAGGTGCGTATAACAGAAAGATGAAAATATGGCAGAACAAAATCAAATAAAAGAAGGAGGAGTAAAATATGGTGGAAATTAAGCGAAAAGGAGAGATGCCAGAAGGTCGGATGGAGGAGGCACAACCGAAGGGCGCGAAGCGAAAAGGAGAGATGCCAGAAGGTCGGATGGAAGAAGCTAAGGAGGAAAAGAAATGACTTGGAGTGGCTGGGAGGATCTCGGAGGTATTATCACAGCCGGACCTGCAGTTTCCTCATGGGCGTCAAATCGACTCGATTGTTTTGTAAAAGGAACCGACAATGCCATGTGGCATAAGTGGTGGAATGGTTCATGGAGCGGCTGGGAGAGCCTTGGAGGCGTGATCGATGATAATCCTGCGGCGGTATCCTGGGGACAGAACCGCATCGATTGCTTCGCGCGCGGCATGAACAACCACATGTTTCACAAATGGTGGAATGGTTCAAGCTGGAGTGGCTGGGAGGATCTCGGAGGCGTTATTACATCCGGGCCGACAGTTTCCTCTTGGGCGTCAAATCGACTCGATTGTTTTGTAAAAGGAACCGACAATGCCATGTGGCATAAGTGGTGGGATGGCTCAAACTGGAGCGGCTGGG
>JBAVMS010000019.1:0-77024 GCA_049690315.1 Candidatus Methanoperedens sp.
AATTTAAGGAGAACATGGATTTATTGAAGAATCTATTTGTTGAACAATGATTTTAGCTATTGTAACTTGTTACAATAGTGTGAAATAAGTTACCAATGGTTTTAGGTAGGCGTTGGTAACCACCTTAACAGTATAGGAAATTATAAGTATTATGCTCTTCTTAAATACTAATAAGGATAGAATTTTAATAAAAGATATTCGCTTATGAATGTAGGGAGAAAAAAACACGGCTTGATTAAATTGGTCATGATAACCCTGATTTTATCTGGGTTTATAAATATAGCTCTGGCTTCAGTAATTCCCGGGCTCCAGTGGGCGCCAGGAATATCAGACAAACTCCAGCGGGATGGCATTATTTCCCTGGGTGAATATTCTGTAACGGCCATTTCGTTCCCTCCCCCGGTAGAACATGATAAATATTTGAATATACCAGTTGAACCGGTTGAACAGTCGGTAGGATTGAATATATCCAAGAACGGTATTTTAATCGATACTATAGTACTCGGGTTTGCAGAATCATATATAACACCAGACAATGAACTGAAAGTTACAGTAAAAGATATGCCTTCTAAGGATTCCCCGGAGTGGCTTTTTGAAAGTTACGCACCGTGGGCGACAATTGAATTGGACCCGAGAGGCAAACCGAATCTTGAGGTATCTGTGGAGACTGACCAAAACGAGTACACATCGTCGCCTGCAACAGAAATTGTTACGGTTGTAACACTAATAAATACAGGCACTGCTGATGCAGTTAATGTTAACATGAATATCAAAACCGATCTTCCGATTAAGAGGGGAAATTTAAATTTCCATTACGATAAGGTGAAAATAGGTTCTACCTCAGAAACCATCACGTTTTCATCCCCCAATATTGCTAAAACGAAAAGTTATGATATACTTGCAAATGTAACTGGCTACGATGTCAAGGAACTTCCATATACTATAGAGTCACAAAAAACTATTTCACTATTAACCGAGCCACAGGTAAGCCTTTTTATAAATAAGAGCGCAAATGAGAGAATATATTTAAAGGATTTTGCGATCGTGTCGCTATCAGTTAAAAACAATGCAAAGTATGATCTTAAAAATGTGAGTATCACCGATAATGTGCCATATGGATTTAAACTGACGAATAATAATTCTCTGCACTGGGTCATTGATCTTCCTGCTATGGGAGATTGGGACTTCCACTACTTGATAAAACCCCAGATGCCTGACAAAGATGGCATCGTATTACCGTCTGCGAGTGCTGATTTCACGTACGAAAATGAATATTATACTATGAAATCAAACGAGGTTGCTGTTGTTGTATACGGACCCAGCATTGTACTGGATAAAAAGACAGACGTTTCTGAAATTAATCCAAACGATATAGTAACTGTAACTGTAGTTGCAAGAAATACAGGGAGCACCCCTACAAGGGTCACTGTCAGTGATGCATTACCTGTGGAAGCGACTATCATCAGCGGCAAAACCTCAACTGATGCGTATCTGGAAGCAAACAATGAAGTGAGTTTCAGTTATGCTCTTAAAATAAACTCTAATCAGCCGGTTAAACTTCCCAGGGCAACTGCAGAATATTACGAACTTGGAAGTAAAGGTGCTAAGATTAGCACAGAGAGCCAGGAACTTGAAATAAAGATAAAATCTCCTGTTACTGAACCTACACCAGCCCCTGAAATTACAGAACAGCAGCCCACACAGACACCAACACCTGTTCCGACAGCTGAAATACAGCAATCTGAAACCCCAGCCAACGAAAGCGGCGTGAGAATCTCGAAGATGCCTTCAGCTGAAGTCGATTCCCTTTTGAATTTGCTGCTGGGTTGCAACAGCGGCAATACAAGTCCTGCTGCGTCTGCTGGTTGTAAATTTTACGGATTTTCTTCCACATCATAGAATATTGAATTTACAAAAATGAATTTGTGGAAAAATAAGCAAAAACCTGAACTCATTACCTCTGGCTTACAGAATAAGTGACCATTTTCCTATCCAGCGTCATGTCCGCAGGGTCATCTTCCACATCAAAATGCGGGATTCCATATTCGTCGTTCATTTTCGAAACAATTGTCTCAAAATCCGACCCTTCCATTAATTCCATGAGAAGAACCATGACGGGTCCAATTATCTTGTAATCACAGAACCATTTATGTAATATAAGGTCAACGCAATCACTCCCGACAAAGTTTCGGAACACATCTTTGTAGTACATCTCACTCTTGCAGCAGTCCAGGTAATATAACTGGTATGGTTTTCTGTCTGGAAGAACAAAACCTTCCTTCATGGCATCGGTAAAGTAACGCACATCATTGCTCAGGCTCAGATGTTTGCCATATCCTGCATGGGTTTTTAGATAAATGAAATCTTCACTTGCCAGCGATTCCCGCCAGAATTCCTGCAGGTTCCCGTCATAATTGCGCCCGAGGACAAGTCGTATGCGCGCTTTGATATTTTTGTTATCATAAGTGAATTTTTTCAGGTATTCTTCAAACCCGCGTTTTCCTTCATTCATGCGAAAGCCTATCATCCTCAGTATTCGCCTTGCTTCCAAAAACACTCTGTAGTCAAAATCCGCCCCGAGCGGGTCAGGTCCTATCAGCAGGGTTACTTTAAACTCACCGTTGCTGAAAAGCATATCGTATCTCGGCGCAGTCCGGGTTATTGGGCTCATTGTCATCAGCCTTTGGTGATGTTGGTATTTAATCACGACGGCATCTTCAAACATCCTCAAGCATGGTAAACCCGAAGAAAACCTTTTTCCCGACCTCATCCAGCCCTTCAAGGTCATCCCGTACAATCTTCACGCTGTTCGGGGCTATCAGTTCGCCATTAACTTTGGAGGTTTCATGCAGTACTATCGCATCCGCGGTTATTTTCCCAAGAATATTGCAGTTCCTTCCTATATCAACCGTTCCCTTCGTGATAATATTCCCGTGGATGATACAGCTTCGTCCGATTGCGATATCTCCGGTGGTGCGAATGCTCCCGAACAACGTGTCATGGTTTCCCATAGACATGGAACGGGCACGGATATTCCCGAGCAGGCGGCAGTGGCTTCCAATCACGGCGCGCGAGGTGGTCTTTATAGCTTCAAGGTCTATCTTTGTCCTGTTGGGTATTGACAACAATTTATTGTCAGAAGGCTCTTCAGTGAAAAGCTCATCCAGCGCCTTTTCAACCTCCTCCTCATTGCCAAAGCGGAGCAATGCCATCAGATAGAAGAAAATGAACATCATGACAGGAAGGGGATTGCGCACCACAATCCATCCTTTAACATCATAGCCACCGCTTATTTTCACATTGTTCCCCACATCAAGATTGCCAGCCGCAAAGAGTTTCCCGGTAATATTGACGAATTCCCCGAGATACGCATCAGTCTTTGTCCTGACATCCCCCGTTATTTCTGACCACATGTCTATCCTGATATCGTTCTCCGAAAGCACGTTCCCGTTAATCTTCACATGCTCCCCTGCTATTACCATGCCGGCTATCAAACCGTAAGCGAGTTCTGCGTAATTCCCCACAATAACATCGCCGCGGACCACGATGGAATGCTCTTCCATTACTGTATAATCCGGTATTATGAGTCCTTTCAGTTCAGGTATAGCAAAGCCTCCATCCCTGTATAGTTGCAGGATATGATAAATATTAATATCAACAAGACCGATTTAACGGCTATGTGCGAACTCAAGGTAATCCTCAAAGGAAAAACGATTATGGAAGACGTCGTACGTTTGACCGCGGATAAAGACGACGTCAAGCTCCAGAGTATCCTCGGCGAGACCAAAACCGTCCATGGCAGGATTGTTGACATTAATCTTACAAAACAGGAAGCTATAATAGATAGCTGAATAATCTGACGACAGGGAGAATAACGATGAAGGCAAAAGTTGCAATAAATGGATACGGAACAATAGGAAAACGTGTTGCAGATGCCGTGGCTGCCCAGGACGACATGGAGGTCGTGGGTGTTGTAAAGACAAGACCGAGTTTTGAGGCGCGAATCGCTATTGAAAAAGGTTTTGAGCTTTATACCGCAGCCAAAGAAAATATCGAGGAGTTCAGGAAATCAAAAATTGAAGTCAGCGGAACACTTGGAGAACTGCTTGACAAAGCGGATATCGTAATTGACGCAACACCCGGCGATACCGGCGAGGAATATAAGAAACTCTATGAAAAACACGGCGTCAAAGCCATCTGGCAGGGCGGGGAAGAACACGAATTAACCGGATTTTCATTCAATTCAGAGGCAAATTACAGCGATGCCCTCGGCAGGGATTTTACCAGGGTTGTCTCATGCAACACCACGGGACTTGTGAGGGTGCTGTACGCACTTGATACCGCATTTGGCGTCAGGAAGGCGCGGGTGACGTTGATGCGCCGTGCTGCCGACCCCAATGACATAAAAACAGGCCCGATTAACGCTCTCATTCCAGACCCCATCAAGCTGCCGTCTCACCACGGCCCTGATGTGAACTCGATTCTTCCGGATATTGATATCACGACGATGGCTGTAAAGACCTCGACCACGCTCATGCACCTTCATGCGCTGAATATCGAATTGAAAAAGCCATGCAAGGAAGACGATATCATCAAAGTCTTTGAAAAAAGGCCGAGAATCAGGCTCGTAAGCAGCAAGGACAGGATAAAATCAACTGCAGAGGCGATGGAACTGGCAAAAGACCTGGGAAGACCGAGGGGCGACATGTGGGAGAACGTGGTATGGAAGGATTCGATTGCGATTAACAAAGGTGAACTCTATTTCTTCCAGGCGATACACCAGGAGTCGGATGTTGTGCCCGAGAACGTGGATGCCATCAGGGCGATGATGGAAATTGAGAAGGACGGGGCAAGTTCAATAAAGAAGACGAATAAGGCGCTTGGAATAAAATCGAGTTAGAATGAGCTGTTAAGTTTGCGACCCAATCCATTATGAAATATACAAAAAATGGCTGGATTCCTGTACTTGCGTTTGCTTACTTTAATATTCTCCTTTAATTACAAAAAACGAACCCCGAATTGTTCCAGCCAGTTTAGACTTCTGCCTGGCAAACTTAAACTTGCCTAACTCCTTTGGTACCTCTATTCCCTCAGAAAGCTTAAAACCAACGGCCCGCTTCTTAGGATCATCAACAGTATACATGACGTTGACCTCAAGACCATCATCATAAAAGACGTAGGCCATTTTTATATTTTCCACTTGAAAACGCGATGTTTCTAAAGGTTTGGCGGCAAACTCAATACCACGTTCTTCTTTCAAAATTCTGTTCACATAATCAAGGGTCTCCCGGCTTTCGCTAGCTGGTACAACCGTAAATTCATACTTGTATTTGTTCATAAAGTAACGGGCTTCATTAGCACGTAAACCAGCAAGCGCTTCTTTCACAGGCGAAGACTCTAAACCAATCGTAGACACATTATTAAAATCAACGATATAGGACATTTTCGTCCCTCCTTATTCCATATATAATTATAGAGCGCATAATCATAGTATTCATCCTGAGTTTATAAAATCATTTATGCAGGGTGACGTTTATTTTACAGCACAGTTAGAACCACTTATCCAGCGTCTTCTGCCCTTCATCTGAAGCTTCAATCAGGCGCTCCACCGCTTTTGACACCCGTTCCTGTGAGAAATCATGCCCTTCGCATAGGAACTTTATTATCGCCGCCGAATCGGGTTTTTTCCAGCGCAATTCATATTCCGGCGTGACTGCGGGGGCAAGGAACAGGGCTTTTATTTCTGCAAGGTTTTTAATCTCAGCATTCAACTCACCGAGCGCTCCCACGATGCTTCCGTGTTTTTTTATCAGTTTCAGGGCTTTCTTGGGACCAATTCCCTTTATACCCTCATTATAATCCGTTCCCACAAGAAGCGCTATATCGACCAGTTGTTCCCTTGAAATCCCAAGTTTAATCAGACCGATTTCAAGTTCGATAAGTTCGGGTTTGACCTCGACATACACGCTTTTCCCCGGGAGCTTCCTTTTACCGGAAACCGCAAGGTTCCTGACCATAATGGATGCGCCGAAGAGCAGCGAATCGTAATCCTGCGAACCTGCAGCATAAGCTTTTTTCTCACTCACCATGAATGCAGCCTGCGCCTCGCCCTCGGAAGGCGCCTGGACGACCGGCACACCCATGAACCCAAGGAGGCTTTTGGCGTCTTCGATCATATTCCCGCCAATCCGGGACGATGCTTGAGCATGTTTAAAGGCCTCCTCTTCATCGCCTTTTGCCTTTGCCTCGTCCCATTTTTCTTTCGCTTCCGTTCGGATTTTTTTCCGTTCCTCGATAGTATTATTCTTGAATGCCGGAGGCGCCCCATCAAAAACAAATACCGGTTTGATACCGGCTTCGACAAGATTCGTAGTCCTGTACAGGAAACCTGAAAGATGTGATGTTATCTCGCCGTGTGAATCAATAAGCGGCGTGCCGTCGCGCTGGCGGATTATGCTCAGGAACTGGTAAAGGGTATTGTAGGCATCGATAGCAATTATTTTCCCTTTAAGCTCAGTAAGCTCTATCTCCTTTTTATCAAAGAGGTCACCAAGGTCAACCCCCATTTCAATCCCTCAGTTCAGGTCATCCTTCAATCTGACATCTATAACAGAATCGTTGTCGGCTTCGATGCCTTTTACAACGAGAAGATTGCCTTTTCGGTTTATTAACTCGGCTGCCGAAACCTTGACCTGATGTTTATCTTTTGATTCGCCGTTCTTATGCACAATCAGCACCTTTGTCCCCTTTTCGAATTTTTCCATGATGCTGCCGAGAATTGGTTCGAAATCAGAGTATATCAACACATCAGTTAATCCTGAACTGGATTTTTTAATCACACCGATGGGCTGGATTGTAAGATTCAAATGAATGACCTCGTGATAATAAGACGCCTATTCATACGGCTTACTTATATCCTTTTCGTAATCCGCCTATAGAAATGATTATATATTGCCTGAAATAACTTCTAAGCATGGATTTTTCAACGGTGGTTATGGTTATCGTTATACTGGTTGTTATTGCGATCGTTCTTTATCTTTTCTCGACATATAACAGGTTCCAGAGTCTAAAAAATGCAGGGGAAGCTACGCTTTCGCAGGTCAGGGTAGCGATGAAAAAGCGGCTTGATATGATAGAACAGCTCGTTGAATCTGTCAGGAGCTATGCCAAATTCGAGCAAACAACATTTGAGAAAATTACGAGCATGAGAGCGAACCTTGGGAAGGCAAGCCCGGGTGACCTTAATAAAATGGATGGGGAAATGAGGGGGCTGCTCGGGAATATTATCGCAGTTGCCGAGAATTATCCTGCATTGAAAACTTCAGAAACTGTTGTGATAACCATGAATTCCATTAAGGATATTGAAGATGAGATTGCACGGCATAGATATACATATAATAACATTATCCAGGAATTCAATACGATGATTGACACAATTCCATCAAAATTTGTGGCGATTTTTGCCGGGCTGGGGAAGAGGGATTACCTTGAGTTCAAGGAAGAAGAACTGAAAAGACCAGTGGTGAGCTGGGGTTGAGCGAAACCAGGCAAATCATAACATTACTGATTGTTGTCGCATTAATCGGCCTGTCAGGACTTTTCATAGTGAATTCACTCGATATTGGAGGGCCGTGCAGTTTGGGAAGCTGCGGGGAGGTTTATGTTGATAGCTACAGGGGAGATCTGTACCTGAACGGTACGCTTGATGAAAAATTCATCTGGGAAATCAAAGAGCCGGGAAAATTCAGGATGCTTTTTAGAACCTGGAAAGTACCGCTCTCATCCGGGAAACTCGAATACCCGTATATAGAAGCCGTTGGCATCACGCCGCCTCCCGGGACAATTCCATATGCAAAGGATTATCTAAGCCAGGTGAAAATATTTTCAAATTCGAATTCTGGATACGCTAATGAGATAGCAGCCCTGGCCGATAGCGATGAAGCCGGGATTTACAAACCTGAAACCTTTGATGCAGGAACTTATGAAATCAATTATGGGTTCAAGGTGCACCCGCCTCTTGAATGCGATTTGGAATACTGCCATTTGAATTTAAAAATCGCGGATGAACACAGACCTTACAAACATTTCATATTTGTCATTCACGACCCCCGCGGCTTTGTTTCACAGGTATTCATGCATCCTCAGATGGATATAAGAAAAGTTGGTGACACATGGGTCATTGATGGTACAAGCCCGCAAAATTCACTTCTGGAGATTGAGATGCTGCTTGACCCTAGAGTCAAAAATTTCATGGATGCATTTCCTCAAAATATCTCAGGCGTTAAAGACCAAACACTTTCAGCGAACTCAGGATATTACGGGAAATCCGGGATATTCTCCGCTCTTATAATGGCATTACAAGCACTGGTGTTCCTTTTTCCCGTGATACTTGCATTGATCTACTATAGATACGGCAGGGAGAAATCGTTCACCGTGCCTGAATTCCTGAGCGTTGTACCCCACCAGAGGAAACCCTGGCTCGTGAACCTTGTTTTCAGGAAAGATCCTTTTGATTTCGATGAAAATGGATTTTACGCTACGCTTCTTGATATGCATAGACGCGGCATATTGAAAATAGAAAATGGAATGGACAAAAAAGCTGAAGATGGGCTAAAGATTCGCCTTCTGGAAAAACCTGAGGCAGCGGATGATGAATATGAGAAGAAAGTGCTTGAATTCCTTGAGAGTTTTGCAAAAATGGATATATTTGATACCGGAATATTTGAGGCACGGATAAAAGAATTAAGGATGTCAGCGACCAGTGGGTCACAGGCGGCGTCATACAGACTGGACAATATCCGGGAAAGGATGCAGGTACTTATGAAAGTCTCTGAAAAAAATGCAGCAAATGAGTATGTCACGGGCGGAAAAAAGTATGTGGCAGGATTTATTACCCTCTTTTCCCTGGTATTAATCGCATTCCTGATACTGGATTTATCTTTCGGGACGGTTTATCCGCAGCTATCTATCGGCCTCCCAATTTCCATCATTCTCTTATTGCAGTCCATCCCTCCTATATTTGTCTCCTCCGCCCTTTTCGGCAGGTGGAAAGAGAATTATTATAAGGAGAAACTTGAATGGGATGCGTTTCGGGCGTTCCTCTCAGATTTTGCATCCATCAGGAAGTATGCGCCGGAAGACATAACAATGTGGCAGGAATGGCTTGTGTACGGAACAGCCCTCGGCGTCGGAGATAAGGTTGCAAAATCGATGGAAGAACTGAATGTTCATATCCCTGAGGCTAATACAGTGCATTACATGCCGGTGTTTTTCGGGCATGTGTATGGCATGACCGCTCCGCCATCATCAGGAACCGGTGGAAGCGGCGGAGGGGGCGGATTCGGTGGCGGCGGCGGGTTTGGTGGCGGTGGAGGAGGCGCGCGGTAGCCTGATTATAGCCAAAAACCAAACATTTTTTACATATATCTTTACGCCCTGGTATGAAAATCAACAACTAACTCGTACGAACTGATACGAACTCACGCCGCCGGAGTTCGTATCAGTTCGTATTAGTTCGTTGTTAACTTATTTTTGTTGTTTTCATTGTTTCTATGAACCTTGGGTTCATAGTCACCTTCGCGGTGAATGAAATCAAATATCGCAAAGCACGCGAAGAACGCAAAGTGTCCATAAAATATGTATTAAAAATTACGTTCCTTAACTGTAATTCTGTATCACGCTAACTTATTAAGAGAGGCAATTCCATCCTTAACAGCCTCTGCCGACCTATCAAGGGCTTTTTTCTCCTCAGAGGTCAGCTTTAGTTCCATTATCTCTTCTACACCCTTGCGCCCGAGCTTCACAGGAACTCCAAGATAAATGTCCTTCTTTCCGTACTCGCCGTTCAGGTAAGCACATGCTGGCAGAACCCTTTTTGTATCCTTTACAACAGCTTCAACCATATTGGTCACCGCAGCGGAGGGTGCGTAAAAGGCGCTTCCGGTTTTCAGGAGATTGACAATCTCAGCCCCGCCGTTGACCGTCCTCTCCACGAGGCGCTTGATTGCATCTTCAGGAAGGAGTTCTGTAATCGGGACACCCGAAACTGTGGTAAAGCGCGGAAGCGGCACCATGGTATCGCCGTGCCCACCGAGAACCATAGCGCTTATATCCCGCGCAGAGCAGCCAAGTTCCATTGCGATAAAAGCGGCAAATCTCCCTGAATCCAGCACGCCGCTCATCCCGAACACCCGCGCCGGGTCAAAGCCCGTGGTCTTCATTGTAACATAGGTCATTATGTCAAGCGGGTTGGTGACCGTGATGACCACGGAATCAGGCGCGTATTTTGCGATATTCTGCGAGACTTCTTTTATGATTTTGGTATTTATTTTCAGAAGGTCTTCCCTTGTCATTCCGGGTTTTCTTGCTATTCCTGCGGTAACGACAACCACATCCGAGCCTTCGATGTCCTTATAGTCGTTCGTGCCTGTTATTTTTGAATCATATCCGAATAGGGGCCCTGCTTCCATGAGGTCAAGGGCTTTGCCCTGCGGCAGTCCCTCAACGATATCAGTAAGGACTACGTCCCCGAGTTCTTTTTCTGCGATTCTCTGCGCTGCTGTCGCGCCAACCGCGCCGGCGCCGATGATTGTGATTTTTGGCATGTGTTTCTCACCTGAATTTGAAAATATTAACCGCAGATGAACGCAGATAAACGCAGATGCGAAGGTAAGAGTCTGACTTTTCTGCAGGTCAAGCAGTTTTTTATTTTTTATAAGGGCTTCAAGTATGATAATATTTTGTGTTAAAATTGGATGATGGATGAATTTTGCACATCATTCCAAGAAAAATTATCTAAACTTAGATATATTTAAGTCCAGTAAAACCATATTCATTTTAGATGGTCAATTATTGGATATTCGTTGCAAAAAGGCCTGATGGTGATTACGAATCTATTAAGGAAGTTATTGAAGGCAAAGAATGGGATTTTGTTGGTTCAAAGAAACCATTTATTAGACGGACACCACCCCATGCACTTCGACTTTGTAAAAATGATCGGGTTTTGTTTTATCTCTCTGATAAAGATCAATCTGGCAAAATACTTAACCCACTCTATCCATATAAATCATTCATAGCTTACGCAATTTTAGATTCTGCATTTGATAAAGAAAGGCTTCTAGTAAAATTGAGAGACAAGCCAGAAATCTTTAAAAAACCTGTTCGATATAATAATTATTGCTATTTTGGGCTTTGTAACGGCCCAACAACAATAGCTCTTCTTAATGAATTTAAATTTAATGAGGTCTTGCGCCGCGCTCATATTTGAGATTAATCTCCACTGCCAGTTCTTCAGGGTTGACCTTCCTCTTTTTATGCGCCTGAATTTTGCGCCAGATTGTTTTTCGGTCAGATGCTTGATTAAAAATCATAAAACAAAGTATAAATGGATGTGTGCGCCTACATCAACCAATCGATTAGAGGACACATGAATATAAATTATGATAAAGACGCAGACTGCCTGTATATCCAGTTCCAGCAGGGCAAAGTAATGAAAACGAAAAAAATAGAAGAGGGCATCCTTATTGATCTTGATGAACAGGGCAGATTATATGGAATCGAAATTGTAGGTGTATCTGAAAGGATGCCAGTGCATCCCTTGGCAAGATTAACATAGATATGCCAATATGAGAAGTAGCTGCATAATAATCCATATTAACAAATCTGCGTTCATCATGACAAAACCTAACGGTTCTCGACTCCCAAACAATCTTTTTCTATACTCACCGATGCATTAAATCCGCGTTCATCTGCGTTTATCTGCGGTTCGTTTTTCCAGTCGTTTACCCAATCTTTTATCTATCCACTCATCAATTTAAACCCCATGCGCATCGCCTTAAAAGTTGCATACATCGGCACCGATTATCACGGGTTTCAGGTGCAGCCCGATGTTAAGACCATAGAGGGGGAACTTCTAAAAGCGCTTGGGGAATTAAATATCATCAACGATCGCCGTGAAGCAAACTATATCGCAGCCGGGCGGACAGATAAGGGCGTTCATGGCCTTGGCCAGGTGGTAGCATTCGATACAGACAATCCCGAAGTGGCACATCCCAGGGCTATTAACAGCAGGCTTCCTGCAACGATATGGACATGGGCAAGAGCAGAAGTCCAGCCTGACTTTGACCCGCGCCGTGATGCCCTGAACCGGGAATACAGGTATATCATGTGCGGGAAATACAGCATCTCCTCCCTCCGCAGCGCTTCTAAACTTTTAAAAGGGATGCACGATTTCTCAAATTTCGCCACGCCTGATAAGGAAAGAACAAGCACATGCAAGATAGAAAAAATAAAGATTCGGGTTGAACGGGATTTCATAATCTTGGATATCACGGCAAACTACTTTCTCTGGCACATGGTCAGGAAAATCGCAACCGCAATGAAATTGGTAGGCTGCGGTGCAAGGGACATTTCCTGGCTTCAACAGATGCTTCTTCCCTCAGAATTCACAGAAGGGCTTGAACCCGCTCCCGCATATGGTCTTATTTTGAAAAACGTGGAATATGAAAACGTCGCATGGACAGAAGATACATACACTAAAAAAATAATATCAGAGAGACTTGAGGAACAATTTTTATGGCATGGTGTCATGGCAGAAATGCTAAAGGAATTAAAGGAAAGCTTCACAGTATAGTTTGAGTATTATGCTTGAGAATTATGTTACTGTCATTTGAACTTTCAGGCGAGCACGACACCATTCCGAAATCAGAGGTGCTTGCCTGTCTTGAAGCACTAAAAGCTGATTTCCATATACATCTCTCACTTGATGGGTGTTTGATCATCGACCTTAAAAATAATGCCGATGAAATTGTAAATATCCTTTCAGGAAGGCTTGCAATGACCCATCATATCGTTAAGGTAATGGGCATTGGAGGGCCGGATGAAAAGGATATCCTGGATATGGTGAGCCAGAGCCTTCAGGATTTTGAAGGAACATACAGCGTCCGGGTCAAAAGAGTGAGAGAATACTCCACGATAAACACAGAACAGATGGAGCGGCGGCTCGGCAGGATTTTTTTTGATAGGGGTTATCACGCCGACCTTAAAAATCCCAAAATGCAGTTCAGGGTGCTGCTCACAGAGGATAAGAGCATCTTCGGGCTTCTTGCAGGTTCGATTGACAGGGGAACATTTGAGGCGCGAAAACCCCATTACAAACCCTTTTTTTATCCCGGCGTCCTGATGCCGCGTGTGGCGCGGGCGCTTGTGAATATTTCAAAGCCCGGGAATTATTTATTAGACCCGTTCTGCGGGACTGGAGGAATACTCGTTGAAGCCGGCCTCATAGGAATAAACGTCATAGGCGGGGACATGCAGCGAAAATTGCTGCTTGGCGCAAAAATGAACCTCCTGCATTACAATGTCCAATATACACTGATGTACGAGGATGCATGCCGCCTGGCAATTCGCGATGAGAGCATAGACGCCGTGGTCACCGACCCTCCTTATGGGAGGTCGGCTGCAATCAAGGCTTTTTCCCTGGAAGCTTTGCTTACAGGTTCGTTAAAAGAGATTCACAGGGTATTAAAAAGAGGGAAACGCGCGGTCTTTATTTCCGAACGCCCGATTGAAGAGTTCGCAAAAGATGCGGGTTTTAAAATTGTTGAAACCCATATACAGAGGGTGCATAAAAGCCTGACAAGGCGTATCTCGGTTCTTGAAAAACCTGTTTAGTACAAAGGAGGATAGTGGGCAGAAGGGGATTATGGTGGTATCTTAAAAAAATTCCTGCCCACTAACATTCGTATATATACGAACTATAGTATTTATAGTTTACGTCTGGTGTAAAATTCATGCATCCCTTAAAGCATCCTCAAATATCTCAAGCCCTTTATCAATCTCACTTTTCTTGATTATCAAAGGAGGCACGAACCTGATCACTGAATCGCCTGCTGGAAGCAATATTAATCCGCCGTCAAGGGCTTTATTTACTATGATTTCACGCTTTTGAGCCGCAGGAGCCTTGTTTTCTTCAACAAGCTCGATGCCTATCATAAGACCTATACCGCGAACATCGCCGATTATCGGGTATTTGTCTTTAAGCTCATTTAAGCGTTTGAGGAGATAGTTTCCTTTTTCAACCGCTTTTTCCCCGAGTTTGGCGCTCTCCATGAAATCAAGTGTGGCAAACCCCCCCGCAGCCGCAAGCAGATTGCCCCCGAAGGTGTTTGCATGAGTCCCGGGGGGCCAGCTCATTATCCCGCTGCTGGAAAGCGTGGCGCCAAGAGGTATACCGCCGCCGATGGATTTTGACATGCACACAATATCCGCCCTTACGTCAAAATTCTCCATCGCCATGAATTTACCTGTACGGAAGCCGCCGCTCTGGATTTCATCAGCAATCAGGAGAACATCGTTCTCATCGCATATCCTCCGTATCTCCTTATGGAATTCAGGCGGCGGGACGATGAACCCACCCTCGCCCTGTATGGGTTCCACAACGATTGCGGCCGTATCCTTTGGCGAGAGTTCCCGCTTGAAAATCGTCCTCTCAATTTCTTTGGCGCATGAGATGCCGCATCCCAGGTATTCAAGGTTAAGAGGGCAGCGGTAGCAGTATGCGTAATGTGAATGCACGACCCGGAACGACGGGAAGTGCTCCTTATGCTTTATTTTTGAACCTGTCAGCGAGAGCGCGCCCAGCGTCCTTCCGTGGAAAGCGCGGTAGAAAGCCACCATCGAATTTTTTTTTGTGTACCAGAAGGCAAGTTTCATGGCAGCTTCGACCGCCTCCGCCCCTGAATTTGAAAGGAATACCTTTTCGTATCCTGTCATTTCGCTAAGTTTCTCGGACAGCCTTACAGGGATTTCGGCATAAAAATCCGAGAATCCGCAGTGCACCATTTTTTCCATCTGGGCACACACAGCCTGCTTTACCTTTTGACAATTATATCCGATATTCATGACGGCTACGCTTGATGCAAAATCTATGTAGCTGTTGCCGTCAACATCGAATATTGTCGAACCTTCGGCGCTGTCAACCACAAGGTCATACGATCGCGTGAGGGACGGCGACATAACTTTATTATCGCGCTTTATGATTTCCCTTGATTTTGTTGTATTTTTTTTCATATTTTATTTTCCCCTATTCGATATCTATCTGCGCTTTCTGGAGTTTTCCGCTGTAATCGATATAAACTGTTTTTAATTCCGTGAACTCATCGATTGCCGTTGTCCCGGCCTCGCGTGTTCCGTTCCCGGTTGATTTCACGCCGCCAAACGGCAGGTGGATTTCTGCGCCAATCGTGGATGCGTTGATGTACGTGATGCCAGCATCGATTTTCTCAATTGCTTTAAAAGCGTTTTTTATGTCCCCGGTGTAAATCGAAGACGATAGGCCGTATTCCACAGAATTTGCTATCCGTATCGCCTCTTCAAGATCGGAGGTACTGAGCAAAGAAACGACCGGACCGAATATCTCTTCCCGTGCTATTCGCATATCCGGGGCAACATCTGTAAAGATGGTCGGCTCGAAAAAGTAACCTGGCAGCGGATGGGCAATCCTCCCGCCAAGTGCAAGTTTTGCGCCTTCATTTTTCCCGATATCAGCATATTTTGCTATCTTTTGAAGCTGTGAATTGTTTATGACAGGCCCGACATCGGTATTCTCATCAAGGCCGTTTCCAAGCTTTAGCTTCTTTGTTCTTTCGATGAGCTTTTCCAGAAGGGCGGGAAGTATTTTTTCATGCGCTATGACGCGGCTTGCGGCAGTGCATCTCTGACCAGTCGTTCCGAATGCGCCCCAGATTATACCGTCGATTGCAAGATTCAGGTCTGCGTCATCCATGACTATGATCGGGTTCTTTCCTCCAAGTTCAAGCGATACACGTTTCATCTCCTTTGCTGCTTCGCCGAGTATCCATTTTCCAGTCTCAAGCGAGCCTGTGAATGAAACAGCGCGGATTTTTTTATTATGAACAATTGCGCTGCCCACCGTCTCTCCTCCGCCCGTTACAAGGTTTAAAACTCCTTTTGGAAGCCCTGCTTCGGTAAGAATCTTAACAAGTTCAATTGCCATAACCGGAGTGTCGCTTGCAGGTTTAAGCACCAGCGTATTTCCTGATATGAGGGCGGGCATTATCTTCCATGCCGGGATAGCAAGCGGGAAATTCCAAGGCGTGATGAGCCCCACAATACCTATCGGCCGGCGCACCGTCATTGCGAATTTATCCGGGAGTTCCGAGGGCGTGGTTTCTCCAAAAAGGCGCCTTCCCTCGCCCGCGGCATAATACGTTATGTCGATGGCTTCCTGGACATCACCCCGCGCTTCTTTAAGGACTTTTCCCATTTCGGTTGTCATGAGGCGCGAAAGCTCTTCTTTTCGTTCCTCAAGCATCCTTGCCGCGCGGAAAAGTATCTTAGCGCGCTGCGGGGCCGGTGTGCTGCTCCATGAATCGAATGCATCTTCGGCGCTGTTAACGGCGCTTTTTACATCCTCTCCCGATGCTTTGTGGATTTTACCGATTAACTCAAGCGTGGCTGGATTTATATCGTCGAATGTCCCGCCGTTACTTGATTCTACCCATTCTCCGTTTATGAAAAGCTTGTATTCCTGCAAAAACCTCACCCTCATTTAAATTGAAGACAATTCTATTTTAATGTTTGGCATCTTTAAAAACCCCTGAATACCGGCTTTCTTTTTTCCAGAAAGGCGTTAATCCCTTCATTATGGTCTTGACTTCTAAAGCATTCTGAAAATGAAAATATCTCCTTTTCAAGCCCATTTTTCATATCAAGATTTTTATTTATCAGGCTTTTGGCAATTTTCATAACCAGCGGGCTTTTTTGCGCAAGAATATTCCCAATCTCCTCTGCTTTTTCAAGTACCTTATCATCGTCCACCACATTGTTGGCAAGCCCTATGGAGCCGGCCTCGTTTGCATCTATAATCCTGCCTGACAGGATTAGCTCTTTTGCCAACCCGATACCCACAAGCCTGGCAAGCCTCTGTGTGCCCCCAAAACCCGGAATGAGTCCAAGATTCACTTCAGGCTGGCCGAATTTTGAACTCATCCCTGCCACCCTTATATCGCAGGCTAGGGCTATCTCGCATCCGGCGCCCAGGGCATAGCCGCTGACTGCCGCAATTACAGGCTTTCCCATATTTTCCACATGGTTGCAGACATTATGGCCGAGCCTTGAAAAAACCTCTGCGTCCGAAGGATCCTTTTCTTTCAACTCTTTAATGTCAGCCCCTGCTGAAAAATTCTTGTTCCCGGTTATGATTAAAGCTCTAATTTCATCGTCTGTTTCAAGAACAGCGAGTGACTTTTCAAGCTCCTGAAGCATTTTTGTATCCATAATGTTCTTGACTTCAGGCCTGTTAAAAGTGATAATCCCGATTTCGTTTTTCTTCTCTATTTTTATAATCTCATTTCCTGTATTCATAAAATCCCTCCCCGCTTTTTCTCCCGAGCTTTCCTCCTGCCACCATTTTCCGAAGCAATGGACAGGGCATGTATTTTTCGCCAAGCTCGGTATGAAGCACATCAAGTATCGCAAGGCAAATATCCAGGCCAATAAAATCAGCAAGCTCAAACGGGCCCATCGGATGGTTTGCGCCCAGTTTCATAATAGTATCGATATTTTCGCGGGGTGCAACTCCTTCTTCCAGGCAGTAAACAGCATCGTTTATCATTGGCATAAGTAACCTGTTTGCGATAAAGCCGGGATAATCGTTGACCGCGACGGGTGTTTTTCCCATTTTTCCAGCCACAGCCTCAACCACGCTTACCGTTTCTTTCGATGTGCGAAGACCCTGTACTATCTCTACAAGTTTCAATATATATGCCGGGTTCATGAAATGCATGCCCGTGAACTTTTCAGGCCTTCCCGAAGCCTCTGCAAGCCGTGTTATGGAAATAGATGACGTATTTGTTGTAAAGATGGTTTTTTCAGGGCATATCTTATCCAGTTCTTTAAAAATCTGTTTTTTAACATCCTCTTTTTCCGCGGCTGCTTCAATTATCATGTCAACGCCGTTGCAATCTTCAAGAGCGGCGGCGGTTTTTATATTTGAGAGGATTCTATCTTTTTCGGTGTTTTCAAGTTTATTTTCCCTTACTCTCTTTTCCAGTCGTTCTTCAATTTTTCCGAATCCCGCTCTTGCATATTCTTCTTTTATATCCGCAAGGATCACACCGTAGCCGCTTTGCGCCGCTACCTGGGCTATGCCGCTGCCCATAGTTCCGGCACCTATCACCCCGATTTTTTTTATTTCCATGTTATTCCCTCTCAACGATCATCGCAACTGCATTTCCCCCGCCGAGGCAAAGAGTTGCCAGTCCTCTTTTAAACCCCCTGTCCTTAAGCGCATACAGCAATGTCACAAGGATCCTTGCGCCGCTGCACCCGATAGGATGCCCCAGCGCTATTGCCCCGCCGTTTACATTGAACCGCTCAGGGTCAATGCCAAGTTCTCTTTCAATCGCAATCGAAGCAGTGGCGTAGGCCTCATTATGTTCAACAAGGTCCATGTCTTTTATTGTGAAACCTGTCTTTTCAAGAAGTTTCCTGACCGTTGGAATCGGGGCTTCCATCACATCCTCGGGTTTTGTCCCTCCTGTCGCGTATGCTGTTATCCTGGCAAGCGGTTTAATCCCTAACCTTTCTGCTTTTCCTCTTGCCATCACAACCAGCGCGGCTGCGCCGTCGCTTAGCTGGGAACTGTTCCCGGCCGTCAGGATTCCATCTTTTTTAAAAGCGGGAGGCAGTTTTGCCAGTTTCTCTAACGAAGTATCTTCCCTGACACCCTCATCCGTCTCGATGCCACCTACCGAAATAATTTCGTCTTTAAATTTTCCCTCTTTGATCGCCCGCAGCGTTTTTTGATGGCTCACCATGCTGAACTCATCGGCTTCTTCCCTGGTTATACCATATTTTTCCGCTATTCTTTCCCCGGTAATTCCCATGTGGTAATTATTATAAACCTCCCACAACCCGTCGTAAACAAGCGCATCTGTGATAGTAGCATTTCCAAGCTTTTCACCCCACCTGAGGCTCCTGATTAAGTGCGGCGCTGCGCTCATATTTTCCATGCCGCCCGCAACTATTATATCGGCATCGCCTGCTTTTATAGCCTGGGCTGCGAGCATGACCGCCTTAAGACCCGAACCGCACACTTTATTCACTGTAAAAGAACCTGTTTCCGGGGGAATCCCTGCATAGATTGCAGCCTGTCGTGCCGGGTTCTGGCCAAGACCTGCTGAGACGACATTGCCCATGATGACTTCCTCCACGTCCCGTGTCCTGATGCCCGCCCTCCTAATTGCCTCTGCTATAACGATAGCCCCCAACCTGACCGCAGGTACATCCTTATATGCACGGCCGAACTTCCCGATAGCCGTCCTCACCCCGCTGACCAAGACCGCTTCTTCGCACATTAGTATTATCACTTAACCTTTTATTAAGAAGTCACATTCCCTGCCGGATTCCCTGAAGAATTATTGTTATTTATGATATATCTAATTATGGTAAACATTAACTTAATAAACAATCAGCGGCATAGAAAATTTAAGGGGTGCCTGGATTCTTTCAGTCCAGGAATTTAAAAATATTGCATATGATAAGCCAGATAGATGAACTAAAAAGGCTCTTAATGCCGAAAATTTCCGAGTTCGGGGTGGATGAGGGAACGGTTGAAAATGTCCTTTCTTCTGCCAGGGACTTTTCAGAAAAAGAGCTTGTGCCTTTTGCTTTGAAATGGGATGAAACAGGAACTCATTTTGAGAGAACCTATGACGCGAAATTAAAATATAATAACGAAAGAACCACATTAACTGAAAAAGAACACCGGATTCTTGATAGTTACGGGTATATAGATGAAAGCGTACCCGGAGACAGGAAACTCATTTTTCCCGAACATTTTATAGAAGCATGGAAGAAACTTGGCTTTGCGGGCTTTCAGGGATTATATATCCCAAAAGAATATGGAGGCGCCGGCCTTCCTTACGCGCTCTACTGTTCCGTAATAGAAATCCTGTCAGGCGGGGATGCTAATTTCGGGGTGCATGTTTCTGTGCACGGAACCGCAGCTGACCTGATAAACAGGTACGGCACCGGGTCTTTGAAAGAGAGGTTATTGCCGGACATGGCATCAGGCAAGAAACTTGGAGGTCTTGCATTCACAGAAACCACGGCAGGGTCTGACCTGAAAGGCGTATTAACCACGTCCGAATATGTGCGGGGCGATTACGTCCTGAACGGAACCAAGTATGCGATAACCAACGGGGGTCATGCTGATGTGACACTTGTATTTACGGTTGATAAAGAAGATTACGGCTTACCTTTTAACGAGAGGAAAAAATACAACGTGCTCGTCGTGGAAAAGGGAACAGACGGCATGGAATTGATGGGTATAGGAAATACTTTCGGGTGGCGCGCCTCGCCCACTTCTTTGCTGAAGTTTGAAAATTGTACTGTGCCTGCTGAAAATTTAATATCATCCAGGGGGAACGGGAGAAACGTCCTCGCTGCAGGATTATCAAGCGGCAGGGTCAGTTTCGGATGCGCATGGTCTCTTGGGATTGCAGATGCGGCTTACAGGAAAGCATACGAGCATTCTGAAAGAAGAATAACGTTCGGGAAACCGATTAAACAGCATTGGGAAATTAAAAAACACCTTGCAGATATGTACCGATACCTGTGCATGGGAAGAGAAAAGTACATACATGCAGCTTGCCTGAAAGACAGGAACGACCCTGATTTTCCGTTTGAGGCGACTATTTCAAAGATTTTTTGTTCAGAGAGGGCAGAAGATATCGTCAGAACCGCTTACCAGATACACGGTCATGTCGGATACGTCAACGAAAGCGGGATGCCTCTATTACTCAAAAATATATTGGTAGCCACTGTAGGTGAAGGCGGAACCGAGGTTTTGAGGGACAGGGCAGTTGCGCCGGGTGTAAAAAACGGCGATTATTCAAGGACTGGTGAAACTGAATGCGATAGAAGCTTTGTTGATAAAAATCTCGGCGAGGACGTATTCAGGGAACTTACGGAAAGACTGGGAGATGAAACTTATCCCTGTTACGAGATTCTTGTAAGCAGGGCCACCGGCAGGAAAATAAAAGTTCCTGCAACCGAAACTAAAAATCTCACCATTAACTGGAAGTTGTACGGTTTGTAAAAAAGTTTGGTGTGAGCAAATTCTTTATGTCTTTTACGCCCTGATATGAAAAAATCAACAACTAACTCGTACGAACTGATACGAACTCACGCGTCGGAGTTCGTACGGAATCTTTTTGATTACATTAAAATGTAATAAGTTACAACATTTTTTCAGTATGCTAAACCCTATATTACTTATTTCTATTTTCTTTATAATTAAATACATATAAAATATAGAAAAATGATGACTTTTCAATAAACGCCTTAATTTGCAATAAAGGAAAGACATTTTCGGAAATATTAATATCAGTCTCATGGTCAACATTGCCTATTATAATCCTATTAAGGTTTTCAGATTTCTCAATATATTCCATCGTTGGTATCAGCTTGGGAAAGAGGCGATTATGGCTGGTGGAATCGTCATCAAAATATAATTATATGATAACAATGAGATATATTATATATCTCGCCAAAAGCGGATTGAAAGTATTATCCTTATATTACAAGAAAACCACAGGCATTACTACTATTATGTCAAAGACTACAAATGAAAAACTTACTCTTGCAATTGCATTAATCGCTGTTGGTATTTCGATTTTCACTTATTTCGATTCACAAAAAAATGATAATTATAACAGATATGCAGAGGCATCTAATGTAGTTCCATCATTTTCAAGTCCAAATGTTAACAGTTTTGGAGAACCTGTGATTAATTTTCGATTATTTGAATCAACAAGAGCAATTTATCCTGCCCCTCTTGATGTGTATAATTGGCAACTTTTCATTAACAATAACTTAACACCACCTCTTAATGCACAAGCTTTAAAGTATCCATCACTAGAGGTTGAAAGTAATAATCCAGTGATGGTATCATTGGTTATAAGTGATAATGTATCATCACCAAAAAGCACGACTTCAATGTCTGAAAAGGAAATTGTAATAACCATCCCCAATAGTTTATTGGTAAATGGAGTTAATACTATCAAACTCTTCATGCCTTATACCGATATAATGATGGGTGATAAAAGAACTGTGGTAGAATTTAAAATCAACTATAATAAAGAATCAAGCGTTCTTAAAATTATGTACTCATCAAGACTTTTAATTCCAGAACTTTGTAATAAAAATATATATCCAGGTTGGGCTTTTAACAGCAGCGATTTGGATAAATTACCGAAGAATGAAACTAATGTTACCATTGTGTCATTAAAGAAAAATACATTCAACACAGTATTAACAGAATATCAATGCATGGGAAGAAGCGATAGAATAGAGTCCCAATCTTTTTTGGATGCACTTTATTATAATTATTTATTTGATAAATCTCAAAATGGATATAATTATAACCCAAAAATAGGGGAAAGAGTTATATCGGATACTTCTCTCGATACAAAGTAGGTAGAACATGCCAGAAATCATCCAATGATTAGCACTGAAATTAACGTGTCGGGCTGAAATTTTAGACAGTTAAGACGAGAAATAACTCTATAGAGCCATTTTGTAAATTTCACACCAAAAATTTTTACACATACAGTGTTTGAAAAAGTTTTTATAACCTAAGAGCCTATAATATACCGGGGGAACATGGATTTCTCGTTTACGGATGAACAGGAACTTTTCAGGAAATCTGTCAGGGAGTTTTGCGACAGGAAGCTTGCCCCACGCGCCCGTGAAATCGATGAGAAAGGGGAAATCCCGCGCGAAGTTATCGAAGACATGGCTGCATTCGGTCTTCTTGGTATAACGATTTCAAAAGAATATAACGGAAAGGGGGCGGACTTTACAAAAGCGGCGATAGCTGCTGAAGAAATCGCAAGGGCTGATATAAGTATGGCTACCGCTGTTTATTACCTGGTAGAAGCAGGCTGGGGATTCCTGATGGAAAGATACGGGAGCGCAAAAGCCAAAGAAGAGATTTTGCCTCATGTCACGAATGGGGAAAAGTTCCTGGGGATAGCATCGACTGAAGCCTCAGGAGGCTCGGATATTGCCTCGATTTCCACAAGGATGGAAAAGCGGGATGGGAAATTAGTAGTAAAAGGCGCCAAGACCTTTATAAGCGGCGTCAGGGAGGCTGTCAGATACGGAGGAGGTTACGTAACAATTGTAAAGACAAGCCCTGAACTCAGGCACCGTGGCTTATCACTCGCCTATATTCCTGTAAAAGATACACCCGGGATAACCACCAGCATTTTTAAACAGATGGGCAGGGAAGGAATCTCCACGGGCACCATTAGCATAAACAATGTAGAAGTACCTTCGCATTATCTCATCGGGGAATGGAACAATGGATTTTATTACGCCCTTGAGGGTTTTAACTGCGCGCGGACGCTTGTGGCAGCAGCGTGTATTGGCGCAGCACAGAGAGCTTTAGAGTCTGGGATGGAACATATAAAAGAAAGAAAGGTTTTCAATACACAGCTTGCCAATTTTGAAGGAATACAGTTCCAGCTTGCAGAGGATTATATAAAACTTGAATCTGCGAGATTGCTTGTCTATAAGGCGGCCTGGATGCTTGACCGGATGTATGCCGAAAACAGGTTCAGCCATAATGAAATAAATAAATCTGTGGCAATGGCTAAGCTCACAGCGCCCACGGTAGCGTTTGATATCATCAGGGATGTACTGACGTGGTACGGGGCTTACGGTTACACAAAAGAGGCCGGGCTTGAACGGGGGTTAAGAGGCGTTGCCTCTTATATAATCGGGGCAGAGGGCGCACAGAATATCATGAGGGTAATAATAGCAAAGGAACTTTTGGGATAGGGTCTTTAGCTACTGGAAAATAAGCCTCAGTTCGTTCTCAAGCGGGTTCAACATGCCTTGGCTATAGCCATGAGTTCCGGTTGTTACATTATAGAATTGTTTCGGCTCTTTTGCTTTTTCAAAGATTTTTCTTGCAAGGTCGATTGGAATGATGTTGTCATTATCCGAATGCATCATCACGAATCTGCGGGGAGGAATAAAACCAAGATACGTATCCGGGTCGATGGAGCGATAAAACCTGGTAATATTTTCATCCCGGACATTGACAAGCTGTGACTCTGTATCATAACCGCTTGTGCTTATGCCTATAACTCCTTTAATACCAGGGTCAAGCGCCGCTGCTATGATTGCGAAGCGCCCGCCGTTGCTTTCACCGATAATAGCGATTTTTTGTGCGTCAATCCTTGGATCCTGCCTCAGAACATCCACCGAGCGTAGGGCATCGAACACCATCTTATGCTCTACCGGTTCCTTGCCATCCACGAATAAGCTATAATCGTATTCCATGTTCACGCCTCCACGGTTTCGCTGCTCGATGCCAAGGCTTGCATATCCCATGTCTGATAAAATCACAGCCAGCGTCTGCGTTCCTTCCTTCGGGACCGTGGCGCCGGGAAGAAGAACGACCGCAGGCATTTTTTTGTTTGAAGAAGGGATGCGGAGGAGGCCTTCTACGGTATAGTCTTTGCTCTGGAAAGAAATGGTTTCAAGAGAATAGTTGCTTCCCTTTGTGATATTAAGCACCGTGACATCAACTTTACCCCTGTTTTCGGGATACGAAAGAATCCCGTCCTTGCTCACAGTCCACGTATCACTTCCCTGCGCGAAGGGAAGATAAACAACAGCCAGAAGTAAAATGGCGCCAATGACGGCAATAAGAATTTTAAATTTTATGCCTGATTTTTTCTCGATTGCCTTTGATTTTGTCTTTGGATGGCGTTTTTTTGAGTTCATTTTTTCCTTAATTGCTCGGCAAGTTCAGCCACTCTTTTCCCAAGCGCGCGTCCCTCTTTTAACCCAACCTCATCGGAACCGGCGGCGCCGTAGTGCCCGCCTGTCTCAAGCGGGTCGCCCACCACTACCAGCCCTTCTATGAGCATTGCCTGGAGTATCGAGATGAGCGTGGTCTCTTTGCCGCCTGTCCTGTGCGCGCCCGTGACAAAGGCTGCGCCCACTTTATTGACCATCTTTTTCCTCACCATTACGGATTCGTCAAAGAATTTTTTAAGCTCTGCTGCCATCATCCCGAAATAGACCGGGGAACCTGCTATGATGCCGTCATATTCTGGAAGTTTGTTCATATCGATTTCATCCACCGTGTTCAGCGTTGGGTTTCCCCCGCCCTCGCGTACGCCCTCGGCGACCGCCTTTGCAAGCTTTTCGGTGTTGCCTGCTCTTGAATAATAGACTATGAGAATTTTTGCCATAGGAATTACTATATTTTAAAAATCAATAAAGATTTCGATGTTGAAAGAACTATAGTCATGAACCACGTTTTGGAAAAACGTGGCTCACCGGCGTGGGTGCATAAGGGTTGGTAAAGTTCAATAGTTTTTATGGAATGTATTGGCAATACGTAGCACGGGAATATTTAAGAATTCATGAAGAAACAATTATTTAGGCACGAAATCTGGTGATGTTATAATTCTTCTCCATTCTTTAAAAATTATCAAATTTATATTTGATGCAGGTTTGATTATCTTCTCAAAAGATTCTCCATTTATCAAGGCATTGGCAATTAATTCTAATTCTCCTCCAATTACCACCAAAGCAGATTTATTCTGGCTTGCAATTTTAGTTACTACCTCGGTTCTCACGAATCCTAATAAATTAGGTAATAGCAAAATGGATTCATCTTCATAGCCAAAAAATAAAGCATGATTTAAAGTATTTTTCAGATAGGCATATCCAGCTGGAGACCCTTGTTTCATTAGCTCTGCAGCAATCTGTAATTGTTTGCCAACTTCTCTTTTAAAATCATCTATGAACATATTTTCACTCCATTATCATTGGATTAGTAATATCATAAGGAACATCATCTTCGAATGCAGAATCTGTTTCAGTTAAATCCAATTCGAAAGAATTTAATTTCTCCTGTATAGATTGGTCAATCTCAACGGATTTCATTAAACCTTCAATGAATCTCTCACCAAATTCAGTTATATTATAGAAAGAATGATCTGCTACTCCAGACTTTTTGCTATAATCATTTCTAATAAGTGCGCTTTTCTCTAGTTTCTTCAAATGATACGCCAAATAACCACTATTTTTTGTTGGAATTTCTAATTTATTTCTGATTTCAGAAAAGGACATCTCACCATATTTAAATAAAACAAAAAAGATACCAAGTCTGACCTCATCGCTTAGTGCTTCGATAGAACGCCGCAATTCAATTGGCATCTCATCAGCATATTGTTTTATTTGTTCCGTTGTGAATTTGGGTGAATATTCCATGTTTTTCATTGTCTTCTGAATTTTTGTTCGACTAATGTTAGATATAGATAGTAGTGGTATTAGTAAATTTTGGTTTACTTAAGTATAATAATTTATACTATAAAAAGTTTTATAAGTAAAAGTGACTCTAATGATTTAATGGTTTCTTCTACGATTCAAGAGAGATTCAAAGAATTTCAAAAAAAGAAAGAAGAATCTATTCTCAAATATAAGGACAAAATTCAAATTGTTATTTATGGGGCATATAATCCACCCAACATAGATGATCATATAGGCGAAAAGAAACGACTTGAGATCCTAAGAAACCGCTTGAAAAGAGAAGGATATATAAATACAGCTTTAGTGGATGATTTTGAGGGTGATGATGTTTTGAATAAAAGTCTTAATGCTTTGGAATTTGCTGATTTGAATATAATTATTTTCACATGTCGGGGAAAAACAGGGAGTGTTGCAAGAGAATTAATAGAAGCTATATATAAACCAGAAATATTATGGAAATGTCGAATTTATGAAGAAGTTTTTGAACAGATTTCAGCAATGGAGACATTACTTAAAGAAGAGTTAGAAGCGATTAGATATAAAACAGTTCAAGTAAAGAGAGAAGATGATAATGATCTTTTTGAGTTTGTGGTAAGTGATGTATTTCAATTTTTAAGAAGATATGTCAATGTAAATGCAATGCGATAATGAACTAAGGAAGCGTATATCAGGTTCTTATTGATTACTTTATTCGTGCCCATTTTTTTGGCCCCACGACTGTTACTCTGTTTCAAGACTTTCCAACGGATGGATACAACCCCTATTCAGTCACCTATACCCGGTAATTAAGTACAAAGCCTGAATATAACGTTTTTTGCATGATGTATATCTTGGATTTCAATATACTTACTTACGACCTCCCACCCATTCCCACATACTACAAGCTTATGTCAATTGCCAAACAGTGAAAGTAATAATACCGACTTAAAAAACTCAAAAAAGTAAAAAATAAACGACTAACTCACAAACTTCGGCGAGAAATACTTCTTGATAACAGTATCGCATTTCTCGCAGGTTATCATGAGCCAGTCCCCTACTTCCTGCTTATCTTATCAAATATGGATGCGCCGCAGGCAGACATAATACTCCTTGAAATAGTAGTTATAGAACTCAGGGCATCTTTCAAGCCACTCTGGCGCAGTCTCGCTCCTGAATGTTAAATCCTTTTACCTGCATCCCCAAACGATTTCCCACCATAAACCAGTTCATATATATTGTCCGCAATATCACTCATGCCCGCCCGCACCTGCTTCATCGTATCCCTGTCCCTGATTGTAACCGTGCCGTCCTCAAGCGTCTGGTAATCCACGGTTATCGAATACGGGGTGCCGATCTCATCGTTCCTGCGGTAGCGCCTGCCTATGGTTCCCGAATCATCAAAAGCCACAAGAATCCCGGCTTTCCGAAGGCCTGCGACAATCTCATTTCCAGGTTTAATCAATTCCTCACGCGAAAGAAGCGGCAGCACCGCGGCCTGCACCGGCGCAACCTCAGGCGGCAGGCGAAGCACTATTCTTTTCTCTTCCTCCTCTATTCCTTCTTCTTTTACTGCCTCTTCTTCAAAATATGAATGTTCAAGAAGAGAATACATTATCCTGTCAATCCCGAATGAGGGCTCAATCACATGCGGTATGATATTTTCACCATGCACTTCCTCGGTTATGCTTTCAAATTTTACAGCGTCCTTCCCGATTTTAATCTGCTCGCCGTCAATCATTAATTCTATCGTGTCGCCTGAAAGCTCTCCGGCTTTTAATGCCTTTAATGCATTTGCGATTTTTCCTGCTTTTCCTTTGAACTTCGGGCCGAGAATCCCCATATCCGGTTTGACAACGAAACGCTCGATTTTTTTAGGGACATCGTAGGAGACATATACCGATAATTCTTTCTCGCTCTGTTTTGCGTGGGCCTTCAGGTCATAATCAGTCCTGTCCGCAATCCCCACCACCTCCACCCATCCGAACCTGTCGCTTAAAACTTCAGCGTCCCAGCAATCGGCAGCGTAATGAGCCATCTCATCTTTCATGTGCTGCCTGAAACGCAATTTCTCAGGCGATACCCCGACCCGGATGAGAAACCGGCTTGTCATGGCAAGACAGTATGCAAGGAATTCATGGGCGATTATGCTGTTTTTAACAGCGTCGCCTAACGATATTTTTTGCATTTCACCGGTTGACTGCCCTTCCTGCGAATAAAGATTCAATTCAATATTTTCAATTTCTTTAAATTTCGGGTGCGTCTTGTCCCTCGGGTCAATGAATATTTCAGCCTCTGCCTGCGTGAACTCGCGTAGCCTTATCACACCCTGGCGCGGGGAGATTTCATTGCGGTATGCTTTTCCTATCTGCGTGGCACCGAAGGGCAGGTGGTCGCGGTAGAATTTAAGGAGGCGCGGGAAATCCACGAACATCCCCTGCGCAGTTTCAGGCCTGAGATAGCCGGCGCGCTTTCCGCCGGGACCTATTGAGGTCTTGAACATCAAATTGAACTCATAGACTTTGCCGAGCTTGCCGCCGCATTCCGGGCATTTGATATTGTTTTTGCCGATGACTTCGGTCAGCTCGTCCGCGCTCAGTGTATCGGGATTATCCACCTCATCCTTGACGAGATGGTCTGCCCTGAAGGCTTCATTGCACTTCTGGCATTCGGTCAGCGGGTCTGAGAATCCACCCACATGCCCGGATGCGATAAAAATGTCCTCGATACCAATCGTCGGCGCCTCTATCTCGTAATACCCTTCGTTAATCACGAATATGTCCCGCCAGATATTCTCAACGCGCCGTTTCAGCATCGCGCCAAGCGGGCCGTAATCATAAAAACCCGCTGTGCCGCCGTATAACTCAAATGAATTCCAGATAAATCCCCGGCGCTTTGCAAGTTCAAGCACCTGTTCGTATTTGTCAGCCATGTGCTGCTTAATACATGTTTATTACAACGTTTCTACTACTATTCATTGGATTATTTTTAAATTCTCCTTTATAAGTTCTTACGGGCATTTGATTTAATAGAGTGGCCATTTTTATCATGCCTATCATTTGAGTCTTATTAAATGAAGTTTTTGGATGCCCAGACTTTGGGACAAAAATATCCCACTTCGGTTAAATAAAATTTCTCATAAAATCTCAGTGCTCTTTTAAAAGTAGCATCATTTAATTCTTGGGAATTTTTTGAGTCAAATTTACTCAAAAAGGGCTATAAGAGCACTGCTATGATGAAATAACAGAAGATCTTAAGAAAGTTGCGTACAGCCAGCCAATCTGCAGATCATGAGCAGGTCGCAATTGGCTGTACCGTATATATTGCCTAGCCAATGCCAAGGCTACGCAGGTGTTTGGTTATTCCTTTCCCCCGACGAGGAATATGCGATTCTCGAAGTTTGCGTAACCCTGACCAATATAAGATGCAGGGCCTTCTGAAACAGTGTCCCACTTGTCAGTACTCGGATCATATACCTCAACCACAGAAACGGGATTAAGGTCCACGCCCTGTCCATTGATGCAGTAGAGCTTGCCCTTGATAAAACCGCATGCCACACCTGTTCGAGGAGTGGGCATATCCGGAATCCTCCGCCATGAGTTGGTCTTAACATTATAGACCTCGACATCCGCGCGGACTTTGCCATCATCCGCATAGCTACTGCACACAAAGATTTCCCCATTGAGTACAGCGGACGTTACCCCTGTCTCTGGGATGGGTTTGGGCATACCCCTATGCCACTTACCAGTGGAAAGGTTAAGGATCTGTACTTCCGCTCGACATCGTGCCGGTGAGATGGGGCGACCGGGCTCGGTTGTTGTTCCGGTATCGCCGCCAATGACCACAAGTTTTCCATCGACTTGCTCCGCGACTAGTTGTGCGGTTCGTAGCGGGAGTTTAGCAATTTCTTTCCAATGATCGGTTCGGGGGTCGTATGTGAGCACCTCCCGTGCAAGAACTAGAGACCCATCGGTATCTTCTGTGACACCTCCTGCTACAATGAACCGTCCGTCCGCCGTTGTGGTGGCTGCATGGCGCGCTCGTGGAAAGGGGAGCGGACTAACTAGCTGAGGCTTTTTTCCCTTTGTCTGGGCAAATGAGACCGCTGATAGGAATCCACGTTGGTCACGTCCCCCACAGGCAAGTAAAACCTCACCATTGTGAGCTGCTGCCAATTCAAACCTGCGGTCAAATGGAATTTTCGTAGTCTGGATTTCCAACAACCCTTTGTCCGAAGCCTGAATGTGACAAAGCTCCTCAGTAGCTTTTCTGAATTTCATAGTTTTGCCTCCTTTTCTTGTGTTGCATAGTTTTTACCTCCAATATCCGAATCAAAAAATTTTCAAATTCCATACGATATCATGTTAACCTTTCCCCACATGATAGAGTAGAATATTCAGTCGGCAAATATATTCTTTTTTGTTGGCAATATTGTCCGACTTAGACACTATTAAACAACACGCCTTGTGGTTACGCAAATGTTAAATAAAGTAACTTTTAATTATAATGTGTTCAGCGATTAATTGTAATTCGCTGCAGTAAAAAGGGAGGATAAAATGGAAACAACAGAAAGTGGTAAACTAGACAGAGCAAAAAAGAACCGTGACCTTATATACAAGGCATTGATAGATCCGAAGTTCCGAAAACAACTGCAGGAAGAGCCTGCCAGAGCCCTTGGTGTGAAGGAGCTTACCGCGGAAAAGAAGAAAGAAATAAGGTTCGTTCTTGCGGCGTTGAAAGGAATAGAGGTACAGATAGGTTCACTGGCAGATGAACTCCTGTGTGCAAACGGCGGACCGTGCGGTATCGCCTGAGTCGATTCTGGATTTGCATATATTTGAATACGCCGGTACTGTCTTTGCTTTTGACCCGGTAGCAGTTCGCCTAGCTGCGCTTACGCATGATGAAGCCGAATTTATCAGGAATAACAAAAAAGCGCAGCATGCACATTTAGCGGAAACGCACCATACTTCGGCTGTGATGGACAGCCTGTCCCGAAAGGGCATCTTACCCTCATCGCACAGTCGCCCTGCGGAAGAGTACCCGGACATAGACCGCGTGGAGGTCATGGTCAACGCAACCCAGGAATGCAATCTGGCATGCACGTACTGTTTTGTGGACCGTGGAAGGTTCGGTTACGGTGAGGAACGCACACGTATACTGTCACCTCGCCTTATTCGGAAACTTGTCAGGGTGCTTCCAGAAAAACTCCCCGATGTCCGGGAGTTCTGCATCCATTTCTATGGTGGAGAACCGCTTCTCAACCTGCCGGCTCTGAGGGCAGCCGTGGAAACCGCAGGGGGCGATCAGCGTTTCGTATTTGCGATCACAACAAATGGAACGGTATGCAGCGAGGAAGCCCTTTCCGTCCTGAGGAAAGGCCGCTTCAATGTCATTCTGAGCATAGACGGTCCGGCGCATATCCATGACAAAGTCCGCCGCACTTCCTCGGGCATGCCCACTCACGCCGGTGTTATGCGCTTCCTGCGGGAACTGAGATCACAAAGAGGGCAGTATGTGAGAGGATCAAGCGTTGTTCGAAAAGGATGGTCGCTGCGAAATGCGCGGGAATACCTCAAGACACTTCCTGTTGATGCTATAAAAGCCCAGGCTGTCCGGCTGCCGCCGGAAAACGAGCTTGCACTGGATGAAAACGAACGCCTGGAATACTTTGAACACTTAAGAGGGGCAGCCGCCGAGACTATAGAATGCGTGCGGCGGGGAGAAAACCCAAAAGATGACCGTTTCAACCATCGCGTGCTGCAGCTTATAACCGGCATGAGGAGGAAGGCATTCTGCGGAGCCGGCCGACGGGTTTTCGGGATGGCGGCTGACGGCACGGTTCTTCCATGCGTGTTACTGGCAGGAAAGGACGGGATGGCGCTAGGCAATATCGACGACCCGGATGCGAAATGGGTTGAGAATGGTAATAATTGGGCAGATGAGCACGGTCCCCGCAGCGAATGCAAAGCATGTTGGGCGCTCCCGTTGTGCGGCGGCGGATGTCCTGCGATGCTCTCGGTGTGCGGTGAAGATGAATGCGAAATGGTGCGAGCCAATTGCGAGATGGCTCTGGCTATTTACGGGTCATTCCTTGACCGGCCCCAGGATTTACTGGTACTGGGCGGGGTGTTATGAGACAAATAATGAAAGAGAAGCTGCATGAATTCAGCCATCTGGAAAGAAATATCATTTTTGATCCGAGAAACGTCTCGCCTTCATCTTTGCCTGATGAGCGATTTCCTGTGATTACATCCATGGCGCTTGATATTTCAGGGCAGTGCAACCTGAGATGCGCATATTGTGCCGAGTACGCTACATTACCTGAAAGAGAGGTGATGCCCCCAAAAATCCAACAGCGCGCCGTTGACGCGGTCTTTGAATGGTCACCGAAAGGAAGGGGTGTATCGATACATCTTGGAAGCGGGGAAGCCTTGCTGCATCCTGCCGCTGTACGGGAAATCGGAAGACGGGCGAGGAGGCTGGCTCAAATCCAGAATAGACCTCTTGCGCTTTACCTGACAACCAACGGTACCAGGCTCAATGATGCGATTATGAAATGGCTCATCGAGGATGGCTGGAACGTCAAGATAAGCATCGACGGAGGGGCACAGGTTCACGATCGGTACCGGGTGGATAAAAACGGCAAAGGCACGTTCCGGAGGATAGAACATGCAGTTAGAACGCTGGCAGAAAAAATGCCGGAACATTTCAGTACAACCTCCGTCCTCTGCCGGGGAACAGACCCGGGAAAGGTGTTCTACGAAATCGCCTCATTGGGAGTGCGGAAGATCGAACTTGTGCCTGTGGCAGCCACTTCTCCTTCGCAGCTTTCTTTGCGTGAGGATGACCTTGCAGCTTATCATGACTTCATTTTTGATTATGTAGAGCGGATTGCAGGAGGAGAGAAACTACCAACTCACATTCGGTTCCAGAAACGGCTAAAGAAGGTGCTGGGCTACGGAAACATCTGGATACCGTGTGGCGCAGGCCGGAATTTCATTGCTGCAGGGCATGACGGGAGGCTCTATCCCTGCTTCAGGTTTGTCGGGGCTTCACAATACATAATGGGAGACCTGGATTCAGGTATCAATCCTGACCGTGTGAAATGGTTTGGGAATGCACCCGGGCGCCCATATGAAAAACGGGATGAGTGTGCAATGTGCTGGTCAGCTCCGCTGTGCGGAGGCCCGTGTTTTGCCTGCGCGGAGCTTCTGGGAAGAGGTGGCACTTCTTCGCCTGACTATTGTTCTATGGTGCGCTCGGAAAGTGAGGCTGCAATCTGGCTTGCTGATGTTTTGAAGGATAAAAATCCGCAGTTGCTGCTTGACCTTCTGGGTGTGAATATCGAGGTATGAATGCGCGTTAATCTGATCAAGCCGCCTGAATGCTCCAGGATGAATTTTGGCTGCTTCAGCCTTGCTGTTCTGGCATCTGCGGTTAGGGACATAGCATCCATAAGGATCATAGATGCCACAAACCTCACCATGGAGACAGCTGTCAGCGCTGCTGTTAAAGATACACCTGACCTTATAGGTGTCACCACAATGGGGCTTGCCTCTGTCGGCCCTGCGAAAACGTTCCTTCGGGCCCTGAGGAGCGCAGGTTTTAATGGAGTGCTCATAACCGGGGGTCACGGTGCTTCCATGTCCCCCAAAGTGCTTCTGGAGAACGGAGCCGATGCGGTCGTTTACGGCGAAGGCGAAATAACGTTCAGGGAACTGCTTCAACGCGGGGTTTCAGAGAAGGTAAGTGGCCTTTATCTTCAAAGAAATGGAGTCTTGATAAAAACCCCGCAGCGCCCCCTTATTCAATCACTTGACAGCCTGCAAGAGCCTGCCCGTGACCTGGCGGGTGAGCCGCCTGATGGCATATTTCTTCTTGAGACAAGCCGTGGATGTCCCCACGGCTGCACTTTCTGCGAGACTACAAGGTTCCATGGAAGACGGTGGAGAGCCCGCTCTCCCGAACTTGTGGCTGAAGATATCCGCCATCTGGTCAGCAGCCATGGCGCCGTGATAATTCAAATTGCAGATGATAATTTCATGGCAAGCCCGGAACGGGCGCAGAGGATATGCGAGGCGCTCCGGGATGGGCCGCTGCCGCTTTTTTTCCTTTTTTCTGCACGTTCGGACGATATGACGCGGCATCCTGAAGTCATCGAGTCTCTTTCCGCTGCCCGTTTTCTTCGCGCAACTATAGGGGTTGAAACGGTTAACCCCGAACTTGCGCAAAGCATACGTAAAACCATAACCTTCGAGCAGCATAAGAAAGCTTTCGCAGCGTTGAGGGAAGCAGGAATCTTCACTGTGGCTTCCTTTATTGTGGGCCTTCCCGGCGAAACGGAAGAGATGCGCTCCGGCTATTTGGACACGGCTGTGGATATCGGGACGGACGCAGCGCGTTTTCTTCCCTTCCAGCCTCTTCCCGGCACCCCGATGGAAAGCGGTACAGGAGAACCCGAGCCTTTGTGTGCTGAATATGCAGTCAGAATCACCCGGGAATTCGAACGTCATATCACCGTATTGAATAGATTGATTGAAGCAGCGGAAAAACCTGATGTGAGGGGTATGCTTGCGAGGGCAAGTCTCCATAGGCGGTTGAGGGAAAATATACTGGATGAATGCAAAACCTCCATGGTTCAAAAAAAACTGCTGGAACTGGAGTCTAATTCTTAGTACATGTTTTAGATTATTATACTTTCTCGGGTTGAGTGTCTTTTTGCTCCGCCTTCGTATCGCTTGCAATCATCCCGTCGCGCATCATTTACTTACTTCCGTATTTTCTCACATGCTCCCAGGCATCGTGATATTTCTCAAACTTTTTGTTGCCTGAATATATCGCCATATTTTTGCGCCCGAAAAGTTCCCTGTCCTTCCCGACAGGGCAAACCTTGATACAGATGCCGCATGGCGACTTATATTCATCACGGAGTTCCGCGCTCCTTATCGCGCAGAGCTTCTTATCCATAGCCGGAGGGAAAACTCCTGTTTTTGGTATCGCGCCCACGGGGCAATTCTTCACACATAGAAGGCAATGTATGCACAGGTCTTTTGTTTTAATTGGGTCTCCTCTAATTTCAGCCGTCGTGAATATGGAAGTAAACCTTACCCTTGGCCCATATTCCGGCGTCAGAAGAACATTGTTGTGCCCGAATGAGCCCAACCCTGCAAGATACGCCGCGTGCTTGTGTGAAAAAAAAGCAAATGGTTTGTCAATCAGGATTTTTATATCGCCATAGGCATCCCGCGGCAGGTAAATAGAGCCAAAGCCTTTTTCATTGAGATAATTTGAAATTTCGTATGCTTTTGAATCCAGCATCGAATTCACGGTTTTATAATGTTCATGGTAATATATCGATGGCGCTGTTTCCACAATAGGCAGGGATACAGGAAGCCCGATCACAATCACCGTTTTTGCTTCGGAATATATGGATTGCGGCCAGAATTCTTCCGGAATCCAGGGCGAAAGAGAATTTGGCAGTTCTTTTGGCGGATGCTCCCATCTCTCGACAGGAGCAAAGCCGACAAGTGGGATACCGAGGCTCTTGCATTTTTTAAGCAACAGTTTTTTCAGGGTTTCGGGTTTTATGGGTTTCATTATGTTAAGAACCTATTTTGTCAACAAAATCTTTCCCGCTTGGCATGTAAAAATCAACAACTAACTCGTACTAACTGATATGAATTCATGCCGCCGGAGTTCGTACGAGTTCGTATTAGTTCGTTGTTAATATCCTTTTTGTGTGTTCCTTCACCGCAGAGGTCGCAAAGTTGGTTAAATTGGTAAATTTGAATATATCAATCCAAAAAGTCTGCCAAGGATTATAACTCATTTTTTAATCGTTTGGCTATTAATTTACCCAGTTCTTTACAGGTCTCAATACCTTCTTCCTCAGGTATGCGTTTTATCCTGAGATCTGGCTCGATTACATCCATGCCATAGCTTTTTAGCATCTTGCTTATTACTCCGGCAGCTTCACCGCTCCAGCCGTATGAACCGAAAGCCGCTCCTACCTTGCCTTTGAGTTGGATTTTTGACAGGCTTTCCACGAACCTTATCACTGTGGGCATACCCGCACCCTTGTATGTGGGTGAACCTATGGCGATGGCATCGGCTTTTTCCACATCTTGTGCGGTTGCCTCATCCACTTTCTTAATAATTACGTCAATGCCAGCGCTCCGTGCTCCTTCCTCTATGGCTTTTGCCATGATGCCGGTGTTGCCAAACCCGGTGCCGTATATTACCGCAAGTTTCTTTGCCATTTCAGTCAACCTTCCTGAACATCCCTTCCGGCGCATTGCAGATGGGGCACCGCTCAGGCGCGCTCCCTTCTACGGTATTTCCGCATATCGAGCAGACATAATAATCGACTACCTTGTTCTGGCCGAGGTTATCAAGAGCCTGCTTATAAAGACCTGCGTGGATTTTCTCGACTTTGTTTGCCACATCAAAGCTGAGAATTGCTGCATCCAGGCCTTTCTCTTTTTTGGCTTGCTCTATGAAATCCGGGTACATCTGCCGGTATTCCGCAGTTTCTCCCTCAATAGCGCTTTTCAGATTATCTGTGGTTTTCCCTACTCCTCCCATTACGCGCAGGTGGTTAAGCGCATGGACTGTCTCGGCTTTGGCTGCTGCCCGGAACAGCTTTGCCACCTGTTTGTAACCTTCCTGGTCTGCCTTTTCTGCAAAAGCAAGATATTTCCTGTTCGCCTGCGATTCTCCTGCGAAGGCTTCTTTTAAGTTGTCCTGAGTTGTCATATTTTTCATTACCCCGTGTTCAGTAATTTCCTGCGATGACTGATATAAGTTCCTGTTGGATTTTTGGGGGAGTCACTACTCCCGACCTCGGTCGGGGGCATCCTGTGGATGCTCGTGGTTTTTTCATTTGTTGGTTTTATTTGTCTGTCTGCTTGGATAGAAAGTTTGACACACAAAACAAATGTATTTTCTATCGCCCTATGGTTTGTTGGATTGAACTAAATTCCTTCGAATAAGAATGATATGTAATAAGATTACAATAGAAAAAAATAATTAATGCTAAATCCATACCAATTACAATTGATATACAGGTGATATTCCTAACATAAATGATATAGCTGCATCCTCCAAGAATAGAATAAAACACAGTAAGTGGAAATCTAATGCTTTGTACGAACTTCCAGTTGAAATTTAGGTAACCTTCCGAAAAGGTAAACTGGCATGATTCCTTGATGATATTTCGTGTGACCATCCCCATCTCTCGTTCCAAATTATTCAAAATGGCAAATCGTCGCATATAGCATAACCAATTTCGGAAGGTTGTATAACAACCTGCAAATGAGATAAAACCAACTATAATCGCAACAACTAGAAACACACTTTTTGATATCTCTTGATTTGAATTATCAAGGAGGTTTGTTCCTAGTGTCAAAATTCCAACAACAACTGGAAGTAATGTCATCACCCTAAAATCCAATGAATCTAAATGTCGGATTTGTTCCCATTGTTGTGAATATAGTGAAACCAAATCACTATAGGATAAACCTGGATTCATTGGGTCGCTGGTGGGTTTATTATTTTGATTAGTCATATCCATTCACTTATTTAAAAATAATTTCATTATTTAATATTAATTATTTTGGATGAATCACTCTTTTAATCCCTGTAAACTCATCATTCAATATATTTATAGTAATCCAAAATCAGCGCCTATTCAAGCTTTGAAAATCATTTGTTTAAAATTCCCATCGCCATTCGGGAGCACGAGAATGCCTATCGTCTTCAGTCACAAAACCCCTACGATGTACGAGGCCTGTATATGGCGCCATTAGGAATATGGGTCAATAGGAAAGGGACAGAGCATCTGCATTTCATATTTCAAAAATATTCAAAATATAATATCTTCAAATAATTCATATCACTTCCGCCACCCTTTTTTGAAAAAGTGTTTTTTTATTACATTAATTTTTAATAAGTGATAATTAATTTTCGTTATTTTAAGCCTTATTTCACATATTTCTTTTTCGCTTTCGTTAGAAAAGTTTTATTTATAATTAACATCTATTTTGAGTATCAAAAATACTCTTTATTTCTTCAATTCGTAGCGGCATTGGGGGCAATCGAATATGAAAGAAGTTGGGGTCTAATGAGGTAATAAGATATGCAAACAGATGTTACTGGGAAAGAAATAAAAATTGGGAATCATATAGAATTTGCAACACGGGACTGGTTACAGGATGAAAAGATAACTAAAATTAAATCTGGAACAGTAAAATCGATTTCAAGAGACGATTCAGGAATCTATGTAAAACCAGATGATATTGATGGAGAGTTGTTTATTTGCACAAAGTGCAAAACTCTTAATACAAAAAAAGGCAAACTTGAACCTGAAATCGTAAAGGTGATTGCATAAATAAGGCACAAACCTTCTACGATTTACGAGCCTGTATATGGCGCTATTAGGAACGTGAGTCAATAGGAAGGGACAGAGCATATGCATCTCATATTAATTCGTAGCGCATTGGGAAGCAATCGAATATGAAAGAAGTTGAGGTCTGATGAGGTGATAAGATATGCAAACAGATGTTAATGGGAAAGAAATAAAAATTGGGAGTCATATAGAATTTGCAACACGTGACTGGTTACATGATGAAAAGATAACTAAAATTAAATCTGGAATAGTAAAATCGTTTTCAAGAGACGATTCAGGAATCTATGTAATACCAGATGATATTGATGGAGAGTTGTTTATTTGCACAAAGTGCAAAACTCTTAATACAAAAAAAGGCAAACTTGAACCTGAAATCGTAAAGGTGATTGCATAAATAAGGCATAAACCTTCTACGATTTACGATCCTGTATATGGCGCTATTAGGAATGTGAGTCAATAGGAAGGGGACAGAGCATACATCTCATATTTCAAAAAATTCAATTGCTTTGCTTATGCTCCATACTTCGATTATTTTTTCATCGTTTATTCTGTCAAAATGCCTGTCATTAGTGATTAGAACCGCACCTTCTTGAAGGCATGTAGCTGCATGATAGATATCTATTAACTCATCTTTTGGAAAATACGATTTACAGAGGCGCAAAAACTTTTCATCCACATCCACCAATTCAGTTTTATCTATCAACTTATGGAGAATTTCTTTTCCACGTTTTGATTCAAAAACCTGTGCATACTTTTCCATTTCCATAATCAAGAATTCGTTACCAATGAGTACAATAGTTGCATCATCGACCAGTTCCAAAAGCAGCTTCAGAGAAAAGGTTTCCTTTTTAGGGTTCTTGATGGCTGCAATGAATAGATTTGTATCAACCAAAAACCGACGGATGTTTTTTCCTGATTTTTTCTTTAACGCCACTTCGCACCTTACCAACTACAGTATCGATGTCGATATTCTTAAAGTCTTTCTCAAGCTGTTCCGCCAGTTCTTCTATGTTTATTTTTTTAATAATCAGAAGGTCGTTTTTAACGTCTATGAGCAATTTAGAGGTTTCATTCAGCTTCAACTTCTTTCGTAGGGCGCCTGGAATAACAATCCTGCCGGCTTTATCGATGTTCACGAGTTCCATATTATACCATTATGGTATTATGGCATAATAATGCTTTGGAAAGTTTGCCGCAACCTGCCCTCGTTCCCCGGTGGCTAACCCCTGCGCTCACGAGACCTCTTCACAAAATCCACCCACTCGCCGAAACCCTCGCCGGTCTTAAGACTCATCTTCAAAACATCAATACGCGGATTGATGAGCCGGGCATCACTAACCATCTTATCGGCATCCGCATTTACAGCTTCCGCGATATCTATCTTATTTACAATAATAAGGTCTGCCGTGCTGAAAATCAGTGGATGTTTTTCCACAATATCGTCACCCTCGCTGACGCTTACGATCACCACCTTTTTATGCTCGCCAAGTTCAAAGTCGGCAGGACAGATAAGATTCCCCACGTTTTCAATAAAAAGGATATCAAGAGAATCAAGCGGAAGTTCCAGAAGTCCATGCTCGACAAGATGCGCATCAAGATGGCACTCTTTCCCTGTGTTTAACCCAATGGTCGGGATTCCATACTTTTCAAATCGCGCTGCATCTATCCGTGCAATCACATCCCCGGCAATTGCGCCAATCCTGAGGCTGCTGCCAAGGCTCTCGATTGTTTTTTCAATCAACAACGTCTTGCCTGAGCCAATGGCGCCCATTATGTTAAAAGCAGTAATACCATGTTTTTCCAGGACATCACGGTTGCGCCGCGCAAGTTCCGAGTTCACTGCCAGAACGTCGTATCCAACAGGAACCTCGATGGTGTGCATAATAACAAATATGCTTGCTCCTTTCACTTATCCTTTTCTTAAATTCGTTGTTGTAAAATCCTTTTGCGTTGTTAAGCAAAATAGCCACTGAGACACGGAGGTCACAGAGTTATTTATATCTCCGTGTTCTCTGCGCCTTTGTGGCTAATATTTTTGGTCAAAATAACCATCTATCCAAAACATTCAATAGCATTTAAAGAATAGTATCAGTAATGACCTCTAACCTCACATTCTTCGTTTTAGTTTTCACAGCGATCTTTTCAATCGTTAACCCTGTCAGCGGAGTAATGGCTTTCGTTTCCGTAACATCCCACATGAAAGACGAAGACAAGATATATGTCGCAAAGCGTTCTGCAGTTATTGGCTGCATTATTGCAATAATATTTGCTTTATCAGGCAATCTTATACTGGAATTTTTCAGCATAACAGTTGATTCGCTTCGTGTGGCAGGTGGGATTTTGCTTTTTCTCGTTGCTATAGATATGATTTTTGCAAGGGCTACAAGAGAAAGCATTACATCCGAAGAATTATCCGATGCCGTCAAAAGAGAAAATATTTCCATATTTCCCATGGCTATGCCAATGCTTACAGGACCCGGTGCTATAACTACAATAATCCTGTATGTTAGTAAAGGATCCGTTGAATATGCTATTGGCCCTAAGACTGTGTATTTGATTGTAATTGCTGCAATACTGTTGACATTTTTAATTACTTTCCTTATTTTCAGGTTCTCAGACCGTTTTTCAAGAGTAGTCGGGATGACAGGAATGCTTGTCATGACACGATTGATGGGTCTTTTCCTGGCTGCTATAGCGGTTGATTTTATCACTACGGGAATTAAAAAAATATTCGGCCTGAGTTAAAATGCATATCCTCGTAGTTACCGGGAAACTGGCAGAGAACACCGTAAAAAAGTCAGTACAGGATGAAGCCGACGTTCTCGTACTTGATATAGAGGTTGCGGCTTTTGTTACTCCCGCCCTTCTTCGCCGCTCAATGCCTGCCAAAAAATATGACCTTGTTCTCATTCCCGGTCTTGCCTCAGGTGATTTTTCAGGTCTTGAAAAAGAGCTAAACACGCAAATAAGGCTCGGGCCGAAACATGCGGTTGACCTTGATTTTGTTCTTTCCTTTGCTGATACCATCGCTTTTTCCAAAAAAATCCCTGCATGTGAGCTGTTGTTGGAAAAAAGGCGAACGGGCGCAATTGAAAAGATAGTCGAAATTGAAGAATGGTCAGTTTCGTCATTAACGTTAAAAGGAGTAAAGCTCGGCGGTGATTCCCGCATGAAGGTTATGGCCGAGATAGTGGATGCGGGGCATTTGACTCGAAGCGGGCTCATCAATAAAATCGCGTATTATGTTGAACGGGGAGCCGATATCATCGACCTTGGGATTTCACTTGATACCGCGCCGGACAAAGTGAAAGCAACAGTAGAAACTGCAAAATCTGCGACGGATGCCCCTTTGAGTATCGATACTCTTGACCCTGTGCTAATCAATATTGCTCTTGATTCCGGGATAGATATTGTGCTCAGTTTAAATTCAGAAAATATCAATGAAGTAAAAGATAATATAATCCAAAATTCCGCCGCTGCTGTAATAATTCCCGATTGTGTTGAGGATATGGAGAGTTTATTTAGAAATATCGAATATGCCCAGAATTCAGGAATTCAAACTATCATCGCCGACCCTGTGCTTGAACCTGCGGGGCACGGTCTTATGGAATCCATAAACAGGTATTATGAGTTCAGGGAACGCGACCGGGATACGCCGCTTTTTTTTGGCATCGGCAACGTTACAGAACTCATAGATGCGGATTCGATAGGCGTTAATGCCATGTTATCGGGCATTGCAATGGAGCTTGGTGCAAGCATCCTGTTCACACCCGAATTCAGTTCAAAAGCTTATGGCAGCGTATCAGAGTTAAAAACCGCATCCATGATGATGGTGCTTGCAAGAGAACGTGGAAGCGCCCCGAAAGACCTGGGGATTGATATGCTTGCGATAAAAGAGAAAAGAAGGAGGGAATTCGGTCTGCTTCCTGAAAATGCAACCGAAGCAAAAGGAGATGAAAAATGGCATCTTGACCCCACGGGCTGTTTTAAAATAGAGGTAACAGAGGATGAATATATCAGCGGAAAAATCCATCCGGGAAAAATAGTGGCAAAGCATAATGATAATTCAATCGAGGGAACAACTGCAAAGGATGTTCTTGAAACAATCATAAGGCTTGGGCTTGTTTCACGCCTTGACCATGCAGGTTATCTCGGAAGAGAACTAATGAAAGCCGAACTTGCACTGAAATTCAAGAGGAGCTATTCACAGGATGACAAATTTTGATATTATAAAAAAATTCTCGGATAACGATGCCGTTTCTGAAATCCTGAGGCGTGCCCTTGATAATGAACCAATCGGGCTGCAAGAAGGAGTTTCGCTTCTTGAAAGTAACAACCTTAATCTTCTGGGCGCAGCAGCGGATGAGTTGAGAAAACAAAGCGCCGGGGAGCTTGTCACTTTTGTTATTGACAGGAACATAAATTATACCAACATCTGCTCATCAAAATGCAAATTCTGTGCATTCTACAGGGAACCCGATGCAGCGGATGCATACGTGCTGACCATCGATGAGATCCTGGCAAAAATCGATGAGGCGGTCAGGCTCGGAGCGACACAGATTCTCATTCAGGGCGGGCTGAATCCCGATATAACGATTGATTACTACGAAGAGATGCTGCGTCAGGTAAAAAAAAGGTTTAAAGTCCAGATGCATGCCTTCTCGCCGCCTGAAATAGTGCACATTTCAAAGTTATACGGCGCAGGTATCAGGGAAACGATTTCGCGCCTGCATGATGCTGGGCTTGATTCCATACCCGGCGGCGGGGCTGAAATCCTGGATGACCGCGTGAGAAACAGTATTTCTCCGAATAAAATCGGCTGGAAACAGTGGCAGGAGGTCATGCTGGCTGCCCATTCGCTTGGCATCCCGACCACCGCGACCATGGTTTTCGGGCATGCCGAGACCCTCGAAGAGCGGGTGAAACACATCCTTCGCGTGCGCGACATGCAGGAAAAATATAACGGGTTCACAGCGTTCATCCCATGGAGTTTCCAGTCAGAAAATACGCAATTGAGCGGGACTTCAACAGGGGTGGATTACCTGAAAATGGTCGCAGTATCCCGCATTCTTCTCAATGGGTATATTAAGAATATACAGGCTTCATGGGTGACGCAGGGTCTTTCCATTGCCCAGGTTGCTTTGAATTACGGGGCAAATGACCTCGGAGGGACGATGATTGAAGAGAACGTTGTCAGGGCTGCGGGAGTGCCTTTCCACAGCAAGAGCATAGATGAGTTTGTGCATATTGCGAAAAAAATGGGGCGCACTGTTGCGAAACGGGATACGCTGTATAATATCCTGGAGCGGTATCAGTAATGTTCTCCCGGAAATCCGAAAAAATCCCTCCGTTTTATGTAATGGAAGTCCTTGAGCGGGCACAGGAACTTGAGCGCGCAGGTAAAAGCATCATTCATCTGGAGATTGGCGAACCAGATTTCCCCACAGCGCCGCACATCTGCGAGGCAGCGTTCAATGCCCTGAAAGCAGGCGAGACAAAATACACCCACAGTCTGGGACTGCCTGAACTCCGGGAAGCAGTGGCGCAATATTACAACCGGAAGTTCGGCCTTGAAATAAGTCAGCAGCAGGTCGTCATTACATCGGGAACCAGCCCCGCCCTGCTCTTGCTTTTCATGGGGCTGCTTGACCTGGGCGATGAGGTGGTGATGTCGAATCCCTATTATGCCTGCTACCCTAACTTTGTGGAATATTTGGGAGGTAAACCTGTATTTGCATATACCCGCGAGGAAGAAGGTTTCGGGCTTGAGCCTGAGGCTGTTGCGGGTGAAGTGACTTCAAGCTCGAAAGCCATATTGATAAATTCACCGTGCAATCCCACTGGTCATGTAATGCGTCCCGAAACCATGAAAGGAATAGCAGAAATTGCAGGCAACGTCCCTGTAATCTCTGATGAGATATACCAGGGCTTGATCTATAAAGGCAAAGACCATTCCATCCTTGAATATACAGGCAACGCTTTTGTATTAAACGGCTTTTCAAAGCTGTACTCAATGACCGGATGGAGGCTTGGATACCTTATTGCCCCTGCAGAATATATCAGGCCGCTCCAGAAGCTGCAGCAGAATTTCTTTATCTGCGCCAACAGTTTTGTCCAGCATGCAGGAATAGCGGCGCTTCGGGGCCCGCAGGAGCATGTAAAGGAGATGGTCGCCACGTATGACAGCAGGAGGCGGTACATCCTGAAGCGTCTTGCAGACCTTGGATTCGGGATAAAAAGCGAGCCTGAGGGAGCCTATTACGTTCTTGCAAACGCAAAGGAGTTCGGTTCGGATTCGCTAATACTTGGCAGGCGCATCCTTGAAGAAGCAGGTGTGGCAGTAACGCCTGGAATCGATTTCGGGGACGGGGCGGAAGGGTATATCAGGTTCTCGTATGCCAGCAGCCTTGAAAATATCAGGGAAGGTCTTGACAGGATAGAGAAATATCTCGAAATAAGTGCATAGTTCTATCGCAAATGAAATGTGATTCTACTCAGTCCCTTCCAGTATCTCGTCCATTTCAAGGGTTTCCCATTTTCTCTCCCCTAATACAATCTCAAACTCCGCCGGCGTCAGTACGGGCACATGAAATCGTTCCGAATCATCAATCGTGATTCTCGGACATGCCGTATTTACATAAGCATCGGCTTTGAATCCAAGCAATTGTTCGGGAGTTACAAGGTCCATCATGATAATTTGCACCGAAATACCGTGCTTATTTGCGGTTTCCAGAAGACGCCTTGCAAGCTCCATCCTGTCCTGCCCGCTTTTTGTTGAAACGATTATCCCGAAGATTTTTGCATCCATTGCCTTTGCGATATACCCGCTTCGCTTGCGAAGGAACTTTTCAGGAGATACCTCTTGTGCCTGGTTCAAATACGGGTCTGCAACTATCACTTTTTTTCCTGTGGCAATTGCAACACCGAGTGGATGGAAAAACCCGCTGCCAATGTAAAGGTACTCCTCGCAATCAATGCGTGCAGCCGTGAAATTACATCCCAGGACCTGCCCCGGATAACTGACTCTTAAATCTCCTTTCCCGATGACTGGTTCCTTTCCATTGTCCCTCAGGAATTCTGATACTTCATCAAGTTTATGAATATGCTGCACTGTTGTTACAAGACCGATTTTCTTTGTTTTTAACAGGGGAAGTGCAATTTTAACGGCGGGCATGACATCGATATTTGAGCGCATTTCAATAAAAACCACGTTATCGTGTTTGCCCATTTTTGAATGCCCGAAGTGGAAAAGCAAATCGACTTTTCCTTCAAGGATTATATCGATATCGCATGCCCCGAAGCAGGGGTTACCTGAAATAATAGTACCTGCCCCGGTTTTTTCTTCAATCTCCTTTGCGATTTTTATTGCCTGCCTTTTCAAACCTTCGGGAAACTGGAGGCCGATATTTTTGCATTTTTTGTCTTTTATGATTTTAAAAATGCGTTCCAGGTCAAAATCAAATTGCTCCATTATAACTTCCTTGCAATGATATATGCTTCTTTTTTCAGAGGTTCAAGCACTCCGGTAATTTCCAATCCCAGGGATGAAAGCTTCAAGAGTATCGGTTCCCTGTCCGTGTCTTTTGTCAATTTAATTACCTGTAAGAGCTTTCCGCCGCTTTTTAAGGCAGGCAGCACATTCTCAAGAGCTTTTATAGAAGATAAAGGGCTTGCGGTGATGTCCATGAGTAAAACATCAAATGCATCGAATTTCTCCTTTTCAACCAGTATTGTGAAAACATCGCCGAACTCGATGGTAATATTTGGACGTTCATGCACGAGTTTTAGAAGTGTAGAGCGGAACTCACTACTGAACTCGATGCCATGAACACTGGAAGCGATCTCTGAAGCGAACAAGAGAAAACCGCCAGCGCTTGAGCCAATGTCAAGTACCGTATCCCCGTCCTTAATAAGATTTGTTTTCTCTTGTATCTCTTTTAGTTTCCAGTAGCCTGCGGGCTTGTCAATGCCCTCTGTTACTTCAATGCTGTCGGAATATGCAACATCAAACGAGGGTTTGGTGATGCTCTTGCCATTGACCTTCACATGCCCCTCAACAACGGCGCGTTTTGCCCGTCCGCGGGAACCAAGATTACCAATCTCGACAAGATAAGAGTCAAGCCTCATGAATCACCTGATAAAAAGGTTAATAGCCTACAAACTATATTAAAAAGACACCCGTGCCGAGGTGGCAGAGCGGACTAACGCGGCAGGCTCGAGACCTGTTTTACCTTCTGGTAAGCTAGGGTTCAAATCCCTACCTCGGCGTGAATTTACTGGTAAGTTTTTTGGATGGTGGCTCAAGAACGCCTCTCGCTGGCCTATTCTGACGGCGCAATCACAAGCGCGCCGATATACTTGCGAAAGGGTTCTTACAATAAAGCATTATTACGTGCTGCCCTGGAGTTATCACCAGAAGAGGCAAAAATTGAAATATTTGATCTTGAAGGAATTCCGCCTTATAATATGGACTTAGAGGACAGGATGCCGGAAAGAGTCAAAGAATTTAAAGAAAAAATCAGGATATCGGATGCAATATTGATAGCATCACCTGAACATAACTATTCGATGCCAGGCGTTCTCAAAAATGCAATCGACTGGGCTTCACGCCCTCCGGGAGATAATTCGTTTCAAGGTAAACCGGTTGCGATAATGAGTGCATCCCCTGGAATGCTGGGAGGGGCAAGAGTCACATTTTTTATAATCATGCATACATAATACTCATAGATTCGATTTCTCTTTGTCTATCTTTGATACGTTCTTGTTCCAGAAATTCCCATAGAATCTGGTTTGTCCTGGCTTCTCTTTGTTTCTGCTCTCTTATTATTTGCCACATCTTTTCTTGTTTATTTCTCAGCAGAACGTTTCTCGGTTCATTTTCTATGTCATATTGTTTCCGTTTGTCCGGGTCTGATAGTACTGAATAAGCCTCTGCGATTCCTTTAAACTTTTCTTCGGCTTCCGGTAACTTGTTTTTGTCGGGATGATATAGAATAGCCAGTCTGCGGTAAGCGGACTTTATATCTTTTTGGGATGCTTTCTTATCGACTTCTAATATTTCGTAATATGTTTTTTTTATCATGGACTATTAATATTGCTCTATTTCAGTTTCGTATGCGTTCTTGTTCCAAGCTCAAGAGAATATAACTGAGAGGCATAGGGCTTAAATGCTTCGATACAAACAAAAATTGATACATTCATCTGTTACATAGACCAGGAAAGAACCCTGGAAATGAGGCAGTGTGTAGAGTCCTGCATAACGTTTATCTTTAACATATGCATCAAAATAATGCAGGTAGATGGTAAACACAGGAAATTCAACATGATACAAAAACAACGATGTTCATGGACGAATGATAAGACATTAATGATAGAATACCATGATAGAGAATGGGGCGTGCCGGTGCATAATGATATAAGATTATTTGAGTTTCTCATTTTAGAAGGAGTGCAGGCAGGGCTTACATGGGAGCTTATTTTACGGAAACGAGAGAATTATCGTAAAGCTTTTTCTGACTTTGAGCCGGCTAAGATAGCACACTATACGGAAGTCGACGAGGAACGTTTGCTGGCTGGTCCGGGTATTGTCCGTAATCGTCTGAAAGTTAGAGCTACAATCATAAATGCTGGTAAATTTCTGGAGGTTCAAAAAGAGTATGGCAGCTTTGACAAATATATTTGGCAGTTTGTTGGAGGTAAACCAATAATGAATGAATTCAGAAATTTATCAGAAATACCGCCGAAAACAAAAGAATCTGATGCAATGAGTAAAGACCTGAAAAAACGTGGATTCAAATTTGTCGGCTCTACGATTTGTTATGCTTTCATGCAGGCGGTAGGAATGGTGAATGATCACACCACCGACTGTTTTCGGTATAATGAAGTATCAAACTTAAAAAGGTAAAGCTGTGAAAATTTCCATATTCAATATAAGTAACCTGACAAATATAAAATAACTTATGACCACCTTAACCGGACAATTCATCATTCTCTGCTGGGCTATCTTTATCATCTACTGGATAGTTGCCGCTTTTGGGGTCAAGCGCACAGTAGAGAAACAGGCGGGGACGTGGCGTATTCTTGTTCTACTAATTGCAGCTGCGCTTGTGTTTTTTATGGTTAACCATGACACTATTCTCTGGTCATACACGCTCACCATCGGCATTATCGCCGATATTGTTACTTTCACAGGTCTAATTATCATGCTCTGGGCGCGAACTGTTCTTGGCGGCAACTGGAGCACCAGCACGGTCTTGAAGGAGAAACACGAGCTTATTCAAGGCGGCCCTACCGCTATGTGCGCCATCCGATTTATAGCGGTCTTCTGCTTATGGTTCTTGGCATGGCAATCTTCTACGGCCGTGCTATTTTCTTCGTCGCATTTGCCATCTCCTTTATAACTGCCTTTCTCAGGGCACATGAGGAAGAGAAGCTTCTCACCAGGCATTTCCCTGAGGAGTACCCCAATTACAAAGCGCGGGTCAAAGCGTTCATTCCGTATGTGTTTTAGGGGGACAGGTACAACCCGCAAATTCCGAAAATTATTTATAGCGTTACATTTAATGATATACTGGGTGTAGGTTGCTCAAAAATGCATCATCGGGGCAAGATGCATCCGTGGTGGGTTGATAATATGATTAATTCAATTAAGAAAATTAGGAAAGCAAGGCCAGATGGTATAAAAATCATAATAATTCTTTCGCTCGTATTGATTCTTCTATTACCTTCGAATGTTGGGGCAGTGAAAATGTTATCCGGGGATCAGGTACGTGTTGATTCACCGGTAGAGGACGATGTTTTCGCAGCAGGAGGCGCAATAGACATAAATGCTCCTGTTGACGGATTAGTAATTGCGGGAGGCAATATTAACATCAATGCACCTGTAAACGGGGATGTTTTCGTTGCAGGCGGCCAGATTTCCATAAATTCCGATGTCAAAGGAAAAATCGTCGCTGCCGGTGGAAATATAGATATTAAAGGTAATGCCAGAAATGTTGTGATGGCAGGGGGAAATATAAATATTCACTCCACCGCTGTTATAAGCAGGGATGCGGTAATTTCAGGTGGTAACGTAAACAATGCCGGCAGGGTTAACGGGAACCTGACGGTGAGAGCTGAAAAGTTTCAAAATACCGGAAGTGCAGGCAGTATAGAATTCATAAAAAGTGAAGCTTCGCAAAATTTTCAGCGGGCAATAGGCATATTTCGAATCCTGATAACTCTCGGATTCCTTATACTCGGCATAATCCTCCTCAAATTATTCCCTGTTCAATTTTTTAAAGTTGAAGAGGAGATAAGGGAATCAACGCTTTTCAAGACGGTAATAGGTTTTGTTCTTATAATCGTATCCGCAGTCGTCATAATACTGGTTGCTATAACTGTAATCGGTCTTCCGGTTGCGGCAATCATGGCAATGCTGTTTATTATAGCGCTTATGCTCTCCACCATTTTCGTCTCTTTCACTGCAGGTAAAAAGATCCTTGACCAGTTTAAAATTAAGACCGGTGATACATGGATATTCGTTGTTGGCTTCATTATCTTAAACATCCTGTTCAGAATTCCTTATGCGGGTGGATTAATTCAAATTGTGGCGATCAGTTTAGGTTTTGGAGGCGTTTATTTTGCATCGCGTGAGGTCTGGAAGGGCACAAGAGATAAAACCAATCCTTAAATAACCCTCTTGACTAACAACAGCACATGAACCTCCGCGAACTCATCCCAATCCTCGAATCCATAGCACCTCCCGCCCTCGCAGAAGACTTCGACACAGGTAGGATCGGCCTCGTCCTTGACCGCGCCGCCGACATCAGGAAAGTCGCAGTGGCGCTTGACCCTACCGACTATGTGCTGGAAGAAACGGCGCGCCTCGGAGCAAACCTGCTCATCACTCATCACACGCTGATTTTCGACCCTGTGAACATTATTTCAAAAAGATTATCCGATACCTTGAAAATTGCTATTGATAACGATATTTCCATCTACACCATGCACACCAACTACGACAAGGCAGAAGGCGGCGTGAACGATGTGCTCGCTGAATTACTTGGATTAAACAACATCACACCTCTTGCGCTTGGAAGAATTGGGGGAATAGAGCCGTGCAGCGTGCCGGATTTTGCCTCGTTCATTGCAAAAAAGCTAGATACCCATGTGCAATACACTGGAGACCGGGAAATAAGAAAGGTCATGGTCGTAGGCGGGAGCGGGTTCCGCAGGGAATACATCGACATAGCCCTTGAACTGGGCGCCGATGCGCTTGTATCGGGAGAGCTGCGCCATGATGCGCTCCGTTATGCGGGGGAGCTATGCCTTTTTGATGCGACTCATTATGCCACAGAAGCGCCTGCTATGAAAAGATTGTGCGAAAGATTGCCAGTCGAGTCGGTTTTTATTGAGGATAAGCCCGCTGTAAGGATAGGAACCGCATATAAAATCCCGGCTTAATTTCTTGAAGTTACTTCCGGGATTTTCTTTTTGATTTCTCTTTTATTTCAATCATTCGATCTGCGCAATCGTCAAGCTTGGATTTGATTTCGTTCAAATCATCCTCGACAAGTTCTCTATTACCAAGAAGGGTAATAAAGCTAAGATATATTAATTCAAGTGTGCCTTTTATATCGGCTTTATCAGGCTCTTTTTGTTCCCAGAGTGCTTTTGCTATCTCTTCTCTTCTTGAAATTTCTTCATCTTTCAAGTTCGCATTCTTGTCGATTTTCTGAGGTCTTATCATTAGAATTCCACCTCTATCTCAGGAATATTCATACCACACAAATTCAATCCTTTGATTTTGATTCCTTTTAAGACGAGGTCGATGTTAAGTTTATCCGAAATAGCTGAGGCTGTTGTGACCTTGCCCTTTACGTTACTGATTTCCATTCCACCTTTAACATTCATTACTACTTTTTCAATATTAAGGGTCATGACGGTATTGATATCAGCATTATCCGCATCCCCTGTACGCGTTACCCCAGGCCCATAAGTCTTCTTAGACGTATTTATTGTAATCGGAGTAGTTGAAATGGCTTTAAATCCTTTGGTAGTGACAGACGGGATATTGATGTTTAATGCGCTTATGTCATTCATTACTATGTGCGAGCTTGATATATTCTTCGAATCCATTCTCTCGATGTTCGTTTCTTCAGTTATTACATTGTTGGGACACATGGGATTCAGCATTGGAAGACAGATGCCGAGAGCCTTGCACAAGGGGCTATCCAGGGGTATACTCGTACATTTCATCTGGATCTTCCCTGTAGTAACTTCTTCTATGGTTGTTCTCCGAATCGGCTCAGGTGTCATTGAAAAAGGACCCATGGTCATCTTTGGCGACTGCATTGAAATGCTGCCGCTCTGGAACTCGATGTCGCCCAGGGAATGCGTCTCGGTAAAAGAGGCAAAATCCACGGTACCCGACGGATGCAAATCTGGCAATGGCCAGGGCGTATGAATAGTCCCGGAGAAGGAAGAACTAATGGAAAGCGTCATTGCTATTTCGACGTTTTTTGCCTTGCACGATTCATATGTGAAATCTCCTTTGAAATCATCCAGCTCGACATTCGGAATAGTCATCGTACTAATCTCGATTTGGTCGATTGAAACCGGACCACCAATGCTTGAGGCAATCTCTGAATTCGGAATTATCACACGGGATGATACTTTTTTGGCCTGGGGACAGCGTGGTACTGGAGGGGGACAACTTCCACATGTTCTATCTGTTTTGGGAATATTAATATTATTTATCTGCTCTACCACTCTTGAAGTAGCCAAAGTTGCCTTCCCAGGATTTGAAGCCTTAGTTTTTCTCAAATTTTTGCTCAAGATCGCACCCAGACATACATTATATCTTGATGATATTTATTGCTTTTGGCTAACCGGGGTCTGACGATTTTTTTATCTAGCGCAATTTGTAAACCAAGAAGTGAAATCGCGGGGAAGTCCGCGCAATAGATATGATCCTTATCCACATGTCATAGCATCGAAGAAGTGTTTGAGGATCTCCGATGACATCAAATTCCTTCGTGTAAAACGCTTCTGCAAGAGTCATTTTGCCTTCAATAATTTTGAAGAGACAGTCCCTGGAGAGGACGACTCGGGCGTTTATTTCGTTTTTGGGTGCCCCTTTGGTGATTATGATTTCACGTTTTTGTGTCTGGATTACGGCTTTTTCGTTATCAAGAGTTTGAAGGCAGGTAATCCCATGGGCATCTTTGACGATTCCGCGAAGCTGGAGCGGGAAGTCTTCCTTCATTATTTCTATGAAATCGCTCAGGAATTTCTTAAGCTTCAAAGTCATAATTTCTCACGCTCCCACGCGGCCTGACAGATTCAAACCAGCAGGGAATGGTTTTGTTATAGGTTTTACCTCCCACGCTTCCGCTGAAGGATGCGGTGCAGAACATTTCATTGAGTTCCGTATCCAATGAACCATCGATGCTTGAAGCGATTACGCTGCAAACAGCCCTGGGCGTAAAGATAATGTTGAGGTTGTCAGAACCATCGACTGCTAAGAATTCTATTTTTTCAGGTATGCATGGATTGTAATCCGGATATATCAGGCGGGTAATTCCAGGAATTATGCTCTGTTCCCCGGAAAACCTTCCTGACCGGGTAATCTCAATTTTTTCACTGCCAAAATACTTTTTTTTTCCATTTTTCATTTCGACGATAAAACCACCATAAGATAATTCGTCGGATGGACCATATCTGTAAAACAGGAACCTTGCGCTCAATGGTTCTTTTGCATTCGATGGATCGCAAAGTAAAACTCCGGTGTCCCATCCCCATGGGGCGCCCCAGTCGAAACGGCCGCCCTCATGGTCGTGGTATCCTGTACGGGTATTAATAGGAAAAACAGTTCCGTCCAGTGTGACTTCTCCTGAGGCCAGCAGTCTTGGACATTCCACCCAATTTTCCCAGAACTTACGCATTTCATCAGCTGCCCGGATCATTCCGATACTTATTGTCTCGTTCCCACCCAGAACATCAAAAACGATCTCTTTACTTGATACAGGAGGCAGGATAACCGCAAGACTGAGATTGAATGATGTTTTATCTACCTTACCTTTTATTTGGAAAGTGTTATCCTTCAGGTAATTCAACGCAACATCTTCACCGACAAAATCCGGGTTGTATGGTGATATTTGCAGCTTTCCTAAGGGGATGATCCTGCTCTCTGTTAAAATTTTCCCATGAGGGTCAACGAAATATGAAAGAACGCTTCCATATCCACGCTTGGCATCATAGGGGTTACCATGAATCCCGAAATTCAGGAGACCGAATATGCGGGTTTTTCTGTCGTAAAATACGAAATCGTGCCATTCTTTATATAGCGCCACGCGATCGTCAAAGATTGAAGGTATTTTAAAAGCGTCGAGGTGGACAGTATCATCTATGGAGTAGAGGTTCATTCGGTTGGCGGCCTGAATTATTATTCTTCTTTGCCTGGCAAAGCTGCATCCAGAATATCTATTGTCTTGCTCGATTGTTTTTGCAGGAGCACAATCAAGTCAGAATTGAATTGAAGGTAAGCACGCATCAGGTCATCGATTGAGCCGTCGATAAGAGAGTCCCAACCTTTGTTATCCAGTTTGGACACGCGTTCAGAAACCTGTATTAATTTCTGAAGTGTTTCAAGGGAATTATTAGCCGAGGCCTGGGCTAACTTCGTCACTTGTTCCTGGTAGTCAGGATTGCTTAGGTTCGCGACGACCTTGTTCATTGCCTTCTGGACAGATCGCGGATTGATTGTCATCGGGCGGGGTATAGCTGTGTTTTCACGCTTGGATCTTGTAACCTTCTTTTTTTCACTCATAAAAATCCCTGATATTGTAGTAATCTATGCCTATTTATTTCTTACGCTTAATAAGGTAACTGGTCTGATCCAAAAAGAATTGTTTCCAGCGTTTCTCGGTCATCCAGTCGCATTCTTTAAGAAGTATTCTTTCGGCCTTTATAGCGAAACTTTGCGCTATTTTCTCAGCGTATTCGATGCTGGAATACTTTTGCATAAGCTCCTCCACATATGTCACGTCCTGGTCAGTCTTATTGTCACGTGGTGTTTTCAGGATTCTGCGCAATTTTTGTCTTTCCCCGGAAGTGCATGAGTTAAGAAGATGAATAAGTATGAGAGTTCGTTTACCCTCGAAGATGTCGCCGTTGATTTCTTTGCCATACTGTTTCTGGGATGCGGTCAGGTTCAAAGTATCATCGGTTATCTGAAATGCCAGCCCTAAGTTCAGTCCAAACCTCGTAAATGTATCCAGCTGCTCCGGAGTAGCATGTTCACTGCCAATAATCAGGCCTGTCCTGATCGGGGTAATTATAGTATACCAGCAGGTCTTGTTCTCGCATAATCTAAAATAATCCCTGGGCTTCAGATCTGTCCTGTTCTGCCTTACGTAAGTCAGTTCCATTATCTGCCCTTCAACGCTTCTCCTTGCCATCTCCTGTATCTCCAGGATTACCTGCAAAGATTTTTGCACTCCTATTAAGCCGAGGTTATCTATGAGCGGAGACATGCTGAGAATCTTAACTGCATCACCTGCATTGGCAGCCAGGGCAAGACCATATTTCCTGTTCAAAGTGAGGTCGCCTCTTCGATAAAGTGATTGGTCTACGATGTCGTCCTTGATAAGAAACGCATTGTGGAGCAGTTCTATTGCCGCTCCCGTATTAATCGCTTTGTTGTAGTCTCCCCCTACCGATGCTGCCGCTGCAAGACAGAACGCCGGACGAATCCCTTTTCCTGGCCTTGTAGGATAGTCCGATAGAACTTTATAAGCAAGACTGGTTGGCCTGAAGTTTTTCTTCAAGTAATCCTGCATTCGGAGCGCAACCTGTTTTTTAAGTGTGGATAGAGTTATCTTGCTCAAACTGATACCTTTTTTTTCTTATTGATACCTTTGCAGATAATCTTTGCGGAGATGTGAAGCTGGTAATTGTTGATTTTGAACCCAAGACAGATAGAGATTCGCAGTCACGCGATAATAAAAAAAGTTAGAGATTCTTGGTCATATACGGACCCTCACGCCCGTATCCGAACTTCCTGTAATAATCCCGTACACCGATGCCGCTTGTAACCGCAATTTTATCATATCCCGCAATGCGTGCAGTCTCTTCCGCATGCGCCAGAAGCTCCTCGCCGTACCCGCGATGCTGCCACTGCGCCTTACCCGCGCTCTCACCAAGAGGAACCATCGAGCCGTAAACATGCAGCTCGCGCACCAGCGCCGAGCCGTGTAGTTCATGCCTGTGGGGCGCACATGGGAAGCGAAGCCTCAGGAACCCGACCAATACATCCTTTTCCGTGTCCTCGAACGAAATGAAATGCTCTTTTCCGCCGCACGCTGCATATTCTTCCACTGTCAGTTCGATGTTCTCTGGCTTTGCATCCTCAAGCATCCTGTGTCCCACCTCGCGGCACCTGATGCAGTTGCACTTACCTCCCATTTCCAGGAGCCTTTCCTTTGCCAGCTGCCTTATATTGCTTTTCCTTATCCCGGCAAGCACCTGGTATGCAGGGATGTCACGCTGAATTCTTTGCAAACGAACCCACTTCGGTAAAATGGATTTGATTTTTGCAAGCAATTCCACAGCCTCAAGCACTTCAAGCGGCGCATAATTGCCAAGTTCCCACATCCCGTGAAGCCGCGTTCCTTCGGTTACCAGTGTGGGGTATATCTTGAGATAATCCGGCATGAATCGCTCATCCTCAAATAACGTCTTAAACATACGAAAATCCGATTCTACTGAAGCCCCGGGAAGCCCCGGCATCATATGGAACCCTACTTTTAGTCCGCTGTCACGAAGCCTCATGTTCGCTGCAGCGCTCTCTGCCACGGTATGACCGCGCTGGATGCCTGCAAGTATGAAATCATAAGTGCTCTGGACCCCTATCTCCACTTTTGTCGCGCCAAGCTCAAGAATGGTATCTATATGCTCTTTTTTTGTCCAGTCCGGTCTTGTTTCTATGGTTATCCCCACATTCCTTATTCCGGCGCTCTCGTTTGCGGATTGGACTTCTTCTATTGAAATATGCTCCCTGCCATTTCGCCATTCTGTGCCGTAAAAATCATTCATCGCCTCGATACAGCGTTTTATGAACCATTCCTGGTAGCAGAGTGTTCGGGACGTGTATGTTCCTCCCATCACGATAAGTTCCGCTTTCTCTATTGGATGGCCTATCTGCGAAAGCTGTTTTAACCTGGATGATACCTGCAAATACGGGTCAAAATTATTCTCAAATGCCCGCCGTGCGGCAGGTTCTGCTCCCATATAGCTCTGCGGCGAGTGGAATTTTGATTCAATGCCGCCCGGGCAGGGGACGCACAGCCCGTGAGGACATGGCGCCGGGGATGTCATGGCTGCTATAACTGCCACGCCTGATATCGTCCTGACCGGTTTTAACTGGAGAAGTTCAAGAACGCGTTCTTTTTCATCTTCGTCCCTTGCAGCCGCAAGTATCTGGGAATTGCCGAGAAGTGATGAAAGTTTGTGGCGGATGCTGGCTGCTTTTTTGGCTGCGTTCAATCCTTTTTCATCTGTTATATCTTTTCGCAGGAGTTGTTCGATAATCTCTCTGGCTGCTGATTCGATGGCGGTCATTAAGGAATTAAAACAACGTGCACCGAAATAAAACCTTACATCAAATCTTTTTCACAAGGTCAAACAGCGCCGCCTTTGGGTCTTTCGCCTTGATGACACCGGACGCAAGAAGCACCCCTTCTGTCCCGAGTTCAATTGCAGCCGCAACATCATCCCCTGTGGAAATACCGGCGCCGCAAAGCACTTTAACCCCGGGATTTATTTTTTTCACTGCGCTCACCGACCCGCTCACGATTTCGGGATTGGCTTTTGAAACCGGATTGCCCGAACCTATAAGCTCGGGAGGTTCGATAGCAACAAAATCAGGGGAAAGCGCCGCAGCAGCCGAAGTTACGGCAATATTATTGGTGCAGACTATCGTTCTCAATCCGGCTTTTTTTGCCGACTGGAGCGCTGCGTCTATTTCAGACAAAAGCAGCCTTCTTTCTGAATGGTTGATGAGGGTTCCCTTCGCCCCGGCAGAACGAACGCAATCGGCTGTAATCTGCCCTGTGTAACTTCCCGCGCCGGCGGAATCGATATGCTGGGCAAATACCGGTATTTTTACAGCATTAGCCACCCTGTAAATATCAGGTATCTGGGGGCAGGCGATAATATCCACTCCGGAATCTGCGCTCACTTCCTCGCAGAATTTTGCCATCATGACCGCTTTCTCACCCATGCTTTCTGCATAGGTTTTAAAATTCAACACAATCAACGGTTTATTTACCATGATAGAAAATCAGGCCGTATAGACTTCTTCGTGAGGATGTACCACTATGCCACTCGTGGTTATATCATACGGGTGGATGTTCTTGCTGTGGTCTGACCCTCTCATCTTGAATATCTCTATACTGCGTACCCTTACGCTGTCCGTACGCTTATAATACATCAAAATAGTTCCTTCGGTAACGAAAGTTTCGACCCCGAACCTGCTTGGCTGGTTCTCATCGACTATTTCGCATGTCATGAGCGAAGTCAATCCCAGGATTTCAAGGGTGGTGCTTAATTTCAGAAGCTCAACCCTTATCTTTGCAGGGTCCTGGAGGTAAAAACCGATAGATGTAGTCCCGTCAACCACCGCCCTTTTTGCATCAATATCATCCTGTATCGCGATTATCTGGTCCATCATCGAACGCATGTCGAACGGCCTGACATCGACATATTTCTCATGTGAGGGTATTCCGATTTTTGTAGAACATGCATCCACTATCGCTAATTTGCCTTCGTCCTCAAGTGCTGCAAAATCCCACCCGAACATTTTCACGTTTTCCCTTATTTGTTCGGGACGCTCTTCAGTCGCTATAATAATGCCATTTTCCCCGTATTTTGTAATCCCGTTATAAATATATTGAAGTCCGAAAATGGTTTTTCCCGCTCCTGCCGGACCGGACACAAGATACGTCCTGTTTCTTAGCAATCCCCCGCCACATAACTCATCAAACCCCGCGATTCCGGTAGGAACCCGCTTTGGGTCCATTTTTTCTGTCTTAATCTGCTTTTTTTCAGCCATTGATATTCAACCTGGATAATAATAATCGTTTACTGTATAAATACTTATTTATTTTTCATCATCTTTCTGATTATTATGAGATTCTGAATGATTACAAAAAATATATGTCCCTGTAATACATTTCCGATGCGGTGGAATAATGGTTCTTCCCGACAAATTCAGGTGTGTAATAACAAACTGGGACTATATTTATGACCTATGCAGGCACGTCGCAAACGACGTCAAAAAATCCGGATATAAGCCTGATACGATTATCGCACTGGCGCGGGGGGGCTGGTTTGCAGGGAGGGTACTGTGTGATTTCCTGGGTCTTAACGACCTGACAAGCCTTAAAATCGAACATTATGTGGGCACTGCAAACGCAGGCAGCGGGCCAGCAATCAGATATCCGCTGGCTGATAACGCCGTGGCTGGAAAGAGAGTTTTGATCGTGGATGATATTACCGATACCGGTAAAAGTATCTCCCATGCGAAAGAATACGTCCTCAAGCAAAACCCAAAAGAGGTAAAAACCGCAGTCCTCCAGTACCTGTATACATCCGAAATCAAGCCTGATTATTGCGGCGAGGTTGTCCAGGAATGGGGCTGGATTGTATATCCATGGAATTTTATCGAGGACATGATAGATATCATATCGCGCCTTATGGCAAAAGAAAAACTTGACGGATGGGATGTTGAAAAAATCAGGTCGGGACTTTTGAAATATCATAATATCGATCCCATCAACTTTGAAATAGCGCAGCCTGGCAGGATGGAAGAGATACTCGACGAGATGACAAGAAGAGGGATGCTCAGGACAAAATCCGTTTCTGGCAAAAAAACCTGGGAATATACGGGAGCCTGAAATCATGCAGGCGGATATTGCAATAATCGGGGGCAGCGGCGTTTATGATGCCACGATGCTGGATAACCCAAAAGAAGTTGAAATCGATACGCCTTTTGGAAAACCGTCTGATGCTATTACTATCGGGTCATTCGGGGAAACTAATGTTGCATTTCTTCCAAGGCACGGCAAAGGGCACAGGATATCCCCGAGCAAATTGAATTCCCGCGCCAACATCCTGGCTCTTAAGAAACTCGGAGTAAAAAGGATAATTTCCGCTTCGGCCGTGGGAAGCCTGAAGCTTGAACTCAAGCCGCTTGATATCGTTATCCCTGACCAGATTTTTGACAGGACAAAGACGCGCGAGAGCACATTCTTTGACGAAGGGGTGGTTGTTCACATGGGTTTTGCAGACCCCTTCTGTCCCGAGATGTCGTCCCTCCTTAGCGATATTACAAGCGAACTTGGATATTCAGTACAGGAAAAAGGAACCTATGTCTGCATGGAAGGACCACAGTTCTCCACGCGCGCTGAATCAAGGGTTTATCAAAGTCTCGGGTTTGACATTATCGGGATGACCGCGCTTCCGGAAGCAAAACTTGCGCGTGAAGCCGAGATATGTTACAGCATGATAGCGACAGTGACGGACTATGATGTCTGGCATGAAGAGGATGTCACTATTGAAACTGTAATCGCGAATGCCGTGAAGAATGAGGAAGCGGTCCGGAATATCATAAAAGAGGCTATCCCGAGAATATCACTTGAGAGGAAATGTATCTGTGCCAATGCATTATCCGGCGCGATAGTCACAGCGCCCGATATGATTCCTGTGGAAATAAGGAGAAAATTGAATGATCTGGTTGGGAAATATCTATAATTTTTCTCAAAAATGTTATATGGTTCAAGGTAGATGAACAAGTGTGGTAATTGAGGATCCCAACAAGGCAATTTTTTTCAATGATTCGCGTGATGTAACGATGGTGGAGTTAGGACGGGATGATGTAACCGTATCATTGACCCCGGGCAAAATCATATTGTGGTTTGGCAGGCAGGTAAGCGAATCATTGATTCGCGACGTCATTTTCGGGATTTCCGGGATAGATTCTTCTGTAAATCATGAACAGGAGATAATATGTGATTTCAGTGCCATCCCGGAGTATGAAAATATGGGATATGTATTGACATCATATGCAAGAACCAAAGGCGGGTACAGGGCGATTTTCAATGTGCCGTTTTCGAAGAAAGTTGCACTTTCACATTTCGTAAAATCCATAGTCAGCCAGCTTAAGGAAAAGGATGTGAGAAAAACACTTTTCTGGGATGGAAGCATCGACAGGATAATTTTAATATTCAACGAGTTGAAAAAGCTTGACGGCTGGGAATTAAAGCGGATTGAATATAAAGAAGAAGAAAAAGGTAATTAAATGGCCAAAAAAGAATGCAAAGCTACAATCGCATCGATGAACCTCATTGCAAAACATATAAAAAAAACTGCTTCAAAACTCGACACTGGTTCGGTTAAAAAACTGGTCGATGAAATAATAGGCTCGAAGCGAATATTCCTGATGGGTGCGGGAAGGTCGGGTCTTGCAGCAAGGGCTTTTGCGATGCGGCTTATGCATGTGGGATTTAATGTTTTCGTGGTTGGCGAAACAACAACTCCGGCAGTTCAGCCCGATGACCTCGTAATCGCGGTTTCAGGCTCGGGTGAGACGCCTTCCATTGCAAACCTTGGCGGAATCGCTAAAAAAATAGGTTCGAAACTGGCGGTCATAACCTCTAATAAGGATTCAACCCTCGGGAAGATTTCAGATATCGTTGTGATAGTCCCGGGGAGGCCCAAGGAAGATGTCATTTACGAGGATTATCATGAACGGCGGATGGTTGGGTATCCTGAGCTTGCGCCTCTTGGGACTATTTTTGAAATAACCGCTCTTGTTTTTCTTGATGCAGTCGTATCCGAGCTGATGGTCAGGACAGGGGCGAGCGAAGCGGAATTGAAGAAAAGGCATACGGTTTTTGAGTGATGCTTATGTTTTCGCAACGCGTAAAGGGTATTGACATCTCCGGAATCAGGAAGATGTTTGAAGGCGCGGGTCCGAACGCCATCAATCTCGGCCTCGGCCAGCCTGATTTCGACACGCCCGAGCATATTAAAAAAGCTGCAGTCGATGCAATAAACCAGGGTTTCACAGGCTATACCGGGAACCTCGGGATTCCGGAGCTTCGGGAAGCCCTGTGCAGGAAATTTGAGCAGGAGAACCATTTCACAGTCGAGCCAAATGAAATTATCGTCACATCCGGCGCCTCCGAAGCGCTTCACCTGGCGCTGCAATCGCTGGTGGATAAGGGTGATGAGGTCCTGGTACCTGACCCGGGTTTTGTATCCTACGCGCCATTAACAAAGATGGCCGGGGGAAAGGTGATGGGCATACCTCTTGGCGAAGAGCTGACATTAACGCCTGAAGCCGTTAATGAATCCATTACTCCTAAAACCGTTGCATTGATATTCAATTCACCTTCAAATCCCACGGGGACAGTCCAGACAAAACAGGAGATTAAAGAGCTGGCAGGGATAGCGGAGGACAACGATATTACGATAATCTCAGACGAAGTGTATGAGCATTTCATCTACGAAGGCGAGCATGTCAGCCCGGCGCTGTTCACTGATAAAGTAATTACAATCAACGCAGTCTCAAAAACATACGCCATGACCGGATGGCGCATCGGTTATGCAGCCGCGAGGAAGGAATATATCGAGCAGATGCTCAAAATTCACCAGTACATCCAGGCATGCGCCAACTCAATAGCCCAGAAGGCGGCGCTGGCTGCGATTGAGGGGCCGCAGGAGTGCGTGGGTGAGATGCGCGAGAGTTTCAGGGCAAGAAGGGATATCCTGATGGATGGATTTGCTTCAATGGGTGTTAAATGCGTAAAGCCGCAGGGGGCATTCTATGCATTCCCTGAGGTTACGGATGAGGATGCGCCGCAGAAGTTGCTTGAAAAAGGCGTGATTGTTACTCCAGGCTCTGCTTTCGGGGAGAACGGGAAGGGGCATATCAGGATTTCGTATGCAGTCTCGGAGGGGAATTTGAGGAGGGCGATTGGGGTGATGGAGAGGGTGCTTGGATGAATATGGCTGCTGTGTCATGGTTAAATAACAGGATAATCCTGAAATTGTCATATACAGGCCTCGACCTTAAGTACGGGGTTTGTGACTGCGGGATAGGGGATTTATGCTCAGAAAAATCAGACAATGGAATAAAATCTTCTTTTTGATTTTAAGTGAAATTATGAATATTTATATAATTTGAAAATAAATAAAAAGAATAACTAATGAAAGCCAATAAAATGAAACAATCATTTGTATTAGAAAATTCGCTAAAGCATCTCTCTATATTGCATAAGTTGAGGAAAGATGATAAATCCCAAAGCACGAGTTTAAAGTTAGATGAAATAGATTCTTTTATCCATAGTTGTTTAGAGATTTCTGAATACTATGATTATCTAAATTCAAATTTAAACCTTGATTTGAGACTGTTTAAAAACTTTTCTGACAAGAATATTCTAAAGGAATTATTAAACCGTGCTCATTCTGAAGGGAATATTTTTTTGTACGCAGATTCCAACGTTTTTCAGAAAGGCGATTCAAAAAATATTCGAATAACGATCTATAGAAAACTGTTAGAAAAATTGGTATTGAAATTTTTCGATTCTCCAAACACTTCAAATGTTTTGATGTCTAAAAAACATAGAGAATTATTAGGAAGCAAACTTAAATTGAGTGTTTTGAAAGATTATAAAGCACTCTCATTAACTGAAATACCACCTTATAGAATTTGGAACAAAAAAGACAAAAAAATGACCTATTTTAAACCGATTAGTATTGACCAAGAGATTGACAAATTAGAGGGATGCATCTCCAAAAGTCGCGAAAAGAATTCATCAATTTCAAATGAGAATGAAAAACTACTTACAGATTATTATCAAAACTGGTGGTTGGGGTATAAAAAAATAATTAATGAAAAATACAAGGATTTGACTAATCATTTTGAGTACTATAATGGTGTTCAAATAAAAATAGCGTTATCAAAATCGTTTTTGAAACTCCCCGAAAATTTTTATCAAACTGATTTAACTCTATGTGAAGGGAAAAACAGAAGTAAAAGTGGAAGTTGTGATTTAAAAATTAATAATAAAATCCACGCAATTCTTTTATTAAATGATTATTTTGATGAATCGTGTGATTTAACTGTTGAATTAGGTTTTGATGTAACTTCCTGTAAAGAAGATTCAAGTAAGCGTATAGAGAGTATTGTATATGCTGATATAAGAGAAGAACTATTTTCTCTATTCAAAATGAATTATGATGATGTCATTTTTGAAATATTTTCTAACAAAATCCTATCTTTTATGGGCATTCACACCACTGGATTAAAAGAACAAACAGGCATTCAATATGACATCTCTTTTAAAAGAAATACATTTAAAATTGTCCGATTTGGGGAAAAAGATGAAATAGATGTTAAAAATGTGGAATGTCAGAGACAAGAAGACAAGGAAACAATAATAATCAGTTCTACTCTTATTCCTGATGCCACTAAGAAAATGTATGAGAAGGATGCAGAGATTCATTTGATGGATATAAATAGCTTTTTCTCATTGATTAAGCAAAATGTCATGGATACTGATGAGCTTATAGAAGATGTAATCTATCCATTTCTAAAAGATAAATTAAAAGATAAAGAAATAGATACAAGATTATATCAAGCTCAAAAATTATTGTCAAAACTTAAAAATTGTCCAACAGGACTAAAAGGATGGAGAGAATTTGAAGATATTTGCATAGATATTATTGGTTTTGCTTTTAGGGATTCTTTTAGAAATTTTAAAATAAAAATTCAATCAAGGGATAGTGCCAATTTAGACAGAAGAGATGCGATAGTTCAAAACACCGGCAAAGATTTCTGGGAAGAATTAAGATCAGATTATGATGCTAAAAACATAGTGTTTGAATTTAAAAATTTAACTGAAGAATTTAGTAAAGATGCGTTGATACAAACCTCCGACTATCTTAAAAAGGAATCTTTGGGGAAGGTAGGGATAATCTTTTCAAGAAAAGGACAGTCAGGAGTGGGGTATGAAGAACAAAAAAATTTGTTAATTCATGACAAGAAGTTAATTTTAATTTTAAATGAAAATGATCTAATCGATTTAGTAAACAAAAAATTACGAAATGAGGAACCAGAGAAAATATTAGAGGCTTTAAAATTCAAGTTGGAAACAAGTATTTAAAATTTGTACGGCATAATCTCAAGTTTGTCCTAGATTATCTTTATCTCGAGCATCAGTCAGATGCCCTCGGATTTGAGCGTCGCGAAATCCAGGGTCCGTGACCTGCAAATCAACTCTTGATAACCCTCTCTTCAATAACTCCAACTATCTCCTTAATATCCTTTATCACCACATCCGCCTCCTCGCACAGAAGCTTCGGGCACTTCCCGGTCTGCTGTATCGAAAGCACCCCGCGCTCATCGCAAGCAGGTCATTAATCCCATGGGTTACTAAGTGGGAAAAGTAACCCATGAAGTGCCCCAACTCCAAGGTAATATTATCAATCGTTATTTATTTGTATATTCACGCGTATCTAATAATAACGCCAGGAGAAAAAAAATCATGTCCCTAACCGTTAACATAAAAAAAGATTTTTCCATACAGGAAGTAAGCAGCGTAATCCGCTCTGCATTAGCCCTCGATGGGCGGATAGCAAAGCATAAAAAAACCAAATATGCCGAAACCTGTAAAATATTTGAGAAAAAATACAAGATGAATTCAGGCGTTTTCATGAAGAAATTCGACTCTGGAGAACTTGACGACAGGGATGACTTTTTTGACTGGTATGCCGCAAAAAAAGGACTTGACACGTGGAGTAAGAAACTGAATGTATTATCCGGAATCAGCGTATGAATAATGTTTATTAGCTGCTTTCGCAAATGAAAAGCAGTCCAAGAAATTAATCCTTAAGAATATATTTTTCAATAACCCCAACTATCTCCTTAATATCCTTTATCACCACATCCGCCTCCTCACACAGAAGCTTCGGGCACTTCCCGGTCTGCTGTATCGAAAGCACCCCCAGATCCGCTGCGCGCATCGCAAGCAGGTCATTAATCCCATCGCCCACCATGATCACTTTATCATATTGCTGCTTCAGCCTCTTCACAATCTCCTCTTTTTTCCTTGGCGTGGAAATCTCATGTACACATTCAAGCGGTACACATACATTCTTGGCAAGAGGCTGCAGGTTTCTCATGCTGTCGCCGGATGCGATATATACCCCGATTCCCTTTTCTGTGAGAGCCTGAATCGCTGAACAGGATTTGGAATAAATTTTACCACCGGTGCAAATGACATAAGGGATGCTTTTGGTATCTATGTCGATGACCAATCCCACACCCATGTAGAAAATATTCTTGCACTTCAGTTTGACAGACGCCATTACATCCTGCAAATCTGACATTTTAGCCAGGGTGTCATTTTCAACAGCGGATATTGCAGTGGCTTTTTCCACATGCGCCCTCGAACAACCGACCTCTATATCGATTTTGTATTTCCTGATAAAATCCGAGACCAGCATTTCGGGCGGGCAGTTAACCAGTTTATTAGAATCGACCTGCATTACAAGAAGAGCGCAATATGGTTTTTTCCCGACAAGCTCGGTTGATACCACCTCATCCATGTATTCGCCTGTATGTATGTTCTTTGCCACGCGATACATGCGAAGCAGTGTCCCTGCGCTGTCAAAAACCACGGCGATTTTCATAGTTTACAAACGGCTTTTATGAGTATTTAGATTTTCCGAGGTGAAAGGACTTTAAAAATGGCTGGTGTTGAACAATCTCTTTGCGTACTTTGCGCCCTGGTATGAAAAAATCAACAACTAACTCGTACGAACTGAAAACTTTAGGAAAGTTTTATCAAACGACAGGTATGCTTCGCATACCTGAACACCGCATAAAGCGAGGTGTCGCTTTACGAACTCACGCCGCCGGAGTTCGTACAAGTTCGTATTAGTTCGCTGTTAAATGTTAATTGTGTTGTTTTTCATTGTTGTCTATGAATCCCCAAGAGTTATTTATTAAACCTGTTGATATTATAAATATGGACCAACTCACTAAAGTATCATTCACCAATCTGGAGAAAATCCTTTTTCCCGAGTTGGGGTTGAAAAAATCCCAGGTCATTGAATTCTATATCAGGATAGCCCCGCGGATGCTGGGATTCCTGAATAACAGGCCCATAGTCATGAACAGGTACCCTGACGGCGTTGACAAAGAAGGGTTTTATGAGAAGGATAGACCAATGGGCATACCGGACTGGGTTGAAACCTTCAAAAACTACTCAGAGACTGCACAGCGGGAGATAAACTATGTTATATGCAATGACCTGGATACCCTTATCTGGATGGCGAACATGGCATCCATTGAGATAAACATCACTCTTTCAACAATTGATAATTATGACGCGCCTGACCTTGTGTTATTTGATATAGACCCCGAACCTCCCTGTTCCTTTGATGATGTCATGGATATCGCCCTTTTATTGAAAGAAAAGCTTGATGAACTCAACTTCAAATCATTTGTCAAAACCTCAGGAAAAAAGGGGCTGCATGTTGTATTGCCAGTTATTAAAAATTATAATTTCAGGCAGACAAGGGAATTCGTTCATCAATTCGGAAAGTTCCTGTCAAGAGAATCGGACCTTGTTGTATCAGAGTTCAGGAACTCCCAGGATCCCGGAACTATATTTATTGATTACATGCAGAATATCCGCGGAAAGACCATGATAGCGCCCTACAGCCTGAGAGCGCAAGCGAAAGCAACAGTGTCAACACCCATTGAATGGAATGAACTTAAGAAAGGATTAAGACCTGAGGAGTTTAACATAAATACTATCCTGAAAAGGATGAACGATCCCTGGGAGGGGTTACTGGAAAATAGACAGGCGCTTGAGGTGGAATAAATGGCAAAGGATCAAGACTCAGCAAAACCGTCCAACAGGCCAATCTGGAGCGGCAGCATCACTATCGGGCTTGTGAATGTGCCGGTCAAGCTTTATACCATGATCCGGGACCAGGCATTTTCATTCAGGTTCTTACACAATGAAGACGGCCAGCCGTTAAAATATGAAAGGGTATGCAGCAGGGATAATAAGGTCATCGAATGGAAAGATACGGTAAAGGGATACGAAATACGAAAGAATGAGTTCATAGTTTTCAAGAAAGAGGAACTGGATGCGATAAGACCAGAATCAGACCAGAGGATAAGGCTTGAAAAATTTATCAGTTTACTGTCCATCGACCCCATATATTTTGAAAAGTCATATGTGCTTGTCCCTGACCGGAGCGAAGAAGCCTACAGCCTCTTGATGACGGTGATCCAGCAAGAGGGAAAAGCTGGAATGGGAAAGATTACTCTTAGAACCAAGGAATATCCTGTAATTGTGTATGAATATAAAGGGGCTCTGGTATTGACAACCCTGCGTTATGCCAATGAGGTTACAAATCCCGGGGATATGGAAGAACTCACGAAACTCAAAAAGCCTCAAAAAAATGAACTGGAACTGGCTGAGAAGATTATTAAAGAACTATCGGGGGAATTTGATATCACCGAGTACAGGGATGGTTACAGGGAAAAGATTGAAAAGCTCATAGAAATGAAGATGAAGGGTGAGGTAATTGTTGCAGAAGTTCCCAAGAAAGAGGAAGTCAGGGAATTGATGGTGGCCCTTCAAGAAACTATCAAGAAACTGGGCAAATGAAGCAATATAAACCAATGCTTGCCCGTCCGGGAGATGGACCGTTTTCTTCTGCCGACTGGATATTTGAAGTAAAATGGGATGGAATAAGGGCTATCAGTTACGTTAAGGATGGACTCAGCATCAGGAGCCGCAACCAGAAAGAACTGACAGATAATTTCCCTGAGCTTTCCGAACTGAAAGACCTGACCCGCGATACGGTTCTGGACGGGGAAATTATTATAATGAAGGAGGGGAAACCTGATTTCCAGACCATCATCCAGAGGATGCAAAACACCAAACCGGGAGATATCAAATATATGTCCGTCAAATTCCCTGCTACTTATATAATATTTGATATCCTGGAAAATGATGGGGAGGAGCTGCTGGATATTCCTCTGGTGGAGAGGAAGAGGATTTTGGAAAATTCTGTAAAAGAAGGAAAATCCATCGTCCTTTCCTTATTTGTTGAAGAGACAGGAGATGCTTATTACCGTGCAGTTCTGGAAAAAGGCCTTGAAGGCATAATGGCCAAAAAGAAGCAAAGTTCCTACGAACCCGGAAAAAGGAGCAGCAACTGGCTGAAAATAAAGCAGGCAAAGACGTGTGATTGTGTCATTTTTGGTTATACCCGGGGTGAAGGTAACAGGGAAAACACTTTTGGATCATTGATATTGGGATTATATGATGCCGCAGGGCCGGTTTTTATCGGCAAAGTCGGCACAGGTTTTTCACAGGAAGATATGGAGAATATGAAACAGTCCCTTGATAAATATAAAGTGGAAAAAGAAACACTACAAGGAGTGGATATGGAGAGAGAAATAACCTGGTTAAGACCCGAGGTTGTATGTGAAGTAGGTTATCAGACCGTAACAGAAGACGGCAAGCTCCGAATTCCCGTATTCAAAAGATTCAGGGATGATAAAGACCCGCTTGAATGCACCATTGACCAGATACGGCCTGCACTTTCAGACTATACAACCAAACGTAATTTCATGAGGACAACTGAACCTCCAATGTCTAAGGAAACGGGTTCCGGCAAATCCTTTGTGGTCCAGGAGCATCATGCCCGCAGGCTCCATTACGATTTAAGACTGGAAAAGGATGGGGTACTTAAAAGCTGGGCAGTTCCCAAAGGTATTCCGGAAATAAGCAGTGACAGGAGGCTTGCCGTACAGGTAGAAGACCACCCGCTGGATTACGCTAAATTTGAAGGAACGATCCCTGAAGGACAGTACGGCGCCGGGACTGTGAAAATTTGGGATAAAGGTCTATACGAACCTGTTGTCTGGGAGGAGAACAAGATCGAGTTCATTGTCAAGGGCGAAAAGATGGAAGGAATGTATGTTCTTGTAAAGTTCAAGAAAGCAGATAAGAACAACTGGCTGCTATTCAAAGGGAGTGACTGAGATGAATAAAATCCATATAGGCACTATGGGATGGAGTTATGATTTCTGGAGAGGGAATTTTTATCCTGAGGACTCAGAAAACTTGCTGACCGAATACGCAAAGAATTTTAGCACTGTTGAAATCGACAACACATTTTACCGGATACCATCAAAGGATACTGTAATGAAATGGAAAGATGAGGTGCCTGATGATTTTATTTTTTCAGCCAAGTTCCCGCGCAAAATTACGCATATCAAAATGCTTGAGGATTGTAAAGATGATATGGAGGTTTTTGTTGAAAATGTGTCATTGATGGGAAACAAACTCGGGCCCTTGCTTATTCAATTACCACCTGGCTTTAAGCCAGAGAAGTCCGGAATATTAAGGGATTTCCTGGCCGGTCTTCCAAAAGGACACAGGTTTGCAGTGGAGGTTAAGAATAAAAAGTGGCTGGATGAGAATTTCTATGACTTGCTGAAAGATAACGGGGTCGCACTTGCATTGATAGACCATCCGTGGATGCCTGAAATGAGCACGATAACAGCCGATTTCACCTATATCAGATGGGAAGGGGACAGGAGGAAAATCAAGGGAACCGCAGGAATTGTTGAAAGAGATAGAGACGAGGATATAAAAAATTGGGGAATGAAGATCAAAGGTTTTGTTGAGAATTCTGTTGAGGTCTTTGGCTATTTCAGTAAGTATTATTCAGGTTATCCACCAGGGGATGTGAGGATGCTGCTGGATATTTTATAAGAAAAAAGAGGGTATCTGCATTGTTTTTTGGATAGGATAGGACGATTTTCTGGATAGAAAATGAATTTACTGCAGACACCCCAATTTATAATTATTATTCATAGTATTTAAATCCTTTCGTAAACCAGTATGTCAGCCAGTTTTGCAAGTTCACGCGGTGAGAGTGTTTCAGCCCGTCTGTCAATGATTTCCTGTGGTAATTTCTTTAATGCATTATCAATATTCCTGATTCCAAGAGGGACTGCGTTATTGATTATAGCATTCCTGAGCTTCTTTCTCCTCTGGGAGAATGCAGCCTTTATAAACTTCATAAAAAAACCCTCATCCACAACATCGTAGGGAGCAGGGCGCGGAACGAGTTTTATTATTGCAGAATTGACCTCTGGAGGGGAACTGAATGCGCTTTTTGGCACGACTTCCAGAATCTGGACATCTGCATAATACTGCACTGCTATTGAAAGCCTGCCGTAATCCTTGCTATCCGGAATAGCGACCATTCTCTTTGCAAACTCATACTGGTACATGAGAATACCGAATTCAAATTTGCACTCCAGAAGTTTGAATGTCACGGGAGAAGAAATCGAATAGGGAAGATTGGATATTACTTTATTAAAAGGCGGAAAATCTATTTTTAATGCGTCCCCTATTATGACTTCCACGTTATCCCATTTGCCAGAAGAGGCGGCAAGTTCGGCATCCACTTCTATTGCTACCACCTTGCCTGTTTTCCTTGCAAGTTTCCCGGTGAGATTGCCGTAGCCTGCGCCGATTTCAAGCACAGTGTCGGAGCTATTTAATTTTCCGTATTCGATTATCCTGTCAAGAACCCGTTCATCAATTAAAAAATGCTGGTCTTTCTTATACCGTTTCATTATCTTTTAGGCGGCATCGGAGTGGTGAAGATACGGTATTTTATATTTTCATCCTTTAATTCGTCAAGTACCCTGTGAGCTATCAGTTTCTCAGGCGCATGAAGACCTTTTACCCTTTCCACAAGGTTTTTAAAACTTACAAATTTTCCTTTCTTTTTTTCTTCTATAATTCCCCACATCAGTTTTTTCCCTATCCCGGGAAGCAGCTCAAGCATGTGAAGGCGTGTTGTTATTGGATAGGCGTCATTGAAGAAGGACAAAAACCTGCTTTCGTTTGTGAGCACTATATTTTCTATGACAGAAGGAAGTTCCATCTGGGCGCCATGACTGAGTTCATTAAATGTGATTCGCCTTTTAACATGGTCTATCACGGGACGGTCGCCTTCGCCTATATACACTTTATCCTGGGTTTTCGGCGCGACATTTTCTTTTGGCGCCATTTCCATCAGGACAAAATGTTTTTCCCCGACTCCGTGGGAAAGAGGCTTTTTCTGGTACATCGGGCGTGAATCGTCAGAACGCCCATAAGGTAAATAATCCAGTATATATGCAATATTCTCTTTTTCCGGTTTTTTCCCTAACGTTATCATCAAACACCACCAGTAATTTCTTGCTACTTGCTCAAACTATTAATATTATTAGAATATGTATATATAGTTTACAACCGGCTTCAGGTATATTTTGCCACTAACTCCAGGATTTGTTTCAGTTCTGCCTCGCTGAGGGTATACCGCTCTTTAGCATAAATCGACCTTAATTCGTCATTTGTCAGTGGAAGAATATCCACTATCCGGACTGCTATTTCAGGTTTCATTTTCTCAAGTTTCAGGAGTTCGTTCATTAACTCACGGGAAACTTTCGAATCAAGCTTGGTGAATATTTCCGCATGGGCTATAGCTTTTCGAAGCTCATACCCGAGTTCCTTACTCTCGTTTTCCCTTTCTTTTCTTACCTCATCAAGCAATTCCCTGACCTCACCAAGGGTCATAATATCTTCACTGATAATCTGCTTAACTATCATTCAAATTTCACCCTTTATTTCTGTGGGGTCAAATGTTCAGGCAGAATGATAACTTCTTTCATGAGCCCGCCGTCTCTTACTTTGACTATATATGCACGGCCGCGCTGGCTCACAACTTTCCCTGTTCTTCCCTGGAACTTGGGGTGAGGCATTCCGTTCTGGATGCCAGGGTCAAGATCTATATTAACAATATCTCCCTCAACGAATTCCTGGATCGCCCTGCTTATCGGAGATAATCCTTTCTCTCTTACTGTTTTCCTTAGTTTATACCTTGATTTCCTTCTTGTTCCGTGGGTCTTTGCCATAATTTTCCTCCGAATATAAGTGTTATTTTATCCTACTTTTATCACTTCAAGTTCTATAACCTTTGCCTCGCTTCCGATTATTGAAGCAACGCTGGGTACAGTACGTCCGCCATCTCCAGAAACCAGTTCCTTGACATAAAGTCCTCCTTCACAATTGACAACGAGGACTGCGGTATTTGTTTCAAATGATTCCAGATTAACCGAATGAACTTTACGCATCCGTTCAAGGTCGGCACGCCTGTGAAGCACTCTGGTGGGTGTTTTCTGTTTGATGATAGTCCCGCCTAATATGTCAATGCATGATTTAAGTTTTTCCTCTGTTGTGCCGTGTACAATTTTAAGACGATACACCTTATCGGCTTTCATTGATTTTAGCTGTTCAACGGTTTCGCTTTCAACGAACTTAAGGCCAAGCACCTCGATTTTACCTTCTGCTTTGCTGTTTATCTCGCTGCCGAGCGCTTCAAGGTCTACCTTCCGCACATGCGGTTTCTTCGCTTCAACCACGAACGGCCTGCCGTCACCGAGCATCAGCGCGTCTATGTCTTCGCGCCCGGCGCCGTGAAAAGCGGTATCCTCGCTCCGCGCTGCAGCCATAAGATGCGGTTTGATAAGTTCATCCACCGACTCCTGGTACATTTTTCCAGTATTATCGCACCTCTCGCAGCCTTTTCCGCCGCACTCCCGGCATGGCCACCTGGTCTGGGGAATCCCTCGAATGAGTTTCCTGTACCTGCCGTATATGTACAAAGAATTTATTTCAACGTCTACAGAATCATTCTCAAGGTCAAGAAGCGCCACGATCTGCGGTTTTTTGAGGTTTGCCTTTTTGCCCGTATTTTTTTCGACACGTTTTCCGACTTCCCTGTTCAATTCTGTTTTAAGTGGCTCGGCAAACGTTGTCCCGCTTTGCGCCCAGACGATTTCTTCATTCTCAGCTAACAGGCCGGTAACTTTCGTTCCTACAAGGAAATTGTCGTATTCATAATCAGAAAGAGCGGAAACTGCTTTTTCAGCCCATGAATCAAGATGAGTAAACAGGTTATTGCATACCCAGCATTTGTTTTGGGCGCTCTTTGCAAGCTCTTCCTGCAATGTATCATCTTTTTCAGCGCCTGCCTGCATTGCAAGCGTGATTCTTAATGATTTTCCCCGCTGGTCGTTGCCTAATCCGGTTGAGAGTTTTGCGAACTGCCTTCCGAGGCAGTGGTCGCATATAGGGCCTTCGTGCAGGATTTTGCGCGCCGTATCAAGAATTGTCATCCGCTCTCAATATGCGCTGTGTTCTAAATATGTTTCTCTAACCTATCCATCTCATTATGCAATATAATGATGCAGTGGTCAGCATGGAGGGAGAGGGGACCTACACTTATTATTTCATGCTCATATCCCTCGATTAATTTCTCTTCATCATCTGTCACACCAAGATGGTCGCCAAGAACGAACAACGGCTCTTCGAAGCTTTTTCCCCGGACATCTTCGCCGTCTTCCCTTAGATATGTTATTTTCCGATTCAGTTCACTCAAAAGGCCGCCCAAATCCCCAATCCTTATGCTCACGCCAGGCATGGATTCTGTCCAGAAGACCTGTGCGTTCTTCTCAAGCGCTTTTTTTATGAGCGAAGCTGCGCTTCTCTCATCCGGGCTCAGGTACCTGACTGCTGCGCCGTCAAAACAGATGAGCTTCGGCGGGGCAGGTTCTCCCTTCAGGACAAGATACACGCGGACATCTCTTCTTAAGTCATGGGAAAGAAATAGCGCGGCATTAACACACCTGCACAGGATGTCCATGCGTCCTGCTGCGCCGGGTAGGTCGTTCAGGGAAAAGGGAGCTGTTACTGCTTTATGACCGATAATTATGAAGTCCTTCATGTGATGGAAGAAGCCCTGAAGTATATTAAAGGTAGCCAGCTCTCAGGACTATTGACTGGAAATCTAATATGAAATGTCAGTTATTTCCACTCATACATTTCGACGTGTGGCGTCTCGCAGCCCAAACAGCTTCCGCATACCACATTTATGGTAAACTGAGGCGCCCCGCAATCTTCACATGGCGTGCATTCCACACAGCCTTTCTTACACTGCCGTATCTCCATGCTGATGTATTATTTGATTATACTAAAAATAAGTTGCGGTCGTTCAGGCGGTCGACATCAAATACCCTCCAAACCCGACCGCCCAGAGGAGTACTGGATATGCAATCATCCTCTCCATCCCTCCGGGACCAAGCCCAAGATAAAATTGAAGCCCGAACAAAGCAAGAGCTGCAAGGCTTGCAATCCCCAGAATCACTGAGAAATAGGTAAATGGCGATTTAACCAATTTGCTGGCGGCAATTGCTGACAAAGCCGCAAAGAAAAAAGCGATGAAAGATACTATCAAGTGAAGATTTCCAGTCGTTTCCGGGAATAATCCAATACCCAGCGCCCCCACCCCCGAAAGGCCGATCAATATGGATATCAAATAATTTTGGAATTCGTTCCAGATGAAATATGCACTCAGAATGATAAGTATGCCAAGAATAATGACGGATGTGTTAAAGATAAAAGCAGAGGGCTGATACGTAGCCCCCAGGTCGCTTATGTAGTTCCCGGAAACGTTGTACCCGGGATAGAAAATTTCTGCAAGAATCATTCCTATTACGAATTGCACTGCGCCAACGAAAATGAATGTACCAGCCAGTTCCCTGTTGTTCATGAACTGAAAATAGTTGTTTGTGCGTATAAAGGCTTTTGTAAGCGCATGACATTCAAAAATCAACGCAACCACGCGAAAACTACGGCATTAACGCTCTTCCAGAGATTTAAAAACCTCAGTTAATACTTCTGGAGAAACCCACAGTCCGGCTTTAACAAGTTTTTGTATCGAATCAATAGCATCGCTTCGTGTAACAATACCGTTTTCATACGCTTTCATCATAACACCCAGACATCCGATAGCCTTCAAGCCTAAAATTCTGGCAGCAATCCTCGCCAATTTATCATCTGCTAGAATTTCCTTAATATCCAGACGCTTTGCGACACTAAGAGCCGCTGTCTCCCCTTTGTGCAAACCCAATTTCTCGCCTAAACTCTTAATTTCTGGAGAAATTTCTTCATCTTTCTGTTTTATCCAGCCGTTTTCAATCCCGGAGAGTATGAGAGAAGATGCTTTATCATTATTTTCCACAACTTCATTCCTGACCTGTAAAGGAATTACTATCTCCTGATACAGCTCTTTCAACAGGTCGAGCTTTCCTATTTTCGCAAGCAGAAGGAGTGGACTTGCATCACTTACGACGGGCATATTCTAAGTCTTCTTTTAGCTCTTCCATGTCATATTGAAAGACTATTTTCTGCTTTGGCAACTCCGAGAGCAGTTCAGCCAGAGAGACGCCGGCAATCTCAGCGGCTTTCCAGAGCGTTATTTCCTGATTTTTGTACATCCTGAGCACTTTATGTATTTTCCATTCGTGCAGCCCCTCGTCTATAAGCCGGACTATGAATGAGTTGGTATCAGTTTTTTCTTTTTTAGACCAATACTCTATCTCCTTCAGTATGTCTGCAGGAAGTTTATTTGCTATCGCTGATGTGGACATTTTAATTCATCCTGATATTACAATAGTAACACTGATTTCAAACTTTAATAACTTTTCCGAAAGTCAGAAAAGGAGAATTGGATAAGGTAAAATCCGTTCACTGCTTATGAATCTACAGTAAATGACTCAAAGAAAGCAAAGCGCATAAGTATATTATGATATATATAATCCATCGGCGCTCTCTGCAAATCCAAACGCATCCACACCACCCGCCGCGCGCGGGTAGGAAAGGCTAAGCTTCTTTTTTACTTTCACCCCGCTCTCACAACAATTTTTAACCCGAACAACCTATTAACAATCCATGAACTTCCTGCACGCGAGCGACTTCCACCTCGGCTATGCCCAATACGGACTCATCGAGCGCTTCCGCGACTACGCCCACGCCTTCCAAACAGTAATCCGGTATGCTATCGACCACAAAGTCGAGTTCATCCTCATCTCAGGCGACCTGTTCCACAAGCGGAATATAAACGCACCCACGTACGAGCAGGCATATAAGGTGCTCGCAGAACTGAAAGCGAAAAGCCCTGCCACTGCGGTCTATGCCATCGAGGGAAACCACGACCTCGCCTTCCACCAAGACGGCAAGAGCTGGCTTGAGATACTCAATTCACAGGGGTTGCTGCGGCTCATAAGGTTAAA
>JBAVMS010000020.1:0-72059 GCA_049690315.1 Candidatus Methanoperedens sp.
CTTTTGTATTGTTCAAGTTCACTCTCCATATTTAGAATTTTTTGTTGCCTCTCTTTTTTGGTGTTTTCAATTTGGCTAAAAGTTCGTCCGGTTAGTTTTACTTTTTCATTAACTTCTCTAAGACCTGCTAGTCCTATGCATCTTTCTAATAATGATGAAGGAGAAATTGCATAAAATGAACGTAAATCACCTTGTTCTATAAAAATTCCTGGATCATCTGGATCATAACCAAGTTTTGAAAATTTTTCCCAAATTTCGGATTGGGTTCTAGTAATTAATTCGCCCTTAATAGTAGATAATTTCATTCGAGGCTTTGAATCTCCTCGAATGATTCGTCTTTCTACAATAATTTCCCCAGGGTACCCCTTAAAAGCATCATCTGAATTATCGAAAACTAGAGTAATACGAGCTTGCTCTCCATCTATATGTATCGTATTTTCTAAAGGTTCCTCCGAACTTGTTGCTGGAGACCAACCAAGACCTAACCTCATAGCTAATTGAAGATTTGTTTTCCCTTGACCATTTAATCCCCACACATTGAAAAGACCATCACGAACTTTAACTGTATAAGATCTATATGAATAAAGGTTATCGATCTCAATTCTTGATAGTTTCATTAGTATTATTCTCCTCGTTTGGCTCTGAAATCTTAGATTGTATCTGAGGTCGATATTTTTGGTCGTATTCAATAGCTTTTTCCAAAAGACCTAATATTATATTAGGTTCAAAGAAAACATCCCAGTTCCATCCCTTATCATATTCTCTATCTCCTGTTTTTATGAGAATACCACGCTCTTCTAAACGGACTAACGTCGGGTCAATATCCTTATTTTTAATAACTAGGCGATGAACTTCATCTTTCTTTCGAGCTAGATGCTCTATTATCAAATCCTCAGTAATGGAGCTTCCTTGCTGATCCTTCAAAATAACACAAACTACATAAATTGCTTTTTCAAGCTCTGTGAATCCAAAATCAGTTGCTTCATTACCTTCTCTCCGTCTTTGAACTACAGTGATACTATGATCTGCTGAGCCTCTCCATGTTCTTGTTTTAACATCAAAACCCAACTCACCAAAAAATTGCTGGATTCTTGCTGTATTTAAATCAAAATCAAGACCTTTACGCCTGAAATCCAAAGCTTTCGCACTATGATGCGGTGTTGTTAACATCTGATAAACTATTTCGCGCTCAGCATCAGTTAGGTCGATAATGGTACCACTTCCACATCTTCAATAAAGGCATACTGCTCTCCTTTAATCTCTTTTATAGTTCCAGACTCAAAAGTAATCATATTTTTCTTTGCTATAATAGCAAGGAAATACCATTTCGATAATGCCTCCTCTAAGCTTGGCCCTGATATAAGGGACAATAAATTAGTAGGAAGATATTCTTGAATGCTGGTATAAAAAGCAAGAGCTAACTCTTCAACATTAGGGGGTATCGGTGGAGGTCTTGCACCTATCAAAAGGGCTATCTCTTCGCTTCTCGTAGGGGGCAGCTCCTCTAGTTCAGTTTTCTCGGAGATCTCCTGAAACAACCGTAAATAAGCGTTAACAGCTCCTTGTTCTTTACCAGAGGGTATCCCAACAGGCTCGCTGGGGAATCGGGCTAGGGCAAGTATGACCTCTGAAGGTACACGCTTTATATAATCTTCAACTATCAATGGATCAAGATTTCTTTTAATACTGCTCGAATCGCTGCGTTTTGTGGCTTCGATTCCGCTTTTTAATATAGCGGTTGCACTATCCAAGGCAATATGGTTTAAGAAAAAAATGTTTGCTTGGTGATATCCGAAATCTTCGGCCAATTTTTCATGAACTCTCGGTTGCAATTCTAAGAAGAAATCCAAGCGTTCATCCTTTTTCTTTATAACAGCCTTCGTTTGAGTCTTTTCGTTAAATTCTCGAATAGAGTCTAAAGCATCAAAGTATACTCTATAAAGGAGTTTTCGACTACTATCGTGAATTCCAATAGTATCGGCCAACTTATCTAATCTGATAAATTGTATTTTAGGAGAGGATGATGCTCTCTGCTCAACAAAAAATCCTTTCAAGTACATAAGGTACATAGCTGCTTTATCATGCAATCTATAAGCGCTACCGCTTGAGTTGGGAACAAGTATTTCATGATGCTGGAAATCCGTAAATGCCTCTCTTAGGTGAATCTCATCGATGCCTAAAGTCTCAGCCACTTGTCTTTTTGTATGATACCTCTGTTCATAATGGCCATCTTCAAAATATTGAAGTATGCGTAAGCGCCTCAAAAATTCCTCAGGATCATCACTTTTTCCTATTAGAGCTCTAATAGTTTCAAAAACTTCCTTGTATTGATTAAAGTTGAGTATTTCTTTTGGAAGCTTCAATACTATATCTGCCCTGTCGATGAACATATTACTGCCTCAGTAATTTCATGCAACCTTCGAAAATAAGGGCACTATCGTGCCCTCACCGACTCCAGCGCCTGCGCCACCATCGCGCGATACGCATCCGTATTCGTATTGTAATGCTCCTTAGCCTTCAAAGCTTCCGGCGCGCTGCCCGCAAGCTTCTCAAGCCTCTTCGTGGTATGCATCGCAGCATCCACAACCCACCTGTCCCGCGTGGCAGCGTCCACGACATGCATGGACTCAGCCCTGATGGAGGTAAGCACATTTCCTTCCTTGGTCGTAAATGTTGTCGGCTTTCCTATGACAGCAATGAACTCAGGCGGCGCTGTCTTTGCAAGCACCTGCGCTGCTTCGGGCTGGTACTGCCCCGCGGTCACGAAGAACGCGCCTGTGGGGTCAACGATGCGCCCGCGCCAGAACTCGCTATCCGTGCCTACGTCTTCCTTCTCGGTGAGCGTGCCCACGATGAATACGCGGTTGCATTTTGCCCCGGTCGGTGTGATGAGGTACTGCGGTGAATACTGGTCTTGTCCTTCTTTTGATTGGAGATTTGATTCTTTTAATTCTGCTGCGAATATGCGGTGCGCTACTTCCCTTGTGAAACCATTATTATCTGCCATGATTACGCCTCCTGGGCAATCGGCGCGGCAGATGCTGCCAGTAACCTCTTAATTTCTTCTTCTATCGGCTTGATATCCGGTTTTATTGAATCTACGAGTATGAATCTGTCAAGCTTGGCGCCGCTTACCACATAATACCTGCCTACAAGCTTGCTCTTTATCATATCAAGCACAACAGCCTGGTCAAGTGCCTCCGTTGCCATCTCCTTTGCTTTCTCAAGGGTGATGCCTGTAAGAGCCTCTGTAACTTCCCTGTTAAGCAGGATGTCCTGCACTTTCTCGCCGTCGTCCATGACCGCTTTTACGCGCAGGTCGTATATTCCTTCAACCTTCCCGTGTTCGCCGCATGCGCCTTTCACGAGCGCCCTGTTGCATTCAGGGCAGCGTTTGATAAGACCTGAGCCGCTCTGGATATCCACGATTGCGCCGCTGAATTCTGTTGGAGTTGAGCCTACCTCGATTTCCTCTGCAACCGGGATTATCTCGCTTGTCTTATTGAGTTTGATGCTGAACTGTCCCTGCCACTCGGAAGTCGCTACATTCTTGAATATGTAGTTCTTGCCTTCCTCCACAGCCGGCAGCGCCGCTTTTACCCATTTTGTGAATTTAATTGTGCCTGACTCGTCTCCAAACAATCCAACCTGTGAGATGGATTCCTGGTTAACTTCCCACAACTGTACGACTTTACCACGCACAGTTACCCATTTCCCATCCTCTTTTATATCGGATACCATCACCTTCGGAGTTTCACGCGGAGCGAAAAATTCACTCTTGGGAACATTATGTTTCTTTAAGAAAGAGTTTATCACGTTTCTGCGTGCTTCTTCAGGAGGGACCTTGAATTTATTTATCAACTGGTCCAAACTTGATTCTATTTCACTTGTCTCAACTTTAACGCCCAGTTCCATGAATCGGGCTTCGATTTGTTTTGCTATTTGTTTCATATCTTTCCTCAAGCCTCTTGTTTGAATTTTTTATTTGAGAGGCAGATTCTACCTTATCCCGGGAACATATAAACCTTCCCAGAGCGGGGTGAAAGTAATATTTTAATAAGTGGGAATTTCATTAAAAATACATGAACCAGAGTTATCCTGCAATAAAAGATAAAATTGTCACTTTCATAAAATCAAAGATCAGGGAGTCGGGGGCGCAGGGGGCGGTTATCGGTTTAAGCGGGGGAATCGACTCAACCTTGACAGCTTATCTCACGGTTGAAGCGCTTGGCCCTGATAACGTGCTTGGTCTTATGCTGCCTGAGAGTGGCGTTACATCAAAACAGGATCTGGATGACGCGCTGGAAGTCGCGCGGGTTTTGGGGATTGAGCATAATGTCATTGAAATATCTTCGGTTTTGCAGACTTTTTCATCTGCCATTCCCGGGTTTGACAGCGCCGCAAAAACACCAAACGGGAACCTGAAAGCAAGAACGAGAATGTGCATACTCTATTATCATGCAAATCTCATGCACCGCATGGTCGTGGGAACAGGGAATAAAACAGAGCTTCTGCTTGGTTATTTCACAAAATACGGCGACGGCGGCGTGGATATAGAACCTATCGGAGGTCTCTATAAAACACACGTCCGGGAACTTGCCCGGCACATGGGCGTAGACGCGAAAATCATTAACAAGACACCCACAGCCGGCCTATGGCCGGGGCAGACAGACGAGAGCGAACTCGGTGTATCCTACGAGATGGCAGACCGGATACTCGCCATGTTGGTTGATGAAAATAAGGATGCGTCTCTGGTTAAGAAAAAATTCCCTCCCGAAATAGTTGACCGGCTGGCAGCACGGATCTCATCAAACGAACACAAGAGAATGCCGCCGCAGTCTATCGATATCTGATGAGTGGTTTTGAAAGATGGCGCCGGGCGCATGGGGGAACTTCATAGAATCCCTCCGAAATATTTCTCTGTAATATTTCAAGCACCTGCTCTTTTTTGACAGAACCGCATTTCTCGCACCTGTAACCCTGGTTTTTTCCCATGGATTTCATGCGTTTGCCGCAGCAGATGGGGTTTCTCAATTCGTGAATATTGAGAGAATTTATGTTGATTTTCTCAATGTTCAAGGTCTTATCCTTGACACTTCCGAAAACCGTTACTTCATCATGCGGCCGAAGCTCCCTGATAATGCGCCTGAAGCCTTTTGTGGGTTCAAAAGCAGCGCATTCAATAACTGCCCTGTTATCTTTCCCGTCATCTTCCAGTTCGAAAATAACATGACCTCCGGTGATGATTTTCGGGGCGCTTTTGACTTTTCCGTTTAATATGTAAGAACGATTATCCAGAACCTCGTTGATTTTTGCCGGCATCAGATGCATATCCGTATTCTGGTTTGTCTTATAGACCACATATCTCTCAACAGGCTCGCTTTTTATCATCGAGAAAGCGCGTCTTACAGCATCTTCACTGTTGCCGCGTATTCCGAAAAGAATTGGGTCGGGTGAATGTGGAGCAAACACCACTCGCTTATTTTCATAATCCACCGTGTCCCATGTATCCGGGCGGGTGGCTGCATCGGCCGCATATACGGATTCTTCGTTTATATCCCGCAGCGTCCCCCATCTTTCCTTTTCCCTGTATGCGATTAATTCATAAGTGAAATCGGGAAGGCCGCACAACGCAAATCCAGAGGCGGCGAGCGCTCCGATTAAGCCCCTCTTATTCTTGAATCCTTTATGGCTTATATTGTGCCGCTTTAGTATCTCCACAGCTTCCTCGATTTCAAGGACATCCCGGACTGCGCGCATGGAGAATACAGCAAGCTCTTCCCGCATCTTTTCAGTTACTTCTTCAATAAAAACGACCCCGGGATTGGTGTTTTCCTCAGAAAAAACTGCCATGTTCCGAACGGTTTCGGTTACAAGCTCTCTGACAACTTTTGCATCTTCGCTCCTTTCAAGTTCAGGAGAAATCGCAAGAGCCGCATTGCCGCGTGTTTTGTAAATGATGTTCGGATTGAGCCGGATGAGCAGTGGATAATCATTTATCCTGCCGTATTCCTTTAATTTTTCGATGAGCACGGCTGCCAGGTATGTTGTGCACATGCTCTCTTTTGAATCCGTATCATCGATTCCGATAATCACAAAATGCTACACTAACCCTTTGCATAATAAATATTGGCACCATAGGTATTTATATAGACGTAGAATCATTCAAAATTTTATGAATAAGGAGTTGCTGATAAACGAGGCCGTTTCAATTCTTGGCAAGGCCGGCTTCATCATTTCCGAACGATGCGATACCCGCCCGAGAAGTTTTGATATCGCAGCCAGGCGGAATAACTTATTACTCCTGATTAAAATCATTTCTAACATCGACGGCTTGAATGAGGAAACAACCAAGGAAATGCAGTTCCTTTCCAGGCACCTGCACGGTTACCCGATCGTAATCGGTGAAAAAACCCGCGATCATTCGCTTGAAGGCGGCGTTGTTTATTTCAGGTATGGAATTCCGGCAATCAATATCAGCACAATGCAGGATTATTTCGTAGAAGAAATGCCGCCATTGATTTATGCAGAGCACGGCGGCCTTTATGTTAATCTTGACGGTTTCATCCTGAAACAGGAGCGCATAAAAAAGAATATATCCCTCGGGGCGCTTGCATCGCTGCTCGGGGTTTCAAGAAGAACCATAAGCAAGTATGAAGATGGCGAAATGGCTGCAAGCGTTGATGTTGCAATCAAGCTTGAAGAAGTACTGGACAGGGGTTTTACTGTTTCGGTTGATATATTCGAAAAGCTTCATTCCAGTGAAAACCAGAAACAGGAAACGGCTGTAAAACAGTATTCGAATGTTTTTTCTATCCTTGAAAATATGGGATTTGATGTAATGCCTATTTCGCAGGCTCCGTTTGATGCGGTTTCGCAGACTTCAAACCGGAAGGATGAGAATTCAACTATTTTAACAGGAGTCGGCGATTACACAAGAACAATTGTCAAGAAGGCGCATCTTATGAGCAGCATCTCGGAAGTTGCAGGAACACAGTCGCTGTTGATAGTTCATGGGGTCAGTAAAACGAAAAATATTGAGAAAACTGTGCTTATAGATGATAAAGAGCTAAAGAAGTTTGATGATAAGGATGATTTTATAGATTTGTTGCAAGAGAGACGGCAGAAAATCAAGGTTTCCTGAGCAATTTCACAACCGCCAGCTTCTCGCCTGTCCACCTGCGCGCATTAGTACGGCTTCAAGCTGACGAGAGTTGCGATCATAATGTTTCAACAGCATCATTGCAATCGTTTTCGTTTCAATTTTTCAGGTTCAATTAGATAATTTTCTTTTGATACTACCGGCTTTCCAATCTTCTTTTCTGCATCACGCCTTGCATTTCCAGCTACTCCGCCACCGTCTCTTGCTGCTGTTTTGCATTCAGGGAAATTCCTTGCATCTTTGCTTTTTGTTATCTCAGTAGTTACTTTTTCTCCAAGCATTGTGAAAATAAGCTCAAGATCTGTCATGTGGTCTCTCAGGTTCTCTTTTTTCAGGTTCTTGTAATTCTTATGTTCATCAACAGTTTTTCCAAATGTTGCTTTTGATATTTCGTTGGTGAGTATGGCATATTCCAGATTCTGGTCTATGTCTCTTTCCTTCCATTCGTCTGTCAATTCCTGACGTATGGCTATGCCTCTTAAGCGTTTCTCGATCCACTCCTGAGAATAGCCTTTCTGTTCATACAGTTGTTTCATCCTTTCCTGGGCTAATTCAGGATTATCTATCTCTTGCACACGTTCATAGCCAACTTTCGCAAGCCACTGTTTGAACGGTTCTGCTTTTGGGGATGGAATTGATTGGACCAGCCTGAACGCATTCTGTGTATTTACACAGTCAGTGTTATAATATTTACCGTCTGCTGATGGCAATTTCAGTTGGTTACAAATTGTAACTAACTGAGGCTCTCTATGTTTCAGTACTTTCCAGTAATTATTGGGATTTGCACTTTCAGTTAAAACTGCCACTATGTCAACAACCGAAAAAAACCACTGTTCATCATGCCATATCCGTCTTATTTTAGTTCCCTTGAAAACGACCAGAGCGTCTTTTGAGTCCATATTTATCTCTCTTTTGAAGATTTTCTTGCATATTTTTAAATATCATCCGTAGTTAAAAAGGTTGGGAGAGCGGAGTGAAAGTGAAATTTTGTATCACTACAAATCCCGCGGTTTATGTTCGATGCAACTACTCCGTCAGCATCTTCCCCACGACTGCCTCCCCGCCCTAAATGGAGCACGCAAAAGGGATTAGCGCAAAAGAAGCATCGGGAGAATTGCATTCTGAAAGTTCAGCAGGGACATTTTTCAGCCACTCCAGAAATCATATGCCTCATATAATTTTTCCCCTTGAACCTCTTTTCTTTGCGTGATTCAACAATATTACACGAAAACTTCTCCAACAGCTCCTCCAATTCACTCCTGCTAAAATAGTGATACACAATGCCATTCTTCCTGGAAAAAGTATTGTGCTCCACCTCGCTGCCACCAAAGCGCATATCCTCTTCCCCAAGCACCTCGATAAACAACAGCCCCCCATTTTTCAAGAGCCATCACGCTCTCATGAGACGATAGAATTCAGAACATCTCATGAATTGCTAAAAATTAGCCGCGCCCCGAAAAACCTCCAACTTTTAAATCATTCCGAAAAATATATTAAATAAGCAGTATTTACCGGATTCAAGGTGGCAATGATTATTAAATTAAGAATTTTAATATTCAAGAAAGTCGATATAACGGAGTAGTTTAATAATGACAATAACATCAATGATAATGGCAATAAATCAAGGAGCGCAGGTAAACGATATGGGAAATGACGCCGAGGGAATGGTACAAATAGCCATAATGTTTATAATAGTTCCATTAATATCTTTGGTCATCTCTTTTTTGATTCTCTACATAATTTCTAAAAGAATAATACGAAGTATCATAGGGGCGGTTATTGGAATTATAGTGGCTATTATAATTGGTATTGCTATTCCGATTTATAATCAACCTATTATATTGGCTGTTGTAATGCTAATTACAATGCTAATTACAATGCTAATTACATTGCTTGTTGGAATAACAGAGGGCAACTTTCTTATATTTTCTTTTGCAGTGATTATTTACTTTGTGTCAGTAACAACATTCATAGGGTGGTTAATTGCTGTTAGGCCGAAGATAAAAAAGGTATAAAATAGATGTCTCATATGGTGGATACAAAAAATTATCCAGACCTCGTTACTGGTACAGCCGCCCATCAGGCATCCTAACATCAGTCCTTCAGATTTTATTCTTTTCCACAACCGCCGAAATCATATGCCTCATATAAATTTTCCCTTTAAACCTCTTTTCTTTGCGTGACTCAACAATATTACATGAAAACTTCCCCAGCAGCTCCTCCAATTCACTCCTGCTAAAATAGTGATATACAATCCCATTTTTCCTGGAAAAGGTATTGTGCTCCACCTCGCTGCCACCAAAGCGCATATCCTTTTCGCCAAGCACCTCGATAAACAACAGCCCCCCATTTTTCAAGAGCCGCCAGAACTCGCTTATCGCAGCTTCTCTCTCTTTCAATAAAAGATGCTGCAAGACGCCGTAACACCAGATAACATCAAAAGACGAATTCGAAAAAGGCATCTGGTAAACATTTGCAGCCAGAAGTTCGATATCAAGTTTCCGGCTTACGATGCTTTTTCCTGCCATCTTTAAAGCACTTGGGGATACATCCACAGCAACCACATCAAACCCGCGCATCCTCAAAGGTATGGCATACTTTCCACTCCCGCAGCCTGCATCCAGCAAACGCCCTGTTTTACAGCAGGGATCAAGAAGCCCAAGTGAATAATGTCCTTTCCATATACTTCTTTTATATTCGGTATTCCAGGCTTTTATGTGTTCAAACATAGATGCTCACTTCATTTTAACTGGAACTATTATAATATATGCTGACCATTATTTGCAGGATGAAAACAGTATTAACAATTGCAGGTGTGGACTCTGGCGGGGGCGCAGGTGTAGCAGCGGATTTGAAGACCTTTGCAGCGCTGGGTGTTCATGGAACCTGTGTGATTACCTCGGTTACTGCCCAGAACACCATAGGCGTCCTGAATTCGTTTGATATTCCGGTGGAGTTCATTAAGGAGCAGTTCGACGCTGTGGTCAGCGATATCAGGATAGACTATGTTAAAACCGGGATGCTGTCTTCGCCTGATATTGTGAGAGCTGTCGCCAGTTTAATAAAAAAGCATAAACTTCCGCTCGTCATCGATCCTGTGATGGCTGCAGAGGCCGGGGGAAGACTGCTCAGGGACGAGGCAGTTGCTGTTTTAATTGAAGAACTCTTGCCTCTTGCCTCGGTAATTACACCAAACATTTCAGAAGCAGAGCGGTTATCCGGCTTAAAAATTATGGATTTAAAGGGCGCTGAAAAAGCCGCCAGGAAAATCCATGAACTCGGCGCAAAAGCAGTAATAGTAACAGGAGGACATCTTAAGGGAACCGATGTCCTTTTTGCAGATGACGCATTCACACATATCGAAGGAGAATTATTAAAAGGAGGCACCCACGGTTCCGGCTGCACGCACTCAGCCGCGCTCACGGCAGAGCTTGCCAGAGGAACACCTCTTATTGAAGCCGCCCGAAGCGCCAAGAAATTTGTTGAACACGCAATAACCGCAGGTGAAAAAATTGGCGGCGGCGCTGCGCCTGTGAACCAGCTCGGGCATTTGCTTGCGGAATCTGAAAGATACAACGTACTGAAGAATGTAGAGGAAGCTGCCGGGCAAATTGAAGATAAAATGGCAGCCGGACTTATCCCTGAAGTCGGATGCAATATCGCAATGGGAATACCAAATGCATCTCAGGTTTCGGATGTTGCTGCCGTCTCAGGAAGGATGGTGAGGTTAAAAGGCTCACCTCACGCTGTTGGATGCGTCGCATTCGGCGCAAGCAGCCATATCGCAAGAATAGTTTTGACAGCGATGCAGTTTGACAGCTCAATGAGAGCAGCGATGAATATCCGCTATTCCAGGGAAGTGCTTGCGGCATGTAAAGAGCTTGGATTGCGCATCGCGTCGTTCTCGCGGGAAGACGAACCAGAAGGTGTTTCAACTATGGAATGGGGAGTGGCTGAAGTTATAAAGAAGGATGGCAGGGTTCCGGATGTCATTTATGATAAGGGGGGTGTCGGGAAGGAGGCGATGATAAGGCTTCTGGGAAAAGATGCTATTGAGGTTGCACGCAGGGCTGTTGATATATCTGGCGCGATGGCTGGAAAAAATAAGGGTCAACAACATAAAAAATAATACCGGGAACTATGATAAAATCCGGCGGCACATTTCTTTTCAAAGGCTATCGCTGCGTCATCGGCGCCGTAATCCAGATTAAAGACCGCCGATATATAGCCGCAGCGTCTCACATATTTCATAAAACAGACATGGGAAGCCATGTACAGGTTGAAAGCGCTGAGGGGGTTGTACGTAAATTCATGGAAGATTATGATGTGGCGCTCATCGAGCTTCCTTCAGGATGCAAAGCCGGGGTCACCGAACTTGGAAGCGCCGCCGTAATGGAAGAGGCGCTGCTTGTCAATGAGCATCACACTATCACGTGCATGGTCATACGCGCCGGAGCCTCGCTCCTCTACCTGCAATTTCCCTGCTCGGACATGCCCCAGCCCGGCGACAGCGGTTCACCCGTCTTGCAGGAAGGGAAAGTCATAGGGCTTCTCTCCTCGGTGGCGCTTGGAAACTGCACCGGAACCGCGGTATCATCTGATGTTCTGCGAAACCTCTCGCTTTGAATGGATTATTTTATATACTTTCACAACCAAAAATATGGTTCATGGCAATGTCTAAAAAGATGATGGAAAAGAGAGAGCGTGAACGCAAGGAAAAGATTGCAGAACTTGAAAAAATGGCGGGAGCCGGCAGCGGTGAAGCCAAAAAGAAACTTGCTAAAGAAAAAAGAAAATTGAAATAATTTAAATCCTCTTTCCCTTTTTTATTTTATTATTTCCTGCGGTGCTCCGCAAAACTTAACAAGAGCTTCGGCTTCAATAAAATGCAGGCTTGCGGGTATTATCAAAATATGCAGCGGCGCCCCGAAATCATAATCTTTTATTTTTTCAAGATAATCGGCATGAACTGTCGGCGATTCTGACCCTGCTCTTGAAACGCCAACCGCAAGCGTATTTACAAGCACTCCCTCACCCCGCTGCCTTTCCATTTCCAGCAAAAGCGAAGCAGCTTTTCTTATATCCATAAACCCTTTCTCCATATTGATATCGAGAAAAACAAGCGAATGCAGGTCATTTTTCTTGTTCATTTTGATTGTGTCGTACGGCGCCTCGGATATGATGATTTTTTCACCGCGGGAATACGGGAACGGGATGGTTGTAGATTTGCCGAACCTGTAATTCTGTAAGCCTGTCAATCCGCAAACTGAGGATGATATCGACGGGGCATGGATAATCGCTGTGGTTATACCCAGATCCTTTGCGCGGAGGCGAAGGTCAATATGTGTAGTTGCGACCATGGCATCGCCGCCTGTTAAGAATACAACATTTTTTTCTATTGCCTCTCTAAGCCAGGCGGGATTATTCTCAACATCTTCTCTTGTTAACACGGTCACTTTCCTTCCGTAAAATTTCTCGATTTTTTCAAGATTAGTGCCCATGAGGCTTGAGGTGTAGAATTCGGCATAAATAATATCTGCTTTCTTTACGGCCTCCAATCCTTTTACCGTAATGTCTTTTTCGTCATATAATCCAAGTCCGATAAAGGTAAGCATAATCCGTTATATGAACGCAATACTTGTAAGTCTTGCCATAGAAACCTATAAACTGCATGTAAGCCTAAATTGATTGATGAACATTGACAAGAAAATAATTGACATTGGCGTCGCAATTGGCAGCTTTATGGGGTATGCCGCAATACTGGCTGGAGTAATAATGACTATTTTATTGCTTCAAACGATTTTTACAGGTGAATTTATTTAATTTCATACTGGAAAGATATGGAATCCCTGTGCGTCAGAGTCCCGAAGAAATCAGGTGAAATTACAAGGCAAAAACTTATCGGGCTCGGGGCAGTCGATAAGAACCTTAAAATAAAACAGGATGACAAAGACCTTCTAATCCCTGTCCTCATGCATGTTGAAGGATTCGGGGAACTTTCAAAGGATGATTTTGAAATATTACAAAAACAAGAGCCTTTAGCGGGAATTGTCGGTGCTTATGAGATACTTGGAGATATTGCCATTATCGACCAACACGAAAGCGATGCGCATGGAATGGCAGATATCCTCATAAAATCCAACAAAATAAGAACGGTTCTCCAGGCTGAGAGCCCAATTGAAGGTGAATACAGGACAAGAAAGTTTTCATTCCTGGCAGGTGAAAAAAGAACTGAAACCCTATACAGGGAAAACGGCTGCAGATACCTTCTCGATGTTGCCAGGGTCTATTTCACTCCGCGGCTTTCGACTGAAAGGATGAGGATTGCAGACCAGGTTAAAGACCGCGATAAAGTCGTGGATATGTTTGCAGGCGTGGGACCTTTTTCCATCCTGATTGCAAAAAAATTCCCTTCGTCGCAGGTGATTGCAATAGATAAGAATCCGGTCGCAATTAAATACCTCAGGGAAAACGTGCGTCTTAATAAGGTAAATAATGTTGAGATAAGGGAGGGTGACGCACGGGAGGAGGTTAGAGGTATCCTGGATGCAGACCGCATTATTATGAACCTGCCGCATAGCAGTACCGATTTTCTTGATGCGGCATTAGGGATAATAAAAAAGGGCGGAATCATCCATTTATATGCCATTACTCATGAGGATGATTTGTTTGAAGGGACATTGGAAAAAATTGGGAATATCGCACAACATGCTGATTTCCAGGTAATACCTCTTGACCGGAGGATTGTGAGGCCTTATGCCCCTTACCAGTATAATGTTTGTATTGATTTTAAGGTGATATGAGTTCTCTGGAAGTGAGTATAAAAAAAGGTATAGGAAATTATTTAATATACTATCTCCATTATGGATTGCCTTCGCTATTATAAACAATGAAATAATGTTAATCGGAGAAAATTAAATGGCAAAAATGCATACACGCAGAAAAGGAAAGGCAGGTTCCAAAAGACCAGTCAGAACCGAGCCCCCAAAGTGGTCAAATTCGAATAAGGAAGAGATTGAAACTTTAGTTGGTCAGCTCGCATCGCAGGGAAAAAGCGGAAGCCAGATAGGCATGACTTTGAGAGACCGTTACGGCGTCCCTGATTCCAGTCTTGTAACCGGAAAAAAGATCGGGGCTGTCCTCAAGGAAAAAAATGTGGCTCCCAAGGTACCAGAGGATATTCATAACCTGATAATAAATGTCCTTGATCTTAAAAAACACATAGACAGGAACCCGAAGGATGTGCACAACAAGCGGGCTCTTAATAATATGGAGTCAAAGATCAGGAGACTTCAAAAATATTATCACCGTGAAGGCGTGCTTCCAGCAGAATGGAGTTATTCCATCCAGAAAGCTGAGATGCTGATTTCAAGATAAAATCTCGATGAATGATGGTAAGGAAAGCTTTGTTGAGCTTGAGGAGTTTAGTTCGCAGGCAGCAGATGCTATACTTGAAAATAAGACAATAAGGCTGATTTCCCATAACGATGCAGACGGATTAACCGCTGCCGGTATCATGTGCAATGCGTTGCACCGGAGCGGGATAATTTTCCAGGCCACTATTGTGAGCCAGTTTGACCAGTCAACAATCGAATTAATAGAAAAAACATCCGACGGCACTGTTATCCTGTGCGACATGGGAAGCGGGCAGGTTGAACTTACTTCTAAGATAAAAAAAGCCATTATTATTGATCACCACAAACCCACGGGAAAACTGGACCATATTCATTTTAACCCCCACCTTGCTGGAATTGACGGTTCATCCGAACTTTGCGCTGCCTGCGGAGCATACATGGTGGCGCGGAAGATGGGTGAGAATACCGACCTTGCTGGGCTTGCGCTTGCCGGAGCAATCGGGGATAAGCAGCCAATGAAGGGCGGGAATAAATTCATCCTTGATGAAGCTATCGAAAAAAAGGCTGTGACTGTCAGGAAAGGGCTCAGGATGGGCGACGACCCGGTTCTGGAATTACTGGAATACGGCTTTGAACCATATCTTGATATTACAGGCGACAGGGACAAAATCAGGGAGTTCCTTGAGAAACTCGGAGTAAAAGGACGTTTAGCTGAACTTCCTGAAGAACAGTCGATTAAGCTCTCCTCGGCTATTATCCTTAAACTTGCAAAGCAGGGCAATGTGCCGGCTATCGATTCACTTATCGGAGATTGTTACACCCTGAACTATGAAATTGTGCCCAATGTATACGATTTTGTGAATATCATGAACGCCTGCGGAAAAGATGAGAAAGCTGGCCTGGCACTTTCGCTTTGCATGCGGGATTCATCAGTAGTCGATGAAGCCAGGACGATTACCCGTGAAAACCAAAAAAACCTGGTCACTACAATAAAGAAGGCGCAGGCGCAAATCAAATCGGCACGGAATTTCAGGTACGTGCTTCTTGATGATTCAAGCGGAACTGGAATCATCGCCGGCACCATGACCCGTTATCTCTATCCGGATAAGCCCTTTATTACACTTAACGAGGTTGAGGGAAAGATTAAGATTTCTGCCCGGGGAACAAGGAAACTGGTATCTGCAGGGCTTGACCTTGCGGCAGCGATGCGCGAGGCATCGGCATCAGTGGGAGGCATGGGCGGGGGTCATGACATAGCTTCCGGCGCTACGATTCCAAAAGGGACTGCGATGAAGTTCATAGATATTGTGGATTCTATTATCGAAAAGCAGTTGAAGACATGATGAGAATTAAAGGAAAATTGACCTTGAAGAGCGAAAAAGCAGAGGAGCTTGTAAGTGTCATTGCCCAATCACTGGCGCCTGATAATGTTTCTGAGATGAAATCCATCGTCGATGGGGATTCTGTTATGGTTATGTTCGAAGGGGATAAGGTCGGTACGATACTTGCTTCGGTTGATGATTATCTCATGAATGCGAAGATAGCGAGTGACATGCTAAAAATTAAATGAACTTTTATTTTGAAAAATATGAAGCATCTTAATCATATGAACTTATTCATAACAATTCAACAAATTCATGAACACTCAATCCAGAATCTTTAATTATCCTTGCAAGCGTTCCTTTTTTAAGCGGATTATGGAGGGGAACTGTGACTTATGATATCAAAGCCAGAGATTTTTTCCAAACACACATGGCTGCCCCGCTGCCTATCGGCAACAAACCCAACCTTTGACAGAGCTTTAATAACTACTTTACCTGAAACCACTGGAAGCTTCATGAAATAAATACCTGTTAAACCGCTATTTCAGCGAGTTCAGCGCCCTTTCCCATAACAAGTTTTTTTGATGGCTCCAGATAAAGTTCTATCGCCTCTTTGATATTCTTAATGGCCTCCTCTTTAGTATCACCTTCGGATATGCATCCTGGAAGGGCGGGAACATATACAACATAACCTCCTTCTTCAGCAGGCTCTAAAACTATTTTAAACTTCATGTTTTCACAACAGGGCTTAATGCGTTTGGTAGATATAAAAATTATTACACACAGGCTTTATTCCACAACAATCCCCGCATACCCCACAACCGCAGCTAAATCCCCTGTTGTATCGCCGCTCGTGCTGTATTTGAGCAGGGTGGCTTTTTTTGCCCCAAACTTTTTCGTTGCCGTAAGCATAGCCGCGATCGGCCCATACCCACAGACACTGGCGTTGCGCTCGTATAATTTGCTGTAAAATCCGGGGATATCGAATTCCATAATTGAGCTTATATAATAAGCATCATTTTCCCGCGCCATCTTATCAGGTTTATAATGGGTAAAATCGCTTGATGCTATTATTACGATTTTCTTTTTGACCTTCCGCACCGCCTCGGCAAGTTCCAACCCCACATCCTGCGCCGTCTCCTCATCCTGCATTCCCATGCAGATTGGTACAATATTGAAATCCCTGAACCTGTGCTGCAAAAAAGGAAGCTGCACTTCTATGGAATGCTCATATTTGTGGGCTGTCTCATCGAGGTCGATTATTCTTTTCGGAAGCGCTTTGATGAATTCACTGTCCGAGCCGACTTCGCCGAGCGGCGTACTCCAGGATTCGCCGGAAACTGATACAGGCGAGCCGTATCCTGTATGATTCGGCCCGAGAAGCACGAAAGTATCAGCTTCAGGCAATGCTGAATATACGTATGCTGCGGTATTTCCCGAATAGATATAACCGGCATGGGGCACCACAGCCCCGAGAACCGATTTTTCGCCTGGCGGGACACCTTCAAAGCATCTGCTGATTTCCCGGTTCAGGTCGTTTTTACTGCGCGGGTAAAACTGCCCCGAGACAGCGGGTGCTCTCATATTCTTTTATAATTCAGCTTCGAAATCTGCTACCGTATGGGTTATTGAATCTCCTCTTTCCTCAAGCGTCTTTTTTGCCATGAGCCAGTATATCAACGCGAGGGCTTTTCTTCCCTTATTATTGGTGGGGATGACAAAATCTACATTGGTGGTCGAATTGTTGGTATCGCAAAGACCAATGACCGGTATACCGATATTAACCGCCTCATTCACTGCCTGCATATCTCCCGAAGGGTCTGTCACCACAAGGATATCAGGTTCTATGAATAAATGCAGCTTCGGGTTTGTCATAGTTCCGGGAATGAACCTGCCCGTTACCGCTCTTGCTCCTATCACTTTTGCGAACATCTCGGAAGGATAATGGCCATATTGCCTTGCCGAAACTACCAGTATTTTTTGCGGGTCGTATTTTGCAAGCAATTTCGCTGCAAGCCGTATCCGCTGGTCTGTCGCCTGTATATCAAGGACATATAAGCCATCCGTCCTCACGCGATATACAAACCGCATCATTTCTTTTGTCTTTTGCTGTGTTCCTATATGAATTCCCGCTGTGAGATACTCATCCTGGGGAATAATAGACTCATAACCTGTATCCTGTTTTACATCCTGTTTGATATCAATGACATTATCCATTTCAATCACACCTTAAGCTGCTTTTCTCGTAGTTTTTACTGTTCTTTTCACTGTAATGGGGATTACGCCTTGTTCCAACTCCATCATTGCAATATCGATGGGTTCGCCCCTTCCTATATCTATCAATACCGGAGCGCCCAACGAAATCTGGAGCGCCCTTGCGCCGATAATCCTGGCGCGCTCATATCGTGTTAATTTAGTTTCACTCACCTACGTCACCTCAAAAACAAATACCTGAAAGTTTAATAAATGCACTTTTTATATTCCTCGTATTAAAATACGAAGTATTTTTTCCCAGAGTCCCTCTGAGAGTGGTTCATGTTCTATTCATTTTGCCGATCCTATAGAAAATGGGGTTGTTGAGATTTGAACTCAAGTCACGGCGTCCCGAACGCCATAGGATGGACCAGGCTACCCTACAACCCCTCCTCACTGGTACGGTGCAAGCAGGTCCACCAACTCTACATGAGTCAGCAGCATTCGCCTGCAGCAGTATCGTTCGATTCCGAGATCGTCGAGTACTTTACCTGCGTCTTCAGTTTCGCTTCGTTTTTTGAATTCATCCCAAACGCTTGAGACGACTTTACCGCATGAAAAGCATCGTACCGGTATCATGTTTCACCTGTATGATTTCTGTCTTCTCTTTCTTGCGCCGCGGCCGCCGAATTTCTTAGGCAGCATGTAGCGCGTGTCATTTACGAGCAGACTTCTGTCATACTGTGCCATTGCGTCACGCAATGCCATATCGTTTGTCCATTCTACAAGACCTCTGGCAATAGCCGTTCGCACAGCTCCTGCCTGGCCGAAGATGCCGCCTCCGTGTACATCCACATCGATGTCCACGGTCGGAATAACATTGTTTGCAAAGTCAAGCGGTTCTGACATTTTAAGCCTGATCAATTCAGGTTCTACGATTTCAATGGGTTTCTTATTGACCCGTATGCGTCCTTTTCCTTCCCGTATTGTTGCACGGGCGATTGCGGTTTTTCTTTTTCCTGATGAGTTAACGATTTTCATGCAAAACTCCTAATATTTTGACCCTAATCTCTTGCTCAATTCACCAAGCACCATATAATTAGCAGTGCTGAGGCGCATGATACTTGCTTCTTCGAGTGTACCTGCCTGTTCTTTACTCAATTCAGGCGGAACGCCAATATAAACTCTCAGTCTGTTATATGCTTCCCTTCCTGTCATCTTTGTATGAGGTATCATCCCGCGGATAGTCCTTGATACTATCTGGTCAGGACGCCTCGGGAAACGGGGGCCGAACTCGCGTGAACCTCTTGCAGCGTACTTTTTGTAACGGTCTAATGTAGTATCTTTCCTGCCGGAAATGATTGTTTTTTCTGCATTGACGATATTGATTTCTTCACCTTTTAACAATCGCTGTGCGACTGTACTTGCCATTCTTCCCAGAATAAGATTGCTTGCATCTATTACTGTCATGTTATCACCCTATTATCCTTACCCTGGAGCCTTCCGGGTTCTTGCTCATGAGCTCTTCGATGGTGAGACAGGAACCTCCTGCTGCTGTTATTTTGTTCTTTGCGCTTCCGGAAAAACTCATTGCCGCCACTGTTAACTGGTGGTTCAATTCACCCGCACCAAGCACTTTTCCCGGGACAAGTATCAAATCTTTTTCTTTTGTGTGCCTGTTTATCCTGCTGATATTGACTTCAGGATAATTCCTTGTCGGGGCCTCGAGCCTCGTTGCAATATCCCGCCAGAGAGGCACTTCCTTTTCCCTTGACTGTTTTTTTAGACCTGATATAAGGTCTAATATTTGTGGGTTTGTTTTGTAATTATTTTTCATTTGTTCCCTCCGTAAGACCGGTTAAGGTCCGACTCACGCAAGAATGCGTTCGGTTTTTAACCATACGCCGCAAGCGGATGCTTGCTACGGTTTTGTTGAACCATAAAAAGATGATTCAGACTTCCCCTTTATTCAGTTCATATTACATAAAGGTAACGCAATTGAAATTGGTATCCACGTACGGCCTTGCAGGCGGATGCGGGCGTGTCCCCAAATCCGGCGTCATCTTTTATATACTCAAACTTACTAACTGCTAATAAAGGTGAATTCATGCATAGCGCGGCCGCTCAATCGCCAACAATCAGCCCATATATAAAAGGTGTGGAAACTGAAACATTTCTTATTTTATCTAAAATCTCAGAGGAAAAAGATTTTTTGAAAAAGATACTTGAAAAGTATAATGCAAAAAATCCTGAAGCGATTGAAAAAATGATTGAGCAGGGCAAAATAGATGAGCATCCGGCATATGAAGATTACCTTTCTGCACTATCTTATGAACAGAATATAAAAGACCTGAAAAAACTGCTGGACAATCTCGTTGAGAGAATATAAAAACACAGGCATGCGTTGATTGTTAAGTGTAATATTAATTGGTCCCATGACCCGCCAAAAAATCTTATTGAAATGAAATTCTAAGAATTTTTCTTCTAAATCTTTTTTTTGTAAGGACTGCTGGATTAGTTTAATGGGATAAGAGATAGTTAATACAAAACATGTCTCGTGAAGATTGGTTTAAGGTTCTTATACGGGAGTTCCGCAGTGGATATAAAAAATTATTTGAAGATGAAAAGAAACATATTTCAAACCTAGACGATCTGACTGAGCCCTGCCAAATACTCTCCATTACCTTTGATAATCCTCCACTGACTAAGACTTTTTTTCTTCATCTTTCCAACGTAAGTGATGAAACAATATGGGAGTACGGACCTATCAAACCATACGAGGCTTTCGAGCTTTTTGAGAAAATTATTGCAGATCCAGTTTGGGATACTCCTTTAGATAAGGATGAGCAAGTATTTTTTGATGAAATTGAGGAGCCAATAGTTAGAACCTTAATTGAAAGAAGTTTAATGAGTATCCTTAGAGACATTCAGAGGTGCATATTCGAGTCACATCCTTCTTCCATAAACATACCTAGTTTAAAAAATTATTTTTTGAAGAAATCTGGAGTATGGACCTTTTATGGAGATATCACTAATGCCAGCGCTGCAAATATAGCTGATGGAATAATCCAAAACGCTAAGAATGTTTATGAAAATGAGAAAATGCGACAGAAGGAAGAGACAGCTAAAGTTGAACCACCGAAATTTCTAGAACCTTTAGAATACACATGGCACGGAGCATTTCTATTTCCACCTGTTTATATTGGAAAAGCGCCAAGAATACCATTTTCAGAAAGATTGCTAGGAATAATATGGATGTCCAAATTAGGTACAGTAGTCTTCGAGGGAAAGATTAATAATCGAAATCTCATTGCAACCCATAATGGATTTGTGGGTATAGAAGCGATAAGAAAAGACGAGGCTCTGGAGTTACTTAATATACTGGTGGCGGCCCTTCTTCTTAGGGGGACTGTATCATTTGTGATAAGAGAGCACGAAGTTGGAGATTTCCAGTATGACATTGCCACGAAACAATTTCGTAATTGGTCTATTGCCATGACCCCAAGATCCTCGATAATGAATGAACAGTATCAACAAAATTATTTTTTCCGAAGAAAATCAAAACTCACCTCTGATGTATTAGCTTTAGCACTTAAAGATGCAGAACTTTACTTGAAAGATCCCAGGCATCGCTTTTATATTCCAGTATTTCTTGAGTCTTATACACATCTTGCAGAATCTGAATACAAGCAGTCCTTTTTCATGAGTTGGGTGATTATCGAGAAAAATCTTGCAGAAAAATGGAAAACGATTTTACAAGAGAAAGGCATATCAGATGGAAGATTTGATAGGTTAACAAACACAAGTCAATGGAGTATCGACTATCTTATTGAAGCGATGAACCTCCAGGGTGTAACGGCGGATACCGATTATGATATCTTAATGAAGTTGAAAAAAAGAAGGAACAATATTCTTCATGGAACTATAAAAGCTACGAAAGAGGATGCTACGGAGGCTTTTTCGGTTGCTCTTGGTATATTGAACAAAAAAAATCTTACTTAAATTAAAATTAACAATCCTTCTGAATTAAACTATTCCCATCACGGCGCAGTTCCACCCCATCTCCTTCCCTGTCAATTTCATAACATAGTTGCAGTGGAAACAGGGCTATTTTACCCTGAAAAACACAAAATCAAGCAGCAGAGCGCAAATTCTTGTTTTAAATAAACCCATAACGATAGATTTATATATCTTAGCGTCAGACATAGTGTCAGACACATGGCGTACAGATAGCATACATGTGACACACCTCCCACAGGGAGATACCAAAATGCAAAGAGTAACACTAAGGCTCCCGGAACAGCAATTAAAAATGATCGACATGTTGGTGGAATACGGCGAATTTCCGTCCGCAAGCGAAGCAATCAGGACGGCTATCAGGGATTTAATCGATCAGAGAAGCGAAAAATTGGTTGGAAGGATGCAGCTATTTGAGAAGGCTCAGGAGCAATCAAAGAATGTTGACACGTTCTTGCGCCTGAAAGAAGAACAATAATCCGAGGGGATATAATATGGAATCATTCGTACAAGACGCACTTAAGATGGCAGAAAAAGAACAACTGTTCAAACAGGCCGCAACAGGCGGAGCTGAAGAAGTAGAGGAATTCGGAACACCAAAAATCGTAGTAGTGGGATGCGGGGGCGGCGGCAACAACACCGTGAACCGTCTCTATAATATCGGCGTTGCTGGCGCAGAAACCATTGCGATTAACACTGATAAAATCCACCTTGACATCACTCAGGCGGATAAGAAAATCCTGATAGGCAAATCAATAACAAGGGGACTTGGAGCAGGCGGGTTTCCGGAAGTCGGAAAAAGAGCCGCGGAACTTGCAAGAGGAACACTCGAGGATGTGTTGAAGGACGCTAACCTCGTATTTGTAACAGCAGGAATGGGCGGCGGAACCGGAACAGGCGTAGCGCCAGTAGTTGCACAGGTCGCCAAAGACCAGGGTGCAATCGTCATCGGTATGGTCACAAGCCCGTTCAAGGTCGAGAGATCAAGGATGTTCAAGGCCGAGGAAGGATTGGATGAATTGAGAAAAGCCGCTGATACAGTCATTGTACTTGACAACAACAGGCTGCTTGATTATGTGCCCAACCTCCCGATTGACCAGGCATTCTCGGTAATGGACCAGCTTATATCAGAGACCGTGAAAGGTATTTCAGAGACAATTACACAGCCGTCATTGATCAATCTTGACTATGCAGATGTCAGGGCTATAATGAAAGGCGGCGGGCTTGCAGTAATGCTCGTCGGCGAAGCAAAAGGACAGGACAAGGCAAAAGAAGTAGTAAGAGCTGCATTGAACCACCCCCTGCTTGATGTGGACACAAATGGCGCAACAGGCTGCCTGCTGCATATCACAGGCGGAACAGACATGTCGCTTCATGAGGCAGAGTCAATCGCCTCTTCATTGACATACGAACTTGACTCCCACGCCAATGTAATCTGGGGCGCAAGAGTAAAGAAAGAGTATGAAGGCAAAGTCCGCTGCATGGCAATAATGACCGGTATCCACTCAGCCCAGATAATGGGCCCGAAAGGCGAGAGTATGCCCCGCAGCACTCCGGTCGAGGAGAGAATCCCTGCAAGCAGGAACTCCGGCAGAAACAGCCGCTCCATAATCGACCAGATAATGTGATAACATGAAATGCAAAAACGCAAATTGTAATTGCTCGGTTCGCATCATCACGCAGGCCTGGGAAGAGCTACGCGCCTGCGAACATGGCGTATCCTGCAGTTATAACAACAAACAGGTACTAAAGGCATAAATCCGACAAAATCTTGTCGGATTCTCTTTTTTTTTACAGTCAAAAAACTAAAAGGTCTTTTCGACCTTCAATATGTGTAAAATCTTTTGATGTTAAATTTCATCCTGAAGTAACTTTGCGCTCCTGGCGTGCTTTGCAGCGAAGGATTTTCCACTGCAGAGTCAGCTATGAATCCACGGTTCATATATACCAGTGAAAAACAACAAAATGAACATTAACAGCGAACTAATACGAACTCCGGCGAGTTCGTACGAATTAGTTGTTGATTTTCATATCAGGACGCAAAGAATGGTAAACATCCAAAAGCGCCAGGAAAATAAAAATTATACTTCTTCTGGATTACCTGGCTTTTGGTCTTGCCTTTGTTTTCTTGCCTTCTTCTGCTTCTTCTGCGGTTTTCTCTTTCTTGGGGAAGATCTCGCTCAAAGGCTTCGGGCCGTATTCTTCGACAACCGTATTGATCTGGGCGATATCTGATGATATTTCCTTCCCGCGCATGGCTTTTCGTTTCTTGACCCCGTCAGCCTTGGGTTTATATCCGATGCCTCCGGCAACAAGAATTTTTCTTCTTGCCGGTCCGGGTAAATCGGGCCGCATGGCAAACCCGTCTTTATCGGTTCCGCCTGTTATCTTAAGAGTATACCCTGCTAAACCTGCAACGTCTCCGCTTACAACATCTCCGATATTCTTTCCAATCAGTTTATTGACTGCCGCGCCGGTGACGGCTACCTGATACGCCTGTGTGCTTTTGCTGTCCGAAACAACAACTCTGAAATCTACCATTGTTTATATTCTCCTAAATTAATAATAATTATTTATCCTGTTAGAATATTCTAATCCTGACCTTACTTGCAGTTAATATACTTAAATTTATTGTAATCGGAAGTCTGACCGTCTTCCGCTACTACGGTTTCGAAAATAAATTAGACTGAACTAAATCAGCAACTTTTGCATGGCTTTCTCTCCATGCTTCCCAGACAGAAGCCGACCATTCATTTATGGCGCGATCCCGCGGAGGTCCGGGCTCGGCACGCAGCACATCAGAAACGCCGATATTGCCTCTATGTGCAGGTAAATCAAATACGGGCCACTGCCTTTTCTTTTTTGCTAACCGCATATGAGCTTTCTGGACTTCTTTGCCTGAATAATGCTTTTCAATATGCAAATAAAGGCCGATAAGTGCAAAAGCTACCTTAATCGGTTTTGACTTTTCATCCGCATGCTGTGCCGCATAAGCGTCAACAATATACTGGTGAATAAAAGACGGGTCTCCGTGAGATAGCGTATAGTAAGAAAGTTCATTGAAGGCTTCCTGTTCAGATTGACCTGGCATATTTTAAATTGTCATTCCCTCTCTGGTTTTTCTTTGGCGGCAAATCCATTATCTATTTTTCTCTGGATTTTCATTCACTCGAAATATAACAATTTTTTTCACTAAATCGTATGGAATCGGCTTTTCTATCGGGAATTGGACAGAGCCCTTTCCTTGTTTATACGGGGACAACTCTTTTTTGAAAGCTTCAATGCCAGAGGGAATCGGGTAAAATCCAATATGATTTTTGAACGCTGCGAAATACACTAAATTCTTGCCATTTAGTTTGAAAGCGGGCATTTGATAACTAATCGTTTCTTCTGCCTCGGGTGCCGATTTCTTAATTGTCTGCCTTAGCTTTTCCAAAATATCCCGGACATTTTTCGGAAAGGTACTGATATATTCGTCTATGGTTTTGAATTGTTTTTTGGCTATAGTCATATGTAAAATTTTTGGCGGCAAATTCTATTTAACAAAACGGAATCTAATATGTGTCCGGCCGGCTGGAAGTTCCACCACTTTTATTCTTTCCACCTCGATTGATTTATTCCCTATATCTTCAAATGGCGGGAAACCGCTTTTTAGAAATACAGGTATGATATCAATATGCAGTTCATCAGCCAATCCTGCTCTTATACATTGCGCAGTTGTGCCTGCACTTCCTATAATTGTAACATTTTTGTCGCCTGCGGCTGCTTTTGCTTGCCGGATTGCGCTTTTAATACCGTCTGTAACGAAAGTAAAGGTTAACCTGTCAGTTTCCTTTGGTTGCCTTTTGGGTACTTTATCCGTAAAAACAAATATTGGGACTTGATACTCATAATTACCTGCAAACCAATCAGGATCTTCCGCCATAGCATATTCTTTCCATGCCATCACCACAGAACCGGTAGTGCGTATGGATTCCTGTAAGACTTCGGTATTCCGCAGCGTATCGAGGTCAGGATACAACGCGCCCACGCTGCCATTGCTATCTTCGGCAAACCCGTCCAGTGATATTGTTACTCCTAAAATGACTTTTGCCATATTGATTATTTACTCATTTCAGATAGGAGTAAATCACCATCCACTGCACTCCGAACTTATCCTCAAAACTGCCGTAGTAGTCGCCCCACACCTGGTCGGAGATAGGCATCTCTATCGTGCCGCCAGCGGAAAGAGCGTTAAATATCCTGTCAGCCTCAACTTTACTTTCCGGATGGACTGAAATGTAAATATTGTTGCCTTGCGTCAATTCCATCCCGAGCGATTCAAGAGAATCGGTTGCCATTAACACGTTGTCATCACCAACCGGCAAGCTGATGTGCATTAATTTGTTTTTGTCTTCTTCCGGAATATTTACACCTTCCATCGGCATATCCTTGAAACGGATAACTGAACTGAACTCTCCGCCGAAAACGGATTTATAAAAGTCGAACGCTTCTTCCGTATTGCCCGCAAAATTGAGGTAGATGTTTAATTTTGTCATAGTATTTTCTCCTTTACTTTAACGATGTTGTTCATTTGTTATTTTCCCCCGTATGCTTTCTTTAATTCCCCGATATCAAACTTTTTCATTTTAAGGAACGCATTGGTAACTCGTTCCACCTTCTTTTTATCATGGTCCCGCAGCATCTCACCCAGGATTGCGGGAGCGACCTGCCATGATACACCGAACTGATCCTTGAGCCAGCCGCACACACTTTCTTGCCCTCCATCTGCAGTGAGTTTCTCCCAGTAGTGGTCAATTTCTTCCTGGGTCCCGCATTCAACCATAAAAGAAATTGCCTCATTGAAGGTAAAGTTGTGATTTAGAGCGCTATCCATGGCCGCAAATCCCTGATTCTCGAGCGTAAAGGCAGCATGCTTTATTGTTCCCTCTTTGTCTGGTTCCTCGTCTTTGACGTAGCGGAGGATGCTGCCAATTTCCGCATTGTTGAACACAGATGAGTAAAAATTGATCGCCGCTTCTGCTTTCCCGCACTGCCCGCCGACAAACATAAGCGTCGGAGTGATTTTCTGCTCCATCTTATGATCACCCATGAACATAACCTGCCACGAAAGACCGTACCTGTCCAGAGTCCATCCGTATTTTTCGCTGAAGGGATACTCGCCAAGTTCCATAAGTGCTGCACCACCTTCAGACAGTTTTTCCCATATCGTATCGACTTCCTCCTTGGTATTACAGGTGACAAGAAATGATACAGCGGGCGTGAATTTGAATAGCGGTCCGCCATTAATCGCAATGAATTTTTGTCCCTCGATTTCAAACTCAATGGTCATTACCGTGCCCTCAGGCAGGCCGTGAATTTCAAAACCTGCTTTGCTGGCCCGGGTTATCCTGCCGACCCCGGAATTTTTGAAGATGGATGTGTAAAATTCCGCAGCCTCTTTTGCCTGGCGGTCAAACCACAGGTTCGGTATGATTTTTTGTTTGATGGTTGTCATAATTTTACTCCTATAAGGTTTCTAATCTTTGCCCTCATCTGCAAGTCGTTTGCGTCTTTCAGTTTCCGCCTCTGTCGGATTATCGAGCGCAAACGATCCGGTCTTGAGTTCTCCGGCGGGTTCATAGGTAGCGATGATGACACCGGTGGTAGAAGTTTTGCTGTCGATAAGCTTGAGACCGGCCGGTTGTGTTCCCTCGCCGAATAATCGCTTGCCCTTCCCTGTAGTAACCGGGAAAATCCATAACCGGAACTCATCGATAAGGTCATGTTCAAGCAGCGTCTGGATAAGATTCCCGCTCCCATGCACCTGTAGCTCGGGGCCTTTTTGTTCCTTGAGATTTCTGATTGCCTTCACCACGTTTCCCTTTATCAGCGTGGAATTATTCCACTTCACTTCATCAAGCGTTCCGGAGACAACATACTTCCTGGCGCTGTTCAATTTGTCTGCAACCGGGTCATCTTTAATGTACGGCCAGTGCGCCGCGAAGATTTCATATGTCTTCCTGCCCAATAATAAGTCAAACGGCTTTGCCATATATCCGCCCATGACCTGCCCCATCATGTCGTCCCAGTAATTGACCGTCCATCCGCCGTAGGAGAAACCGCCGGTCGGATCTTCCTCCGGTCCGCCTGGTGCTTGCATAATGCCGTCAAGCGTTACAAATGTGCTTACAATAAGTTTTCTCATGTTAATTGACCCCCCTAAAGTTCAATTATATGTTAGAAATTTTTATTATAAATACTTGTCTGGGATTGCTAGATAGGTTTATTTAACACAAATTTTATAACACGTAAGTAACTTCAGGTGAAACTATGGCAGGAAAAAAGATTTTGATTACAGTTGTTTTGATCGCACTGATGGCATTTACGCTTGGATGTACCGAGAAATCACAGCCTGTGCAAAACGGAAAAAACAGGATAGCTACAATCGAGACCAATAAGGGTATAATCAAATTTGAGCTATTTGAAAAAGATGCCCCAATCACTACAAAAAACTTCATAGATTTGGCACAGAGCGGTTTTTATAACGGTCTCACGTTCCACAGGGTTGTGCCGGGGTTCGTAATCCAAGGCGGGGACCCTGATGGAGACGGTTCAGGCGGATCAGGTAAGACCATTCCTCTTGAGATAGCTCCGTCTCTGACACATAAAATAGGTGCTGTTGGTATGGCCCGCTCAAGTGACCCGAACAGTGCTTCATCTCAGTTTTACATTGTTATTGGAGATGCAAAGTTCCTTGATGGGCAATATGCAGTATTCGGACAGGTCACCGAAGGGCAGGATGTAGCTGAAAAGATTGTGGTAGGCGACAAGATGCTGAAGATTACGATAGGGGAGAATTAACCTTCAGTTGATTTTTTTGGTGGGCCTAGGAATTCCTTGAAAACCGGCCTGCCACAACCACAAGTCAACCATTCCCACTATAGCCAGAATAACTGAGTAAAAGCATTAAATTTGCATCCCTCTCAGCAAAATTAGCTGGAAAAATTAAAGACTATCTTATCCAAATAAAAAAGACAAGCTATTAAATCACCTAAGCTGATTCTTCACGTAACTTATTTCACTCCCCACCGCATCTATCACTCAAATCTATGACAACCGAATGCACCGCCTGCAAAGGAACAGGCACTATCATCCTCAGCGAAAAGGAATGCCCCGACTGCAAGGGCTCAGGCAAGCCAAAAGCCATAAGCCTCGATCAACTCTCTGAAAAAGACCTGGGAAAACTCATGGGAGGGGGCATAAAATGCGTAAAGTGCCAGGGCACAGGCAAAATATCAGTCACCGAACCATGCAAGACATGCGCAGGCAGGGGAAAGTTCTTCACATGCACCGTCTGCGGCAGGGAAACCACGAAAGGCGACCTCTGCGAGAGCTGCGCCAAAAAGCCACTTGTCCATGTCCTGAGCGCAGAATGCGACACGCGAGAGCTTGAGGTCGGGAAGGTTTACGAAGGAAAAGTGCAGGGGCATGCCAACTTCGGCGTGTTCGTTGACCTGAACCCGCAGATTCGGGGGCTCATCCATTCAAGCAACATCAGTTTTCTCCCTGAAATCGGGGATAAGATATTCGTCGAAGTGAAAAACATAGCCCCAAACGGCAACATCGAACTGCTCCCCAAGAGCCTGAAAGAATTCCAGCTCATCGAAGTCGAAAAGCAGCTCCCGCGCCGAAAGACCACAGAACTCTCAAAATATCTCGGCAAGCTCGTTCATCTCTCAGGCGAGGTAATACAGATAAAACAAACAGGCGGCCCCACGATATTCACAGTCTCGGATGAGGATGGCACAGTCCAGTGCGCCGCGTTTGAGAAGGCAGGCGAGCGGGCATATCCTGAGATAAAGTCCGAGACCATCGTGAAGGTAATAGGTGAGCCCTCGATGAGGAACGGCGCCATGCAGGTAGAGATACGAGCCATGAAACAGCTATGGGGAGGGGATGCGACCGGTATCAAGGAGCAGATCGAATCGGCGATAGACAAACGCGCAGAACCCCACGATATCCAGTTCCTTGTAAAGAGCGAGATACTGGAAAAGTTAAAACCAAGGATGCTAAACGCAGCCAAAATCATACGGAAAGCGGTTTTCAAATCACGGCCTATAATCATCAGGCACCATGCGGACGCAGACGGCATTACATCGGCAATAGCGATAGAACGTGCGCTTCTGCCGCTGCTTCGTGAAGTCGGAGGCTCTGATGCAGACCGCCATTTTTACAGGCGCTCCCCTTCAAAGGCGCCATTCTATGAACTTGAGGACGTAACAAAAGACCTCACATTCGCGCTTGAAGACCAGGAGCGTTTCTCCCAGAAGATGCCGCTTGTGGTATTGATGGACAACGGAGCGACCGAGGAGGATATGCCTGCCATGAAACAGGCGATAATTTACGGCGTGGATATCATGGTCATCGACCACCACCATCCTGACGGCACAATTGATTCCATGGTGCTTGAGCATGTGAACCCTGCATATGCTGGCGGGGATTTCGGCATAACTACAGGGATGATTGGCACCGAGATTGCCCGAATGATAAATCCCGAAATCACAGAGGAGATAAAGCACCTCCCTGCCGTATCTGCGGTCGGGGACAGGTCAGCTGCGCCTGAAGCAGAGCTTTATAAATCACTTGTAGAAGACAAATATAAACTCGAAGACCTCAAAAACATGGCGCTTGCAACTGATTATGAAGCTTTCTGGCAGAGGTTCAATGATGGGCGGGGCATCATGAATGACATTCTCAATCTCGGTTCAAATATCCGGCACCAGCAGATAGTAAAATTATTGTGCGAGCAGGCAAATGCCGCTATAACCGAGCAGCTTGAGGCGTCGATGCCCAATGTAAAAACCCAAAAACTGGCTAACGGCGCCATATTGAATGTAATTGACGTTGAAAATTTTGCCCACAAGTTCACGTTTCCTCCACCTGGCAAAACAAGCGGTGAAATCCATGAAGGCCTGTGTTCCCAGTACAGCGGACAGCCCGTGGTCACCATCGGATACGGTCCTGATTTTGCAGTGCTGCGTTCAAAGGGCGTGAAGATGAACATCCCGCAGATTGTGAAAGAATTGCACAGTGAGATAAAAGGTGCAGGGGTGAGCGGTGGAGGGCATCTTGTGGTAGGCAGCATAAAGTTCGTGGAAGGGATGAGAAAAGAAGTGCTTGCAAAACTTGCAGAGAAGATAGGGGCGGCTGGGACGCAATGAAGGTTAGTAGTGCCTGCGTCGGCTGCGGTCAGTGTAAAGCTTATTGTCCGCGTGATGCAATATTGGTATTCGGGCGCGCCGCTATGAACGAAAAATGCATTGAATGCGGTACATGTGTCAAATATTGTCCGGTTTGCGCGATATCGGAGGAGTGATGAAAGCAGCAATCATTGGAGCGGGTCTTGGCGGTTTACTTTCCGGCGCAAAGCTTTCAAAAGCAGGATACGAAGTTGAGATTTTCGAGCGGTTACCTTTTATCGGCGGACGATTTGCCAATCTTGAATATAAAGGTTTCAAACTGAGTACGGGCGCGCTTCACATGATACCCCACGGTTCGCGGGGACCGCTGGCACAGTTGCTTCACGAAACCGGCGCCTGTGTAAACATAATAGATTCAAGCCCGATGGCTGTAATCAGGAAGGAAAATGGTGAAACAATCTCTTTTCGCGATTTCAGGAAAGAACTTTCAGTCACAAAACGCGTGAAACTCGGTACTATACTTGCGTATTCTCTTAAATTCAAGCCGAAAAGCAATATCTCCTTCAGGGATTGGATATTGAAATACTTTGATGACGAATTCCTGTTGAAGCTTGCAGACTCTTTCTGCGGCTGGGCATTGAGCCTTCGGGCAAAGGATGTCCCGGCCAGAGAAATGCTTGAAATCATAAATAATATGTATCTCTACAAGGGTTCTGGCGTGCCCTTGGGCGGCTGCGGCGCTGTAACCGGTGCCCTTGCCGACGTCATAAAGTCAAACGGTGGAAAAATACATACCGGCACATGTGTGGATAAAATAGTCGTTGATAAGGAAAAAGCATGCGGCATAAGAGCTGGCGGAACAACTATCGATGCGGACATTGTTATCAGCGATATCGGGCACCTTGAAACAAGCAGGATGTATGTGTGCATGGATGAAGCGTATTTGGAGAGGATAAATAAAGCCATGCCATCAAAAGGAATAAAGATATGCCTTTCTTCGGATGAAACTCTAATAGGTCACAGCGGCGTCTTTTTCACTCCTTACTCAGAGAGGATAAACGGCATAAACGAAGTGACCAATGCGGACCCGACTCTCGCCCCGCAGGGAAAGCATCTTATAATGTCTCACCAGGCTGTGATATCCGATGACCTGAACCAGGAAATCAATCTCGGGCTTCTTGACCTGAAAAATCTGTTCCCGGACAAAAAGTACGAAGTTCTTTTGGTACAGTCCTATTCTAATGGCTGGCCAGTGAATCGGGCTTCATCTGGAAGCGATATCGGAAGCAGGACGCCGGTTCAAAACATGTATGTTGTGGGAGACGGCGCAAAGGGAAAGGGCGGAATTGAGGTTGAGGGCGTGGCGCTTGGGGTCATGAACGTGATGAAGGAAATTGGAGTTTAATGCTTTAAAAATCTCTCACAGACCCCAAGGTCAGCCAGTGTATTAACGTTCAGCGCAAGCTCTTCATCATCCAGAATAAGATTATAATCCTCCTGCTCTTCATGTATCCTGCCGGCATCAAGGATATTTATCCCGCATGGGACTATAAAGCTTGAATTCTTGTGAAAAACAGTATCGGGGCGAAGACCAAGCTTGTTGAAAACCTCAAGATTCATGTGAACCGAAAGCGCGGGCGTGCCGGCCTCGTTGTATTTTTCTATTATCCTGTCTATCAGGCCTGAAGTAACAAGTGGAAGGTCTGCCATCATTATAAGAACAGGTCCTTTGATGCCCGCTTTTTCAACTGCCATGACCATATCATGGACAAAACCAACGCCTTCGGTCTCTATTATCCCCACCATTTCATGTTCCTTCTTAAAATCACAAATCCAATCAATAGTTCTATTCACCCGCGGCGAAGTCGCAACGAAGATGCGGTCGATATTCTGCGAGCCGAGGAGAGCATCGAGCACATAATGGATAAGCGGTTTGTAAAAAAGGGGTGTTAGAGGTTTTTCATCCTTCCCGAGGCGTTTTCCCATCCCGCCTGCCATCACAATAGCATCCAAGCGAATCCTCCCATGAAAAACAAAGCAGCAAGGCGCCCGATTTCATTCGATGCGCCCACGACATCGCCGCTCACGCCCCCGAAATGGCGGTTTGCGGTAGAAAGAACAAGAAGCCCTGCTAACTGGGATATTATTACTGCTTCAATACCAAAGACGCCCATAAGAACATAACCAACCGCACATGAAAAAACCAATCCGATAATAAAATCGGATTTTTTTGTATTATCCACTGTCATTGCCCCGAATCCCTCATGAAGCCGCCTGCCAAAAGCTGCGACTGTGACCATGGACTGCTTTCCAGCAGTTTCTGCAACAATTAATGCGAGAGGGAGAAACAGGGGCTGGGAATTTATTTCAGCTATGAAAAATAGTATCGAGAAAATTCCAAGAATTGCCAGAATGCAAAACACCAGGCCGCCTGTGCCGATTGCGGTGTCGCGCATGGCTGCTATTTTTTTCTCTTTTGTGCCATGCGCGGCTATGCCGTCACCAAAATCAGCAAGCCCGTCGATGTGGTTGAATCCTGTAAAGTAGTAAATAGAAATAATAATCACAAGCGAGGCAAGAACCGGCGGGAAAATCGCGGCTGATACAAGACCAATCACTGCAAAGATAATACCAAGAAATGCGCCCACAAATGGGAAGAGATAGATGTGTTTCATCAGGTTCTCGATGCCTTCCATAGTGATACCCACAGGTATGGTTGTCAAGAAGCCAAAACCGCTACGGAGGGCGCTTAGAAAGTTTTTCATCCCGCAAATCCGCCCTGTAATATTTCAGGTTTTTTCTTTGTTGCCTTTACCTTTGTCTTTGCCGCTTTTGTTTTCCTGCCATTACCCTTTCCCCGCGAATACATATTGGCTGATGCGCCGCCGATGAGCCCGGCAATCACATCATCCATGAAAGGACCCAGTTCGGAGAGGATTCCGGGTTTTAGTTTATCGAACCTCACATATTCGAATATTCCCTTATCTCCGCTGATATATTTCGCTATGCTCATCCCGATAACCTCATCAACGATGAGGAAGGTCAGGTCTTTTTTAAAGGTTTCTTTGCTCATGCCCGGAAGTTCGCCATTCTCACCGGCTTTTTCAAGAAGCATACCTGCGTATAACAACATGGACAGGTTGGGATCGGAAAGCGCATGCTTTAATTCTCTCTTGAACACCCGCTCTGCTATTTCCCTGTTCTCAACACCTGGATGGGGAACGTATAGTTCCATGGCTGCTGATACCAGCACTTCTTCAGAAAGCCCTGCATCTTCAAGGATTTTCATTATGCTTCTTGTGCCTGTGTCATTAACTTCTTTTGGCTGGTTCTTTTTCTTTTTTTCCCGTTTTATAGTTGATAATTTCATAATACTCTCCATTAATGATTCTAAAATCGGATTAAGGGCACCTTCCCTATAAAATAGATTCCTGTAATTACTAATAGTGATGAGACACTTATGATTTTAACCGCCTTATTAATCTGGAACGGCTGCGGTTCATTAAATTGACCTCCCAGCACATGAAAACCCACTTTTTCAAGCCTCACGTTCAGGGCGCCGGAAACCGCAGCCATCGACCAGCCTGAATTTGGCGATGCAGTCCTGCTATGGTCTTTAATGCATGTCCTGATGGCATCAACGGGTTTTCCAACAAAAACCGAGGCAATAAAAATAAACGCAAGAGATACGCGCGCCGGCACCCAGTTTACAATATCATCGAGCCGCGCCGACGCATAGCCGAGGTCGATGAAAGGCTCTTTCCTGTACCCGACCATGGAATCAAGTGTATTTATCATGCGGTAAGCCAGGGCGCCGGGCAGGCCGAAAACCAGAAAATAAAAAAGCGGTGAGAGAATACCGTCAACAAAGCTTTCCGCAACTGATTCTATTACTGCTGAAGCGGACTGTGATTCGTTAAGCTTGGACGTATCCCTTCCCACGAATGTTTTTAAATCTCTTCTTACCTTTCCGATATTACCCGCTTCAAGTTCTTTTTTTATCCCGAGAGCCGAGACCAGTAACATACGAATCGAAAAGCTGGATTTTAAGAAATATGCAACGATGATTAAACCCCAAAGACCGGTGCCCAGCGAGATTATCAGAAGACCGGCAAGAACCGAAATCCCGACGCAGAAAATCACCATGAACAATCCATAAATCTTCCTGTGGTGGAGAGGGGCGACGCGAGTAAGCACATTTATTATTTTCCCCATCCACACCACGGGATGAATGAATGCGGGCGGTTCCCCAAATAAGATATCGAACAGTACGGCAAGGAGCAAAACCTGAAGCCAGAAATCAATAACTATCACAAAGACGACTCCATTACAAGCTTCCAGATATCTTTGAGCTTCTTACCTTCCATCAAAGCCCCGAGTACCTTCTCCGCTATGTCACCCCTGTGGATAAGGTTGCAGCCGGCGCAGCTCCATACTGTTCCCCCGGTTGATTTGATAATAAGTTCTCCGCCTGTCCTTACATCTCCGCAGGGATAAAATGGACAGAAACAAAAAGTGCAATCCTGTCCTTCAAAGTGACAGTGATAATATTCGCAGTCAATCCTGCTCCTTGCGGTAACTCCTTTTTCAAGAACCTTTCCTATCTCCTTTTTTGCAAGTTCATTTCCCCATTCTGCGATGACCTTTGAAAAAGCTTCAACAAGCTTTCTATTTTCACTTCTTTTGCGGACTGCAACCCTGATATGATTTTCAAGACCAAAAGAGGCGCAATCCCGGATAATAATCCCGTGCTTTAGCATTCTTGCAGTCAATTCTGCTGAATTAATCCCAAATTCCCTTGCATCAATGAGAATGAAATTTGTATCGCTTGGGATTGGCTTAAAACCGCGTATGCCGCCCAGGCGGGTTGCCAGCCATTCCCGCTCTTTCCTGATTAACCCAAGTGATTTTTCTTTATAGTTCTGGTTCTTCCTTAACAGCCGTTCGCCGACCAGAGAGGCGGCAGAGTTCATATTCCAGTGAAGGCGTGCGTTGTTCAGGAGTCCGGCAAAATCTGGAGAGGCCACTGCAAAACCAATCCTCAATCCGGGAACAGCGTACGTTTTGGTAAGAGAACGCAGGACAAAGATAAAATCGCTGGATGCTGCCATGTCAGCAATACTCTCACGCGGGTCTGAAAGCTCAATAAATGCTTCATCAACGAATAAAAAAGTTTCAGATTGGGCGCATGCTTTTGCCATTTCGATAATATCCCTTCGCCGCAGAAGGTTACCTGTGGGATTATTCGGATTGCAGAGAAAAACAGCTTTGTAGCCCCTGGGATTTACTTTTGTTATCTCACGGTAATCAATGTATTCTATTTCTGCCCCGAATAACCTGCACTGGAATTCGTATTCCCCGAAAGTCGGGGATGGAATTATGATTTTATCACATGGCTCAATGACGGTTTCTGCGAAAAGCCTGATCAATTCTGATGAACCGTTCCCGGGAATGATATTTTCAGGCAGGACATTGAGACTATCTGCTGCCGCCTTTTTAAATGCCTGATATCCGTTGTCGGGATAATTGCTGATATTTTGAAAAACCCCGTTCAATAATTTCTTTGGCGGACCGAGTGGATTCAGGTTGACACTAAAATCCAGCAGGTCGTCTGCGTTCCTCCCCGAAACATGCGCATTTTCTGATAACCTGGCGCCGTGAACGCAGGGCACCAATCCGACAGCGGTTTTTTTAACTCTATTTATAAGAGGCACAAACCCTGTTTTGTCTGGGAAGAATATTAAAGTGCCGTAAAGATAAGAGAATGGTATAAATTAACAACTTCTCCTGTAAATGCCGCAGGCATACGATTTTCCTTATCACGGAACATCAGATAATTCCAAGCATCATGTTTTTTACTCAAACAACTCAAATAATAAGTCTATAGATTTGGTTTTTTCGGATTTTGAAATACCAATATCGGTAGACTATATAATGATAAAGCGGTATGCTTAGCCACATATTTCACAAATAGCTTTAAATAGTATGAGGTGCCATTCTATGCTAAGACAACAAATCGTTGTCGGGGTATGAAAAATATGGTAGATATAAGAAATTTTGTATTAAGGGAAAAGAACGGAAACGAGACTGGAGTATTCACTGGTCATCAGCCGCGCCAGGCAGCATTGAAAGCAGCCAACCGCAGCAAAGGAACCAAATCAAAACCTGTTGAATTAAAGCTCAGGGAAAGAGGAACTAAGAAGATTCATGTATACAAGGGATGGACAGAAACTGTTGCAGCGCCTAAGAACAAACCAAAATGGATGCCTGCAAAAATCAACAAGCCGAATGTAAAGAAAGTAGGCGTTGAGCTGCTGGATAAAATTTAAATTTTACTTTTTTTATTTTTTTGGAAACTTATGAAGGTTTCTAAGTTATGTTTGGGTTATTTTTGCTGGGCATGTGCAGCGGCTGCTGGTATATTCTTAACACTGGTTCTCATACCGGAGTTCATAAAAACACTGGTTTGACGGGACTGCATCCACCAGAACACTACAACAAAGGCCAGAATCACAACAACGAGTCCAAGTAAACCTGCTTCCGGGCCGAAAGATCCGCCGGTTATGAGCTGGTTATCCGAGGTTATTTTTAATATTCCGCCAAAATCCTGCCTCAATGAATATACATGGTACTGGAAAAAGTTCCATGTGAAATGAAACCCGATAGAACATGATTATAATATTTTCTTTGTATGATTTATCGTCAGGATTGAGGGTAAAGAACAGGACAGTAAAGAAAAATGAAAGAAAACTTTCTTAGCCTTGTCATCGTTGTAGAGATTATGAAACTGAAGTGTCTTAAGAAAAATCGCCTCACATAGCGTTGAATTTAAGACGGGCAGAAACGCCAAATGAGGCATTTATCTGGAAGATGCATCCAGAGGTCTGGCTGGGTTTTGCATTTGTGATTTTTGGTTGGTGAATTTTATGAGTACAAAAGATTATGAAATAGGAAATTATTTTCAGGAAATGATAACAGTCGATTTTTGGGGAAAGATTTATTAGCAATGAAAATAATATTATTCTATTATGATACTCATAGTTATCATTATGATGTAAATCTGGAAGGTTTTTAATACAAATATTAAAGTTATTTACGCTATCGACAAAAAAATCTTAATAAAAATAATTGGGCAGTGTTTGGTCGCCAAACTTCGCACTGCCCAAGCCCCCTTTAGGAGAGCAAATGAGTCTATTAACAGCAGTAGTAATAATTCTTTCTGTTATATTGACACCTGGAATGGTAGTTGCAGCAGAACAAACAGATCAAAACACAAATATAGTATTAAATGGAGATGTTCTATCCCAATTGCCTACATCCTATCCAAAACCCGATCAGATTCCGTCTTTAAAAACTTACATTATCGATAAGAGAAGTGATATATGGCATGCAGAGGACCCAGTCTCCTATATCACTCCGGATAATGACTGGGTTAAGTTCTATGCGTCGCAATTATACATTGATTACGATGGAAGAATCAGGTATAAGAATAGACCCATTCCCCTCTTTGTAGATATAAAAGGCAATGTTTTATCATGGACAGACGAACCATTCGTAAACAATTATGTTAAGTTGAAGGACTATTTTGGATACGAACTACCGAATAATGACTATTGGATGATGCCGGACTATTACTTATACAATGGTCAGAGAGGTATATGTTCCGGATGGTCTTTAGCAGTCACTTCTATGATGCTGAGTGGCGAAATGTCTGTTAAAGAAAAAGGGCATTTTATTAAACAAGTTATCCCGGCAAAAGCTGTTCTGGGATATATAAACGGGAACAGGGATGGGTGGAGTGAATATCAGTTGTATGGTAAAACGTTCCTGACAACAACAACTTTAGTAAATGCAGGAATTGACGGAACTGAAAAAATATCCTCAACCGAATTTATAGAAAAAAAAGACAAAACCACTGCAAAGCCAGTTTTTGAATTTTCAGATAAAAATTTCGGAAATTACAAACCCTGGTAAAAAATTAAGAAGATGAAAATATCATCGTCTTTTCTTAATAAATGATACCAGTAACACAATGGCGATTATTGCTGTTATCGCCCCGAAACCCGGTGTTTTCTTTGTTGCTTCCGGTACAATTGTATTTACAGGTGTAACAGTAGTGGTAACTGATTCTGCAGGGGTTTGTACACCTGTTGGCAATTCAACTCCTTTTATACTGCTTATAGCGAATTCAGAGAACGAGTCGGTCTTAGCTTCATATGATGTTGTAATGCTGTCCTTTGCTATCTCTGACGTCTCAAGCTGCACCCATTTGCTGCCGTCCCAGTGGATCAGTTTCACCTCGCTAATTGCAACAACGTTGTTACCGTCAATCCACGTGTTGTTAACCTTGAACCTGATTATTGCTTCTTTTATCCGCTGCGATCCTGCCCAGATGTTTACACTCTTATATACGGTTCCAGGCGGTGAGGCTGTTACGAGTTTTGAGGTGCCTTTAAGGGCTTCCACTCTCAAAGCTATATCATTCTCATTCTCTTTGCCTGTAACTGCGATTTCATATATCCCAATCTCTGGTGCTTTGAATAAGTATGTAACAGGTGTGTTGGCGATAAGGGATGTATCATGTGTTTCTGACATCGCTATGTTATCGAATGGTTCTGATGTTGCCACGCCTCCGCCTCCGGAACCTCCACCGTCGCCACCTCCACCGGCTGCTGCTGCTGCGCCCATTATCGCAAAGGTGCTAAAGCTATTGAAATCGGCTGATACTATCTTGTTCACAGTATCGACTGTATTATTGGAACCGGCTTCCCAGGTTGAGCTTGTAACATTAAAATGATAAAGTTTCAGGTTTGCCTCCGGAATGGTGAGTTTCGATAAAACTGAACTGTAGTTTACGCTGACTCTTGCAGTAAATGTGACGCCCTGCAACGCCGGGACATCGATCCCAATCCACATGAATCCTGGACCGGGAGCTCCTGCTGTTTCCTCAGGAATCGGGTCATCAGTGAAATTCCGAAGCGTCATGACAAGGTTGGTGACTACCACGCCCGGAATAGTGGTAATATTTACAGTTAAATTGCCCGCCGGCAGCGGAAGACTTGCTTCTACGGGAGTGTTATTATCTAATAATGGCTCAATCACAACTTCAGAATCACCTGCTTTTATTTTAACAACATCCGACGAAGTGATCGCTGTGCCTGAAGGAGTATTCTTTGCCTCAAGAGACCATATATAATCGCCCGGAATACCGGGGTTCTTGAGTGTGCCGTTGGCAAGGATTACTGTAACTATATCATTCTCCAATACGGGACCGCCTGTTCCCCCGAGTGAAAGATTAAGGTAACCAGGGTTCGTGGACGGTTTTATCAGTTTGAGAGATGAGCCACCGACGACAATGTTCGTTATAGGCTGGTTTGTGCTTGTACTATAATTCTGACCGTAATCAGTCGAAAATCTCACATCAACAGTTTCTGTAACCGGATTGTTTGAAGTTATATTGATTATGACCTGGTTGGAATGGGAGGTCTTGTTAAACATGGTATAGTTGGCGACTGTTTTGCCCGCGGCCGGAAGAGAAAAATTATAGCCCGCAGGGATTGTTACATTCAGGAAAAAAAATCCTCCGCCGTGTGGGGCGACCGTCATCGTGGCACTGTATGAGTCGTCAGTTGAATTTACAATGGTACTGGATGGCTTTATCTTAATCTTTATTCCTGTGTCGTCAGCCATAACAGGTGACATCATAGCTATTAAAATCGATATTAAAGCCAACATTACTAAAATTGAACGCGTTGACCTGGTACTCATTTCAATATCTCCATTACCTTGAAAACCACGATCGCGAAAAAAGCTATTAATAGCGGCAGGATACTCATATCCAATGAACAAGCAAGGTTTTTATTCCATGATTTTGAAGCAGATAGAATTTCCTTTAATGATAATAATATTATTAGTGCGACCACGCCAAGAACCCCGAGCTGCGGAGCACTTATAGTAGATGTTGCTGAGATAATTCCCGCCGAACTGCTAACAATTGTACTTGATAACATATCCACCTGCTAATAACACTTCCACATGTTACTAACCTAACAACCGTAATAAATAATACAACACTTTCATCTTATATATATGTATCGCTTTTAAAAAATATAAATGAGCATTGTAATCATTATTATCATAAAAATTACTCCCTGCGAGAGGTTCCAGATTTGAATGCTCTAAAAATGATCGGGTGGCTGGATGTGATTATCCTCATTGCAGTTGTCGTACTTTTTAATTTCCACTGCAAAGCCAGTTTTTGAATTCACTGATAAGGATTTTGGAAACTATAAAGACTGGTAAAAAATTAAGAAGATGAAAATATCATCGTCTTTTCTTAATAAATGATACCAGTAATGCAATGGCGATTATTGTTATTATCGCATCGAAACCCGGTGTTTTCTTTGTTGCTTCCGGTACAATTGTATTTACAGGTGTAACAGTAGTGGTAACTGATTCTAAAGGTGTTTGTACTGCTGTTGGCACTTCAACTCCTTTTAAATTGCTAATAGCGAATACAGAGAACGAGTCTGTCTTAACTTCATATGATGTTGAGGTGCTGTCCTTTGCTGTCTCTGAAGTCTCAAGCTGCACCCATTTATCCACATCCCATTTTAACATACTGATATCGCTTGATGCTGCTTTGTTGCTGTCAAGCCACGAATTATTAACCTTGAACCTGATTATGGCTTCTTTAATGCTGTTTGTCCCCGCCCATATATTCAAGTTCTTATACACGGTTCCAGGCGGTGAGGCTGTTACGAGTTTTGAGGTGCCTTTAAGGGCTTCCACTCTCAAAGCTATATTATTCTCATTCTCTTTGCCTGTAACAGCGATTTCATATATCCCAATCTCTGGTGCTTTGAATGTGTATGTAACAGATGTGTTGGCGATAAGGGATGTATCATATGTTTCTGATTTCGCTATGTTATCGAATGGCTCTGATGATGTCACGCCTCCGCCTCCGGAACCGCCACCGTCGCCACCTCCACCGGCTGCTGCTGGTGCAGCGCCCATGATTGCAAAGGTGCTGAAAGCTGTGGTATCGCCGGACACGATTTTGTTTGTCGTATCAACTATAATATTACTGAGTGCCTCCCATTGATTTGAGGTAGTATTGTGTCTATAAATTTTAAGGTTTGCCTCTGGAATGGAGAGGGGTAACACAGAACTATAATTTATACTGATTCTTGCTGTAAAATTAAGACCACTCAAAGCCGGTGCATCAATCCCGATAAAAAGAATTCCCGAAAGACCAGCTGCGCCATTTGTAAAACTTGGATCCGGATTCGAAGTGAAGTTTCTCATCGTTATTGTAAGGTTGGTTACGTTAACCCCTGACGTCGTAGTTATGTTAACCGTTAAGCTTCCCGAACTAACATTTAAAGGAGTGCTGGCATTTAATACTGGAACAACCACAGTATTTGATGCACCTGATGCCACATGCACATCATTAGATGAATTATATGGCGTACCTGTCGGACTATTTTTGGCCGCAAGATTCCATGTATACGTGCCCACCGTACTTGGGTTGGTGAGGGTTCCATTCGCTAGCGTCAGCGTAATCCGATTGTTTGTCGAGCTAATTGGCCCTGCTGCCCCTCCAAGTGAAAGATTAATGTAGCCAGGAGAAGAACTTGTTGGTTTGGTAATTTTGAGGCTGGACGCACCAATGGAAATGTTGGATATATTTTGGTTGTTGCTGGTACTATATGTCAAACCGTAATCGGTTGAATATCTAACATTAACAAAGTAATCATTTGAATTTGTGTTTGAAGTGATATTGATTATAACTTTATTAGTGCCATTTGTGGTATTAAGCATGGTGTAGCTGCCAACCGTTTGACCTGATGGTGGAAGATTGAGTATATAACCCGCAGGAATCGTTATATTCAAAAAGAAAAAACCACCCAACGGTCCGCCTGTTGGGTCAAGCGTGGCAGTGTACGCGTCGGTATTGGTACCATTAATAACATCATAAGGCTTTATGGTTGTTGTTATAGCATAAGCCGGAGACAGCATTACCAGCATTAAAACAGGAACATAAACCAAAAATAATAGAAATGAACGTAGCGCCTTGTTATTCATTTTAATATCTCCATTACCTTGAAAACCACGATAGCGAAAAAAGCTATTAATAGCGGCAGGATACTCATATCCAATGAACAAGCAAGGTTTTTATTCCATGATTTTGAAGCAGATAGAATTTCTTTTAATGATAATAAAATTATTAGTGCCACCACGCCAAGAACCCCGAGCTGCGGAGCACTTATAGTAGATGTTGCTGAAATAATTCCCGCCGAGCTGCTAACAATTGTACTTGATAACATATCCACCTGCTAATAATAACCACCGTTTTTAAATTGTAATACGTCTTAATAATACGTCTTAACCTTATATATGTATCGCTTTTAAAAAATTTAAATGATGACGGTAATCATAATTATCATACAAGAGGCAATGTTGAAGCATGACGATAGTCTTATCATATGTAAAAGAAAAGAATGTTTTAAAAAATTACTCCCAGCGAGGCGTTACATATTTGAATAGATTTAAAAATGACAGGGTGGCTATTAAATTTATTATCCTCATTACAGTTGTCGCACTCTTGATTTCACCGGTTTTTGCTAGCACGACAATCTCTCTTGACAGTACCATAGATACACCGGACAGGACAATTACATACCAGGGTAAAAATTATGAAATCCTGGATATTGGCTCGTATCAAATGGGTGAAAAAGTCAACATAACTATCAATGTCACGGATATTTCAGGATTCCAGCTCTCGCTTCTTGATAAAAATAAAAATTTCATATGGAACTACATGGTATATTACACCAAGGGAAATTCACAGGTGGATATGCCGGATAATGTAGTTACTGTCCCGGGCACATATGCGTTTGCTGTTATTTACCAGGGCGATATAATGGCTGTTAAGCCCGTGGTTTTTTCCCGGTATAAACTCTCTGTAATGCCAGATGCTACGACTGTTGCACCCGGAGAAACGCTTCACGTAAAAGTCAGGGTGGCGCCTGACACAGGCATACCCATGAAAGTAATACTTGCAAGGAACAGCAGCAGCCTGGAATCAAGTGGTAACCGCACTCAGGAAGGACTATATGAAGCTGATATAAAGCTGCCCAATAGCGCAAATGGCACATTTTCTTTATATGCCGCTTTGGAATCCGGAAATATTATTATGGGTTCTCCCGAACTCATAGGTGTATCAAGCGGAGGTACAATAAATGTAGTCGAAATTCCTCCAATGCCCCAGGCACCAGGTTTTTCATTTTCACTTGTAATTGTATCGTTATTATTTATCGGAATTCTCATCATAATATTTAAAAAAATAAGGAATTGAAATGACGTTGATAAAAACCATTGCATTATCCAAAACATACAGCCAGGATGAAACATACGTCCAGGCTCTTGATAATATAAATCTCTCGATTGAACAGGGGGAATTTATCGCAATCACAGGCCCAAGCGGCTCAGGCAAGTCAACACTGCTGCATATCCTTGGCTGTATAGATAAACCGACAAAAGGCAAATTATTGATTAAAGATGTGGATGTCAGTAAAATGAACGGGAACGCCCTGACAAAGCTCAGGCTCCATGAATTAGGTTTTGTGTTCCAGCATTTTTACCTTCTTCCCGCCCTTTCGGCCTATGAGAATATTGAACTTCCCCTCTCCGAAGCTGGGGTTTCAGCGAAGATACGCAAAAAGAGGATAACGGAGTTATTGGAAGCTGTAGGTTTAGACGAGAGAGCTAAACACATGCCTGGACAGCTAAGCGGTGGAGAACAGCAGAGAGTAGCAATCGCGAGAGCCCTGGCAAATAATCCTTCCATAATATTTGCAGACGAACCGACAGGTGAATTAGATAGCACCAATGGAAAAAATGTCCTGGATATCCTTACCCGGATTAACCGGGAGTACAAGAAGACGATTATTGTAGTCACCCATGACGATTCTATTGCTCTTCGGGCGATGAGGATTATTAAACTGCAGGATGGGAAAATAATCGATGATGTACGTTAAAATTGCCCTTATGGGACTTGTACGCAGGAAAGGGCGTACATTTTTCACAACGTTGGCTGTTGCTATCGCTGTTTCAATGGCGATACTGCTTGTTTCTGTGGGAGCGGGATTAAAGCAGGGGGCAGCCATGATGTACGACAGGGACGTGGACTACTGGGTCATACCACAGGATTCCAGCGTCACAGACCTCGTATCCAATTCAGAAAGGACGATGCTGGGAGACGTACACCAAAGTGTCGATAAAATTATCTCAAATACTGATATAAAGGGAGCAACCCCGATATTGAACAGGCTTATTTATGCATCTTCCACAAACCGCACTCCAAAGGCTGTCATGGGAATCGGAGTCATTCCAGGAAGTGTTGATGTTTTACCTGCTTCTGCCCCTGGTTTTTCCCCGGGGGATACATATTTTAAAGGTGGGGAACGAACCGGAGAAGTTGTGATTAACGAGAAGACTGCGGCGCTACTGGGATTAAAACCCGGTGACATGTTGCATCTTGGAGCCTCAAGCAATAGCCTCAATAATTCTTTCAGGGTAGTGGGAATCATCTCTGCAGCCGAATATTCTATTAGCCCGGTTGTTGTCCTTCATCTTTCAGAACTGCAGGAGCTTACCGGCAATCTTAAAGGAGATCGGGCTAATTATATAATAATCAGGGGAAATAATGCACTTCCCTTTCTCAAAGAACTTTTCCCGAACGCACTTGTTCTTAGCAGCGCCGAGTACTCTGCGTATAGTGTTGTCAGCGACAAGAAAATGCTTGCTACTGCAGTTGCTGTTTCTTTTGTCTCCATAGTCATAACTGTACTGTTTATTACAAGTACAATGATATTGTCCATAAATGAAAAGCAGAAAGAGTTTGCTGTGATGAGGGCCATAGGCATATCCCGGCTTTCCATAATGAAAATCGTGCTATACGAATCCATTATCATTTCCCTGCTTGGCGCCGTTTTTGGAATATTATTGAGCAGCCTCGGTGAAAGAGTATTGAATATGGCTGCTTACCATTTTTTCGAGGCGGGGAATGTTGCAGTTGTTACTCCCTTGCTCCAGATTGCAGGTGTCGGACTTGCTCTCGTTGCGGGCATACTTTCCGGATTGATACCCGTAGTTATGACAGGACGCATTGACATTGTGGAAGCGCTGGGATGAGCGCCGTATCATGTTTCACTTTATTAAATAAGTGTTTGCACTTACTGTTACGTTCTCTTTATAAATCGTGACACTAACCCATTTGTCCTGTAATGGGGGATAGATGTGGTGCTTGTAGGTAAATATTCTCCCTGCGCCCAGGAATATATTCTCATTATAGCGTTTACCGTCCACTATTACGCTTATAGTATAATTGGAATTTTCGGAATCATTATTGGTTATATCAAATATGGCTATGTACTCTTCCCCCTGCTTGAAGAGCACAGAACGCTGGGGCTGGCTCATGTCTGCTCTGGATGAAAGTAGATGACCTGCATAAATGATGAAAGCCAGGCAGAGAAACAATAAAGAAATATATATAATTTTATTTTTTTGCATATTTTTTTCTCATGAATGCATATAAAATCAACGAAGCTGCAAAAGGTAATACGATACCGGCTGGAAACTCAGGGATAGCCGCTATATCAACATCAAAGCTATCATCAGCAATCACATCCGGATTCGTAGCGTCATATATATCAGGAGGACTGATGGAAGCGTTAAACACCTGGGCATGCCATGTACCTGCAACATCCATTCCACTTGCAAAGATATAGTAACTGCTCATATTTCCTGACGGATCTGTATTTATTGAGGCATCAGTGGACCTTTTTGTGTTATTACCATCGTAATAAACAACCTTATAGCTGTAATTTGTACCAAAACCCGTGCCGTACATATAAACGGTTTGTTGTCCAGCAATGAAATTATTATTAACATAACTATGAGCCGAATCGTTGTATGAGTCCCATGATGCAGGGTTAACCCTGACTGTCCAGTTCTTATAGTCTGTGCCGTTATTATTTGTCACTGAAATATTAATGTAGTGCCTTCCAGGATATTCAAACTGCTTTGTAAAATTATTAAAGTTTTGGTTCTGGCCCGCATTATCATATGTCCATATGTGAGTTGTAATGGTCTGGTTAGCCGTAACATTGAATTTTACTGATGTGAAGACCGGTACAATAATAAAAAGAGACTGGTTATTAGTGTTGTTGTTGCCCCAGGAAATGATGCCGGGCGCCGACTGCCTGATCCCTACAGTCATGTTGATAGTATTGTTTCGATTGCCTGCGTTATCATATGCTGTTATTGTGAGGTTCTTGAACCCGTTAGTTCCGCCTTTGTTTGCTATTATGATGTTGTTTACCCAGTATCCACCTGTGAGAGTGAGCACAGCCTCTTTTATTGTAAAATTTATTTGTGAGACGTTTACTGTTGCGTTCTTTACGCCTGTGTCTGTATCAGTAATTGAAGCATTCAAGGATACAAAAGTATTGTTTGCAACATAGACGTTATTGGTATTTGAGGTAACAGAAGGCGGAGTAATATCTTTACCCACCAGGGTAATGTTGGGGTTGTCCCAACGAACTTCAAGAGAAACATCTATCTTATTCGAGGCAGTTGCGTCCAATGTTGCATTCAATAGGATGCGGTAGTTGCCGTTTTGACTGAAATCCGAAGTTTTCATTGAAGAATTAGAAAAAGTCAGCCACCCGCTACTACTTGCGTTTAATGCGGCGGTGGGATATATCAATACTCTGCTGTTGTCAGGTTTGATAAGAGTGACGATAAATGTGCCTTTTATGGAAGAGCCTGATGAGGATGCATTTTTCAAGCTAAAATTTAAACTCGCCTTTGAAGGAGTTCCATTAACCCATGAAAAGTTTGGCGACATCCATGAAGTTGAATAATTGATATTTTTACTTGAGCCACCGGTGTGAATTCTAGTAATGTTTGCAAATAAACTCCCCGCTGGTATGCCGTCTGCGCTGGTGTTGCCCCCCCTTATCTTACAATCGAAAGCAGGACTAATGCATTTATTTTGAACGTAGGAAAACACCCATGAGTCGTTATTAACCACGTTAGTAGGAAAACTCCATTTATAAGTGACGGTAGAAGCACCTCCCGCCCCTGCCAGCAGCAGTACTACCAGCAAAATTCCAAAAGCCGTTCTGAGGTACTGCCTCCTGCCGCCTTCATGACCATGGACCTTTTTATAATTAAAGATATCAATCACACTCATCCAATATTTTTATGACGGTCTTGCATGAATATTCCCACATATAGGGATTACTATAGAAAAACAATATTGCCTGAATTAAGCAATCCTTGGATTAATAATTATATACAAGACGGACGCAAAATGATTAAGAGGGGCTAAATTTAAACTAGCAATACTATGCATGAATATGATGGCAGCGGATTAATAAAAACAAATACTCATGATATTCCCCGCACCGATCTGTTCCTGATTATCATCCAACTATCATCGCCACCTTTGTGAGCACAATGCCAATGAATATGATAAACAATACTGCAGAAAGCCTGCCGAACCTTATCCTCAACATTCCTATTATGCTAAAGCTTTTCTCAATCAGGGGCTCTGTTAATTCAAGGTAGATAAGCAGAAGAATTAACACTATCGAGAATATCAAGCCAACATTAAGCCTGCTATCTGCGAAAGTCTTGCTGTAGTACACCTCAGTATTAATGCCCATAGTAGAGCTCATAGAAGAGCTCATCAGAGAAGTTGAGAAGCTCGCAAAGCTCACAAAACTGCTCCATACCTGCGGAGGATATGCAGGTACGCTTATCGCCTTCTCATAATTGCCCTGCTCAGAAGCGCTTTTAACCAGAAATGTTACCCTTTCCCCGGGCTTTGGGGGTTCAGGATAAACGTAACTATATTTCCTGCTTGATAATTGAGAGAGAAGCGTTGTGCCCTGCATCAGAAGCCTGCCGTTTGCATAGAACTCGTAACTCAAGTTATTCTCCTGCAGAGAAGGATTACTTAGGTCAAAGCTTAGAAGTAACGGCATGTCTTCTCTTGGCACCTCTGGCAAAACCGTGATAGAGACCGGCTCTAACTTATCGCCCAGGCTGAGCGAAAAGCCTGCAATAAATAGCAGGCTCATCAGAGCTATTATGATATTGCGATTTGACTCGTTTTTCATTGAGATATTTTCGGGCTCAGAGGTTTGATTTCTTTATCATCATGACTATCATTATTATAATAACTGATTAAATATTTATATGGTTATTAACATATCAATGTTTATTAATGCTTCGTATACCTACAAACAAATTTTCAAAGTCTGACTTTCCTGAGAAACAATATCCTTGAGTTCACTTACCTTGAATTCGTCTGGTAAAGGCTCCCCACTATCAGATGAACATAAAATCAGCTCATCGGACATTTTTATTTATCTCCAAATGTAAATCTTTTAAAAGCATAATTTTAGTCTCATAATTTGTCTATCCAATGTTTCCTTGAGTTTCCTCAATAAGAGTAGTTTGTCCCTTTGATAGCGGAGGTATCAAAACATAAGCTCCTCTTTTCTCTTTTTTGATTCTCCCACTTATATAATATCTATTAATTGCGCCATTGACAGTATTGTAATTAATCTTTAATATTTCTGCTAGTTTCTTTGGAGAGATCTCTACATGTGGATGCTTGACAAAATAATCCCAAACAATATCGGATTTGTTAAGTAATTCGGTTTCTACCATATAATTGCAATATTGCAATTATGAATTAATATTATATATAATTACCTGTATGTGCGGGCTGTATGTAGATTCTACACACAGCCACAATCAGCAATACAATTTTATAACAGCATCTCCAATGAACAACGCATGTCCTCAGCAAAGCTTCCTGCGCTCTTCATTATTTCTATTTTTGCAGGTATAGCGCTTTCGCAGTACGTCTTCGTCTACTCCAATATAAGCTATGGAATCGTGCTGTCGTTACTGATAACCCTGGCTATTTACATAATAATATCAATTATAAAAATTCCCGCTCAGCTCACAAGAGCTGCGGAATCCCTTGCCCTGATACCCTTATATGTGCTCTTCACTTCCTCGCTGCCGTGGTTCTTTGTGGAACAGAGGTTTCTCCTGCCCATGGTGTATTCCCTGATTCTCGGCCTCTGCTTCTGGCATATGTACGAGCATGATATAGAACTTAAAGAGGTCGGGATAATAAAACATGATATGCTCAGGTTAGTTATTATTGGAATAGCGCTCGCAATACCGACGGGTATTATTGAATACCATATACTACGCCCGGCGCCAGCTTTCCCTGCTTTTGAGTTAAAATACTTATCCCAGGACATAATATACATGACCTTCTTTGTCGCTTTAGGGGAGGAGCTCTTATTCAGGGGGATAATAATGAATGAACTCGGGCGGATATTTAACTCCAAGATTGCGTTGGTTGCCCAGGCAATTCTCTTTGGCATCATGCATATGACCTGGCGCTCGGTTCCCGAACTTGGCTTCACATTCTTTGCCGGGTTAATTCTTGGATATCTTTACCAGAAATCCGGCAGCCTTATGGGTTCTATAGCGATGCACAGTATGAATAACATAATTCTTGTGGGAGTATTACCTTATTTATGGTAGGCATTAGAGTTGATATCGACACTGTAAGGGATGCCAGGATGCTTCCAACAACCTTGGAAATCCTTGAAAATCATGGGATAAAGGCGAGTTTCTTCGTGACCACAGGACTGGATGAAACGTACCGCAATTTCAGGCATTACCTGAACCCCATGAAGCTTATATCCGGAAATAACCTGAGTAGATATGGATTTAGTATGTTTTCCGGTCTCCTGACCAGAAAGGATGTGCAGTCCTCCAAAGAACTTAATATGATACTTGAACACGGCCATGAACTTGGTCTTCATGGCTATAACCATTATGAATGGATGAACCATCTCGATAATAAAAGCAGGGAAGAGATAAGCTGCTGGATATCAAAAGGATGCGAACTGTTCGAAAAAGCTTTCGGCTATTATCCGGAATGTTTCGCAGCACCGGGGTTCAAGACAAATGCGGTTTTTCTTGATGTACTTGATGGGTTCGGTTTTAAATATTCCAGCGACTTCATGGGAGTAAAACCTTTCTATCCGGACTTCAACGGAATAAAACTAAGAACACGACAGGTACCTGTGAGTTTAGCTATCGGGGAACATAATGACCGTGAAGCATTAAAATTGCTTAGAGAACAATTAGCCAGCGGCTATGCTGTATTCTACTTCCATCCATCTTTTGAGCCATTATTTCGAAAAAGTCTTTTAGAAAATGCATTGTGTTGTATTTCAGGAGCAGTTCCCCTGGGAGAGCAGATGTGAAGATTCTTCAGATATATGAGCTGAATCCCGTTGAAAGCATAGGTGGAGTGGAAATGGCAGTATTCCAGCTCTCAAAGGAACTTGTAAAACGCGGGCATGAGGTTACCATTCTGACAGGTGCATGTGATAAAAAATGCTGTAGTTACAAGGATGGAGTCCGCATAATCAGTATTGATTCTCTCGGCACTATGAAATATACATATTGCCCTGGTAGCTTAACTCCTTTAAGGCAGGTTTTATTTTTGTGGTCTGTTCTTTCCAGAAAACCTGAGCTTGTATATGATATATATCACGGGCATATATACACGTCAGGGCTGATTGCCAATTATCTTGCCGGAAAACACAACGGAATTGCAGTGAACACTATCCATGGCTCCTACTATCCTGTTTGGGATAAACTAACGAACCCATTCTCGGCATCGTTCTACAGGGTAGCTGAAAAACAACTAGCAACTCACCTGGCGAAGCGTTCTCACTTACAAATTCACGTCAGCTCATATTTCGCACAGCAGGTATCAACATGGGGCGGAAAGGTCAAGATGATACCCAATGGCGTGGAGACCAGCGTCTTTCATCCTGAAGTTACAGGCTGTCTTCATGCCTCATTGCCAGTTATCTTAACCGCGAGGCGCCTTGTAAGAAAAAACGGCATAGAATATTTAATAAAGGCTATGGAATATTTAAATGATCTGTGCGAACTCTTTATAATAGGAGACGGGCCTGAACGGGAGAGGCTTGAACTCCTGGCAAAAAAAATGAAGAATATAAAATTCCTGGGGGCGGTTCCGCACCCGGATATGCCTTCCTATATAGCAGGCGCAGATATTGCAGTTGTACCCAGTATTATCGAGGCAAGCAGCCTTTTCATGCTCGAAGCAATGGCCATGGGCAAACCTGTGGTCGCATCTTCTGTGGGCGGGCTCCCCGAGACATTAGGCGATTCCGGAGTACTCGTGCCACCGATGCGCCCCGAACTTCTGGCAAAGGCAATAATAGAACTACTCAATGATCCGCAAATGCGGATAAGACTTGGCGTAAAGGCACGCAGGCGTGTGGAGGAGGAATATACATGGCAGAAAATTGCCTTGCAGATAGAGAAAGAATATTTGCATCTCCGGAGTGAAAAGCATGCGTAGGTGGATAGCTACTTCTATTGTTTTCACAGCAGTATTTTTCCTGAAAAAAGGTATTTCATTAGATAAGCTCTCGCCATCCTACATTGAAAAAACGGGGGCTTATCCCTATATTGTCCTCTCCATGTGTGTTCTTATGCTTTATTTGAAAAGAGAACAAATAATTGATTTAACGAATATTAAAACACGCCTGCCCTATACAATTATTGGCATATCTCTTTCAGCCCTATCCATGCTTATCAAGGTGGATGAACCAACGATTCAGATTTTTGCACTTTTACTGCTCTGGGTTGGCATATTTACAGCCTTCTTCGGAAAAGCATCATGGATACCGCTGGCACTTTTAGGTATATACGGCTTTGCACTTGTATTTCCTCCACTGGTCTTCAGATCTGGAAATTTCTATCCCATGGCAACCACAACCATTCTGGTTACCCTGCTTTCTCCTTTGATTCCCATCAGTAATCAGGGACAAACCATACATTTCCTTGATGCTTCCGGTAATACCCAGAACTATTTTATTGACGCCGGATGTTCGGGCAGCGCTTCCCTTGCCATTTTCCTCTCTCTTTTTTGTCTCATGATGCTTGATGCCTCCCTGCCTTGGAAGAAAGCAGGATATATGCTGATTTTCGGTCTTGTTGGCACAACATTACAGAATATCCTGAGATTAGTTGTACTTGTGTTCACCGGTTACTGGTATGGCAGTGAGACTGTGTGGACAGCCCATACCTACGCCGGCTACATTTTATTTCCTGTATGGTATGTTTTATTTGTTTATGTTTACCTGAAACAGAAAAGAGCACCAAATGAACTTAATTGCACATCTAATTATTTTCCTGAGGAAAAATTAAAAGTTTGAAGAGCATACTCGTAGAGACAATTTAATTAAAAAAGCATATGAAAACAAATATCATTGAAGAAATTTCGCCGGACTTGAAGTTTATTATAGTATATCTTTTGATAACAGTCGTTTTCTTAACAATACCACCATTGGATGAAACCATTATCAGGACCATACTTGGCATACCCTTGGTGCTATTCATCCCGGGTTATGTCCTGATTGCAGCGCTTTTCCCGAATAAGAACGACTTAGACGGTATCGAGCGCATTGCCCTGAATTTCGGCCTGAGCATCGCCATCGTTCCCCTTATCGGATTGGGATTGAACTTTACCCCGTGGGGCATACGCTTCGGACCGATAATAGCTTCCCTTATACTGTTCACACTGTCCTTATTGATAATAGCTAATTTCAGGCGTTTTCGACTCCAGCCGGAAGAGCGTTTTGGAGTCCCTTTGAAAGCAACACTCCTGACTATTAAGGAAGAATTCACCGGTTCAAAAAATAAGACTGACAAAATCCTGACGCTCATACTGATTATTTCCATAATAGCCTCTTTGTTCACATTGGTGTACGTCATAGTAACCCCGAAACAGGGTGAGAAGTTCACCGAGTTCTACTTGCTGGGCCCAAAGGGAAAAGCAGCCGACTATCCAGGGGAAGTAATTCCCGGGGCACCAATAAACCTCATAGTCGGGGTCGTAAACCACGAATATTCGGATGTAAATTATACATTACTGGTACAGGTAAAAAATGACACATTCCTTGAGCGCAAGATATTCCTCTCAAACAATGAAACATGGGAAAAGCCGGTCAGTTTTACAATAAACACGACAGGCAGCAACCTGAAACTGGAGTTTCTCCTGTATATTGAAGGGAACGTGACGCCCTACAGGGAGACGCATCTCTGGATTAATTCCTCAATTGGCGAAAACAAAACAAACCTGACCGGAGGCCAGGATATTTGAAAATAAAACCTGCAATCGTACTTCCGCTATTAGCCATATTCACAGCCGAAGCCTTCCTCTTTTTTAAATCTTTCAGATATGGGATAGGAATCCATATCATAACCCTTCTTGCACTTTCTCTCACAGCCTACAAAACCCAGGACACAGAACTCTCCAATATGCTCCAGGCACTGGCTCTTCTTCCGCTTTTCAGGATCCTGAATACCACCATGCCTATTTTTTTCAGTACAACCTTATACGTCTTTCCCATGGTCTACGGTCCCATATTCATTTCCATGTATTACGTTGCGAAAAACCAAAATTTCACAAAACATGAACTCGGAATTTATTTAGGAAAACCGCAGATATACATTCCAGTATCTATCGCGCTGGGATTGCTGCTTGGTAAAATAGAATATAGTACCATTACTGTGGAGAGCCTGGTACCAGTGGCTACATTGCAGAACATCCTGATTTTCACCTTTATAATGATAATTTTCACGGGTCTTCCAGAAGAACTCCTGTTCCGAAGCATCGTCCAGACCCGACTTGAGCAATCTATCGGAACTATTGGGGGTCTGGTAATCGCAAGCCTTTTGTTCGGGGCAATGCACTCAGGATATGGGAATATATATGAAATAATGTTCACATCTTCGGCAGGTTTCCTGTTGGGTTACATCTTCCAGAGAACAAGAAACCTTCCATTTATAGCCCTGACCCATGGAATGATCAATGTCTTTCTATTCGGGTTTATACCTCTTAAATTAATATGACAGGAAATACTTTCAAAAGTGATGTAATATGCTCGCAATAAGAAACCTGGCAAGGAACAAACTCAGGACAACCCTTTCTATCATGGGAGTGGCACTTTCGGTCATCTCCATAATTCTACTTGCATCAATTGGCAACGGGCTTCTTACCACAGGGGGTAAAATCCTTGACCAAAGTAGTATTCACCTGTGGGTAACAGGAACAGCTTCCGACCTCCAATCCCAGTACATGGGAACAGGGGAATCCAGGATATCGGACACGCACACGATGGTTTTGGAACTTAAGAAAAATAATGAAATCAACCTGGCTACGCCCATGCTTACGGAGATGGTCTATGCGTTTAAAAACGATTCAGACCCGAAGGCGATTTTTGCACTTGGACTTGAAGGTACAGGTGGATCGATGGTGACTATCAGCCAGGGCAAGGACTTAACCAGTGATGTGCATTATAATAAAGGCAGGTATGACGGCAAATGGAAGAGGGAGGTGCTGATAGACACTAGAACCGCCAGTCTTCTTAACGTTAAAGTCGGGGACACCATTCACATAGGCAAAACGGTTACAGAGGCAAATGCACAAACATTCAAAATAATCGGTTTAACGAATTCCCTTTCCAAGTTCAGCTCCAATCCGATGGTCATTATGTACCTGTCCGAATTGCAGGACATAACAGGGAATCAATATTACGACAGCGTGACTATGATAATCATCCGCCTCAATAACCCGGCCAGGGCGGAAGATATCCAGAAAGAATTACAACAAAAATACCCACAATATACTGTCAGCACGAACCAGGAATACCTGAAAAAGGCATTAAAAGAGAACAGTCTTCCCCTGGCGAGCGCAGGCTCAATCGTCGTCCTCGCGGTTATCATGGGAACGATGCTTGCCATAAACACCATGCTTCTTGGCCTTAATGAAAAAAAGAAGGAGATTGCAATCCTGTCTGTAATAGGCCTGAGCCGCTGGTCGATATTCAAAAGTATTGGAACAGAAGGGCTGGTTGTAAGTTTGCTCGGAGGCGCCCTGGGAATACTCGTCAGCATACCCTTAACCGTGTTCTTGAACAGATTGATATACGCTTACATGGGATTTGAAGGATTGGTGATCCTGGAAATAGGATATCTTTACGCAGGTATCGCCATTGCAGTTTTTATCGGGCTTCTGACCAGTTTCCTTGCTGCAATCCAGATAAGCAGGATGAACACCGCTGAACTGCTAAGAGGCGTGTAGATAATTACCTGCGCTGGGGACTACGTCCCCAGACCTGTGGAGGCGCCGCCATTCGGCTGGGTTTCACGATTTTTCATGTAAGGGTTGCATCGAAAATAACCTGAACTATCATGCCGGGGAAAAATGGGTGCATGTCGGGGACGGCAGAGAGGATTGGGAGTGTGATTATTGTTTAGTAGGATTGTTATTTAATAATCAGGAAGATTTATATATAACCATGAGGATGGTACTATGTTATACCGTTTGTGGAATGGCCAGCGTAAGGATGAGATAATTGACATATCCATCCCCCTTTTAAGAAACGGAGGGTTAGATGAACGATCACATCCAAGATATACGGCGGTTTCCTCCACTTTCCGGCAGGATGGCATATATTATGGGTAGCGCAATCACAGCAATTCTTCCAGCATTTAATGAAGAAGTGTCTGTAGGCAGTGTAGTGCTTCATGCCAGGCAACATGCCGACCATGTTATAGTTATAGATGACGGCAGCGCAGACCGGACTGCTGAGATGGCGGAACTGGCGGGTGCTGAGGTAGTGCGGCATCCTTTCAACAAAGGCAAAGGTGCGGCGCTAAAGACTGGCTTTGAGGTAGCATCGCGGAACGGGGCGAAGGTCATCGTAACCATGGATTCCGATGGCCAGCACAACCCTGAAGAGATTCCGAAACTTGCGGCGCCCATCCTTGCAGGCGAGGCAGATGTGGTGAACGGCAGCAGGTATATGAACGGCATCGGAAATAGTACGCCTTTTTACCGCCGCATAGGACAGAATGTACTTGACAAAGCTACCAACCTGAACAGCGGGCTCCAAATCACAGATACACAGAGCGGCTTCAGGGCGTTTGCGGTGCGTACGCTGCCTGCATTCAGGTTCGGGCAGAACGGCATGGCAATCGAGAGCGAGATGCTGATGGATGCAGCCAATGCAGGATTAAGGATAAAAGAAGTGGAGATAGGAGTGAGGTATGATGTGGATTGCTCCACAGAGAATCCGGTGAGCCACGGGGTTGGAGTGCTGGTGAAGATATTACACGATATGGAGTTGAACAGGCCGCTCTATTATTTTACATTGCCTGGAATGTTGTTTGCATCGGTGGGTCTATTCATGGGCTTAAGTTTTTTGGAAAGGTTTTACCATGGAGGGGGTTTGATGTTCGGACCGACACTGCTGATGATAATGCTGACATTGATCGGGACTTTTATGGTTTTTACAGGCATCATCTTGCATACGATGTCCAGATTGATCCGGGAAACAAAAAAGAGTTAAGTGTTGAAAGGATTTGCTATACAAGTCATGAATCTCGCAATAGTTCTCGGAACCAGGCCGGAAATAATTAAAATGTCTCCTCTGATACGGGAATGTCAGCAAAAACATATTGAGCATTTCATCCTGCATACGGGGCAGCACTATTCTTACAATATGGACAGGGTATTTTTCGAGCAGTTAAAGCTCCCGGATGCAAAATACAATCTGGATGTCGGCTCGGGAGCGCACGGGGAACAGACAGGAAAGATGCTCACAGAAATCGAGAAAGTACTCATGAAAGAGAAGCCTGATGCTGTGCTCGTGCAGGGGGATACGAATACTGTGCTGGCAGGTGCGCTTGCTGCTGTGAAGCTCGGGATAAAGGTCGGGCATGTGGAGGCAGGTTTGCGAAGCTATGACAGGCAGATGCCTGAGGAGATAAACAGGATCCTTGCAGACCACTGCTCAGATTACCTTTTCGCGCCTACTGAAAAATCCAAAAAATTGATGCTTGGCGAAGGCATCCCCGAAAACAGGATATTCGTTACCGGGAATACGATTGTGGATGCAGTCCACCAGAATTTAAAAATTGCAAAAGAAAAAAACACCCTCGAAAAGCTGGATATCGAGCCGGAGAATTATTTCCTCATCACGGCCCACAGGCAGGAGAATGTGGATGACCCTGCGAGGTTTGCCGGGATATTGAAAGGTCTTGAGACTCTCAGCAAAGAGTTTAACACTCCTGTTATCTATCCCATCCATCCGCGCTCAAGAAAAAGGATACAGGAGTTCGGGATACACATGAACGGAAGCATCAGATTAATAGATCCAGTCGATTTCCTAGATTTTTTGCAGCTTGAAAGCAATGCAAAGCTTGTTCTTACTGATTCCGGAGGCGTACAGGAAGAGACATGCATTCTCGGCGTTCCCTGCGTGACCCTGCGGGATAATACCGAGAGACCTGAGACAGTTGAGGTGGGGTCGAATATGCTTGCGGGGACTGAGCCAGGGATGATCGTGAAGTGCGCGAGGGAGATGCTTGTAAGGAACAATCGATGGAAAAACCCGTTCGGGGATGGGAAGACCGGGGAAAAAATTATAGAAATATTGATGAGACAAATTGATGACAGTATAGACCACTCTTAGAAATCCGGTGATGAGTTGGTATTGAATAAAAGGACAGGAAAATCGATCGCTTCAGCCGTATTAATTATATTTATCTCAGCTATATTGATATACTACAATTTGCTGCCCGGCATGGCATCGTTCCTTGTTTTTAAAACAAACCTGCAGCATGCAGATGTAATAATCATTCTGGGCGGGGATAATGAGAGGGTGCCTTACGGCGTCAAACTTTATAAGTCAAATTATTCTGATAAAATCATTGTAACAGGAGGCAGGGCAGAACTTTCAAAAGAAGAGGCAATAAACCTGGGCGCTGCACCAAAAGACGTTATTTTGGAAGATAAATCGACGACTACTTACGAAGATGCACAATTCTCAAGAAATATAATGCTGCAAAACAACTTCACTTCTGCGATAGTGGTTAGTTCACCGTATCATATGAGGAGAGCATCATGGCTTTTTGGCAGGGTGTTTAAAAATGATAACATTACGCTTTTATATAGCCCCGTAGATAATAGCTGGTTCAAAGTTGAAAAGTGGTGGACAAATGAAAGGGAAATACAGATAGTTATATATGAATATGCAAAGTTGATTTACTATATGTTTAAATAATATAACCAAAGATAATAAAAATTATATCTTATAGGAAGTATTAAGAAAATAAGAAATCAAAGATGATATAATATGTCAAAAAGTCACAGGATACTTGTAACAGGTGGAGCAGGCTTCATCGGGACAAACCTATGCAACGAACTAATAAAAAAAGGGCATGACGTAGTCTCGTGCGACCTGTATAATACAGAAAGAGAAAACTATATTCGCTGCGATGTTCGGGAATATCGTCAATTAGAGAGAGTTTTTGAAAAGGAGAAATTCGATTATGTGTATCATCTTGCCGCGGAATATGGACGCTGGAACGGTGAAGACCATTATGAGAATTTATGGGTTACCAACGCTATCGGAACCAAAAATTTGATTCGATTGCAGGAGAAACTGAAATTCAAGATGATATTCTTTTCGAGCGCAGAAGTTTACGGGGATTATGAAGGAATCATGACCGAAGATGTCATGATTAACAATCCGATAAAGGATACATATCAGATGAATGACTATGCAGTAACCAAATGGGCGGGAGAATTAATGTGTATGAATTCTGCAAAAATGTTTGGAACCGAGACGGTCCGTGTAAGACCCGTTAACTGTTATGGTATCGGCGAGCATTACACACCATATAGGGGCTTTATTCCAAAATTCATATACTGTGCCTTGCATAACAAACCTTATGTTGTTTTTAATGGCCACAAAAGGATAATAGACTATGTTGAAGATTCAGCAAGGACTTTTGCTAACATAGCAGATAATTTCATTCCAGGAGAAGTTTACAACGTAGCAGGCAAACCCGAATGGGAAAAAGAGATTAAGGAATATTCGGATTTAATATTGGAGGCTGTTGGAAGGGATGACTCAAAGGTAACCTATAAAGAAGCAGAGCCTTTCACTACAAAAATAAAGACAATAGACTGCTCAAAAGCCATCAGGGATTTAAAACATAACCCAAAGGTTCTTCCAAAAGAAGGAATTAGAAGAACAGTAGAATGGATGAAGTGGTATTACAGGATCGGTGATTGAAATGGAAGACATCTATTCAGAATACGAGAACAAAGTGGTATTAGTTACTGGCGGCGCGGGATGTGTTGGAAGCAATCTCTGCAGGAAATTAGCTAAATTGAATGTGAAGAAGGTTATAATCCTGGATGATATGTCTTCTGCGTATGAATGGAATATCCCGAAAGCGAAGAACGTCCAATTCATAAAAGGAAGCATCCTTGATGAAGAGATGCTAAAGCGGGCTTTTAAGGAGAAACCTGAATATGTGTTCCATTTAGCAGCCCATTTTGCAAACCAGAACTCTGTGGATAACCCTGAAATAGACCTGATGATAAACGGGATAGGGACATTGAAGGTTCTTCAATACGCACATCTTTTGAACATAAAAAGATTTGTTTATTCCTCTTCCGGATGCGGTGTTTACGGACTGGAATCAAAGATGCCATTTGAGGAGCATGATATCTCAATCAGCCTTCATACGCCTTATCAGGTAACGAAACTGCTCGGAGAGCTGTATACGAACTACTTCCATAACTTATACGAGCTTCCGATCGCTAATGCGAGATTCTTCAATGTCTTCGGTCCAGGTGAAGTACCGGGACGGTACAGGAATGTTATACCGAACTTCTTTTACTGGGCTATGAATAAGCGAATGCTACCGATAACGGGCGATGGAAAAGAGACCAGGGACTGGACATATGTGGATGATATTATTAATGGGCTTTTGGCGATGGGAATACAGGAGGAAGCCATCGGGGAAGCCATCAACCTCGGCTCAGGTAAGGAGCACACGGTCATAGATATGGCGAATATGGTGAACGAGCTTGCAGGTAATGAGAATGGTGTCGTGTATGTTGAAAGAAGGGACTGGGATGTAAAGCACAGGCTTCTTTCCTCCATCAGGAAGGCGCAGAAAGTGCTGGATTATAAGCCTCAGACGGAATTTGAGGATGGGTTGAATAAGGTGCATGGTTGGTTTGCTGATAATTGGGAAAATATAAACAAAAGCGCTGAATTCTGAATGTGGTGATCGATGAGAATATTAGTTCTCCAGGAAACCGACTGGATCAAAAGAGGCATTCATCAGCAGCACCACCTGATGGACAGGATGGCTTTGAGAGGGCATGAGATCCGTGTCATAGATTACGATTATCTCTGGAAAGAGGATAAAGAGAAAAAAATAATCACAGGACGAAAAGAAATCAGAGGCGCTTATAAGATCTTCAAAGATGCAAATATCACCCTTATCAGGCCGGGAATGATAAAAATCTCAGGTCTTGATTATGCGTCTATCCTGTATTTCCATAATAAAGAGATCAAGAAACAGATCAGTGAGTTCAAACCCGATGTCATTATCGCATTCGGCATCCTCAATGCTTATCTGGGGATGCGCCAGGCAAAGAAGAATAATATTCCATTTGTGTATTATCTGATCGACCACCTGCATACGCTCCTTCCTGGCAGGTTCAAAAGAAGTATCGCGAAACAATTTGAGAGAGCGACCCTGAAAGGTGCAGATAAGATCCTTGTTATTAATAAAGGACTGAAAGACTATGCCGTGGAAATGGGCGGGGATATCAATAAAATCTCGGTTATACCCGCAGGCGTGGATCTTGAGAGATTCAATCCGCAGGTGGATGGCTCAGCAATAAGGGAAAAGTACGGCATAAAAAAGGATGAGGTCTTATTATTTTTTATGGGATGGATATATGAGTTCTCAGGCATGAAGGAGGTCGCAGAAAGTCTTTCCACCACAGATAACGGGAAGATCAAATTGATGATCGTGGGCGAAGGGGATCTATACGAACCGCTGCTCAGAATGAAATCTGAAAAGAACTTAGATGGAAGATTGATCATGACGGGCAAAGTGCCATTCGGGGAAATACCGAAATATCTTGCTGCCGCCGATATATGCCTTTTGCCAGCTTATAAGAATGAGATCATGATGAATATTGTGCCGATAAAGATATATGAGTATATGGCGATGGGGAAGCCGGTGATAGCCTCCGATTTACCAGGAATAAAGAAAGAATTTGGCGAAGATATGGGCATTATCTATGTGAATACACCAGAAGATGCTTTAGGAAAAGCAGTTGAATTGATGGGAAAAATGTCATTGCAAGAATATGGATTGAATGCCTATAGATTTGTCGAGAAATCGTGGTGGAGTGATATTGTAAAAGAGTTTGAAGGAAATTTAGAGAGAACAGTTTTAGATAAAGTTGTTCGAGGTGGATAAAATGGTACATATAAGGAATACGAAGGAACAGATTGTCGAAATGAAGGCTTCAGGAATATGGAGCAAATGCGGGGGGTTTTGTTGAGAACTGTGTGTGGGATGATGTTTGTGGATAAGTTTGAGGATATTTTGGAGGGGTTAGCATGACCAAAGTGGTTATAGTCAACACGACCCATTTTGCTAATAAAGGGAGTATGGGGAGAATAGAGGGAATTATAAGTTGTTTGGAACGAACTATACCTCAAGTTCAGATAACTATTCTGCACCGCTACTATAAGAAAGATAAAGATTCCTTCGTTAAGCAGTTAATAGAGGAGCACCCTAATCTTGAAGTGAAAGAGCATCCTTGGTTTATAGATTATGATTCAAATATAATAACTGCCATGAGTTCTACAGTTCGTTTTTGCCTTTTAACAACTTGGCACAATATCTTTCGCAAGTTGGGTTTGCCTTTAAAAGACGAACTTCAACGATGTAATGTCATCATTGATTTAAATCTTATTGAACCCAATGAAGGTATTTATTTTACTATGACGGTAGGCGATTTCTTTGCTTTGTTAAACACTTGGTATACCACAATGACTGGAAAACCAGTGATGGTTTGTTCAGCGACCATAGGTCCATACAAAGGCAGATTTTTGAGATATTTAGCAAGCTACGTCCTCAATAAAGTAGATATAATAACTTTGAGAGAAGAATATAGTCAGAATTACTTATCAACTCTCGGTGTCACCAAACCCCGTATCTATTTAAGTGCCGATTTGGCTTTTCTGCTGAAGCCAGCTGATACTGAGAGAATATTGGCAATATTGGGGAGTATGGATATCAATATGGACGAAAAACCTATAGTAGGTATAGCCCCAACCGCGATGATGCACCCCCTCTTTAAACAACAACAATATGTTCAGCTTATGACAGAACTAAGCGATTATCTTATTAAGGATTTGAATGCAACAATAATTTATATCACACATACCTATCAGGATAAGCCAATAACTGAGAGTATTTATCAGCAGGTCAAGAATAAGCATACAGTGAGGATACTTCCCAGCCTTTCAGCATCTGAGATAAAAGGAGTTATTGGTATGTGTGATATCTTCATTTGTTCTAGATTCCACGCTCTTGTAGCATCAACATCGTTGGCTGTTCCAAGCCTTGGAATAGTAGCTTACAGTAAAGGCAAGTTCCACGGAATCATCGGTGAAATGATGGGGCAAGAAAATTATCTCCTTGATGTAGATAATGAGTTTGAATATGATGTCTTCTCTGCCAAACTGAAATCAAAGGTCAGTGATTTATTGATACATAGAAATTTAATTGCTGAAAATCTGAAAGAGAGGACAAAAATAGCCGAAGAGCGAGCATTACTTAATGGTAAGCTGATTAAGGAACTTATAGACTCCAATCATTAATTAGAATAGTAAGTAATTAATATTAATCGGAAAACCGAGCCAATGAATAGGTATAAAAAAGTAATTAAGACTATTGAAGATGTAGTCGAAAATGGTTTGTGCACATGTTGTGGAACTTGTGTGGGCATCTGTCCTAAAAATGCAATAATGATGGAGAAAAGCAACTCTGGTGCAAGTTACTACCCACGATTGGATGTTGAGAAATGCAATAATTGTGGGTTATGTTTTAGAGTTTGTCCTGGGCACTCTGTGGACTTCAAAGCATTAAATCTTGAGATATTTGGAAATGAGCCCGAAGATGTGCTGATAGGGAATTATCATGGCTGTTATCTTGGTCATGCTACTGATAGTAACCTAAGATATAATGCTGCTTCTGGTGGTGTGGTAACTGCCTTGCTCCTCTTTGCATTGGAAGAGGGGATAATCGATGGAGCGTTGGTGACTAAGATGAGTGATGAGAATCCTTTAGAGCCACAACCTTTCATTGCCCGAACTAAAGAGGAAATTATCTCTGCTTACAAATCGAAATACTGCCCCGTGCCAGCAAATGTAGCATTAAGGGAGATCATTAAAGAGGAGGGAAGATTTGCTATCGTTGGTCTTCCTTGCCATATTCACGGCGTAAGAAAAGCCGAGGCAGTTAATAAAAAACTGAAGGAAAAGATAGTTTTACACATTGGTATTTTCTGCTCCCATACAGATACTTTCTGGCAAACAGAATTCTTGCTCAATAAATTTGGTCTCAAAAAGGAAAATGTCGCTAAGATTGATTACCGAGGAGAAGGATGGCCGGGCAGTATGTCAATTCTGCTAAAGGATGGCAGGAAAGTATCAGTGCCTTACTCAGAAGCGACTTCTCTTCATGGGCTATGGCTCCATGCTTTATTACGGTGCGCCTTTTGCTGCGATTTAACCGCAGAATTAGCTGATGTTTCCTGCGGTGATGCATGGTTACCAGAAATAATAGCAAATGAAAAAATGGGTAAATCAATAGTTATCCCCAGAACTAATATAGGTGAAGAACTTTGCATGGAGGCGGCTCATAATGGATATATTAAAATAGAGAAAACTAATTCATACAAGGTTAAGCAATGTGGAGACATGATGCAAACAAAGAAGAAAGATATAAAAGTACGTTTTTTAATAAGGAGGCTGTTTAACAAGGCTATCCCGACTTATAATACCGCATTGCTACGACCGGGTTCCACTAATTATCTGCGCGGTGCGCTAATTTATTTGAATGTATGGCTATCATCCAAAGTATATTTACGTAGATTTATTGATCATTTATCTCGCATAGAACTACTGATAATATCAAGTTCAAGGAGGGTTAGATAATGAATAAAAATAACATCGTGGTGCTAAAAGGCATAGGAATAAGAGTTCCGGTAGAAGAGATAGGTGGTAATGAACCAACTCTAACAAACTTTGTAGAACAACTCGTTCCATTATCAAATGAATTATATGTAATTTTAAGAGATTCACCAGCTAAATTTCCTGATAAAGTCCATTTAATAAAGATAAAATGTGTTGGAAAAAGGGATTGGATACTAATAAGTATTTTCCGATTTTTACTGACACAATTAAAGATTTGTTTTAATTTGTACAAGATATCCAGAGATATTGATATTGTAATCCTTTATACTGGGGTAAAGCCATTTGTTTTGCCAATACTCTGTTCCAAGTTGTTTAGGAAAAAGACGGTCATATGTTCTACTGGCGTCATAACAAAACGTGGTTTAGCAGAACTTGGGCTATTATCATACTATATCTTCAAAGTCCTGGAGGAGATTAATTTTCTCCTCGTAGACCGAATAGCTGTGGAATCTCCTATTGCCATCGATCTCATGGGATTGAACCGGTTTAGGAAAAAAATAATTGTTACTAGTGCTATGTATATAGATACAAATATATTTAAAATAACCAAGGATATATCGAAAAGAAAAAATCTTGTGGGGTATATTGGACGCTTGGCAGAAGGAAAAGGCATCGAGAATTTCATTCAGGCTATTCCGCTGATATTAGAAAAACGTGATGACTTAGAGTTTCTAATAGGTGGAGATGGCTCACTATTTAACAAAATAAAAGATAAATTGGAAATGGCTAATCTAACTGAAAAGGTCAAGCTTACTGGCTGGATTCCTCATGACGAGCTTTCAAAATATTTGAATGAGCTGAAACTGTTTATTTTGCCTTCATACATGGAAGGACTCCCTTGCACACTTCAGGAAGCGATGGCTTGTGGTGCAATAGTTCTCGCAACGCCTGTTGGAGGTATTCCTGATGTGATAAAAGATGGAAAAACAGGATTTATCTTGGAGAACAACTCGCCAGAATGCATTGCAAAAAATGTTATCATGGCGTTAGAGCATCCGAATCTTGATGAAATCGTGAAGAATGCACAAAAACTTATAGAAGAAGAATATGCTTATGAACCTCTAGTAAAAAAGCTTAATGATTCGTTAGATGAGTTGATAGAGAAGAGTCTCAGTAGCTAACATTATTTAATGCCGCATCACTATCAAAAATTGGCAACATATAAAGGAATATTTAATACAGATGAAAGTAAAGGAGCTAAATACAAAAGTTCAAACATCAATATTTGTTTAGAGAATACCACCAAGATGAGGAGCGATGAGCCAAAAAAGAGTGTTATTAATTAATCCACCATTCTACAGGTTGATGAATAGTCATTTTAATGGACTCTCTTTGGGCCTTAGTTATATAGCTGCAGTTCTATCAAAACACGGGCATCACGTTAAAATATATAATGCAGATTACGAAAGTAGTGATAATTACGCAAATCTAAAAAGGATTTTCGAAGGCTACGACGAATATAAAAAGATATTATCAGATTTAAATCACCCATTATGGTTAGAGGTTAAAGAAAACATTAAAATCTTTTCTCCAGATATTATTGGTATTACGATGCTGACAGGAACTTATAAGAGTGCAGAAAATGTTGCAAAGATCGCTAAAAAATTAAATAAAGATGTAATAATATTAGTAGGTGGTGTTCATCCGACGATTTTACCTGAAGAAACCATTAAAAATAAATATTTTGACTATGTAGTTCGTGGAGAGGGAGAATATACGTTTTTGGACTTTGTAAATGGCAAAAGAGTTGAGGATACTCAGGGTTTAACCTATATCAATAAAAGTGGTGATATTGTTAATAACCCAGAGCGTGAGTTCATAAAATATCTCGATTCGCTTCCCTTTCCCAGTAGAGACTTATACATAAATGACACTCGCTATATGGACTATGGGTATATATTGACAGGCAGGGGTTGTCCTTGCGAATGCACTTTTTGTGCAAGCAATAAAATATGGAAAAGACATGTCAGATTTCGATCCCCGGAAAGTGTTGTGGAAGAAGTTAAACATGTGTATGATAAATATGGTACAAAATTTTTCTATTTTGTTGATGATACTTTTACTTTAGTTAAAAAACGATCAAAAAAAATCTGTGAGTTATTAGTCGAGAGTGATCTGGATATAAGCTGGATTTGCGATACCAGAGTAGATACTATTGATGAAGAACTGTTAAGACTGATGAAAGACGCTGGATGTATTAGACTTAAGATCGGAGTAGAGTCTGGAAGTGAAAGGATACTAAAAAAGGTAAAGAAGAAAATTACTAAAGAGCAGATTCGAAATTCAGTATCTCTTATAAAAAAAGTGGGAATTGAATTTACAATTTACTTAATGATTGGATTTCCTACTGAAACTAAAGAAGAAATTCGTGAGACCTTAAATTTCGCAAAAGAATTGGATCCTGCATATTTTAGTTTTAGTGTTTTAGCACCTTATCCAGGCACTGAAATATATGATGATATAATTAAAAGTGGAATTACTCTGCCAAAAGAACATTGGGAGTATTTTTTCCATCAAAGTAAAGATATGATATTAGCGGAAAATATTGATGAGAGTCTAATTGATGAGTGTCTTTCATTAAATGAAAAAAATAGCAAGGTGAGAATATGAAAATACCTATCTTAAGGATTCCTTTCACGGATGAAGAGATTTCTTCTGCACAAAACTCGATCGGAGAAGTACTTAAAAGTGGACAGCTTGCAATGGGCAAGTATGTAGCAGAGTTTGAGAGAAAATTTGCAGAATTTGTTGGAACAAAATATGCTATTGGAGTTAACAGCGGAACTAGCGCACTTGAAATATGTCTTCGTGCTATGGATGTGAGAAACTCGTCCGTAATTGTTCCAACCAACACTTTCATGGCAACTGCTACTTCAGTTATACATGCAGGTGGAAAAGTGATTTTTAGTGATGTGTTAAAGAAAGATTTGTGCATGGATCCAGAAAATTTGAAAGAAAAAATACAGAAAAACACAAAGGCAGTTATACTTGTGCATATTGGAGGAATAATCTCCTCTGAATTAAAAGCAATTCAAGAAATATGTGAAGACCATAAACTCGCTCTGATAGAAGACGCTGCCCATGCCCACGGTAGTACGATTGACGGCAAAAAGGCAGGTGCTTTAGGTATTGCAGGAGCTTTTTCATTCTACCCAACTAAGGTTATGACCTGTGGTGAAGGGGGCATGATCACAACAGACAATGAAGATATATATAAAAGTGCATTAATGTTAAGAGACCATGGCAAGCCGGATCATCGGTTTAATAAGCACACAGAATTTGGGTATAACTGGCGCCTGAGCGAGATTCATGCAATCATTGGATTAGAGCAGATGAATAAGATTGATTGGATATTAAGTGAACGGAGGCGAGTGGCAAGAATATACGATGAAACGCTGCGAGATGTAGAAGGCATCGAGCTAATAAAAATGCCTATAAATATAGAATCATCTTATTATAAATATATAGTTTACCTTAAAGAAGAACTTAATAAAGATCATGTGAAGGACAAAATGAATAGCGAGTATGAAGTTGAGTTAACTGGTGAAGTTTATGCAGACCCCTGCCATTCTCAGCCTGTATTTAAGAAATATCCAGAGATGATGTTAAACGAAGAAAGTGACAAATTTCCAGGAGCGGAATATGTTTGCAATAGGCACATATGTTTGCCCTTATATCCTGGACTAACTGAAGAGGAAATAAGTTATGTTGTAGAATCTCTGAAAAGCGTGGTAGCTTCTGATTGATACATAAATGAAGGAATGACATAAATGGGTATATTAGTAACAGGAGGAAGTGGTTTCATAGGTAGCCACGTTGTTGATAAGCTTATAGACAAAAATCTGGATGTAAAGATTTTTGATATTAAAAAACCTCATCGTGAGGACGTGGAATTCATAAGGGGTGATATTGCGTCACTTGAAGAACTAAAGGTCGCCATGGAAGATATGGAATATATATTTCATATTGCAGCTTTCTCCAACATTAATAAAATAGCAGAAAACCCTTTGAAGGCGGTAGATTTGAACATAATGAGTACAGCTAAAGTACTTGAAACTGCCCGTAGTTGTGGAGTGGAACGCATCATATATGCGAGCAGCTATTTTGTTGACAGTGGGGAAGGACATTTATATACAACCACGAAGACTGCATCTGAGATGCTTTGTAAAGATTATTACACTCTATATGGATTACCATTCACCATACTAAGATACGGGACTGCCTATGGACCAAGAAGCAGGAATGAAGATGTGATATCAATATTTATTAGAAGGGCATTATCTCACCAGCCTTTGATCATACATGGCAATGGCACTCAGTCACGTAATTTTATATATGTGGAAGATTTAGCAGAAGGGAATGTTGCTGCGCTACAAAATATTGCAAAAAATAAAACGTATAATTTAGAGGGTATGAGATCGATAACAGTTAAAGAAGTTGCAGAAAGCGTGAAGAAATTGATAGGAGATATTATTATTGAGTATAAGGAAGGTAGACTGGATGATTTTGAAGGAGGAGCTATTTTGACAGATAAAGCCAAAAGAGAACTTGGCTGGGAGCCAAAAGTTAATTTTGAGGATGGAATTAGAAAATGTATCGAGCGGTATCGGGAAAATGACCCATATAAAAATGTAGTGTAGCAATTTTATGAAAATATGCTATATTGCAGCTCACTGTGGTCATACAGCTAAGTGGTTAGAGTACTTTGTAAGGAAAGGACACGATGTTCACCTAATTTCAGTAAATAGATCGCAAATAAAAATGCCTGGAGTGAATATCCACTATTTACCAAGTTTTGAATCAAAAATACTTCGATTAGCTTCCACTTTTCTCATAGGTGGAATCCTTTCAAGAAAGATTATTAATAGGATAAAGCCTGATGTCGTACATGCCTTTGAGGTGAGCGAAGGTTTTTGCGGTGCTTTAACCGGTTTTCATCCTTTTGTAATGACACCGCAGGGATCTGATCTATTGGTATTTTCAAAAAATTTATTGTTATAAAGCTCATGTTCAAGTATATTTTTAGAAAAACAGATATAATTGTAAGTGATTCAATACCATTGAGAGAAGCTGCCATTGCTCTCGGTGCTACGAAGGACAAAAACTATATTATCCAGTGGGGGGTTGATGTCACCAAGTTTAATCCCCAAGTTGATCGATACAAAGTCAGAAGAAGATACGAATTAGATAACTTGCCTCTAATCATTAGCCCCAGGGCGTTTACAAAAAATTATAATATTGATATTATAATTCGTTGCATACCAGATGTATTAAAAGAAATTCCTAAGGCAAAGTTTATATTTATTTTTGGTTTCGGAGATGAAGAGGCTGATATGAAAAAATTGGCGGATAACCTGAAGGTCAGTGATTCAGTCATCTTTGTTGGCGAGGTTGATTATGATGATATGCCTTATTACTTCGCTGCTTCCGATATCTGTATTTCTGTTCCATCTTCTGACAGCTCACCGCGATCAATTTACGAAGCTATGGCTTGTGGTGTGCCGCCGATAATAAGCAATCTTTATTGGACAAAGGAATACATAAAGCATGAACAAAATGCTTTACTTGTTCCTGTGAACGATTCTCAAGTGCTGCCTGCAGCAATAATAAGACTTCTAACAGATAGAAAACTTCAAAAAATTCTGAAAGAATCTAATTTGAAACTAGTATATGAAAAACTTGATTATCATAAGCACATGGCAAGAATGGAGGAGATATATAAATTAACCTGTCAAGCTAATCCTGAGATCATACCAGATAGTAGGACTAAGAAATGAAAGAAGACGATAAAGCCGGAAAAGATTTTTGGGAGATGGCATGGCAACGAACTCCTTTTGAAATTTATACGGGGATTGAAAAATATTTGGCTATTAACCAAAAGTTCGACAAGTTATTCAAGCAGTTTTTGGAAAAAGGTAACAAGAAAATTTTAGAGATTGGCTGTGCCAAGGCAAAAAGATTAATTTATTTTGCTAAAGAATTTGGTTACGAAGTATATGGTATTGATTATTCTAAACATGGGGTAGAAATTGCTTTGGATAATCTAAAGATAGCCGGAGTAGATGGAACAATACTTTGTGAAGATCTATTTCAAACTACTTTTGATGATGAATCTTTCGATATTGTATATTCAATGGGTTTAGTTGAGCACTTTGAAAATCCAGCAGAAATAATTGATAAACATATTAAATTGTTGAAGAAAGGAGGGATATTAATTATAACAATACCAAATTTTAAATATAGTTTGTACTTTAGTTTACTCAAGATTCTTGGCAAAGAAAAAAAACTGTTAGAAACGCATAACTTGGACGTGATGGATACAAAAAAGTTGAATGAGCTTTTACAAAATGGGAATATTAAAATATTGGCATTGGACTATTTCGGGCCGATAGATCTTACATTGATATTCAGTGATATTAAGATTAAGATGGTATACCTGATGCATATACTAAATCAGTTTGTTGGGTATTCTACTTTTTTTATTCCAAAGTCAAGGTATTTATCTCCTTATATAG
>JBAVMS010000021.1:0-103981 GCA_049690315.1 Candidatus Methanoperedens sp.
TTATTACATAATTATAGTAATAAAGATACAATAGATAAATTAAAGAAAATCCTTGTCACCCTTCTAGAAGCCAACGGTCATTTATTTGATGCCAAGTCAACAGCCAATATGATAGTTTTGACTCACAGGCCTGATGTCGGCTCAAAGGTCAATGAAATTGTAGGTAATTTGAAAATAAGCAACAGCAGGGTAGACCAGGAATTGATAATGTTCACGACATTTCTTAAAGGACTTAAGGAAATCCCGGACATCTCATTATCTTTGACTGCCCTGGGAAGAAGATTTGGCAAATCATTGATGCAGGAATATGAAAAAGAGAACCAGATAAAGACCTGGGATTTGAAATCTTTCAAAAATGCTTTTGAAATGTTTAATTCAAAACTTCATATCGACAGCGAATGGAAAATGGAAGGAAAAAATCTTTTATATACTATCAAGAAATGCAATATTGCAAACGAGGGGAATAAATTTGATACGTTTATTTGCCACACGTCCCGTGAAACATTCAAAGGGGCGCTGAATTATGCATTTGGAAACGGGGCTGAACTTGAAATTAAGAAATTATTATCCCATGGAGACAATTTTTGTCAGGTTGTCATAAAATTGATGTGAATGGTCATATTCTCCTAAAATCTGGCAAATAATTTTTTGTACTTGTCATTACATATTCCTAATTTAGGAATGGGAGTGTGAATTTATGAATTTGATCAAGTATATTATAGCAGTGCCTGTGGGTGCAGCTCTTATAGGTGCCCCATATTATTTTACAAAAGAAAGCCTGACCTTTCTCTTCGCAGTCTGGTTCATGCTTATTCCGGTTGCATTCATTGCTTTTTTGGCCTATTGCATTACTGTTTATATACGGAGCTTGAGACAGAGAGTGACAATGAAACCAATAGAAGTTATCAGGATTCTTGCCGGCAGAGAAATTGATAAGCGGTCATAAAAGTAATGTATTTGGCATATCCTGTCAATTTTTTCAGGGCTGAACCCATTAATTGAATTGTGAAAGGCGATTTTATTTCCTTTTCCATGCCAATTTTCTTTTTTTCATGCTATTAATTGGCATAATCTGGCACATCTTGACAAAATAAGACAACACATGGCGTTTTTTGCTAATTTTTTGTCAATTATTCTTTTAGCATTGGCATAAGATAAACGTGTTTAGGGTGATTTAATATGAATTACTGTAAGCAATTCGCAATATTTGTTGCAGGAGGTTCAGTCGCTGGAGCAGCCTATTTTGTTCCTGAAAAAAGTTTCCTGGCTTTCGTAGCAGGATGGTTGTTCATTGTCCCGGCTGCAGTCGTGATATTCCTGGGCTATGGGCTCACGAAATACATGAAGGAACGGAAAAACAGGATCATGGTTTCCATAAAACCAACAGCGGCCTTAAAAGCTGTTGCCCGCAGGGAAGCCGAACTCCATAAGGAAAAACAGCTCCTGCTGGAAGAACTTCGCAAGGGATAGGCAATAATATGATTATCACGAGACACATCTCTCTTGACAATGATTGCATCGAGAAGATGGAACCCTATGTGGAAAAACACAAAGGCAACTTCAGCGCGGCAATGAGGGAGATAATCGACAGGGCGGGTAATTATAATTCGTTAAAGAATCTCTCAGTGATTGACAATTCCCTGTTAAAATGGATGTTGAATGAAATTGACGGGACGCTGATTCCCGACAGCGTTCTTGATGAACTCATCAACCCCAATCTGGTTAATTCTATCTGGAAACTTGAAGAATCACTTAACAACAGGTTCCGTGAGCTTGAGTGGGACATTAACCTTTCATTGAAGTACGATAATGACATGGCCCCCTCTGATGTGCTGATAGAGATCCGTGGCGCTTCTCAAAAAATAAAATTCGCAGCCTGCATACTGTCGCAGTACATGGTAAAAAATTCACTTGGAAATGCCCCTCTTGAAATCAGGTCGGTTTATACCCAGGATGGATGCATAAAAATCGAATTATCAAGGTCTGATAAAAAAGGAGCGCTTGACAGCCTGACTTCAAATTTTGGCGGAATGAATGAGGTAATAGGGGCAATAAAATCCCGCCCTTCATTCTGGAAGGCTGTAATCAACGGGCATCTTTTGAGCAATTACAATATGGTCACGGTGCACAGGAATTATTTTGAAGACCTGCTTGCAGGAAAAATCCCGATGGGAGAAATAACGATAGAAGCCCTTGCAAAAAAACCCATTCAGGAGATACCTCTTAATGAAATGCTTCCACTTATAAAAGAGGTTTATGAAACTTCCAGGGTTGCAGACAGGGTTGAAATCGACAGGGAAAATATAATATTATTTCATAATTATAGAAATAATGAAGTAATAGAAAAACTGAAAAAGAGCCTTGTTACGCTTCTGGAAGCCAACGGGCATTTGTATGATGCAAAGTCAACCGTCAATATGATAGTGTTGACTCATCGGCCTGATGTGGGCATAAAAATCAATGAAATCGTGAGCAATTTGAAAGTCAGCAACAGCAGGGTCGATCAGAACCTGATAATGTTCATGGCTTTCCTGAAAGGTCTCAAGAACATACCGGACATACCCGTTTCACTGACTGCCCTTGGAAGGAGAATCGGCATCTCCCTGATGCAGGAATACGAACGGGAAAACAGCATCAAGAACTGGGAGGTCAAGAACTTCCAGAAAGCCCTGGAAATAATTGACTCCAAGCTTCACAGGGTAAGCGAATGGAAAATTGAGGGAAAAAACCTCATTTACACTGTAAAGAAATGCAATATTGTCGCTGAAGGGGACACATTCGATACATACGTCTGCCACACAATCCGGGAGACTTTTAAAGGGGCTGTAGGCTACGCTTTCGGAAATAGGGCTGAATTGGACATTAAAAAATTATTGTCACACGGAGATAATTGTTGTGAGGTGTTAATACGAGTACAATAGGAGCAGGGTGCTTTGGAAAAGGCAGGATGGTTGGAAAACAAAGAAAATGGGTAAATATAGAAAATAAATGCGGGAGGATAATATGAAAACATTGCTGGAATACATAACATTCGTCAAAGGAATAGAATACCTGATAGTAGTCGCATTTTGCTTTGCATTTATTGCATTGTGGATGATGGTAAATACAAAGGAAAAAGAAATACATAAAATGGTTTCACTGTTTGTTCCGCTTTCATTGATATTTGGCGGGGCTGCAATCGTAGTATCTTCATATGATACGGATGCTGCTCATACAAACGCTTCCATAACCAGCAATCCGGCAATGGTTGGTTTACAGGACAATGGGTTCAAGGTCAATTCTTCAGAATACCTATCCATGAAATACGAACCTGTAATTGATTTTCATAAAGCCATGAGCGGCAAGGTCAGTTGTGCCACGTGCCATCATAATAGCGGGGATGAAATCCATGCATGCAAAGATTGCCACGGGGCACCTTATAATCCGCACAATGCAAGCATGCCGGGTTTGAAGGCCGCCTATCATCAGCGCTGTATGTCGTGCCACAAAGAGGATTTCGGCAGCGGCCCTGAAAGCTGCACCAAGTGCCATTCCGGGGTTATTCAAACTTCCAGTACCATTTCAGGTCCGCCCCGTCCTCACACGTTGACATGGGAAACCTGCACCAGATGCCACCAGAATGGAATCCCGGGCGGGCAGGAATCGAAGATCGTTTATCACGATAGCTGCCTCAAATGCCATGAAACGGGTGTAGGAGGAGCTGCCGTAGTTCCTGCCGACCACGCCGGGCGCGCCGGTAATACATGCCAGGGCTGTCACAAACCTATAGGAGGATAAATATGATAACCAGAAGGAATTTTCTAAAAATCGGGGGCTCGCTAATTGCCTGCGGCGTTATTGGAAGCCAGGGAACTGCACTGGCTTCTCTTGACTACACAGGCAACTCGGACCGCGTTGGAATGCTAACCGATACTACAAGGTGCATAGGCTGCCGCAAATGTGAAGCGGCATGCAATAAGGCAAACAACCTTCCGCCGCCAAAAACCTCGTTTGAGGACACTTCGGTTTTTGAAGAGAAAAGAAAACCCTACGTGGCAGACGTACAGTCATATACCGTGGTCAATCGTTATGAGGGGAAAGACGGGAAACCGGTTTACAGGAAAGTCCAGTGCATGCACTGCGACGAGCCTGCTTGCGTTTCAGCCTGCCCTGTAGCCGCGATGAAAAAGACAAAAGAAGGTCCTGTTGTGTGGGATGAGAAACTGTGCATAGGCTGCCGGTATTGCATCATAGCCTGTCCGTTCTACGTCCCTGCTTTTGAATACTCAAGCGCATTCACTCCCAGGATACAGAAGTGCTTCATGTGCTACAAGAGGCAATCAGAAGGTCTTATTCCGGCGTGCGCCGAGGCATGTCCTGTTGAGGCAATTACTTTTGGTAAAAGGAGCGAATTGCTGAAACAGGCAAAACTCAGGATATGGGGCCAACCTGACAAATATATCGACCATGTGTATGGTGAAGAGGAAGCCGGAGGTACAGGCTGGCTGTATATTTCAGGTGTTCCTTTCGAGAAGCTTGATTTCCCGATGAACCTGGGAATAACATCGTATCCTAAACTCACCAAGGACTTCCTGGGGATGGTCAATCTCACTCTCGTTATGTGGCCTGCCATGCTCGGGGGCTTCTATCTGGCATCGCGTAACAGGGAGCATCAGGCAGTTCCTGTTGAAAAACCGGAAACAAAGGAGGGTCATAAACCATGAACGAATACGGGAATGCGGAAAAAAGAATGTATCATCAACATGAACAAACCGGCGCCGAGATTATGACATTCTGGATACGTGATAAGCTGTTTATGGGGCTCACGTTCAAAGAGTATGTTAAAACACTCATCACGCCGATTAACATTGCGGCAGGGCTGGTCGTCGCCGCCGGGCTTTACTTAATACTGTTGAGGTTCCTGTTCGGGCTTTCTCAGGTGACTGAAGGTTCAAATGAGCAGCCCTGGGGACTTTTCCTTAGCTGGGGTCTCTTTAGCGGCGTGCCGTTTTCAGCTTCGGGATTTGTCGTCGGGACAGCGGTTTACATTTTCGGGCTTAAGAAATACCAGCCTATAGTAAAAAATGCAATCCTCCTAGGTCTCCTTGGCTATCTCTTCGCTGTAATATTCCTGATGATAGACCTCGGCCGCCCATGGCGGATATATTATCCGATGATCATTTCATTCGGAACTGCATCAGTAATGTTTCTGGTAGCATGGCATGTGGCTCTTTACCTGACTGTACAGGTCATGGAGTTTTCACCATCAACGCTTGCATGGCTGGGCATGAGGAAAGTTCGTAAAATTGTTACGGGTATGACGCTGGGGCTCACCATTTTCGGTGTGATGCTTTCTACGCTTCACCAGTCTGCACTAAGCGCGATGTTCCTGCTTGCGCCGGGCAAGCTCCATCCCCTGTGGTACACATCGTATCTGCCATGGCTTGCCTTTATCTCTGCAATTGGCGCAGCGCTGGCACTGGTAATCGTGGTCTCTAAACTGACGCAGGTATTCATGAAGGACAGGGCAGACGCCCAATATCTGGCAAGCCTTGATGGCATTACGCTGGGTCTTGGGAAAGCCGCATCGCTCGTGCTTTTTACTTACGTTGGATTCAGGTTAATCAGCGTGACACATGAGGGTGCATGGGGCTACCTGAATACGCCTTTCGGATACTGGTTCCTTGTTGAGATAACGATATTTGGAGTTCTTCCAATACTATTCTTATACGGGGTGCAGAAAAGGAATATAGGTCTTATCCAGTTCACCGCTGTACTCACGATGGTTGGAATCATATTGAACCGGTTCAACATATCGCTTATCGCGTTTAACTGGCAGCTTCCCAACAGGGAGCTTTTCTTCTGGAAGGAAGCTCTGGTAGTCGCAGCGGTTGTGATAATCGAAGTACTTGTCTACCGCTGGATTGTGAACAGGATGCCGGTGCTGCGTCAGCACCCGGACTATATAGGGGATGAACATTAACCGCTGGCCCGGTTAATCCGCCGCACACGACATTGACCGCCTGGCTCGGTCACTCCGCCGCACACGCATGGCTATCCGCCATGCGTGGACATACTTTTTTGGTCAAAAATCCTTTTGTTTAAACTCCGGAAGCGTTCTCTGGAAAGGGTCTTCTACTACCCCCTGGAGAACATTGAAGTGTTTTTTGATCCGTTTCATAAGATGCGCCCTGAAATCACAATCAGGAAACAGGTAGGCAGGATTCTTTATAACTTTCATGGAAGAAAGGTCAAACAGTCCTATATCTTTCAATTCAAGCGTGCTCTTTGAGAAATGTTTTGCGGCCAGGTAGAAATACTCACATGTTCGCCTGTATGTTTCAAGGTACTCCATTGCGATTTTCGGGTACACGGCAGCGTCCCATTCCTTTATCTCAATTCCAACGATATAGAACCTCTCGGATTCCTTGAATACCGCAATTATATCTGCAAGGTTGCACACGCTTTTCCTGCACAAAAAGGGCTTGATATGCATTTCCGAGGTATGAAAAACAGGGATTCCATGCCGGGAAATTGCGTTTACGATTTCATGTGAATTAATTGTTGCCCCGAAACTTGAGAATTTCATTATAACCATGCACGAGGTCTCATAAGAAAAACATTTGGTAAACGGGGTGAAAGTGAAAAGGATTACTTTCACCCCGCGCTTGGCTCGCACGTATATCATTGACCGGACTATTACAATTTGAGGTGATTCAAATGGATTTATTCTGGAGCGGTCTTGCAAGGCGTGCAGCCGAACACACAAGGGTTGAAAGGCGAAGCCAGTTCAGCAAAGTGCATGAAATCGCCATCAAAGAACTTGAAATCAAGAACCATGCGGATGCAATTTAGAACAGGTTATAGCTACATTCTTCCTTTCAATCTTAAAACGCCCTGCCTCACTTTAAGGAGCAGTTTATCAGGCACGCATTCAAGGAACTCAGGAGTTAGATAAACTGCCCGTATCATTGCAAGGGCTGCCCTATCAAAACTATTCCCTGCATAATAGGCAAGTCCCATTCCGAGATAGGCTTCCGGGAATTCAGGGTCAAGCCGCAGCGCCTCCTGGAACTCCCGGAGTGCGTCTTCGAGCATGCCAGTTTCCGCATAAGCATTACCGAGATTGTTATGCGCAGGGGCATAATCAGGATTAATCCGTAGAGCCTCCTTGAATTCCTGTATTGCCTCTTCATTTCTTTTTTGTAGCGCATAGATATTGCCAAGGTTATTATGCCCAATCGCAAGCTCCGGATTTATTTTGAGCGCTTCCTCCAGTTCTCCGGCTGCCTCTTCGTATCTGCCTGCGCTGGTGTATATATTGCCAAGATTGCAATGAGCCTCGGCGTAGTTGGGATTAAGATTCAGCGCAACTTTCAGTTCATTTACCGCCTCGTCAGGCTTTCCCATCCGGTCATAGGTCACACCAAGGTTATTGTGAACTTCAATATAATCAGGATTGAGCCTTAGAGCTTCTTTGAGTTCCGTTATTGCTTCCTCATATTTTCCTATCCTGTCGTAAGCAAGACCCAGATTGTTATGGATATTGTGGCTTAAGCCGATGCCTGAAGTGGTATGAAAAGACGAATAATATACGGTTAACAGCTCAACGGATTCCCCATCCAGTCCGTCCGTTTTCAAGAGATTGTAATGATTTCCTTTCCGTTCGAATTTGCGGGCATCAATTTCTTTTATCGAGTCGATGCTGAAATCCACGAAAATAATAGAATCGGGGGAGAAACCGTCAATCAAAAGAAAAACATGGGGTCCTGAGCTTGCAGCTTTCACTTCGAGTACAATGGAACCTGAGAGGATATAGCCAAGCTGTGTTATCGCGGCGCAGGATGCAAGTAGTTCCATTTCCTCTAATTTTTCTTTTTCAGGGATATCGGCATTAATGAGAAGGAAAAAGATATCCTCATTCGCAAGATTTAGCCCATTGACCAGTTGCCTTATCAGGCGCGTCGGGGCATCGGGGCGGTAGTAGCCCTTATTTTCCAGACGAAGCATGAGGTCTTTCAGGGCATTTATCAACCCGGCGCCGTCCTTTGCAGCTATGGCGGCGTCGGCGGTTTGTTTTATCTTTTCAAATTCTATGTCTTGGAATAACGTGTAAAGTTCTTTGAGCATTTCCTCTATGTAGTTTTCCTTGTAACCGAGGCGTGTGAGGGTATTTTTGAGATGTGGAAATGTGTTTTCAATGGTCATTTTTTTGCTATTCGTTGCATTTATCGGTTATAAAGTATTGTGTTGATTTGTTGATAAATTCAAAACTGAAAGTATTAATCAGAAATAAAACATATGATGAAACATCACTAAATCAGGACTAACAATGCCGGAATCAATCGACATAATTTTTTCGCGTTTGCTTGATTGTTATATCGAAATAGAATATGATACAAAACTGCGCTCCATCAGATTTGTCAGGTCAGACAACCTGAAAGAAAAAAAGACGCATGAAGTCACTTTCGAATTAGCCCGGTATTTTGAAGGTGAGAAAATAGATTTTTCATTCGAGGTCGATTTATCCTCTCTATCACCTTTTACCAGGAAAGTGCTTAACGAAACAAGAAAAATCAGGTATGGAACAACAATCACATATTCCGAACTTGCAAAAAATATAGGCACGGCAGCCGTTCGCGCAGTAGGCGGGGCGCTTTCAAGAAATCCGATTCCGATTATTATTCCATGTCACAGGGTTGTGGCAAAAAACGGGATTGGCGGATATTCAGCCGGCGTCGGTATTAAAACCAGATTGCTGGAACTTGAAAAAAACCAGAGCCAATAACCTTTAATATGTTACAAATGAATGTTGAGCCGGAGCCCCGATGGGGTAGCGGATATCCTTTGAGATTGCGGATCTTAAGACCTGGGTTCAAGTCCCAGTCGGGGCGCTCAAAAATTAGTAAAAATCCCTTCGATATATTTAATACCGAAAATACCCTTACATACAAAATATTATGAAATTATCAGATATTCCAAAAAACACTGTCTATGCGATTATGTTCGGGTTCTTCGGGCTTATAATCGGAATCTGGATTGCCGACCTTCTGTCCAACCTCATATTTAAAAATATGGAACGTGTCACCACTATTTACGTATCCGTAGGAATAGTAGTATTGGTAATCGTATCGGCTTTCATACTTGGCTTTACCAAAGGCAAGAAATTACTTGAATAATTTAACCTGAAAAATCAGGGAATCCCTGCATACCTGAAAAGCCCTCGAAAATTTTGAATAAGCTTTAATATACACATAGCTATTACGGGATTTGATTTAAATGAACATCATTTTACTCGGTCCCCCCGGCGCGGGAAAAGGCACGCAGGCCAAGAAAATATCAGAGTATTATTCTCTGCCCCACATTTCTACAGGCGACATATTGCGTGAAAATATTAATAATAATACAAGTCTTGGTTTAAAAGCCAAATCCTATATGTCAAGAGGAGAACTCGTCCCGGATGAACTTTTAATAACCATTATAAAAGACAGGTTATCGAAAGAGGACTGCTCATCTGGGTTTCTCCTGGACGGCTATCCCAGGACCATACCCCAGGCCGATGCGCTCCAGATGATTTTAACGGAATCGGGCAAAAAAGTGGATGTTGTACTGAATATTTCAGTGGATGACGAGGAACTGATAGAGCGCCTCTCGGGACGAAGAATGTGCAAATGCGGTACCAGTTATCATATTATTTTCAATCGCCCGGAGAAAGAGGATATATGCAACGCATGCAAAGGGAAATTATATCAGCGCGAAGATGACAAACCCGAAGCTATAAGAAACAGGTTAAATGTATATAAGAAACAAACGCAGCCGCTGATAAATTATTATAATAAGAAAAAATTATTACGAACAATTGATGGAAGCAAAGAAATTCCACAGATATTCGAGGATATAAAAAGAGAATTGGAGGGAATTGGAGGATTATGAAAAACTTTAGGAAAGTTTTATCAAAAGAAGGGTATGCGTTGCATACCCTATACCGCATAAAGCGAGGTGTCGCTTTATGATTAAAAAAACACTTAGCAAGCTCGCATTGTTCCTTGGTATCTTTTTGATGTTTGGTATTATCGTATTTCCCCAAATGAGGGGGGTAATAGGCAACCTGATGAACATAATCCTGAAACCGCTGTTGGGGGGCCTTCCGCTGCATATGATAATTTTCGTCCTCGCGGCTATTACAGGACTTTATGCCTCTCTTATCCAGAAATATACCATGGATTGGGAATTGATGAAGCGTGTCCAGGAGCGGATGAAAAACCTCCAGGCAGAATTCAAGCAGGCGCAGTTATCCAACAATGCATCGAAAATCAAAAAATTGCAGGAGCAGCAGGCCGACATGATGGGCGACCAGATGGATATGATGAAGCAGCAGTTCAAACCCATGCTGTATATAAGTATCATTTCAATCCCCCTGTTTTTCTGGGTTTATCTTGAAATCGGCCTGCATCCTAATGCAACTATGGTATTCCCGTTCTGGGGCCAGCAAAAATTAACCGATACACTTCTCGGACCTTTCCAATACTGGTTATTCTGGTATTTCCTGTGTTCAATACCTGTAAGTCAGATGACCAGGAAAGCATTGAACATAGGCGGTATGAATTGATAATAACAATCAGCGGCCCTCCCGGAAGCGGGAAAAGCACCCTCTCCAAAATATTATCGGCTAGACTTGGCATGGAACTTGTATCCATGGGAGACATTTTCAGGAAATGCGCCGAGGATCGGTGCATGTGCCTTGAGGAGTTCGGTTTGCTTGCAAAATGCAACAGGGAGATAGACCGGGAAATAGATGAAATGCAAAAAAAAATAGCAAGGGAAAGGGATAATATCATCATTGAGGGACGTCTTTCCGGTTTTCTTGTGGATGCAAATCTAAAGGTCTGGCTCAAAGCCCCTCCTGGAATAAGGGCGGAACGCATCGCGCGCCGGGAATGCAAATCAGTGGAAAAAGCAATGGCTGAGACTACAGAGAGGGAGCAATGTGAAAGGGAAAGATACCTCAATTATTATGATATAGATATCAAAGACCTTTCAGTATATGATCTGGTTATAGATTCCAGTAAGTGGAGCCCTGAAGAGATAGGTGAAATAGCGATAAAAGCGGTTGGTTTTTTAAAATGATTCTGCCTTCTGAGAAAAAAAGAGAGATACTTGTAAAATCCGAAGACGTGACCGACGGGAAGTACGGCAAAAAACCGGAAGAGCGCCCCCTGGAAAAATATATCAGGAAAGGTGTGATTAACCTTGATAAGCCTGCAGGCCCCACAAGCCATGAAGTGACCTCATGGGTCAAGAAAATCCTGAATCTGGATAAGGCGGGGCACAGCGGCACGCTTGACCCGAACGTTACAGGTCTTCTTCCGATTATGCTTGGCGAATCGACAAGAGCGGTGGATGCGCTTCTCACAGCGGGGAAGGAATACGTCTGCCTCATGAAACTCCATACCGCAATGCCTGAAAAGACAATAAAAAGCATTTTTAGCGAGTTTACAGGTGAAATATACCAGAAGCCTTCTATCAAATCTGCTGTAAAACGTGAGACAAGATTGAGAACGATTTATTATCTTGAACTCCTTGAGATTGAGGATAATAATGTCCTTTTTAAGGTCGTCTGTGAAGCAGGGACGTATATCCGCAAATTGTGCCATGACATGGGAATGGCCCTTGGCACGGGAGCACACATGCAGGAACTGCGGCGTACAAAGAGCGGTCCTTTCAGGGAGGATGAGAAGCTGGTGACGCTCCAGGACCTGCGGGATGCGTACGTCGAATGGCAGGAGAGCGGGAATGAGGAGCAGCTTCGAAAGGTTATCAGTCCTATGGAATTTGGTCTTTCCCATCTTCCCGAAATAGTTATTCGTGATAATGCTGTGGATGCGATTTGCCACGGCGCGGGTCTAGCTGCCCCCGGTGTGCTTACGGTTGAAACGGGGATAGAAAGGGGAGACCTTGTTGCTATTTTTACGTTAAAAGGCGAATCCGTGTCTTTTGGCAGGGCGCAGATGAAGTCCAATGAAATATTGAGGGCTGCTACGGGTATTGTAGCAAACACAGACCGTGTGCTTATGGAAGTCGGCACGTATCCAAAAGGATGGAAAGCAAAAGCATAAGAATCATATGGTATATTATGAAGGCGCGTGCCGAGGTAGTCTAGCGGCTAAGGCGCAAGCCTGGAAAGCTTGTGGGGCTTTGCCCCTCGGGAGTTCAATTCCCCCCCTCGGCGCCATAATTTTAAAGAAGATATTGTTAAAGATATAAACAAAGATGTTAACATCAATATAGATAATTTTAAAACGTTATTGATAGTACAAAAGTACCTGTCTGATGCGACAGTAAAAAATGTAAAAATCGACAGTAAAGATAGTACCGGCAGACCTACCGTGTATTTCTTAATGAAAGAGAAATGGAGCCAACCATTAAGCTGGACCGAGTTCAACCAACTCTATAATGGCAGGAGTGCGAATTATTTTGAAAGAGTTACTTTCGATATATAGTTTCTCTATTGTTTTGCCGACAAATCCTGCTTTTAATAGTTTTACTCTTTCTTCAGTAGTTTCTAATATTCTCCTCATATTATTTCTCCTATCGACTGTCTGGATTTTTTGTGCTGCCTTTCCCAGAAATCCGACATAACATTGAGGGCAGTAATCAATTATAAACATAAAGATAGTTTTTGAGTTTTTGAGTTTTTCTTATGGTTTAACTTGAGTTTTTAGTTATTTAATATAATTTAATATGGTTTTTGATTGTTTAAAAATACCTGAATATCTAATAAAATTATTTTAATAACTTATAATACAAAAATAAACCATATTAAAATTTTATATTCTAAAAAATCCAATCTGATTCTCCAAAAGCATAAGCCATGAGAAAATACAAACTGCTGGTAAAATGATGGTTAAAAGTGGAAAAAGAAGCCTTTAAATTTACTGTAGGGTTTAGTATCGGAGTTACTGTCGAATCAAGGCTAAGATATTGATTTTACTGTCACTGAAAATAGCTAAAATTTGCAAGTAGCATCAAGGCAGGTCTTAGCATCTGGAGTTTGTACGCTGTACACATTTAATGCAAACATAGCTCTGCGGTCATTACAATTTTGAGCAGGGCAACATTCTCATTTACATAATAAGTTTCAGTCATATTTCGACGCTTATAAATTGATGAGCGGATATTAAGAGCCGTCGCCCATGGTAGCGAAATCCTTAAGAAGGTCAGGCAACAATAATTTAAGAAGGGGTGAAGCATTAAATGAATTCTCTTGCTCAGGCCAGGACATTAGGGGGAATAGGTTCCATACTTATGCTACTGGCGATGATTCCCATTGCGGGCATTGTTCTATTTATTGTCGGGTTTATCATGGTTCTCGTGGCAGTCAAGCATATTTCAGAAACTGTAGAAGACAAAATGATATTCAATAACATGCTCATCGCAGTTATTCTAGCTATAGTGGGAATGATTGCCGGACTTGCTGTGGCAATTACGGGCAGGCTGTTTCCGTTTTTCAGAGAATTCAGGCCACTATACGGCCCATCGATGTTCATAGAGCAAGGGATGTATCCTTTTTTTAGAACATTCATAATATCGCTCGTCATCGTATGGGTCTTCTATATAGGTTCAGCGATATTGCTGCGAAAGAGCTACACCACAGTTGCATCCAAACTTAATATAAGCATGTTCGACACGGTTGCCCTACTCTATCTGATTGGAGCTGTACTTGCAATCATACTCGTGGGATTCATTGTCATTTATGTTGCAGAAATCTTACAGACTGTAGCATTCTTTTCAATAGTCGAAAAGCCACAACAGCCATTACAGGCATGAACAAAAATATCGTAAGCTATGGATATTCTTACCTAGGGTTTTTCAATTATAGAGGTTATTGCGGCTTACGCAGCCGCAATTGTTTTGATTATAGTTATTTTCATATTCCTGCTTCAGAGAGCCAATAAGCGCAGGATTGAGTTCATCAAAGAGAAGTTCTACGAGCCCACTAAAAAACCTGTAGATAGCGAATGGGGATTAAGGATTCTCTACCCCAATAGACCGATTGAAAAGTGTATCATTTTGTATAACAACACTCCCCTTCCATGGTGGGATAACGACAAACCCTATTATGAAAGAAAAATTGAACCAAATAGCAGCGGGATTGTGCGGGTTCCAAAAGCGATTCAAAAGGACGGTGCAAAAGTTAGATTTAAAAACGGTAAGAAGACCCTGTTGGTGGTCAAATTTGAGCATATACATAATGCAAAGCCCTATGAATACGCCTCGATTAACGTTCTGGATGCAACTTGAAACTACCAAAATACTTTAATATACGGATGTTTCAATGTTATTCATAATGAGGAGTGCAGCCGGATGGCTAATGTTTATTTGAGTTAAAGGAAAGCACTGCCTCTTAATGCTGGATATGATTACTCAAATAAGCAGGTGTTTCAGGAGAAGTAAATGAACAATATGTTTAAAAAATCGAATCGTGTTACAGGTATCAGTTTCATTGCTATCGTTTTATTCATAATCATATCTGGCTGCGTAAGTACGCCCCCGTAGGTTATGCAGGCCACATCAACGGCAACGCCTGCACAAGGCCCGGCCCCAAAGATAGATCGCGTGGGCTTCCCAGAAGGTTATCAAACAAACTTCACGTTATTTTATGTGTTCGACATAAAAGAGCGTAAACGGGTGCTTGTTGTTTACGCCAATGATAATGCTTCCTCGGTCAAACCGGGTCAACCATTTCCTTACGGCAGTATCCTGGCAATGGAGACTTATAGTGCCAGGCAGGATGTGCAGGGCAATGTGATGACAGATGCTAATGGGCACTTTTTACGTGACCAGCTTCAAGGAATTATTGTGATGCGTAAGGAAATAGGGTTTGGCGTGGACTATCAAAATCTGCGCAATGATGAGTGGGAATATGCAGCATATCGCCCGAATAAGACCAACCTCGTGCCGCCGCAGGGCACTTCTGTATGTGCCGGTTGCCACCTGGCTGCCATATATAAGGACTTTGTTTTCCGGGGCAACCTGTACTTCGTTTCAGGCAAATACGGCGCCTCTCCCATTGCAGGCCCGGACGAAGTTATCATTTCTTCAATGGGGTTCAGCCCGGCTACGTTGCAGGTTAAAAACGGTACTACAATCAAGTTTATGAATTATGATGTAATAGCACACTCTGTAGTCGCGAACGACCAGTCATTCATTTCTGCTGTACTTAACCCAGGAGATTCTTTCAATCTGACATTTAGCAAGCCTGGGATATTCGAATACGTTTGTGGAGTTCATCCCCAGCTTATGAAAGCCAGAATTGAAGTTAAGGAGTAAAATTCCGATGCTCCATTCAGTTAAAATATGCTTTCATAGAAACAGAATGCCTTTATAGCATTTGGGTGAATTTTCTATAACCCCAGCAAACAATTTAGGCATAGCATTCACTCGTTAAACTTCTTGTAAAGGCGATTTGCCGCGACCTGGAAGACCAGGATGAATATCACCAGCACCACGATATCCAGCAGCGGTGAAAAAAGCGACTTGCCGGTATACGCGAACTCGATCATGTCATTTCCGTAGGTAAGGGGGGATATCATTGCAATCTCCTGACCGATATGGGGCATAGCAGATATCGGGATGAAAACGCCGGAGATAAAGATAAGCGGCAGCCTGACCGTGTTGAGCATCGACATAACCTCTCCCACGTTCTCGGTGGGGTATGCGGCGAACAGTGTTCCTAGCGTCGCAAAACAGAACGCTGTGAGTATCATGGCAATAACAAGAACCAGTGCATGTACAATAGGTGTACTGAAAATAATGACACCGACGGCAAGCGGGAGACACGCAATGCCGAGACTGTAGAGAAATCCGCTCAGGCTCTCACCAGATACAAGCGAATACAGCGAGATTGGCGCCGAAAGCAGGCGGTCAAAGGTTTTTACCCGCCGTTCAATGGGTATCGAGACCGGCTCTATTGATGAGGCCGAAAACAGGAGAGTGATCGAGATCAGGCCGGGTATCAGGGTACCGGGTGGGGCGTTCTTCCCGATGGCAAAGGCCAGGAACATGAAGAGCGGGAAAAGGATGCCGGAGACGATAATGTTGGGCTTGAGATAGTAAATCCGCATATCCTTTCTTGCGATCGCCCATGCAGCGGACAGCTCGCGGGAAAGACGTTTTGACCATCCCTCAGGATCAATCGATTGCATGGACTGCACCCCCCGGCCGCTTAAGACCTGTCAACCGGATGAACACATCCTCAAGGCTCGGGCCAAGAGTCGTGATACTGACCACTTTTAGGTTGTGCGTGTGGGCATAAGTCATCACGGCATCGATAACTTCAGATGGAGCTTCAGTATAGAGCTTAAACTTGTCACCGGCCTTGTGTGCGTCATTCACTTTGGGGAGGCGGCGTAGTTCGTCCAGCTGTTCTGCAGAATTGTGGTCAAACGATAACTCGATGGACTGCACACTCTGGATCGTCTTTTTCAGGGATTCCGGTGCGTCGATCGCTGCGATATTTCCTTTATTGATTATCGCCACCCGGTCACACATGACATTTGCCTCCTCAATATTGTGCGTCGTTAAAAAAACAGTGACACCATCGCGGACGAGTTCCGCGACCACTTCCCGGATAATGAGGTTGCTCTGTACATCGAGACCCGAAGTGGGTTCATCCAGGAACAGCAGGCGCGGGCTGTTGACCAGTCCCATCGCGAGGGTCAGGCGCCGTTTCATTCCCTTTGAAAACCCGTGCACTTTATCATTGCGCCGTTCGTGTAACCCGAATATCGTGAGCAGCTCGGTTGTCTTTTTTTCCCGTTCGTTCCGTCCAACATGGTAGAGTTCAGCTGAAAACATCATATTCTGCCATGCAGTAAGGTCATCGTACACGTTGGAATTCTCGGATACAATGCCCATGGATTGCCGTGCAGCAATGGTGTCGTGCTCAATATCATGGCCAAAAATGGTTGCAGTTCCGGAAGTCGGTCTTGAAATCCCGGTCAAAATACGGATGGTAGTGGTCTTGCCTGCACCATTTGGACCCAAAAACCCAAAGGTCTCTCCCTCGCCAACTGAGAAAGTTATGTCATTGAGCGCGGTGAGAGGGCCGAATTTTTTGGTGAGATGAGATACTTCAATTGCCTGCATCTATCTTGATTTTGGTGCATTAATACATAAGTCATTCGTAAGATTGTCTCCCTCATCTCAATGAACCCATTCTCACAAAATTATTTATAGAACCACAAACACTTAGAATCATCTCATTCGGAGGAATTCATTATGGCAGGACAATTAAGCGGACAGCCTATTATCATACTCGACAAAGACAAAACAAGAACCCAGGGAAAAGACGCCCTCAGCTTCAATATCACGGCAGCAAAAGCCGTAGCGGATGCAGTCAGGACCACGCTTGGCCCGAAAGGCATGGACAAAATGCTTGTAAACCAGATCGGCGATGTGGTAATTACCAATGACGGTGCAACGATTTTACGTCAAATGGATATCAAGCACCCGGCAGCCAAAATGATGGTTGAGGTCGCCAGGACGCAGGAAGATAAAGCCGGCGATGGAACCACAAGCGCTGTCGTACTTTCAGGAGAACTTTTGAGCAAAGCGCACGCCCTTGTTGAGCAGGGTGTTCATCCCACGACCATTACGAGAGGCTATAGTCTTGCAGCAGAAAAGGCAATCGAAATCCTGAATGAACTCGCTATTGACGCATCGGATGATGTCCTTGAAAATATCGCAAGGACAGCACTTACAGGAAAAAGTGCAGACCTTGCCCTTGATTCACTTGTCCAGTTGTGCGTACAGACCGCCAAGTCGATTAAAGATGGCGGCAAGGTGAATGTAAAAGATAATATCAATATTATCCACCAGCGCGGGGGAAGCATAAAGGATACGAAATTCATTCACGGGCTTGTTATCGATAAGGCAAGAGCGCATAAAAACATGCCAAAGAAAATCGAGAACGCAAGAATCGCCATCCTTGATACCGGAATCGAGGTTGAAAAAACACAGGTCAAGTCAACTCTTAAAATTTCATCTCCCGAACTTCTCTCTGAAGCAAGGCTTGAAGAAAGTAAACTTGTTGAAGAAAGAGTGGAAGCACTAGCAAGAAGCGGCGCTAATGTCGTATTCACTGAAAAAGGCATCGACGATATAGGAATGCATTACCTTAAAAAGAAAGGTATTTTTGCAGTGCGAAGATGCAGCGAAGATGAAATCAAGAAATTAGTAAAGGCAACCGGGGCACGCATTGTCTCGAAAGTGGACGGCGTTGAAGAGACAGACCTCGGAAAAGCGGCGCTTGTTGAAGAGCGCGGCGTCGGCAATTATAAGATGGTCTATATCGAAGGATGCGATAATCCGAAAGCCGTATCTATCCTGATTTTTAGCGGCGCCGAACATGTAGCAGATGAAATCGAGCGGGCGCTTGATGATGCGCTGCGCGTGGTTGGCGTGGTAATCGAAGACGGCAAGATCGTGGCCGGCGGGGGCTCGCCTGAAATCGAACTTGCAACAAGGCTCAGGAAGTATGCAAACACATACGGCGGAAGGGAACAGCTTGCAATAATGGCTTATGCAGACGCGCTTGAGGAAATACCAAAAGGCATTGCCGAAAATGCGGGTCTTGATGCAATCGATATTATCGTTGACCTCAGGAACAAGCATAATAAAGGAGCGAAAACTGCCGGGTTAAATGTATTCACTGGAAAAGCGGAAGATATGCTTGAACTGGGAGTAGTTGAGCCGCTCCGCGTGAAGACACAGGAAATCAAATCTGCGACCGATGCCGCAATAATGATTCTTCGCATAAACGATATACTGATGGCAAAAGAAACAGGCATGATGGATGTCAAACCCGAACATACAGCGGACTTTTATGATGGTATCCAGGCCCCTGATGTTGGAGAAGACTAACATTAAAATAGAATAAAGTTTAAAATAACACATAATAACTCAATGAGGTTTGGTGTTAGTATGAGTTGCATGAATTGAAAAGCTGATTTTTTTCATTTCGGAGCTGTTTAATTTTGAACAAAAAGAACACGAATAAAGAAGAAAAACAAATCAAAGACGAAGACACTGAATCTTCCGCCGGCGAGGTCGCAGAAGAAATCAAAGCTCTGGAACCTGAAGAAAAAAAAGAAAAAAACATCGGGAAAGAACTGGATATAATAAATAAACAACTCGAAGAAGAAAAAGACCGGTATCTCCGTCTCAATGCAGATTTTGACAATTTAAGGAAACGCACCCTTAAAGAAAAAGACGAATTCATGAAATATGCGAACGAGAAGCTCATACTGGAACTGGTTGATGTGTATGAATCCCTTGAACGTGGTATTGAAAACGCAAAGAAAGCGAACGATAAGGACAAGCTGATTGAGGGAATGGAGCTGGTATATAAACAATTCAAGAATGTACTTGAAAAAAACGGTTTGACCCCGATTAAAGCGCTGGGAGAAAAATTCGACCACTACAAACACGAAGCGATGATGCAAACAATTACTGATGAATGTGATGAAGGTATAATCCTTGAAGAATTTGCAAGGGGTTACATGTTGAACGGTAAGGTCATTCGTTATTCTAAAGTCAGAGTATCGAAAAACAAAGAATCGGAAGAAAATATTGAAGATATAAAAGGAAAAATAGAATGAGGTGAAATAATGGCTAAGATAATTGGAATAGATTTGGGTACAAGCAATTCAGCAGCAGCGGTTATGCAGGGAAACAGGCCGGTAATAATACCGAGCGCGGAAGGGATATCCCTCGGGGGCAAAGCATTTCCGTCATATGTGGCATTCACAAAAGACGGGCAGAGATTAACAGGAGAGCCTGCAAGAAGGCAGGCGGTGACAAATACTGAAGGCACGGTCACTGCTTTTAAGAGAAAAATGGGTACGGATTACAAATACAACCTTCGCGGAAAAGATTACAGGCCGCAGGAACTTTCAGCTTTTCTCCTGCAGAAAATTAAACAGGACGCCGAGGCTTTCTTAGGTGAGAAGGTCGAAAAAGCGGTAATCACCGTGCCTGCGTATTTCAATGATAACCAAAGACAGGCGACAAAAGATGCCGGTGAGATAGCCGGGCTTGAAGTTATCAGGATAATCAATGAACCCACGGCAGCAGCCCTTTCTTATGGTCTTGATAAAGAGGGCGACCAGAAGATAATGGTGTTTGACCTCGGAGGGGGCACCCTTGATGTTACAATCATGGAACTCGGAGGAGGGGTATTTGAAGTAAAATCTACGTCTGGAGATACTCAGCTTGGCGGCACAGACATGGATAACAGGATTGTGGATTACATTGCAGAGGAATTCAAAAAAGAACACGGCATCGACCTGCGTAAAGACAGGGTTGCAAACCAGAGACTGCGCGATGCTGCCGAGAAGGCAAAAATCGAGCTTTCCACAACCCTCACCACAGAGATCAACCAGCCTTTCATAACAGCAGATGTCAGCGGCCCGAAACACCTGACTATGACCCTCACACGGTCAAAACTCGAAGAAGTCATAAGGCCTGTAATCGACAGGTGCAAAACACCTGTGGAAACGGCGTTAAAGGATGCAAAATTAACACCTGACGGTATTAAAAGGGTAATCCTTGTGGGAGGACCGACCCGGATGCCCATTGTACAAAAATTCGTCGAGGAATATGTGGGCAAAAAAGTGGAAGGGGGCGTTGACCCGATGGAATGCGTGGCTATGGGCGCGGCTATCCAGGCTGGTGTGCTTGCAGGTGAAGTAAAAGATATTTTGCTGCTTGATGTTACACCGCTCACCCTCGGTATCGAGACGCTGGGACATGTTATGACAAAGCTCATAGACAGGAACACAACAATACCCACAAGAAAAAGCCAGATATTCTCGACCGCTGCTGAAAGCCAGACCACAGTGGAAATACATGTGCTCCAGGGCGAGAGGGCGATGTCATATGATAACGTGACGCTTGGCAGGTTCAATCTCGTGGGCATACCGCCTGCGCCGCGCGGAATTCCGCAGATAGAAGTCACTTTTGACATCGATGCGAACGGAATCCTTCATGTAACCGCAAAAGACATGGGAACAGGCAAGGAGCAGAAGATGACCATTACTGCGCCTCTGAAGATGGCTTCAGATGAAATCGACAGGAAGATAAAAGATGCAGAGAAATATGCAGATGAAGACAGGAAACGGAAGGAAAAGGTCGAAATCCTGAACCAGGCCGATACGCTGGTATATACAACCGAGAAGACCCTGAAAGAACTCGGGGATAAAGTCAGCGGCGACCAGAAAGCCAAAGTCGAAAAGGCGCTTGAGGCAGCAAAGGAAGCTATGAAGAGCGAAGATGTAGAAAGGATAAAGTCCGCAATCGAAGAACTCACAAAGGAAATGCATGCGATAAGCACCATATTATATCAACAGCAGGCACAGCAGCAGACCGAGCAGAAAGGACAGCAGGAAGCACCGAAGGATGAAGCGAAAGACGAGAAAGTAACGGATGCGGAATATAAGGTAGTAGATGACGATAAGAAGTAATCTGCATTCTTAAAAAATCAGTGGGGTATCCCATACCCCATTTTCGTCTTTAAAAAACATATCTTTTTTATATTCAAGGTCATTATAAACGCAAATCATGGCTACTAAACGCGACTACTACGAAATTCTCGGCGTGGATAAAAAAGCATCAGCGGATGACATAAAGACAGCGTACCGCAAACTTGCTTTGCAGTACCATCCGGACAGGAATAAAGCCCCTGATGCTGAGGAGAAATTCAAGGAAATATCAGAAGCCTATGCCGTACTGGAAGACCAGACCAAGCGCCAGCAGTACGACCAGTTCGGTCATGCAGGTATTGATATGAGGTACTCGCAGGAAGATATTTTCAGGGGTGCAGCTCCGGATATTGAGGATATTTTAAGGGATTTCGGTGTCGGCGGTTTCGGGCGCGGTGGAGGCGGAGGGAGCATTTTTGATGCCTTTTTCGGCGGTAGTGAAAGGCGTGAAGGACCGAGGCGCGGGTCTGATATCCTTTATGAATTGCCCATAGATTTTGAAGAAGCCGCCTTCGGGAAGACCGTGGATCTTGAAATCCCGAGGATTGAAACATGCAGTGTATGCCATGGAAGCGGGGCAAGACCGGGAACATCACCCAAAACATGTCCTTCGTGCCGCGGCACCGGGCAGGTGAGCAGGACACAGAACACGCCTTTTGGCAGGTTCATGACCACCTCTACATGCGGGACATGTCGGGGAAGCGGCCAGATAATCGATGCCCCATGCACCACATGCCACGGCTCAGGAACCGTGCAGGGACGCCGCAAACTTGAGGTGAAAATCCCGCCCGGCGTTGATACGGGCTCAAGGCTCAGGGTTCCGGGCGAAGGCGAAGCAGGAGGAAAAGGCGGACCACCAGGCGACCTGTATGTAGAAATGAATGTCAGGCCGCATGATATTTTCTCGCGCCATGACGACGATGTATTAATGGAGGCAACCATCACCTTCACGCAGGCTGCGCTGGGCGATGAGATTATAGTGCCAACCCTTGAAGGCAAGGCAAAAATGAAAATCCCGGCGGGCACACAGAACGGGAATGTATTCCGCCTGCGCGGGAAAGGATTCCCGAGCCTTCATATTTCAGGAAAAGGCGACCAGCTTGTCAAAATAAAGGTCGATGTCCCGACAAAGCTGAATGACAGGCAAAAACAGCTGCTCCGGGAGTTTGCCGAGGCAAGCGGTGAGAAGGCAAGAAGCAAGGGAATTTTTGAAAAGGTAAAAGAGCATATTTAAACGCGCCTTTAAGACCGCTCTTCAGTTTTTGAATTATGATATGATTCAATGATTGATTTGACAAAATCTACCATCGTAAACTATTAATATTATTGCTGAAGTAACACAATTGATAATTGGGATTAAAAAATTTAATTCGGCAATAAAACAGGATGTAATTATTTTCTGAAAACCATACTTTAAAAAATCCGAGATGCACAGGGGTTTGCCTTTGCGGTAGCGTGGTAAGTGCATCCATTGAGCGCAGGGAGAAGGCGCAATACAAAAGTGGTAAAAAAGGAGGTAAAATATTTTATGAGCAAAAGTCTAAATGGTGTTAATGTAGACCAATTGGTCGCAACTATCAATGCAATTAAGGGAAATCCGGGTATTGCTCGTTTTCAGTTCAAGTCAAATACTGAATGGGTCAACGGTGGACATAGTCGCACTAAGATTCAAGGTTTCTTTGGAGCTGGCGCAGAGGATGCGTCGCGTAATAAACCATACATAGTAGAGGGCGATGAACCGCCTGTATTGCTTGGTTCCAATATCGGGCCAAATGCAGTGGAAGCGGTTCTTGCTTCTATTGGTTCATGTCTGGCTGTAGGTTTTGTTTATAATGCGGCGGCGCGAGGGATTAAAATAAAGTCGCTCAACTTTACCATAGAAGGCGATATAGACCTGCATGGATTTCTTGGCCTTTCAGAAGAAGTACGCCCTGGCTATCAGAACATTCGTGTTAATTATAGGGTCAATAGCGATGCGACCAGAGAACAAATAGAGGAGCTAAGTAATTATGTACAGCGAACTTCACCTGTTCTTGACATGATTCGCAATGGGTTACCAGTTTCTGTAACACTAGAGGAATAGATAACATCTGTAATAATTGCTGTACAGAAAAATGCAGAAACACATAGAATTGTTGCAAAAAATAGATAGGTACATTTGAATTCTAAAGAGCATTCATCATTTTATTACAAGCCTGATTTGAAGAGGATTATTTTTGATTCAATCACTCTCCTAGCATGAAGGGGGCAGCGAATACCATGTGGTCAGCATGCGATAAAGTTTGGCTGTCATGGTGAAGCTCTATATTTTTTTATCCAAGCAATGTCAGCGATCTTATCCATTCCCCTTTAGGTTCCCGCGTCGTCCCGACCACAAGCCGTTTCATGTTCCCAACGACCTCTACGACACCCCGCGCTTCTATCCGCTCACCAACAAGCGCCTGCCCGGCATACGTGTGGGTATAGGACAGCACATAACTTATTCCAGGATTGTCTATTTTGTATATCGCCGGGCTGTCAAATGAAAAATCGGCATTTGTAACAGTAGCTTCGATAGTTTCATAGCCGATATCCTGCCCCCGCAGGCAGGGTGCGATATCCTCCCAGTCCCTGACATACAGGAGGTCAAAATAAGTGCCGCCAACCATGCCCCTGTTACCTTTTCTAAGCTCATGCCTGAGGAATTCATCAAAAGGCAGCTCAGGCTTGCGTTTCTTATAAATTTCATGCCACATCTCATCGCTTATCTCTGTGATGGGATTTTTTTCTATTTTTGCCCGAGCAATAATATCCCGCGCTTTGAACCATGAACTTCCATAAACAATGAAATCAATATCAGAAGACTCGTTTTCAAGTCCTGCAAGAAGCGAGCCTGTGACTCCCATTTTATCAAGCGGGATAGCTTTCAGCGCGTTCACAATAGCCTTCACTTTACTGTTTTTCTTCACTAAAAATGGCAGCCTCTCATTCGGCGCAAGTATCTGCTTAACCGAATCCCAGGGAATAATATGGACATCGCTCAACCACTCTGGGCGTTCTTTTTTCATAAACACGAATGCATCATCAAAATCAAGCTTGCGGTATTTTTTATATTTGCCCCTTTTACCTTCAGGGTCTGGTACATAGCGGAGGATTGAACGGATGCCGCCTTCATAGCAATAATCCGCAACTGCAAAAATCCAGTCATCGTGCGTGATTATAAAATCCCTGAGTCGTGTTCTTAACATCTTTTACTCTACAGATTCGGGTTTATATAAAGAATATGATTTTGAGTTGATGAGATGCGATTGTATTGCCTGAATATGCTTTGCATCTATCATTGAAAAATCGTTTAATATTTTGTGTTAAAAAGCAACCTTTTAATCCTTCAACCGCCAATAAAACCTGAGGGAGAGAATTCACATGGCAATTCGATTTGACCGTTTCACAATCAAAGCCCAGGAAGCATTCCAGGACGCACAGAACATAGCCCTTGACCGAAACCAGCAGCAGCTTGAAGTTGAGCACTTACTCCTCGCGCTCATCAACCAGAAAGAAGGCTTAACACTCCAGCTCCTCCAGAAACTCGGCGCCAATGCTGCGGGGATAATCTCGCAGCTTGAAGACGAAATTAACAGCCTTCCGCGTGTGGAAGGCGCGGGCGCCGGCCAGATATACACGTCTACGCGGTTGAACAACGTCGCTGAATCTGCATTTAATGAGATGAAGAACCTGCGCGATGAATACCTCAGCACAGAACATCTCCTGCTTGCAATCGCGGATGAGAAAAACGGTATCTCGGGGCGTATACTGAAAGAGAACGGCGTGTCAAAGGATGCTCTTATGAAATCCCTCAAGGAAGTTCGGGGCTCATCCCGCGTCACAGACCAGAACCCTGAGGCAAAATACGAGGCGCTCAAAAAATACGGCCGCGACCTCACCGAACTTGCAGCGCGCGGAAAGCTTGACCCGGTGATAGGGCGCGATAACGAGATACGCAGGGTTCTCCAGGTGCTCTCACGAAGGACAAAAAATAATCCTGTCCTCATAGGCGAGCCCGGCGTCGGGAAAACTGCCATAGCCGAAGGACTGGCTCTTCGGATATTCATCGGGGACGTGCCCGAACCCATCAAGGACAAAAAGGTAGTGGCACTTGACATGGGCGCTCTTGTCGCAGGCACCAAGTTCAGGGGCGAATTCGAGGAGCGCCTCAAAGCTGTAATAAAAGAGGTGCAGGATTCGGAAGGGAAAGTTATCCTCTTCATAGACGAACTCCACACAGTCGTGGGCGCGGGGGCGGCTGAAGGCGCAATGGATGCCTCAAATCTTCTGAAACCCGCACTAGCAAGGGGAGACTTGCGGTGCATAGGCGCCACGACACTGAACGAGTACAGGAAGTACATCGAAAAAGACCCTGCGCTTGAGAGGAGGTTCCAGCCCGTACTCGTGGGCGAACCCACAGTAGATGAAACCATATCCATCCTTCGCGGTCTCAAGGAAAAATACGAGGTGCACCATGGTGTCAGGATACAGGATGCGGCGCTCATTGCTGCCGCAGTGCTTTCCCACCGCTATATAACTGACAGGTTCCTTCCCGATAAAGCGATTGACCTTATCGATGAAGCGGCTTCAAAACTCAGGATAGAGATAGACAGCATGCCAGCAGAGCTTGACGACATCGAGAGGAGAATAAGACAGCTTGAGATTGAGCGCCAGGCTGTCAAAAAAGAAAAAGACGAATACTCAAAAGAACGCCTTGAAAAAATCGATAAAGAACTCTCAGACCTCAAAGAAAAAAGCAGCGGAATGAAAGCTCACTGGCAGCTTGAAAAGGATGCTATCCAGAAAATCAGGAAAATTAAAGAGGAAATTGAGAAAACGAGGATGGATTCGGAAAAGGCAGAAGTTGAAGGAAATCTTGAGAAAGCCTCAGAACTGCGTTATGGTGTTTTAATAAATCTCCAGAAACAGCTTGATGCGGAAAATAAAAAACTGGTCGAACTCCAAAAGGACCAGAAAATGCTAAAGGAGGAAGTGGACGAAGAAGATATCGCCGAGGTAGTATCAAGATGGACGCATATTCCAGTTAGCAGGATGCTTGAGGGCGAGACGCAAAAGCTCGTGCACATGGAAGAGCGCATCAGGCAGCGCGTCGTGGGGCAGGATGAAGCTGTTATTGCAGTCGCAAACGCTGTCAGGCGGGGACGTGCAGGTATTTCAGACCCGAAGCGCCCCATCGGTTCGTTCATGTTCCTGGGTCCCACTGGCGTGGGCAAGACCGAGCTTGGGCGCGCGCTTGCCGGGTTCCTTTTCGATGACGAGGCTGCAATGATACGGCTTGACATGAGTGAATATATGGAAAAACACACGGTTGCAAGGCTCATCGGCGCCCCGCCGGGTTATGTTGGTTATGAAGAAGGCGGGCAGCTCACCGAAGCAGTAAGGCGACGTCCGTATGCGGTATTACTGTTCGATGAAATTGAAAAAGCTCATCCCGATGTTTTCAACCTCCTGCTCCAGATACTTGATGACGGCAGGCTCACCGACGGACACGGACGCACTGTGGATTTCAAGAACACTGTAATTATCATGACCTCAAATATAGGAAGCCAGTGGATATTCGAGCTTGGAGATAAGGAAGACGAAATGCGGAAAAAGGTAATGGATATCGTGCATAAAAGTTTCAAACCTGAATTCCTGAACCGTCTTGATGAGATAATCATTTTCCACTCGTTAAAACTCCCCGAGATAATGAAAATCGTGGATATCCAGTTCGGGATACTGAGTAAGCGTCTCGAAGAAAGAAGGATTACCATATCACTTACAGGAAAAGCCCGTGACCTCATAGCTAAAACCGGTTATGACCCATTATACGGGGCGCGGCCTATCAAACGAACAATTCAGCAAAAAATCCTTGACCCGCTTGCGATGAAGATACTCAATAAGGAATTTGTAGAGGGGGATTCGGTGGAAGTAGACGCAAAAAAAGATGAGATTGTGTTCAAAAAAATAAAAATTAAATAAAAAAAAGAATTGTACTTTTTTTTATTAATCTAATACACACTTATTGTTCCCTCTGCGTAAGGTCTCGGTATAATATTTGGATCACTTGAGGTAACTACTGCATTAAAACTGTAACTTCCTCTCTTATTAAAAGTAACAATCACTGCTCCACTGGTTCCAAGGTTTTGCGAATATGTGGAGTTCAGGATAAGAGTTAAAGGCGACTGTGAGGAATAACCCGTAATTCTGATTAAAAGAGCATCTCCGGGATGTACTGATACAATATTCGGGTTAGCCCCGTTCTTTGTAAGTTCTATTATTTTAACCGGCTTATCAGTTGAAGGATCATAATTCCTTACAATGAAATCACTTATTACAGGAGTCACAGTTGCAGCGGCAGTTGCAGTTGGGGTTGGAACAGGAGTGGAAATTGTGGTCGTAATTGGAGTGGTAATGGGAGTTGGGGTCGGAATTGGTGTAACAGTTACAGTCACAATTTTTTCAATCGTCACCGTCACCGGTTTATGTGCCACATATCCTACGGCTACCCCGATGATGAAAAATATGATAATTAATGGTATTAATGTCTTATATTTTGATTCCATAATCTTGCTCCTCAAGCTACAATAAATTCTTTATTGAGTTATAAAGATTTCGGATTACATCTGGCTATTGGTAATCATTAAGTACTTTCCATCCTATAAAACGTTAATATGTTCCCCACCACACGCATGCGGAGATTGCGTTCATCAAAGTTCCGACCACTTATCAGCGAAACAACGCTGGATGTTAAAGACCTGATTTGCCCGGTCTTTGTCGATGAGACCATAACAAAACCGATGGAAATAAATTCCATGCCTGGTTATTTCCGCCAGCCGCTATCGATGATAGCCGATGAAGCCGCAAGCATTTCCGAACTTGGAATCCCTGCAATAATACTGTTCGGGATACCTGAAAAGAAGGACGAAACAGGTTCACATGCATACGGAGACAATGATGTCATCCAGAAGGCAATCCGCGCAATAAAAAGCAAGGTCGGCGGGAATCTGATTGTCATTACAGACCTTTGCCTTTGCGAATATACCTCACACGGTCACTGCGGAATGGTAAGCAAGACGCATGAGATTCTTAATGACCCGACCCTAAAAATTCTTGGCAAGACCGCAGTAAGCCATGCTAGGGCAGGCGCCGATATGGTTGCGCCTTCGGGTATGATGGACGGCATGGTCGGTGCGATACGCGGTGCTCTCGATGATAATGATTTTACGGATATCCCCATAATGTCGTATGCAGCAAAATACTGTTCTTCATTCTACGGGCCTTTCAGGGAAGCGGCTGGTTCAGGCTACGCATTTGGCGACCGCGCTTCATACCAGATGGATACTGCAAATACGGACGAAGCCCTGCGTGAAGTGGAACTTGATATCGAGGAAGGGGCTGATATCATAATGGTCAAACCTGCACTTCCTTACCTTGATATCATTTACCGCGTGAAAAAGAAATTCCGGATGCCTACAGCAGCGTATCATGTCAGCGGGGAATACTCGATGATAAAAGCTGCTGCAATCAATGGCTGGCTGGATGAGAAAAAGGCAGTCCAGGAGTCGCTGGTTTCAATAAAGCGTGCGGGTGCGGATATGATTCTCACCTATTTTGCAAAGGATGTAGCCCGCGAATTAAAACCCAGATAATGCCAGGTTATAACGCGCACAGGATATTCAATTATGTGATTTTTATTGCAATTGCCGCATTAGCCTTGTATGAATCCATTAATCCAAAACAATTACTTGCCCTGAGTATTGGTTTTTATATCGGCACCGATTTTTTAACACCCGATCTGGATACTGATAGTACTGCAATAAAAAGAATGGGGAGATTAAAAATCTTATTTTTACCATATAAATGGACTTTTGCCCACAGGCAGAGTTCTCACAATATCGTATATGGCGCTGTGGTCAGGATTTTATATATTAGCATTATAATGCTCGTTTTATATTACCTTCTTTTCAAATCATTTCCATCCGAAACTGTGTTTTTTTCCACTTATCTTATCCTTTTTCTTATTGGAATAGTAATAGCCAATGCACTGCATGTATTACTGGATAGCATTTTCTGATTTTTTTCTTCATTACAGGATTTTACGTCGCTACATTTAATATCTTCTTTCGATATACATTAAATAGAAAAGAGAATCCCTTTTGGAAATGAAAAAAACCGGTGATTGAGATTTGGGCAGATACCACATAATATTATTCGTCCTGCTAGTATTATTTTCCGGATGCATAGGCGGGAATAAGGCATTGAATGAACAGGTAATAACACCATCATATTCCCCTACTCCAACGTCTTTTGCAGTCAAAACTGTCCAGGCACCGACGCCTGCCATTTTACCCACTGAGATTATCCTGAAAACCGATGGAAAACAAGCAAATGTCGACAATCGCTCTATTGCCGTTGAAGTAAATTACCGGGAATATGTGGACTGGTTCCGTGATTATAACCTGAATATAAGAGCATACACCCCGCAAGAATATATCTGCGGGCAGTATACGGCTGATATGATAGCCGCCTCGGAAAAAGCAGGGTACAAAGCATATTTTGCAGCTGTAACATTCTCCGACGGCACCGGCCATGCGCTTGTTTCATTCAAATCTACATTTTCAGGGATTACCTCATGGTACTTTTTTGAACCCCAGACAAATAAGCTGATAACGCCTGAGAATATAAAAAATGTGCTAAATCTAAATATGGGTAAAACTGTCACCAGAGTCGATATTTATGGTTATTTTGATGACGCCGGGGATAAAGACCCTGCTACATGGCGATTTGCATACCCATTATACAGCAAAAATTATTAAATTTCATCCTGTAATTTATGCGCAGGAGGAATGACATTTACAGATTCCATGTTTGACTTTTTTAATCTTTCTAATGGTCACTTCTTTCACCCCATAAATACATGGCAATCAGCCCTTAAATAGTTTATGCAGGTGATTTTTTAGAGGTCAGACTTCAACAGCTTTAAGTTCAAAGGGCATTGATAATAGTAGGTACGGTTTTGTCTGGTTATGCATGGTATTGTTTTGTTAGGCACGGTAAGGGGCAATCCAATCGCGCATAACCTTTTACGAGGCGGAATCGCCTGAACTTTTTTAACGTATAGGAAAGTATAAATGAGTATATTATAATTAATGTCTTATGACGCATAAAGAAATTGTACAATGTAATATTGATTATTTAAGCGATATTCTGAGTGGTGCCTATATAGGTGGATTGATTGGAATTGCAGTAATAATTGTCCAAATTCAAAGTATTAGTTTATCTGATGGGATAAAACTATTGGTTTTTATATGTTGTCTTGGATATATTGGATATTACTGTTCTAAACGCCGAAAGGAATACATAAATGAATTAGAAGGCATGAGCTAACTTGAAGTTCATGCCAGAAATACCCATTATCATAAAACAAATTTTAATAATATAATTTTTATATCCCAAAAACATTTTCAAGAAAAAAGTAAATAAATATTATAAAAACTCCGATTAGGTGGTTTTTAGGTTATTCCGTTTTAATATATTGTATATCACGCAAATCATCTATGTGAACCATTTCTTCGACATCAAGAAGTCTTGACATCTCCTGCGTGTCTATATAAATCCCATGCTCTTGGATGAGAGCCATGGGGTTCGTGCCTCCGATAACAACTATCCCCACTTTATCTTTTCCAACCTGGACCCCGAGAATATCATTGTTGGGTTCACCTACTTCAAGAATACAGGAAAATCCGGCTTCGACAAGTGTATCAAGCACCTGTTCTATCTTATCCCTTGACGCCATGGGAGCTTCCCGCAGATTCGCCAGTATCTTGCCTGAACCGGTATTTATCATTTCAGCAACAGAAGTGAGTTCCTGCGACATCAATACGTCAAGTGGGTCAATAGTCGTGCTGTCGTAGCTCAGGATTTCAGTAAATCTTAAGGGCGAGCCGTCATGTATTTCCACGACCCCGCCGAATTTGGGTTTGACAGGTATGCCTGCCTTGAGCAGGACACCGTCTATCGTGATGCTGCAGGTTGTGGCTAACCCTATCTTTCCTTTTTCGATGGTGAGATTCCCGAATTTTTCTCCCGCGCGTAATATTTTGATATAAGGGCTTACTGAAAGTCCGCTATGCACGGCCTGCCTGATTAATCCAATTACCTTTTTGAAATCCGGTTCATTAACGATAGAAATATTCACTATTATTTTCCCACTCCGTTTTAACGGGTCAAAAGTTACCTCATACATCATGTTTTCAATTCTTGAGATTATGAACATCAGGTCTGTCATCTTGATAGAATCACTATAATTACAATGCGTTATAAATATACCGAATTCGATAACTATTCAATAATCAGGAATATATTATCAGAAAGATAAAGTATTTCAGTCAGGTAAGAAGTATAATGTCCATGAATAAGCAGGCAGTGATTGGCATTGTGAAAAACATTTTCACATATTACGGTTACAATACAAGTTCTTCTGATATCTGTGACCTGCTTGCCGAAAAAGATTCTGACCATTTATTAATAAAATTTGAAAACAACCCGAATTTCAATAATATCAAGTATTTTTCAAATATCGCTCAAAGCTATCACGGCAAGGGCGTAATGATTTCCGAATCATTTGATGAAAAAACCCGCTTGCTCGCCCTTGATGAAGGGCTTATGCTCTGGGACAGGAGCGAGCTTGAATCCCAGATAGGCAGGGCAGTTCTTGCAGGCGCGCTTGGCGGATATGAGGAAAAAAAGCCAGCCGCCGAGAAAGTCGATGCCAGAGCTGTACAGGAACCAGTTAAAAAGGAATATGAGCGGACTATCAAGGTAATGCTGCGTTCAATTCCCATTAACATCGGGAAATCAGATGCATTGTCCATAGCCGAAGCAAAAATAGGAACTGCAAAAAGCCAGACTTTAAAATTCATTCCTGTATGGTATTATAATTATTCTTTTAATATCCAGAAGAGGTATAAATCAAAAATGGTAGACCTCACAGGCGAAGGCGCAGGTTATATCCATGCCCTCACAGGAGAGAATTTTTTTAATAAATACAAGGAAATCCAGGATAACACCTTCATGCCTACCCAGAATTATGAGATAAGCCAGCCGCTCATCCAGCAAAAGGACGCGGCGACAAAAGCCCTGAACTCTATCATCAGGGAACATACAAAAGAGGTCAGGCTGAATGAAATGATAGGCGATACAATAGTATTTGAAAACAAGATTTTTGCTCCCGGCACGGATGAAATAAACTTCAAAATGGACCTTTTGCATATTCCTGTTTGGGAGATAAAAGGTAAGAGAGAGTTAATAGACATAAACGCACATGACGGGCACATTATGGCCATGAGGCTCTATCATGATGCAGAAATGGTTTAACAACAGAAAGGTTCGAGGATTGAGAAAGGAAGCCAAACATTTATTACGCCACGCTTCATAGTTATTTGATAGGGAGGTTTTTTATGGATAAAGTAGTGCATTTTGAAATTCCCGCTGACGACCTTGAGCGGGCGCAGAAATTCTACAAGAGCGTTTTTGGCTGGAAGATGGAACAATTTCCTGAAATGGAATACACAATGATCAGTACAACACCGGTCGATGAAAACCACATGCCTGTGGAACCGGGCTCAATCAATGGCGGCATGTTGAAGCGCGAGCGTCCTGTCACAGCTCCTGTAATTACGATAGCTGTAGAGAACATGGAAACCGCCATGAAAAACATCAAGAAAATGGGCGGCGAGGTAGTAAGAGGTAAAATGCAAGTAGGGGATATGGGCTATGCAGCCTATTTCAAAGATACCGAGGGTAATATTATCGGGCTCTGGCAGTCTATCGATCAAAGCTAAAAGATTTCATTGAATAATGGGAATGTGAGTATGAAAATATTAGTCTTAGGATTACTGATTATAGCTTTCGTAGCAATATCAGGCTGCACTGAAAAAGTGAATAGCGGCGCGGTGCAGATACAGGGTAAAACCGTGGAGATCACAAGTGGCGGCCTGACTTATCCGGCTTACCTCGCAGCACCCGCAGGAGAAGGAAAAAAGCCTGCCATTGTGCTTATTCACTCATTCAACGGACTGGAACCGGGCTACAGGACCCTTATAGATAATTTTGCACGCGAGGGTTATGTTGTTATTGCTCCCGAGTGGCAGACCTTCAATAAGACGCCGGCGGATGAGGTTATTGGAGGGCTCATCAGTGACTCTGCGGCATATCTTCGGACAAGGACAGACGTTGATGCAAGTCGTCTTGGGCTTACCGGGTTCTGCGCAGGCGGGAGGTACACGATGCTATTCCTGCCGCAGATGAAAGAGTTCAAATCGGGAGTCGCCTGGTATGGTTTCCCATTTTGGAAGGGATTTGCGAACCAGACCATGCCGGTAGATTTTATTGAAAGGTTAAACGCGCCGATGCTGATGATCCACGGGACATACGACCAGGCAAGCCCTGTTGTGGATATCTACCGCTATGCTACGGATTTGAACGCCTCGGGCAAGTATTTCGAACTCAAGGTATATGAGGGGCAGCCGCACGGGTTTATGATAGAGAACGGCCAGCTTTCCCAGAGTTTCGTGGCGCGGGATGCTTTCAGGGAAATGGTATCCTTCTTTAACCGGACGCTTGGCGAGTAATGATATTACCGGCAAAAAGTTGTCTGGTTAAGTTTACGGGCGATGTAAAATATAATACTTGAGGTTTGCAGGTCTAGTAGTTCAACAGTTACATATCTAAATCAAATGACAGATTTGATTAGATTTACAACCGTTTTTAACAAGTTATCCATCTTGGTAGAAATATTTAATAAAAAGGATTGTATGGGAGCCCGGGTTATCGGGTCATTCACTGTAATATCATTGGAATAAGAGATGTGCGCCTGCTCAGGAACGAGGTAAAGCCTGTACCTGTTCTCATTATATCCGCCGCCTACACCACTATCGTAGAGATTTAAAGAAATCTTATAGGCCCCTTCAGCTTTTGAAAAACCTGAGGTTGCCTGATTTGCAATAAAACTCATCTTGTAACCTTTTTCTTGCGACATATCAGAGAATCCACGAGGTGTTGCCAGCCATAAGCGATAACCCATTGCAGGTGTCACTGTAACTATTGCAGTTCCGCTGGCATCTCCACTTGTTGCGGTTATTGTAACGTTTCCTGGTGCTGATGCCGTAAACACGCCTGCCGTATCAATCGTGCCCACCGTGTTGTTGCTGCTGCTCCAGCTTACTTCAATAATGATGGGGTTACCGAACTGGTCTGCAGCCGACGCCGCGAATTCCTGGTTCTTACCCGCAACAATCGAAGCAATTTGAGGTGAGACTTTTATCGCGGTCAATTTTGGTATTGGTGGAGTCGCAGTAGCAGAAGCTGTTGCGGTAGCAGTAACAGCAGGAGTCACGGTAGCCGTGGCAGTAGGAGGTGGATTATCTCTCCTTCCGCTTGATGAGGTCTGAGGTGCTGACGTTTGTGCAGTATTATTTTTCCATGTCTGGTTAATGTTCCCGGTCTGGTCAACTGTCCGGGTGCTTAATATGTACTGTGTATTAGCGCTGAGCCCTCCTGCATAGTAATACAACACGCCTTTTGACACGTTTGATTTGAACACTCCGTTCAGGTATATGGTAACATTTGCGAAATCGCTATCCGAGGGGTCGCTCCATGTCCAGTTTATGTATGTTTGCCCGGTGCTTCCGGTCGAAAGGTTCGTGATGCTGGCAGGGGGCGTGGTATCAACTTCTGCTGTCCTTGATGTATGATTCACCCAGCTCTGATTGATATTCCCTGAATTATCAAATGTGCGTGTACTTATTTCATAATCTGTACCGGCGCTGAGTCCCGTTGCATTGTAATATTGCACACCATTTGAGACATTGTCTTTGAATGTTCCGTTGAGATATACTATTACCCCGGACAAATCCAAATCAGACGGGTCAAACCATGTCCAGTTGATGTATGTTTGCCCACTACTTAGGTTTATGAGGTTCATGATGCCGGCAGGCGGCGTGGTATCTGAATCTGCTGTCCTTGATGTATGATTCACCCAGGTCTGATTGATATTCCCCGAATTATCAAAAGTGTGTGTACTTATTTCATAATCTGTATCGGCGCTGAGTCCCGTTGCATTGTAATACTGTACACCATTTGAGACATTGTCTTTGAATGTTCCATTGATATACACCATTACTCCGGACAAATCAGAATCAGACGGGTCAAACCATGTCCAGTTGATGTAATCCGAAGCATAGCTTATGTTTGCCAGGCTGGTAACGCTTTCTGGCGGCGTGGTATCGGAAGTGAAGTTTGAAATCGGGAATTCGTCGATATTACTTGCATCAAGGGTATAGCTTGAATCGCAAATGCCATCGCCATCTGCAGTGCAGGTCTGGCTAAAACCTGTGCCAAGCGGATTTGCCCAGAAGTTCCCGCCGAGGAAGGGACCGCCCATAATGTTTGTTCCCGAAGTTTTCGTAGTGTTCCAGCTATTATTTCCATCGACTCTTACATTATTATCGTTTTTGAAATTGTTGTTGTAGATGAAATTATCGTGGAGATTACCATACATATCTATCCCATAGGATGATGCGTCACTGATTGTGTTGTTTTTTATCGTGACATTGAATATCTCGTAACATGCGTAAAGATTAATGCCACTGCCATAAGAAGAAGTTGTTATAGTATTACCTTCTATATTCATGCTGGAAATATTATATGCACATTTATCTCCGAGGTAAATGCCATCCGAATCCGTGTTCGTGATAGTATTCCCGCGATATGTATTGCCAAATATTGGATTCAATGATACTTTAGTGTATATTCCCCTGTTGTTTGAATCTACTGTATTATTTTCTATGGTTCCATTGGATGCATCATAGTATATACCCATACCCCAGCCGGTTACAGTAACATTTTTTACGATTACATTTGTTAGCTGGCTTGTAGAATTATACACATAAATGCCATTAGCTTCCACGTCATCTATGCCATCAATCGTATAACCCATTCCGTCAAAAGTTACTCCGCTTGAAGTAATCTTTATGCAGTTTAATGAACTGCTGTCTAATATATCCGTAGTGAGCATATACGTTCCCGGAGAGGAAATCGTTCCGCAGGCATCTATAATCGTTGCCACGGCTGGATTAACAGTTACATTTGCACTTCCAACTACGCTGTCATTGGTCGCATTTACCAGGGTAGTGCCTTCTGCTACTGCCGTGAAAATTCCGGAGGCATCGATAGTTCCTACGGATGTATTGCTGCTTGACCATGTAACATCGGCTGTAAAATCATTTCCCTCCTGGTCTTTGGGTGAAGCTGTGAAGGTCTGTGACTCGGTTGTATTAAGCGTCTTTGATGCCGGTGAGACTCCGATTGATGTCAGAACTGGAGCAGACGCCGGACCTATAAACTGACCAATAGCTTTAGGAGAGCTTCCTACATTTACGGTGGCGGTAACGGTGTTTGTTGTTGTGTTAATTACAGAGACTGTGCCGCTGCCTGTGTTTGCCACATATATCCGTGTTCCCGCTGGATTCACTGCTACTCCTGATGGTTGGCCTTCTACAGTCACGTTGGCTGTAATGGTGTTTGTTGTTGTGTTAATCACCGAGACGCGGTTGGTGCCTGAGTTCACAACGTATACCCGCGTTCCCGCCGGGTTCACTGCCACCCCCGAAGTACTGCTTCCTATATTCACGGTGGCTGTAACGGTGTTTGTTGCATTGTCAATCACCGAGACGACATAGGAGCCAGCAGAGGACGTCACATATACCCGCGTTCCTGCAGGATTCACTGCCACTTCTGAAGGACCATAATCTACAATCACGGTGTCTATAACGGTGTTTGTGGCTGTATCTATTACCGAGAAGTTGCCCTGCCCGCGGTCAATGTCAGAACTCACCACGTATACCCGCGTTCCCGCCGGGTTCACTGCCACTCCACCAGGCGCGTTTCCTATAGGCACGCTGGCAATAATGGTGTTTGTGGTCGTATCTATCACCGAGACGTTTTTGTTGTCTGCGTTCGTCACGTATACCCGCGTTCCCGCCGGATTCACCGCTACTCTACTGGGTGTGCCCCCTAAATTCACGGTGGCTGTAACGGTATTTGTCGCTGTGTCGATAATCGAAACGCTGCCGCTGCCTCTATTCGCCACATATACCTTTGTTCCTTCCGGGTTTACTGCCACACCACCTGGTATGCTTCCTACAGGCACGCTGGCTACTACAGTATTTGTAGCTGTATCAATCACCGAAACATTGCTGCTGCCGCCGTTCGTGATATAAGCAAACGGCGCCGCGTTTGATACCTGACCGGATATGACTATTAAAAAAAGTACTGCATATATCAGTTTCCGAATCATTCCAGGCTCACCCCGGCAGTCCTGAAATACTTCAACACCTTTTCATTCTCCAGATCCACAATCACAAGCAATCCCCTTTCGCCTTTGTATTCAAGCTTATACAAAGTCCGGTTCGGAAGGCTGCTGTAGAGCGCAGGGTATTTTTTAGATAACTGGCTGATATTTTCCGGCGTCAGTATTGTAATATCAGGATGAGAATCCGGGTTTTGGGCAATGAACGAGGCGACATCCGGCTCCTCTCCTGCAATTTTAAGCAGGCTTTCGTTTAACCTATGTTCAACTCCTTTGTCTGAAATACAGCCAAGGCTTACCACGATAGCTCCCAGAAGCAAAAATGGTATCCAGTAAGACATGCTTACGCCTTGAACTTTATCACATCACTTGCAGGTTCTTTATCCCCGAAAGTAACGTCAGGCGTGGCGTATGTCGCAGATTCGGCATCGATCGCCACTTCCATCTGGTATACAGTGTCTGGTATCAGCTTCAATTCCTGTATCGCTCCCAGCGGGATATTGAACACGCCATTATCTATCACATCGTCAAAAGTTTCCTGCCATAACTGTGCACCTGACAGGTCGTAAATAGTGACCTTCATGCTTCCTTTCTGAACATAATCCCCGCCGCTGTTTGTCAGCTTTCCCTGAAGAGTTATAATAGTTTGGGATGCTGTTACCGGGGCCAGGATGGTGCTCTTTACTGTGCCTACTGGTGTTGCTGAGTCCTTTGCGATTATGGTTGTATTTCCGCCTGCAAGCCCTGTTTTGCTAACTTTTACAATTATTACGCCTGAGCTTGCAGCATTCACGCTTAACGTCACACTGCCGAAAGCATCTGTTGTACCGCTGCCTGTGGCTGCACCGGCAAGGGTTATTGTTGCACCGCTTATTTTCGCACCGGCGCTGGTTACGGTGAATATCACGCTGGTTGCTGTGCCTGCTATTACTGTGGCCGGGTTAGAAGTGACAGCCAATGCTGGCGGTGTAGCCGTTGATGTGATTGTTGGCACTGAGGTAGGCACTAATGTTGGCGTTGATGTAGGCGTTGAAGTTGGAGTTCCTTTTATTGCAGTTATAGTTAAATTTGAACCTATGAATCCGAATTTACTGGCTGTGGCTGTTATTATTCCTGCATTTGCAGCATTCACTGTAATGTCAACATTACCACTGGCATCGGTTGTGCCGCTTCCGGTGGCAGCGCCGGTCAGTTCTATCTTTGCACCGACACCGGATACACCTGCAAGATTGGTCACGGTGAATGTCACGCTGACCGGGGCACCTGCTTGAATTGTAGATTTTGTTGCTGTAACCCACAATGTACCTGCCGCTCTTATCGCTGATATCCGTGTGCTTGCGCTGATAAATCCAGTCTTACTGGCCGTTGCAGTCGTTGCTCCCGCTTTCGGTGAGTTCACATTTATTACAACATTGCCATTGGCATCAGTTGTTCCGCTTCCTGTGGCAGTGCCAGTCAGGTCAACCGTTATACCGCTTTGAGGCATTCCCAAAATGTTTGTCACTGTAAACGTTACACCGGTCGGGTCCCCTGCTGTTATTATACTTGGCGAAGCAGTCACCGTCAAGGTTACTGGCGTAATTTCGTTTGAAACTTTTACTAACCATGCATCTTGCCACCCAACGGCATACGAATCTGTTGCTCCGGCTAATATATACCCCCCATCTGTTGTCTGCTGGAGAGAATAAATATCATCAAAACCATCTTTACCTAATTTTAAGTTCCATTGCTTTTCACCGGTAGCATTTGTTTTTATTAATAACGAATCCGAACGGCCCGCATAGACAACACCATCCTCAGTCGTTTCTGCATTAGGATTAACGACTGCCGATAATGCATATCCTCCGTCGGATGTCAGCTGCACAGAGGTTCCTTTAAAAATTCCCCCGCTTCCGAATGTCTTGCTCCACTGCTTGTTTCCGTTTGAATCGGTTTTGTATAGCCAGGCTTTATCGTAACTTCCACGGGGAACTAACGTCCCGGACAATATAAAACCACCATCGGATGCCTGCTTGATAGAAGTAAATTCATACCCCAGGGACTCTAATTGCTGCCACTGCCATTTACCGTTTGAATCTATTTTGACAATCCATGGCGTTCGGCCCTTTGCGCCTGTTTCTGTTGAATCAGTCGACCCTGCAAATATATAACCACCATCAGAAGTCTGCAGGAGAGAGTCAGCCCTGTCAAATCCACACCCTCCGAATCTCTTGCTCCATTGTTGGTTACCGTTATTGTCGGTTTTGATAATCCAGGCACTGCCTTTAACACTATCTGTACACGAAGATGAATATGCTGCTATAATATAACCGCCATCAGAAGTCTGCTGGACAGAGTTAGCCAAATCACCATAATTTCCACCGAAAGTCTTGCTCCACTGCTGGTTGCCTGAGCCATCAGTTTTAAAAACCCATACCTGGTCCTTACCGCCATACGAATTAGTTTGTCCTGCAACTACATATCCGCCGTCAGAGGTTTGCCGGGCAGACCATACAATGTCCGTTCCAGCACCCCCGAATGTCTTTCTCCATTGCTCGCTACCTTTATAATCCGTTTTGATGAGCCATGCATCGTAACCGCCCGCTCCAAAGGATTTTGTATCTCCCGCTATTATAAATCCGCCATCCTGCGTCTGCTGGACATATTTAGCCCCATCCTGATTATTTCCACCGAATGTCTTGTTCCACTCTTCAACCGGGACAGCTCCCGCGCCGCCTGACAGCAATATGACCAGTATCGTTATTCCGACCGCAATTCTGAGGGCTCGCCCTGCGCAAGTTTTTGATGCTATCATTTTTTCCATACCAATCATTCCAGGCATTTTTAAAATTTAGACAGAGAAATAATCAATAAGGATTATACGCATCGTAATATAGGTTATCCTCACGGTGTGTGTTTGGCATGCGCATGGAAAGATATAAAAACTGTAAAAAGAATTTACCAAATACAAGGTAGGATATTTTGAATAAACGTCGCATTTCCACTACAATCTCCACGAAGCACTGGGAATTACTCAAAAAGCATACAACAGAGTTTGAGACCCAGCAAAAGGTCATAGAATATGCGCTTGATGGCCTTGAGAACGGCGCAAAACAAGCCGTTGCGATGTCCCGGGAAGAGGAACTCTGGATGCGTATAGGGAGGGAAGTAAAATCAACATGTCTTATCCAGAAGGATGGTTTAAAAGAGCTAATAGGAACAGTTGATATTGGGAGGTACATAGAATATGTAAGCCGGCATAAACCTGTAGAATGTGTTATAGAGTATTATTATCAAAAGCCACTTAAAGAATGTAGTTTGAAAGAAGTTATTGATGGAATAGCCATAAATGCCAGGATATCAAACTGGTTCGATACAATAAATTACACGGACGATGGCGGCCAATATACGCTGAAAATGACCCATACAATGGGCATTAATTGTTCTAAAATGCTTAATATCGTGATTGAAAGCGTGTTTGAAACTTACGGGGTCAAAACTGAGAGCAAGATTTCCGAAAGCAGTCTTTTCGTAAAAGTGTTTAAAAATGTGTAGGTATTGAGGAAGTCATACACCGCACATTGACAAAAACCCTGAAAAACAAATAACTTTCCGTTACACTATTTACGTAACGGGAATCTTTAATAATAATACCGTAACGGTATAGTTATATATTCCCGTAACGCAGTAAGCATCATTATGACCGAACGAAAATATACGCGCTGGAAAAAATGCCTGCTATGCGGCGATTTTGTGAAACTCATGTTTCCCGAGGATGCGAAAAACATGCTTATCGTTTATGAACCTGTGGAAGGCATGAGCAACGAATCGAAGAACTGGAAAAAGAGGCAGCTCGGATACATACACAGAGCCTGCCTTGAAAAAGCCGGCTCAAAGAATAATATGTCGGATGATACCGTTTCCGGGGTCGTATAGTGGCATACAAAGATTTGAGGGAATTCATCGATGTCCTTGAGAAAAAAGGGCTGCTCAGACGCATAAAAACCGAAGTTAGCGCCGAGCTTGAGATAACCGAAATCCTGGACAGGGTTGTAAAAAACAACGGCCCTGCGCTGTTATTCGAGAATGTAAAAGGCTACAAGCACCCGGTTTTTGCCAACGCTTTCGGCACAATGGAACGCATGTGTCTTGCACTTGGGGTCAACAACCTTGATGAAATCGGCGAGCGAATCCGGAACCTGCTGGAATTCGAAGCGCCGTCAAGCCTCTGGGAAGGTATCAAGATGATCCCGAAGGTTGCAGAGATTACCTCGTTCCCGCCAAAGCATGTGAACAGCGGACCATGCAAGGAAGTCATTCTAAGAGATGGATTTTCGCTTGATGAATTCCCGGTATTGAAATGCTGGCCAGGGGACGGCGGGCGCTTTATTACGCTGCCTCTTGTATTCACGAAAAATGAGAAAACCGGGAAGCAGAACGTGGGGATGTACAGGATGCAGGTCTATGACGGCAAAACAACAGGCATGCACTGGCACATCCACAAACACGGCGCGCGAGATTATGCAGATGCGGAAGGTGAAGGAAAAATTGAGGTCGCAGTCGCCATCGGCGCCGACCCGGCTGTCGTATATTCAGCCACTGCGCCGCTGCCCGATAATATCGATGAGATGATGTTTGCCGGGTTTATCCGCAAAAAGAACGTCGAGCTTGTCAAATGCGAAACCGTTGATCTCTACGTGCCTGCTCATGCAGAGATAATACTTGAAGGATACGTGAATTCAGGGGAACGGCGCATCGAGGGGCCATTCGGGGACCATACAGGCTATTATTCGCTTGCAGATGAATTCCCGGTGTTCCACATAACATGCATCACGCATCGCAAAAACCCGATTTATCACGCAACGGTTGTTGGAATTCCCCCGATGGAAGATGCCTATCTTGGAAAAGCAACGGAAAGGATATTCCTTCCCCTCATGAAGGCCCAGCTGCCCGAAATCGTTGATGTCAACCTGCCCGTTGAAGCCGTGTTCCACAACCTTTGCATTGTGTCAATAAAAAAGCGGTATCCCGGTCATGCTAAAAAAGTCATGTTCGCGCTCTGGGGAATGGGGCAGATGATGTTCGCAAAGACAATAATCGTGCTGGATGACGACGTGAACGTGCAGGATATGAAAGAGGTTCTCTGGGCGACAACTACGCGCATGGACCCGGCATCGGATATCACGATAATTGACATGGCTCCGACAGATACACTTGACCATGCCTCGCCGCTTCCCAATCTGGGCTCAAAGATGGGTATAGATGCTACGCGGAAAGGGCAAAATGAGGGCTTCAACAGGGAATGGCCTGACGTTTTAAAGATGGATGAAAGAGTGAAAGCGCGTGTTGGTAATATCTGGAAGGAACTTGGTTTATAATCAATCCCTGCTCAGGTCTTCTCCGCCATGGTATATTTGCTGTGCTGAATTGTAAATATCTTCCATGCCGGCGCCATAAGTCGATGATACTGGAATTAAATTCTGGCTTACTCCAAATGATTTAAGGGCTGATAGAAACTCTATGCTCAACTGGCTTCGCATGGTGGGCCGCTCGCTGTTGATTGCGCCGTCAAGCGCCATTAAATCCCTGCTCCAGCCCGATATTTCCCCGCGTTCTTCCTCTGAAAGCAAATCGGATTTTGTGAGAATATTGAGGAAAGGCACATTGAATCTCACCTGGATAGAAGCTTGCTGGAGCATCAATGAAATAAAACCGGAGGGGGTTCTTGAAATTATAGGGTCATAAAGAAAACCGATTATTGACTTATCTGCGCCGAAAGCATCGACAAGGTATTTTCCGGATTGCCGCAGCACGAATAATTCCATTTGCCCTGGCGTATCAAATATGACATAATCTGTTTCAAAGCTTTCGATAATATCCTTCATTTCATTAATATTCATGGCGAGCATATCGGCAGCTATTATCTGCGCCCCGTTTGGCCCGACACCATGTTCTTTCATAATATCGCGCAGTTTTATCCAGTCCCTGATATCCACATCAGGAACATAAGGCGCATTTTCAATGCCCGGGTCAAGGTTCACCGTAATCGCATCATACCCATGGTTCTGCATCCATCCCAGGTATGCGCCTGTCAGCGAGGATTTGCCGCTTCCTGCCGAGCCGATAAAGTAAAGGTTAATCATTTGTATCAGGGTGATAATATCGGTGATAAGAGAAAAGATTTGTGATGCTTCAAAAACTTAAATTATATGCTGATTTTGTTGTTCTCAAGCACAGCCTGTTCGCTATTCCATTTGCATATCTTGGCGCTTTCCTTGCGAGCAGGGGTGTTCCTGAACTTCGCATTCTTTTCTGGGTCGGGCTTGCGTTCATAGGCGCGAGAAGCGCTGCGATGGCGCTGAATAACCTGGTTGACAGGGATATCGACGCGAAAAACCCGAGGACTGCGAATCGCGAATTGCCGTCAGGAAGAATAAAAATGTATGAGGTGTGGGGAATAATCCTGGTTTCCTACGCCCTGCTGTTCTATTCAGCGTACAAACTAAACCCGCTGTGCCTTTTGCTTTCGCCCATCATTCCTGTTACGTCAGTCATCTATCCGTATCTTAAAAAGTTTACACCAATCCCGCATTTCGTCCTGGGGCTTAATCTCGGTTATGCTCCTGTGGGAGGCTGGCTTGCAGTAACTGCCGCCTTCAATATCCCGTTCGGCGCCCCAGAAATTGCGATGCTGCTTCTGCTTTTTGCTGTCACTTTGTGGGTTGCGGGGTTTGATATGATATACTCGCTCCAGGACCTTGATTTTGATAAGAAAGAGGGGCTTTATTCAGTGCCGACAGTATTCGGGGTAAAGTCGGCGCTCGGATTGTCGTTTGCGGCGCATGTTCTGATGCTGGCACTACTGGTGGGGTTGATGTTCGTGCTGAAGCTCGGGGTTGTTTTTAAGGTCGGATTGTGGATTATTGCATGGTTGATATGGTATGAGCATACGCTTGTGAAGGCTGATAATTTCGAGAATATTCCTGTGGCGTTCTTTAATGTGAATGCGGCGGTGAGTTTGTGCATGCTGGCGTTTACGGTGGGGGATGTGCTTTCGTAACCTCGGATTAGAAAATCCGGGGCATCACGGCGCAGGTGTATTAGGGCTGCTAAAATTTTCTCGTTGTTCTGATTAGTACTAAAATAAAAGGAATAGAAAAATTGTAATGGTGAAAGGTCATTACAACCAGCTTCTATATTATTATAAGGGGTGTAATATCACTTCTTATTGTAAGTAACCGTTATTGATGTTTCTTTAACATTTCCTGATGTATCGGTTACTCTTGCATAAATCGTGTTACAACCTGATGCTAGAGTTACAGATTTGCTCCATGATGCTGTACCTGTTGCCATCTGATATGATCCAGACCCGACTTTTACCTCTACCTTGCTCAAAGCAACATTACCCGACGCAGTTCCACTGACGGTTACGTTAGATATGGTAAATATCTGATTATTTGTTGGAGAAGTGATAGAGATGCTTGGCGGAGTTGTATCTTCATTGTAAGTAACTGTTATTGATGGTTTCTTTGCGTTACTCGTCTCAGCCGCCTGTTCTTGAATTTTAAATTTGCTTAATTCTTTTAGTGTTTCCTGTAGATTCTCGTATTTTTTGTTGAACTCTGTCTCGATTTTCTTCATCAATTTTTCAGCCACTTTTTCGCTATATAATTTTTCATCCTTATTTATTATTATCTCATATATTTTTAGCTTATCAGTTTCCATTTTCGCTATGAAAAAATCGGTTCTAACGTCATTGATTTCAAGTTTTACCTTGTTTTTATCATCGTTAAGTTTTAGTTTAACATATTTATTTTTATTAGATACTTTAATAGTCTTCTCATCGATGCATTGAATTTCAACAGTTTTGTATATGTTTAGCTTACCATTTTCACTCTTTGCTATGAATTCAGCACTTCTACCGTCATCGATTTTGAGGTTTACCTTAGTTTTTTCATTATTAAGTCCTAACGAAAGATAATTTTTTTCAGCAATTACTCTTTTGTTCATATCGTCGATTTTTTCGATTTTTTCAGTTTCAACACAACAAATATCAAATTCTTGTTTTAGAAACTCTAAGAATCTTTTGCTATCGTCTCCTGGAACTTTTTCCCAGGTAAACAAATACTCAGTTATCCAATCGATGCCATAGTTCTGCTTTAGAAACGTTATGAGTCTCTCATTGTCGTTTCCTGGGATGCCGTACCAGTTAAATAAATACATTTTCTTTCCAGTAATATCAGCGAGGTAATGGCGAAGTTCATCTGGGATACGGAAGGGAACCTCAAATTCTTTGAAAGAATGAAATTTATATTGGAATGAGCCTATGTTATAAAAAAGATTATAGTAGAGGATATCCACCAGCTCCTTGTATGCTTTATTAAACTGATTGAACTTGCTATGAAAATTATCAATCCCTAAGTATATGTCATTTTCATTTTTCACAATGAATTCATCGATTCTTTCGTCATTGATCAGTTCTACCTTGTTTTTTTCATGGTTAAGTATTAGCCAAAGAATTTTATTATCGGTATTTTCGATATATACTTTAATCTGGTTGTGACCGATTAGTTCAATATTTGCTGTTTTTACCCAATCAATGCCACAATAACGCTCTAGAAATTCTTTGAGTATTGCGCTATCGTTTCCTGAAATTTTGTCCCAGCTAAACAAAAACGGATATTCCAAGCTCTTTTTACCTTGCCTAGCTTCAAGATACATATTGAAATCATCTGTATACTGATAGTATTGTGCCAAGATTAATCCATGTAAATCAGATACCATTCCCGCCTTTTTCTTCCCATCAGTCCAGACTTCATCTTTAAGTGGATTAGCGCCAACGCCATCAATACAAGAGAAAGTTGCCGCATGAGCCGAAATTTCCTCAAGGAGTGCTGAATGGAAGTCTACTGCATCTTCAACAGCTTTCTTTTTTACTTCGGTCACACTTTTTTCTAATGCAAGCCTATCATCTCTTCTTTTTGTTAGATATTCGACGATGTAGGCAGCCAATGGGATAAAAAATGATGTAGATAATAAAGTATTTTCTGGGGCATCAAAAAGAGGGAACATGAATAGCAGAAGACCTGCTAACACTGCAATGACTACAAGAACTATATATTTTGTAGGGCCTTTATCCAATAAATACACAGCGAATATGATGAAAATACTAGCTAAAAACAAAAAGACAAATTTTAGCCATGTAGGTTTAGCTAGTTTTAATGATAGACCTATATCAAGAGGAGTAAAATTAGTTCCTTCTATTATCGCTTTGCCGTCGTAGGTTCCAGATTTGATGCCCGTGGTATTGATAGATATCTCCCCTACCCAGACATTATATCCCTTTACGGTAACCGTATATTTAGATTGGTCTTTATCTAGATCAGACGAAAAGACATTAATCTTACTCTTATTCAAAATCTGACTTGAATTCTCTTCAATTAGATTAGTAAATGATATGTTGATCTTTTTATCTGTTCCTTCATTTTCGGTTATAATAAGATTGCCTTTAAGTTCTTTGTTGCCCTCTTCGCCAGTAAAAGTATTTACTGTAACCGTTAGATTTTTTGCACCGTCCTGAGCTAAAATCGGTTGTACATAAAGTCCAAGTATTATAATACAAATTGCTATCATCCATTTATTACTAATCACAATACCACCTGTATTTTTAACGACACAGCTTACAACAAACTATTTACCACCATGTTTGCTTTCAATGCGTCTGTGTAGCAAGTACTGTTTAAGGCTTGCCAATTATTGATTCATTTACTACATTATATAATTTTGGAATAAAGGCTTTCCCTCAAATTGAGAACGCGTTATTTCAAGACCGATAACTCTCCTTCAAGTTCTTTTTTGTAGTTATTCCTGTGCATCAATTCTGTATCCGGGATGATTTTCCATATATTATTTGTACCTCTCAGCCCATTACACCCCACTATGCGCAAAAAGCAGAAAGACTGGGCAAAAGACATGGCATACGAGCGCATGCACCTGCTTTTCGAGCTTGCAGATGATGAATTCAAAACCCACCCCGAACTCAGCAACAGGTATGTGGGACTTGCGCGCCGCATCGGGATGAGATACCGTGTCAGGATGCCGCCTGAATTAAAACACAGGATTTGCAAACACTGCCATGCTTACCTGGTTCAGGGCGCAACCGCGCGCACGAGGCTTCAGGGTACGCATATAACAACGACCTGTACGGTTTGCGGAAAACAGATGAGGCGGCCATTAACTTACGCTACCGAAAAAAATTTTGAAAAACAAACCGCAGATAAACGCGGATGAACGCAGATTTATTGCCAAAAAATAAGTGCAGGCAATGCCTACACCTTCTTTGCCATTTTGAGGATATCCACCTTTGAGATATCCTTTTTATGAACTTTCTTAACATGTTGCTGGGCGAACGATACAAGCTCATCGTCACTCTCGGTGCGAAGCATGAAAGGACAGTCCATTCCAGCCGATTTACAGGCAATTTCCTTAGCCATTTGTGTCACCTCCCCGGACTTCAATTGGTACAAATAAACATTGAAATGGAATAGATTTATAGTTTCCTGTAAGCAAAAAATTCTTATCCTGGTTTTCTATCATCGCCTTTGCTGATAAATTATATACCCATGACGCAGAGTAATAATTGATGGAAAATAAGGGAGATAAAACCGGAAAGAGACCTAACCGCCTAATCAATGAAAAAAGTCCGTACCTGCTTCAGCATGCCTGCAATCCCGTTGACTGGTATCCCTGGGGAAAAGAAGCGTTTGAGAAAGCAAAAAACGAGGATAAACCGGTTTTCCTTTCAATCGGATATTCCACCTGCCACTGGTGCCACGTAATGGAGAAAGAATCCTTTGAGGACGAACAGGTTGCGGGATTGATGAATGATGCATTTGTGAGTATAAAAGTCGACCGTGAAGAGCGGCCTGACATTGACAGCATCTACATGGCCGCATGCCAGAGGATGACAGGCAGCGGCGGCTGGCCTCTTAATATGATAGTAACGCCTGACAAAAAACCCTTTTATGCTGGAACCTACATCCCGAAAGAAAGTAAATTCGGGCGGGTCGGGATGCTTGAGATGATACCGCAATTAAAAGACCTCTGGAACACAAAAAGAAGCGAGGTTGAAGCCGTTGCAAATAATAGCGTACAGGCTCTAAAGACAGCAGAATCCCCGGGTGAAGAACCGGACGAAGAAGCTCTTCATGAAACGTATGAACAACTTCTGGCTTTATTTGATGAACAGCATGGCGGTTTTGGCGATGCGCCCAAATTCCCGACTCCCCACAGCCTGATGTTTCTCCTGCGTTACTGGAAACGCACTGGCGATAAAATGGCGCTTTTCATGGTTGAAAAAACACTCTCTGCGATGCGCATGGGCGGGATTTTTGATAATATTGGATTTGGCTTTCACAGGTACTCCACGGATGCCGGGTGGCTTGTCCCGCACTTTGAAAAAATGCTATATGACCAGGCGCTGCTTGCGATGGCTTACATAGAGGCTTACCAGGCAACAGGGAAAGATGAATACAGAAAAACTTGCCTGGAGATATTTACTTACGTGCTTCGTGATATGACCTCTAAAGAAGGGGGATTCTATTCAGGTGAAGATGCGGATAGCGAAGGTGAGGAGGGGAAGTTCTATGTATGGACAGAGGAGGAAATCCGCACAGTTCTTTCTGAAGATGAAGCGGAGCTTGTAATTAAGGTCTTCAATATCGGTAAAGACGGCAATTTTCCTGAAGGGAAAAACACCGGAAGAAATATATTCCATTTGGCAAAACCGATTTCAGGGCAGGCGTCGGGTTTTAAACTTACATTCGAAGAACTGGAAAAGCGCATCGAAACAGCGCGGGGCAAACTTTTTTGTGCGCGGGAAAAGCGCATCCATCCGGGCAAAGATGATAAGATTTTAGCAGACTGGAACGGCTTGATGATAGCCGCGCTTGCCAAGGGAGCGGCGGTTTTTGACGATTACCAGTACGCTGAGGCGGCACAAAAGGGAGCGGATTTTATTCTTTCTAAAATGAGAAATGCAAACGGGAGACTTTATCACCGCTACAGGGATGGTGAGGTCGCGGTTCCTGCCATGTTAGATGATTCTGTGTTTCTTATCTGGGGACTGATAGAACTCTACGAAACCACATTTGAGATACGATTCCTGAAAAACGCACTTCTGCTTAATCATGAACTCATGGAACATTTCTGGGACGGGGAAAATGGGGGTTTCTACCTAACGGCAGATGATGCCGAGAATATTCTCATCCGAAAAAAAGACATTTATGACGGCGCTGTTCCCTCTGGGAATTCTGTGGCAATGTTGAACCTGGTCAGGCTGGGTAAAATGACAGGCAATCCCGAATTTGAAAAGAAAGCAGCTCTAATCGGAAAAGCATTCTCAAGAAGCGCAAGGCAGTCCCCTGCTGGCTATACTATGCTCATGACAGCGCTTGATTTTGCTATTGGGCCAACAGCCGAGGTCGTTATCGCCGGGGACTTGCACGCTCAGGATACGAAAAATATGCTTGCTGCTTTGCGAAGGGAGTTTATATCTGGAAAAGTGGTGATTTTCTGCCCAATAGGTGAGGAGCCTGAAATTATCAATCTCGCAGCTTATGCGAAATACATGCAAAGCATCGAAGGCAAAGCTACTGCCTATGTGTGCCGGGATTTCAGTTGCAGGCCTCCGACAACGGATGTCGGGGAAATGATGAGGTCGCTTAACATTTAATTGCTTTCCACTCTTGCATCCATCCATTCTTCCCCAAAAAGATGCTTGAGCAGCGAAACAATGCTAAAATTCGACCCCGTTTCTATCTCAAGTGAAACGCTGCCGTTTTCCTGCCGCAGCGCAGCAGAATTCAGGAGCTTCTTCTTCCTGTCCTTTGCAGCAACCTCAAAATAAGTCACTGCATCTGTTTTCCTGATATCAAACCCCATCCCGTTCTCAAGCATGAAACCCTGTAACTTGTTCTGGAAACTGTATTTTGACACATCATTCCATACCGATGTTATCCTGAAGCTATTCCCGATCTCCTTCTCTGAAACCCTTGAAATATCCAAAAGCGGGGATTCGATTGTGTTTTTTTCAAGATAACCCAGGAAAACATCGGATGAACCCATGAACTCAAAATCATACAGGAATCGCCCGAACAGGAACCCATATCCTTTCGAAGCTGGCATATTCTGCACCTGCCTGCACGCAAGATAATCTTTAGCAAGAGACGGTATATGTTCAAAAACAGCCCTGCCGGTAAAAGCGCATTTTGCCTCAGGTGTCAGGAATCTTCCCTCTTCTTTTATTGTAACAACTGCCTGCACTATCTTTGGCCTTTTCTTCAGTTCCACAATATTTTTGAGCTTCTCTATATCATCCTGCCGGACTTCTGGAAGCCTTGAAAGTTTACGGTCTTCACAGCCCCCGCATCCGATGCATTCCCCTTTTTCCTGAAGGCAGTAGCCGCAGTCCTTGAAATTCAGGGCTTCATTATACATCCTGTAAAGGAATGATTTGGCAGGCACGCCTCTTAAGTTCTCAAAAGGAAAAACATAATTGTCGTCTTTGGAGGCATATAATCCATCGCCAGATGCAGAACTCAACGCTGAAATAAGCGCATTTTTATCCCCGATTATATGTTCCCCGTCAAAGTATCCTCCCTTTTTTGCGAAATCGGATATGACATTAAAACATTCAAAACCGCCCAACGCAATATGCTGGGATACCAAGAAATCCTCCGTATCCTGCGCCATCCTGAATTCAAAACTATTGGTTTCGCAATCTCTTTTCAGGTCGCCCTTTATTTTTTTTATACTGTCCGGGTCTTTTATGGTTGGGGCAAACTGCATCGGCGTAAAAGGCAGGTTCACAAGCAGCCCGAAACTCATAATAGTCCTGCATCCGGGTGACAATCCGATTTTCAGCCGCTTGAGCTTCATTATGAATTCTTTGAATTCTTTCAGGTCATTATCATTTTCAAGTCCTGTTATCATAAAAAATAATTTCATTTGCCTTGGTTTTTTTACATATATTTGTTCAAGAGCCTTCAAAAGTTCCCCTTCGTTCAGGCTTTTGTGCAAATAGCGCCTCATCCTGTCGCTGATTCCTTCCACCCCGAGCGTGTATGTGCGTTTGCCTGATAGAATTTCGATGTTTATGAGTTCAGGCCGCATCGCTATTATATCAGCGCGCTGGCTTTTGAAATTCACGAACTTGGCTACTTCGTTTAAGTCGGCTATAATTCTCGATATTCCAGTATGCATATTGAAATTAAAACTCAGGAAATCAAATTCCACGGGAGCATGTTTTGTTTTTACTTCAAGCGCCTTTTCCAGTATATCCTGAGGCGCATACTCCCTGAATGGTTTTCTCGTATACCCTTCAAAACAGAAAGAGCAAAAGCATGAACAGCCCTGTGTAATCTGGAGTTTTGCCGTATTTTCGATGTCGGTGTTCAGTATGGGATAATCTGTAAGGATATGCGAGGCTTCGGGGGAATTCGGAGGTGCGGCACACGCGCTATCGGGGATCGGGAGCCTTATATCAAAGAAACCCGGTATCTCTTTCTCAAGAATCCCAAGTAATTCCGGTTTGGGACAATCCGTTTTTTCGTTAATTATAGACACGATTTTTTGCACAGCGCCTTCGCCTTCCCCAAAGTATAGGGCATCGACAAACGAGTCACCAACTGGTGAAATCGCACACTGCGCCATAAGAGCATTTGAGCCGCCCATGACAACAATGGGCCTGGCCTGACTCCTTTCATTTTTAGTTGCAGGAATTCCCGTGTTCATATAAAGGTAGGGCAGGTTGAATAACTCAAGAGTGAAAGAATTGGATACAAGCACGAGGTCAAAATCCGATATCGAACGAAGCGATTGAATGCCGAGGAAAAACGGTATGTTGTTATCGGCAAAAAGCACAATGTTCTTCGGGTTAGGGAAAAAAGAATAATCGATATAAGCATCGGGTAGTGCTCTTCTCGCTTCCTGGAACAGGAAATGATGGGTTATGGATTCACGGATATTCGGAAATGGGGACAGCCTGACAATCAGCACCCTCAGTTTTGCTTCTTCGAATCCCGGATTATTAAATGTCGGGTTGCTGCGTGGAAAGTATGCGCGATAACCATCCAGCCTGTAGAGGTTATTATATATGAATTCTTTGTAGTCCGTCATTTTGAGCCTGACTTTTTTATGATTCCGGGTTAATACATTCCGTGACTTAACAGTTAATAACTTCTATGAACATAATGACTGTTGCACGATTAAGGGTAAGATTTATTAATGAGTGTGAATATACTGAATTTTAGTGAAGGATTTGGTTCGTAAATTTATTTCCCAAAAAAACCTGGATAGATTTTTTGATATTTATATATAGAATTATATACTGAAAATTTATGCTAATTTTTTATCACAACATGGAGGATGAATCTTGAAGTATTGTGTCGACTGCAGATACTTCTCAACTAAAGTAAAAGGAAGCAATAGGGAACAATACGACGGTTCTTGCACGCTGATGAAGAAAAACGTGTACGAAACCGGCCGTGAGTGCAAAGAATTCAAAGAAGAGCGCTTATAGGCAAAATTGAGTCAGATTCTGGCTATTGCTGTGTTTGTATTTACTTACGCACTGATAGTCCTAAAACCCAAAGGAATCAATGAAGCCGGTGCGGCTTTAATCGGCGCCGCAATTACAATTGTTTTTTTACTCAAGCCGCATCACATAGTCGAAGCGCTCGGTATTTCGACTGCGGAAATGCCGCAGCCGCTTGTGACCACATGGAACGTGGTCATAATACTTGCGACTTTGATGGTAATCTCAACCCTCCTTGACGATTACGGCTTCTTTGAGTACTGCGCTTCCAGGGCGATCTACGCATCAAAAAACAGCGGAGAGCGGCTGTTTTTATACACTTTCCTTGTAGTATCGGTTATTTCCCTTTTTGCGGGCAATGACGTTGTTATCCTGACAACCACGCCTATAATACTTATTTTCTGCAATAAAGCGGGTATAAACCCGAAACCCTACATGTATGTATCTTTTTTCGCCGCAAACACATTTTCAATGCCGCTGTATATCGGAAACCTGACCAATATATTGATTGGGGACAGCTTCAAACTTAATTTTTTCGGTTTCACAGGATACATGATTCTCCCGACATTAGCTGCGGCTTTTATAAATTATTACCTGATGAAGTATATTTTCAGGAACCAGATACCTGAGACTTTCAATTCCCTGGATAATGGAAGAACCCGGATTAAAAATAAATTCCTGGTAATCCTCGGGCTGGCAGTCCTGCTTGCAGTTATTTTACTTGGCGGGGTCGCGAACCATTACGGGATACCACTTTCTATTGTGACTTTAGGCGGCGCTTTAATCCTCTTGATATTTGAGCGGCGCCCAACCCGGCGCCTGCGGAAAGTCTCATGGAATGTCGTGCTTTTCGTTATCGGGCTTTTCATTGTGGTAAAAGGGATTGAGGTAAGCGGCGCCGCAGATAAAGCCGGAGAATTCCTGTTTTCGAATTTAAGCAGTAATATGACTGCCGCAATCTTCACAGTGTCACTCTTTTCTGCATTTTTATGCAACCTCGTCAATAACATACCCATGACTGCAATGATGCTGTCTATAACACAGCACGCTGGTCTTTCTTCCCAATTGAACACTGCGATGGGATATTCACTGGTCATAGGCTCAAATCTCGGGGCGAATTTCACCACGTTCGGCGCGCTTGCCGGGATTCTCTGGCTTGAAAGCGCGCGGCGGTATGGATGGAGCACGACAATGACGGATCTATTGAAAATCGGATTATTTATTACTCCCATAGCTATTCTGGGGGCAAGCCTTGTGCTGGCGCTTGAAATGTTTATCTGGTAATTCCATCAATTTTCAAGAAAACGTGGGTTTAAAATCCTTTAATCAAAAAGCAAAATAGCCACTGAGACACGGAGGTCACAGAGTCGTTATATCTCTGTGCTCTCTGCGCCTTTGTGGCTAATATTTTTCGTCAAAAACCAAACTATTTTACAGTTCCAGAAAACAGTAGTTATATATCTGATTGAGTACAACTCGAACGCCTGTTCAGGTGATATTATGAATTTCATGGTAAAAGGCACATTCAAAGCAGGACTCAAATGGGAAAGATTTACAAAAACAATAACAAGTCTGAATAAAAAGAATGCATCAGAGAAGACATATTCATTAATCGGAAGTGAGCACAGGCTTAAACGCCGCCTGGTCAAAATCGAATCAGTAGAAGAGGTTGCAAAATGAGCGGTGTATTGACCCAGCAGCAGCTTGAGGAATTGTCCGAAAGACATCAGGCTTACCAGTATCAGGCTGAGTCATTGGCCCAGCAGATAAACATGGTAAAACTGACCATCAGGGATGTGGAATCTGCATTAACGACAATCACATCCATAAAAGACGAACCTGCAGGCCAGGAAACCCTTGTGCCAGTGGGATTCGGCTCTTTTGTCAAAGCCACTCTCACCACCACGGATACAGTAGTTGTGGGAGTAGGCGCAGGCGTGAGCGTCGAAAAGAATATTGACGATGCAAAAGTGTTCCTTGATAAGAAAAAAGAGGAGCTTAGCAAGTATCTTGAGCAATTAAACGGCACGATCACAAAGATCGGGCAAGAACTTCAAAATATCCAGAAGCTTGTACAGAAGCATCAGCAAGCGCAGCATGCCCAGCAGCCCATGCGCGCCCAGTAAGTTTTCCCTGTAAATTTTTTCGTAAATATGTTTGATAAACTTAAGGAAAAGCTTGGCAGTTTTAAAAAAATCCTTGGCGGCGCAATAGAAGAAAAAGAGAAAGAAGTTATAAAAACGGAGCCTGTTAAGGAAGCGGCTCAAGCTGTTAAATCTGAAGTCGCAGTTAAAACAGAGGCACCAAAAACTCCTGAACCCGCTGCAAAAGCGCCTGAAAAATTCGGCATTTTTGATAAGATTAAAGCAGCGGTTCTTGAACAGGAATTCATTATCGAAGAAGGCAGCCTGAAAGACCATTTATGGGAACTTGAAATGGCACTTCTTGAAAGCGATGTGGCACTGCCTGTGGCTGAGAAAATCGTGGAATCCGTGAAAGCAGAACTTGTGGGAAGCCGGAGGAAAATCGGCTCTGATACCGGGAAAATTGTCGAAACTGCGATTAAAAACGCGATTTTAAAAGTAATTTCGGTTGATTCTTTTGATTTTGATGATTTTGTCAGGAAAGCCAATAAGCCGGTCAGCATCGTTTTTGTCGGGGTGAACGGGACAGGCAAAACAACAACTGTGGCCAAAATGGCAGAGCGTTTCATGGCGCAGGGATATTCGGTAGTAATTGCCGCGGCCGACACATTCCGCGCAGGTGCAATTGAGCAAATCGACAGGCATGCGGAGGCTCTTGGAGTCAAGATAATCAAACACCAGGAGGGCGCCGACCCTGCAGCTATCGTTTACGACGCAGTGCAATTCGCAAAGGCAAAGCACAAGGATATCGTGCTTGCGGACACGGCTGGCAGGATGCACACGAACGTGAACCTGATGGACCAGTTAAAAAAAGTGTGCAGGGTGAACCAGCCCGACCTTGTTATTTTTGTGGATGAGGCTGTGGCAGGAAATGACGCGGTTGAACGCGCCAAGCTGTTTAACAATGCAGTGCCTTTTAATGGCAGCATCCTGACAAAAGCGGATGCAGACTCAAAGGGCGGGGCTGCTATTTCAATATCCTATACGACAGGGAAGCCCATATTGTTCCTTGGGATAGGGCAGACGTATAAAGACCTTGTGAAGTTCGAGCCGCAGTGGCTGCTGGCAAGGTTGTTTGAATAAGTGGGAAAGTCAGGCTTTGTGCGTATGCGTCTGATACCATCATATGCAGTCGCTATCTCGGATTAGAAATCCGATAGGTATCGGCGTGGATACTCGATGGTTAGCAATTTTTCTGTCACTCAATTTCTTTGTAAAAATACAGGCGCAAAGTAACAAACGTTTAGCAGAGGTATATAGGAAGAACCCAATTAACTTCGAGCAAATCGGAAATTAATTTGTTATACCAAATGCAAAAGTATATTCATTTGAAAGAAAATTATCGAAAGGTGGTATTTGTGAAAAATGTTTTATCAAAAGAAATAGTGTCGGGAATAATTGTGCTGACAATTTTATTGCTGGCAGGTGGTGCTGGGGCTAGAACGCTTACTGTTGATGATAACGGTGGGGCTGATTACACAAGGATACAGGATGCTATAAATAATGCGATAGCAGGCGATACTGTCCTGGTTTACAGTGGCACATATCAAGAAAAGGTAGTTGTTAACAAGCCGTTGATTCTGAAAGGCATCGATAATGGTGGAGGCCAACCGGTTGTGAAGGCTGCGACAAGGGAAAGACCAGATGAAATTCCTATAACCTTGATATCAGGAAGTGTTACACTTGATGGATTTAGAACAGAAAGTGGCAGAGCTGGAATTTTTGTAATTTCGAAAAACAACATAATTGTAAATACTACTGCATTTGACAACGTATTCGGAATTGCTCTGAATGGTTCAAGCAATAATACATTGAATAACAATACGGTTTTGAACAATAAATATGGTATATATCTGGTTGATGATAGCAATAACAATTATCTTGACAGTAACACAGCATCGAATAATGACTATGGTATCTATCAGGTTTCCAGCAACAACAATACGTTGAGAGGGAACAATGTCTCAAATAACATAATATGGGGGATCTATTTTGGCTATATTGCCCAGGGCAGCAGCAATAATACTATTTATAATAACTTTTTCATCAACAATGTAAACTTTATGTTCGGGGACAAAATTGAAAACAACTGGAATATTACCAAAACTCCAGGCATTAACATTGCTGGAGGCCCTAACCTCGGTGGCAATTTCTGGGGTAACCCGATGGGGACAGGTTTCAGTCAGACATGCGAAGATAACGATAGCGATGGAATATGCGATTCACCTTATAATTATGGGCCTTATTATTTAGTTGACTACCTGCCACTTGCATTTATCCCAAAAGCAACTAAAATGACGCTTACTGTTGATGACACTGGAGGAGCAGATTACAGGAAAGTTCAGGACGCCATAAATAATGCGAAAGCAGGAGCCACAATATTAGTTTACAGTGGTGTTTATAATGAAAATGTAATTGTCAGTAAATCGCTTATTCTAAAAGGCATTGATAACGGTTGGGGTAGACCTATTATAAAGTCAATTACCTTAAAGGCTGGAAACAGCACATTTGATGGATTTAATCTAAACGGCGACTACCTTCTTGTGTACAAACCTTTTACAGCGAAATTGATGAGCCTTGCACTAATTATTAGCATTATCTGCACAATTGTAATTGTATATCTCAAAATGGATAGGATTAGGGCTGAGATAGTAAGTGCGAGTGTAAATGCAAGTAAAGATGCATTAAAGGACTTGATTATTGGTTCAATAAAGGGAATTTTTGTGGGTTTTATTGCAGGTTCAATATTTTCTCTGATTATGATTAACTTTGGTTTTTTTGGTAAAAACGATGACCTTCAAATGATTTATGCGCTTAGTATGTTTGGTGGTGCAATTATGGGTGCAATTGTCGGAGCAATTGCTTCCATTATTAAAAATACAACTATTGCTGCGATTACTGGTGTAATTATTGGTATTGTAATTGAAACAGGTGCAGCAACGATGGAATCGCCATTGACAGCTATTGGAGAATTAATTGGAGGGGCGATTCTTGGGGCCGCAGTCGGGAGTGTAATTGGCAGGGCAGTTTTCAATGATAATAGAAAAGGCTCAATGAATGGCGCAATAATTGGTGGCGTTATTGGTTTTGGGGGATTAGGTAGCATTTTTACCGGCATTATAATTGGAAGTCTTATTGGTGGAGTTATTGGATTGCTTGCAGGAAGAGTTACCGCGAATAAGAAAGCGACTCCCATGGGCGTCGTATCAGGTTTGATTGGCAGTGCAATTGCTGGTGCAATTACAGGTATTATTTTTCAGGGTGAAGCACTATATATCAGTCTTATTTTAAGTCTGGTCGTAGGGGCAATTTTTGGTGGGACTATTTGCCTGTACTTTGGAGCAAGTAAGTATGCAATTTTCAATGCAGTTATTGGAGGTATGATTGCCGGAAGTGCCACAGGTTTAATGGGAGGTGGCGTTGTTATTGATTGGATTTTGATATCAAACCAAAGACTAAATGAGATGCTATTTATTTTTGGCGGTATTGGGGCGGTCGTGGGTATGGTTGTAGGTGCTCTACAAACTAGAAAAAATGTAATTCTTGAAAGTGCAGTCGCTGGTTCAATTAGCGCTGAAATTGCCGGTTTATTTGGATATGGTGCTGCAGGTGGCAGTTATCCGAAAATTAGTCTGCTTGTTATTCTGATTGTTGGAGCAATTGTTGGCGGCTTTATTTGTAAATATTATGGAACAAGAAAAAATGCAATACTTTTCGTGATTCTTGGAGGAATAATTACAGGAATAATTCTAGGGGTAGTTGGGAGTCTGATGGGATTTTAATTAGAGAGTTAATTAAAAGTGTTTTTGAGTCTTTCAAGCTCTGAAACTTTTGCTTTTAGAGTCTCAATAATTCTTTCATTAACGGATGCTCTGGTAAACCATCCAATACAATCGTGAACTCGGATTCAGGATTCAATTCCATCAACTCAAGCGTATTTTGAAGCGCGACTGTTAATGATTCATAATCAGGTTCATCTGTTGTTTCAGCGTTGAAAGGATGTGTTTCCTTCAATTCTATGGGATACGGACCGAACGGCGGTTTAAAATCAAGCACCCAATCAAAATCATCTTCATTACCAGTCCGTCGCATCCTGATAAGCACCCTGCCTTCAAGCTTCAGGTTTTTAAGCTTCTTCCTGTACCTAACCACCTCGGGCCTGAGCGCCGATTCAGGGCCGCTGTAAAAAAATGTTGAATTTGAAACCGGCTGGAGCTGCTCTATCCAATCCGAATGGTGAAGCGCGCGCTTGAGCCCGTTTAACAACTGCGGATGCGCCCTGCACCGCTGCTCCACAAGTTCCCAGAGGCTTCCTTCTTTAATCGCCTGCTTGACTTCCCTGATTTCTTCAAAAGTCACATAGAGATTATGGCGCGCCAGTAATTCTTCGCGGTTTTCGCTATTTATCAAATCATTGGCATCATGAGACACGCATACCGGGCAGGAACACGGCAGGTACTGCAGGTTATCGACATGATAGGTTCCGCGCACGGTCATATACCGCCCGTCCTTGGCATACAGCGCATACGAAGCCGAATCGAACAAATCGCAGCCAAGCGCCACAGCGAGTGAGAACATCATGGGATGCCCGGCCCCGAAAAGATGCACCGGCGCCGCTGGTGAGAGACCTTTTTTTGATGCCACGATAACATCCACAAGGTCGGAATACCTGTATGATTCCATGAGTGGCACAACAGCCCCAAGCGGATAAACATCAAAATCAAGCTGGCTTAACTCGTGCGCAGCCCGCTCGCGCAGGTCGGGATAGGTCGAACCCTGCACCGGCGCGGCTAAAAGCATGTCTTTTTTTAATCCAAGCGCTTCTTTTGCTCTCGTATATGTAATTCCAAGTTCTTCTTCGGCGCGGGCGCGCTGGACATCGGGCGGAGTGGGTATGTCAAGCGGCACGCCGATGTCCGAGCCGATTTCCTGCTGGAATTGCACAATCTGTGCGTTATTTACTTCCACCTCGCCATACACTGATAATTGAAATGAGCCTGAGTCGGTCATTATGGGTCCGTCAAAACCGATAAGAGAATGCAGCCCCTCGCTGCGGGCGCGCGCTCGGAGTTCAGGTTTGCGGTAAATGATGTAAGAATTTGTGATAATAATCTCGGCGCCGAATTTTCGAAGTTCAGATGGCTTGATAGTCTGGATATTGGGATTGACCACGGGCATAATGGTGGGCGTTTCCACAATCCCGTGGCGGGTCTCAAGGCGCCCGATTCTTCCGGCGCAGGCTTTGTGGGTTATTTCGAAAATTGGGGGCATGATTGGGCTAAATTATGATGGAGGAGTATATTAGGGTGAGGTTGGACAACAATTATTTTAATGTTCAAAAGTTATTAGAAATTATATGCGTAATCTCAAAATATACAGCTCAAAAGGCGTCCACAACTCCCTCTGGTACTGGGAAGACATCGTCTCTCCTTTCAAGGTCGCGTTCAATTACATCTGCATGTCCATCGCCCGCATCTCGCCTTCCCTGCGCTTAAAAAACCTTCTTTATTCAGCCATGGGCATAAATATTGGCGAACATGTTTCGGTGGGCCTCGAAGTGAACATGGACGTATTTTTCCCTGAACTCATTAAAATCGGGGAAAACAGCATCATAGGCTTTAATTCCACGATCCTGTGCCATGAATTCCTGGTCGGTGAGTACAGGACTGGAAATGTCGTTATTGGAAAAAACGTGACAATCGGGGCAAATACCACCATACTTCCAGGCGTCACTATCGCAGACGGCAGCGTGGTTTCAGCCCACTCTCTTGTGAATAGCGATGTATCCGGGTTTGTGGGCGGTGTGCCTGCGCGGCCATTGAAAAATGGAATAGAATCATGACTTCAACATTAGATTTGACTTCAATATCAGATTTCTTCTTCTGGTTTAAAAAGGAACGAAGAGCCAGGTTCGTTGTTTTGATTTCCTGCATCATCGGAACGCTTTTTGGTTTTTATTATTACCAGGGACAATTTGAAATAACACCAGTATATTTATGGTTTTTCGTACCGGACAGCCCCTTTTTCACGTTCATGTATGTCCTGGTTTTGCTTTTTTATTCATCCGGTTTGCGTTCCGATACATTTGATGCGTTCACTTTCATCGGTCTCGTTAAAGTGGGTATATGGACGCTCTTTGTTTTGCTGCTGAATTATGATTATTATTTTTCACCAGAAACAAGGGATTTCCGCTTTGTTATCGTGTTACTGCACATTGGAATGATTCTTGTTGCACTGACCCTTTTAAAAGAGATGAAAAAGTTAGACCTCAGCCGGTACTTATTGATATTTGCCTTTTTCATGGTATCTGACTTTTTTGATTATGTCATAGGTACTCATCCAATTATCCCGGAGGGAAGCGTCAAAATTGTTTCATTGGTGACTGTTGCACTCTCGATAATGACCTGTTCTTTAACATTTTATTATCTTGAAAAAAAATCCGAAGCAATTTAGTACTGGAAGGTAAATCTTAGTGTGATGAAAGATACAATCATTTCATTATCACAAAAAAACAGGAATAATAGATTCTTAAAAAACAAAATTGAAATCCGCTGCAAATGCGGTTATTCTGAAAACATGACTTATTTTGAATTCCTGGAAAGCGGAGAGTTCAATTTCGGACAGCCAGTCCCTGTTTTAAGTCCGTTCATATCCGAATCCGTGTATGATGAAACCATCAATGTCACGCCGCTTCACATGACAAAAAAATGCCCTGAATGCGGTGAAGATATTTTTGTCGTGTTTCCTTTATCGCTTGAGAACCTCATTCCCATGTTGCAATCACAGCCGCCCGACCCCCAGATGTACGGGTGATACCGTGGAAACCATTGAAGCTATCAAGACCCGCAGGAGCGTTCGTGGTTTCACTGAAACGGACATAAGCGATGATACAATTGAGGAGATTTTAGATGCAGGGAGATGGGCTCCTTCAGGACTAAATAACCAGGCATGGCGGTTTATTATTGTGAGAAATCATGAAACAAAAGCGGCCCTGTCAAAACTCACCGAATACGGCCCGACCATAAAAAATGCGCCCGTACTGATAGTGGTTTTCCTTGATAAAGACCACATGTATAATTACACCAAGGACGTCCAATCCATCGGCGCCTGCATCAATATGCTGCTTGCGATACATTCGATTGGGCTCGGCGCGGTATGGCTTGGCGAGATCTTAAAAAATAAAGAGAAAGTAAATGATGTCCTCGGGGCGCCGGAATCGCATGAATTAATGGCTGTGGTCGCTCTCGGCCATCCTATAAATAAAACCAGGGTTTCCGAGAGGAGAAACCTTGATGAACTTGTTTTCCGTGAAAAATTCGGTTCACGCTGAGCGCAAAACTGCGGTTGGTTAGATATATTCAGGAAACCCACAGGTTTTCCTTTTTCCCCATCGTCAGTTTCCGGATTTGCCCTTCTGCATGCATATCATTCAATATTTCCAGAAGGTCTTTTTTTGAAATCTTTATGTTATAATCGTCCACCAGGCCTTTTTTGATATCCGGAAGCGTCATGGGCCCGGTCAGGACTTTTTTAATAAAAACAGTCAAATCCTCATAAACAGCCCAGGGATATATTATCCATTCCCATTTATCCATCTTCTCTGCCCAGTAATCCGGGATGCTTGTCGAACAGGTTTTATAATGCAGTACTCCAGTCCTTACCTCCGAAGGATTCTTTTCCTTCAAATAATCGATAAGCACGGAATATGTATCCCCGGTATCTACGACATCATCCACAATTAAAACATTTTTTCCTGATATATCTACAGGAAGAGGGAACTTTATTACGGCTTTTCCGAGCGTTGCAGCGATTCCCCAGTGTTCGATTTTTACTGCTGCAAGGTCTTTCTGGAGGAGGAAGTCACAAACAACACGCGCCGGGACAAGTCCTCCTCTTGCCACGCCTATTACAAGGTCGGGCTTGAACCCCGAGCTTTTAATCTTATGCGCCAGGACTTTTGCAAGCCTGTAAGACTCTTTCCAGCTTACAAGGTAGCATTTGAATTTGTCCACCGGTTTTTCCATGTATCGTAGATGGTTTATTGTAATAGATATTCTTTCCTGATTCGATTGGATTACAAATCAAGCAGCGAACTTTTTTAGTAATAGAGGACAATACAATATTATGTTCTTGAGGGAGAGGGTTTTTGCAGGGGAAGGCAAGGTCAAGGCTGACACCGTCCTTAAAAACTGCAGGATTGTTAACGTAAACACAAAAGAGATTATAAAAGGCGACATAGCAATAAACTCAGGTTTCATCTCGGGTATTGGCGATGTGGAAGACCTCATTGGCGGGAAAACTGAGATACTTGATTTAAAAAATGCCTTTGTATGTCCAGGTTTAATCGACGGGCATGTGCATTTTGAGTCAAGCATGGTGACGCTTACGCAATTTGCAAAACAATCCATCCTCCATGGGACAACGGGAATCGTCATCGATCCTCATGAGATTGCAAATATCCTTGGTATAAGAGGTATCAAGCTTGTCATGCAGGAGGCAAAAAGGCTGCCTATCGATGTTTTTATCATGCTTTCATCATGCGTGCCTTCAAGTCCTCTTGAAACATCGGGGGCAAAACTGGGTCTTCCGGAGATTAAAAAATTCCTTGATAAGAAATTCGTTGTCGGGCTGGCGGAGGTAATGGATTACCCCGGAATCCTTCGCGGGAATCAGGAAAAACTTGCAATGATTGCCGCCGCCCTTGAAAGAAAACTCGTTGTTGACGGACATGCTCCCGGCGTCCGCGGCAAGGAATTGTTCGGGTACATGGGCGCAGGCATCTCAAGCGACCACGAATCCGTCACATACGATGAGGCGCTTGAAAAGGCGCGCCTTGGCATGAAGGTCATGATACGCGAAGGATCGGCTGCAAAAAGCCTTCAGGAATTTATCCCCGCGCTGGTTCGCGATAGTATTTCGCTTGAAAACTTTTTCTTTGTAACAGATGATAAACATCCTGCCGACCTCATAAAAGGTCACATGGACGTAATAGTCAGGGCTGCAATCAAACTCGGATTGGACCCGCTTCAGGCGATTTCAATGGCTTCCATCAACACGGCGCGCCATTACAGGATTGACCAGCTCGTGGGCTCGATAAGCATCGGCAGGCGGGCAAACCTTGTAATAGTTGATGACCTGCAGGCGTTTGAGATAAAAAACGTGATGGTGCGCGGCAGGATGAAACCAAAAATAGAGGGAATAGATTACCCGGGCTATGTCTTCAGGACAGTGAAATATAAAAAAATAGAACCGGACGACCTGAAGCTCAAATCCGGGAAAAAGACGGTTTTTGCCCATATCATAGAGCTTGTGCCGGGCAAGCTTATTACAAAAAGGAGTATCGAGGAATTAAAAACCGACCGAGAGACCGTCATGCCTGACATAGAACGCGACATTCTTGCCATCGCCGTGATAGAACGACACGGCAAGTCGGGAAACATTGGCAGGGGATTTGTGCGGGGTTTTAACCTGAAAGACGGCGCGATAGGGCAGAGCATTGCACATGATTCGCATAATGTCATCCTCGTGGGCACGAATTTTGAGGACATGGCGCTTTGCGCGAACAAGCTCAGGGAATTGCAGGGGGGCATAGTGCTTGCAAAAGACGGCGTGATAGATTATCTTCATCTTCCTTTTGCTGGAATTCTTAGCACGGAAAGCGCATACGATGTGGATAAGAAACTGAAAGAGCTTCACCGCACGGTTAAAAATATGGGGTGCAGACTTGATGCGCCTTTTAGCCAGATGTCGTTCCTTTCGCTTCCGGTTATCCCGTCCCTTAAGTTAACCGATAAAGGGCTTGTCGATGTGGATGCGTTTAAAATAATCGAACCGATACAAAGATGATGAATATTATGAACAACTAACTCGTACGGACGAGTGATGTTATGGGGAAAAAAGCATGACCATACGATAGATGATTACACGAACTTAAGCGATAATTTTATTAATCCCCATCTCCCCTAACTAATACATGCACCTCAATAGGCGTAAATTTCTAAGGCTATGCGCCAGAGCCGGGTTATTCGCAGGGTTAGGAGTGGGCTTAAGCGGCTGCCTGGAGAAGGCGAAAGAAATACCCCGGAATATTACTGTTCCTTCAGGTAAACTGCATCAGGTAAAAGGAACATACATAGAGGGAGCTTCAGCAGGCGATGCCGAGACCCTGAACTGGGCTCTTGCCGCCGACAATGCCTCCCTGTCGTATATCGGGCTTACCATGGATGGCTTAATAACCTACGACAACAGCCTCAATGTCCAGCTTCGGTGGCTCGCACAACCCATAAAGGTATCCGATGACGGGCTGACCTATACATTAGTGTTGAGGGATGACCTGTACTGGGGGGATGGCAAACCGCTTACAAGCGAGGATTTCGTCTATACCTTTAAGAACCTGCTTTTTTCCGACTGGCTTCCCTTCAACTACAAGGACGATTATCAGGAGACTGTAGACGGCAAAAAGCAGTACGTTGACGTTGTGGCTGTGGACAAGCAGACCTACCAGTTCAGAAGGCAGACGGTATATCCTGAATTCCTTTATAGGGTCACGGACTTCTGGGCGTATCCAAAGCACATAGCGCAGAAATACGAAGGGAACCTGGATACTTTTACACAGGCTGATGAGCTGAATAACCTGAAATACACAGGCAACCTCGGTCCATACAGGTTCGTGGAATGGGTAAGGGACGATAAGTTCGTGGTGGAACGCAACCCTGATTATTATCTTGGCAAGGAGACAGGGGCGCCGTTTTTTGAACAATATATCGTCAAGATATTCGGGACACCTGCGGCAAGGCAGGCTGCGCTTGAAGCCGGGGATATCACTTCCACGACCATCGACCCCCTCCAGGTGAGTAAGTTCAAGGTGATGAAGGAAATCAATGTCTATACAAACCCCACAAGCGGCTATGATGTTCTTTTGTGGAACTTCCGGAAGAACGGCTGGGAAGGCATGAGGAAGAAAGAAGTGCGGGAAGCCTTTGCAGAGAGCATAGGCAAGGATGCCCTGATCCAGTCCATATACCTTGGCTTTGCAGACCCTGCATTCAGTTTCATACCCCGCCCATCGCCCTGGTTCGTGGAGACGGGATTGAAGCGATTCGGGGTTGGGGAATTGTATAACAAGGAAGAGGCGAAGAAGAAACTGACAGATGCAGGCTATAAGCAGAAGGATAGCGTGTTTCTTGATAACAGTGGAAACCCGCTTAAGCTCTCCATAATCACGAACTCCGGCAACAAGGTAAGGGAATCGATAGCCTTCCTGGTAAAACAGGAACTTTCGGATATTGGCGTGGAGGTTGACCTCAAGTTCCTGCCCTGGCCTACCATGCTAAACCAGTACCTGAAAAACAAGGCATCCGGCGACAAAGCTTCCGGATTCAACAATGGTCCTGATGCCGTGAGTGAGAATTCATGGGATATGTGCGTAATAGGTTTTAGCACGGATGTGAACGCACCCTCCGGAACTTCCTCTTTCCTTGCCTCGGACGGGGGGCTGAACATGTCCGGATATTCAAACCAGGATGTGGATGAACTCTTCAGGAAAGCCCGGTCTAAGGAAGCTCTTGATCCTGGGGTGAGAAAAGGGATATTCGCCGGGCTTTCAACCCTGATGTCGGAAGACCTGCCCGCAGACTTCCTGGCATTCCCGCAGAGCATTACCGGTATTTCAGCAAAGGTGAAAGGCATCGAGCCCGGCATCAGCATGGGCTATAACTCCTACCTATGGTATTTTGAGGAATAGGATGGCTGGAAAAAAAGCCTCCATGGGCGAATACATCATCAGGCGACTTATCTACTCCGTTGTAATCGCATGGGGCATACTGACAATCACTTTCTTCCTCCTTCGGCTTGGGCCAAACTCTCCCGCAGATAAATACCTTGCCAACATAGCAGCCTCGGGCAGGGTCAGGGATATTGCACAAATCCAGGCAGCCATAGAAACCAGATACGGGCTGGACAAACCTCTCTATCTGCAGTATGTGGATTATATCTCAAACCTTCTCCATGGCAATCTGGGCTGGTCATTGAGCACCTCCATGCCTGTTACGGAACTGCTGTCACAACACTGGGTTTACTCGTTCCAGCTCATTCTGCTAAGTACAATTTTTGCAGTTTTAATAGGCGTAGGCATAGGAATTTATTCTGCGGTCAAACAGCATACAAAAGCAGATTATGTAGTTTCGGTTTTTTCGTTCCTCGGCATCTCCATCCCCAACTTCTGGCTGGGCATAATGCTCATCCTGATATTCTCTGTGAAGCTTGGGTTGTTCAAGACATACTATGATACCTCGCTTCCCATTTTCAGCCTGGAAAACCTGAAAGCAATGACGCTGCCTGTAATAACCCTTGGCTCAGGCATGCTGGCAGGCTACAGCAGGTATGTGCGTTCCGCAACGCTTGACAACCTGCGCAAGGATTTCGTGAGGACGGCAAGGGCAAAAGGACTGCCAGAGCGGACTGTGATTTTAAAGCACGTATTCAGGAATGCCATGCTGCCGGTCATAACGATAATAATGCTGGACTTAAGCGGTGTGGTCTTCGGGGGAGCATACCTCACCGAGATCATCTTCGGGATTCCAGGGCTTGGAAGGATATCATTCAATGCCATATTTGCGGATGACTACGCAGTCGTTGTAGCGGTAACGCTGATAGGTGCAATGGTTACGCTTATCTTCAACCTCCTCACCGATATTGCCTACACCTTTCTTGACCCGAGGGTGAGATATGTTTAGTTTAAGAATTTCAAGAAATACCCTGTTCGCCATGATAATTGCGGGTATAATGGTAACTATTGCAATCGACTTATTTGCCATGAAGGGAAAACTTTTCTCACCGCTTGATTATTTTTATGCCTTCTTCTCGGTTTTTATGCTATTCTACATCGTTTATCCTCTCTATCTCAACCACAGGCTGACGGCTTATTACTGGGAAAGGACAAGGAAAAATAAGCTCGCAGTCTTCGGATTATTTTTCATAGTATTCCTGGTATTGCTGGCTATTGGCGGACCTTTCTTCACGGTAGACCCGAACCATGTAAACTTCGAGGAAAAGAACCTGCCTCCAGTGGGTTTCACCACAAGCCAGTCCGTTTATGACAGGGATACGGGCAGTTTCAAGAATTCTGAGATCCAGGGTACGTGGAAACATCCGCTGGGTACTGATGATAAAGGAAGGGACATACTTGCCATGATAGTATCAGGTGCAAGCGTGTCGCTCCAGGTTGGTCTTGTTGCCACGTTTATCGCCCTCATGATAGGCACTGTCATCGGTGTTTCATCCGCTTATTTCGGAGGCACGGTTGATAACGTACTCATGAGATTCACGGACATCATGATGACATTTCCTTTCTTCCTCCTTCTCGTGTTCATAGTGTTCATATTCGGCGCCGACCTCGCACTTATAATATTGATAATAGGCGTGACCGGCTGGACCGGGGCTGCGAGAATAGTGCGAAGCGAAGCCCTGTCTCTTCGTACGCGTGAGTTCGTACTCGCAAGCAGGGCGCTTGGCGCCAGTGATGCAAGGATAATCTTCCGTCATATCATTCCCAATGTGGCAGGTACCCTGATAGTAATAGCCACACTCTCGATACCCGGCGTTATCCTGGCAGAAGCGGCACTCAGTTTCATCGGTCTGGGAGACCCCACGGTCGCAAGCTGGGGCCGAATACTCAATGCAGGGCAGGACAACCTCGATACAACGTGGTGGGTGGCAGTCGAGCCGGGAATAATGCTTTTCCTGACCGTGCTTTCCTTTAACTTCTTTGGCGATGGATTGAGGGATGCGTTCGACCCCAGGAGCGAGCTATGAACGTTCTTGAGGTAAAGGGGCTTGTGACCCATTTCTTTACACGCAGGGGAATTGTAAAGGCTGTTAATGATGTCAGCTTTGACCTGAAGAAGGGCGAGGTGCTGTGTCTTGTGGGGGAGAGCGGCTCGGGAAAGACTGTTTCTGCATTATCCATCATCGGGCTTGTTGATTCCCCTGGAAGGTTAATAGGAGGAGAGGTGTTGCTGGATGGAGAAAATCTCAGGCAGTATACGCCAGAACAATTGCGCCGCATAAGGGGAAAGCGGATAGCCATGATATTCCAGGACCCGAAGGAATCCCTAAATCCAGTGCTCACCATAGGCGAGCAGATAATGGAACCGATGAAAGTGCACCTTGGTTTATCGGATAAAGATGCAAAGGAAAAGGCACTCAGTCTCCTTGAGAGGGTTGGCATAGCAAAAGAGAGGCTTTTTAGCTATCCGCATGAGTTCAGCGGGGGCATGAACCAGAGGGTGATGATTGCCATGGCGTTGAGCTGCGACCCTGAGATATTGATAGCAGATGAGCCAACGTCTGCACTTGATGTCACCACGCAATCAAGGTTTCTCAGGCTTTTGCTGGATTTGAAAAGGGAAAGGGGGATGTCCATGATATTCATAACCCACGACCTCGGGATAGTGGCAGAGATTGCAGACAGGATTGTGGTGATGTATGCAGGCAAAACGATGGAAAAAGGGAATGTCTGGCAGATATTCGAAAACCCGAGACATCCTTATATCATAGGCTTATTGAACTCTCTTCCCGATGTCACGATGAAGCGGGAAAAACTTGTCTCTATACCGGGGCAGATTCCAAGCCTAATAGCACCGCCCGGCGGCTGTGTTTTCCATACACGATGCCGTTTTGCGAAGGATATTTGCGGAAGCGTCGTTCCGAAAGAGGCAACAGTTGAAGATGGACACGTAAGCGCATGTCTTTTCTGGGATTCGGAGGAAGTAATGAATGCATCGAAGGAGGTAGGCGTTGAACAGGCTTCTTGAGATTCGGGAAATCAGGAAATACTACCCTATACGCTCTGGCTTCCTCTCCAGGTATTCGGGTGATTTAAAGGCTGTGGATGGCGTGTCCCTCGAAATTAATGAAGGGGAAACCCTGGGACTTGTGGGCGAGTCGGGCAGCGGGAAGACCACGCTTGGCAAAATGATAATCCGGCTTGAGGAGCCCACGGAAGGGGAGGTGCTGTTCAGAGGCAGGAACATATTTTCATTGAAAGGCGATGAGCTGAAGGAATACCGAAGGGAGGTGCAGATGATCTTCCAGGACCCTTCGGCATCGCTTGACCCGAGGATGACGGCTGGTGATTCCATTGGCGAGGCCCTCCTTATCCACGGCATGAAGGATGAGGAGGAAAGGTTGGAAAGGGTTGGGGAGCTACTTGTGGAGGTCGGGCTTATGGCAAGTGATGTTTCCCGTTACCCGCATGAATTCAGCGGGGGACAGAAGCAGAGGATAGGCATAGCAAGGGCGCTTGCGCTTCGCCCGAGCCTGATAATAGCAGATGAGCCTGTGAGCGCGCTTGACATCTCGGTCCAGGCTCAGATACTGAACCTTTTGTCCGGGCTTAAGAGGGAGCACAATCTATCGTTACTTTTTATTGCCCACAACATGGGAGTTATAAGGTACCTGTGCGACAGGGTTGCTGTGATGAAGGCTGGAAGGATTGTGGAAGCAGGTAGTGTTGAGGAAGTATTTACCTCGCCCCGGCATCCTTACACGAAGGAGCTTCTTGAGGCTGCGCCTGTGCCGAATCCGCATGCGAGGAGGTTGTGATTGCAGTTCCTAAGGCAATGCTCACATGCACAGGCGATATTTCCGGCTGCGACTGGACAAAATACAGGGTTAATGGAAGTCAGCATGAGAAAAACTTATAACTTCCTTTTTCTATTCAGATAAGGTGATAAATTCTGCCCAAGAAAGCTTTAATCAGCGTTTCTGATAAAACCGGAATAATTGATTTTGCAACAGGACTTGTCCATCTTGGTTTTGAGATAATTTCAACAGGCGGGACATCCCGGATTTTGAAAAATGCAGGCATAAAAGTGACGGATGTCTCGGAGATTACGGGATTCCCTGAGATGATGGAAGGCAGGGTAAAGACGCTCCATCCGAAAATACACGGCGCAATTCTTGCACTGCGGGATAATCCGGCACACGTAAAGGAAGCGGAAAAACAGGGCATCGAGTTTATTGATATCGTTGCAGTAAACCTTTATCCTTTTGAAAAGACAGTGGCGGAGGGCGGCAGCCTTGAAGAAGCTATTGAAAATATTGATATTGGCGGTCCTGCTCTTGTCAGGGCTGCAGCAAAAAATTACAGGCATGTTTCCGTAATAACCGACCCGGAAGATTATCCCGGAATACTTTCGGAACTAAAAAACGGGACAATAAGCCAGAAAACCAAAGAATACCTCGCGGTCAAGGCATTCCGGAGAATTGCTGATTATGACTGTGCGATCGACACATACCTGAGCAGCAAGCTTACGAATGAAGATATTCTGCGCCTGAAATTCGTGGAAGGAAGGACGCTGCGGTACGGGGAGAACTGGCACCAGGGCGCTAAATTCTACAAGGAACCGGGTGTTACCGAACCTTCAGTCGCAAATGCAAAACAACTTCACGGCAAAGCCCTGTCGTATAATAATTATGTGGACGCCGAGGCTGCATTGAATGTGGTTCTTGAATACAGGGACAGCATCGCCGTAGCTGTTGTAAAACACAGCAACCCATGCGGATTCGCAACCGGCAGGACACTTCCGGAAGCCCTGTCAAAAGCGTGGGACGGCGACCCCGTATCATCATTCGGCAGCATAATCTGCATGACGCAAAAACCCGACCTTGAAACTCTGGAATTCCTCAAAGGAAAGTTCGTGGAATTGATAATCGCTCCGGGATACGATGAGGATGCGCTCCTGTTTTTGAAGAACAAGAGTAAAGACCTTCGGATTCTCGAATTGCCAATGGACAACGGGACGCCGCTTGAGAATACATATCGTTATATCGTTGGCGGCATGCTTGTCCAGTCGCGAAATAGGGGATTATATGCAAAATGGGATGTGGTCACACAGCATCCCTTCCCTGATGAGAAAAGAGGGCTTGCAGAGTTTTCATTAAATGCCTGCAAATATACAAAATCAAATGCAGTGGTCATTGCATGGGAGTATGAAAAGGGATTTTACCAGATACTTGCAATAGGCGCAGGTCAGCCAAACAGGGTGGATTCGATACGGAAACTTGCAGCCACAAAAGCGCGGGAAAACCTGAAGTTCCTGTATGAAAGGGAAAAACCGCAATTTAGCGAGGATGAGTTTGCCAGAAATATCCTTAGCGAGTGTGTACTTGCATCCGATGCTTTCTTCCCGTTTGATGACAGCATCATTCACTCGGCAGAGAATCATATCAGGTACATTGTATCGCCCGGAGGTTCGATAAGGGACAAGGAAGTTATTGCTACGGCGAACAGGCTGGGTGTGTCGCTGGTGTTTACAGGGATGAGGCATTTCCTGCATTAAAAATTATAATTTCCCCATCTTTTTCAAAAGCTCAGCATTCAGCACGCTTGCGCCTGCCGCGCCCCTGATTGTGTTGTGCCCCATGCAGATGTAACGTATGCCGGGGCGGATGCGCCCAACTGATACTGTCATGCCGCCGCCGATGTTCCTGTCCATGCGGGGCTGGGGCCTGTCTTTTTCTTCCTTGACCTCGATTACCGGTGTGGGTTCTGTGGGTAAATCCGATAGTCCGGGGTCAAAATCAAGGAAAGCCTGCTTAACATCATCAGTTGAAGGATTATCTGCCATTTCTGCCCAGACAGCCTCTGTGTGGCCGTCCATTACCATAACGCGATTACAGCTTGCGCTCACCTTGAAAGGCGCATCGACTACCTCGCTCCCGTTAAATTCTCCGAGAAGCTTCTTCGTTTCTGTTTCTACTTTTTCCTCTTCCTGGCCGATATAAGGGATAACATTATCAAGAATAGCCATCGAGGGAACGCCGTCGTACCCTGCGCCCGATATCGCCTGCATGGAAGCTATATAGATTTTCTCAATCCCGAACTTCATGAGCGGTTTCAGTGTCACTGCCATCATAATAGTGGTACAGTTTGGATTTGTGACCACATAGCCGTCCCATTTGCGCTTATCCTGCTGGATATCGATAAGACCAAGATGCTCAGGGTTTACTTCAGGGATGACAAGCGGTATGTCCTTTACCATGCGAAGAGCGCTGGCATTACTCGCTACTGCAAAACCGGCTTTTGCAAACTCAGGCTCAACGGTTTTTGCAAGGTCGGTAGGAAGGGCTGAGAAAACTATGTCGGCATCAACTTTCTTCGGGTCAACCGGCACCACTGTCATGTCAGTAACAACTTCCGGGATTTTGCTTTCAAGCCTCCAGTTCGCAGCATCGCCGTATTTTTTGCCTGCGCTTTTGTCTGAAGCTGCCAGTGATGTTATCTCAAACCATGGGTGTTTGCTTAGTAACTCTATGAATCTCTGACCTACATTTCCTGTTGCGCCCAGTACTCCTGCCCTTATTTTTGCCATATTTCCTTGCCGGTTTTTATTGTTTTTTTGTTTGGTTTTTAATTTTTATTATTCCATCGAAATTGCACTGTTAGGGCATGAATCCACACATGTGCCGCATTCGGTGCATTCTGCCTCATCCACTTTTGCCTTGTCGTTCTTGAGCTCTATTGCAGTTGCGGGGCATTCATCGACGCATATTCCACAGCCTGTACATTCTTCAGTATTTACTTTTGCTGCCATTTAAGTCACCTTTTGCCTACCATTGAATAAGTGAAATATAAACGTAACGGTTTAGTTAATCGGTTTTTGACATATTTTCACCTGATATGAATCCCATCATTATCATAACCCCTCCGTTTCCACTGGAGATTCGCTTTGTGACGCTGGTTTTTGAATAGAAGTCTAAATATACACCAAAGTCTTCTGGAGGTCTAAGCCTTCAATCTCTTCCATTTTCTCAAAAGGCAAAATTTTACTTTTCACGCATTAAGATGCGCAAGCCGCTTCGCAGCCTCCTGCAATGTCTCATCCTTCTTTGAGAAAGTAAAGCGTAATTTATGTCTTCCGGCTTCGCTCTTGTAAAAACTGCTTCCAGGGACAGCAGCGACCCCGACCTCACTTACCATGTATTTCGCAAAGGCCATATCATCCATTTTTATCCCTTCGGGTATATCCGCTAATATATAATATGCGCCTTCGGGCATTTTGCACTTGAATCCTGATTTTATTAACGCACTGTGAAGGAATCTTCGTTTTCCGTCGTACATACTTGCAAGCTCCTTGTAATAAGAATCAGGAAACTTAAGCGCGGTAACGCATGCATGTTGAAGCGGTGCAGGCGCACCGACTGTGAGGAAGTCATGCACCTTTCGTATTGCAGAAGTCAGGTTCTTTTCAGCCAGGGCGTAGCCGATACGCCATCCTGTAACACTGTAAGTCTTTGAGAATCCGCTTATTGTTACAGTCCTTTCCTTCATATCATCAAGTGAGCCTATGCTGATATGTTTTTTATTGTCGTACAGGATATATTCATAAATCTCATCAGTAACTGCAATGACATCATTGTCAACACAAAGGTCAGCTATCATTTTCAACTCCCCTCTTGTAAAAATCTTCCCGCATGGGTTATTGGGCGTATTGAGGATGATGACACGCGTTTTTCTATTGAAAGCAGATTCAAGTGCATCTTCATCGATACTGTTATCATCATTAAGAGGGACAAACCTTGGAACAGCTCCGGAAACTGCAGAATCAGGCCCGTAGTTCTCATAGAATGGCTCAAATACTACTACCTCATCTCCCTCGTTTATTAAAGCGAGCATGGAAGCCATCATTGCTTCGGTCGACCCGCATGTCACAGTGATTTCACTCTCAGGGTCTGCCTCGATGTGATTGTATTCTCTCGCTTTTCGCGAAATCTCATCCCGCAGGTCTTTTGCCCCCCATGTTATAGAATACTGGTTGAAATTTTCCATGATAGCATTGACTGCAGCTTGCTTTAACAAGAGAGGAGCAGGAAAATCAGGGAATCCCTGTGCGAGATTAATTGCGTTGTGTTTTAATGAAAGGCGTGTCATATCTCGAATGACCGATTCGACAAAATGGCCTGTTCTCCGGGCTAACATAACCTCTCAAAAAGACATTGTTGTATATTTAGACTTTCCCTTGATAGTTCATTCAAGTCTACGGTTGATGGAACAAAATCAGGACATAAGAGGAACTTCTCTTCAGAAGTGAAATGGCGATTGTTGTCACCACTGAGTTGTTCCCAGCTTTTTTCTATCTTCAAGTGTCCAGATTAGTGAGAGTGTCCCATTGAATTAAAATATGCTAAAACATATAAGATACGAATATGGAAAAGCAGAATGAAGGTCGTAACATTTCTACAGTGTCACTTGTAAGATGCCAGACCTACGATAATACAAATATTGAGGCTGCTGTCGAAAAAGCGCTGGGGCTTATTGGCGGAATTAAAAGTTATGTTAAACCCGGTGACCGTGTCCTTTTAAAGATCAATCTCCTGACAGGTGACGTTCCTGAAAAGGCAGTTACCACGCATCCGGCGATCGTACGGGCCATGATTCATCAGGTTAAAGCAGCGGGGGGCATCCCGCAGGTTGGCGACTGCAGTGGATACGAAGGAGCGTCAAATCCTAAAAGGTACTTTGCTGCCTGCCGCAGTTCCGGTATCATGCAGGTATGTGAGGAGGAAGGAACAGAGATCTTGCACCTGAGCGCGGAATCTATTGATGTAAAAAATGCCAGCGGTCGTATCTTTAAAAGCTTCATCTTATCAAAGCAGGTTCTTGACGCTGATGTGCTGATCTCCCTGCCTAAACTCAAAACACATGGGCTGACATTATTTACCGGAGGAGTGAAAAATAACTTCGGCTGTGTAACCGGCCTCAATAAGGCAAAAATGCATCTTCGTGCCCAGGATCCGGAAACATTTTCCCAGATGCTTGTGGACCTGCTTGGCATCGTGCGGCCTGATTTGACCGTTATGGATGCGGTGGTAGGTATGGAAGGTAACGGGCCAAGCAACGGCTCGCCAAAAAAAACCAATGCAATTCTCGCTAGTATTGACCCGGTCGCACTTGATGCAGTGGCATGCAAGATGGTTGGCATGGAGCCGTTCATGGTCCCTTCTACCCGTCTGGCACATGAACAGGGCATAGGGGTGGGAAATATTTCCAGTATCAATGTACTTGGAGAGAACCTGACGGATATGCAAATTGAGGATTTCCAACTTCCTTCCGGTACTGCATCATTTTTCCGTGCCGGGGGCCTGATGCGTTTCCTTCGAAGTCGGTTGGTGGCAAAACCTGAACTGGTAAGAGATAATTGCAAAAAATGCTGGATATGCATGGAACACTGTCCTTCCGGTGCGTTATCAAGAAAAGGAGAATATCCTTCATTTGATTATAAGAAATGTATCCGATGCTATTGCTGCCAGGAATTATGTCCCAGCAATGCCATTGAATTGAGGACACCTTTTCTGGGCAGGTTTGTGAAATAATTTGAATTTATGGAGAAGATTTTAAAAGGAAAAAGAACCCGGACACACTGTATTTCTCCGGGGTTAGAGCTCAAAAATAGAATGCAGTCATATTCTTTATAACTCACTTTCAAACAACCCTACTTTTTGCTTTCCTTTCTCCCGCCAAAGTAATCCAAAGTGGGTCTTATTCCACCCGTGTCTTCTGTAATATCCCGCAGGCCCTGCAATACCAATTCTGATGAGATAATTTGCACCCCACTCCCTCACAAGTTCCTTCACCCAAACCACATGTCTGGCAAGCTCTTCCTCTCTTACCTTCATTCGCTCCACAGGCTCGGTCTTCATGCCCTTATTTCTATAAACAGCCTCAGTATGCTGGTGTCCGCAGAATATTATAAAACCGCCATCAAAAAATTTTCTTGCATGCAGGAATGCGTTCTCTGGCAGGTAGTGGTATCCAGAATCATCCAGATATTCAAAGTCATATTCCGAAATCCTCTGCCACGTTCGCTGGTACAGCCATTTATCGTATTCTTCGAGGTTGGGAGGAGCTATCTTTTCAGGGTCAAGAGGACCTCCATGTACAGCTAAAATCCTCTCCTTTTTATCCACATAATACTGCGGCAGGTTCTTTAAGAAATCCAGGTATGCTTTCTGGTGATGACCACCAGCACTTTTAAACTCCGCATGCGCCCTGATGCAGTCGTCATCATCCCCGGATACAGGCAAATTATAAAGAAAAGCCTCATCGTGGTTGCCCATGACCGACACGACGCTATTCTTTTTCCCCAATTCCATCAATCGCTCAATGACCTCAGCAGGATGATATCCTCTTCCGGTGGTATCGCCAAGGTTTATTATTTTATTGACACTGCCGTATCTTTTCTTGAATTCTGGATCGTCTATTATCTCAATGATTGTATCCAGGGCTTTTATATCAGCGTGGATGTCGGAAAGTATCAGATATACATCGCTTCTACTGGATTTTGTCATTCTTGTACTAGCTATGGAGTTTCACATTCATAAATGATGATTGAAGGGTTTAGCTGTCTTTAAAGTCACATCCGGGCAGGGATATGAGCGTTAATATATCGAATGAGCTATATCTAAGCTCGGCTCATATATGGGCTTGAATTTGTAGAAAATGGGAGAAAAAAACATGATTAAAACAATCGACCATATCGGGATTATTACGAATAACTTACAGCAATCAGTTGAATTCTATACTGATGTCCTTGGTTTTTCTATTTCAGCTAAGATTGAAATGGATGATGTTGGTTTTTCTGCAATCTTTGTCGAAAAAAACGGTAGCAAGATAGAACTCATGGGATATAGAGACGAAATTCCAAAGCGTTCAGAGGGAATAGAAATTAAATTGGGTGGGAATTCAATTCCAATAAACGACCACATTACTTTTTCGGTAGATGACATAGGAGCCACAGTAATTGACTTAAAAGAAAAAGGAGTTGTATTTTATTTAGAGCCTGTACAATTGGAAGGCGGGATGAAACTTGCTTCCTTCAAAGACCCTAACGGTGTGCTTATTGAACTTGTGGAACATCCTATGCCTTGACTAACTTCTTGATATCAAAAGGCGACATATTCAACAGATAGAAATGGAAAATCATGATTCGCAGATGCACCGCCAGTGATTTTAAGAGGATATTTGAGATTATCAATGATGCAGCCCAGGCATATAAAGGAGTTATTCCCGCAACGTATTGGAAAGAGCCGTATATGTCCAGCGATGAACTGAAGCATGAACTGGATGAAGGTATTGAAATGTGGGGGTATGAAGAAAATGGACAACTGACTGGAGTGATGGGTATCCAGCACAAACAAAATGTGACGCTCATTAGACACGCCTATGTTTGTAATGACAGGCAGAATCAAGGGATTGGCGGAAAATTATTATCCTATCTAAGGGAATTGACTGAAGAACCCATCTTAATCGCCACATGGTCAAATGATATCCTGGCGATTCGATTCTATGAAAAACATGGCTTCCGATTAGTTTCTAAAGAAGAGGGATACCAATTGCAGAGAAAATACTGGTCATCTCCAGAAATCAAGATTAAGGCATCTGTAGTTCTTGCCGATGAAAAATGGTTTACCTGGCAACATACCTATGAATAACCAGGGAACCAAGCCTTCACCCAGGAAAAAATAGTTCAAATTGGTTTTTTCCATTTTTTCTTTAACCTTTTGGGCTTTTATGACAAATCCCGCAGGTCTCACCTTCATAACTCCACATGCTCTGCGGTCTTCTCAGCGCATATTAACAGCTCCAGAGGACTTTCATCGCCACCAGAAGGATGTCCAGACCGTCATCCCACTTCATGAAATGGAACGATTAATGTATATGACCGCTCAATTCACATTAAAATATGGTTCATAAATTCGATGCAAAGAAGGCTGGTATCCTCGATGACCCGGAAAGAGTGAAATTTTTAGATCCGGATAGTATTCTTGAAAAGTTGGAACTTTCAGGGGAAATGGTGCTTGCAGACCTTGGCTGCGGAACAGGATTTTTTTCAATTCCTGCATCGAGACGAGTTAAAAAAGTGTTTGCGCTGGATATTCAACAGGAAATGCTTGATATTCTCACTGATAAGATCAAGAAAGAAAAAATCACTAACATCGAAACCATTCTCTCAGAAGAATCTTCAATTCCACTTTCTGATAAATCTGTCAATATCCTTCTCATGGCTAATGTTTTCCATGAACTTGAAGACAGGTCGTCCATATTAAAAGAAATAAAACGTGTTCTTGGCTTGGGTGGGCGACTCGCGGTCATAGATTGGAAAAAAATAGAAATGGATTTCGGTCCTCCCCTTCAAGAGCGGTTAGATGAGAAAGAAGTCATCGATATATGTTATGATAATGGATTCACCTGTCTTGAAAAATCAAACATAGGATATTATAACTATTTGTTGACCTTTAGACTATCATGAACATCCCGGAAAAATTGGCCAAATTCGGATGCCTCATCATTTTTTTCACTGCAAAGAAATTTCATTACCTTACTGAACTGAATTCTCCTTTCATTCAAGATATTCTCGGATGCTGGCGAGACCATTCCAGAATAAATCCATATTTTTCATATGGAAAGCCGTGCCGGGGTGAAAGTTATTATTTTTTGTACTTAAAATTGTTAAAGTATTCATCCGTTATCTGAATCATAAAAAATAATCTGTCTGAGATTTAACGAAAGAAAACATCCAATAAATTATATGACCGAAGAACCCGAAGCGGCGAATAAAAGTAATAAAGGAAAAACTAATATTATTGGTGATGCCCACACCTTTATAGATAGCACCGACGCCATAATTATCGGGGCCGGGATGGGTGGTCTGTCAGCCGCTGCCTATCTTGCTCAGGCGGGACGCCGGGTGATCGTGCTGGAGCAAGACCATCATCTTGGTGGCACCGCTCATATCTTCAGACGCGGTGGCTTCACATTCCCGACCGGTCCTCAATCGGTCACAATGCCCTCATACATCTCAGATTCACTTAGCGAGCTGGGCGTGGAGCAGCCACCGGGTTTTATCAGGGACTGTTTTCAGGTCAGGAGGGGTGCTATGGATGTAGTGATCTCTGTACCATTTGATCGGCTATTGAAGCAGCTATTGGATAATTTCCCCAAAGAGCGTAAGGGAATCCTTTCAGTAATCAACATTCTGGAAGAGGTGATGGCTGCCCTCGATGGACTGGGGATTTCGGATCTAATCGAACCAAAGGTGAATTGCAGCAGCTCTCGTCTGGTACTTGAACGTTGGGGCAGTGTCTCAGCTAAGGAGCTTCTTGACAGCCACCTTAAAGATGAGCGCCTGAAGGATCTCCTTGGCAGCCAGGGAACAAGTGAAACCGAGATGCCTGTAGTGCTTCTAGCAGAGATGTGGCGCTTCATGGCCAAAGTGGGTATATGGTATGTAAAAGGGGGGATAGATGCTGTCCCTTTACTCTTCGCATCCCGGGTGCGTGCATTCGGCGGAGAGATTCGTCTGGGAGAAAGGGTAAAGCGCATTCTGGTCCAGGATGGCGCCACTGCAGGGGTAGAACTTGCGGGAGGGGCATGGATAAAATCCCCTCTTGTCATTTCTGACGCTGACTATCGAAAAACCATCCTTGAGCTCCTCCCGCCAGGCACGATCACGGCCCATCAGAAAGAAGAAGTATCCCGTATGCGGCTCACTTCCTCTGCTTTTACTGTCTTTCTCGGCGTGAAGAGAGAGAATGTATATCTCTCTGCATTCTGCGGAAATCACCTGCTGGTAAAACTCAGGGAAGGGAGGGCAGTTCCTTGGGAACAGAAGCGGCCATGTCCGGAGGATTTCCTTCGGGACGATATCTGGCTTTCCTGGTGGTCGAGGCACGATACAACTCTCGCCCCCCAGGGGTTTGAAGCACTAATGATCAAGGTTGATGCACCATTCGATTACTTCGCCCGTTTCTCAGGAGGGGGCCGTGGGTGCCATCATGAACATTATTACTCGATGAAGGAGGAGATGGCAGATGCCCTTGTAGCCGCTGCAGCGGAGGTGGTGCCTGGACTTCCCGGCGCCGTGGTAGTTCGGGAGGTGGCAACTCCACTCACATATCGGTACTGGGGACACCGCAGTGAAGGATCGGTGGCAGGATGGTCATGGCGATCCGTGGACCAGCCAAGACCCTGGGCTCGCAGCCTTGCGATCACTCCAGTAAAGGGATTGCTAATTGTGGGGTTGCAGTCATTTAGCCATCTTTTCTACGGTGGGATGGGAACATCGATATATAGTGGCAGGTACGCCGCAGACCTCGTGCTGTCGGGACGCTCATGGAAGCGGCGCGGCGGCTTGAGGGTTTAAGTATTTAGAAACCAATTAGAGCAAAATGAAGCTTGTCATAATAGATTACGGACTCGGAAACCTGCGCAGCATAGAAAAAGCCCTCCAGTATGTGGGCGCCGAGGTTGAAATTTCAAACGACCCATCGGCAATCGACAGCGCCGACGCCCTGATACTTCCAGGTGTCGGGGCATTCCGCGATGCAATGATGCATTTTTCAACGCTTGAGCGCGTTGTAAAAGACGCTGTTAATGACGGTAAACCCCTGCTCGGGATATGCCTCGGAATGCAGATGCTTGCTTCGGAGAGCGAAGAAGGCGGACTGCACAACGGCATCGATATAATCCCGGGAAGAGTGATACGATTCCCTGCCTCTGAATTAAAAGTCCCTCACATGGGCTGGAATTCAATTAACGCTAAAAAGAATATCCCCCTGTTAAAGAATATCCGGAACGGTTCTTTTGTCTATTTTGTTCACTCATTTTATGTAAATACCGATGAGAAATACGAGGTTGCGATGTGCGATTACGGGATAGAGTTCCCGGCTGTTATCACAAATGAAGCCGGAAACGTTGTAGGCACGCAGTTCCACCCTGAAAAAAGCGGCGCTACCGGGCTTCGGATGCTTTCTAATTTCGTGGAGAATTATGGACCTTGAAGGCTATGCAAAACGCGGTCTAGTGCGCAATGATAAAAATTTGGCGCAAAAGCTAGCCGAAAGGATACTTGAGATAAAAAACATCTCGCAAAAGCACGCAGATGAGATTGCAAATGCTGTTATCGTGGAGGCAAAAGCCACAATCAATCCGCAGGGTGAACTGCTAAAGCCGTTAAGCTCAGGCGTGACAATGGGCGAATTCGGCGTAGGCTCGCGGGGCGCTGGTGACTTTTATACCCATGAGAAGATTGCCGAGGTAATCGGAAAGACTTCCGCAGTTGTGGATTCATCGCATCTCGATGATTCTGGCGTGGTACGTGCGGACGGGCAGTTTCTTGTGGTCACCATCGACGGGATGCATTCGCGATTATCTGATTTCCCATTCCTTGCAGGTTTTCATGTCGCGCGCGCAGCGCTGCGGGACGTGTATGTAATGGGCTCGCGGCCGGTTGCGATGCTATCCGATATCCATGTGGCTGATGACGGCGACGTGGCAAAGATATTCGACCATATAGCAGGCATCACGACCGTATCGGAACTGACAGGCATACCCCTGATAACAGGCAGCACGCTCAGGATAGGCGGCGACATGGTCATAGGGGAACGCATGACCGGCGGTGTGGGCGCGGTGGGCATGGCAGAGAGCCTCACGGCGCGCATCCAGGCAAAGCCCGGGGATGTCATACTCATGACAGAAGGCGCAGGCGGCGGGACCGTATCCACGACAGCGCTTTACTACGGCGTGCACGATATCGTGGACGAGACAATTAACCTCAAGTTCATCGACGCCTGTGAAGCGCTATTCGAGGCCGGCCTCGTCGGAAAAATTCATGCGATGACCGATGTGACAAACGGCGGCGTGCGCGGGGACGCCAAGGAGATATCAAGGACGGCAGGCGTTAAACTGGTTTTCGGGGAAAAAAAGATGCGAGGGCTTGTGAATAAAAAAGTGCTCAAGATGCTGGATAAACTTGAGATAGATTATCTTGGCGTGTCGCTGGATGCTCTTTTGATTATCGCGCCGCCTGAGTATGCGGATGAGATTCTTGAATGCGTGAGGAATAAAGGCGTAGCTATCGATATTGTCGGGGAGGTCAAAGAGGGAACGGGCGCGGAATTGATCGTCGGCGGGGAAATCCGCGATTTTACGCCCCGCTTCAGGGAATCAGCATATACGCCTATCAAGAAACTTGTAGGCGAAAAGACGCCGGGGAATTTTGAGGCTATGAAGAGGGCTGTGGATAAGGCGGCGGCGGAGGCTGTTGAGAGGAAGAGAAGGGTAGTTGCCAGATTGAGGAGAAATTAGTTTTTATAACTCCGCTTGCGCCCTTAATATCTGAACTATAGCAGCGCTTTACGGATTTTCGCTTTAAGTTCATTCAGGTCAAAAGGCTTGGTAATATAGTCATCCGCCCCTAAATCCAGGCCTGCAATTCTGCCGGTCTCACCCAATCCGGTCAGCATAATAATCGGTATCGATCTGGTCAATTTGTCTTTTCTAAGCTTGTTACATATCTCATAACCGGTCATGTCCGGAAGCATGAGGTCTAATAAGATTAAATCCGGAACTTCGCTGTGCGCTTTTCGGATGGCTCCGTCACCAGTATATGCTTCGACAACTTTGTAGTTATCTGATTCAAGGGCTAGCTTCAATGTGCTGACTATCCCTTTCTCATCATCTACGACCAATATTTTTTCCTGCATACCTGACTCATTCTAATTTTTAATTTTTTACCTGTTTAGACCCTTGCCAAAACTTCGCGTATTGTTTTTAGCAATTTCTCGGCAGTGTAAGGCTTTGATAAGAGAATATGCGCATGAGTGCTTTCAATTTTTGCAAGTTTATCCTTTTCTGCAAGTCCGCTAACTATAATAATCTTTACCTCCGGGTTTATTTTTCGAATCGCCCGGATGCCCGCCATGCCATCCATTACCGGCATATTCATATCCATAAGAACAATTTTGATCTTGTCTTTATTCTGTGCATACAACGCTACAGCCTCGACGCCATCACAGGCTGCAATTGTTTTATAGCCATAGGTCTCCAAAGCCGAGACTGTTACCTCGCGAATCGAGCCTTCGTCCTCGGCAATGAGAACCAGTTCGCCATGCCCTGAAAGTGGTTCAATTTGCTGTTCTTCTACATGTTGAAGTCCGGTTTTGATCGCAGGCAAATATACCTTGAATGTCGTTCCTTTCCCGACTTCGCTATAAACATTCATAAACCCGCCGTGGCTTTTAACGATGGCATGGGCTGTTGAGAGACCAAGTCCTGTGCCCTTGCCGAATTCTTTTGTCGTGAAAAACGGCTCAAATATCCTGTCGAGTATTTCCGGGGGAATACCTGTTCCGGTATCTGATACCGTGATGACGCCGTAAGGACCTTCCCTTGCTTCGGTATTCATCCGGGTATAGTTCTCATCAATAAAAAAATTCCCTGCAGAAATGCAAAGTTTCCCGCCATCCGGCATTGCATCGCGTGCATTTACACAGAGGTTCATCAGTACCTGGTGCAACTGCGTGGAATCGCCTGATATTGCCCAGAGCTCGTCATCCATATCTATCAGGAAATCGATGGATTTCGGGAACGTCTCATCTGAGATTCTTTTAATTTCAGCGATAAGCTGTGCTATTTCAAGAGCCTTGCGTTCACCCTCGACTCCCCGCGCAAATGATAGAACCTGTTTTATTAAGCCGGCCCCGCGCATGGAATTGCTTTCCAGTATTTCAATTAATTTCAGGCTATCTTCATCTGTGAGTTTTCCTTTTAATAACTGCAGCGATAACATAATCGGCGTCAGCAGGTTGTTCATGTCATGCGCTATACCGCCTGCAAGCGTGCCTATGCTTTCCATTCTCTGGGCGCGCAATAACTGCGATTCAAGTTTTTTGTTCTCGGTTATGTCGGTGTTGATAATAAGTATCGAGCTTGGTTTATCCCCGTTATCGCTCACAAGAGACCAGCGGCTTTCTACAATTATATCCTTACCATCTTTAGTTACCTGATGCAGTTCGCCAATCCACTCACCCTCTTTGATGACGCTCGTTTCGGCTTCTATAAGCTGCGGCGATTTTTCTTTATACAAAAGCTCGTCGGCATTTTTGCCTATGGCTTCCTTTGCCGTCCAGCCGTATAAGCGCTGTGCGCCATTATTCCAGTAGATGAGGCGGTGCTCTAAGTCACGAACAGCAATGGCATCATGTGCTTTATCAAGAAGAGCGGCTTGCTCTCGTATTTTTCCCAGGGCTTTCCTGCGTTCTGTGATGTCACGGAGGATACATGTAAAAAACGTTCCTTCCTCTGTTTTCCAGGTAGCTAAAGAAATCTCAACCGGGAATTCCCTCCCATCTTTTCCCATGCCCTGGGATTCATGCGTTTTTCCTTTATACCTCGATTTGCCCGTTGACCGCAAGCGATCAAATTGCCTTGAATGAGCCTCTCTGTATTGTTCAGGCATCAGGATGGTAACAGGTCTTCCCAGCACTTCCTCTTCAGCATAACCAAAAATGGTCTGTGCGCCCTTGTTCCATGAAATGATGTTTCCATTGCTGTCACTTGAAATAATTGCGTCATTGGCTGCCTGGACTACAGAGCGGAATTTCATCTCCGATTGTTCAAGCGTTTTGTTCAGGTTGTGCAGTTCAGTGATGGATTCCTGGAACCCGCGATATGTCATTTCAAAGGGCGCTATGCTCTCGGCAAAGAACTGCGCTGCTTTCTTCATGGTTTCCGGGTTCGATGTACCCCGTAATATACTGGCAAGCGCTTTCTGGTGAGCCGATGCGATATCCAATATACCCAGCCCGTCGGCTATTGCTTTGCGCCCGAGTTCATACGCACTCTCCAGAGCCGTTTCTCCCCCTCCGTCAATATAATCCGAAAGTGCAGAAGCGTATTCTTTTTCTAATTTATCCAGCATCTCATTCTCTGTTTGCATATTGCACGACCAGCACGAGTGCATCATCCGTTCCTCTATTGAAATTCGCCATAATACTATCGGCAATTTGCTGCGCCTTATCGCCGCGTTCAATCCCCGGCTCAAAGCTGCCGCGAATGCCGTCTGTTACGAAAATCAATATATCGCCCCGCATGAAAGGGACTACTGATTCCCGAAGCGGTGGAAGTTGATATCCCAGTGTTCCGCCGCGAAGCAGCAGCCTCTCGCGTGAAATTTTTGGTTTTCCGTCCGCTTTCAGCAGCATTACTTCGATATTGCCCACCCCAAGCCAGGTCATCATCTTATCAGAAGAATTGAGCTTTGCAATGCTCATCACTACCCCGCGCGTTCCTCTCAATGCTTCATGGCAGCGCATAACAAGAGGGATAATAGGTTCGCTGGCATAGGTTTTCAGCGTTGAAACTGCGATTTTTGAGGCTTGCGCCGCTTCATATCCATGCCCCAGCCCGTCCACTACAGCCATCAGGATACCATCCGGGAGCGGTTTGATCAAATAACTATCACCTGAGACATCCTGTCCCTTTAGTGGTATCGAAGAAAAACCCCATTCTATAAACTCTAATGGATCAGTAGCTTCGACCATTTTTATGCAACCATTTTTTCATCGTTATTTTCGTTCCCTTGCCGACCTCAGAAACGATTTCAAACTCATCCATCAACCGCTTCGCCCCGGGAAGTCCAAGCCCCAGACTATTTCCTGTCGAATAGCCGTCCTGCATTGCCAGTTTAATATCAGGAATGCCCGGCCCGTTATCGCAGGCGATTACAACAATACCGCGTTTGTCGCCCTGCGCGGCCACGTTCAAGGAGATTTCGCCATCCCTGGCATATTCCACGATGTTGCGCGCCACCTCGGAGATGGCAGTTGCGATGAGTGTCAACTCGGTGGATTGGAAACCCAGCCGCGCCGCCATTTCCCGTCCCTTCTGGCGGGCGGTAACGATGTCGATTTCGGAATCGATTGGAATACACCCTTCATCTGCCAAGCCTGTTATCTCCTTTTTGTCCGGCGGTCAAGAAGTTCCAGTCCCTCTTCAAGGTCAAGCGCGGTCTCTACGCCTTCAAGCTTTAAGCCCAATTGCACCATAGAAAACGCGACCTCGGGCTGTATCCCGACTATAATGGTCTCTGCCCCGCGCAGCATTATCATGTGCGCCATCGCGCGCAGGGTGCGGGTCGCGAATGAATCCATCACATCAAGCACAGTGACATCCACAATGACTCCTTTAGTGCGATAATCGCTAACCCGCCTTACAAGGTCATCCCGTAATTTCAACAGGTCGGCATCGCTCAGTTCCGACTGGATGGAAGCGATGAGGTAGTCACCCTGTTTGAGAATTGGAACCGACATTGTTCATTACACCTTTTCTTGTGAGCCGCTTGCCGGGTCTATCCTGATCGCCCTGTAGCCTAATAGCTGGTCGGCTTCTTCAATACCGCCTTGCAGGTCGCCCACCGTATTCATTTTGGTCAGGTCAACACCAAGGGTTACGAGTGTCTGGGCTATTTCAGGCGATATGCCTGTAACAATGACAGTTGCACCCATGAGACGCGATGCATCCACGGTCTGCACCAGGTGGTTGGCTACTTTGGAATCCACGGCTGGAACACCAGTTATATCAATAACCACCACTTTGGCGCGGCTGGTGCGGATGGTGCGCAAAAGCTGTTCGGTCAACTGGCGGGCGCGATGCGTATCGATCACGCCAATTATCGGAAGAATAAGCATCTGGTCCCGGACTTGCAGCACAGGAGTTGAAAGCTCACGGATTGCCTCCTGCTGCTGGCGAACGACTTTCTCGCGCTCTTCGACGAACCCGAGCGCAACGATGGAGAGAATCTTGTTGGCAACCGGTTCGTAGATGTCTAATGCTTCCGACAATCGCTCCATATCCTGCTGATACCTTTCAAACAGGCTGCGCCCGTAAACATCGCGAAGGGTCAGCATGCCGCCGATTATCTGCTCTGTCATCATCCCGCGCAGTACACCGCGTTCAGCCATGCGCGCTGCGTAGGTCTCGGCGCCTTCATAATCTCCTGTTTCCAGGCAGATGATGCAGGTATCATAAATCGTGCTTGACTCGTTTTCGATTTCTTCCTGGCTCAACCCTGCAAGCAGCCCCTTGGCAGTCATCTGCTGTACCCACTGCTGTCTCAGTAGCTCCCGCTTTTCACGGAAATGCTCTACAAGTTCTTGCCGCAGTGCGGCGTCTGATTCCGGACTTGGTTGGTTGGTTTTTTCTTTCTTCATAATCCTCCCTTTTCAATGAGTTCTTCAAATCGTCAAATTATTATTCTGTTTATGCAAGAAGATGTTTTAAAAGTAACGTTTACGATGAAAGTGAAAATCCTCTTAACTGCAAGCCATCTATTTCGCGCTTAAAACCTCGTGTATGGTTTTCAATAATCTCTCGGCAGTATAAGGTTTTGGCAGGAATGCATGTACACGGGTATCTGCAATTTTTGCAAGCCTGTCTTTCTCTGCTAACCCGCTGACTGCAATAATTTTGACTCCGTGGTTAATTTTACGAATCGCCCGGATGCTTCCTTCACCATCCATAAAAGGCATCATCATATCCATAAGAATAACTTTGATCTTACCCTTATTTTGGGCATACAATGCTACTGCTTCTGCGCCATCATTGGCTGCAAGCACATTATACCCGTATTTTTCCAATGTGGAAACAGTGACCTCACGAACCGAATTTTCGTCTTCAGCAATCATGACCAATTCCCCGTGCCCGCTCTGCAATTCAAGCTGCTGTTCCCCTGCATTTTGCATTCCAGCCTCAATCGCCGGTAAATATACCCGAAATGTTGTTCCTTTCCCTGCTTCGCTGTAAACATTTATGAATCCACCGTGACTTTTTACAATTGCATGAGCCGTTGACAGCCCAAGCCCTGTTCCTTTACCAAAATCTTTTGTCGTGAAGAACGGTTCAAAAATCCTGTCAACTATTTCAGGAGGGATACCGGTTCCGTTATCCGAGACTGCAATGATAACGTAAGGACCGACTTTAGCTTCGGTATGCATTTGTATATAGTTCTCATCAACGAAAAAATTCGAAGCTGTGATATCCAGGATACCGCCGTCAGGCATAGCATCGCGGGCGTTCACGCACAGGTTCATTATAACCTGGTGCAGTTGTGTGGCATCCCCGGAAATGGTAAAGAGGTTTTTAGGTACATCAGTTCTGATTTCAATGTTTCTTGGAAATGTTTCTCTTGCGATTTTCTCAATTTCAGTGATAATGTGTTTTGCAGCAAGAGGGCTGCGTTCGCCTTCGACACCCCGTGCAAATGACAGCACCTGCTTAATTAAATCAGCCCCGCGCTGGGTATTATTTTCTAGAATTGTAAGCAATTTCTGGCTCTGCTCATCTTTGTATTTTTCTTTTAATATTTGAAGGGACAGCATCATCGGCGTCAGCATATTATTGAGGTCATGCGCTATACCGCCTGCGAGTGTGCCTATACTCTCCATTCTCTGAGCACGGAGTAACTGCGATTCAAGCCTTTTCTTCTCAGTGATGTCCGTGTTAATGATAAGTATCGCTTTCGGTTTACCCTCGCTATCACGCACAAGTGTCCAGCGGCTATGGACAATAATTTCCTTACCATCTTTCGTTATCTGCCCCAGCTCGCCAATCCACTCTCCCTTATCGATGATGCTCTTTTCGGCTTCGATTAGCCTGGCTGTTTTTCCTTTATACAGAAGCTCATCAGCATTTTTGCCTATGACTTCCTCTGCTGTCCAACCATACAGCAACTCAGCACCTTTATTCCAGTAAATAAGGTTATGTTCTAAATTCCGAAGAGCAATGGCATCAAGTGCTTTATCGAGAAGTGTGGCTTGCTCTCGTATTTTCTCTTCAGCATGCTTGCGCTCCACGATTTCAGCTGTCAATTCTATGTTGGTCTTTTCCAGTTTAGAAGTCCATTCCTGAATAGCTGCGTTGGCTTCCACCAGTTTTGCTGTTCGTTCCTGAACACGTATTTCTAACTCATCATGCGCCTGACGCAGCGCCTTTTCCGCCCGCTTGCGCTCGGTGATGTCTGTGGCAATGCCGCACACCGCATATGGCTTCTTCCCGGCGGTAAAGAGAGGGAACTTAACCGAGATGTACACATGCAAGCCGTCATCATGGGGGACGAACTCCTCTACCTCAATGGGGCCGCCCTTCTCCAGGGCGAGCAAGTCATGCTGCCGGAATCTGTCTGCGTGCTCCCGTGGGAAAATCTCATGGTCCGACTTGCCGACTACGTCTTGAAGGGTCATATGGAACAATTCTTCGAAGCGCCGGTTGACAGTGATGTAACGACCTTCCAAGTCCTTGAGGAAAACAACGGTGCTGGAATTGTCCAGAATGCTCTGGAGCCGGCCCTCGCTCTCCCGCAGCGCCTCCTCCGCCAGTTTGTGCTCTGTAATTTCAGCCTTTAATGCTTTGTTGACAGCTTTAAGTTCACCAGTTCGTTCTTTTACCCGTATCTCTAGCTCGTCGTGCGCCCTGCTCAAAGCTTCTTGCACTCTCTTTCGCTCTGTAATATCGCGGGCGACGGTTAAATTACCGATCACTTTCCCTTTCTTCAATAGCGGTGTTGTCACGTATTCAATATATACGTAACCACCAGAGTTTGCAAGGAGTCGTAACTCCAAACTTGGTACTGTCTCTCCATTCATTGTGTGTTGAAAGACCTCCATAGCTATGGGTAAATCATCGGGATGAATGAGAGGCTGGAAGCTCTTGCCAAGCCACTCTTCTCGCGCCCAGCCGGTGATTCTTTCAAACGCAGGGTTCAGGGAAATGATTGTACCGTCCGGTGAGACCATGGCAATAATATCATTCGCGCTCTCAACAAGGCTGCGGTAGCGTTCTTCAGATTCACGTATCGCCTCCTCGGCCTGCCTGCGCTCCGTGATGTCCCGTGCAATCGTAGAGGCACCTATAATCCTGCCAGTTGAATCCTTAATTGGAGAAATGGTTAAAGAGATATTGATTTGTTTGCCATCTTTTCTCAAACGTACGGTTTCGTAGTGTTCGATGCAATGCCCCTGTCTTACTCTTTCCAGTAGTTGCGGAACTTCATCTGTCTTGTCTGGTGGAATCAGGATAGAGATAGAGCGACCTTTGACCTCATCGGCTGTGTATCCGTATATCTTCTGTGCGCCCAGGTTCCAGCTTAAAATGGTGCCATCCAGTGTCTTGCCAATAATCGCATCATCTGAAAATTCCACAATAGATGCCAGCAGAGAATTTACTTCTTCAGCCTTCTTGCGTTCTGTGATATCTGTTATTGTTGTTCTACATTGGCTGAAATTACCCTCGCTATCCTGTACCGCCAGGCTCTCCAGTTGAGCATCGAATTGATTTTTATTCTTATCAACAAGTTTAATTTCGCAAGTTTGCCTGATCTTGGTTCTAAAAACCTTCCTCAGGTGCAGATAAAACACATCCCTGCTGCTAAAATCTATATAAAGAGAAAAAGGGTTTTTAATCAAAAAGCTCCTCTCTATACCTAATTTATTGGCGCCGGTGAGGTTTACTTCTACGATAATCCCGTTTTTATCAAATGTAAAATAACCGATTGGTGCGAAATTATACAGGTTAGAATACCTGTTACGTGAATCCTCAAGTTCACTCTGTGTCCTGCGAAGCTCTTCGTTCTGCATTTCCAGTTCAATCTGGTGCACCTGCAGTTCGTGAACCATATGCTGGACATCCTTTGTCGATAACTTCTGCAAGTCTACAGTCTGGCTTTTCAAAGCCTTCTCTGCCTGCTTGCGCAGGGTTTCTGATTTTTCCAGTTCAACCGTCCCCTGGCGCGATTTTACCAGTTCATTCAGAGGTTGTTCCTTAGTTGTGTCAACATTTTTTGACGTGATTTATCTCCCTTTTTTTGGAACCCGATTTACTTACATCATCATGGCGGTTATACAAGTATATAAATTATTCACAGTCTGCCGCCAGCTTGCGCTCAGTGATATCTTCAATAGCTATGAGGATTCTCTCTATGCCTCCTCCCTCCTGATTGATTCGGCGGGCGTTGAGTAACATTACCTTTCGTCCTATACCAGGGAACACATGGTCAACCTCGAAATTCTTGAATTGGGTATTACTGGGTAGAATCTCTTCCAGCAATTCTCTTAAGCGGGGAATGTCCCACTGGCTGTTGCCTATGTCGTAAATGAATTTGTTTTCAGTCTCCTCCGGCGAAACTTGAAAAGTGCTGTAAAAAGACGAATTAGCTGATATTACCCGCAGGTCTTTATCCAGTATCAGAAGGGATTCCTGCACCGTGTCCACAATGCTCTCTGCGTATACCCGGGCATCTTTCTCCATCCGCTCCGCCCGCTTGCGCCCGGTGATATCAATAAATGTGATAACAGCGCCATCGATGACATTGTCTATGGTTCGATAAGGCAGGATTCTCATTAAATACCAGAACCCTTTTTTATCACTTATTTCCTTTTCCTTGAAAACAAGAGTATCGAGCACTTCCTTAACATCTCTTTGCAGGTCTTCATATTCCAGATTGGAAACTATGTCGCCGACCGGGCGTCCGATATCAGTTTTAATAAGGTTTATTACTTTGGTGATTTGCGGGGTATAACCTTTAATTCGCAGGTCATTATCCAGGAAGACCGTTGCAATTTCTGTGCTTGCTATCAAATTGTTCAGGTCGCTGACGGTTTTTGACTGTTCCTCGATTTTGGCCTGATGCTCTGCGTTAAGCGTTACCAGTTCCTCATTGAGCGATTGGAGTTCCTCTTTTGATGCATTCAGTTCTTCATTAGTACTTTGCAGTTCTTCGTTCGCAGACATCAGTTCCTCATTGGCTGATTTGAGTTCTTCATTGGATGCCTGGAGTTCTTCTATTGTGGCCTGGAGATTTTCTTTGGTGGACTTTAATTCATTTTCCAGCTCTGCAACATGCTCTTTAACTTTCCCTGACCTGTAAGTTGCTTTGACAGGCCTTGAAGGCCTGGTAGATGGAACATCCTCAAATGTGACCATTATAAGCCCCTGCATCGTCGATTCTTCGATTGGTTTGACTTTTAAATCAATGGTTTGGAAAGAGCCATTAGTCCTTACATTTAAATTTTGGAAGATAACGTCCTTTTTTTGTGTTACGACTCTATGAATGGCAATATTTAACTCGGTTCTTAAACCCTCACGTGCCATATCTATGACATTGAAACGGACATTCCCGGGGGCAGGCTCAAGGTATTTACCTGTCCTACCATGAATGTAGAGGATATCACCTTTTTCATTTACGATAACGCATGGAGGAGTGTAAGTATCAAGCAGCATCTTTTCAATCTTTGTGCCAATATTGATTGCTCCGGCTTTTATTTCACCTGCTTTCGGAACTTCAATCCACGGGGTTATTGGGGTATGTCCTGTCATCAAAGGTAAATGTGCCATTTCCCCTATGCGTTTATAGATTTTCCATTTTTTATCGACAACAGAGTATAGTTCTGTGAATTCGCCTATCGTCTCGGAACTGCCAAGGAAAAGGTATCCGCCTGGATTTAAGGAGTAATGGAAAATGAGCAATAATTTTTTCTGTGATTCAGGAACCAGATAAATCAACAGGTTCCTGCAGCCTATCAGGTCTAACCTGAGAAAAGGTGGATCGCTGATGACATTTTGAGGAGCAAAGATAACCATCTCCCTGATTTCTTTTTTTATACTGTAGGTATCCGGGTTTTTTATAAAAAAGCGATTTAAACGTTCAGGAGACACGTCCACTGTGATGTTATCCGGGTAAACACCCAAACGGCCTGTTTCAACAGCATCCCGATCCGCATCCGTTGCGAAAATCTGGACATGGATGTTACTTTTTACATCATCCATGTACTCCTTAAGGACGATGGCTATAGAGTAGGCTTCTTCGCCTGTTGAACATGCCGGGACCCAGACCCGTACAGGCTGGTCATGCCTTTTATTTTTTAATATCTCAGGTAATATCTTTTCTTTGAGAACCTCAAAAGTCGCAGGGTCTCTAAAAAAACTGGTAACTCCGATTAAAAATTCTCTCTGGAGTATCTGGATTTCAGGCTGGTTCTCCTGAAGATAACGTAAATATTCGGATATGTTCCCAATTTGATGAAGGCTCATCCGCCGCTCAATTCTGCGGATGAGAGTATTTTGTTTGTAGGCGGAAAAATCAATCCCGGTCTGGTTCCGGACAAAGATAATTATTTTCTTTAAATAATTGGCAGTTTGTTCGGTTACGATTATTTCAGGTTTCGTTATTTTCGTGGCGTAAAATTGATTTACATAGCTTACCATTTGCTCAGGCATTTTTTCCGGCGATAGAATATAATCAACAAGTCCTGTGGCTATGGCGCTTCCTGGCATGCCGTCATAAGCAGCAGATTCCAAACTCTCTACCATAACCATCCCACCTTCACCTTTTATGGCTTTTAAACCCAGGGTACCTTCAGTTCCTGTTCCTGAGAGTATAATGCAGATAGCATTTTCTTTCATGTCATCTGCTAATGATCTGAAAAAGAAATCGATTGGATGCCGGATACCTTTGCTAACGATGGGCTCGTATAAGTGCAGCGTCCTGTGCAATATTGCCATATCCTTGTTAGGCGGAATGATATACACATGGTTTGGTTCAACCTTCATCCCATCTTCTACCTGAAGTACTTCCATTTTTGTGTATCCCTTTAATATATCAGCCATGACGCTCTTTGCTTTGGGATCAAAATGCATAACGATGACAAAGGCCATACCGCTATCAGATGGCATGTTAATGAAAAATTTCTCTAAAGCCAGAAGTCCGCCTGCAGAAGCACCTATGCCGACCATCGGGAAGGCGCTTTCTTCATCTGGTTTGCTGGGCGCTCTATTTTCCCGGGCGGGAGTGGGTTTTTTTTGAGAATTCTTCCCATTATTTGAGATCTTTTTCTTTTCAGCCATCTTGCATAACCAATGTTCTATTAACAATTACTGTTATAAAACAATAACTAAAGTATATCGTTTCAGTGAATCTGCACATACGCCCATCAAGAAACTTGTGGACGACGCCGCGAAATTTTGAGGCTATGAAGAGGGCTGTGGAGAAGGCGGCGGAGGAGGCGGTTGAGAGGAAGAGAAGAGTGGTGGCGAGATTGAGGGGGGAATAGATATTCATAAAAACGGTAGATTCAGGCCTCGTGTAGGCATAAAAATTAGACGCAAAATGACTTAAAGAATTTCATTATCCAATGATGTCGTGGAATATCTTATATATTTTAAATTGTAGTGATATATGTTATCAGGTGTTTGTTTGAAATCTTCACAAATTAAAGATACAATTTTAAAAACTGGTATTCCTTTAGAAATATCTGTTGTTAAGAAAATACTAAAATACGGTTTAGAGGAATTTGGTGAGGTAGAATATGAGAGGGAAGGTCAATTATTTAGTACCGATATTCATGTTCAAAAAGAATATAAAATTTTAGATAATCTTATGATTGTGGTTAATTTTGTAGTAGAGTGCAAATATAAAACAAGAGACCACATCTGGTTTTTCATGCAATTTCCTAGGGGAAATGATTATTCGATGAGAAGCGATGCCAGAAATGACGTATTTGATGAATTGTCTATACCTTTGATAAGAAAAATGGGATATCAAATTAAAAATGAACCTGTATTTTCAATTCTTAGAATTGAAAATTTTTTTGATGTAAAAATTGTCGATAAGGGTGCAGAAATAATTAATGATAAATTTGATCCAAATACTATAAAAAGAGCCTTATATCAGGCCGTTTTTGGGTCTGTTAAAGTACAAAAAGATAGTATTCAGTATATTTTGGAAAAATTGCCATCAGATTTAGATTTACATGCAGTGCAAAATTTCTATGAAAACGAAAAAGAAACGTTCCCAATAATTTCAATTACGTTGCCTGTTATTGTTACAACTGCTAGATTATTTAGGCTTCATGAAGACATCTCATTAGAGGATATCGAAAAACAAGAAGATATTTTTAGCTTATTTGAAGAAGAAAATGGACTTTTATTAATGAATTTAAATTACGAAACTGTGTGGAAATTTTCAGAGGAATTATTTAAGAAAGAACCTTTACCAATTTATGATGAATTAAAATCAAATGAACATTTGAATTTGTTGCATCTTCGTAATCCAGGTTATGTATATATAATAAATTATGAACACTTTGACGAATTATTTTCAAAATGTTTGCACAAAATTGAAAATCTGTGCGAAAAATTTTCTAAAAATTTCATAAGATGATATCTGGATAATTTTAAAAAATTTGTTTACCTTTTTCTGGGAACGATTGAATTTGAACAAATCCTCATGCTCATATACAGAGCCTGCAACAACCATCTCCAAAACCTTCCATCTTTAGCACTTGAATATTTTACGAATGTATATGTTTATATAATAAAATATGAATTTACATTTCAATATGAACAACGGTACTGCCAGAGAAAATATAAAACAGGGATTAAGTGTAGGGATTGTTTTAAAGCAAGACCAGAAGACTGGGAAAATAACCCTGGGCATTGTAAAGAGAATTTTAACCAATTCCTCATTTCATCCACATGGAATAAAGGTTCAATTAGAAGATGGCCGGGTTGGCAGAGTCAAAGAAATCCATTCAAAATAAAGCCATAGACCACCTAAATCATAAGCAGCCCTTTTTGCCAGTCATTGATAATCCTCACAGCCGCCCTCGTATCATCTACCTCGCCTTTCTTCTTCAGGCAATTGCTCTCCTTGCCTATCAGTAAAAGCGCATCATAAGAATCCTGCCCCTCTATCGTGACATGATAGAAGGATTCCAGGGCAGTTTTATTTTCAGCGCAAAATCTCTCTATTATCTTCATGGCAACACCAACAGGGTCCTTAATGTGTGTTGCATCCTTCACCGAAAGAATGCCCTGTATAAACTCATCGTTCTCGCCAAAGGGAATTATTCCAGGTGTATCCAGGAACAATATGCGCGAACCCGCATTCACAAGCTGCACTCCTTTTGTGTGACCCGATATTGATGATGTACTGGCTTTGTGTCTCCCTGCCACGCCGTTGATAACCGATGATTTGCCTGTATTGGGATAACCAAGAGAGCCGACCAGTATATCGCGGCCTTTTATGCCTGCGGTTTCAAGAATCTGGTGTCTTAACATCGTTGTCCCGAACCTGGTCTTACTGGAAACAAAGACCGTGGGAGCAATTTTTGACAGGCGGGATTTGGTTTTCTCAAGGATTTCCTTTGATACAAGATCGCATTTGTTAAGGACTATTATGAACGGCTTCATTGAACGCGTAACGTCACGCTCAACCTCGCTGTTGCGGGTCTCATCCGGAAACCGTGCATCGATTACCTCAAGAAGGATATCGGCTTTTCTTATGACATCCTTCACCATCACCTGGTAGCTTACCATGCCCTGCGCTATGGTTCATGAGGATATAAGGATGTATCCCACTTAAAATATTGATGCACCATAATCCCTTTTCTGCCCACTAACCTCCTCTTTTTGACAACCTTGATGCCGTTAGGGAAATTCAATATTATCTACAGTTATGGTTTTTGTAAAAACCCGTTGCAAAAGAATGATAAACTGATGACAATTTTACATCACCCGTAAACTATAAATACTATCGTTCGTATATATACGAATCGTTGTGGGCAGGAAAACTTTTTTACTATACCACCACCATAATCCCTCTTTCTGCCCACTAACCTCTCATGATGACAAACTTAATACCGTTACGGAAATTTAATAAATATATCCCGTTACGGTATTTGCCAAATAAAAATCCGTTACGGGATATTCTTCTGAATATTCCGTAACGCAATAGAATTTCATAGCATATCCAGCGGGCTTTTTATTTTCTTAATTTCTTCGGAAGATACTTGTGTATAAATCTGGGTGGTCTGCAAATTCGAGTGCCCGAGGAGCTTCTGTATTTTCCTGATATCCACGCCGTTTTCGAGCAGGTGCGTGGCGAATGAATGCCTGAGTGTATGGACATGGACGTCTTTTTCTATCCCGGCCCTTTTTGCCGACACTTTTATCGCATGCTGTATGCCGCGCGGCGACATTTTCTTCCCGTTCACTGAAAAAATGAGTCCCTTGCCATCGGCGCCTTTCTTTTCCTGGTACTCAATAAGATCTTTCCTGAACATCTCTGAAATTATGAATATCCTGTCCTTCGCGCCTTTACCCATGCGCACCCATCCGATTCCATCGTTTAAGTCCAGGTCCGAGTATTTCAGGTTAATACATTCCGAAAGCCGAAGCCCGGTTGAGTAAAGGAGTTCGATTAGCAACCTGTGCTTTTCATTTTTAGTATTGCCAAGCAAATCTTTTATTTCTTTTTGGCTCAAGACCACAGGCAGCCTTTTCGATGCTTTTGGTGTTTTTATTCGCGACAGGTTTTTCCCGAGCATATCGGTGTAGAAAAATTTCAATGATGCTTTTATCAACGCAATTGAAGCGTTTGACAGTGAATGGTCTGACATCTTGTATGCAAGAAATTCCTTTATGTCGTCATCACTTATTTCTTCAGGGGATTTTTTTATATATTCAAGGAATTTGCGGTTGTAGAAAAGGTACATCTTTGAGGTCTGCTTTGAAAAACCCCGGAGTTTCATCTCGGTTTCAAGCTTTTTTAATGTTGATGGCATTTCACCTGTCATAATACTATGATTTTGGCTGTCTTGGTATATAAAAACTGCGTATAATATATCTTATACGCAGTTTTAGGAATTTTTAGCAGTTTTTTGGTTATTTGACCAGGAAATTAACGATATTACCCGGAAACCCAGGAAAGTCCATGATATGGTTACAAATGGTTGAATGAATAACGAAGATTTGCCATAAATTAAAATAAGAGGTTTGAATAAAAATAATATGTAAAATTTCCGTAACGGAATTAATTTTGACAATTGCCGTAACGGGATTATTTAACAAATTTACCGTAACGGATTTTGTTCTCTAAACTCCGTTACGGAATACGAGAGATTATACCAGCCGGGAAAGCCTGGATGCCACGGGTACAAGCAAAAACCATACAAGCAAACCGAGAGCAAGGCTTTTGGTAAGTCCTATTCGCTGCGTGAGCAGTATCACTGTGAAAATATATGCAAACCACGGTATATTCCCCAGCACCAGCCCTTTTGCAAAATCAACAGCGGCATTTTCGCCGACTGCACTGCCGACTATGAGCAGGCTTACTATAGTTGCTGAAGGTATCGTTGCAATGATGCCACCAAGTTTGGGGTCAAATGCTTCTGCTATCCATGTTGTTCCGGCTATAACTCCGCCGCCTATAAGAAATCTGATTAAGAGGTCGAAATACATGATGGATAATTGGAAATGCATAATAATAAAGTCTATGAGTTTTTTCCGTTACGGGAGTTTTGGCATTTAATTGCGTAACGGGAATTCCCCAATACAATTGCGTTACGGATTTATTAGATATCCAGTGTTCGGAATTTTTAAAAATTATGAATTTTTTGATGCAGCAATATTTATTCTCTTATCTCCTAATTGAGTTCTCATGTCTTTACTAGCCCATGAAGAACTGATTACCCTCATCAACCAGAAACCGCCTCTCGTGGAACAAATGATTGACCCGGATATCCAGGTTCAGCCCAACGGCATCGAATTGACGCTGAAGCTCGTGGAAATTCATGAAGGCTCAGGTGCCATAGCTTTTGACAATTCCGAAAGAAAACTCCCGCAAACAAAAACCATAGATTTTGACGCGGAAGGTTGGATTCATCTGCCCAAAGGCAGCTACAAAATAGTTTTCAATGAGATAGTGAACATCCCGAAAAACATCGCAGCTATCGCAAAACCCCGCTCAAGCCTGCTGCGGTGCGGCGCGACTGTAGAAACCGCTGTATGGGATGCAGGTTACAGCGGCAGGAGCGAGAGCCTGCTCGTTGTTTTCAATGAGAACGGTTTTAATATCAAAAAGGATGCACGTGTTCTGCAGCTTTTGTTTTTCAGATTGAACAAAGAAGTAGGCAAAGGCTATGCAGGCAGATACCAGAACGAGAATATCTGATTTTATTAAAATAAACTGCTACCCCAAACACAAGATAGTTAACATACGCAACAATCAGGTATGTTAACACATCCAACTTATTCTACTAATACATTTCAACTGCAGCAATTTGGCTTATTGTACCATTTGCAATTTTTTTTGTCTCGATTTCGACAGTCTTAGGAAAAATAGGAAAACGCACAATTACGAAATTATTCTCTGATATGTAAATCTGTTCAATTGTTTTCCCTGTGACTCCCGCTTTAAGCAGTTTCACTCTCTCCTGTGAACTTTCTAACATTGACTAGCACCTTTCTCTTAATTACTATATAACCCGTTTTTCCCTATTTGATGAATAAACTCTTTTGTTAATAAATATTGCGGTATCCATCTAAGAAAATGCGAAGGAACCAAAAATCCCTTAAACCCTTAAATACAAGCATCCACATAATTCCTCTCGATGAAAAGCTCCGAGATACTCACCTGTTTCCAGTGCGGCACATGTACGGGAAGCTGCCCCTCAGGCAGGTACACAAGCCTCAATGTCAGGAGGATTATCAAAGATTCTATCCAGAAAGACATCTCAGATGAACTTGAACTCTGGATGTGCACTACTTGTTACAACTGCCAGGAAAGATGCCCGCGGGGAATAAAGATAACCGATGAGATACTAAAACTCCGTAGCATTGCCGTGAAAAAAGGAAAAGTACTCCCCGCGCACAGGACTGTATGCAGGTATCTTATCGAAACAGGACATGCCATCCCGATAGATGAACTGCACATATCCATCAGGGAACAAATCGGGCTTGCAGAGCCGGAAACTGTCCACAAATACAAAAAAGCGCTCGATGACGTAAAAACCCTCCTCAAATCAACCGGGTTCGATGAGCTGATAAAAGAATGAAGGAACTATCTCTTTTTCTGGGATGTCTCATCCCGAATCGCTATCCAGGCATTGAAAAGGCGACAAAGCTTGTTCTTGACAAGCTTGAGGTAAAATGGAGCGAACTTAAAGAAGCTTCATGCTGCCCCGCGCCGGGTGTATTTCGCTCATTTGACAAAATAACATGGCTCGCTCTTGCATCAAGGAACCTGGTTCTTGCAGAAGAGAAGAACACGGATTTGCTGACAATCTGCAACGGGTGCTTCAGTTCGCTTCTGGATGCCAATAATATCCTGAAAAACGATGCAGGCCTCAGGAACGAGGTGAACGCACACCTGAAAAAAATAAATAAGGAATTCATGGGAACGATTGAAGTGAGGCACATAATAGAATTCCTTTACAGGGAAATAGGTCCGGAGAAACTTGGTAATTCAATAGAGAAACCTCTTCCGCTCAGGGTGGCTGTCCATTACGGATGCCATCTCATTAAGCCCACAAAGGACAGGAAGCTCGGCGGCGCCGAGTGCCCCGTGTTTTTTGATGAGCTTGTGGAGGCTACGGGTGCGACAAGCGTGCCTTACGAGGGCAAAATGAGCTGCTGCGGCGCCGGGGGAGGAGTTAGGTCGGCAATGCTTGAGACGTCGTTAAAGATGACTGAATACAAACTTGAGCGGATGAAAAAAGCCGGCGTTGACTGCATCGTGAATGCCTGCCCTTTTTGCCATTTGCAGTTCGATGGCGGGCAGGCTGAACTCGCAAAAACCGGGAAGATTTATAGCCTTCCTGTTGTTCATTACAGCCAGTTCCTCGGGCTTGCGCTGGGATATACACCCGAAGAAGTAGGACTTCACCTTAATGCGATTGTGAGCGCAGAATTCGAAGAAAAAATAGCACTGATCCAGAAAAAAGATTAGAATTTAGTGGGCAGGGAGGGGGTTGATGGTGGTGGTATGTTAAAAAATGTTCTGCCCACTATTCGTATATAGGCGAACATAATATTTAAAGGTTACGAATGAATGATTTCAGGACGAAAAACTGGATAACAGGATAGTGTAGAAAATCATCTACAAATCTTGTCACCGCAAAGGCGCAAAGACCGCAAAGATGAGGCGGTGCGAAAAGGAAAGGGTGGGATTTTGGATACTCTTAGCAAGTTTATTATAGTTTAGTGTTTATCAAAATACATCAAGTAGGTGGCTTTGATTAACTTAAAAATAGTTCTTAAGTATAGTTAAAGTAAAAAGTGGCAAAAAATGTTGAAAGATAGCATGTATGGGAGAGACATCAGAGGAGTATTAACAGGAGCAACGATAATTTTTTTGTTGTTAAGTGGGGTCAACGCGCAAACTAACATTAGCTCCTGTACTACGATTTCTGCAGATGGTGAATATTTCCTTAACCTGAGTTTAATAAATAGTAATGCTACGAGCTGCATTAATATCACATCGAGCAATGTAATTTTTGATGGCGCTGGCTATACAATTGATGGAATGGCTACAGCAAATACTTTCGGCGTGAATGTCAGTAATTCAACAACGTCTCTTTCAAATGTCACCATAAAAAATCTAAATGTAACTGACTGGTATATTGGCATCTACTATAATAATACATCAAATGGAAGTATTATTAACAATTCTGCAAACTCAAACAACTTTAGTGGAATTTACATTTTATCTTCTAACAACAATTCCTTAATTAACAATACCGCAAACTCGAATAACAATTACGGAATCTTCTTCAATTCTTCAAACAACAATACTATAATCAACAACAGCGCCTTGAATAATACAATCTGGGATTTCTTTTCGAGTTTAAATTCACTAAATAATTCAGTTGTTAATCTAACTATACTAAATTCTACCATCTCTTTCACAAGTAAAGATGTGGCAATTAAATCAGCTTCAACCCCGGCAGGCGACCCAACTGGCTATCGCAATATAGGCAAATATATTAACGCCACCAATAACAGCGCCGACTCCTGGTTATTCCTAAACGTGAGTTACAACAATAGCGATATTTCAGGTCTGAATGAAAGCACGCTTAGAATGTGGAGGTACAATGGTTCGTGGTCGCTGGTGAACGGCACAAACGGGGTTGAAACTTCGCTAAAGTACGTTTTTAGCAACATAACCAACTTCAGTATACTCGCACCTATGGCTGAGAGTCCACCTACACCAACACCTACTCCCTCACCGGGTGGTGGCGGTGGTGGAGGCAGAGGTGGCGGTAGCGGCGGAGGCGGCGTAGTAACAGGCGAGGATTTCGCCAACATAGCAAAATCAGAGAGCAATGATGAAGACCTGGTTGCCAACACGCCGGTCACATATACCTTCAAGACTCCTGAACTCGGCGTGTACGAAATAGCCCTTACAGGCAAAGAGAATGAACTCGGCATAACCGTAAGAGCAGAAGTTCTTAAAGGCACATCAAAACAGGTAACATCCCAGCCGCCAGGAACCGTATATAAGAACATAAACCTCATTGCGGGCACAAGCAGGATGATAGAAGCCCGGGTTCGATTCAGGGTTGAGAACACCTGGCTCGCAAGCAACAGCGTTTCAGCCGGCGATGTAAAGTTGCTCCACTGGGACGGCAGCAAGTGGAATCAGCTTGATACCGCACAAACCACACAAGACGGTACATA